>NZ_JACEMT010000016.1 GCF_013868415.1 Marinobacterium marinum | reverse complement strand
AACAGCGTTCGCGAAACACTGAAGACTCTTGAGAGAAGGAAATAAGTTCTTGAAATCATTTAGATTTCTGATGTAGAATTTGCCTCCTTGATTCAACCGGTTCGTTGTGAAGTGCTTCGGCACTGAAACAAAAAAAACGAAAATAAAGGTTGACATCGAAATCAGGCGTAGTAAGATATGCGCCTCGCTTGAGACAACAGGTTGCACCGAACGGTGCGGTTGCC
>NZ_JACEMT010000015.1 GCF_013868415.1 Marinobacterium marinum | reverse complement strand
CGCTGTCCGCGAATGTAAGTTGCTGATCCATCTTATGCGTCCTCGATCATGTGCAGTCAGCATTATCCCATGAGGCGGACTTGATCACACCTTCCCTAAGCTCTCTCGCCATTGAGTCCAAGCGCTCCCGAAGGAAGCTAGCATGACCGAACCAAGCCGAGACGATAACACCGGTTAATATCCCGGCAGGTATACCTATCGACAAATCGTATAGAATACCAGTGTCAGCCTGGATCCCGCCTTGCTCTGCAATTGATTTGAGAGGAACAATAGTACCGAGCAATAACCCAGTCATCAGTCCAATGAATAAAATCAGAATTGGCATCACCTGTTCCGCTTCCATGCTTTTTCACGGATAGTACCAGCTCCTAAACCCTGCCACACCTAGAACACTCAAGCACCAAGACAGCACCCAATCCGGTACCGCTTCCTCGACTTGGGTGTTGCAAACAGTGCTTTTCTGGATTTCGGATCCAGTTTGGCCAAAGCCGACACCCTATCCAGACACGGAGCCCGACACACTGCTGGCGCTGGAATACCTCAGCCCTTCATCCTTCTCGGCACAGCCATGCCGAAAGCCGACACAGAAGCCGTCATCTGAGCAGCTACGAACCCGACACACCTACAGCAGCAGGCCAACCAGCACACAGCAAACGGGGAGAACTGGTCGCCCTATCCAAACGATCCGAACGCCAGGGGCGCACAGAATTACGCGAATCGGTGTTTCACCTGCTGGCCACTTCTGCCTTCACTGTACAGCCCTTGAGCGCTCTCCGGACAATCACCGAACCACGGGCCATGGTCCATAAGATGCCGGACCTGGCCGGTAGCTCAGGCCAGTCAACGGTTGCTGAGCCTCGCCCCTGTATGGCCCTTATAATCCGGCACCAAAGCCAGAATCATGGCTCTGCCACTACGAAACTTTCGTAGTTCTAATTGCGGAATATCTCGGAGTTATAGGAGTCCAGAGAATGGGCTGGCGCTATGGTTTATACTTGGCACCAGCGGTAGAGCGGATTGAAGTCAGGTCGAGTTATCGGCGTCTGCGTCAACCCAGCAAGCTACCGCTATTCGTTCAGCCTTGGGGCGTGGGACATTCGACTTCCCAGCAGGCTCAGGATTGAACGGCAGGTGCTGGAGTCCCTTTCGCTGAAATAAGGTGTACGCCAGCGCCTGCGCCCTTTTCTTCATTGCAGTAAAAGCCCAGGGGTTAGATTTCAAATGCCACCCTTTCCGAACACTGGGCAGGACGGTTTCATTCCCCGCTTAATACCGGCATCCCGGTAGTTTGGGACACCGTGGCTCAAACCTGCTGGCGCTGCTTAACTGTGCAAATCTGCATATTTTGTCACCTCACAAAACCTCACTCATTAGGGCTCTGCTACCTGTCAAAACCTGACATGGCTGGCGCTGGACCGCTTCAGAAAACTTCAGGTGGCAGCTGGTGAAGACACGCCCCAGAACCTGATAAAACCTGAAATGGCAGAGCGGAATCACACCAGATAGAAAGTCCCCAACCGGGGACGCATAAGTCCCCAAAGCGGGACTATTCAGCCGGGCATTGCTGCCGATCAGCACCGCAAAGGTTCCGCGAAACCGGAACTATTGTTCCGTGAACCTGGAACTTTCGCCTGCCGATCAACCAACGGGCAACCAACCCAAACACCAGCAATGGCGGCCACTGATCGCCGAAGTCTTCAGCCACGGACCGCAAGTAACCCCGCTTCCAATCAACCAATAAGGCATTACACTGATGCCGGGCTTATGCCCTGGCGGTGCTTTGGTTCCACGCATGTGAAGGTGTGGCAGATCAAGGCACCGCCCCCTTTTCGCGTGACAGGTATCGCCGCCACCGTTACCTTTAAACAGCGCCGCAGCAGATCACTACAGGAAAATGGTAGTGACCTACTGAGCCGGATTTTCGGTTGAGCCACTGACCTGATTTTTCAGGTGAATGACTGACCCGATATTTCGGTTGAGTGAAACTCCCCAGATGTGAGGAGGAGAGCAATCTGGTGACACGTCAGTTGCATTGCATCATGCCGCCGATGTTCTGGCACACTCGGCCATCTTGTCTGATCATGGTTGGACCACCTCCGCTGTTGTAACGTTTGCCTTGGTTGTCCCAACACCCCCCGGCATCGCAATTGGTTATTATGCTTGGGCCCGGCGGCGGACGTAGTCTCTCAGGTTTTGGCCCCTGTCCTCTGCACCAAAGCAGGCGCTGATGTTGGCGTGAGTTCATTTCGTCTGGCCATCGTGCCTTTCGCTCAAGCTCAGCACAGACTTTTTCGGCCCCAAGAGGAACTTTGCTTACCTGCTCCTGCTCTCTCTGCTTTCTACGTTCGATGGCCTCCTGTCTTCGCTGCTCCACAACATCTTCCTTCAAGGCTTCACGCGCTTGAATTTCTGCCGATCTGCTTTTGTAGTGCCCCATATCCGCAGAGTTCACAGACCTTTCTCTGCGCCGCTCGGCATCAGTTCCGCATGGTGTTCTTGAAAACACCTTGCTACCGGTTTCTGGGTTGGTACAGGTGAAATACGATCCGGCAGCAGCAGGTATCGAGCACGTAAGCAGGAAAAAAGAAACGATATACTTGCGCATCGCGATTGCCCTCCTTGGGTTTCGATGATTCGGCAGTATAGCCAAAATACTTCGACGGTTACGGCCCAGGGCAGTATCACCCCTTTTACCAGGCTGCCACTTCTGAATGGGTCTCCTCAGATTTGAGGATACTCCAGCCAGCGCAGAACTTGCGCCACCTTCCAGATCTACCGATACCGGAATCCCGGTAACGCTCCAGCCAACACACCACTCAACACGCCAGAGGCCAAGTATTCACGGGGCCGGGAGTGAAGCATCAACACACCTTCCAACACACCAGCAACACACCTGTTGCCCTTTCCCCAATGGGGGAAGTTACCAGAACGCCACCTGGGCGCCGATCTGTTGCGGTAGTGCTGGCGCATGGATTAACAGCGAGAGAAGCGCATAGGGCGAAACAGACCGGTTGCTGGCGCTGGATACAGGCATCAGCAAGGGGGTCACAAAACGCGATACCCCACCGGCAGCAGCTTTACCAGCTCCAACCATAAGCGAGGGGTGAACGAATCGGGCACCCTGCTAGCAAGCGGCATTAACAGGTCAGAATCTGACCGGGTGTTAACAGCTGAATAACAGGTAGCGCCAACGTATTGAGGGTAATTGCCCCAGCTGCCCCACTGCCCCAGCCGCCCCAATACAAAACAGTAATGGGTAAAGTACGCAGAGAGGTACGCAGCAAATCGGCATGTATCCAGGTGCGCACCGGCATGGTTAACAGTCGAAGTTAACACCGGAGTTAACACACTTATGCGCATGGAAGGAAACACCGTTGCCCTTGAAGGAAACACCCTCAGGCGCACGGGCTGCCCGGTATCCACAAAATTGAGATCCATAGAAATCACGGCATGACGCAACACCGTTGCAACAGAACGCAACACCGCCATGCGCAAGGCGATCAGGCCGGTACTGCTACAGGTCCAACTGCTTCAGGAACCGCTCCAGTACGCCCGGCTTTCTAATGTCTGGCTGACTAGCTTCACAGGACGGGCACAGGTATTTGTGGCCGGTAAGCTTGTTGTGGACCCATTGCCGGGGCTTGCCCTCCTCAACAGTCCCGCACTGCTGACAAGGTGAGCCATCGTCCAACCGCTCAGGCCCAGGCCGGGCCTTCAGGTAGCAGACTGCCGGGGGCAGCTCGAATTGATCCGCGGACTTGGCCTTTGGTATGGCAACGTGAGTGGGTAACGGCAGATACACATTGCCATGGTCACCAACCCACTGAGGTGCGAGCACCGACAGCAGCCGTTCCGCAATCAGGGATTTCTCATCCTGTATGGTATCAAGTTGTTGGCTGGCCTCATGACCGAGGATGGCGTGAGCATGGATCTGTTCAACAAGCTGCTTCTGCCGCTGGTCCAGTTCAACCCACCGGCGCAGATCATCAAGACTCTGATCGTCCAAATTGGCTGTTGCGAGTTCCGTTCCTTGATGCTTCATTGAGCAACCTCCCTGTTATCGTTTGTTATGGTGCCGGAGGCTTCAGTCTTCAGTGTCTGGTTCTGAATCTCTCGACGCCTTCGCTAAAGAAGATAGTCTCCGTACCTCCGCCAGGAGTTCCGGCGAGAACTCGTGGTCTGCCCCTGTCAAATCCATGTCCAGCGGTGATTCTTTCTTCCACCCACGTTTTCTGAGCCTGTCGACTGTTTCCTGATCCGCGTCGAAGTGCGCCATTGGTGTTCCCTTTCCGATGATGAATATACGTTGAGAATATTGGCAGACAGCACGACATGTCATCGGCAACCAGGCTTAGGCCTTGAGAAGTAAAGGCGGGATAGTTCAGCAAGCAAGTTGCAAACGGGCACGGAACGGGCACCAGAACGGTCACAAACCCTATAAACGAAAAAATCGCCAGCAGGCGATTCATGTAACTCTTTGATTTAAATGGTCGGGACGGCAGGATTTGAACCTGCTCAAAACCACGTATAGCCCCTTCTAGCACCATTTCCGGCATTTTTCTGGCTGACAAACAGCCCCCTAAAGGAGTCTATCGTAACTCCTTTGCCCCAAACTTTGCCCCAAGACCTATTGCAACTCACAATCGACTATTGGCTTGGCACACCGTACCTGATGTACGACAATACTGCCTTTTTCACTCACCGGCTACACGGCTGTCAGTCCACATCCATACGCTGGAAAAGGTACTCAAAAGTCCGTGCTTAGTATTCTTGCACGTACCAAGGACCTATCAACACAATGACCGACCTACAGCTGTTAATCGCACAACATACTCTCTCTGACGGGGCAGCCAGAAGGCCGCAGTACCTCAAGACTGATTGGTTCCTCCACAAAGACATCAGAAAGTCGGTAACTCGTGCAGAAGTTATTCTGCTACAAGCATTTGAGCAGATGCGCAACGCTCAAGGCTCTGAGCGTTTGCATCGCAGCGTGTACGAGCCAACCATGCGAGTTTTGCTTGCGAACCTCTGGAATACATACCTGCATGGACGTGAGCTTATTCTACCTGCATCGTCATCTGACAAGGCGAAGGACAATAAGCGCGGATATTCTCCGAGCATCGGGCGCGACATCATCAAGTTTCTGTCCAGTCAGGGCTACATAGCCTATCAGGCAGGTAAAGCTAACAGTTACAACGGTGTGGCCTCTTGGGGTGTTGCAACATCAAAGCTGATCAGCCTCATTGAGTCCTGTGAAGGCTTCATTATTGCCCCTGCGCCTAGATTCGGTGCGATCCTTCGCGCAACAAAAGAGAAAGGCAAAGACACCGCTCCTGAGATTCCACTGAAAGGCCGCCACGAGCGTTCTGCCAAAAAACATGGCCGTGTTGCACGCAAATTGAATGAGCTACTAGCAAACAGTGTCATTCAATGGCCAGTTGATACGCATACAGATTCAGGCCAGCAATACGTTCAAACCCCCATCACTCTCACACGGATTTTCAACAACGGTAGCTGGGCCCAAGGTGGGCGTTTCTACGGTGACCACCAGAGTTTGGACGAGGAAAAACGGGGACAACTGCTCATTAACGGCGAAAGCGTCGTTGAGCTTGACTACTCTGCCCTGCACTTTCGAATGATCTACGCTGAATCAGGTATCCAGTACCCGCTTAACGATGATCCTTACGGTCCAGCAGGTAGCACTGAACGAGAAGCAAATAAACGTATCGCACTGAAGTTATTCAACTCGGAAAAGGATTGGACCTTGAGGTCTAGCATCACTCGTAGCGGTGACCAACAGCTGATCGACCTACACAACGAGTACACATTGGAGTATCAGCGCTACCTTGAGGGTAAACGAGATCGCCCTCCTCAAAAGCCTCTATGCCTGCAAGGCTTCATAAAAGGAATGCCTTCAGGGACAAGAGGCGACGACGCTTTGAATGAGTTATATGCCAACCACCCTATAATCAGGGCCTCCATAGACAACCATGATGGCAACTATGGGCTTTACCTTCAGTACAAGGACAGCGAAATCATGGCACTAGTTCTCGAAAAACTAGTGGATGAACATGTTCCCGCTTTGCCCGTACATGACTCGGTCATAGTGCCCACAAGCAAACAGCGTTTGGCGCAAAAAGCCATGGCTGAGGCCTTCAGTACGATGTACCCAAACATCATGATTCCCATATGTGAAAAGCGTGCCTCACTTTAAACTGGGGCACAGCAAGTTTCGGCTTACATCAGTTGTAAATGGTAGAGGGGATATGTGTGTTGGGGGATGGTATGGTTCCCGTTATGTAATCACATATCCATTTCTGGCATTAAGTACACTGACCACTGACTGTATGTCGTATGCCACATGCCACAGGACAAACCATACCGTGGTACACCACCCATGGTGACCCTCTCTGCATTTTCAAGGGCGCACTTTGCCGTAACGGCACGTAGAC
>NZ_JACEMT010000014.1 GCF_013868415.1 Marinobacterium marinum | reverse complement strand
TCAAGCGAGGCGCATATCTTACTACGCCTGATTTCGATGTCAACCTTTATTTTCGTTTTTTTGTTTCAGTGCCGAAGCACTTCACAACGAACCGGTTGAATCAAGGAGGCAAATTCTACATCAGAAATCCAAATGATTTCAAGAACTTATTTCCTTCTCTCAAGAGTCTTCAGTGTTTCGCGAACGCTGTTGTCTCAATCGAGGAGGCGTATTCTACTGATCCCT
>NZ_JACEMT010000013.1 GCF_013868415.1 Marinobacterium marinum | reverse complement strand
GGTTAAAAAAGGGGGGAACGTGCGCATTTCATGCCCCAGACACAGAGAAAATGCAGTTTTGGTGGCTCTGAGAAGACTTGTTCATACGTTCCCTAGCTTATAGTTGAAAATGGTTGACTAGACCGGTAGTCCGTTGTCACAGCGAATGTGCGATGGTTTCCCCCTCCACTCAATCAACTGCGACAGGGTGCGTATCACTCGCATCGATGGCAGAGAGAAGCCTGCTTCTATTGCCAGTCCTTCTCGTCGGTAGTCATCAATCACATTGAGCAGTCGGTAGCTTCTGCCATCCGACAGCTGATCGTGCATGAAGTCGATCGACCACACCTGGTTGCGTCGCAGAGGCTGTTTCAACGGCTCCGGCTTATGGCGCTTTAGGCGCCGCCGAGGCCGTATGCGCAGATTCAATGCAAGTTCACAGTAGATACGGTATACGCGCTTATGGTTCCAGCCGAAGCCTTTCACATTACGCAGGTAGTCAAAGCACATACCAAAGCCCCAGTCTGAATCCTGTTCGGTCAGGCGAATCAACCAATCTGTAATCTCAGCATTCTCCGATGACAGCCTGGGCGTGTACCGGTAGCAGGATTCGCTGAGACCAAAGGCAGCACAGGCGAGTCGGATACTGACGCCACGGGAAGCAACATAGGTCTGTGCCATCTCCTTGCGTCGAGACGGCTTCACCACTTTTTTTGCAGTGCTTCCTGGACGATCTCGGCCTTCAGCCGCTCTTCGGCATACATTTTCTTCAGGCGGCGGTTTTCGTCTTCAAGCTCTTTCAGTCGAGCCATCAAGGAAGCGTCCATGCCGCCGTATTTCGCCCGCCATTTATAAAATGTGGCGCTGCTCACCCCATGTTCACGGCATAGTTCGGGAACTGGGGTACCTGCTTCCGCTTGTTTCAGTATCGCCATGATCTGGCTGTCGGTGTATCGGGACTTTTTCATGCAGAACCTCCTGCGTATACATTACGAGAAAATTCTACTTTTGAGCACCGCTATTTTTCGGGGGGATTACCGGGAAACCTGCGCATTTCATGCCCCAGACACAGAGAAAATGCAGTTTTGGTGGCTCTGAGAAGACTTGTTCATACGTTCCCTAATGTGATTGATGACTACCGGCGAGGGGTGCGGGGTTATCCAAGGCTTCATTCAATCGCTTTCATCACTGAACCTGACGGGAGCCTGCCGGCTTCGGTTTACGGATAATTGGAAAATATCGGGACGACCATAGTGGCCCGCCACATCCAGCGCCTTGCGTGACTGTCGTGCCTGTTCGGTATCAATTTCTCCAATCAGCAGTTCAGTGCTCTCGTGGAGCGGTCCGGCTACAGCTCCGCCAAAAGGTCTTACAATGACGGCATCGCCCGGGTTGATCCATTCCGGTTGTCCAAACAGAGTTTTCCGTCCCGGAAAGTGTTCAGGCAGGTCGTTTGTATGGAGTGCGGTGCCCGTGCTTAATACCCAGCATCCGCCCTCCCGCGCAATATGGTTCATGGAGCCAATCCAGGCAGGTCCGCTATCCCAGGTGGGGGCGATCAGGATATCCATGTTTTGTGTGTACAGTGCGAAACGGGCGAGTGGCATGTAGTTTTCCCAGCAAATCAGGCAACCGATTCGCCCCACTGCAGTATCAACCACCCGGAGCCCTGAGGCGTCACCCATGCCCCAGACCATTCGCTCGGGGTTTGTCGGCATCAGTTTTCTGTGACGGTTCGCCATCTTTCCGTTGCTGTCGATAACAACGACCGAATTGTAAAGCGTGCTGCCACTGTAACGGCTATCGAGTTCATTGATGCCGATCACCACGACAACCTGTTGCTCTGCGGCGGCTGTCTGGATTGGCTTCAGTACGCCATGATTGATATCGACCGCGTTTTCGCGCAGCCGAGTATGGATCTCGTTCCCCAAGGACATGTCGGCACCGGGCTTTAAACGCCATATCCAGGTGGGGTAGCCGGGCAGAAAAGCTTCTGGAAACACAATGAGTTTGGCATCGGCACGTGCGGCTTCGGCAATAATATCAACGGCAAGGTCGATGGAAGCCTTAAGGTCGAGAAGGACTGGTGGCTTTTGTGAAATGGCGGCGTTGAATTTCATGACTCCATCACTCTATCGGGTTGGTGGGAGTGCGGGGCAAGAGAAGGGTGTCCAGTTGGCACTTCGGTTGCCTTTGCTTAAAGACTAGGAGACCCGAGACACTGGCAGCGTGAATTTTATGCATCTGCATGTCCAGAAAGATAAACGTGTTATCGGTCGCCCGGCTTTTAGCTGGATCGACACTACGCCAGTTTGTAGGTTGATAGCGGCTTGCTGTTCGTGACTCTGTTGAGAACGGGGTGCCCGCAGTGCGCCTTGATGTCGGGTCTGCTTGGCGGGTTCATCATGGGTCTGGGGCTCGGCATACTGGGGCGCACGTTGTGGTGTTGTACCCCGTGTATCAATGCCTGATAGAGGTTGTGGTATTTGCAAGAGCGGTGGAGAGGCAGGTGACATAAAAGTGCATAATCGGGTAACCTCCAAGGTCCCTGAGCCGGTGGTCCGGAGCGGTCCTCTCGGGAATGCCGAACCTGAAAGTAGTAGCAGTACACCACACGGACGCGATTGGAGAGTACTCATGTGTCAAGTATGTTTTGCAACGACACCTGCATCGGAAGAAGGCCATTTCTGTCACTGCAGTACACCGGAAACCCTTGCCGGCATGCGTCGCATAGAGGCTGACCTTTCCCGGCGGCAGATGCTGGGCGGGATGGCTGCGGTAGTGGGTATGTTTGCCGGTTTCGGGCTAGCGCCCAAAACGTCGTATGCCCAGACTGATGGCAAGCCTATGTTGCTGACGAATCTGCGGCTGTTTGATGGCGAAAAACTCTCGGTACGTGATGGTATCGACATCCTGGTTCAGGGCGGCCGTATTGTTGCCTTGCCTCCCCGAGGACAGGCGCCGGTCGATGTCGAACGCGTTGATTGCGGCGGGCGCACAGTGATCCCCGGATTGATCGACATGCACTGGCATACCACGCTGGCGGCTGTCAGCCAGCTTGCCGCCATGACACAGGAACCCGGCTTTTTGCATCTGATGGCGGGGCGTGAGGCTGGTGCGACCCTGATGCGAGGGTTTACGACCGTTCGGGATGTGGGTGGTCCGGCCTTCGGTCTGAAAACAGCGATTGACCGAGGCGTTGTGGCAGGCCCCAGAATATTCCCTTCGGGCGCTATTATTTCTCAGACGTCAGGGCACGGTGATTTTCGTTTTGCCAATACTCTTCCGCGGATGCCTTCCGAGCCGGCCTCCTATGCCGAAGCCCAGGGTGTGGCCGTGATTGCCGATGGGGTACCGGAAGTGCTGCGCCGCACGCGTGAACAGTTGATGAAGGGCGCGAGCCAGATCAAGATTACCGCGGGCGGCGGTGTCGCGTCCCAATACGATCCTCTGGAATCCTTACAGTTTACGGAGGCGGAAATGAAGGCGGCGGTGGATGCCGCTTCGGATTGGGGCACCTATGTGTGCGCTCATGTCTATACTGCTCCGGGGATTCAGCGCTGTATTGCGGCCGGTGTCAAATCCATCGAGCATGGCCAGCTGGCGGACGAGGATACCGTGCGGATGATGGTCGACACCGATACCTGGTGGTCACTCCAGCCTTTCCTGGCGGATGAAGATGCCAACCGCTATAGCGACCCCAAGGCCGTGGCGGCTCAAAAGGCTGTAGCGGAAGGGACGGTGCGAGCCTTCGAATGGGCAGAGAAGCACCGGGTCAATTGGGTGTTTGGTACAGATATTCTGTATGGCGGTGGTGAGAGCCAGGCGCGTCAGCTGACTAAACTGGCGCGTTTCATGTCACCGCTTTCCGCGCTGTATCGCGCTACTGGGGCTGCTGGCGAGCTGCTGGCATTGTCAGGTGCACGGGGCGGTTATGAGGGACGGCTGGGTGTGATTGCTGAAGGTGCGCAGGCGGATCTGCTGGTGGTCGACGGCGATGTCGAGTCGGATCTTTCATGGTTGGCCGATTCAAGTAATCTGCGCTTGATTATGAAAGGCGGACAAGTCTTCAAAAACAGCATCTAACGGGAGAGTGGGGTGAAACGGACGACTTTGGCCGCTACGGCGGTGTTGATGCTGATACAGACCTTGCCGGCTGCTGCGGACAGCGAATGGAAGGGGCAGCTGACCCCCTATCTGTGGGCATCGGGTTTAGGTGGCGATCTTAGGCCTTTTCAGGGGGCGCCGACGCTTTCCTTCGATAAGTCTTTTTCGGACGTCATGGACGATCTCGATGGTGCGCTTTTCCTGTCGGGATATGCCCGCCAGAATCGTTTTGTTCTGCTGGGGGATTACAGTTACTCCTCCAGTTCTAAGCAAGGGAAGATCGCGCCGGGACTTCCTGCACGAGGCAAGTTGTCACAGCGCTCGATGACATTGGCGGCGGGGTATCGTGCCATTTCCAGTGACGAGATGACGCTGGATGTTCTAGCAGGACTAAGAGCCTGGAATCTCAAGGTCAAAACATCGGTTGCGGGCGGCATGGTACAAGCCTCTCCCAGTGAGAGCTTTGTGGATCCCTTGATGGCGCTGCGGGCCAACATTGCCCTGTCACCCCAGTGGTCAACGATCCTGTATGTTGATGCCGGTGGTTTCGGCGCGGGGTCTGACAGGACGTATCAGGTTGTGGCCACGGTCAACTATCAGATGAATGATCAGCTTTATCTGTCTGCGGGCTATCGCAAGCTGAATGTCGATTACAGAAGCGGCGGCACCAAGGTGGATGTCACGATGGCCGGGCCGCTGCTCGGTATGACGTGGCGCTTTTAAGGAGAAAAGGAATGTTGCGCAAAGTAATGCTATCGGCCGGGTTGACCGCGATGTTGGCCGCTCCACTGGCTGACGCTTGCACACGGGTTGTTTACCACGGTCCTGAAGGACGAATACTGACAGCGCGTTCAATGGACTGGAGCCTGCCGATGCTCAGTAACCTCTGGGTCTTTCCTCGGGGCATGAGTCGTACCGGTGAGGCCGGGCCCGGTTCGCTGGAATGGACGTCGAAATACGGCAGCTTGATAGTATCCGGCTATGATATTGCCACCGTGGACGGGATGAATGAAAAAGGTCTGGTAGCCAACATGCTGTGGCTGACCTCATCCGAATATCCGGAAGCGGATGGCGAAGAGCCACGGATGTCGCTTTCGATCTGGGCACAGTTCTTTATGGACAATTTCGCCACGGTAGCCGAAGCGGTGGAATATACCCGCACCAACCCCTTTGTGACGGTCTCCAAGGATGTGCCGATGCAGCCGGGTCGGCTGACCACGGTGCATTTGTCCCTGTCGGACCCGTCCGGTGACAGTGCTATTCTGGAATGGCTGGAGGGGGAGCTGGTGATCCATCACGGGCCTGAGTATCGGGTGATGACCAATGATCCCCCTTACGATCAGCAGTTGGCGCTGGCTGATTACTGGCGCGGCGTGAATCCGCGAGAAGTCCTGCCGGGCACAACGCGCTCGGCAGATCGTTTTGTGCGTGCCGGCAGTTATATCGACATGGTCGTGCAGAGTGATGACCCGCGCACGGCTGCCGCTGCGGCTTTCAGTGTGATTCGCAATGTCTCCGTACCCTATGGTATCAGCATCCCGAATGCTCCCAACCTGTCGACCACGCGTTGGCGTGTTGTCGCCGATCACAAGGATCGCCTGTTTTATGTCGAGTCGGCAATATCGCCCAATATTTTCTGGGTGGATCTGGCCAAGCTGGATTTTGCCGAGGACTCGGGTATCAGAAAGCTGGATCTGGGGGTGGATATGGTTGATATCCAGTCCGGTGAAGTCTCCGCCGAATTTGAAGCGGCTGAACCCTTCCCGTTTGAAGCGGGGGAGTAGGCTGGAGCGGATGCCCGAGTTGGGCTGTCGGTCTGATTAAAACACCCCGCCTGGGCTGAGCGCGTCAGCCCGAGCGGGGTGTTTTGCATCATGCGCCCGGATCAGGGGATGGCGGCGATCGCCAGGAAGGACGCAAAAATCACCAAGTGGATACCGCCTTGCATGATGGTGGTTCGACCCATTGCCAGTGACAGGGTGCTCATGAACAGGGTCAGTACCAACAGAACGATATGTTCTGCATCCAGTCCGAGCACGAGCGTTTGCCCCATGGCGAGAGACACCAGCGCGACGACCGGAATAGTCAGGCACAGGCTGGCCAGTACGGATCCCATGGCCAGGTTAAGACTGGTTTGCAGTCGGTTGTGCATGGCTGCCTTGATGGAGGCAAGGCCTTCCGGCATCAATACGATCAGTGCAATAACGACCCCGATCATGGCTTCGGGCAGGCCGGCGACCATAATGGCCTCGCGCACCGGGCCGGCCAGGATTTCGGCCAGCATTACCACGACAAAGAGTGCAACGGGCAGCGCGATGGCCGATGTTATAAGCTCAGCCCTGGAAACGGGATGCGCATGCTCTTCAGTGGCGGGTTCGAGCTGATCCATAAAGTCATGTTTGTGCGACACCATCTGAACAAACAGGAAAAGTGCGTAGAGCACCAGTGAGATCGTGGCTACGAAAATCAACTGTGCCGGGGCGTACACGGGACCCGGTACGGCGACCGTATAATTGGGCAGAATCAGACCGAGTACTGCCAGGGTCCCCAGAACGCCGTGAGCGGCCGCCGTTCCCCGCGGTTGAAAGCCCTGTTCGTGGTATTTCAGGCCGCCGATCAGCAGGCACAGCCCCACAATACCGTTCAAAACAATCATGATGGCCGCAAAAACTGTATCTCTTGCAACACTGCTGTCGCCACTGGTGTCCGCCAGCAAAATGGAAACGATCAGCGAAACCTCAATCAGGGTAACGGCCAGTGCCAGGATAAACGAGCCGAAAGGTTGTCCACAGCGGTGTGCGATGATCTCCGCGTGATGAACGGCGGAAAACACGGAACCAAACAGGGCGGGCACGGCGAGCAGGTACAGGACCCAGGGTGGATTATCGTGGTAAAGCAGCTCAAATGCACCGACAGTCAGGAGTCCGGCAATCGGGATCAGCAGGGTCCAGAGTGGGGCGGGGAGGGTGTTTTTCATGGCAGATTTCCTTATGGCGCATGTACATCACTTTAAGCGCTTTATCGTGTTCCTTAAGCCACGGGCACGGCTGCAAGGTGGGGCTGGAACGGTATTGCGCGGGCGGCGCTCAAGAGTGCGTTATCCGATTTTTGAATGCAACCCCGTTGTGTCGTGTGCGCCCGCTTCTGCGGGACTGGCGCATGGTTTGCGGAGCCAATCATGATTCGCGCTGATGAATATTAAATGAACCAATTGTAAGGAAAACATGTTATAGTTAAACAACTGTATTAATCGGAGCGTTGAAGTAACTCTATGCAGGGGAGCAGCCCAGACTGGGTCTCCGAGTTGTTCACGCGGAAAAAAGGATGATTTTTCGGCTCCTTCACGTTATCCAAAACAATCGGCCAGGGGTGTAAAGGTCCGGTTGTTTTGAGTCATTATAATGCCGATCCTTATCATCTTTTCCCTGCAGGCATGGGCAGGTAAACGGATATGAAAACATTGGGTCAAATTACGCTTGCAATCGATTTGCTGCCGCCCCGGTTGTCCCGGTTGGGGACGGGCGGAATTCACTGGTTGGCTGTTGATAAACAGGCTGATGCTCAGGTACTGGCCCTGCAGTTTCTGGAAGGCCTGCCATCTGAACAGGCAGTATCGCTGATTTACCTCGAAGGTAGCGACGAAGGTCGTTTGCCTGCGTTTGTACGCGCGGGTGCCGAGGGGGCGGTAACACTGTTCAGACTGTCGTCCAAAAATGGCTATAAGGGACTGGAGCGACTGCCGCGGGAGTTGGAGCGTGCCAGAGTTCTGGGGCGGGCATTGCTGTTTCTGATGCCGGCTGATCTTTTGCGTCATGTGCCGGATGTGGCCGCTTGGGCGCTGGCTTTAAACCGTGTGCTGATGCGTGCGGAAACACCAATGTTGATGCTGTGCCATGGCCGGGGTGGCACGTTCCCGGATACCCTCGCCGGGCAGTTGAGCGGTCTGGCCCGTCTTGAATCCGGCGATGACAGTTATCACTATCATATTGATGGCTGGCGTAACGATCAGGGGCTGCAGGCGGGACACAGTCTTGAACTGATTCTGCATGAAGGGCGTTTCGGAGTGGCGCCTGACCGGACACTGAACCCGGATAGCGTAATTACGGGTGAGCAGCGACTGATTCAGAAAGAGGCGCTGCTTGGCATGCCCTTGCCCTCTCGGCGCTGGTTGGCGCAGGCGATGAGCGAAGCCTTTTGGCAGCAGGCACTGGGTGCGCAGACAGGCTTTGTGGTGGTCGCCGTAAGCAATAACGCCGAAGTCGGCGAACTGGCACGCCAGATTCATCATTTGCGTGCTGCACGCGGAGCCGGGCTGGTGATCGTGGTACGAGAAATGCAGACCTGCCTGCGACAAATGGAACAGGAGGTATTACTGCAGTCGGGAACCAACCTGATTGTTCCGGCCGGTACTTCCCATGCCGCTCTGTTGTGTCTACTGAACAGCCTGCAGGGACAGCTGTGGCATCGCCCCAGAATGGAACACCCTGATACGCTTATGCACCAGTTGCGCCCGCCACGGGTGCGTGGCCTGCAAAGCCCGCAGCAGTTCCTGCATCTGGTCGACGGTATTCTGCAAAGCTCTGCAGGCAAGGTGCGCCATCAATTGCTGAAACTTCCCCTGCGCCCAGGGCTGACGCTTGAGCAGTGCTGGGGACAGATACATCTCAGGCGAGAGGGGGATCTGGCCTGCCTGATGGATAACACCTGTTATCTGTTTTTGTTTGGTTGCCGTGATGACGGACTTGAAGCCGCTTTGGACAACATCTGCCGCTTGCCCTGGGGGGACCTGTTCAGCCAGTGTCAGATCTTGTCGGGCAGTGATGCCTTGCCGCGTCGGGCATTCGAACACGCAGAAGTGGCGCCGGTTGTGGAAACCGATGACATTGATGGCGGATGTGGCAAGCCGCCCGTGACAACCCCCCGGACTCTGTTTACCCCTGTTCCGATCAGATTGCCCTGTAAAGAGATACACCCTTCATGATTTATACGGATGTACTGCAGGTTGCCGCGATCGGCGGCCTGTTGAGCCTGTTTTTGGGATGGCTGGTGATATGTCAGGGACGTCGCCTGCTGGACTGGTTCAGCAGGCGTATGCCCGCGCGCTATCTCAAGGAGCAGGATATTTGCTCGTTTATGCCGGAGGAAAGTCACGACAATGAGAAGTGAAGGGAGTGTCGGTGGGTCTTTGTCTCGTGTATCCGAGATCGGGCTAGGGCACTGGAATCTGTATTTTCTATGCAAGTTGGGCATGTTCTGGCTGGGATACCTGAACCTGCAACCCCTGCCCAATATCGTATTTGCAGCTTTTCTGCTGCTGCCGCTGCCCTGGACATGGCTTCGTCATGCGCGTCTTCTGATCGCGGTACCCTTGGCTATCGCCCTGTTGTATCAGGACAGCTGGTGGCCGCCGATTACCCGATTACTGAACCAGCCAGGCGTCATGGATTTCAGTGGCAAGTACCTGCTGGAGCTGGCCGGGCGTTTCGTCAACTGGACTCTGTGTGCGCTTCTGCTGGCCTTTGTCGTGTTCTATATCTACCTGAGGCACTGGCTGCGTTTTACCACCTTTACCTTGTTGGGGCTGGGCTGGTTTTCGTTGCAGCCCTTGCTGAGTCTGGCACCGACCATGGCGCAGGGAAGTGGCGAGCAGGTCATGGCCGAAACGGGCAAGCCTCAGGACACGAAAATGTCGCTGGATGAGAGCCTGCAGGCCTTTTATGACGCAGAGCAGAGGCGGGTGACCCAGTTCCCGCCTGCAGACGAGGCCGGTGCTCCTTTTGATCTGTTGATCATTAATGTGTGCTCAATGGCATGGGACGATCTGGATGCGGTTGGTCTCAAGGACAATCCCCTGTTCAGCCAGATGGATGTGGTCTTTGAGCGCTTCAACTCGGCTACCTCCTATAGTGGCCCGGCTGCCGTGCGTCTGCTGAGAGCCAGCTGTGGTCAAAGCAGTCACCAGGGATTGTACGAGGATAACGTGCCGCAGCAATGCCTGTTGATGGATCGTTTGCGGGGGCTGGGTTTCAACACCGAGCTGGCGATGAACCATAACGGTCACTACGACAACTTCCTGGGCGACCTGCAGACGCAGGGCGGGTTGGGCAATCCCGTGGTGGACGAGCACGGACTGAGCCGGAATATTCTGGGCTTTGACAACTCGCCGATCTGGCGTGACCGGGAAGTGCTGGGGGCCTGGTGGCAACGGCGTCAGCAGAGCGATCATCAGGCCTCTACGGCGCTGTTCTATAACACGACCACTCTGCATGACGGTAACCGTATTGTGACCGGAGATGGCGGGACGCGGCTAACGGACTACCGTGAGCTGGCACAGCGTCTGCTGCAGGATCTGGATGCCTTTTTCCAACAGCTGGAACAGAGTGGGCGGCCAGTGGCGGTTCTGCTGGTGCCCGAGCATGGTGCCAACCTGCATGGCGATCGCATGCAGATCCAGGGCATGCGGGAACTGCCTAGCCCGGCGATTACGCATGTACCGGTCGGCATTAAACTGTTTGGCATGGGAGCACAGACCGAGTCGCCGCACCTGGTTACGGAGCCGAGCAGCTATCTCGCGCTGTCCGAGTTCGTGTCGCGCCTGTACGCGCAGTCCACTGAAACGGGCACACTTTCGGTTGACCTTCCGCACCTGCTGGCCGACCTTCCGGTGACCCCCTGGGTGGCTGAAAACGCGGGAACCGTAGTGCTGGAACATGAAGGCATACCCTATATACGGCTAGAGGAGCAAGGGACATGGCTACCTTACCCGGCACGCTTCAAATGAATCATGAACAGAGAGCACGTGATGATCTCTTCCTGCTGCGCAGCAAGGTAGGCGAGTGGCGTCACCTGGACACCTCCAGGGAGGAGGTTCTGATGGCCGCCTTGCGCCGCTGGCCTCTGTTGGCGGAGCTGGAAGGGCTGGAGCCGCTGCCTGACACTGAGGCCGAGACATGAGCATCATACGCCTGCAGGGGATCAGAGGTGGCGTGGGGACTACCTCGCTGGTGGCGGCGCTGGCATACGAGCTGAATCGTCTAGGGCAGCGAGTCCTGGTGGTGGATCATTGTCCCGAGAATATGCTGCGGCTGCATTTTGAGCGGCCCTTTGCCGAGTCCGGCGGCTGGGCGCATGCCTGGAAAGAACAACAGGACTGGCGCGAACAGGCCTGGGAGCTGCGCTCCGGGCTGTGTCTTTTACCCTATGGGCGTGTTGATGCGATGACTGTGGGGCGGCTGGATCACTGGTTGCAGGATCACCCTGATGAGTGGCCGTTGCGGCTGGCCGAGCTGACGCAATCCTTTGACTGGATACTGCTGGATACACCTCATCATCGCCTGTCGGGGCACTGCGGCTCGCTTCGACCGGACCTGGATATTCAGGTGCTGCGTCCCGATGCCGCCTGTCACGCTCTGCTGCAGGGGCGGGAAACAGTGCGCAAGCTGATGATCAACGGCTATGATCCGGCCAGTCGACTGCAGCAGGACTTGCTGCTGCTCTGGCGGCATCAGTATGGTGATCGGCTGCTGCCGTTACCCGTTTATCAGGACGAAGGCATGGCGGAGTCCATGGCGTACAAGCAGCCGGTGGGTGCTCATGCGGTCAACAGCCAGGCTGCGGATACCTTGCGCAGCCTGGCAATCTGGTGCCTGAGCCAGCAGGGTGGCCGACATGAAGGCTAACCTGTTTCCCTATGCCGCCCTTCGGCAGCGCGGTGCCAGTCGCTTTACCGCATTGTGGCTGGCCTGCTGTCATTGTCTGGCCTGGCTGGTGCTGCGCCTCGAACAACCCGGCTGGCAGCAGGTGCGTGCCAGCCGAGACGTGTGGTTTCCTCAGGTGGCCGGGCGGCGCCCCTTGCCGGGTGATCCACTGCGCTACCTGATTCAGGGCTGCTGGCTTCTGCTGGTGCGCCCCTGGCCGGAGCGCTCCTTCAGCCTGACCCGAAATCTGTTTGGCAAGGGACAGGGCGTGGGTCGCTGGCTGGCAGCCCGTCTGGCACCTTTGAGCAGAGCCTGGACACGTCGTATCGAGAGTGTCATGGAGCCCGAGCGGAAAGCGGCTTGGCAGCGTCGTATCAGTCGCGGCAGTACAGGAATCTACGCCGTGCTGGCAGTCTGTGCCCTGCTGTTGGCGGCGTTGAGTGTTACACAGCCCTTCGGGCCTCTTGCCCAGTTGGCTTTCGTCATTTTGCTGTGGGCCATGGCTATGGTGGTGCGCAAGTTGCCGGGGCGCTTTCCAACCTTGCTGTTGATCGTCTTGTCGGTGCTGGTGTCCTGTCGCTACCTGTGGTGGCGTTACACATCCACGCTGAACTGGAATGATTCGCTGGACCTGGTGCTGGGGATGACCCTGCTGATTGCCGAGACCTACTCCTGGCTGATCCTGATTCTGGGCTATGTGCAAACCTGCTGGCCTCTGCGGCGCCAGCCCACGCCGTTGCCGGAGGATACGTCTCTGTGGCCGACGGTGGACTTGATGATCCCGACCTACAACGAGCCGCTTTCGGTTGTACGTACCACGGTCTATGCCGCACTGGGAGTGGACTGGCCGGCTGACAAACTGAATATTTATGTACTGGATGACGGGCGCCGTGAAGCCTTCCGGGAGTTTGCCGCAGAGGTCGGAGTCGGGTACATCACACGAACGGACAATCGTCATGCCAAGGCGGGTAACCTCAACCATGCGTTTACGCTGACGGATGGTGAATTGATCGCCATCTTTGACTGTGACCATATTCCGGCGCGCACCTTTCTACAGTTGACTGTTGGCGGTTTCCTGCAGGATCCGAAGCTGGCCCTGGTACAAACGCCGCATCACTTCCTGTCACCCGACCCGGTCGAGCGAAATCTTGGCGTGTTCCGGCGCAGCCCCAACGAGGGCGAGCTGTTCTATGGCCTGGTCCAGGATGGCAATGATATGTGGAATGCGGCCTTTTTCTGTGGCTCCTGTGCGGTCCTGCGCCGTACGGCACTGGAAGAGGTCGGCGGGGTTGCCGTGGAAACCGTCACCGAGGATGCCCATACCGCGCTGCGCATGCACCGACTGGGCTGGAACTCGGCCTACATGCGTATTCCCCAGGCCGCCGGACTGGCCACCGAAAGTCTGTCGGCTCATGTTGGCCAGCGCATCCGTTGGGCGCGCGGGATGGCACAGATTTTCCGTATCGATAACCCTTTGATGGGACGTGGCTTGACGCTGTTTCAGCGGCTCTGTTACGCCAACGCCATGCTGCACTTTCTGGCGGGACTGCCGCGTCTGGTCTTTCTGCTGGCACCGCTGGCCTTTCTGGTGCTGCATGCCTATATCATTTATGCCCCGGCGGCATTGCTGGTGCTCTATATTCTGCCGCACATGATTCATTCCAGTCTGACCGCCGCCCGCATGCAGGGCAAATACCGCAAGACCTTTTGGGGCGAGGTGTATGAGACCGTGCTGGCCTGGTACATCGCGCGCCCGACCACGGTTGCACTGATCGATCCTTCGAAGGGCAGCTTCAACGTCACGGCGAAGGGTGGCTTGATGGAAGAAGAACAGTTTGACTGGCGCATCGCCCGACCTTATCTGGCGCTGGCGCTGCTGAACATTCTGGGGTTGGGGTTTGCCGTCTGGCGTTTCATGACCGGGCCGGTGGATCAGCAAGGGACCGTGATCGTGACCAGCCTGTGGGTATTTTATAACCTGCTGATCATCGGTGCAGCCGTTGCGATAGCGGCCGAGGCACGTCAGGTGCGGCAGAGTCACCGGGTGCGCTTCAAACTGCCGGCCAGTCTCAAGCTGGCCAGCGGGCATTATTATCGCGGCACCCTGCAGGATTACTCGGAGGGTGGCGTAGCGGTTGAGCTGCCGGAAGCACTTTCCCTGGCAGAGGGCACCGAGGTCTCGGTTGTGCTGGGCAGGGGCGAGCAGGATTACAGTTTCCCTGGAGTCGTTGCCCGAGAGGATGGAAGTGTTATCGGCATTCGCTTCAACGAGATGAGCCACCAGCAGATGATCGATTTTGTCCAGTGCACCTTTGCACGTGCCGATGCCTGGCTGGACTGGCTTGAACAGCAGGAAGAGGAACGGCCGCTGCAGAGTTTGGTGGAAGTGCTGAGGGTCGGATTCAGGGGATATCTGTGCCTGTATCGCTTCCTGCCGCTTTGGGTAAGGGAGCTGTTCGCCCCCGTATTGCGGCTACTGAGATGGGTCGCATCCTATTTGCCTCGCTGGCCCAAGACACAGCGTTTTTCTTAATATTATCAATGGTTAAAGTTATTATGCGAATAATTAAACATTCTCTTGTTGCCAGTCTTGCTCTGCTGTTTGCGGGCACTCTGCATGCCGTTGATGAGTCAATAGAAGCGGTTGGTCAGACAGCGGCCGTGGGTTCCGAACAGCAGATCGAGGCGGTTGTCGAAATGCCGGCGGAAGCTCTGGTCGAAATTGAGCAGCCTCCTGGCTGGCCGCGTGCTCAGAGTTTCGCCCTGCTGGGCGATGATCGGGATCGCATGTTGCTCGGCGTGCGTAATACCGAAGAAGTGAATTTCGCGCTGCGTCGGGATCGAATCGCCAAGGAAGCCGGGCTGAATCTGAATTACACGCCTTCGCCCTCGTTGTTGCCGGGGCTGTCTCACCTGCGGGTGTATCTCAACGATGTGTTGATGGATACGGTCGTCATTGCAGAAGAAAATCTTGGACGCTCGACTCAGCAGCATGTCGCGTTGGACCCGAAACTGGTAACCGACTTTAACCAGGTGCGGATCGAGTTCGTGGGGCACTACGCAGATGTCTGCGAAGATCCGGGGCACAGTTCTCTGTGGCTCAGCCTGGGTAAAAAAAGCCGGGTGGAGTTGTACGAGCAGGCGCTGGATATGCGCAATGATCTCGCCTTTTTCCCGCAGCCCTTTTTTGATGAGGGCGACCGTGATCGAGTACGGGTAAACCTTGTACTGCCGACGGATTTCAATACCGATAACCTGCAGTCTGCCGCCGTACTGGCATCATATTTCGGCAGTCTTTCCGGCTGGAGAGGTGCGGAGTTTCCCGTGTTGTTTGAGCACCTTCCGGTCCGGGGCGAAGGCGAAAAACCGATACACAGCCTGGTATTGGCGACAAATCAGCGTCGCCCGGCGTTCATGTCGGATCCGGAAGTTTTCCCACCGGTCTCGGGAGCGGATGTGCAGCTGATCGATCACCCTGAAGACCGTTACAGCAAGGTGCTGCTGATTCAGGGGCAGGATGATGCCGAACTGGCCATGGCTGTGCGGGCGTTGGCATTGGGAGGCAAACTGTTGCGGGGAGAGCGGGCCGAAATTCGTGATGTGCAGCCGTTGCTGCCGCGTCAGCCCTATGACGCACCCAACTGGATGCCGACAGACAGACCGGTACGCTTTGCCGAGCTGGTCCAATATCCGGGGCAGTTGCAAACACGTGGCTTGATACCGGATCCCATTGAGTTGGAAATCAATCTGCCGCCCGACCTGTTTGTCTGGCGCAATCAGGGGATTCCGGTACAAACTCGATATCGCTACACAGCGCCGACGGCTAATGACGAATCCCGCCTGAATATCAGTATTAACGGCGAATTTATTATGGGCTTGCCGCTGACGGGGGGGCAGCACAATAATCTGGAACAACTGCGCCTGGCGGTGACCTCCGAAGAAACGGCCAGTTCGCGTGATCAGATGCTGGTACCGGCGCTCAAAATCGGTGCTCGCAATACGCTCAGGTACGATTTCAGTTTCGCGACGACCTTTGGTAGTGCCCAGCCGGACCATTGCCAGACCACTCTGATGGTAGACAGTCGAGCGCTGATCGATGGCGAGTCAACGATCGATTTCACCGGGTATCATCATTTTATCGCAATGCCGGACCTATCCGCCTTTGCGCGCAGCGGCTTCCCGTTCAGTCGCATGGCTGACCTGTCCGAAACCCGTGTCCTGATGCCGGAAAACCCGAGCGGCACACAGATCAGCCTGATGCTGGAAACGCTGGCCGGCATCTCGGCTCAAACGGGCTATCCCGCTTTTCAGGTGAGTGTCGGTCACGATGTGCAGGACGTTCAGCAGCAGAATGTTGATTGGCTGGTGTTCGGCTCCTTGCCGGAGGGGGTTGAGCAAGCTGCAGAAATCAATGCCTTGCTGCAGCAGACGAGTGACTGGTTGTTGCAGCCGCCCGTCCGCAAAGCAGTATTGGAACAGGCTCCGGCCCGTCTGGAACAAGCGAATTTCCCCGCTGAAAACCGGGTGGAGGTCAGTGCGCAGGGACCGTTGGCAGCCATCATCGGCACACAGTCGCCGCTTGCGAAGCAACGCAGTATTGTGGCGTTACTGGCCAGTGATGAAGAGGGATATCGCTTGCTGCGTGAAACGCTGAGTGATTCGGGCGCTTTGGGAGCGGTACAGGGCTCGGTTTCATTGATACGGACCAGTGGTGTCGACAGTCATCTGGTGGGTGAGCAGTATTACGTTGGTCATCTGCCCTGGTGGCTGAAGTTGTGGTATCTGCTGTCGGCTCACCCGCTTCTGCTGGCGGCGTTGGCGGCGCTCTGCACCCTGCTGGTTGCGATACTGCTATGGAAAGCGCTGCGTTGGGCGGCTCATCGGCGGGTTCAGGAGCACTGAAAATGAGGCTGGCGAGCGGTGTGCTGTTTTGGTTGCTGGTCTTGGCCGGGCCGGTCAGGGGAGAGGTTTGGCCCGCCTGGGAGCAGTACAAGGCGGCAATGATGAGTGACGACGGTCGTATTATTGACCATTCGTCACCGCGCGCCATCACCACGTCAGAGGGGCAGAGCTATGGACTGTTCTTTGCGCTGGTAGCCAATGACCGGGAGGGATTTGACCGTCTGCTGAACTGGACCGAAAACAACCTGGCTGATGGCAACCTGGCTACACGCCTGCCGGCCTGGCTATGGGGGCAGAATGACCACGGTGACTGGGGTGTTCTGGACAGCAACAATGCCAGTGACTCCGATTTGTGGATTGCGTACAGCCTGCTGGAGGCGGGTCGTTTGTGGCAAGAGCCTGACTATACCCGCCTGGGGCGCGAACTTCTGTGGCGTTCGGCGGCGCAGAGCCTGCAGCCCATGAGAGGGCTTGGGTTGGGGCTGTTGCCGGGCAATATCGGCTTTGAGTCCGACCAGGGGTGGCGTTTGAATCCCAGTTATCTGCCACTGCAGCTGTTGGCCCGCTTTGAGGAAGAGTCCCTAATCTGGGGAGATGTGGCGGACAGCAGCCGAAAAATGTTGCTGGAGGCGGCTCCTGCCGGTTTGGCCCCCGATTGGTTGTGGTGGCATCGGGAGACTGGCTGGGACATACCGGTTGACCAGTCCGGAGGCAGCTATGACGCCATACGTGTGTACTTGTGGTTGGGCATGCTGGCGCAAGGGGCACCGGGACGTGAGCTGTTGATCGAGCAGTATGTGCCCATGGTGAGCCAGGTCGGTCGTACGGGGCTGCCACCGGAACATGTGGATAGTCTTGAAGGCATGGCACAGGGAACAGGTCCTGTCGGTTTTTCGGCAGCCCTGCTGCCGCTGTTGGCAGCACGTCCCGAATGGCAGCCGCTGTTACAGCAACAACTGGACCGGGTACAGGCTCAGCCGCCTGAACCACGGGCGTATTACAATAATTCCCTGCTGTTGTTCGGCCTTGGCTGGCATCAGGGGTTCTACTGTTTTGACAAGAGGGGGCGGTTGCGGCCGGCCTGGCTAAGCTCATGCGAATAGTGTCTCTTCTTTCAATATGTTGTGTGCTGCATACCGGTGGAGTATGGGCACAGTCTGAGCACACACGACAACAGCAGACCGACTGGCTGATGGATCAGTTGCATGCCGGACAGGCGCTGTACCGGGATGATCTGGTTCAAAGTGCCTTGCGCAGGCTTGAGCTGTTGGCCCCCTTGCATCCGGATGTATTGTTTGCCGGCGTTGAGTTCCATCTGGAGCAGGGCAACCAGGCACGGGCAGAAGAGCTGTTGAACAGCTGGCCACGTGAAGACCAGTCGTTTAAACACCGGCAGGCCGAGGCTTTGCTGCATGTGTATACGGATGGAGAGCAACAGCTGCAGCAGGCACGCTTACTCGCGGCCAGTGGCCAGGTCGAGCAGGCGATGGCGCTGTATCGAACGCTGTGGCAGGACCAGCCTCCCGGTCTGAAACTGGGGGTTGAGCACTGGCGTACACTGGGGCGTCTGGACGAGCAGCGCCCGGCAGCCATAGAGGGGCTGCAGCAGATGGATCGGCGTTATCCCGGCAATCCCGAAGTACGTCTGGGACTCATCAAGCTTTTACTGGCGGAAGAGCGGGCGGAAGAAGCCTTGCTCTTGTTGGGCGAGCTGGCCAAAAATCCGCAAGCAGTCAACCGGGCAGCGGAAGTTGAATACAACTATCTGATTGATCTGCCCGTCTCGGATGATGCGGCACAGTTGTGGGAGCGTTTTCTGACCCGTTATGTGGGGACCAGCTATCATCAGGGCGCGGACCGGGAATGGCAGAATCAGCGGACATTGCTGGGTGATCCTGCCTGGCGTGCCGGTGAAAAGGGCAAGGCTTTGGTGGCTGCAGAGCGCTACCGACAGGCTCATGCTCCGTTGAAAGCAGCGCTTAAAACCTACCCGGACGATCCCGGTCTGTTGGGTGCATTGGGACAGGTACAGGTCAACTTGCAGCAGTATGGGGCAGCGGTACGGACTCTGACGCGTGCCGAGAAACTGGAGCAGGATGGCAGCTTCATTTCCAAATGGCATGATCTGCGCATCTATGCGCAAAGCCTCGAATGGCTGCAGCGTGGCCACCAGGCACTGGCTGACGGGCAATACGCACAGGCGCAGCGCGCCTACCGCAAGGTGATGCAGATTCGTCCCGATGATGTGGACGGCCCATTGGGTATGGCGGAAACTGCCCTGGCTGAAGGTGATGATGCAACAGCGCTGAAATGGTTCGGCAAGGCGCGGCGCATCAACCCGGAAAACGGAAAGCTGGTCTACACCCTGGTGGGATATTACCGGACGCGATCCTTGGAGCAGGCGGAAGCGGTGTTGGATAGTCTGAGCCCTGCGGCACGGAAGCGGTATGCCGACCTGGTTGTGAGTGTGCAGCAGGAGCGCCTGATGCGCGATGTTGAAGCGGCGCTGGTGCGTCGGGACACGGCTACGGCCATGCAGCTGTTACAAGAGGCCACCGAATCGGCACCTCCCAGTCCCTGGCTGAGCTATCGGCTGGCTGATCTATTGGTGGCGGAAGGGAAGGTCGGTGATGCGGATGAGGTGTTTCAAACTCTGCTGGAGCACCAGGGGCAGGACCCCGAGGCCCGCTATGCCCATGGGTTGTATCTGGCTTCACTGGACCGGGATGATGCCAGTCTGGCAACGCTGGCAGCCATTGAGTCGTCGCGCTGGACGCCGGGGATGGAGGAACTGGCACTGCGCGTTGAAGGGCGCAAACGCCGACAGGCCGCGAGCCTCCTGCGTGAACAGGGTGATATGGTGGCGGCCAGAGCCAATCTGTCCCGCTCAAATAGCCCGGAAGATCATCTGTTGTTGGCGGACTGGCTGCGTGAAGATGGCGCTTATGCCGAGGCCATTGAGCGTTACCAGCAGTTGACTACCGAAGAGTCCGTGAGTCTGGATGCGCGTCTGGGGCTGGTTGAAAGCTACCTGCGTACGGGAGACCACGCATTTGCACAAGTACGGCTGGACAGCATTACGTTGGAGGGCGCCAGCGTTAATCAGCAGCGCCGTTATATCTATCTGCTGACCGAGCTGGGACAGACTGATCATGCGGCTCGCTTGATCGCTGATCTGGTCGAGGCTCAGCCGTCTGATCCGCTGGTGCTGCGGGATGCGGCACAGCTGCAGAGTGATCCCGAGCAAGCGTTGTCATTGTATGCGCAGGGGCTGGCCTCATTGGGACTGATGACTTCAGCCGATGCCGGGGACGGCGAATCCCTGACACGAGCCACGCGCTCCCGTGTTGAGGATGACTGGCTGGCCGCGAGTCTTAAACGTGGTGCGGCCGAGACTTACCAGCACCTGAACCCGAGTATCCAGCTGCAGCATGATACCGGTTGGCGAACCGACAACTCACCCTCAGGAGTGAATGATCTGAGTTTGCAGACGACGTTGTTGCGTCTGGAGGTTCCGGCCGGGAACGGACGCGCCTGGCTACAGGCTGAGCAGGTGCGGCTGGACAGTGATATCCCCGAGTCTCGAGACTTTTTTGGTGCCTGTAACGCCGTGCTCGATGGCTGTCAGTTCGACGGGCTGGATACCTCGGGTACCGGGGTTGCCATTGGCTGGAGCGGCGATCGCTGGAGCTGGGATTTGGGGCATTCACCGTTCGGGTTCGAGGTGGACAATTGGCTGGGTGGCGTTTCCTATGACAGCAGTCTGGGCGAGTGGGGGTATACCTTGACCCTGTCACGGCGGCCCATGAGTAACTCGCTGGTGTCCTATGCCGGAGCTGTTGATCCGGTGACCGGACTGAGCTGGGGTGGTGTGACCGCCACGGGAGTAACCCTTGGGTTGAGCCATGACCAGGGGGAGGCCAACGGTGTCTGGGCCAGTCTGGGTGCTCATCAGCTCGAGGGGGAGCGGGTTGAGGACAACATTCGACTGACCGCCATGGGGGGGTACTATCATCGCATGATTAATGAATTGGATGAGCAGTTGCGAGTCGGGGGCTCGGTGATGTTCATGCATTTCGATAAGGAATTGAGTGAAAACACCCTGGGACAGGGAGCTTACTACAGCCCTCAGGCCTACCTTTCCTTTGGCTTGCCGGTGTCCTATGCCCGTCGAAGTCAGGACTGGTCCGTGGCATTGGATGCCTCGCTGGGGTGGTCGTATTCTCGTACGGATGGACATGCCTATTATCCGGGCCATGAATCGTTGATTGCCAACAGCGGCTGGGTGCCGGACCCTTATGCGGGCTGGGGCAGTGATGCCGATAGCAGCACGGGGCTAGGGGTACGAATGTCGGCCCGTGGCGAGTATCGGCTGGACAGCCACTGGGTGCTGGGCGGTGGTATCAGTTGGCAGGCGAGCAATGATTATGCGCCAGGCAGCGCTTCGGTGTATCTGCGCTATCTGTTTAATCCCTGGCAGGGCAAGCTCGACCTGCCGGTAGGGCCGCTTGAGCCGTATGCGGAGTGGCGCTAAGAGTCCGCCCGGCTTGCAGTCGGTGGGGCAGTCTGATCAATGTGCCAGTCTGTCACCGGGCGTATCAGTGAAACTGTAATTTAGTTGAATATTCAACTAATATGCCAGCTTGGTTTTGATTCTGAATACCAGTCAATACAAGCATGGGACAGTTATGAATCGTCACGACAACAAGAATAAAATGGGCCTTAAACAGGCGCTGGATGCGATACGGGAAGGTACTCTTAGTGCGGAAAGCATGATTGAGGAATGCTTCGACCGGATCGAGGCGCGTGAAGAGATGATCGGCGCCTGGCAGCATCGGCTGAGCAGGGAAGCGTATCTTGCCCATTATCGTCAGAACCGTGAATTTTACGAGCAGAGCCTGCTGAAGGGCCTTCCGGTCGGCATCAAGGATATTATCGATACTGCGGAGATGCCAACCGAGATGGGCTCACCCATTCATCAGGGGCGACGCCCGGTCGATGATGCCAGTTGCGTTGAGCTGTTGCGCCGGGCCGGGGCGATTGTACTGGGCAAAACGGTTACGACCGAATTCGCCTATTTTCGCCCGGGCAAAACGGCCAACCCCTGTGATCCGTCGCGGACCCCGGGCGGTTCTTCCAGTGGATCGGCTGCCGCGGTTGCGGATGACATGGTACCGATGGCACTGGGCTCCCAGACGGCAGCATCGGTGATCAGACCGGCTGCGTATTGTGGCACTGTTGGATATGTTGGTTCTCGTGGAGAATTTTCCCTGCGCGGTATCCAGCCGCTGGGACAGTCGCTGGACTCTCTGGGCATGTTTGCCCGTCGTGTAGAAGATATCGAACTGTTGAGAACGGTACTGCTGCGCCAGTCGGATACTGCTCCTGTACAAACCATCCTCAAACCGACCAAGATACTGCTGGTAAGCGGACCGGCAATTGGCGAGACCAGTTCCGATATGCAGGCGGCAATGAGGCGTGTGCAAAAGATGCTGACAGGGCAGGGCGTGACTGTTGTTGAACCAGGGTCGGAGATCGGGCTGGCTGATCTGGTCACGCATCATAGCGTCGTCATGGCCTATGAAGTGAGCCGCAATCTGGTTTATGAATCCGGCCGCTGCGAGCAACTCAGCGAACCGTTGCAAACCCTGATCGAGACAGGGCTGGCCATGCCGAGGACGGACTACTTGAATGCTTTGCAAGCGGCGGAAGCCATCCGCCAGAAGCTGTTGGCCGAGTACCCGGATGTGGATGCGATCCTGGCACCTGCCGCGCCAGGGGTGGCGCCGGAAGGGCGTGACAATACGGGGGCACCGCATATGAGCCGTCCCTGGCAGGTTATGGGGCTGCCGGTGGTGACTCTGCCGGGGCTGGTTGATACCGATGGCTTGCCGTTGGGGATTCAGTTGGTGGGGCAGGCACGTGACGATGATCGCCTGTTGTGCATGGCGCGCTGGTTGGAATCTCTGTTGTCGTAACCGGGTCAGCTGACCCGCAGGGAGGGGCCTGTCGTATCAGGGGGCAGCCGGCAGCTGGGCCCCTGAGAACACTCTTTCAGATGCCAATGACACGGTGTATTTCAGCCTGACTCCAGCAGTGGAATGATAAATCATGATGCGAGGGGCGGGTTGCATAACGTAGAATGGTGGGATTGGCAGCGGGTTCATGTATAACAATAGCCGCTTTGTGAAGTAATGAAAGAGGATGTTGAGCCTGGCGGGCGTGGTGTTATTCCGGCTCTGCAGGCTGACTACAGGTTCATGGTAGAAGTGCTAAAGAAAACCGGCGGTGCTGAAATCAGCATGGAAAACCTATTGCGGATCTTCACTGTACCGGAAGCCCCGGGGTCTACGCTCAACCGTCTGGATAATGACATCTCGGAAAACCTGGCGGGCTTTCTGCAAGAGCATATCGTTGCGGAAGAGGCCGACCTGGTCAAAATTGAGCAGGACTTCAACGACACCCGAATACCCGAAGTCCCAGTATTTGTATCGGAACATACTCAGTTCTTGCTTGATAAGGTCGTCGCACAGTCGGTGCATACCTCATCACCGAGCTTTGTGGGTCATATGACATCGGCCTTGCCGTATTTCATGATTCCGCTGTCCAAGATCATGATCGCGTTGAATCAGAACCTGGTGAAAACCGAAACCTCAAAAGCATTTACGCCACTCGAGCGACAAGTGCTGGGCATGCTGCATCGGTTGACCTATGAGCAATCCGATGAATTTTACGACACCTGGCTGCATCACGGTCGCAAGCGTTTGGGGGCTATCTGTTCAGGTGGGACGATCGCCAATATAACGGCGTTATGGACGGCGAGAAATCGGGCATTCGGACCGGATCGGGATTTTCCGGGCATCCATCACAGCGGGATGTTTGGCGCCATGCGTCACTACGGTTATGAAGGGGCGGCGATACTGGTTTCAGAGCGTGGTCATTATTCCCTTTCCAAGGCTGCGGACGTCTTGGGCATCGGACGTGACAACCTTATTTCCATTGAAACAGACAGTTATAACCGTATTTGTCTGACCGCGCTGGAGCGAAAACTGCAGGAGCTGAAACAGCAGCGGATTCGTCCTTTTGCACTGGTCGGCATTGCCGGTACGACGGAAACGGGCAATATTGATCCTCTGGACAAGATGGCCGATATTGCCGAAGCATATGGCCTGCATTTCCATGTGGATGCAGCCTGGGGTGGACCTACACTGTTTTCAAAGCGTTATCGAACCCTGCTCAAAGGGATTGAACGTGCCGACTCGGTGACAATCGATGCGCATAAGCAGTTGTATGTTCCCATGGGGGTCGGGCTGGTGCTTTTCCGCGACCCGTCCGTGCTGGAAAGTATCGAACATCACGCCCAATACATTATTCGCCAGGGTTCCAAGGATCTGGGCAGTACAACACTGGAAGGCTCCAGGCCGGGTATGGCCATGCTGGTTCATGCCGGTCTGAAAATAATCAGCCGGGGTGGCTATGCCATGCTGATTGAAAACGGCATCGAACTGGCGCGACGTTTCGCAGACCATATTGTCACCCTGGAAGATTTTGAGCTGGTATCGGACCCGGAACTCAACATTTTTACGTACCGTTGGGCGCCTGCCGATGTGCAAGCACGTCTTCTGGAGGCGGATGAGGATACGCGTCGGGAGATCAACGAGATTCTAAGTCGTATTACCCAGGTTATTCAGAAAGAGCAGCGTGAACGGGGCAAGGCCTTCGTGTCACGAACCCGGCTGAAGCCCGAGTGTTATGACCAGCAGGCGATCACGGTTTTCAGGGTGGTACTGGCGAATCCGCTGACAACGGACAAGGTATTGCGGGAAGTGATAGAAGAGCAGCGCGAGATTGCCGCTGGTATGCGAGACAGTAGCGATATGCGGGCGCTGGCGGCACTGGTCAGAACTTCAGTCTGAGCAGGCCAGACAGGCCTTGAGGCGGTATCGATGCCTCAAGGCCTGCCGTATCGTTCAGCGCTTTGAAATTACAGCAGGCTGGCGATATGGTCTTCGCGATCGCTGGAGGCCGGGTGGCTGGACAGCATGCTGCCCTTGCCGCCATCCATCTGCTGGAATTTTTTCATGACGCTCAGACCGGCACGGGGATCAAAACCGTGCTTCTTCATGAAAGCAACAGCGTAGGTGTCTGAATCCTGCTCCTGAGACTGGGAAAACTGGGCGTTGATAAAGGCTTCACCCAAGGCACCCAGCTGGGAGTTGGACAGCTCAGCGGCCTTGCCGCCCTGACTGGCAACGCCCTTGCGTACAGCCGAAGTTGCGTAGGCCGTGCGCATGGCTTTGACCGAGTGACCCAGTTTGACATGGCCGATTTCGTGGCCGATAACGAAGCGCACTTCATCGTCGGTAAAGTTGTCCAGCAGCCCGCGGTAAACACGAATCGTGCCGTCAGCCATGGCAAACGCGTTAATTTCGCGGCTGTTGTACACCTTGAAGTTCAGCGCCAGGCCGTCCTCGTTGCGGAAGCTTTCCACAATGCGATCCAGCCGTTTGGCATGCTTGCTGGAAGCGGGCATGACCTTGTTCTTTTTATCCATTTCCACAGCGGCCTGGGCCGCCATTGCCTGGGCATCTTCGTCCGAGAGTGTGGCGGCCTGTGCAGCATCCTGAAGCGCGGCAAATGATGCGTTGTTCAGGTTACCCTCGACACAGCCGGTCAAGGTCAGAGAGCCGCCGATCAGCATGGCGGCGGTCATTGAAATAAGCGTCCTTTTCATCGTACTTCCCAAATTGATTAGCAAAATCACCGTCGTTATAACAGAAGCCTTTACAAGGTTGAAGAAAAAAACGGCGGTGTGTCGGAAAGCCGTTGAGTCACACTAGAGTCTGTCCGTCTTGGGCGACATACAGACCAGTCGGGAGGCCATTGTCGATCAGCCAGGCATCCATTTCGTGGCCAATGTGCGTTAGCCAGGTGCGTCTGGAATGCAGGCGAGTATGAATCTCAATGACCAGATTCAAATCGTTGTGGTTGCGGGGCGGCTCGGGGCGGGGAGGCTGGCTGCAATCGATGACCACTTCCAGGTTGTCGAAGTTCTGCAGGAAGCACTCGGTCTTTTCCGGCAGGCCTACGGTATCGGTCAGGTAGGCAAGGTGTTGACCGTCGTGTTCGAACAGATAGCCGAAGGTGGGCTTTGAGTGTTGTAAGGGCAGGGGAGTGATCTTCAGTTCGTCCAGCTGAAAAGGCACAAAGGCCGTCAGTGGCGGACGGAAATCCAGAATTCCAGGATGTTTGAGCAGATCGGCACAGCCATTACGGTCATCCGGACCGTACACCGGGATGCTATCGTTGAGCCCCCAGCGCAGGTGAAACAGCCCCTGTACATGGTCGACGTGATAGTGCGTTAGCAGGATGGCGTTCAGATCGCCGGGCGCAAAGCGTTCGGCCAGATCGGTCAGCCCGCCGTCAAGCAGGATGCGTAGCTCACCCAGCTCCAGCAGGGCGCTGCAGGGCTTGCGCCGCAGGCGTCTGTCCTGACGTGCGGTTGAACAGGCGGGACAGTCGCAGCCATAAACCGGCACCTGACGCACATCGCCGGTGCCAAGGAAAGTCAGTTGCATGGCGGGCATCACCTTATATATCCGTTGCCTGAAGGCTGTTGGCGGTAATCACGTCGAGCAGAGCATTGATACCGTCCTGCAGCTGACCGTTATTGCTGACATGCAACGTGCAGCTTGGCATAAGTGCCACCATCTCGGCATGACGCGCCAGTCGGCACTCGATCTCCTCCGGTGTTTCCCGACCACGCTTGACCAGGCGCTGGCGCAGCTTGTCGGTATCCACGTCGACCAGCACCGGCACCAGCTCGTCGTACATCGCCATTGCTTTGGGCAGATATTCGCGTGAGCCGTTGATCAGCACGTTGGCACCGGAGTCGAGCCAGGCGTCGATTTCGTTGCCGATGCCGTAGTGGTAACCGTGGGAGTACCAGCTCATGGCGAACAGCCCCAGCTGCTCGCGCAGATGAAACTCGGCTTCGCTCAGGTGAATATGATTCTCGCCGCCAGCATCCGCGGCGCGGGTGATGTAACGGTGGGCGATGCAGCAGCGCAGCTGTGCCGGCAGTTGCCGACGACAGCCTTCCAGTAGTGAATCCTTGCCGGAGCCCGAGGCCCCGACCAGGTAGAAAAGCGTACCTCTGATCATCAGAATACCCGCTTGCCCTTGCACCAGACTCGTTCCACCAGCGGCATCACCGAGTGGCTGTTCACCTGTACCAGGTCGGCGCGTCGGCCCACTTCCAGCACGCCGCGATCCTGCAGGTTGGCCGCTTCGGCTGGGTTTGCGGTGACCAGTCGGACAGCTCGTGCCAGATCGTAGTCATTATCCTCCATATTAGCGACCATGAACGCGGCCTGCACCAGCGCCGAGGGATAATAGTCGGAACTGAGGATATCCAGCACACCGGCCCTGGCCAGATCCTTGGCGGCAATATTGCCGGAATGAGAACCGCCACGCACGATATTGGGTGCGCCCATCAGTACCTTCAGGCCCAGCTCATGGGAGGCTTTCGCCGCTTCCAGGGTGGTCGGGAACTCCGCCACCTGCATCCCCAGTTCGGCGGATTCCTGTGCATGTGCCAGGGTGGCGTCGTCGTGGCTGGCGATGGCGATGCCGCGATCATGGCATACCTCGCAGATGCGGCGGCGGAAGGGATCGGCGTACTGCGCACTGTTGGCCTGCTGCAGCGCGATAAAGTCATCCATCTGGTCATCGCTGAGGCCGTACTTGATCATGTAGTACTCGCGGTACTTGGGAATGTTCTCCGGCGGGAACTGGCGCTGACCGGGCGCATGGTCCATCACCGACACCAGCTTGACCAGATCTTCACCAATGTAACGCTCGAACAGCTCCATCAGGCCCGGATAGCTCACTTCGCACCGCAGGTGCAGCAGGTGGTTGGCGCGATTGAGGCCAACGCGTTCGGACTCGATGATCGCCTTGATCATCGCATCCAGTTTTTCGACGCGGGTGCTTTCGCCGATAATATCGCCCAGTGCCACCGAGTTGAACGAGGTGGTGATGCCAGCGGTGATCAGCTGGGCATCATGGGTCGCCATCGCCATGTGTGCCGGCCAGTCTACTTTCGGGCGCGGAGTGAAGTATTTTTCCTGATTGTCGGTGTGCAACTCCACCAGGCCGGGCATCAGATATTCACCATCCAGGTTGTCGGCCTGGGGCTGTTGGCTGATTCCCTGACTGATTTCAGCAATCTCGCCGTCACGGATGACCAGGGTGCCGGTGACTACGTCGTCGCGCAGGATCAGGCGGGCGTTGGTCAGAATCTGTTCTTTCATCTCTGTCTATCCAGTCTAGTAATCAGATCGCTTTGATATCAACGAGGCGATCGGCGACCGCTTCACGTACGTCTTCGTCATGGAAAATGCCGACGACGGCGGCGCCGCGCGCCTTGGCCTCCCTGATCAGCTCCACCACCACCCTGCGGTTGGTGGCATCCAGCGAGGCGGTAGGCTCGTCCAGCAGCAGAATCGGGTAGTCGACGATAAAGCCGCGGGCGATATTGACACGCTGTTGCTCTCCGCCAGAGAAGGTGCCCGGCGCCAGCGACCAAAGCCGCTCCGGCACATTCAGGCGCTGTAGCAGGTCTTTTGCCTTGGCTTCGCAGATGGCCGCATCTACGCCCAGGTCCAGCAACGGCTGCATCACCACCTCCAGCGTGGGTACACGCGGAATGACGCGCAGAAACTGGGATACATAACCCAAGGTCTGGCGGCGCAGGGCGATGATGCGGCGTGGCAGTGCCGAAGTGATCTCCACCATCTGCTCGCCATCACGCAGACGGATCTCGCCACCGTCCACGGAGTAGTTGGCATACAGCGCTTTCAAAAAGGTACTTTTACCGGCACCGGATTGGCCGTGCAGCACCACGCACTCACCGGCCTGCACCTGCAGACTGGCGTTGTCGAGCACGCCAAAACTGGCGCCGCCCTGATTGTGCAGGGTGAAGGCTTTCTCCACTCCGGACACATCGATCATCAGTTGGTTTGCAGTCATGACAGGCTCCTAGTTCTGCAGAATGGATGACACCAGCAACTGGGTGTACGGGTGTTGGGGATCGTCCAGAACCTGATCGGTCAGACCGGTTTCGACCACCTGGCCCCGGCGCATCACCATCAGTCGGTGCGCCAGCAAACGCGCCACCGCCAAATCGTGGGTGACGATGATCACCGACAGCCCGAGGCGGGACACCAGGTTGCGCAGCAGGTCGAGCAGCTTGGCCTGCACCGACACGTCCAGTCCGCCGGTGGGCTCATCCATAAAGATCAGCTTGGGGTGGGTGACCAGATTACGGGCGATCTGCAGGCGCTGCTGCATCCCGCCGGAGAACTGGCTTGGACGGTCGTCGATACGGCCGGTATCGATCTCCACTGCGGTCAGCCACTCTTCGGCCTTGGCGCGGATGTCGCCATAGTGACGCTCGCCCACCGCCATCAGCCGCTCGCCGATATTGGCACCGGCGCTGACGTTCATGCGCAAGCCGTCACGGGCGTGCTGGTGCACGATGCCCCACTCGGAACGCATCAGCACCCGGCGCATCGACTCCTCGCAAGCGTACAGGTCCATCTCGCCGAACCGTTCGCTGTTGTAGATAACGTTACCGGAATCCGGTGTCAGCCGCGCCGACAGGCAGCTGAGCAGGGTCGATTTGCCGGAGCCGGACTCGCCGACGATGCCCAGCACTTCGCCCGGGTAGAGGTCGAAGTTGATATCACCACAGCCCTTGCCCGGGGCGTAAAACTTGTTCAGCTCACGTACGCTCAGCAGCGGCGCGATATCCTTCCACTCTTCCTTGAACTCTTGCTGCAGGGCTGTTTCCAGCGCCTGCTGTACGCCGGCGTCAGACTGCACCGCGTCGATCACCTTGTTCATTGTTCGGTCTCCTGTTCAGAGGTGGACAGGTCAGCTGCAGTGCCAACAAAACCCTGATCAACGCGTTCACGGCAGTAGTCGGTATCGGAGCAGACAAACATCTTGCTGCCGTTGTCGTCGGTAATGACTTCATCCAGGAAGCTATGATCAGAACCACAGATGGCGCAGGCTTCGTCCCAGCTCTGCACCTCGAACGGATGGTCGTCGAAGTCCAGGCTTTCTACCTGCGTAAACGGCGGCACGGCGTAGATGCGCTTTTCGAAACCGGCTCCGAACAGTTGCAGCGCAGGCATCATGCTCATCTTCGGGTTGTCGAATTTGGGGATCGGTGACGGGTCCATCATGTAGCGGTTGTTCACCATCACCGGGTAGTCGTAACTGGTGGCGATATGACCGAAGCGTGCCACGTCCTCGTACAGTTTCACCTGCATGGCACCGTACTCGCTGAGGGCATGCATCTTGCGCGTCTCGCTCTCGCGCGGCTCGATAAAGCGCAGCGGCTCGGGGATCGGCACCTGATAGATGAGGATCTGGTCCGCCTGCAGCGGGCGCTCCGGGATGCGGTGACGGGTCTGGATCAGGGTCGCTTCGGCGGTCTGCTCGGTGGTCTCCACGCCGGCGGTGTGGGCGAAGAAACGGCGGATGCTGACCGCGTTGGTGGTGTCATCGGCGCCCTGATCAATCACCTTCAGCTTGTCGGCCTCGCCGATCACGCTGGCAGTGACCTGCATGCCGCCTGTGCCCCAGCCGTGGGGCAGCGGCATCTCGCGGCCACCGAAGGGCACCTGATAGCCGGGAATCGCCACGCCCTTGAGGATGGCGCGCCGGATCATGCGCTTGGACTGTTCGTCCAGATAGGCAAAGTTGTAGCCGGTGGCGGTGCTCATGCGTCGGCCTCCTCATTGGTAGTCTTGCTCTGAGTCGCCTGGCTTTGCTCGTTGCGCAGGCGACGAATCATCTCCAGCTCGGACTGGAAGTCGACGTAGTGCGGTAGCTTAAGATGCGACACGAAGCCGTTAGCGGAAACGCAATCGGTGTGCGACAGCACGAATTCCTGGTCCTGAGTCGGATAAAGCACCTCTTCACCCAGCTCTTCGGCACGCAGGGCGCGTTCCACCAGCGCCACCGACATCGCCTTGCGTTCGGCACGGCCAAAGGCGATGCCGTAGCCGCGAGTGAACTGCGGCGGCAGATCCTTGGAGCCGTGGAACTGGTTGACCATCTCGCTCTCGGTCAGCAGTACTTCACCCACTTCGATCGGGAAGCCCAGCTCTTCTGGTACCAACTCGACACTGACGCGGCCGGTGCGCATCTCGCCGGAGAAGGGGTGGCTGTCGCCGTAGCCGCGCATGGAGGCGTAACTCAGTGACAGCAGGAAGCCCTCGTCACCGCGGATCAGGTTTTGCAGGCGCACGGCGCGCTCGGCCGGGTAGTTGACCGGTTCGCGGGTCAAATCACGAGGAACCTGATCGTCCAGGCCTGATTCACGGCTCTGTTCGATCAGGCCTTCCTTGTTGAGCAGCTCCAGTACCCGTGGGCAGCTGTTGCCAGCAGCCAGCGCTTCAGACAGGGCATTGGCTTCTTCCGGTGCCATTTCCGCTTCGCCTGCCGCCAGCAGACTGAAATCCAGCAGGCGATGGGTGTAGTCATAGGTGGAGCCCAGAATCTGGCCGCCCGGCAGGTCCTTGAAGGTGCCGGAGATGCGGCGCTCGATCTGCATCTGCTCGGTATCCAGCGGCTCGCTGTAACCGAAGCGGGGCAGGGTGGTGCGGTAGGCGCGCAGCAGGAAGATCGCTTCTACCGCATCACCACTGGCCTGTTTCAGCGCCAGCGCCGCCAGTTCCGGGTCGTAGACCGAGCCTTCATTCATTACCCGGTCCACCGCCAGCGGCAGCTGCTGGCGGATCTGGTCAACACTCAGTTCGGCAATGGCGCTGTCGCCACGACGCTGGGTGCGCATCAGGGCATGGGCGTTGTCGATCGCCTTCTCACCGCCCTTTACGGCTACATACATCAGCAGGCCTCCTCAGCTTTTTTGAACGGCTCGATCTGGGTGGTGCGCGGCAGCGCGGCCATCCGGTTGTCACAGCACCAGAAAGTGTCGATGCCCAGCGGGAAACGCTGGCGACTGCGGGTCAGGTCGCTGCGGAAGGGCTCGCTCAGACCGGCGACGTACAGTGAGCGGGTGTGTTCTATACCGGGGCCGCTCAGGGTCCAGTCCGGTTCATCACTCAATGCCGGTACCTGTACAATCAGGGTGGTGGAGCGATCCGGGTATTCCGCCGTGCCCCAGTTCAGCTCGGCCAGCAGCGGCAGTTCGCTGTGCCAAGCGATAACAAAGTCAGCATCAAAGGGGTTATCCACTAACGGACACTGACAGTGGAAACGCAGGTTGCTGATCACGGCGTCATTGGCCGCCAGCGTCGGGCTAAGCCAGACACGGGTATTGGGATCCAGCAGGCTCAATGCCAACTGCCAGGTGGACAGGTCCAGCCCCTTGGGGGCCGTTTCTGCGTAATCGATTTCAACCAGTGTGCCCGGCTCGCTCATTACCTTGAGCGCGGCACGGAACACCTGCTGGGATGCCTGTACCGGATCGGCAAACCCGGCGATCAGTTCATGACTGGAAACGGCCATCAGTCCTCTCCTCGTACCAGAGTGAAGAAATCAACGCGGGTGCTGTTGGCTTGGGCTGCACGTTGCTGGCGTTCGGCGTCCAGCTCGGCCTGCAGGGGCGCAATCAGCTCACGCTGCAGCAGGGTTTGAGTGTTGTCCTCCTGTAGCAAGGCATCGGCCAGGGCGGCGGTAATGGCGTGCTGGCTGTTGCGGCCAGCGACATAGCTGACACCGAGGGTGCCGCTGGCCAGGCGCACGGCGCAGCGGGTCAGGGTCATTTCGCCCATATTGAACGGCTGCCCGCTGCCGCCGACACGGCCGCGCAGCATGGTCAGGCCGGTTTCCGGCTTGCGGATAAATTGGTATTCAGGCTCCAGCGACAGTGCCTGCCAGCGCTCCTGCAGCGCCGCGACACTGGATTTGGCCAGTACACCCATCCAGCGCTGGCGGGAGCGGGTTCCCGAGGTTTCCTGTTGTGGTTCAACAGACATAATGGCGATCCATTCAAGTAGGTTTGGATGACTTGGATGGCGCTATTCTGCGGAGAGGAAAGATGGATAAAAATGGAGGGTTTCTGTGTGGATGACCGAGAAATTCTAATGCCGGGTGCAAGGCCCTGATTGGTCGTGGCTTTGCGGTGAGGCTCAGGACTGACAGGGGCTGGAAAGATTTTTATTGCCGGGGCGCTGAAATATTACTGCCATAACTCTCTGCTATTTGTCCCTGCGGTCATGCGAGTATCCCCAGTTTTTCTGGGGCGTTGTTTCGAAGCGTTGTCGCCCATCCCTGCCGTGAGTTGATTAATGAAGCACAACCACAAACCCCTGCCCCCATTGAAAGCCCTGAAAAGCTTTGAGGCTGCTGCCCGCCTGCGCAGCCTGACCCGCGCCGCCGAAGAACTCTATGTCACCCAGGGGGCCATCAGCCAGCAGGTCAAGCTGCTGGAGGAATACCTGGATACCCAGCTGTTTATTCGCAAGCCGCGCAAGCTGGAGTTGACCGATGCCGCCCGCGCCTATCTGCCGGTATTGACCGAAGCGTTCAATATCCTTCAGTCCGGCACCAACGAGCTGTTCGGTTCCGACCACCGGGCGCTGCTGACGGTGAAGTGCGGCAGCAGCTTTCTGCAGCGCTGGCTGATGCCCCGCCTGACCAGTTTCTATGCGCAGCATCCGGGCATCCGTCTGCGCCTGATGTCGGCGGTCTGGCCGTCACAGGACGAAGTCGAGGAAGCCGATATCGAGATCTCCAACGGCTACGGTAACTGGAGCGGGATGCAGGTGGAGCGGATGACGCGGGAGCATCTGGTGGTGGTCGGCAGCCCCGGCTTTCTGGAACGCTACCCGGTGGATGAGGATGCGATGAAGATTCTGCAAGTGCCGCTGATCACCATCATCGGCGAGAAGGAGAGCTGGCAGCAGTGGTTTCGCCAGCAGGGGCTGGCCAACCTGATGCCGATGCCGGTACTGGAGTGCGATACCAGCACCGCCGCCTTCGATGCCGCCTGCAACGGCATAGGCCTGCTGCTGGCGCGCAGCTTCAATCTCAAACCGCTGATGGATGAGGGCAAGCTGCTGCAGGCGCATCCCTTCACCCTCAAGGCGTCGGGCGCGCATTACCTGGTGCTGCCCAACAAGCCGCCATCGCCCAAGGTGATCGCCTTCCGCGATTGGCTGCAGACTACGTTGGAGCGGGAAGAGCAGTATATTCGGCGCTGAGGGAAACGGGGTTCGCAGGAAGGACGCCCTCGTGAACTGGAGTGGGCCCCGGAAGGCTGAACGAAACGGGCGAAAATCTGGCCGTTTTGCGCGTAAACCAAAGCGTCCGAAATCTATACGATAGCTGTGTTTTCCATTTAACGCATTTGGAGGGACTCATGCGCACTGCACTGATTAAACGCACCTTGCCGCTGTTACTGCTTGCTTCTGCATCCAGCATGGCGGGGGCCTTGGAACTATCGAGCACTGACATTACGCAGGGCCAGGTAATGGACAAGCGTCAGGAGTTCCAGGGCTTCGGCTGCTCCGGCGATAACCTTTCGCCCCAGTTGTCATGGACGGGCGCACCGGAAGGAACCCGGGCGTTTGCGATCTTCGCCTATGATCCGGATGCCCCGACAGGCAGTGGCTGGTGGCACTGGCAGGCCGTCAATATCCCGACGAATGTGACCGGTCTTCCGGCAGGTGCAGGAGATCCGAGCCAGAACCTGATGCCCAAAGGCAGCGTCCAGCTCAACAATGATTACGGGGTAAAGGGTTTCGGCGGTGCCTGTCCTCCTGCCGGCCGTGTGCATCGATACCAGTTCACGGTGCATGCGCTTTCTCAAACCCTTGAACTGCCGGAAAACGCTTCGGCGGCCCTTACCGGCTATATGGTCAATGCTCATTCCATTGCATCAAGCACGGTTGAAGCGCTGTACCGGCGCGATTGATCGTTTGTCCATCGGGGGGTGGCGGTTTTTGACGCTAGTCTCCGATGGTCTTTCGGAGTTCGGTTGGCGTCAGGCCAAAATGGTCCTTGAAGCGTTGAGTAAAACGGGATTGCGACTGGTAACCGCAGCGATCCGAAATGGCACTGATCGAATCTCTCGTCGTTTGTAAAAGATGCAGTCCCATGCCGAGCCGGGCCCGGTTTTTTATTTCCCTGACACTGCTGCCTTCCTCTTTCAGTTTCCGGCGTAGCGTTGATTCGCTCATGGCAAGCTGTGCACACAGGGTATCGACTGCAATAGTGGAAAGGTTGTTGCAGATGATGTCATGCACCTGATGACTGAGCCTTGTTTCTCCCCTCATGGCGGCAATGCCGGTATGCCCCATATGGTATAAGATCGATAGTATTTCCTTTTTTCGATTTTCCACAATAAAGTCTGGAGCCTAGGGAAGCTGCGAATAAGTCCGCCGCATGGGATAATGCCTGCTGCACACGATTGAGGACGCACCGATGGATCAGCAACTTACATTTGCCGACAGCGAGTTCAGCAACAAGCGCCGTCAGACCCGCAAGGAGAAGTTCCTGGGCCGAATGGACAAGCTGATTCCATGGGCGCGTCTCGAAGCCGTTATCGAGCCTCACTATCCCAAGGCTGGAAACGGCCGTCGGCCGTACCCCTTGTCCACCATGTTGCGCATTCACTGCATGCAGCA
>NZ_JACEMT010000002.1 GCF_013868415.1 Marinobacterium marinum | reverse complement strand
ATTATCGCCGGTTGGCGCTTGTATCAAACAATACAAGACAATCTTTCAGATCCAATTTGTTAAAGAGCGTTTAAAGCTAAGAAGCTTTAAAAGATGGACTTCATTCAGAAGTACACGTTTTAAAGCTCCGTCTGCTTCAACATTCGATCAGGTAATATGTGTGAACGCTTGCCAGAACTTCGCAATCGTTTAAGGAGGTGATCCAGCCCCAGGTTCCCCTAGGGCTACCTTGTTACG
>NZ_JACEMT010000012.1 GCF_013868415.1 Marinobacterium marinum | reverse complement strand
AAGTAGTCGCCCTCGTTCAGGGTTTTGTATTGGCTGCTCATGCAGCCAATGAAAATACTATTGCCTATTGACACCGAGAAGGCTCATATGTGTTAGATGCTTTCTGTCACGTTAAATTTAACCCACCATCTGAAAGCACAACTTCACCAGTTAAGGAAGGTGTGATCAAGTCCGCCTCATGGGATAATGCTGACTGCACATGATCGAGGACGCATAAGATGGATCAGCAACTTACATTCGCGGACAGCG
>NZ_JACEMT010000011.1 GCF_013868415.1 Marinobacterium marinum | reverse complement strand
GGGCTCACTGGTCGATGCCACCATCATCGAAGCTCCCAGCTCTACCAAGAACAAAACAGGTGAACGTGATCCGGAGATGCACCAAACCAAAAAAGTGAATCAATGGCACTTCGGCATGAAGGCCCACATCGGGGTTGATGCCCGCACTGGCCTCACGCACAGCTTCACGACAACTGCCGCAAACGAGCACGATCTCAATCAGGCTGACCAG
>NZ_JACEMT010000010.1 GCF_013868415.1 Marinobacterium marinum | reverse complement strand
ATCAGGCCTTGATGGAACGACATGGCTGCCGGCCCAGCATGAGCCGGAAAGGGAATTGTTGGGATAATGCGGCGATGGAATCATTTTTCAGTCGACTTAAGGTTGAGCTGATCTATGCTGAACAGTATCGGACGATAGAAGAGGCAAAGTCCGGGATTTTCGAATACATCGAAGTATTTTATAACCGCATACGTAGGCACTCGGCTTTGGGGTATGTCAGCCCGGCAGAGTACGAGCGCA
>NZ_JACEMT010000009.1 GCF_013868415.1 Marinobacterium marinum | reverse complement strand
TAAGAGGGAGGAATGATCCCTCGGACTCGGCTCAAGGTATTACACAACGCTAAATGAATATTCAGTTAGGTTGCTTGCCTTGATTAAGCTTTGTGCGCTCAATCCTGACAAGCGCCCACACATATTACCTGATCAATTTGTTAAAGAGCGGGCTTGGCAACCGCACCGTTCGGCGCAACCTGTTGTCTCAAGCGAGGCGCATATCTTACTACGCCTGATTTCGATGTCAACCTTTATTTTCGTTTTTTTGTTTCAGTGCCGAAGCACTT
>NZ_JACEMT010000008.1 GCF_013868415.1 Marinobacterium marinum | reverse complement strand
TTCAGCTCGTCTCGCTTTTCGGCACCACGGTAACCCGCATCAGCCAAGATGAATGCTTCTTCACCGTGCAGTAGCTGGTCAGCCTGATTGAGATCATGCTCGTTTGCGGCAGTTGTCGTGAAGCTGTGCGTGAGGCCAGTGCGGGCATCAACCCCGATGTGGGCCTTCATGCCGAAGTGCCATTGATTCCCTTTTTTGGTTTGGTGCATCTCCGGATCACGTTCACCTGTTTTGTTCTTGGT
>NZ_JACEMT010000007.1 GCF_013868415.1 Marinobacterium marinum | reverse complement strand
CCTGGCTGTTCGGCGATGTACCAGTCCGCACTGACATCTTTCAGCTCGTCTCGCTTTTCGGCACCACGGTAACCCGCATCAGCCAAGATGAATGCCTCTTCACCGTGCAGTAGCTGGTCAGCCTGATTGAGATCGTGCTCGTTTGCGGCAGTTGTCGTGAAGCTGTGCGTGAGGCCAGTGCGGGCCTCAACCCCGATGTGGGCCTTCATGCCGAAGTGCCATTGATTCCCTTTTTTGGTTTGGTGCATCTCCGGATCACGTTCACCTGTTTTGTTCTTGGT
>NZ_JACEMT010000006.1 GCF_013868415.1 Marinobacterium marinum | reverse complement strand
CCAATCATCGAGCTGCTGCATGAAGGCCCTCAATGGCCGTTGAGGGTGGGTCCCAATTTACCCGGAAAACGCAGAGAATTATCCATACAAGTCAATGCAGCCGACCGCTAACGCGTCGGCTGATTGAAGCGTTAGTTTTTATTTAATTATCTAGGATTCCCTAAATGAATGATTTTCAGAAAGAAGATATTCAAGTTATAAACAAGGCGCTAAGTGAATTCGAAAAGTCTTTAAAATCTTTTGAAAGGGATTCAAAAGACGCATTTGCACTAGTGATATTTATTAACGGGTGTTATGACACGCAAAGATTTGCAAGTAATAAATATAGTGTTCTAGTTCATTATCAGCAGGCTAGGCAGTCAGCGAACATTCTTGAAAGATTGCGACGTCACAGCATCGACCATTTCAACCAAGCCATTAAATCAGCGCACTCCATTCTATTGAATAGCAATATTGTTCACCCTGATTTAGTTCTGAGCCACTAAAAACTAACAAGGTGCTCAAGCTCGTTCGCTGCGCTCACTGGGACCTTCGCAGCTACGCTGCTACGGCCCCTTAGCACGGCGTTATATTTCCGAGTTACCCACGAACAGTAGACACCTTCTATAGTTAGGTTTACCCCTGACGAGGAGGTGCAAGATGGCCAGGAAAAAATATCAGCACTAT
>NZ_JACEMT010000055.1 GCF_013868415.1 Marinobacterium marinum | reverse complement strand
TAACACATATGAGCCTTCTCGGTGTCAATAGGCAATAGTATTTTCATTGGCTGCATGAGCAGCCAATACAAAACCCTGAACGAGGGCGACTACTTCGTCTGTCTGAGTCGGCTGTTCATGCACTTACAGCAAACACATATAGAGGCTCTCTTATCACGGTTGAACACCGTGGCCTGACCGGTTCGGCTCCTTGGGGTGGTCAGGGGCGCTAGACATTCATCGGTTAACCGGCCTCCGGCACTATTCAAATGACAGGTTGCACAGGCTCCAGTTAGATTCAGGCTCAGGACCGGTGTAAGCGCACTGGCTCAGGGCATTGATGCACGCCAGCGGAGCGGCTAATCAAGTGAACGCGCTTCAAAGCGGCGTACAAAACCGGTTTGGATCTCAAGGATCAGTCAGCAGACACCGGCTTTGGATACGCTCTGGAAAGATCCAGTTAGGCTTTAGGCTCACCCCGCGGTAGTGTGCAGAATTCTGAACACTACCCTGAAACGGAACATGTCACTCGGAACCCTCAATCACAAAAATACCAGTTGACCCCACCCTTCGTTCTGATAACGTACTAGTGCATGAATACAACCTATTTGAATGAGCTACTCGATCACCTGCTCGGCATGCAGGAGCGCGATGCCCTTGAAACGGCCCTGCGCGATTTGCTGACCCCGGCTGAACTGACCGAGGTCAGCAACCGTTTGCAAATTCTGCGCATGCTGGAAGCGGGTATACCCCAGCGGGAGATCGCCAAGCAGCTTGGTGTCGGTATTGCGACCGTCACTCGGGGCGCTCGCGCCCTGAAGATCAAACAACAACAGGGATTATCATGAGCCACACACCGGCCCGCATCGAGCTGCCTCGCAAACCACATTACGTGACGCTGGCAGCGGATATCGACTTCTTCGGCCTGTTCAAGAAGATCGAGCAACGCTTCGACAACTGCTTCATGCTGGAGTCATTGGGCGAGGAAAGCCACCTCTCTCGCCACTCCATTATCGGCTTCGACCCGGAGCAGATCCTCTGGGCGGCAGAAGGGGCATTACATGTGCAGGGCCGTGACGGCGAGGTACAACGCTACGCAAGCGATAACCCCTACTACCTGCTGCGCGAAATCGTGCCTCAGGACATCATCTCGCGGAAGTACGCCGGTGGCCTGACCGGCTATATCGGCTACGACTGCATGAACTACTTCGAGCCGAGCCTGCAGCTGCAGCACAGCGAAATGTTCGATGTGTTCCGTTTCGGCGTGTTCAAGGATGGTCTGATCCTCGACAAGATGACCGGCGAAGTGATCTACTTCCATTATGATGACAGCCGCATGGCGATGATCGAGCAGATTCTGGCCGAACCGGCCGTGGTGAACGGCCCGCTGACCGTGACGCCTATGGGCGAAACCATGACCCAGGACGAGCACGCGGCGGCGGTGATGAAGGTGAAGCAGGACATCATCGACGGCAAGATTTTCCAGTGTGAAGTGGGCTTCAAGAAGCGCTTCCGTCTGGAGGGCGACAGCATCAACCTGTATGAACAGCTGCGCGAAGTGAATCCCTCGCCGCAGATGTACTACGTCAAGTTCGGCGAACAAAAGCTGATCGGTGCCAGCCCCGAGCTGCTGTTCCGTCTGCGCCAGGGCGAAATGGAAACCTTCCCGCTGGCCGGCACCACCAAACGTGGCGCCAACGAGGTGGAAGATACTCAGTTTGCACGTACGCTGCTCAACGACCCCAAGGAAATTGCCGAGCACAACATGATCGTCGATCTGCACCGCAACGATATTGGCAGGGTAGCGCGCTTTGGCACCGTGAAGGTGCGCAGCCTGATGGATATTAAGCGGTTCAGCCACGTACAGCATATTTCCAGCGAGATTGTCGGCATTATTTCTGAAGATCACGACATGTTCTCGGCGTTGGCCAGCAATTTCCCGGCCGGCACACTGACCGGCGCGCCCAAGATTGAGGCGATGAAAATCATCGACGACCTGGAATCGGATGGACGTGGTCCTTACGGCGGCGCTGTTGGCCACTTCTCGTTCAATGGTGACTGCGCCTTCGCCATTCCGATCCGCACGGTCTTTGCCAATGGCGAAAATGCTTATGTGCAGACCTGCGGCGGTAATGTCTATGACTCCAACCCGGAGGACGAATACGAAGAAATCCGGCGTAAATTTGCCGGTACCAAGAAGGTTCTGGATCAGTTCACATCGGAGGAACAGGCATGAAGGTCTATATCATCGACAACTATGACTCCTTCACCTACAACCTCTACCAGTACATTGGCGAGATCCTGCACACGGAACAGCATCAGGGCCGCCTGGACAGTTTTGATATTGTGGTCAAGCGCAACAACGAGGTTACTCTGGATGATGTTCGCGCCGCCGCGCCGGACCGGATCATCATCTCGCCGGGGCCGGGCTCTCCCGAAGACCCGGCCTACTTCGGCGTCTGCGCCGAGGTGATCCGCGAGCTGGGGCCGCAGATCCCGCTGCTGGGCGTGTGCCTGGGCATGCAGGGGATCGTGCATGTATTCGGTGGCAAGGTGGTGAAAGCGCCTTTGCCGATGCACGGCAAGATTAGCCCGATCAGCCACACCGCCGAGGGCGTATTCGCCAATACACCGGACCAGCTGGAGATCATGCGTTACCACTCGCTGATGGCCGAGGCCGAAAGCCTGCCTGAGTGTTTGGACGTGACCGCCGTGGTCGGCGATCTGCCTGTGGACAGTTTTACCGACCATGCCCGCATCCATCGGGGCGGTGATTTCGAGATCATGGGGGTGAAGCATCGCCAGCATCCCATCCACGGCATTCAGTTCCACCCGGAATCCTTCGCTACCGAAGGCGGCAAGGAGCTGATCGCCAACTTCCTGTTTCAGGCCTGAATCGAGTCACCTATCGTCATACCTGGCGCTGCTTGGGCGCCGCCGGTCGTGATCAAAGCCTGCCTTGCACCTCCCCAGTCCTGGCAGGCCTGATACCGTCAGCCACGTAATTCCGAACGACGGTCATCACTGTCCCTCTACCTCCGATAGAAAGCGTGCATCGGCATCGCCCCGCCCTACCCGATCAGGCTACACTCATTCAGTGTTATACCCACAAAATGACAAGGAGCCTCCGTGCAACCCATCATCCAAATTCAGGGTGTCGGCAAGACCTATGCCTCCGGCTTCACCGCCCTGAAATCCGTACATCTGGATATTCAGCGCGGTGAAATTTTTGCCCTGCTCGGCCCCAACGGCGCAGGCAAGACGACACTGATCAGCATCATTTGCGGCCTGGTCAACGCCAGCTCGGGCCGGGTGCTGGCCGATGGTGTCGATATCGTCGACGACTATCGCCAGGCGCGCCGTCTGATAGGACTGGTGCCTCAGGAGCTGACCACCGATGCTTTTGAGAGCGTTTGGGATACGGTGTCGTTCAGCCGGGGCCTGTTCGGCAAGCCGGCCGACCCCGCCTATATCGAAAAGATTCTGCGTCAGCTGTCGCTGTGGGATAAGCGACATTCAAAGATGCTGGCACTGTCCGGTGGCATGAAGCGCCGGGTGATGATCGCCAAGGCGCTGTCGCATGAGCCGCGCATCCTGTTCCTGGATGAGCCCACCGCCGGTGTCGATGTAGAATTGCGCCGCGACATGTGGGAGATGGTGCGCGGCTTGCGCGACAACGGCGTCACCGTCATTCTCACCACCCACTACATCGAGGAAGCGGAGGAAATGGCCGACCGCATCGGTGTCATCAGTCGTGGCGAGTTGATCCTGGTGGAAGAGAAGGACACCCTGATGCAGCAGCTGGGGCAGAAACAGCTGCACCTGATCCTGCAAACTCCGCTGGCAACACTGCCGGAAGCTCTCGGCCAGTACAACCTGAGTCTGAGCGAGGATGGCGGTCGGCTCACCTACACCTTTGATGCCCACCAGGAAACCAGTGGTATTGCCGAACTGCTGCGCGTCCTGAGTACAGAAGGTATCGACCTCAAGGATCTGCAGTCACAACAGAGTTCTCTGGAAGAGATCTTCGTCAGCCTCGTTCATCAACCGGAGCAGAATCAATGAACCTCAACGGCATTCGCGCCATCTACCTGTTCGAGATGAACCGCACCCGTCGCACCCTGATGCAGAGCGTGATTTCACCGGTATTATCCACCTCGCTCTATTTTATTGTCTTCGGCACCGCCATCGGATCACGTATGGGCGAGATCGACGGGATCAGCTACGGCGCGTTCATTATTCCCGGCCTGCTGATGCTGTCACTGCTGAGCGAGAGTATTTCCAATGCATCGTTCGGCATTTTCTTCCCGAAGTTTTCCGGCACCATCTACGAGGTTCTGTCCGCACCTGTGTCGCCGTTCGAGATCGTGGCCGGGTATGTCGGCGCTGCCGCCACCAAGTCGTTGATCATCGGTGCGCTGATCCTGCTGACCGCACGGGTATTCGTCGATTACAGCATTGCACACCCGGTCTGGATGCTGGCCTTCCTGCTGCTCACCGCACTGACTTTCAGCCTGTTCGGCTTCATCATCGGCGTCTGGGCCAATGACTTCCAGCAGCTGCAGGTGATTCCATTAATGGTGATCACGCCACTGACCTTCCTTGGCGGCGCGTTCTATTCCATCAACATGCTACCGGAGCCCTGGCATACACTGACATTGTTCAACCCGGTGGTGTATCTGATCAACGGCTTCCGCTGGGCCTTCTACGGCGTCGCTGATGTGCACATGGGACTAAGTCTGGGCATGACGCTGTTGTTTCTGCTGATCTGCCTGACGGCGGTCTGGTGGATTTTCCGCACCGGGTATCGCATCAAGCCCTGACCCCGGCTATCAAAACAGGCGGTTATCCGCCCGTGGATAAACACATTGGGAGGCGACAACCCCGCCAGCGCTGCAGGGTGTCCCCGCCCTGCAGCTCATATGTCCGACGCTCCATCGACCGATCACCCTGGGCTCTTGTCTCTGGATTAATCATCCCGAACCGGCTAAGGTGAGGAAAAAATAATGATGGTTGCAGGACATGATCAATCGTTCCATGCACAAAACACACTGGCGTCTCTCAATCGGCCAACACTGGTCACGCAGTGTGCGTGGCATTTCCATTCCCCCACCCCGCTTCATCGGACAGATCTGATCTGGCCGAGCTTTTCCATGCTTCCATTTTCGATTGCGGCTGTCCTGTCGGCTGATGCGTGCGCCTGTGCACACGAATGCCTGAGCTGAATGCCCATATTCAGACCCATGCGCTGTTCGCACCTGCCTATATGTTGTACGTGCGCCTGAAGCAGCCGCACCGAAATGGATAACCCGGCAAAGTCGTGTCCGAGCGAAGGCTCGGCACCCGCTCCCCGGCCGTCTGCAGCCGTGGATACGGGCGGCCAGACAACTCATAACGGATTTTTGTTTAGTTATCCAAGAAGAGTTTTCTGCGTCATGAATAAAGCAACCATGAAAAAAATGACCGCTGGCGAAGCCATGATCGAATCCGCTGTCGCCAACGGCGTGGATACGGTTTTCGGCATTCCGGGAGCACAGATCTATCCCCTGTTCGACGGCATCTACAAGCACAACCTCAACCTGATCGTACCGCGCCATGAACAGAGCGCGGCCTACATGGCCATGGGCTATGCCAAGTCCACCGGCAAGACCGGCACCTTCGCCGTGGTCCCCGGTCCCGGCATTCTCAACACCACCGCCGCCCTGTGTACCGCCATGGGCAACTGCAGCCCGGTTGTGGGCCTGACCGGACAGGTACCCAGCCCCTTCCTTGGCCAGGGACGCGGTCATCTGCACGAGCTCAAGGACCAGGCCGGCACACTCGGGTCGATCGTCAAGGAAGCCTTCCATATCGACAAGGCTGAAGATACCGCCACAGTCATGAACCAGGCCTATGCAAGCGTGCGCAGCGGTCGGCCGGGGCCGGTGACGGTTGAAATGTGCTGGGATATCATGGCCACCGAGAGCGACTTCGTATCGCCCCTGTCGGCACCGGCTCTCGAAGCACTCCCTGCCATCAACCCGGACTCGCTCGCTTCTGCAGTCGACATGATCGCCAAGGCGCGCAAGCCGATGATCATGTGCGGTGCCGGTGCCCTGCACGCCTCTGAAGCGGTCACGGCACTGGCCGAACTGCTGAACGCTCCGGTCACGGCCTTCCGCAGCGGGCGCGGCGTGGTCGCCGAAGATCATCCCCTGGGATTGTCTGCCGTAGCCGCCCGCCAGCTCTGGGACGACTGTGACCTGCTGATTGGCGTGGGATCACGATTGGAGATGCCCTATCTGCGCTGGGGTAACTACATGCAGTACGAACGCAAACCAGGCCGTGGTCCTCAGCTGATCCGCATTGATATCGACCCGGCACAGATGGAAATTTTCGCACCGGATCTGGGTATTATCGGAGACTCGGCACAGGTCTGCCATGCATTGCATGATCTGCTGCTGGACAAGGCCACCCCGAATCCGGACCGTCTGGACGAGATTGCCCGCGCCAAGACCCTTGCCTGGAATGCATTGCAAAGCGTCCAGCCGCAGATGGCCTATCTGGATGTGATCCGCCAGGTCCTGCCACGCAACGGCTTCTACGTGCCGGAGCTGTCACAGATGGGCTTCACCACCTGGGTGGGCGGCCTGCCGGTGTATCAGCCGCGCACCTATGTGGAGGGCGGCTATCAGGGGACTCTTGGATTCGGCTTCCCCACGGCTCTGGGTGTCAAAGTGGCCAACCCGGACAAGACCGTGGTTTCTGTCAGTGGCGATGGCGGCTTCATGTTCGGTGTGCAGGAGCTGATGACGGCCGCCGAGTTCAACATCGGCCTGATCAGTATCGTCGTCAACAACCATTGCTATGGCAATGTTCGCCGTGATCAGGAAATGGGCTTCGGCGGCCGCTTCAGTGGCTCGGAACTGAAAACCCCGGACTTCGTCAAACTCGCCGAAAGTTTTGGCATACGTGGCTACCGGGTCGACAGTCCCCAGGCACTCAAACCATTGCTGGAAAAATGTATCGCGCTCGACCAGCCCTGCCTGATCGAGATCCAGTCCGAGCGTGGCCTGGAAAGCTCGCCCTGGCCCTTCATTCACCCGCAAGGCCCACTGAGCGCCGAGTCATAAGAACAGATGAGTGGAGCGATCGGCACCCCGGTGTCGACGCTCCCGGCAACAGCCCACACAAAAAGCGTATGATCATCACTCAATAACATTGAACTGTGGTGATCGGCAGGATGAACCGGCGTCCAACTCATACCCTTGCAACGGAACTGCGCGACTTCCCCGAATGGCATCGCGGTATCCGTCACTACGCCGTGTGGACACTGCCAGTCGATGATCAGGCCTGGCAACAGCGACTCGCCCACCTTCAGCATCGCCTGTCTCCGTTTCTCCATCCTGGCTATGTTCGCCAACCCCATATCACCCTGTTTGCCGCCGGGCTTGTGGATAACCGACACTTCCCACCTGACCGGGCTCGGCAACAAGCTCACGTCCTGCGTCAGCTTGAGCTATCCGCAATCCAGTTACGAGCCACCGCTGTTTCCACGTTCACCACGGCCCCCTGGCTCGGCATACAGCCTGTGGATAACAGTCTGTTATACATACGTCAGGCATTGGCAAAAGTGATACCCGAAGACGCGCCGGCCGATCACTATCAGCCTCATATCACTCTTGGTTTTTATCAACAGGCTTATGCTTTAGAGGTTATCCACACCCATCTGGCAGCACTGAACCACACTTTGCCTCCATTGCCCCCGTTATCAATAAAACGGGTAGAATTGTGTTACTACGCAACCCATGAAATGCAGGGGAGATTGACCGTGGCCGATTCCGTAGAACTGAACACCCCCACTCGGGCAGACGCCTCGCCGGAGGCTCTTGATCCACTGGAAGCCATCAAACAGATGCGCAAGGATCAGTTGAGAGTCTGTGCCCTCAAACAGCAGGCCGAGCTTGAACGTCTGATCACCGATGCCGCTCCGACGAACGAGGATAGTCCAACCCCCCGCTCGTGATCTGGACTCGTGATCGAATATTCCTGATAATCCGGTTTGATTCCTGAATCGTACGTTGTCATGTCGATCCGCTCTGCTGCCAAGCCCGTACGTCGCCGAGGCCGTCCTCCCAAGGACAGTGGCCGCTCTTACACCGAAACACGCCAGGCATTGATACAGGCGGGTTTGGCGCTGCTCACTGAAAAAGGCTATTCCTCCGTCGGGATAGACCCGATTCTGCGCTCAGTCGATGTTCCCAAGGGATCCTTTTACCATTACTTCAAAAGCAAAGAAGCCTTTGGACAGGCCCTGATCGAAGCCTATGCGGACTACTTCGCCGGCAAGCTGGACCGGTTTTTGCTCAACACGCAAGAAGCTCCCTTGCAACGCCTGCGTCATTTCATCGATGATGCCGGGCAGGGCATACAACGTCATGCCTTTCAACGCGGCTGCCTGATCGGCAACCTGGGCCAGGAAGCGGGTGTCCTGCCGCCTTCCTTCCGCCAACAGTTGAGTCAGGTCTTCAACGACTGGCAAGCACGCACGGCCCGCTGCCTGCGTGAAGCACAGGCAGCCGGCGAAATTGCGTCCGATCTGGACTCTGACCGTCTGGCCGCCTGGTTCTGGATCGGCTGGGAGGGCGCCGTACTCAGGGCCCGACTGGAAGCCTCCACCCTCCCGCTGGAGATCTTCGCCGAAGGCTTTTTCATGCGTCTTCAGTCGCCATCACCGGCACCAGAATGCGTCCCCGAATCTGGCCCTGCAGCATCCGTGAAGCCTGCTCGATAACCTGATCCAGCGGAACTTCCTGTATCAGCTGCTCCAACTTGCCAATATCCAGGTCAGTGGCCAGGCGCTGCCAGGCTTCCAGACGCTCGGCTTTGGGTGCCATGACGCTGTCGATACCAACCAATGTCACACCACGCAGAATGAACGGCGCCACCGTCGCCGGTAACGCCATGCCCGCCGCCAGCCCGCAGGCCGCTACCACGCCACGATATTGCATCGCGGCACAGACATTGGCCAGCACCTGGCCACCCGCAACATCAATGGCACCGGCCCACTGTTCTTTCGCCAACGGCTGACCCTTTTCGCTGTACTCGGCACGATCAACAATGCTGGAGGCACCCAACATCCTGAGAAAATCCGCCTCTTCCGGACGGCCCGTCATCGCCACAACGTCGTAGCCCAGCTTGGCCAGCACCGCAACTGCAACACTGCCAACGCCACCAGCGGCACCGGTCACCAGAATCGGACCTGCTGCAGGCGTAACACCCTGCTTTTCCAGGGCCAGTACGCAGAGCATCGCCGTATAACCGGCTGTGCCGATTCCCATGGCCTGTCGTGCCGTAAAGGATGTCGGCAAGGGAATCAGCCAATCACCGGAGACCTGCGCTTTCTCGGCCAGACCACCCCAGTGCTTCTCACCAACCCCCCAGCCATTCAATACCACCGGGTCTCCCGGTTTGAAATCCGGGTGGCTGGATGTTTCAACCACGCCGGCAAAGTCGATACCCGGCACCATCGGATAATGTTTGGCGATGGGCGCGCTGCCGGTCAGCGCCAGGGCATCCTTGTAATTCAGCGTGGAATATTCCACCCGTACCCGGACATCCCCTTCGGGCAGCCGATTTTCATCCAGCGTCTGTAGAGTTGCGGACTGCTGGTCGGATTGCTTATCGAGCACTATGGCCTTGAACATGTCTTACTCCTGCAGGTTGAGCGGCGCCGCCACCTGGACGGCCAAGCATTAATTAGACGACCGTCTAATTAAATACGCAAGCAAGGGATCCTGTCCAGCTTTTTTACGTCCTGTCGGAGTCTGGAAATTCCATGTGTCCGTCCGGCTGCGGTGCAGGCTCGCTGAACAGAAACCCCTGGGATTCATCAATACCGAGGAAATCGATCACATCCTGTACATCCGTGCTGTGGACAAATTCCGCCACCGTGCGAATCCCGGCATTACGAGCAAAGAAGACAATGGCGCGTACAATCTCGTAGCTGGTGACATCCTGGTGAATATTGCGAATGTACTTGGCATCGATCTTGATCATGTCAATCTCAAGCTCCAGGATGCGCTCAAAGTTGGAATATTCGGTGCCGAAATCGTCAATGGCCAATTGATAGCCACAGCGCTTGAGATGCTGCAGCTGGTCGACATAGGCCGCCTTGCTGCCACTGCTGACCCCTTCATGAATTTCCAGAATCAGTCGGTGCGGATCGATGCCGCGTGCGCCCACCTCTCGTGCCAGAAACTCCGGCAGGTAACCCAGCTCCAGATCGGTTTCGGTGATATTGATCGAAATGCAGCCCTCGACCCGAGTCAGCTGCTCGACCGCCTGCTTCACCATTTCACGCGTGATCGCAGGCATCAGTCCGGTCAACTCGGCAACCGGCAGAAAGGCTCCCGGCCCGTACACAACGCCATCCTGCTCCAGCCGCACCAGCGTTTCCCATTTACGGATCACGCCATCACGGTTGTCGCGAATGCCCTGAAACCAAGCCTTGATACCGCCATTACGCAACGCGGCGTGCAGGCGCAGATTCCAGCCAATGTAATCCACCTGCTGGCGCATATCCGATTCATCTGTCTCGGGATCATAAATATGAGCCGCATTCTTGCCACAGTCTCGCGCACGTTTCAGCGCCACCATGGCCCGTCGCATCAGCCCCTCGCCCTGAAGGGCCACACCGGCGTTAAAGGTCAAATGAAAGCTCAGCGTATCCAGCCGCACCGGATGATTAAAGAAATATCCGGTCAAGCGCTGCAATTCGGCGGCTGGCTGTTCCAACACCTCATACAGGAAAACAAACTGATCGGCACTGCCGCGAAACAGCCGGCCGGATCCGGCCAGCTGCTGCAGTGCCCGAGCGAAGGCCTGTAGCAGCTTGTCGCCCATGGACACGCCATAGCGAGCATTGATCAACCCCATGTTGTTCAGGTTCAACAGAATCAGACCTGCCGATGCCGGTGCTTTAGCGAGCGCCGCCGTCAGACTCGATATGTTCGGCAGGCTCGTCAGGGCATCGATTTCCAGCCGGGTGATCCAGCGGTCCTTCTCGATCTGCACCTGCTGGTGTTCGGCATGGCGCACCAGCACGATCGAGATAAGCGCAGCCCCCACGTCCAGCAAACGCTTGTGAAAGCCGGACGGTTCACGGTGTTCAAACGAGGACAGAGCAAAGCTTCCGATCGCCTTGCCCTGCTCATCTCTGATCGGCACGGACCAGCAGGAGCACAGGTTGTAATCTACGGCGAACTGCCGGGTATCCTGCCAGCGCGGGTCGCTGAAGGTATTGTAGACGAACACGGGTGCGTTACCGTAAATCGCATTGCCGCACGAACCACTACCGGGGCCGGGTTTCAGGTCTTGCAGGCGTCGAATACCCTCTTCAGGCACACCCGGTGCTGCCAGTACCTCCAGCTGTTCCGTTTCAGCATTCAGCCGCATGCAGGTTGCTACGGCTCCCGGCAGCATGCGTGCCGCCATCAGGCAGGCTTCGTTAATCACATCCAGATAAGGTGCGTCCGATGCCACCAGGCCGCAAATGGCCTGCTGCAATCCCAGAATATGGTCCAGCTCGCCGAGGCTGATATCGACCTCGCTCATTACCGCCACATGGCATCCATTGGTCAGTTGCCCCCTTCATCTCCCGCAACTTGCGGATTTCTATCATAAAAATATGTCAGGACGCGGGTGCACCCTGAATTGCCTCTACAATGTGCTGCCTGGGGGCAGCAGCACACCGTTTTAACCTGCGGATATCGGCCGACCGCCGCCTTGCTCAGCCTGTTTCCAGCAGTTCTTCGTTCGCCTGCTCAACCCGATTGCGGCCCTGATCCTTGGCCCGATACAAGGCCATATCGGCCCGCGCCATCAGGGTACGCGATGACTCTCCCGGCTGCCGAACCGCAACACCGAAACTGGCCGTTACGTGCAAACGATGCTCATCCACCGGACAACGGCGTTCGTCAAAACGATTACGCACACGCTCTGCCAGTTGCAGCAGGTTATCCAGACTGACATTGTCGAACACAATCAAGAACTCTTCGCCGCCGATGCGACCAAAGCCATCGCCGGCGCGCAGCAACTCACGTACTTCCTGTGCATAATAAGCCAGTACCTGATCTCCGGCGGCATGGCCATAACGATCATTCACCCGTTTGAAGTGGTCAATATCGAACAGCACCACGCCGGGATAGCTGTCCGGTGCTTCCAACAGCCGATCCAGCAGCTGCATCGTCGCCCGACGGTTCAGGCACCCGGTCAGTTCATCCGTCATGGCCTGCTCCCGCAGCCGGTTTTCGGTCGCCAGATGTCCGCTGTCATCACTGAACGTAATCACGGCACCACCGTCCGCACCATCACCGGGCAGAGGCGTAACAGTGGTGTGCACAGGCAGAATATGCCCCTCGCGGGTGCGGAAAAAATCACGTTCCGCATGCTGACGCTCACCGGTCCGCAGCGCTTCCAGGGTTGGACAGGCATGCTCATGCAGCACCTGGCCTGACAGGGTCATGTGAATGGTGGGATGCAGTTCCTGCCCCAGCAGTTCAGCCTCCGTCCAGCCCAGCAGTCGCTCGGCCTCCGGGTTCAGCCAACATACGCATCCGTTACGATCGACCATGATCAGACCACTGCCCACTTCATTGGTGATCAGCCGCAATTTGTGTTCGCTGCGGCGAATGCGCTGATCCAGATGCCATTGCCGTCTGCGCAGACGATACCAGCCCCAGAGCACCAGCAGGCCAACTCCGCTACCGGCCGCCATCAGCTGTATTCCCCGCTCCAGATAGCGCGATTCCAAAGCCGAACAGCGCTGTCCCGCCTTGAGTCCCAGCAGCAGGCGAGGACCATGCAGGTGTGACTGCCCATACTCGGCCCATTGATACACGTAGCACTCATCACCGGCCGCCACTTCGCCACGCTGCCGCGTCTGCATCTGCTGCCACTGGGTTGGCATTTCAACTGCAAGGCCCGTGTGTTCTGCAAACATGAATTGCCAGTCACGCCCGTCGCTGCCATGCAGCCAGTGCCCCGATTCATCCCACAATAATGGCGACAGGGGGGCCGGCAACACCTCACTCAGGTTATCCAGCAACGTCTGCCCCTGATAGTTGATGACAATCAGCCCCTGTAGCTGATCCTGTTGATACACCGGCATGGAGAGACGCAGCATCGGTTTATAGGGCACTTCAACCTCATGTCGTTCAACGTTGAGGTCCAGAGGTGACAGGTAGAGTTCACCGGCATCCAGGCGCAGGGCTTCGGCTACATAATAACGATGAGACTTGTTCTGCAGCCCCTCGTCCGGCACCACGTAGGCATCGCCACCCATCAACCGGTTGATGCGTACGATTTCGGTGCCGTGACGATCAAGAAAGCGGATCTGGTCATATTCCGGCCGCAGTCTGGCTAGCGACAAATAGCTTTGCTGCAACAGCTTCAGCCAGATGGTATCGGGCTGTTCCAGATAGTTGTATAACAGTGGCGAGTAAGCCAGCCGACTGACGTCCAGCTCTACCGAATCCAGCGTCGTGTGGATGCTGTGATTCAGTCGGCTCAGAAAGTAGTCATGCTGCTGTTGCTGCAGCCGCTGCTCCTGCCGCAGATTTACCAGCAGACTCAGCGCCGTCACGATGGCCAACAATACCAACACAGCCAGACCGGCTGACCAGAAATACCAACGCCAAGGGTACCGCAATTCACGCTTGTGCATTATCCCAACCTACACCGACCCCAAAGGCTCAGGTTCCTTTCAGCGACTACATGGTGGCTTGAGACGTTATCCTAGCAATCGAGGCCAGGTTTGGATACGTGTTAAAGCAGACTGAGCCCGGCTGCCAGCACGGCCACTTCCATCAGTTCAATCAAGGCACCGGCCGTGTCACCGGTATATCCGTGCAGGCGCGCCAGCATCACCCGCCTCAGCCACCAGAAACAGGCCAGCGGCAGTAAAACCAGCAGCGGGTGCAGCACCAGCAGAGCCGCTATCAACAACACCATTGGCAACCACACCGGCCCGCCCGGAGCCTGCTCCAGAGTCCGCGCTACCCCCTGCGCCCGCGCATAGGGGGTCGTCAACAACAGCCCCTGTGCGGCCATTCGGCCTACGACCGGCGCCAGCAGAACCGGTCCATATATCGAGGCGGACAGCAGCCCCTGCAACAGGCTCCATTTGAGCAGCAACTGCAGCATCAATACCAGCGCCCCTGTCGCACCAATATGCGAGTCCTTCATGATCTCAAGCGTCCGTGCTCGGTTTCCCAGCCCGCCCATCCAGCCATCGGCGCTATCGGCCAGGCCATCCAGGTGTAACCCGCCGGTTACGCCACACCACAGCAGCAGGACCAGGGTTGCCTGCACCGAGACCGGCAACGCCTGCCCCATCCAGGCCACCCCTGCCAACATCAGCCCCAGCAGCAAACCGACCAGCGGATAATACAGCAGCGCTCGCGCCTGCGTGGCCGGTTCCGGCAGGCCGGACAGACGTACCGGAATCAGGGTCAGAAACTGCAGCGCACAGAGAAAGGCCTGCCAGTGCCTCATCGTTGTTGGCTCCCGAAGACATGCAGGCTGCCGTGTGCAACCGGGTAATTGAACATTTCGCTGATCGGCAGCCCGTTCAGGATGACATGCAAGGCTCGGATAACACCGCCATGGCAAAGCAATAAAACGCTTCCCTGATGACGCCGGTCAAGGTCCTCCAGCAGCGCTTCCAGACGTGCGAAGAAGTCCGGCAGACGCTCCCCGTGCGGGGGCGCATGATGCCAGGGATCCTGCCAGAATTGCCCCAGAGACTCCGGGTCACGAGCATGTATCCGGGCAGCGGTTTCACCATCCCAATCACCAAAATCATACTCCCGTAGCCGCTCGTCCAGCACAAGACCCTGCTCAGGTGCCCATTCGCGGCCAAAAGCGGCGCAGCGTTGCAGCGGCGAGCTATAGATTCCGACGTAGTCCGATGGTGATCGATCCGCCAGCCCTTGTTCCATCTGCCGCCATCCTTCCGCTGTCAGGGCGGCATCGGTCCGGCCCAGAAAACAGCTGCCCCGTTCGGTAACACCGTGTCGCAGCAATTCCAGCCGCAATCCGCTCACGCGCCCTTCTCCGATACGGCCGCTTCGGCAAAGGTCGCCATCTCCGCATGCAGACTGCAGGCCATGCGCAACAGCGGTACCGTGGTTGCCGCACCACTGCCTTCACCCAGTCGCAGTCCCAGATCCAGTAACGGAGCCGACGGCAGCGCCTGCCGGATCAGGCGATAGCCGGGTTCGGCGGAATGGTGAGAAAACAGCAGCCAGTCGGCCACGGAGGCATTAATGCGGCACGCCAGCAACGCCGCCACGGTACAGATGAATCCATCCACCAGCGCGGCAACCCCCTGTTGAGCACACGTCAGGTAGGCCCCTGCCAGCGCTGCCACTTCGAAACCGCCAAGAGAGGCCAGCAGGTCCAAAGGCTCGCGACCGGTGCCATGACGCACCAGCGCTCGCTCTATCACCTGACACTTGTGTCGGGTACCCGCCGTATCCAGCCCGGTACCCGGCCCCACCAGATCCGCCACCGGCTGCTCCAGCAAAGCGGCGGCCAGGGCCGTGGCGGCGGTAGTATTGCCAATGCCCATCTCGCCACCTATGAACAGGTCGGTCGGCAGGCACAGCACCGCTTCACGCCCGACATCCAGCGCCTGCTGCAACTGCGTGGCGGTCATCGCCGCTTCATGCAGCAGATTGCCGCTTTGCGGTGCGATCACCCGAGACTCCACTCCCGGCAGTGGCTCAAGCGCCGCCACCGTCCCCAGATTCCAGACCCTAAGATCAGCGCCCAGTACCCGGGCCGCAACACTGATGGCCGCGCCGCCACGGGCAAAGTTGCGCACCATTTCGGCCGTCACCACCTGTGGATAAGCGGAAACCCCTTCCGCTGCCACACCGTGATCGGCGGCAAACACCGCAATACTGACCTGCTCCAGTCGCGGGCAGCTCTGCCCCTGCATCCCCGCCAAGCGAATGGCCAGCTGCTCCAGCCGCCCCAGCGAACCGGCCGGTTTGGTCAAATGCTGCTGGCGCTCACGCGCCGCCGCCAAGGCAGACTCATCCAGCGGACGAACCGCTCCATCCACCCAGCTCATTGTTCCGACTCCAGCCTGGGGCCCTTTACCCGCATGGGGATGCCGGCCACCATCAGCACGACCTGGTCCGCCAATGCCGCCACCGACTGATTGAGCCAGCCGGCTTCATCGCTGAAACGGCGGCTCAACTCACCCATGGGCACAACCCCCATGCCGGTTTCATTGCTGACCAGGATAATATCGCCACGGGCATTATTGAGGGCCATGCACAGCGCTTCACGTTCGGCCTGCAGATCGGCACTTTCCAGCAGCTGATTGGTCACCCATAACGTCAGACAGTCAATCAACAGACAGCGGTTCGGGGCCTGCGCCGCCAGAATGGTGGAGGCCAGTTGCAGGGGCTCCTCGATGGTTGTCCAGTGTTCGGGGCGCTCACTGCGGTGGCGCTCAATGCGGTGCCGCATTTCGCTATCCCGAGCCTGAGCCGTTGCGATATAGAACACTTCCCGCCCGGTCGCGCGGGCAAGCTGTTCCGCCAGACGGCTTTTGCCGGAACGGGCGCCGCCAAGAATAAGTCGAATCACAAGGTTCTCCCCCGATATCGGTTACAGGTTGGCATTCTGCTGAGTGTACCCGGACTATGATGAGGCACGAAAATACGCGCCGCCTTTTACCACTTGTCGGCCGGCGCCTGATACTCCCGTATCGCCGCCAACAGCGCCGCCGGGTTATCCACAACCTGCAGCATTTCACTGTGCGCGGACTTGATGAAACCTTCCGTTTCCATGCTGTGGACAAATTCCAACAGACGATCGTAGAAGCCGCCGACGTTATACAGAATCACCGGCTTGGCATGATGACCCAGTTGTCCCCAGGTCCAGACCTCGAACAGCTCTTCCAGCGTCCCCACGCCACCCGGCAGGGCAACAAACGCATCCGCCAATTCCGCCATGCGCGCCTTGCGAGCGTGCATGTCCGGCACGACTTCCAGCGCGGTCAGTCCCTCGTGAGCCAGTTCACGCGACTGCAGATATTCCGGAATCACGCCATGCGCCTGACCGCCATTCTCCAGTACAGCATCGGCGATGGTGCCCATCAGGCCCACATGGCCGCCACCAAAGACCAGTTCGATCTCCTGCTCGGCAAAAAAACGGCCCAACTCAACAGCGGTGTCCCGGTAGAGCGGGTTGTTACCGTAGCTGGAGCCACAGAACACGGTGATTTTCATCTCCTTTCCTCTTTGTAGACATCGGTTTCCGGCCAGTGATTTTCGGCCAACAGAGCCTCCAGTGGCTGTGCTTCGGCCCAGCCTTCCTGCTCCAGCATCGGACGCTCGTAAAATGTGTCCACCGGCCCGATGCAGAGCACGGCTATCGCTTTGCTACCCGCCGGCATCTGCAGCAAGTCACCCAGCGCCTCGGGGTCAAACAGCGAGACCCAGCCAACGCCGACACCTTCAGCGCGGGCGGCCAGCCAAAGATTCTGGATGGCGCAGGAGACCGATGCCAGGTCCATCTCCGGCAGGGTGCGGCGGCCGAAGATGTGCTTCTCGCGCTGGTCCATCAGTGCCACCACCAGCACTTCGGCACACCTGTCCATACCTTCTACTTTCAGGCGCAGAAACTCGGCCTCGCGTTCGTTCAAAGCGTCGGCTGTAGCCTGGCGCTCCTGCTCCACCAGTCCTCTAATGCGCTGGCGCAAGAGCCGGTCGGTGATGCGGATAAAACGCCAGGGCTGCATCAACCCCACGCTGGGCGCCTGATGGGCGGCCTGCAGCAACCGCTTCAGAATCTCGGGGTCCAGCGGTTCGCCACTGAAGTGGCGCATATCACGGCGCTCGCGGATGGCGCGATACACCGCGTCCCGCTCCGCCTCACTGAACGGCATGGCCTTCTCTGTCATGGTTTTCTCCTCTAGCGCCTCAACCCAACACCCGGATCAGCGGCTGCCGACCGCTGAAATCGACCTCGGCATCAATCTCATACACCTGCCGCAGCGCAGCCGGGGTCAACACCTGCTGTGGCGTGCCGATGGCATGTATGCGACCCGCGTCGAGCAGGAGCAATCGGTCACACCAGTGCGCGGCCAGGTTCAGGTCGTGAATCGACAGGATAACACCGCGCTGCAATTGTGCGTGTTCACGCAACAGCTCAAGCACTCGCTGCTGATAGTGCAGATCCAGACTCGCCAGCGGCTCGTCGGCCAGAATGATATCGGGTCGTCCTGCCAACACCCGCGCCAGCCACACCCGTGCCTGCTCACCGCCGGACAGATGGTCGACCCGGGCATCCATCCATGTGGATACTCCCGTCTGCCGTGCTGCCTGCCCAATCGGCTCAGGATCTTCGTCCCCCCAGGGCAGGCGCCCCAGCGCGATCACGTCGGCTACCTTCAGCGCCCAGGCGCTCTGGCAGCGCTGCGGCAACAAGGCGATCCGCCGCGCCCGCTGGAGCCCGTGCAGCCGATTCAGGTTCTGTCCGTCCAGCTCAATCCGGCCATTGTAGGCTTGCAGACCGGCAATACATTCCAGCAACGATGACTTGCCCGCGCCGTTGGGACCTATCACGCCCAACAGCTCGCCCGCTTCCAGGGTCAGGTTGATACCGGCCAGACGACTGTCCAGCTGCAGCTGCTCGATGGTGATCAAAGCCATTTCCTGCGCTCCTGCCAGACCAGCCAAATAAACAGGGGCGCGCCGATCAACGATGTCAGCACGCCCAGTTTGAGTTCACGCCCCGGCGGCATCCAGCGCACAACAATATCCGCCAGACACACCAGAATGGCGCCGGCCAATGCAGCCGGAATCAGAAGACGATCGGGCCGGTTACGTACCAACGGCCGCACCAAGTGCGGTACCAGCAGGCCGACAAAACCGATGGCTCCGGCCACGGCCACCGAGGCACCCACCAGCAGGGCCGCCCCCAGAATGATCAGGCGACTGCCTCGTGCGTAGGACAGCCCCATGCTCTGGGCGACCTGCTCGCCCAGGCTTAGTCCCAGCAGCAAACGCCGCTGACTCCAGATCAGCCCCCCCCCCAGCAGCAGCGCAGGCAGCAGAATCCCCAAGTGGTCCAACCCGCGCTCGGACACCGAGCCCAGCAGCCAGAATACCAGCTCCGACAGGGCAAAGGGGTTAGGCGCGAAGTTCAGTACCGCCGCCAGCAGTGCGCCGGTCAGAGTCGAGATTGCCAGACCGGCCATAATCACCATCCCCTGCCGCGATGGGCCTGCCAGCATTAGCATCAGCGACATGGCAATGGCGGCACCAATCAGCCCGGCCAGTGCCGGAGCCGCTGCACCGGCAGCAGGCAAAAGCCCGAAATAGAACACGCTGGCGGCCCCCAGTGCCGCGCCCTGACTGGCACCGGTCAGTCCCGGGTCGGCCAGCGGGTTGCGCAGCAGCCCCTGCAGAGCCGCACCGCTCATGCCCAGCGCCGCTCCCACGGTTAGCGCCAGTAGTGTACGCGGCAGACGAATTTCACCAATGACGATAGCGGCAGCACTGTCAGTGCCCTGCAACCATTGCCAGAGTCCGTCCAGCACGGCGATATCGGTGGAGCCGACATACAGCGACGCCAATGCGGTCAGCAGCATCAACAGGATCAGTGCGGGAGTCATTTCATCCTCTTATTGTGAGAAGAGTATTGTAACTGTTGGCGCAACTGTTCGATCAGGTCCCAGGTCCAGGGACCGGGGCATTGCCAACGCCAGTTGTCGGTCGGCAGCCAGCCGGTGGCGGGCACACTGTGCTGCAGCGCCGGGTGCTCGGCAAAGCGGCTGGCCAGTGCCTGCGCATCGGGACTGCTCCACAGAATGGCGTCTGGCGGGTCAGTAACCACTCGCTCCAGATCCAGTCTTTCGTAGCGTACCCCGGTCAGGTAGTTGCGCCACCCGGCCTGGCGAATAATCTGGTCCTCGAAGGTATCGGGGCCTGTCCCTATGCCGTTGGGGCCAAGCAGCAGCAGACGGGGAGCATTCGTTGCCGGTTGCAGCGGCCGGGGCGCCGGCTGGGCCTCTGCTGGCGAACGCCCGATCAGACCCAGTACGCGCCCCTCATAGGCTGCAATTTCATCCAGAGTGCGCGGCAGTATGACCAGTTCAACCGGTTGCTGCAGGGTTTGCAAGCGCTTACGCAGCATCAGTGCATTGTGCTGACCGACAAGAATCAGATCCGGCTCGAGCGCGAACACCTGCTCCAGAGAACCGTCATGACTGGGCCAGCCTTCCAGCGGCCAGGGCAGAGGAAAGCGCTTGTGCATCGGCGACAGGGCCACCACCTGAGCAGGATCGGCGTGCCGGGCCAGCATCCGGTCCATGCACAGATCCAGCGACACGACACGCTCGGGGCGCACTGCTGCTGCCTGTGCCACCCCGATTACCAGGCCGAACAGACAAATGCCCCGGCACAGCCAGCGACTCATGGTGCCGCCGACGCCTGCGGCAGGTCCAGCAAATCCAGCAGGGCGTCCAGATTCAGGTGCTGTTCCAGTGTATCGGCCAACCGGTTGATACCGTCCTCACGCAACTGGTGATAATCGAGGGCTTGGGCCCGCTCCAGACCCGCCCAGCGCAACACCTGCTGCGTCACTTCGGGCGTTTCAAACAGCCCATGCAAGTAAGTGCCCACTACCTGCCCATCATCAGACTGGGCACCATCCGCCCCCTGCTCCAGCTGCACCGGTTCGGTACAGCCTGCGGCCACCAGGGTGACACCGCAGTGAATCTCGTATCCGCTGACCGGTACTGTCTTGCCCGCCAGCGTCAACCGCCCCTGCACGTTGCGCAGCGCTTTTTCACCTTCCAATACCGTGCGGATCGGCAGCCAGCCCAAGCCGGTACTGTCACCGGCCTGCCCTTCAATTCCCTCGGGATCAGCGATGCGTTCACCCAGCATCTGGTAGCCACCGCAAATCCCCAGAAGCTTGCCGCCGTAGCGCAGATGGCGCTGCAGGTACTCCTCCCAGCCCTGAGACCTGAGCCAGCTCAGGTCCGGCCGGACCGCCTTGGAACCGGGCAGTATCACCAGATCGGCCGGTGGTTTGGGCTGCTCCGGGCCGACAAAATGCAGCCGCACTTGCGGATGCAGGCGCAGCGGGTCGAAGTCGGTATGGTTGCTGATATGCGGCAGCACCGGCACGACGATATCCAGCACCCGGCCGGCGCGTTCGATATCCGGTTCTGCGCTGATCGAATCTTCGGCTTCCAAATGCAGACCGTGCAGGTAGGGCAGCACCCCCAGTACCGGCTTGCCGGTATAGTCTTCCAGCCAATCCAGACCGGACTGCAGCAGGGCAATATCGCCACGGAAACGGTTGATAACAAACCCCTTGATACGCGCCTGCTCGGTTTCGCTCAGCAGCGCCAGGGTGCCGACCAGGTGAGCGAACACACCGCCCTTGTCGATATCGGCGATCAGGATCACCGGACAATCGACCCGTTCGGCAAAGCCCATGTTGGCAATGTCTCGATCACGCAGATTGATCTCGGCGGGCGAGCCTGCCCCCTCAACCATCACCGCATCATACTGATCACACAGCCGTTGATGAGATTCAGCCACCGCCTGCCAGGCAATGGTCTTGTAATCGTGGTAGCGCTTGGCTTCCATGTTATCCACAGCACGACCGTGAATGATCACCTGAGCCCCGGTATCGCTGCAGGGTTTCAGCAGCACCGGGTTCATATCCACATGCGGATTTAATCCACAGGCCTGGGCCTGTACTGCCTGGGCGCGGCCGATCTCGCCGCCCTCGGCGGTGACGGCACTGTTCAGCGCCATATTCTGCGGCTTGAATGGCACCACCGCGACCCCGCGTCGCTGCAGCACCCGACACAAACCCGCCACCAGCGTGCTCTTGCCGGCATCGGAGGTGGTGCCCTGCACCATCAGGGTTTTCTGTCGATCAGTCATTGATGAATCTCGCTGAGTAGATGTTCGAGCCGCTGCCATTCAACTTCGTTTCCCGGCAGGCCGAAGCGCAAGGCAGCAGGCTGCTCGAAGCGTCGAATCAGAATACCAGCCCGAGCACACTGATGCTCAATCTCGACCGCCTGCCCGGTTACCACATAGCCAAACAGTGCCGTGGTGATTACAGGCTCGGACAGGTATTGCGCCAGCAATCCCTTCAAGCGGGCCTGCTGAAGCTGAAGGCTGTCTCTCGTGCGCTGCTGCCATTCCCGGTCCGCCAATGCCTGGCGGGCAATATAGCGAGCGGGATGACTGATCGCCCAGGGACCCAGCTTGTGCGACAGCAGTTGCAGCAGGTCGCTATGCGCACTGACGGCCCCGACACGGATCCCTGCCAGACCGAAAAACTTGCCCAGCGAGCGCAGCACGATCAATCCTTCCGGCATGGGATCTACGATCAGGCTCAGCTCCGGCGTGGCATCTATAAAGGCTTCATCCACCAGCAGCCATCCCCCTCGGCGCGCCAGCCTGGCATGCCAGTGGCGCAACTGCTCCGGCGAAAAACACATGCCACTGGGGTTACAGGGGTTAATCAGCACCAATACATCCAGAGCTTCCAGACGAGCTTCGATCTGCTCGGCCGAGAGCGCCGACACTTCATGTCCCGCCTGCTGCCAGCGAAAGGCATGTTCGGCATAGGCTGGATACAGCACGCCGACTCGGGCCGGCCCCGAGCGGGCAAAACGCAACGCGGGCAGCGTCTGAATCGCGGCCTGAGACCCCGGCACCAGCAACAGCTCGCGGCTGCCATAATACTCGACCGCAGCCGTTTGCAGACCGTCATCCTCCTCCGGCAGGCGATTGAACACCTCTGCCGGTAACGGCGGTACCGGCCAGCCGTTGGGATTGATGCCGGTGGAGAGGTCCAGCCACTGCTCACGCGGGATACCATATCGCTCCACCGCCGCATTCAGCCGACCGCCATGCAGGGGCGTTGGGGATACATTTGAACCATGAGATTTATGCACATCAGGCCCTGTCATTGCAGTGCTGTGAATAACCCTGACAGCAAACGGGCTGTGGATAAACCCCGTCACAGATATGCCCTCAGCAGCACTATGAACACTATAAAAATTATCCACAGCTTCAGAGCAGAATCGACCAGTCGCAGGGCACGAGACAGATCGCGAGGCTGCGCTACAGGCCCCTCCCCCAGAACCGGCTTGTCGACCCAGCACCCGCGGTAGCAGGTCGGGCCGCCCAGACGCACCCCCAGTGCGCCGGCACCGGCAGCCATTACTGGCCCGGCATTGGGGCTGTCATGCCGGCGGGCCTGCTTGCGCCAGCAGCGCAAGGCGCGGCGGGTGTGACCACAAAGCGCATAGCTCAGCGCCGTCAGCCGTGCCGGAATCAGCCCGACCAGATCATCCAGTCGCGCCGCCGCCCAGCCAAAGTGCACAAAACGCTCACTGCGGTAGCCCCACATGGCATCCAGCGTATTGATCAGACGAAACGCCAAAGCTCCAGGAGCACCGGCGATGCAGAACCAGAAAATCGCACCGAACACCGCATCGCTGCCGTTTTCCAGCACCGACTCCACGGCAGTTCGCTCCACTTCGAGTTCAGCAGCATCACGGCTACAGATCCAGGAAGTCAGCCGACGCGCCTCGCCCTCATCCCCTCTTAGCAAGGTTTGCAGAATCGGACGAATGTGCCGTTTCAGACTTTCCAGCCCCAGGGTAAACCAGAGCACCAGCACGGCGATCAGCTCACCCAGCACCGGAATCTGCACCAGTACCGCCATCAACAACACCGGCGGTAATACCAGCAGCACGACCATCAGCAGCCCTTTCAGGCGCCGTGCCTGCCCCCGATTGCTGCGTGCTTCCAGCCAGCCGGCACAGCGACCAAAACCAACCAGCGGATGCCAGCGAGCCGGTTCACCGAATCGGCAGTCGATCAGCACTGCCGCGATCAGTTGCAGCGCCAGCATCAGGGTCAGGGCTTGAACAGCTGGGCCACAGCCGCCGGGTTGGAGGGAAAGTAGAAATGTATATAGGAGGCGGTCAGCCGCTTCTGACGATAGACCGGCTCCACTGCACGGCGACCATTGGGACACTCACCCCGTGCAATGGGCTCCAGTTCGGTCTCGGTAACCGAGTGATGGAAGGTATGTCCGCGCAACACCTCACCGTCCAGCAGCAGTCGCTGCAACCCCAGTGCCGCAAACCGCTTCTGCATCCGTGCCCGGGCTGGCAGCAGGCCACAAAGATCCGCCGTCTGACCATCCAGGGTGGTCAACGTCTCGGTCAGCCAGAGCATACCGCCACACTCCGCCAGTATCGGTTTGCCGGACTGGTAGTGAGCCCTCACCTCCTTGATCAAAGCAGTATTGCCGGACAGGGCCTCCAGATGCAGTTCCGGGTAGCCCCCCGGCAGCCAAAGCGCTTCCACTTCGGGCAACGGCTCGTCTGCCAGCGGCGAGAAGAACACCAGCTCTGCGCCCAGCTGCTGCAGGACGCTCAGGTTGGCCGGATAAATGAACGCAAACGCTGCATCACGGGCAATACCGATACGCACTCCCTGTAACAGAGGCGCTATGGCGTCAACCGGCTGAGGCTCGAAGGTGATTGCCGAAGGCAGCTCACTGCCGGCGCTCTGTTCCAGCGCCTGGGCAGCGATTTCAATACGCTGTTCCAGATCGTCAATTTCGTCGCCCTGTACCAGCCCCAGATGGCGACTGGGCAGACTGATGCCTTCGTCACGCGGCAAGGCGCCGTACCAGCGCAAAACGGCCGGCAGGGCTTCCGCCAGCATCTGACCGTGGCCGGCACTGCCCACCCGGTTACCCAGAACACCACTGAACGGCAATTGCGGTCGGAAGCTGGCCAGTCCATGGGCCAGCGCGGCAAAGGTCTGTGCCATGCCGCCAGCATCGATGACCGCCAGCACCGGGATACCGAACAGCTCAGCCAGATCAGCACTGGAGGGATTGCCGTCGAACAGCCCCATCACACCTTCAATCAGGATCAGGTCGGCCTCGGCAGCGGCTTCCCAAAGCCGCTGCTTGCACAGCTCCGGCGATCCCATGAACAGGTCCAGCTGTTCCACGGCACAGCCAGAGGCGTGACTCAGGATCATCGGATCGAGAAAATCGGGGCCGGTCTTGAACACCCGTACTCGACGCCCCTGATTCCGGTGCAGACGCGCCAGTGCCGCCGTCACCGTGGTCTTGCCCTGGCCTGACGCCGGGGCCGAGATCAGCAGTGCCGGACAGCGCCGGGGGACAAGGGCTTCGAGCCGATTATCGCTCACAGCTCGACGCCCTTTTGTGCACGAATGCCATCCTTGAAGGCATGTTTCACCACCTGCATCTCGGTTACCGTATCCGCCGCATCAATCAACGCTTTGGGCGCACCACGGCCGGTAATCACCACATGCTGCATCGCCGGACGATTGCGCAAAGCCTCCAGCAGCTCGTCCAGATCAACATACTGGTACTTGAGCGCAATATTCAGCTCGTCCAGCACCACCAGTGAAATGTTCGGATCGGCCAGCAGCTCGCGGGCCTTGTCCCAGGCCTCTGCAGCCGCCTTGAGGTCACGCTCGCGGTCCTGAGTCTCCCAGGTAAAACCTTCACCCATAACGTAGTAGCGCACTTCGGGAAAACGCCGGAAAAAAGCTTCTTCTCCAGTGCTGAAACTGCCCTTGATGAACTGCACCACGCCAACATGCATGCCATGTCCCAGCGCCCGTGCCAGCATGCCAAAGGCGGAACTGCTTTTACCCTTGCCATTGCCGGTCAGCACCAGCAGTACGCCCTGATCACGGTCGGCACGGGCAATCGCCTGGTCAACAACGGCTTTCTTGCGCTCCATCCGCGCCTTGTGGCGCGCTTCACGGGTCTGGTCATCACTCATGTGCGGCTAAGCTCCTGATAGGTTTTAAACTGACGGAACAGGGTATACACCACGGCTGCGCCACCGGTATAGCCCAGCAACGGCAAGAGCTTGCCCGGCAGGTACTGTTCGATGCGTGCCCAAAGCCCGGTCAGACTGGTGGTTTCAAAGTTTCCAGACAGATAATAATAGCCGCCGCTGGAGAACAGGTTGCTGACAAACGCCCCTGCCAACAGTATCAACAGCAACGGACCCAGGCTCGCCAGACGGTCCTGATGCAGACGCGCATAGCGACGACCGGCATACCAAAGCGTGGCATAGGCCGGCACCAGCATGCCGTAGGCCGGAGTAATGCAGTGAGACGCCGCCAGGTTCCAGTCGTAGTAGCTCAGGTCCAGCAGCACGGCTTCCAGAAACAGCAGAGGAAAACTCCACAACGGGCGCATGAATACGCCCGCCAGGAAAAATACGGCCCAGGACGCGCTGGGCAGGTGGTCAACCGAGGCAAAATGCTGGCCTCGCGTCAGTGCCAGTAACAGGATCAAGCCCAGGCCTACCAGCATCTGACTGCGTTGTGATAGTTGCATCATAGTTGAACTCCGTCAAAAAGCGCCCGATCAGGGCGCATAATGCAGTGAAAGCCAGTAGGTTCGATCCGGCTGGTTGTAGCCACGGGCGGTCTGGTAATCTTCATCCAGCAGGTTTTCCACCTTGGCTTTCAACGACCAGTCCCGACTCAGAGCATAACTGCCACGCAGGTCGACGACGGTATAACCCGACATCCAGTCGCGATCCTTGCGCTTGCCCACTGCCTGCAGGGTACCGCCCAGCGCGTAGCCGCCGAAGTCACGATCCGCAGCCAGTGTGAACACCTTGCGTGGACGACGCTTGAGGATCTCGTCGGTCTCGCGGTCTTTCGGGTCCAGCAAATCCAGACCGGTGCTGATATCCCAGTCGGCAAAACGCGTTGCCGCTGTCAGTTCCAGTCCGCGAATGCGGGCGTTATCAACGTTCATCGGTGTCCAGCGCCAGGGGTCGGCAGCCGTCGGCGCCGGTGCCCAGGCAATCATGTTATCGATGTCGGTCTGGTACAGGTTGGCCGCCCAGTGGATACCGGCATGATCACCAGACAGTCCCAGCTCCAGCGTGTCGGACTCTTCCGGCTGCAGATCCGGGTTGCCGGAACCCGGCCAGTACAGGTCATTGAATGTCGGTGCGCGGAAGGCCGTACCGTAACTGGCGGTCAGGCGCAGGTTATGCGGCAGCGCAACGCCCCAGGCCAGCGAGCCCGTGGTTTCACCGCCAAACTGTTCATTGTCGTCGTGACGCAGGCTCAACGCGATGTCGTGTGCGCCCATGTACAGCTGATACAGGCCGAAGGCACCGGTATTGTCACGGCTGCTCACGGCATAGTGGTTGCTGGCGCTGGCGATCTCTTCATCCTGATAGTCCACGCCCCACACAAACTGGCTGTGGGCACTGAACTGGTGGCTGCTTTGCAGAGACAGGGTATCGCGCTGGGTATCAAAGTTGCTGACCCAGGTACCGTTCAGGTAGTTGTCGCCCTCATCCTGACTGCGCCCGACACGTGCTTCGACCTGCCAGTTCTCGGCCAGATCCAGACGCAGAGTGCCCCCCAGCGTTTGCAGACGCGTGCTGCTTTCATTCTGGAAACTGCCATCAAACTCACTGTCACCGGTGTTGCGTGTCCAGAACAGTTCGGCTTCAGCCACCTCGTTGAAACGGTATCCGCCGCTCAATGCATAGGAGCGGTTGTCATAGCCGTCATCATCGGCTTCGGTTCCTTCTTTCGCATCAAAACCATCGGTGGTGTAGTCGCTGACGCTCAGGTTGTACCAGCCCTGGCCATTGCCGCCAGACACGCCCAACGCCACTTCACGGCTGTCATTGGAACCCGCCCCTACACTGAAACGCGGCTTGAGGCCGTCGCTTCCCTTGCGGGTAAAGATCTGAATCACGCCACCAATGGCTTCTGAACCGTACAGCGACGAACGCGGTCCTCTGACCACTTCGATCCGCTCGATCTGATCCGGTGTCAGATGTTCAAAGGCAACGCTGCCCAGTGTTGCCGACCCCTGCTTGATACCGTCAATCAGAACCAGTACATGGTCGGAGTTGGTGCCACGCATGAAAATGGAGGTCTGTTTGCCGCGGCCACCATTGTTGGTCACCGTAATCCCCGGTGTCTGGCGCAGCAGATCAGTCACGGTCTGTGCCTGTTTGCGTTCGATTTCGTCACGCTCGATTACGGTGACCGATGCCAGCGCCTGGTCGGCCGTCTGAGCGGTACGCGTTGCCGTCACCAGCAGCGTGTCCTGTGCAGTCTGTGCCTGAGTCGCCATAGCGGCAGTGCCGAGCAGTACGGCTGCCGGCAAGGAGAAGTATTTCATGCTCTGTTGATTCCTTCGCGCGCCCACCCGCACGCGTTGTGTTGGGTTCATGGTTGCGAAGGCATGAAAAACAGACGGGCGCTCGCCACGGACGTGACGATGCCAGTACTGACCGCCCACCGCGATACCGACTGTATGCTGCTTCGGGCCGGTCTCCGGGCTCAGGCGTCAGGCTGTATAGCCAGGAGCGATAACACCTTCCCATATCCTCGGATACAGTGGCCTTCCGTCATCGTCTCACGCCTCTACCGTTGCGGGGGCAGCGTCGGCATGGTGGCCGGATCGTTACAACCGGCACGCACCGACTTCCCGTTTAAGTCCTGAACAGCTGTTCAGTACACCGGAAGCACGCGCGGATTCTAGGGAGTCGGCAAGATGAGGTCAAACGGAGACTGTTCAAGTCAAGATGAATAGAACCCAACAGGCAAAAAAATCGCCATCCTCCGGGGAGATGGAGGATGGCGCCAATCACCTTGGGCACACGGCTGCCATGCCTTCAGTGAGTCAGACCTGTCAATGAACGAGATACAAGATAAGGCTAATCATTCTCATTTGCAATACTGGTGCGGAAATAAATTCATCTCATGCTCGACAACGGGTGCGTTTTGGTCGCTTCCCATCTAGACTCTAGTGATTTGTGAACGACCCTGTGCGCGCCAACGGCTATCTACACTGTTAATGAAGGATTTCTCATGAAGCATGATCAAACGCTGGTTCAGCAGTTAAACAAAGTGCTGACGCTGGAACTGACCTCCATCAACCAGTTTTTCCTCCATGCCCGCATCTTCAAGAACTGGGGCCTGGACAAGCTCAACCACACGGCCTACAAAAAATCGATTCTGGACATGAAACAGGCCGACAAGCTGATTGAACGCATCCTGTTTCTGGAAGGCCTGCCCAACCTCCAGCACCTCGAACGCCTGCGGATCGGCGAAGATACGGAAGAAATGCTGCAGGGAGACCTTAGCCTGGAGCTGGAACAGATCACCCTGTTGCGTGACGTAATCGCCCAGTGCGAGGCCGGCAAGGACTACGTCAGCCGTCAGCTGCTGGTCGAAATTCTGGCCCAGGAAGAGGAGCATGTTGACTGGATCGAAGCCCAGCAGCACCTGATCAGCGAAATCGGCCTGCAAAACTACCTGCAATCGGCTATCGAAGAGGAGTAATTCGATGAAAGGCAATCAGAAGATCATTGACGCCCTGAACAAACTGCTGGCCGGTGAGCTGGCCGCCATGGACCAGTATTTCATCCACTCCGAAATGTATGCGGACTGGGGCCTGAGCAAGCTGTATGAGCGCATCGCCCATGAATTCGACGATGAAAAGGCCCACGCCAAGCAGATGATCGAGCGTATTCTGTTTCTGGAAGGCACCCCGGACCTGGTCACGCGCGATCCCATCCAGGTCGGCAAAACCGTACCCGAGATGTTGCAGAACGACCTGGATACCGAATACCGGGTAGCGCACAACCTGAAAGAAGTCATTGCGCTGTGCGAGCAGGAACAGGACTATCAGACCCGTGAAATGCTGCGCCAGCAACTGGAAGACACCGAAGAAGACCACGCCTACTGGCTGGAAAAACAGCTCGGCCTGATCAACCGCCTGGGCCTGCAAAACTACCAGCAGTCACAGATGTAAGCCCCTTCTTCGGCTGCCCCGCTCCGATGGCTCAGCCGCCATCGGAGTCTTCGGAGCCATTCGCCGCCACCCGGCCGCGACTCCTTTTCCCCTGTTTACAAAACAGGAGAACGAACGCTGCCCCCCCTTGTCCTGATCACAAAACAATCATTGACCTGCCACTAAAAAGACTTTAGCGTGGAGCTCAGTTCGTTTCCCCATGAGGGCGGCGAACACTGAAATCGCCACAGCGGCCAAAATCCGTACAACAAAAACAAGAGTAAAACCGCCGGTACCGTGATCCGGTCTGGTGGTCGAGGATTTCATTATGTCAATGCAAAAGGCTTCCCCAGCCATGCTCCCGCTCGGGCATGGTCTATCCGTTCGACCCCCCCAATCATCCTTTTCCACAGGATTCGCCGGCGTCACAACGCCCAGGCCTCAGACCCCGTACGTCTGATCCGCAGCTGAATCCGTTCCGGCTCCAACCCGGCTATCCGTCCGGTATGGGTACCCTGTGCCCCTGTCCGGCCTATATGGAAAAGGTGACACTATGCGTGATGTCAATCTCAACGACGTGTGGGAATGCGAATCCGGCCCCGTCTACATGACCGGCAGTCAGGCGCTGGCACGTCTCCCGCTGCTTCAGGCTCAGCTTGATCGGCGCAACGGCCTCAACACCGCCGGCTTCATTTCCGGCTACCGCGGCTCGCCCCTGGGCAACTTCGACAAGACCCTGTGGCAGGCCAAGCAGTATCTCAAGGAACGCAAGATCCACTTCCTGCCCGGCGTCAACGAAGACCTGGGCGCCACCGCCGTCTGGGGCTCCCAGCAGGTGAACATGTTCGAAGGGGCCGAGTATGACGGGGTGTTCGCGCTCTGGTACGGCAAGGGCCCCGGCGTCGACCGCACCGGCGATGTGTTCAAGCACGCCAACGCCGCCGGTACCTCTCGGCATGGCGGCGTACTGGCCGTGGCCGGCGACGACCATGCCTGCAAGTCCTCCACCCTGCCGCATCAAAGCGACTACGGTTTCATGGATGCTTCCATGCCGGTACTCAACCCCAGCGGGGTACAGGAGATTCTCGATCTCGGCCTGTATGGCTGGGCCATGTCCCGCTACTGCGGCTGCTGGATCGGCTTCAAGGCGCTGGCCGAAGTGATGGATTCCTCCATCACCGCCAACCTGGACCCGAACCGTATCGATATCAAGTATCCCGCGCATTTCGAGCTGCCTTCCGATGGCCTCAATGCCCGTTGGCCGGACAAGCCGCTACAACAGGAGGAACGCCTGCACCGCTACAAACTGGCGGCTGCCAAGGCGTTCTGCCGCGCCAACCGACTCGACAGGATCGTACTGAGCGCCCACCAGCCGCGCATCGGCATCGTCACCACCGGCAAGTCCTACCTCGATGTGATCCAGGCCCTGTCCGATCTGGGGCTGGGCGACGCCGAACGCGACGCAATCGGCCTGAGTGTCTACAAGGTCGCCATGCCCTGGCCGCTGGAGCCGGAAGGCCTTTTCGAGTTTGCCACTGGTCTGGAAGAAATCCTGGTGGTGGAGGAAAAACGCGGTCTGATCGAAGAACAGATCAAGACCCAGCTGTACGGCTGGCAGGACCGGCAGCGACCGCGCATCATCGGCAAGTGTGATGAACAGGGCGTGGAGCTGTTGCCCTCCATATCCGAACTGACCCCGGCCATGGTGGCCCGCGCCATCGCCAGCCGCCTGAAAGACCGTTACTGCACCGACAAGCTGCGCGAGCGCCTGGACTTCCTGACCGAGAAGGAATCCAGCCTGGCACAACCGAAGGAACGTCTGGAGCGCACGCCACACTTCTGCTCCGGCTGCCCACACAACACCTCGACTCAGATACCGGAAGGCAGCCGTGCCCTCGGCGGCATCGGCTGTCACTACATGGCTACCTGGATGGAGCGCGGCACCGATACTTTCACCCAGATGGGCGGCGAGGGCGTCACCTGGATTGGCCAGGCTCCCTTCACGCGGCAGAAGCACGTGTTCCAGAATCTGGGCGACGGCACCTATTTCCACTCTGGCCTGCTGGCGATCCGTGCTGCCATCGCCTCCGGCGCCAACATCACCTACAAGATTCTGTACAACGATGCCGTCGCCATGACCGGCGGCCAGCCGGTGGACGGCAGCCTGAGTGTGCAGCAGATCAGCCACCAGCTGTACGGCGAAGGCATACGTCATATCGCCGTGGTCAGCGACGATATCGACAAATATCCGTCACGGGCCGACTTCGCCGACGGCACCACCTTCCACCACCGCGATGATCTGGATACCCTGCAGCGCCACATGCGCGACATTCCGGGATGTTCGGTACTGATCTATGACCAGACCTGTGCCGCCGAAAAACGCCGTCGCCGCAAGCGCGGCAGCCTGGCGGACCCCGACCAGCGCGTGATGATCCACGCCGATGTCTGCGAGGGCTGCGGCGACTGCGGTATCCAGTCCAACTGCCTGTCGATCCTGCCCAAGGAAACCGAACAGGGACGCAAGCGCAGTATCGACCAGTCCGCCTGCAACAAGGATTTCAGCTGCGTGCGCGGTTTCTGCCCCAGCTTCGTCACCGTAAAAGGCGGCAAGCTGAAGAAGCCCGCCGGCGTCAGCCAGGACGTACATTTTGCCGAGCTGCCGGAACCCGAATTCGTCGGCGCCCATGATCCCTACAGCATCCTGCTGACCGGCGTCGGCGGTACCGGCGTAGTGACCGTCAGCGCCCTGCTCGGCATGGCCGCCCACCTGGAGGGCAAGGGTGTGGCGATCCTCGACCAGGCCGGTCTAGCGCAGAAGTTCGGCGCCGTGGTCAGCCATATCCGTATCGGCAAGTGTCAGGACGATATCCATGCCGTGCGCATCCCCGCCGGTGAGGCCGACCTGATGTTGGCATTCGACCTGATGGTTGCCGCCAGCGACGAAGCTCTGGCCAAGCTGGACAACCGTTTCTCGCGCAGTCTGGTCAACACCGAAGCGGCCATGCCCGCCGCCTTTACCCGTGACCCGGACCTGCACTACCCGGGCGAAGCGATGGAAGCCACCATCCGCGAAGCCTCCCGTGCCGACGGCAGCTGGTTCCTCGACGCCGGTGCGCTGGCCAAGGCGCTGATGGGCGATGGCATGGCGGTGAACCTGTTCACCGTCGGCTTCGCCTACCAACAGGGGCTGCTGCCGCTGCAGGCGGAGTCGATCGAACGTGCCATCGAGCTGAACAATGTGGCCGTAGACAAGAACAAGCTGGCATTCCTCTGGGGCCGCCGTGCGGCACATGATCTGGACGCGGTCAAGGCGCTGGCCTTCCCGCAACAACAATCCAAGGGCAGCCCGCTGCAGATTCTGGAATCGCTGGAACAGGTGATCGCGCGCAACAAGCGCCACCTGACCGCCTATCAGAACGCCCGCCTGGCCAAACGCTACGAGTCCCTGGTGGACAAGGTGACGCTGGCCGCTCAGGAACGACTGGGTGGAGACGCCATTCTGGTCCGCGCCGTGGCCGACAACTACGCCCGAGTACTGGCCTACAAGGACGAGTACGAAGTGGCCCGCCTGTTCAGCAACGGTAGTCTGCGCCAGCAGCTGGACGACGAATTCGAGGGTGATTACACACTGGAATTCAACCTGGCTCCGCCACTGCTGAGCCGTGGCAAGGACGGTGCTCGCCCACGCAAGATCAGATTCGGTCCCTGGATGGAACGCGGCTTCAAGCTGCTGGCCGGGCTCAAACCCTTGCGTGGCACGCTTCTGGACCCGTTCGGGTATAGTGGGGACCGCCGCCTGGAACGTAACCTGATCCGCGAATACGAGGCCGATATCCAGTGGCTGCTGCAGCGTCTGGCACCCGACCGCGTGGATGCGGCCCGTACGCTGGCATCACTGCCGAGCCGCATTCGCGGTTACGGACCGGTCAAGGAAAAGGCCTATGCAGCGGCATGTCAGGAGCGCGAGCAGCTACGCAACGCCATCAGCCCCGAAGCGTCTGACCTGAGCGGCGCGACCGCCTGACACATTCACAACTCGTTCAAGCCCGAGGGTGCGCCTGCGCGGCGCATCCCGGCAGCTCATTTTGGAAGGCACCAAACATGAATGTATTTTCACATCCCGAATTCGATAACCACGAACAAGTCTGCTTTTTCACTGATCCCAAGACGGGTCTCAAGGCGATCGTCGCTATCCATAACAGCTCCCGTGGCCCCGCGCTGGGCGGCTGCCGCATGTTCCCCTACGCCAGTGACGAAGAAGCGCTGCGCGATGTATTACGCCTGTCCAGAGGCATGACCTACAAGTCGGCACTGGCCAACTTGGATCTGGGTGGCGGCAAGTCGGTGATCATCGGCGACCCGCGCCAGCACAAGACCGAAGCGCTGATGGAGGCCATGGGACGCTGCCTGGAACAACTGGGCGGCCGCTATATTGCCGCTGAAGACTCCGGCACCAGTGTAGTCGATCTGCAGATCATGGGCCGCCACACCACACAGGTTGCAGGCACCTCGGAGCATCCCGGCTTTGACGGCCGCCCCAGCAACGGCGATCCCTCCCCCGTCACCGCCTATGGCGTGTTCGTAGGTCTGAAAGCCGCCGTGCGGCACAAGCTCGGTCGCAACGACCTGGCCGGTCTGACAGTGGCCGTGCAGGGCATCGGCAACGTGGGCTATCGTCTGGCCCGGCACCTGCATGAAGCCGGTGCCAAACTCTGGGTTTACGACATCCATCAGGACCAGATGGACCGTGCGGTCCAGGAATTCGGTGCCACCCCCGTCAGTGCCGACGACATTCTGACGCTGCCGGTCGATGTAGTGGCACCCTGCGCGCTGGGCGCCGTACTCAACGACACCAGCATTCCCAAACTGCAAGCCAAAGTGGTCGCCGGTGCCGCCAACAACCAGCTGGAACGCCCTGACCATGACGCCTTGCTGATGCAACACGGCATCCTTTATGCCCCCGATTTTGTCCTCAATGCCGGAGGCATCATTGATGTATTCCACAGTCGCACCGACTATGAGCCGGACCGAGTCCGTGCTCATGTCGACAGTATCGACGCCACCCTGAGCGAAATTTTCACCCGCTCCGATCGCGATGGCCGCCCAACCGGCGTCATTGCCAATGAGCTGGCCGAAGAACGTTTCAAGCCTGCCGCCACACCGCAGGACAGTACTCTGGCTCAAGTCAGCTAGCCGTCCCCATACACCCTGAAAAACGAGCCGACCCCGGTCGGCTCCTGTCCCCCGACAACAAAAAATCCAAGCAGGAGACAGTCATGTCCTACTCTTCTTCCGCCACCGCAACCGGCCTTCAGGACAATACGTCCGCCAAACGCGGTTTCTGGTCATCACGTCTGGCCTTTATTCTGGCCGCCACCGGCTCCGCCGTGGGGCTGGGCAATATCTGGAAATTCCCCTACATCACCGGCGAAAACGGAGGCGGGGCCTTCGTGCTGGTGTATCTGCTGTGTATCGCTGTCGTCGGCATTCCGATCATGATGGCGGAGGTGCTGATTGGCCGACGCGGCGGACACAGCCCGGTTAACAGCCTACGTCTGATCACCGAACGCGACAGGCTCAATCCTCTGTGGAAGCTGGTCGGAGCCATCGGCATACTGGCCGGCTTTCTGATTTTGTCGTTCTACTCGGTGATCGGAGGCTGGGCGCTGTCCTATGTCGGCACCTCGGCCTCCGGCCAATTCACCGGCCAGACCGCTGAAACCGTAGGCGCCATTTTTTCCGGCCTGCTCAGTGATCCCGTTACACTGCTGGCCTGGCACAGTCTATTCATGGCGCTGGTCATGACCGTGGTGGCACGCGGTGTCCGCTCCGGTCTGGAACGCGCCACCGGCATTCTGATGCCGAGTCTTTTTATCCTGCTGTTGGTTATGGTGGGCTACGCCATGACATCCGGTCACTTCAGCGCGGCGCTGAGCTTTCTGTTCCAACCGGACTTCTCCAAATTGACCACGTCCGGTGTCCTTGAAGCACTGGGACATGCCTTCTTCACCCTGAGCCTGGGCATGGCCGTTATGATGGCGTACGGATCCTACCTGCCGAAAAACGTGTCCATTACCCGCGCTTCCATCACGGTGTCCGTCATGGATACCGGGGTCGCCCTGCTGGCAGGCTTGGCCATTTTCCCGATCGTATTTGCCAATGGGCTGGAACCGGGCGCCGGTCCCGGCCTGATCTTCCAGACCCTGCCGCTGGCGTTCGGCCAGATGCCGATGGGGAGCATCTTCGGCACCCTGTTCTTCGTCCTGCTGGTATTCGCGGCCTGGACTTCCGGCATCTCACTGCTGGAACCCATTGTCGAATGGCTGGAAGAACAAAAAGGAATGAACCGTACCCTCAGCACCCTGGTCGCTGGGTTGACCTGCTGGCTCCTGGGCATTGCCTCCATCCTGTCGCTGAATCTGTGGGCGGATGTTGCGCCTCTGGGCATGTTTGCCGCCTTCGAAGGCAAAACCGTTTTCGACCTGCTTGATTATCTGACTGCCAATATCCTGCTGCCGCTGGGCGGGCTTCTGGTCGCCGTCATGGTCGGCTGGTTCATGTCGAAACAGGCACTGCAGAACGAACTGTCACTGTCCGCCGGAAGTTTCCGCCTCTGGCACAACACCCTGAAGTTCGTCACTCCGATCGCCGTGCTGGTAGTGTTCTTCTATAACCTGAGCTGATCAGGCCCCCACCACACTGGCGGCAGCTCCCTGTCGCCGGTGTCCCTTCTGCCAGCGGGACTGATAAACTGAACTAGCCACAGACTGAGAGGCTCATAACCCGAAGGTCGTTGGTTCACATCCAACCTTTAAGTATCTGGCGATTTCTCAACAATCGATAGATCTCCTTCAACATTGATCAGTATTTTTTCCATGACTGGAAAGGGTTTTCGGCGTACATTCCAATGCTTTTGCAGCAGAGTTCCAGTCGCCGTAATGTTGCTTCGCCCATATGGCGAGCCGGTGCTGAAACCGTCGAACCCGGTTGTTCCAGCTACCCATTCCCAGATCAGATTCACTGCTATCAATTCGATCCCAGCGCTGCCATTCAGCAATGGCAATTTCAACTGCTTCCTTCTCTGTTGTTTCGCCGAGCCAGGCCATGATTAAAACAGCCAAACGCTGCAGGTCACGCATATTCCCAGCAAGTGGATGCTCCTTCAGCAAGACCTTAAGCGGTGCGGATAAAGGAGCTTTCTCTGGTGTGGAGACTGTTCGGCGGGACTCCGTCCAGACGTGTTGCCAGTCGTCCGGTATATCGTCTCGACAATCGCGTAAAGGCGGAATTTCAACAGTCATGTGTGCGATACGATCCAAGAAGTCCGGGTACAGTTTTTTTCTGAGTTCGTCGAAGTTCAGGTTACTGGCACACACCAACTCGAAGTCGGACGTATTCTCTTCATCGGAACCGAGGCGGCGATACCGGTGCTTAGGATCCTGCAGTGTCCTGACCAGCTCCCGCTGTACGTTCCGCGGCAAGTCCTGCACTTCATCCAGAAACAAAATTTGACCCTTGGCTTTCCCTAAAAGGCCTTCGCGTTCCTTTTCTGCACCCGTAAAAGCACCTTTCACGTGACCGAAAAGCAGGCTTTCCGCCACCGTAGAGTCTAAACCACCGCAGGCCAAGGCCACGACTTGCCGTTGTTTAATTGTGCTCAAAAAGGTTTCAACAAGCCGGGTTTTTCCCGTTCCACGCTCGCCCAGCAACAATAATGGGTGCCCGTTTAATCCAGCGTACTGCTTCAGGCGTTTGAGAGCGGCATGCCGAGCGGGCGATTTTGCCTCGGGTTCATAATGAGCTAGTTCAGGATCAATCTGCCTGGAGGCTCGAATTTCTGCCAGGTACGTCGTGATCGAAAAGTCGACAGGTTTCAGACTCGTACGATTGGTTTTCTTATTGTACTGGGATGACCACAGTCGGGTCCCTACGGGGAATGCACCACCTGCCGAGAGCATCAGCCACACACTGTGCATCGCTGGTGTTCCGGGTGAAATATTAATGTGGAGTTGGTTTTCGCAGTGCTGGACTAAAGGGACAATGTCGTCCCGGACTCGTTGGTATATAACCTGATGCTCTGTCGGGTCCTCCAAATCAACACCAATACAATGAATAGTCGCAGAGCCCATAGAGTCTGGTACCTCTGCAGTGCTGTTTGACTGCACTAGATACACCACCTGTTTGATCGGGAACTTCTTTTCAAGCTTCTTGAGTGTATTTTCGAGTACTTCTTTGCCGGCACGCTCAGCGTGCCAGCAAAGAAGGATATGTCCATTCAGCTCCATAACAGCGTTACTCCACCACGATGGCGGATGCGTTTAGTTCAGCTTTTAATTGCATAGCTGAGCTTAACTGCCGCGGCGATTTGATTGCCACAACAACCCTACCACCCGCTTCGGTAAAGGCTGGCGGATCATATGGAACAGACTTTGGTTCGGATTGCTTCTGTGTTGCTTTCCCTTGAGACAGTTGTTCTGCGGGAAATTTCCTTAGTTTAGGCTTAGCGCCTTTGGCAAGGCTCGGTGCAACTACGTTCCATTGGCATTTGAGCTCATGCGCCAGATGGGGAAGTTTTCCAGAGGATGGCAGTTCCGGCATGGCCGCAGTCAATGTTTCAGCCGACGAAGCTTCAACATCTTTCAAGGTCAGGTGCATTTGGGACTCAATATTTGCATCACTGAATGCTTTCCCATCCCAGATTTGGACTAGTCCGACCACATCCCCAACGGTCCCCCCGGTCTTTAATTCCCACTTGGCTGCTGACTGCCAGTAAGCCAGGGTATGCTTCAGTTCTTCGAGGCGCACATCATCAAACATCACACCCAGTTCGAATCCCTTATCCAGACCATGTTCCTGTAGGTTGGCAGACATGACCATCGCCTGCTGACCGTCGACCACCAACGCTTTGGCGTGCAGCCATTTGAATCCATAGATTCGGGCACCAGACTGAGTTAAAAACTCAAGCGCTGGCATTGATGCCGGCCGAATTCTCGCGAAAACAGTGACCGGGATACCTGATTTCGCTTTTTTTGCCAGAGCTTGTACCACTGGGTGATCAAGGTCCCAGCCGAAGCAGCTGACCAGGATTTCAGCTTGGGCTCTTTCAATCATTGCCAATGCCTCGTTGGCAATTTGGCGGCTACAACTTGTTGTGGCAACAACCGGTAACTCGATCTTCGGATCGGATATGTGAGACAGGGGCTTAACTGCTCGGAACTCACCTGATTCAATCGATTCGTGCTCAGCCGCTTCCCAAATGGCCCATTTCAAATAACCTGCCAATTGCTTCACTTCTTGCAGTTCCAGCTGAAGCAACAATTCCTCATTGCGCTTCATGGCATCTGTTGTCAGATTGGCGGTCAGTAATACGCCATTGGCAATGGACGTAAATGGATCCGCCAGCACGACTTTGGCGTGGAAGCTTGAGCTGGTCCGGAACATAACTCGACCTGCCAGTTTTTTAAGCATAGCCTTGTGTTGAGCCAGAACCTTTTTGTCGAATTCCCCTTCAGGGTCCTCTCGGTCCAGGCGAGCCTCTGCTGCAATCAGGCAATAAACCCGAACACCTCGCTCCTCCGCCTCTAGTGTTGCTTGTTCAACATCATTGTCCGCCAGCAAGAAAGTGCATAACACCAGCATTTCCTTTGCTCCGGATATAACCCTAATCACGTCGGTTGCCAGTGATTCATCGCAAAGCAGCGTGTCTCGCACCCGAGCGCCTGACTTACGAATTGGAGAGCTAGGCCTTTGCTTTTCACGTTGTACCCAAAGGGGAGGTACTGGTTCAGCACGGTTATCGATAGTCTGCGAATAAGACTTTATAAATTCATTATTCAGCGTGCTCATCCTTAAATCCCCCAATCCTCAACAGCCATGATGTGCCAAGTTTTCGATGTGTTTTTCTGATTGTGTCGTCCCATCCATATCTGGCTTGCCAGCTCAGATCGTGTCGGAAGATTTAAAACATCGGAATATTCATTAAGCGGCAGGGTCGCCTGTTCACACCAAGCTGAGTAGTCAGGCTCAGTCGCATAAGTATTGATCTTGTTTTGTAGTATCCACTCGGCCCAATACTGGGCGTCCGCTTGACTGGCAGGGAAGATCGAAATCAATCGACTTGTCGCGTCAAATGAGCCGAACATCGATAGGCGAGGCGTCACAAATTCCAGTCGTCGTTGCATGGGCTCGCGCTCCTGTCCCTTGGTCTCCGAAAATGAAACTAAGAGGCGGCTTTTATCTCGATCCCATGATGACCAAAGGTGAGCATCTTCAAGTAACTCTCTCCACACCTCTTCGAATGATACGGCAGGGGCCGTTGGCGTGGCGTTCACTTTAGAGTCGGCAATTTTCCCTTTCAAAAGCAGATTACGAGCCTCTGGCGACCAGGTAATTTCAAGCTGGGCCTCATGATCCGTTCGCTCTATACGAGGTTCTATAGAGTCCAGTCGGATCAACTCATTACCTGTTGCTGAAGGTTGAGAAAGCTTGTGTACACTAGCCTCCAACCACTTCGGAATCGTTTCGAAGTTATCGCTTCTTTTTTTGGTATCCTGCTTCTTATCCCCCATCACCTCATCATAGGCAGAGCTTTCTCTGCAGGGTTTGACTCTCAATATCGGGTATTCCAACAGTTGGTCGTCTGAAGCCCAGATAGTCCAGGTTCCTTCTTCCGGTACCATTACCCTGCCGGCGTCCAAGGCTTTTTGGCCATCCTCACTCAAGAAGTAACGAGGGCGTTTTTTCTCGCCTTGTATCTCTAGTAGCCCGAGACCCGTACACATCTCCAGCAAGCGATGGCCAACCACTTCTCGTCCAACTTCTTCACCCAATAGGTGCCCGGCTATATCCTGTGCGTATGTGCCCTCGTTTTCTAACGCGCGCTTTAAAACCGGCATCAAGTCGTCCCGTTTAGCAGACCTGGAAATAGTGGCTTTAACGTTCCAACAATAAACGTTCACCGTTCGCTTGAGTTGGAACGTTGCCGATAAGCTTTTGCTGGGTATAGCGTGAGTCTGAGGCTTCTCGGCTTGCTTACTCGTCGGCCTTTGCCTCGCCTGCTCCAGTTTCTTTTTGTTCGCTCGCTTGGTAGGCCTATGTGGCTCTGGTTGTGCTTCCTTCACCGGAACTGGCTTTTCAGCCTGATCAATCAAATTACCGAGCTGAGAAAAGTCGTTTATCTTATTCAACATTCACACTCCATATGCTATCACCAGCCAGGATTCCGACCAGGCTATTCGAGTTTTTTAATGCATGGCGATTACCAACAATGACCAGTTGATAGCGGGCTCGTGTCAGTGCAACGTTTAGGCGATTCGGGCTTTCCAAGAACGATGTGGCGTAATTATTAGAAAAAGACAGAAACACCAGATCAGCTTCATGACCTTGAAATCGATCGACGGTACAAAGCTGAATGGACAGGTAAGGGCTATGTTTACCGCCCCGATAGAAGTGTCGTTTGGACTTTTGGTTGTTCGTCCACTTTTGCAGCAACCTCTGAAATTCTCTTTCCTGGCCACGATAGAAGCACAGGATAGCCACTTCCCATGGTCTTGCTTTCTTTTCTCCCGTTTCGGAGGACTCAATACAAGGGCTATCTTTCGCCCAATGATCGAAGCGTTTGAGCTCTCTCAAAACCGCTTCGGTTTCTTTTTTATTAGCATTTGCCTTACCTGGTTTTCCTTTTACATCGAGCCATTCAGACCTCGTTGCATAGCCTTTATACTCCCAGGAGCGCTTCTTCTCCATGCCATCGGGAGAAAACAAGGCTTCTCCGTTGTAAACATGGCAATGAGAGAAACTGGCGATTTCCGGGTGCATACGGTGCTGGTATGAGAGCAACACGCGACGTTTTGCCAATACGTCGTCAGGTAAACCATCCGTCAAGGCTGAACCCTTGCGATCTCGAGAGGTGCGTTCAAAGCCGTAACGAAGACACTCCAGCACTGAAGGTAGTGCGACCCGCCTAACAGACTCGATACTGTCCCTCACCTCGGCAGGATTAACGCCTTCAATCGCTTCCGCGGGTAACAAAGCCGCAAGATCCTGGGTTAATTTTTCAACTGTATTCTTGCGCGTTTCTGCGTCAGCTTTTTCCGGTGCGAAGCGCTGTTCATAGAGTCTCGCCTGCCGCCATGCGACCTCCTTTTCCCAAGCAGGGCTTCCGTCGATTTTCAGGTCATTACGTCTGGCATAAGCGATAGCCCGCCGCTCTGCGACAGGAAGAAATGACTCGTCCTTCGCTGACCGGATCGTAGTGCTATCCAGTGGTAAATAATCTTCGCATCGCTGAAGGCTCTCGCGATCTCCAATTACGATAGAGGCATAACCTGTCGTCGGTTCGGGATGCACACGCTTAAGCGAAACCGAGTGTGCAGCGGCCTGCTTTTCATATACATCTGTATCATCAGGACTGACCAACTCGACAATCGCGGTCCGCCGCTTCTTTGGAGAGCGTTGACTGGCCAAAAAAACATCAACACATGCGTTACGGATAACCTCTTTGTTAAGGCATGGTTTTAAATTAATGGCCATGTCTTCATCATCGACATACGGCGAAAGCTGCTTGGGATCACCGACCAAGATCCAGCGTTTGGCATGAAGAGCAGGAACCAAAAATTCATGAAATGTGGTTTTGGATGCCTCATCAATGATCATGATGTCAAACTGAGGGCTGCCTACTCCTCTTGATTGCTTTATATCCGGATGCTGAAGCAACCCTATCGTGGTTCCGCAGACCAAGTTGGCAGAATCAAGAAGCATCCGCTCAATCAAAGAGCTATCGTTCTGAATGTTCTGCTTCAGCGCCGATTGTGACTCAGTTAGAGGGTGCTGATTATCAAGGTGTGCTTTTATCCGTTTGGATTCGGTCTTTACAAATTGACCCAACTGCCAACACCAAGTCTTCTCGGATACATTAGCCTCATCACCAATACGAACTGGAATGACTAGGTGACGATGCGGGCTACCGTCCTCCATCAGGCGTTCTATGACATTATCAACAGCAACATGGGTGGATGCGCAAAGAAGTACACGCTGACCTTTCTGAACCAGTTGCAGGATAAGCTCACAAATCGCGGTTGTCTTACCTGAACCAGGAGGACCTTCAAGCAAGGAAAAGTCCGGTGTGTTGAGGGCTGTTGCAACAAACAGGCGTTGCTCCGTCGTACCAGGCCTGGTGGCGTCAGTTAGAACCTTCCATTCAAGGCCTTTTTCCAAGCCATCGGGGTCTGGAACTGTCGTTTCTATCCAGGACTCGATATCATAATCTGTTTTAAAGAACTTGGTCTCAAAGTCTGGATTAAGATCAGGCCAGCGTGCATGGGAGGTGTCTTCAAGCAAGCGTAACAAGGGCAAGTGAGCAGGTGAGGGAGCATTCTGCAGCCTGCGAATCGCCTCCAACTGCTTTTGAACTGTATACGTGTTAGGGCGAAGCAGGATTTCGCCGACTGGCATACGTTCAAGTAATAACTGTTCTGTCTCTACATCGCGATTGAGTACACGAATTTCGCGCTCGCGGAAAAATTTACGTCGTTCCTTGCGTTTGTTGCTTTGAGTATCAGGCTCAGCCGGACCAGTCTCGTAGACCGATTTAACATTATCTTTTAAAAAGTCATCGAATACTTTCTCAGGCAGGTTTGGCAAGTCCTCAGGCTCTGTTAGTTGAACCCACACTCCGCTGTAATTATTTGCTTTCTTGCCATCATCCTGGTGGTGCGACTCCGGTAGAAACCCGCGCTCAACGGCCAGGCGCAGAACGGCTTCGTCGCTCACCATGTAGCTCATTACACGAGTCAGGTAGTCATTATGACTTTTGAGGCCATAAAAGGCCTTAGTCATCAACATGTCTGGTCGGTGCTCAACCAAATTCTCATAGTGCAGCAGTGCCATAGTGCCTCCCTTCGGCAAAAATTATTGGCAACTCCTATAAGCTAGTTCCATGCCAACAATTTGAATTAAAATAAACCATATATATCAATTACTTAAAAGCATGAAAGATACAAAAATGGAAATAATTTTCTATTAAACGAAAATTATGCCGTTTTTTTCGAAATTTGATTTCAGATAGTAAGCTAGAAGAATACAAACACACGATTGCTCAGAGAAGATGAGATAACGCGTATCTGACATGTAGCCATCACATGTATTCAGGACTCAAAGGTACTGCGATGATGAAGAGCCTTAGCCTCCGAGCTGGGTTGTAAGTAGTACAATCTTAAAAGATCAGGAGGCCCCGAATAATTTCATGTTGAACTTCCTGATTTCGATTTGTGACAGATACAACCACCTAACATATTGATTTTTTTGATTTGTGACACATACCACAATATGCCGAAATGACCGAGACTCGCACGATGACACGCCCTGACACCCGACGCCTGATCATCTTCACCGGAGCCGGCATCTCCGCCGAGTCCGGAGTCCCGACCTTCCGCACCGGACCTGATGGCCTCTGGCACAACCACCGTATCGAGGATGTCTGTCATATCGACACCTTCGAACAGAACTACGAGCTGGTCCACCAGTTCTACAACGATCGCCGCACCGCCCTGCAGGGTGTGGAGCCCAACGCCGCCCACCGGGCCATCGCCGAACTGCAGCACCGGCACGGCGAGCGGGTCACGCTGATGACCACCAACGTAGACGACCTGCACGAGCGCGCAGGCAGTCCCGATGTCGTTCATATCCACGGCAACCTGCTGGAACTGGTCAATCTGGCTGCAGGGCGCATCGAGCCGATCGGCTACGAACCCTTTGACCACCGGACACATCCGCCTCACTTCAAACCCAATGTGGTGTTCTTTGGCGAAGCGGCACCGGTCTATCCCGACCTGTTCAATCTGATGAACTCACTGAGCAGCCGGGATCTGGTTCTGGTCGTCGGCAGCAGTGAATCGGTGCTGCAGTTCTGTCTTGAAGCCTACCACGGCAGTCAGGGCGAAGCGGTCATTCTGTATGTGGACCCGACCGAGCACTGTCCCTATGACCGTCTGCTCGGCCCCGGACTCAAACCCTACACCGAACACTTCCGTCTGGGCGCGGTGGAAGCCCTGAGCGAAGACTCGCCGGTGCGGGCATGGATCGACGAGTGGCTGGCACGCTGAACCGCAAACGGCACAGCGCTGTGTCACCCCGACCGGTGCGACCAAAACAAAAAAAGCCGCATACCCCAACCTGCCAGATCGATGGGGTATACGGCGGGAAATGCTGAGCTGACTGCTCGACAACACTCAGCCAGACCTGTCAATGAACAACATGAATATTAATGATAATGATTAGCGATTGCAACCATTATCTTAACCTCTCCTGCTCGTTAATACGGAACTGAAGAACTGGCGGTACACGCCGCTATACCTTTAATCACAACGACAAGGACCGCCAATGACGCTTAACGATCTCTTTTCACCGACTCTGGGGTTTGCATCGCTGGCACTGGCCAGCCTTGCCTGCCAATGGCTGGCCTGGCGCTGGCGACTGCCGGCCATTTTGTTTCTGTTGCTCACGGGCATTTTGCTGGGTCCCATCGGCGGGCTGCTGTCACCGGATGACTTTCTTGATGAACTGCTGTTTCCTCTGGTCTCGATCAGTGTCGCACTGATCCTGTTTGAAGGCAGTCTAACGCTCAAATTCAGCGAACTGCGTGAAACAGGCCCCGTTGTCCGGCGCCTGGTCACCTGGGGTGCCCTGATCACCTGGCTGGTCATCAGCCTGGCAGCTTATGGCCTGATCGGACTGTCACCCCCGCTCGCGGCTCTGTTCGGCGCCCTGGTGGTTGTCACCGGACCCACCGTCATCGTCCCCATGCTACGCACCCTGAGGGCCACCCCGCGTATTGCGGAAGTCCTGCGCTGGGAAGGCATCTTGATCGACCCTCTGGGGGCCCTGCTGGCTGTTCTGGTATTTCAGTGGCTGATTGCAACCGGCAACGGCGACAACGGCCTGTTTGCCAGCCTGCTGGTATTCATGAAAGTCACCCTGGTTGGCACCGGGGCTGGCCTGCTGGCGGGCTGGCTGCTGTCCAGCGCATTGCGTCGCCACTGGGTACCCGAGTATCTTGAAGTGCTGGCGACAGTCTCGCTGGTACTGGTAACCTTCGCGCTGTCCAATCAACTGGCGCACGAATCCGGCTTGCTGGCCGTCACCCTGATGGGAATCTGGCTGGCCAATGCACGCGGTATCAATATAGAAGGCATTCTGGCTTTCAAGGAACACCTGGCCGTGCTGTTGATCTCGGGCCTGTTCATTCTGCTGGCCGCCCGCCTGGATCTGACGGCCTTACTGGCACTGGGCTGGCCCGCCCTGGCACTGCTGGCAGTGATCCAGTTTATCGCCCGCCCCCTGTCGGTCTGGGTCAGCACTCTGGGCAGCCGCCTCAGCTGGCAGGAGCGGAGTCTGATCGCCTGGATCGGCCCGCGTGGCATCGTCGCCGCCGCCGTCTCGGCCCTGTTTGCCATCAAACTGGAGCAGGCCGGTTATGAAGGCGCAGGACTGATCAGCGCACTCACTTTTGCCGTGATCATCGGCACCGTCGTATTCCAGAGCGCAACAGCGCGCCCCATTGCCAAATTGCTGGGCGTCACCGAGCCGGAACCACGCGGCCTGCTGCTGATCGGTGCCAATCCCGCTGCCCGAGCACTGGCCGAGTGCCTGCAAAAAGAAGAGATTCCCCTGCTGATGGTCGACACCCATTGGGACGCCATCCGTGATGCACGCATGCATGGTATACGCACACTCTGTGGCAACCCGCTGGCCACAGTTATTGATGACCGGTTGGATCTGGCCGGCCTTGGCCATCTGTTGACGCTGACTCCGCAACGCGAATGGAATGCCCTGCTGTGCCAGCATTTTCAACGCGATTTCCCGGCACATCATATTTTTAGCGTGCGTACGGATCAGCATCAAAAAGCCCGGCTCAAACTGGCCGAAGAACATCAGGGCCAGCGTCTGGGACCGGAGACGCTCAGCTTCAGTACCCTGGCCGGACTGATCAGTCGAGGCGCCCGTTTCCGTGCGACCCGTTTCAGTGACAACTTCAGCTATACCCACTGGCAGGCACAGGATGCCGACAATACCCGCATCCCCATCGCACTGATCAGCCCCGACCGGCACCTGACCCTTCTGTCCGATGCCGAAAACCTGGCTCCGGAAACCGGTTGGACACTGGTGTATCTGGCACCGAATGCGGTGACCGAAAAACGCGACTGAAACACCTGCAACCGCCTGCCCCAACGCCCCGTTCATCCAGACCGGGGCGTTGGCTTCCAGAACAGCTGTCAGGCGGCAGCCACTTCAGCTTCACGCAGCACTTTGGCAGCATCCACCATGTTCTGCAGGGCCGGAATTACTTCACTCCATTGACGCGTTTTCAAACCGCAGTCCGGATTTACCCACAAGCGCTCGGCCGGGATACGCTGAGCAGCCAGACGCATCAGTTTCACCATCTGTTCAACCGGCGGAATATTCGGGCTGTGAATATCATAAACGCCCGGACCGATTTCGTTCGGGTAATGGAATTCGTCGAACACATCCAGCAACTCCATGTCGGAGCGTGACGTTTCAATGGTGATCACATCAGCATCCATGTGCGCGATCGCCTCGATAATGTCGTTGAATTCCGAATAGCACATGTGGGTGTGAATCTGAGTCGTGTCTGCCACACCATTGGCGGTAATACGGAAGGACTCGACGGCCCAGGCCAGGTATTCGGCCCACTGGCTGCGGCGCAACGGCAAGCCTTCACGCAAAGCCGCTTCGTCAATCTGAATGATATCGATACCGGCCCGTTCAAGGTCCTGCACTTCTTCACGGATCGCCAGAGCCAACTGCTGGCAGCTGATGGATCGCGGCTGATCGTCACGCACGAATGACCAGTTCAGGATCGTCACCGGACCGGTCAACATCCCTTTCATCGGCTTGTCGGTCAGCGACTGGGCATATTGACTCCAGGCCACCGTCATCGCCCGGGGGCGGCTGATATCACCAAACAAGATCGGCGGCTTGACGCAGCGGGAACCGTAGGACTGCACCCAGCCGAACTGGCTGAAGGCATAGCCATCCAGCTGCTCACCGAAGTACTCGACCATGTCATTGCGTTCGGCTTCACCATGCACCAGTACATCCAGCCCCAATGCCTCCTGCTGACGTACGGCAAACTCGATTTCCTGCTTCATGCGGGTTTCATATTCGACGGCCGCCAACTCACCCCTTTTGAAGGCCAGACGCGCCTTGCGAATGTCCTGCGTCTGCGGGAAAGAGCCGATCGTGGTGGTCGGATACAACGGCAGGTTCAGCTTGTCACGCTGCAACGCTGCACGCCGGAGATACGGGCTCTGGCGCTCGCCCAGAGCGACATCGATTGCAGCAACCGCTTTCTGTACCGCCGGGTTATGCACGCGCGGCGAACTGCGACGGCTGTTCAGAGCACAGCGGTTTTCAGCCAGTTCTGCTGCCACCGCATCACGTCCTTCATTCAAGGCGCGGTGGAGAACACGAATTTCATCCAGCTTCTGCTGTGCAAAGGCCAGCCAGGACAGTACTTCGGCATCCAGCGTCTGCTCACTGTCCAGATCCACCGGGACATGCAGCAAGGAACAGGACGGCGCGATCCACAAACGCTCACCCAGGTCCCGAGCCACCGGTTCCAGCCAGTCCAGCACCTTATTCAGGTCTGTTTTCCAAATATTGCGACCGTTGACCACCCCCAACGACAGCACCTGATCGGCTCCCAGCCGACGTTTGACCGTTTCGACTTCGTGGCCGGCGTTGATGGCATCCAGGTGCACACCCTCCACCTGAAGGCTGCAGGCCAGATCGAGATTTTCCCCCAGCTGACCAAAATACGTGGTCAGCAACAGCTTCACCCCGCTGTTGGCCAACACCGCATAGGCGGTGCGGTAAGCGGCCTGCCATTCGGGCGACAGTTCGGTTACCAGAGCCGGTTCATCAATCTGCACCCACTCAACGTCCTTGTCAGCCAGCTGTTTCAACAGCTCGGCATAGACCGGCAGCAACTGGGCCAGCAGGCTCAACGGCTGCGTCTCGTCCTTGGCTTTGCCCAGCAACAGATAGGTCACCGGACCGAGCAATACCGGTTTGGCACTATGCCCCTGCGCGCGGGCTTCTTCCAGATGGCTCAGCAGACGGTTCGGGTTCAGACTGAAACGGGTCTCGGCACTGAATTCCGGCACGATGTAGTGATAGTTGGTGTCAAACCACTTGGTCATTTCACCGGCATGAACGCAATGGCAGTCGCTGTCATTGGCCGAGCGGCCACGGGCCACGCGGAAGAACTGATCCAGCTCGGAACCATCCAGTCCCTGTACACGGGCCGGCAGATTGCCCAGGGTGAAGCTCATGTCCAGCACCTGATCATACAGGGAGAAATCCCCCACCGGGATCAGATCCAGACCGGACTGGCGCTGCCAGTTCTGCTGACGCAAACCGGCCGCCGTAGCCAGCAAATCGGCCTCGCCGATTTCACCTTTCCAGAAGGCTTCCTGGACAAATTTCAATTCACGACGGGCCCCAATACGCGGGAATCCCAGATTGTGCAGGCGACTCTTGTCGGCAGACTGAAGGCTCATGGCTCTCTCCAAAATTCGATTCGAAGAAAATCCTAGCCCTTCTTAATGATGAAAAATAATGGCATTATCTCATTAAATAATTAATTAAAATCATGGATTGATATGCTCGAACGTCACCACCTGATGATCCTTCGTACCGTAAACCAGCAAGGGTCGCTGACCGCTGCGGCCGAGAAACTCTGCCTGACCCAGTCCGCCCTGAGCCACTCAATACGCAAGCTGGAACAGCAGCTGGGTACGCCCGTGTGGCAGAAGGAGGGCCGCCGCCTGCGCCTGACCCAAGCCGGTGAATACCTGCTGCAGCTGGCCGAACGGCTGTTGCCCCAGTTCGAGCACGCCGAAGATCTGATGCAGCAGTTTGCCAGCGGGCTGCGTGGCACCCTGCGCATCGGCATGGAGTGTCACCCCTGCTACCAGTGGTTGCTCAAGGTCGTGAACCCTTACCTCAAGCAGTGGCCCGAGGTGGATGTCGATGTGCGGCAGAAATTCCAGTTCGGCGGTATGGGCGCACTCTACGGCCATGAGATCGACCTGCTGGTGACGCCGGACCCGCTCTACCGCAGCGGCCTGATCTTCGAGCCGGTGTTCGATTACGAACAGGTACTGGTGGTCGGCCCCGAGCATCCGCTGTTCGGCCAGTCGCAGGTCGAGCCGGAACAGCTGGTGCAGGACACCCTGATCACCTACCCGGTGGAGCCGGACCGACTGGATATCTTCAACCGCTTCCTGACTCCCGCCAGCTGCAGCCCGCGCCGCCACAAGCAGATCGAAACCACCGACATCATGCTGCAGATGGTCGCTACCGGACGCGGTGTGGCCGCGCTGCCGCGCTGGCTGGTAGAAGAGTACCGCCAGCGGCTGCCCCTGCATCCGTTGCGACTGGGGCCGACCGGAGTGGACAAGCAGATCTTTCTGGGCCTGCGCAAGGAAGATATCGAAACCGACTATCTGCACGCATTTGTAGAACTGGCACGCAGCCACAATACTGTAACCTGACCCGATCGGACCTGATGCCCATGCCGTTGACTGAGCCCCGCCATGCCCTGACCCGGTTTATCCACCGCCACCCGCGCCTGCTGGTGCTGACCGGCGCCGGCATCAGCACCGATTCCGGCATTCCCGACTACCGCGACCGGAACGGCGAGTGGAAACGCAAGCAGCCGGTGCAGCACCCGGATTTCATGCGTTGCGAACACACCCGCAAGCGTTACTGGGGACGCAGCCTCATTGGCTGGCCGGTGATGCGCGATGCGTGCCCCAACCCGGCCCACGCGGCGCTGGCGCAGCTGGAGCAACTGGGCCATATCGACCTGTTGGTCACCCAGAACGTGGATGGTCTGCATCAACAAGCCGGCAGCCAAAAAGTGACCGATCTACACGGCCGCTCCGACCGCGTCATCTGCATGAGCTGCGCCTTCCGCTGCAGCCGTGACGAAGTCCACCATCGCAGCGCCGAACTGAACCCGACCTTCACCCACTACACGGCCGCAACCGCACCCGATGGCGATGCCGATCTGGAAGTGGATTTCAGCGGCTTCCGCATCCCGGATTGCCCCCAATGTGGCGGCATCCTGAAGCCGGATGTAGTCTTTTTCGGCGATCACGTGCCCAAACAGCGTGTTATCGATGCCCTGGAGGCGTTGCAAAACGCCGATGGCCTGCTGGTGATAGGCTCTTCGCTGATGGTCTACTCCGGCTTTCGCTTCTGCCGCCGCGCCAATGAGTGGAACAAACCGATCGCAGCGCTGACTCTGGGCAGGACACGGGCCGACGAACTGCTCAGCCTCAAGCTGAACGCTCCCATTACACCCGTGTTACAAACGGTCATCGCGGAGCTGTCGTCACCGGCAACGTGAACCGCCCGCCACTTGGCAACTCCACTCGGAGCTTGACTCGGCTTACAGGGTGGTCGATAGTTACAAGCTACATATTGAACCGAATTCGCACGTCGCAACGCATGTACCAAGCCAACTTCAGCAACATCATGATGATTATTCGCACTGGCAACCGCCTGGTGGGATAGTCCGTACACGCACGACGACTAACAAGAAACCCGCCACCCGGCGGGTTTTTTAATACCCGCTGCCCGTGGCCTTCCAAAGGAAAGGTGACCTCATGACGACCGCAGCCTCGGCACTCCCCGCCCAGTCCAACCCCCTTCTGCCGACCACCGCCGATATCATGACCGCAGCGGACCGACTGGCGGGTATCGTCCGCCACACGCCCTTGCAACGCTCCGAGTTTCTGAGCCGCGCTTTTAACGCCAATGTCCTGCTGAAACGCGAAGACCTGCAGCCGGTCCGCTCGTTCAAGCTCCGCGGGGCCTACAATCGCATGGTGCAGCTCACCGAAGCCCAGCGCCAGCGCGGCATTGTGTGTGCCAGTGCCGGCAACCACTCCCAGGGCGTCGCCTTTTCATGCCAAGCGCTGGGTATCAGCGGCACCCTGTTCATGCCCGCCAACACACCGGCCCTGAAAGTAAACAAGGCACGTCAATTTGGTGGTCAGCAGGTGCGTATCGTCCTGACCGGACAGACCTTTGATGACGCCTGTGCCGCCGCCCGCGAATTCGAGCGCCAGCAGGGCGCTACCTTCATCCACCCCTTCGACGACGTGGATGTAATCTGCGGCCAGGGCACCTTGGGACTTGAACTTTTGCATGACCAGCCCCGGATCGACTACCTGTTCGTCCCTGTTGGCGGTGGCGGACTGGCCGCCGGGCTGGGTACCGTCTTTAACGAGCGGTCACCGCATACCCGGCTGATCGGCGTGGAACCGAACAAGGCCGCTGCCCTCAAACACTCGCTATCAGTCGGCCACAACCACAGCCTGGCGCAGATCGACCCCTTCGTAGACGGCGCCGCTACACAACGCATCGGTGAGCTGGGCTTCGAAATCTGCCAACGCACGCTGAACCGCGTAGTCAGCGTACCCGATGCCGACACCTGCCAGGCACTGATCAACCTGTATCAGGAAGAGGCCATTGTGGCCGAACTGTCCGGCTGCCTGAGCATTGCTGCTCTGACCGCACTGAAAGACGAGATTGCAGGCAAAACTCTGGTCTGTATTCTGAGCGGCGGCAACAACGACTTCCATCGTTTTGCCGACATTGCTGAACGCGCCGCCTGCCGCTGAGTACGTATACCACCGGGGGTCGCCTTGCCAAGGGCCACCTCCGGCCACTCCGGCCTTAACGTGCGCGGGGTACGCACACCTGGTCACCGTAGTAGTTGTTGCTATAGTTGCAGTGCAGGCAGGCCTGTTCGTCTGTTCTGGCCACCTGAGCGTCCGCCGAACGAACAGACTGTGAAGATGATTCAATAATGTAACGTGCGATATGAGCCATGTTGCTGTCCTCCGATTGAATATGGGACCAGATTAACCGGATTAATTTATTTGTTGAAATTTATCTTTTAACTAAACCTGATTGATTTAATCAATCGATAAGCTGGCAAGGACTGCCCGCGATCTCAACAGGAAAAGGAACCTCCATTGATGACAACACTCACTCCGTCACTGCACAGCCGTCTGATACACCTGCTGGAACAACAGGAAGGCCGTATCAACCACATGTATCGTGACACCCGCGGCTTTATCACCATCGGCGTGGGCCATCTGCTGGCCTATCCCCACTCCGCTGCCCGTTTGGCATTCATACACAGAGAAAACGGCCACCCCGCCCAGGAAACCGATATCCGTGCCGAATTCCGCCATCTGTTGACCCGTCCCTACGGACAGCATCTGAGTGCCCACAGCTTCAAGCCCCAGACTCGACTGATCCTGCCCGACAGCGAAATCGATGCACTCACCCACCGGCACATCAACACCTTCACCAAAGAACTCGGCAACCTGTATGGCCCGACCAAGCTGATCGCCATGCCGGAACGCGTACAACTGGCCCTGTACGACATGATCTTCAACCTGGGGCAACCCAAACTGAAACACGGCTTCCCCCGCTTCAACCAGCATATTCGCGACGGCAACTGGGCCGCCGCCGCCAGGGAAAGCCACCGTCGAGGCATCAGCGAATCACGCAATCGACATGTATACAAATTGCTCAGTGGGAAAGTCCATCAACAGGATACTACACAGGTGGACACATAGTTATTCACAAACCAGATCCATGAGCTTGCGCTGAAATATGACGTGCGGGTTACGTTGTTCAGGTATTTGAGTAATGCCTGAACAGTTTTACAAACCCCGTATTATAAGGGCTTAGCATAGATGTGCGGACCTGTTGTCCTTAGCTTATCCACAGAACTACTCAGGGGTTCTGGGGGTAAGTTAAGTTAGTCACAAGGGGTAAGAACGATAACGTAGTCACTCTGCAAGCTAATTACCCACAGGGTTGAAAATATAATCTGCTGTGCATAACTCGACTGGATAAATCGTGACAGACTCGTTCTACCCGGTAGAGTCACTGAAAACAATTTCGAATGGAGCCTCGTAATGTCAGGGAAAGGCTGGACACCAGAACAGGTCAAACTTGCATTTCACCTCTACTGCCAGCTTCCCTTTGGCCGCTTGCATCATAGTAATCCCGAGATTATCGCGTTGGCGGAGCTGATCGGCCGTACTCCCTCAGCCATTGCTATGAAACTGACCAACCTTGCCAGCCTGGACCCGGCCATCATCGCTTCAGGTCGCAAAGGGCTGAGTGGTGCCTCAAAACTGGACCGTGCCATTTGGGATGAATTTCATGCTGACTGGGAAGGTCTGGTGCTGGAAAGCATGCAAATTCGAGCACAGTTTGAGGGCGGTAAAGATGCTTCCTCTGGGATTGAGCAGCCTAAGGTCAGCACGCTTGAAGATTTCACTGGTGAGACGCGTACCCAAAGCGTACAACAGCGGGTCAAGCAGTCCTTCTTCCGCCGTGCGGTGCTATCCAGCTACGGGAACCGCTGCTGTATTACCGGGTTATCAGAGCCCCGCTTGCTGATCGCAAGCCATATCGTGCCTTGGAGCCAAGATAAAGCGAACCGGCTCAACCCCAGCAATGGCCTCTGCTTATCGGCACTGTATGACCGGGCATTCGATCAGGGGCTGATGACGTTTGATGAGGATTGGCGGGTGGTGCTGTCATATCGGCTAAAACAGCCGGAACCCGCTATGCAACGCTTTTTCGAGTCGATTGAGGGGCAGAGAATTAAGCTGCCCGAGAGATTCAGTCCTGACCCGGTGCTGATGGATCAGCACCGGGAGAAGGTCTTTATTTCCGAGTGCTTTTACTTGTTATGTTTTCATTCGATATTGTAAAAGTAATCTTCGAGTTGTTTTGACGTAATTCCAAATTTTGGCATATGAATCTCGTGAAGATTATATTCATTATGCAAATTAATAATCCACTGATAGCGTATTTTGTAGAATCTAACTGTTGGAGTGATTCCAAATTGGCTTTCTGCGGCATTCAAGAAATCATAAAGGCAAAGAATTGGTTTAACTACAGAGATACGGTAGCGATGCTTGAAGATATGATCTGATTCTATGAGCCCTGAAATATGCTTGAATTTCGATAAGTCGTTATGTAAGTCCCGAAAAGTAACCTCTTCACCGTGAAACATTACTTTACTATCAAGTGATTGTTCAACAAAATTCGAGGCTTCTCGGATGGCATCATGAGCCTCAGAAGTTCTGATTGAAATTAAGTTGCTTGTCAATGTGTTTTCAGTAGTAACATATGTTTTATATATAAAATACAACGTTAAGACACTAAAAGGGATAGTGATTGTGCCAGCGAGATAGCTCCCGAAGCTTCCCCAATCAGATGCTTCACTTGAAAATCCGGAATGAAAATTTAAAAAATATGCAGATGCTGCAAATATTGCAACTAAGAATGCGCTGAGAAACAGGATTTTTTCTTTCCGTAGCACTCGAAACTCCTTTGAAAACATAACGCCTCAATAACCGGCGCAGCTTTGCTGAGTCCGGCGCCGAAGGCGCGAATTTGATTGATTTGTTATGTTTTATATCTCTTCTGGGAATGCCTCTATCGACTCATTTACTGACTTTGCATCGTCACGCTTAGCTATAATACTTTGCGACTCTCGATAGTCCCTTGCTTCTGCTGTTTCTATAAACTCTGCATCAGGTGATATTTTACGCACCTCCTCCTCAATATCAGAAAGCGTAACTCGGAAAAATTCTTTACGTGAGTTAACCAAATTCAGCCTTAGCTGCTCAAACTTTTTGTGTAGAGAGTTTTCAAGGGCAGGAGCATCCTCAGAGTGAATCATTGCGTGAACATCAAAAGTAAATGGTACGCTAGCATCACCTAGCTCTTTCACGCGATCCAATGGTTCAAGCCTCCTAGTCATGCCTATTTTGTATATATCTTTACCGAATGATCCGATATTTGAAATCACATACACATGGCCGCGCTTGGTTTGTTCTGCCATTGACTTAGCTCGTTCTGACTTTTCATGAGCTTCCTGTAGGTCTTGACTCAACTGAGCTATTTTTTCTTTGAGGGAATCTAATTTATCGCCAGTTGATTTTTCAGCATCTTTTTGAGCCTTCTCAAGTAATTTTTTGTATTTTTCTTCTTCTTTTAATGCTTTTTCTTTCTCTTGCTCTAACTTTGCTTCTTCCCTCATTTGCCGTTTAATTTCTTGCTGCTCTTCTTTCTCCTGCTGCTTTTTATCGGCAAATTCATAAGCTAGCCTCAATTCTTTGAGCTTAAGATGAAAGTATTCGCGCGAAATGACAACAGCATTCGATTCATTCATCTTGTTTATGGCGTCATAGGCTTTTTCTATACGCTGCTCCATACGATCTACATTATTCCACCGAGTATTGGATATTGCCGCATCACATTCATTATTGAACGCTCTCGCAGTTAACTTTATCGCTCGATTGGTCATCGTTCGACCTTTGGCCTTGCTGCCCTCAACAGTCCACTCTGTAGTGCAGTAAATTGCTTGCTTAGATGAAATTAAATCTTTTTGCTTCTGCTTTACCTGAGATATTTCTTGTTTATAGCGCTCTGAGGTATCAAAATCAAAGTGGGGCTTATAGAAGCCAAGCTCAGCCATCTGGATCTCTTCATCATATATCGCCGCTTCTTTTACTAGCTTCTCGAAGATCACTCTTTTTTCTTTATAATCATTTTTTAGAGATTCTATTTTTTTATCAATAGCCTCCTTTTCCTTCTTCGACTTATCAACCTCTAAGTCAACATCAATAACCTTAGAATACTTTGATTCCAGTGCTTTCAATCGCCCTTTTACCTTGAACGCATAAACTAAAATAGCGACTAAAGATATTGCCAATACGGCAAAGCCTAAGATCATTTTATCTTCCATAGAGATCAATCCTCGAATTTAGCTTGGAAACATAACATTTTTAATACTGCGCATGCGCATATTTGTTCTCAGTCGAAGACTGGAGAGCTGTTGTAAGCATCTGAAGAGAAAAGATAAATCGAGACACCACAGTTATTCTCTTCCGTTGAAAACGATCATGCGCGTTATCCTGCAACGGCTAGTCCATAGTTTCCTGATACTGAACGATTTTTGAGCCTGTTACCAGTCGCAAATGAGCACGGTAATGTCACAAAACAAGCACCCACGGCATGTGGCCCTCAATAGACTGTATGTAATCACTAAAACTCAAAGCAGCTTGTCCACAAGTCCTGTCGTGCACGGAGCGACCTGCTGATTCCTGCGAATGTCTGCTTCGTGCGCAAATCTGACAAGATTCATCCCTTCAACTCCCAAACCACACTCATCGGCTTACTCCCCTCATGGCTCTGATAACTCACCTCACCATAAAACCGAAATGGCGCCGCTTTGCCATTACTCAATTTATGCTCACGCACAAAAAGATAGACCTTACTCCCCAGCTTTTCATGCTCAATTATCTCCCGCCCACGTTTATTGTCCGGACTGGTGCTGTTCTGCGATTGCCAGTGGAAGTGCCGGTCATCGATAAAGTAATCATGGTATTGATGATCACTGGCTTTACCTTGCTTATTCAATGTCACCAGTAATACCTGAACCTGCGGGTCTTTCAGCACCACATGACCGGACTGCCAATTGCCGGGATTGAACTCTGCACCAAATAACGGCGGGATCTCTTCACGCATAAAATCCTGCCCTACCTTCAGTTCCAGCGGGTCCAGGATGCCCTTGAAGCGAGCGAAGGTGACCATGCTTTCATCGGCAATCAGGTCGTCGTAGTCGGGATTGTTGGCTCTTAGGGTGTAACTACCGTCTTTGTTTTTCAGCACCTTACGCAGCAGGTATTGGTTATCGCCTGCTCCGTCTTGGCGTTCGATCGCCATGGTTTGGTTGCTGATGCTGCCGGCATTTTCAGGTGTGATTTGTTCCAGCAACAGGTAATCCCCATCGTAGATCGGGTTCTTGCCGCCGTTCATGGAGTTACCCGAAGCGCGGGCGATGAAGTGTCGGTCTGGGGATAAGTGCCCAAAGCCACTGGGTGCGGGCAGATACTCTTCCACGTCCGCATGGCCAGTTTTGAAGTGTCCACAAGCAATTTTGATATTGGGGAAGAAAGGTAGCTGTACAGCGGTTTCGGCCGTTGAGTGAACCGGGGCGACGGGCCATTCCGGTTTTACTTCAATCGGTTTGCTCTGCGCGTACTGAGCTAAGCGCCAGGCCAAAATTTCCTCGGTCATTGTGCTCAATGTGGGCAACTCTGCGGCATTCAGGCGCGGCTGATAGTGAAACAGCAGTCCGTCTTGGGCAAACCATTCGATCTGAGAGCCCTGCTCGGGGGTACACCAGTGATGGATCGGCATTTTGCGCCAGTGGCTCAGCCAGGCGGCATCGCTAACGGTATCCAATGGCAGCAGGCTCTGCGGTAGGTCAGCTAACCAGTCCGGGTGCGCTTGGAACCAGCTTCTGGCCCACTGGGCTAATTGCTGTAGCGTCACCGACTGGCTCATCGCCTGTTGGTCTAACAGGGTTTGCAGCAGCACCAGTTTGTATGATTTTGAGGTTTTCGTGACCGTCAAATCACGGAACCACTGGGCATGCAGCTCCAGCACCTGCAGCTCATCCGGCTTAGCATCGCCCTGTTCGTCGATGAACTCCCACCAACAGCCATAGTTGCGCCTTAACTGGCCCAGATTCGCACCGCTGCGCCAAAACTCGTTCAGTGTGGGGCGTCGTTTCAGGCTCTGTTTCAGTTTGGCGTACTGGGTATCCAGCTGGTCGCCCACCAGGCTATCCATAAATTCGATAAAGCCAAGGTCATAGTTGACGTAGCAGCCGTCTGGCAGCAAGTCGCTGGGGTTCTTGGCAGCAGAGATCAGTTGTTTGCGGGTCGGTTTGTTATCAAAGGCCGAACCAAACAGCATCTCGGGGCGGTTGAGGAAACTGTGATGGTTGCCGACAAAATCCAGCACCACCAAGCGGTCTTTACCCTCGCTAAGCCGCAAACCACGTCCCAGTTGCTGTAGGAAGAGGATTTTGGATTCCGTGGGCCGCAGCATCATCACGGTATCGATCTGCGGCAGGTCGACCCCTTCATTAAACAGGTCCACCGAGAAGAGCACATCCAACTGCCCACGACCTAACTGCTCCAAGGCTTCGGAGCGGGTGAGGTCCGATTCGGTATGCACACTGGCGGCGCTGATACCCGCTTTCTCGAAAAAAGCCGCCATGTAATCCGCGTGTCGGCGCGAGGCGCAAAACGCGAGGGTGCGAGCCTGAGACTTATCCCGCCACTCCTTCAACGCATGGCGAGCACGACCACGAGTAGCGAGCTGTGTGGATAACTTATCCGGGTCAAAGCGGCCGTTACGCCAAGGGATATGCTCATAATCCACTTCGCTGTCGAAGATGCCGTAATAGCTGAACGGGCACAGCTGCTGGTCGTTGATGCCGTCGAACAGATCGCGGCGGTACACCAGGTTATGATCACACAAGCGCAGAATATCCGAGCCATCGGTGCGATCCGGTGTCGCCGTCAGCCCCAACAGGAATTTGGGCTGGAAGTATTCCAGCAGGCGCTGGTAGCTGCCGGCCGCCGCATGATGAAATTCATCCACCACGATGTAATCAAAGTATTCGCGGCTGAAGCGCTCCAAGTGGGCCACACGCCCTAAGGTCTGCACCGACGCGAACAGCAGATCGCACTCGTCGTCTTTCTGTTTACCGGTGTAATGCCCAACCCGTTTATGCGGCAAGATCGCCAAGAAGCTCGCTTCGGCCTGCAGCAAAATTTCTTCACGATGGGCCACGAACAGCACTCGACTGGCTTCGATCTGCGCGGCATCAAAGGCGGCTAGATAGGTTTTGCCCATCCCCGTGGCCAACACCACGAGGCCCTTTTGCCAGCCACGTTGTCGCGTAGCGTCCAAGGCATCCAGCGCTTCTTGCTGGTGGGGTTTTGGCATCGGAATCTCGGGTTCCGGTTCTTGCGCATCGACACTGGCGGTGTAGATCGGCGTCACCTTGCGCGCCTGTTCATAACGGCGTTGGTACTGCTCTATCCACGCAAAACTCAGCTCACGCACCTGTGGTTGCTGCAGCAGGTGTTGAAACTGCTGACGCACTTCATCCAGCCGCTGTGCCGCCAACGAATCCGCTTCGTTGGGGTAGTCCAGATGGTAATTCCACTCCAGCCCGTCGGTCAGCGCCTTGGCACTGATATTACTGGAGCCCACAAAGGCATCCGCACTAATCAACTCACCCTGTGTAGAACGGACGAAGATATAGGCTTTTAAGTGAAAGCTATCCGATGAGCCCGTTTCGAATACCCGAACATCAGCCCCCCGCTCCGCTAACAGCATGAGCTTTTTCAATGCATTGGGATCTGTGATGCACATGTAGTCGCTGGTCAGCAGCGTCAGCCGAACATTACGGGTTTCAGAGCGCAACGCCGCTTCAAGATCGCCAAAGATCAGCTCAAGGCCGGTGGAACGGATAAAGGAAACGGCAATCTCGATCTCGGTGGCTTGGGTTAACGCACGGCGCAGCGCAGGCAGCAGCTGGCGGTTATCGCCCCCGGTGAGCAGATAGGATTTTGCGCTCATCCCTGCACCTCCGCTGGACGCTGGATACAAACCGTTTGCCAACTTACCTCTTGGCGTTGCAGGAAATCAGCATTCGTACCGCCATTGTTAAGCGCCTTTAACTGCAGCCCATGCTGAGCGGCCAGTTGCGCCAGCTCTTCCGTACTCACCGGATACATGGGACGGGCTGGATCGGAGGGGCCAAAACGAAGGGTTATAATCAGCAAGCCACCCTTGGCCATCAGGTCAGCCAAACGAGCAAATGCCTGTGGACGCTCTGCCGCCGGCAGATGCATCCAGACGGCGGATAACAGAATCAGGTCGTAGCCCTGTGCAGGCGTGGCAAGATCAAGGAGAAGGGGGAGCTGGGTATCGGCCCAACGCACCTGATCACCGGTAGTGCGGCAACCTAGTTCACGTAACCCTTGTGCAGGCTCGACCGCTGTCACCAGCCAGCCCTTCTGCGCCATCCAGTGGGCATCGCGACCACTGCCCGCCCCCACATCAAGTGCCAGTCCCGGGGTGCGCTCGGCTAGCAAATACGCCCAATCGGCATGTACCTCATGCGCCGCAACCGAATCATATTGCGCCTGAAAATGTTCGGCTTGCTGGTGATAATGCGCGATGGTCTGCTTTGGCATAACCGTCCCTTGCTGGTGTCACTTCCTTTAAATTCGCCTATGAGTATACCTAAAGCGTCTACCTTTCCCATGGTCCTTAAGCCGACCGTCTGAAACCGGCCTGGCAGCTTCGCTAGAGTATGCTGATCGCCCGCCCCTGTGATAGCTATTAACTATAGATTTCATCACGCTAATCAATTTCTAAAACCCATTCCCTCTCGTTAAGATGGTTTCAGATTCGCAAGCAACGACACCAAACTTACAGGAGATACACACATGGGTATCGTTAACACCGAGATCAAGCCGTTCCAGGCAACTGCGTTCAAACAGGGCGAGTTCGTTGAAATCACCGAAGCGGACGTGAAAGGCAAGTGGGCCGTTTTCTTCTTCTACCCGGCCGACTTCACTTTCGTCTGCCCCACTGAGCTGGGCGACGTGGCCGACAAGTACGACGAGCTGCAGAAACTGGGTGTTGAAGTGTTTTCCGTGTCGACCGACACACACTTTACCCACAAGGCGTGGCACGATTCTTCCGACACCATCGGCAAGATCAACTACTACATGGTGGGCGACCAGACCGGCAACATCACCAACAACTTCGGTGTAATGCGTGAAGACCAGGGCCTGGCCGACCGCGCCACCTTCCTGATCGATCCCCAGGGCGTTATCCAGGCGGTTGAGATCACCGCTGAAGGTATTGGCCGTGATGCAGACGACCTGCTGCGCAAGGTGAAGGCCGCTCAGTATGTCGCAGCGCACCCGGGTGAAGTCTGCCCGGCGAAGTGGAAGGAAGGCGAAGCCACACTGGCACCGTCTCTGGACCTGGTCGGCAAGATCTGAATCCGTGGTACGGGCCGGTTCGCACTGACCGGCCTATGCCTCTGGCAGAGTACACACGCTGTACTCGTCCCTGCGCCGCCCCTAAAGGGCGGCGTTTTTATGTATTCTGTAACGGGCCAGGGTTTCCATAAATTAAAGCTATCGTCTTATTAATTATGATTAATTTCACACATGGATAGCCGCCCGCTACTATAGAGTCATATTCGAGATGAGCCAGACCGCCAGACAGGAGATCCACCGGCGGAACGCTATTCGAAACATTGACTGAACTTTTGGCATTGAGGGAATACTCGCTATGTTGGATGCAAACCTGAAACAGCAGTTGAACGCGTACCTGCAGAACATTGTCACTCCGATTGAGCTGACCCTGACCACCGATGACAGCGACAAGTCCCGCGAGCTGGAAACGCTGACCCACGAAATTGCCGAGCTGTCCGACAAGATCAGCGTCAAGACCGGCAACGACCGTCGCGCACCGAGCATGGCGGTGGGTGCTGCCGGACAGGCGCCGCGCGTCAACTTCGCCGGTATTCCGATGGGACACGAGTTCACCTCTCTGGTGCTGGCGCTGCTGCAGGCCGGTGGCCACCCGTCCAAGGCCGATGCCGAACTGCTTGAGCAGGTCCGCCACCTGACGGGCGAGTTCCACTTCGAGACCTACATCTCGCTGTCGTGCCAGAACTGCCCGGACGTGGTCCAGGCGCTGAACCTGATGGCGGTGCTGAACCCGAACATCACGCATACCATGATTGATGGCGCCCTGTTCCAGCAGGAAGTGGATGAACGCCAGATCATGGCCGTGCCCTCGGTCTACCTGAACGGCGAACACTTCGGTCAGGGCCGCATGACGCTGGCCGAGATCGTCAACAAGGTTGATACCGGTGCTGCCGAGAAGAAGGCCGCTGCGCTGAACGAAAAAGAACCGTACGAAGTACTGGTCGTGGGCGGTGGCCCGGCCGGTGCGTCCGCTGCGATCTACGCGGCACGCAAGGGTATCCGTACCGGTGTCGTGGCCGAGCGCTTCGGTGGCCAGGTAATGGATACCGTGGGGATCGAGAACTTCATCTCCGTGCCTTACACCGAAGGCCCGAAACTGGTTGCCAGCCTGGAGCAGCACGTCAAGGAGTACGAGGTTGATGTGATCACCGAACAGTCCGCCGCCAAGCTCTCCAAAGGCGAGCTGATCGAGGTGGAGCTGGCCAGCGGTGCAACCCTGAAGAGCCGCAGCGTGATTTTGGCTACCGGCGCCCGCTGGCGTGAAATGAACGTGCCGGGCGAGCAGGAATACCGCGGCAAGGGCGTGGCCTACTGCCCGCACTGCGACGGTCCGCTGTTCAAGGGCAAAAGCGTAGCGGTGATCGGTGGCGGCAACTCCGGCATCGAAGCGGCCATCGACCTGGCCGGACTGGTCAAGGATGTGACCGTGCTGGAGTTCTCCGACACCCTGCGGGCCGATGAGGTACTGGTGAAGAAGGCGGAATCCCTGCCCAACGTCACCATCATCAAGCAGGCGATGACCACCGAAGTACTGGGTGATGGCAACAAGGTGATCGGTCTGAAATATCAGGATCGCCAGACCGAAGAGACTCATGTGGTCGACGTGGCCGGTATCTTTGTTCAGATCGGCCTGGTCCCGAACAGCGAGTGGCTGAAGGACAGCCTGGAACTGACCGAGCGTGGCGAAATCGTCATCGACAGCCAGGGCGCGACGTCCATGCCGGGTGTGTTTGCGGCGGGTGATGTGACCAACACCCCGTACAAGCAGATCATCATCTCCATGGGGTCGGGCGCAACGGCCGCACTGGGTGCCTTCGATCATTTGATCCGCAACTGATTACCGGTTGCCCGCGACCGCCCTTCGGGGCGGTTAAGCTCGATGACCGCGCAGCCCACGGCATGGCCGGGGCTGCCGATCCACAACGTGTTCACAAGGCGTGACAGGATCATGAAAATCGGTGACATTGCCACGGCCACGGGCCTGTCCGTGGAGACCATTCGCTACTACGAAAAGATCGGCCTGCTGCCCCCGCCCGCTCGCAGCGAGAACGGCTATCGCCATTACCGCCCCCTCCATCTGGAACGTCTGCAGTTCATCAAGCGCTGTCGCAGCCTGGACATGGCACAGGACGAAATCCGTCAACTGATCGATCTGGCCCGCCAGCCGGACGCCGACTGCCGCGATGTCGATGCCTTGCTGGCGCGCCATCTACAGCATGTGCGTGAGCGCCTGCAGGAACTGGCCAGCCTGGAACAGACGCTGGTCCAGCTCCAGAGCGCCTGCAGCCAGGGCAAAACCGTACGCGAATGCGGCATTCTGGATGGCTTGAACGCGCACCAGGACACCACCTCCTCCACCGAGGCGCACAATCATGTACCCGGCACCCATGGCAAGGGACATGCGTAAGCGCTCGACACAGCGGCCGTTGACTCTATAGTTACTACAGGGTTTTCAATAGGACCTGCTGAATCCACAATTACAGGAGGTCCCCATGGCATGCAGTTGTTCCGCCCCCACTCCCACAGGCCCGGCTCCGGGTTTCCGCAAGGCGCTCTGGTTTGCCTTGTGGGTCAATGCCGGCATGTTTCTGGTTGAGGGCATCGCCAGTCTGCAATCCGATTCCGTCTCGCTCTTGGCCGACGCCATCGACTTTTTCGGCGACAGTGCCAACTATGTTCTGTCGCTGTGTGTGCTCTCCATGGGCATGCTCTGGCGCGGCCGTGCCGCACTGGTGAAAGGGGTGACCATGACGCTGTTCGGCTTGCTGGTCTGGGCCCGTGCACTCTGGATGCTGCAAAGCGGCGCTACGCCCGAGCCACTGACCATGGGACTGGTCGGCCTGCTGGCACTGGTCGCCAATGTCAGCGTCGCCATCGTGCTGTTCCGCTTTCGTGAAGGGGATGCCGACATGCGGTCGGTCTGGCTGTGCAGCCGTAACGATGCCATCGGCAATCTGGCCGTGATGACAGCCGCGTTGGGAGTTTTCCGTACCGGCACCGCCTGGCCCGACCTGATCGTCGCCGCCATCATGGGCACGCTGGCCATTACCGCTGGCGTGGGTGTGGTACGCCATGCACGCATGGATATTGCCCAGGCCAACGCCGACCGCTCAAGCCCCCTGCGGGAACATCAGTCCTGAGTATTCAGACTGGATCGACAGGCATGGCCTCCGCCGGAGTCCTGCCTGTCGGGAACGCGAGTCGTCAGATCGCCAGACGTTGGGTCAGGTTACGAAACTCGTCCCGTATCGCTTCGTTCTGAAACTCGCGAATATCCGGCATCTGCAGTGAAATCAGGCGATCGAAGGTGCCGGCGCCTTCACGCAACAGCGTCACCACCGATGAACTCAGTGACACCGTGTTGTAGGTGTTGTTGGCGACCTTCATTTCACGCCGGGTCACCCTGTTCGCCTTGGCGACCTTGTCCCGCTGACGTTTCAGCAGGTCGGCATAAAGGTCGATCACCTTCAGCGTCAGCCGGTTGGACTCGATATTGTGCTCCAGCGTTTTCCGGTCGCCGCCTTCCTTGATCAGACGACGCGATTCCGCAATATTGGCCTTGGCACTGTCCTTGTAACCGGCCAGTTTGGGCAGGTAGGTTTCATCCACATCGCGGATGAAGTTGTCCTGCATGCCGGTCATCATGCGATGCAGAATCACGACCATGCCGTAATACTTCTTGGCATGGGTCAGGCTCTCGCCGGATTCTTGCGTCAGTTCGGCCAGCTGCGCCGTCATATCCTTGATGGTGTTGAACACCACCGACATGTTCAGCATGTCATCACCGATAACCGATGCCATCATTGCCTCCAGCTGCTCGACATCCAGCTGTACGCCAATGGCGCTCAGCGCCTGGCTCATCTGTTCCAGGGTCAGGGCCCGATCCTGTTCATAGGCGGCAATGTTGTTTTCGGTTGCCTCGATCAGCATGTCGAAATCGGCCTTGGTCACGGCAACAAAACTTTTCAGGGTGTCGCCCGGCATCAGGCGCGTACGCAAGCTGCGCTCATCTGCAACCGCCAGCACCCGTTCGGAGCGGTATTTGATCAGTTTTTCTTCCTGCTCCTCAATGCGCGCTTCCAGCGCCCGGTACTGATCATGCAGGCGGTTGATCGCGTCGGACTCGAACAGCGCCATCGCGTCCTGCACCAGTTCGTCCAGATCAGCTTCGGCATCGGACTGATCCCGGCCGATCAGGCGGCTTTTTTCCAGCCCGGGAATTTCGTCATGAATCGTCAGCGCCTCTTCCAGCTCGGTCAGAATTTTGCGGGTATCAAAGCTGATGACGCCCTCTCGTGACCACTCCTCGGCCTGTACCAATCCGGTGCTCAGCACTGCAGCAAACAGCGCTGCGCACGTAAACTGTCCTAATCGCATTGTGTTACCTGTTCGTGTTACCTGTTCGTTGTGTTTTCTTGCCAAGCCCGGGCGAGAACCGGATACTGCACGCTTTCACCCATGGCGCACGAGGGGCTTGCGTTGACACAGATTACCGATAATACAGTGGTTCAGTTCTACTACACACTGACCGATGCCGATGATACCCAAATCGAAACCAACCTGGGCGCCGATCCGATCGCGTATCTGCACGGCCATGACGGCATGATTCCGGCAATCGAAGCCGCACTGGAAGGCAAGTCCGCTGGCGAAACGCTGCACCTGACCCTGACGCCGGAGCAGGCCTACGGCGAACGCGAAGACGGCCGTGAACAGCGCGTGCCGATCAAGCACCTGCAGGGACTGCCCAAGGGCGTACGCAGCTGGAAGCCGGGCATGGTCGCCGTGGTACAGACCGATCAGGGCATGCGCCAGGTGACCGTGATCAAGCCGGGGCTGAAGATGGTGCTGGTCGATACCAACCACCCGCTGGCCGGTAAGACACTGACCTATGATATCGAAGTGGCCAGTGTACGTGCGGCAACCGATGAAGAAATTGCCCACGGCCACGCCCACGGGGTTGGCGGTCATCACCACTGATGTGGTATCACTGCCACCTGTGTGAACCTGATAATCACCATGTTTAAATTGATATCCCAACTGTTACGGAGAAAGCCCATGGCACGCGCAAGCGCACGTCACATCCTCGTCGGTACCGAAGCCGAATGTCAGTCCCTGAAAGACCAGATCGCCGACGGCGCGGATTTTGCCGCATTGGCCAAGGCCCACTCTCAGTGCCCGTCAGGCAAGCAGGGCGGTGAGCTGGGCAGCTTCGGCCCGGGTCAGATGGTCAAGGCGTTCGACGAAGTCGTCTTCAGCGCCCCGATCAATGAAGTTCAGGGTCCGGTACAGACCCAGTTCGGCTTCCACCTGCTGGAAGTGACCAGCCGCGAAGACTGAGCAGCCCTCGCGACACCCGGTTCGGCTCGGTGCCGAGCCGGTTATCTGCCGCAAACGGCGTACCCGCCCGTCACCAGGGCAGCCCTTCCTTGAAGCGTTCAAGCAGAAAATCACACAGTACCTGCAACCGGGGTGAACGCTGTCGCGCCTGTGGATAAACCAGCCAGACCCCGCTGAACGGGTAGCGATACTGCTCCAGCATGGAAATCAGCTCGCCCCGCGCCAGCGCCGGTTCCACGTAGTAATCCGGCAGCTGGGCAATCCCCAGTCCCTTGCGAGCCGCATCCAGCAACGCCGGGCCGGAGTTGGAGCGCCAGTTTCCCGCAACTTTCAGCTCACGACGCTGTCCGTTTTCACTGAACAGCCACCAGGGGTTGGACCCCAGCAGGCAGTTGTGCCGATTCAGTTCCGCCAGTGTATGCGGCATGGGATGACGCTGCAGGTAGTCCGGGCTGGCACACAGGTATTCACGCCGGTTGCACAGACGGCGTGCCAGCAGTGACGAGTCTTTCAGGGTCCCCATACGCACGGCCAGATCATAGCCTTCGGAAATCAGATCGATCTGACGGTTGGTCAGATACAGATCGAGGCTGATTTTCGGATACTGCTGCATGAAGTCATTCAGTTGCGGCGCCAGAAAGCGTTCGCCGAAAGTGGTCGCACAGGTCACCCTCAGGTTGCCCGACGGTTCGGACTGAAAACCGGCCAGTGCCTCTTCAGCGGCGGCAAAGCCCTGCAACAGATCACGACACTGCCGGTAATAGTGCTCGCCCGCGTCGCTGAGCCGAAAGGTACGCGTGGTGCGATACAGCAACTGCGTGTTCATCTCCGCTTCCAGCCGGGCGACCAGACGGCTGATATGCGATGGCGAGACCTTGAGCTTGCGAGCCGCCGCCGAAAATCCGCCCTGCTGCACCACCTCCACAAAAGCCTCTACCGCTTCCCAGTTTCGCATCACGCTGCTCCCGACCCGGTTATCATCCTTTCTGTGCCACTATTATTGCCAGTCAGCAAAAATACTTTTCAATTGGTGTCATTATCAAGTCCCTGTCCAACGGCTAGACTGGGTTCATGATCAGAACAGGAGAATCCTCATGAAATCACGCGCAGCCATTGCATGGGAAGCAGGCAAGCCGCTCACGATTGAAGAAGTCGACGTTCAGGGGCCAAAGGCCGGTGAAGTCCTGGTGCGCATTGTCGCCACCGGCGTCTGCCACACCGATGCCTTCACCCTGTCCGGCGCAGACCCGGAAGGTATCTTTCCGTCGATCCTCGGCCACGAAGGCGCCGGTGTCGTCGAAGAGGTGGGTCCGGGCGTCACCACGCTGAAACCGGGTGATCACGTCATTCCGCTGTACACCGCCGAATGCGGCACCTGCAAGTTCTGTCTGTCCGGCAAGACCAACCTGTGCCAGGCCGTGCGCGAAACCCAGGGCAAGGGCCTGATGCCGGACGGTACCAGCCGCTTCTCCATCGGTGGCAAGACACTCTATCACTACATGGGCACCTCGACCTTTTCCGAGTACACCGTAGTGCCGGAGATCTCCCTGGCCAAGATCCAGGTCGACGCACCGCTGGAAAAGGTCTGCCTTCTGGGCTGTGGCATCACCACCGGTATCGGTGCCGTGCTGAACACGGCCAAGGTTGAAGCGGGCTCCACCGTGGCCATCTTCGGCCTCGGCGGTATCGGTCTGTCCTGTATTCAGGGTGCCCGCATGGCCGGTGCCGAGCGCATCATCGCCATCGACATCAATGAAGACAAGTTCGAGATGGCACGTCAGTTCGGTGCCACCGACTGCGTCAACCCGAAGGACTACTCCGATCCGATCCAGCAGGTCATCGTCGATATGACCGACGGCGGCGTGGATTACTCGTTCGAATGCATCGGTAACGTGCAGGTGATGCGTTCCGCGCTGGAATGCTGTCACAAGGGTTGGGGCGAGTCGATCATCATCGGCGTAGCCGGTGCCGGGGAAGAAATTTCTACCCGTCCGTTCCAACTGGTCACCGGCCGGGTCTGGAAAGGCTCCGCCTTCGGTGGCGTCAAGGGCCGCAGCCAGTTGCCAGGCTATGTGGAAGATTACATGAACGGCAAAATCGAGATCGATCCGTTCATTACCCACACCATGGGGCTGGAAGACATCAATAAGGCGTTCGACCTGATGCACGAAGGCAAGAGCATTCGTTCCGTCATTCTGTTCGACCAGTGAGGCCTGCATGTCCAACATCGCTCCCGAACTGATCGCCAGCAACAAGTGTTTTGACGGCTGGCTCAAGCGCTACAAGCATGTCTCAACTGCGACCGGTACGGAGATGGTATTCGCCATCTACCTGCCGCCACAGGCACAGGTGCAGCCGGTTCCCGTAGTGTACTGGCTGTCGGGCCTGACCTGTACCGATGAGAACTTCATGCAGAAGGCCGGTGCCCAGCGCATCGCCGCCGAACTGGGCATCGCTATCGTCGCGCCGGACACCAGTCCGCGCGGCACCGATCTGCCCGGTGAGCATGACAGCTACGACTTCGGTTCCGGTGCCGGCTTTTACATCAACGCAACCGAAGCCCCCTGGGCCGATCACTACCGCATGTACGACTACGTGACCGAAGAGCTGCCGACACTGATCGAGCAGCACTTCCCGGTCACCGACAAACGTGCCATCAGTGGCCACTCCATGGGCGGCCACGGTGCGCTGATCTGTGCGCTGAAGAACCCCGGCCGTTATGCTTCGGTCTCGGCCTTTGCGCCGATCAACAATCCGAGCCAATGTCCCTGGGGAGAAAAGGCGTTTACAGGCTATTTGGGCACCGATCCCGAGGCCTGGAAAGACTGGGACACCTGTGCACTGATCGCCAAAGCGGACAGCAAGATTCCCATTCTGGTCGATCAGGGCGGTGCGGATGATTTTCTGACCGAACAGCTCCGACCCGAGGCTCTGCAGGTCGCCTGTACGTCAGCGGGACATCCGTTGGAACTGCGCCTGCAGCCCGGTTATGACCACAGCTATTTCTTCATCGCCAGCTTCATCGAAGATCACCTGCGCTACCACGCCAGAGTACTGATGGAAGACTGAATGACAGCACCGGCCGGGATAACCGGTCCGGTGCTTTTCACTACTTGTAGCGGTCGTGATTGAACACGAAGTCATCCCCGCTTGCCGTCCCGTGACAGGCAATACAGCCGGTCTGCATGCCCTTGGCAACACGTCCCGCCAGCGGTACGCCCTTGGGATTTTTCATTACCCTGCCACGAGCATCGTATTTGACATAGAACCAGTCGTGATTGTCAGGGTCGTAGCCGGGCTCACGCTTGAGCATGACAGTGACCGCCTGCAGATAACGCCCGGGATCATTGATGACATCGTCCACCGATATGCCGTCACCGCCATAGTTGCGTTTGACGATCAGCGGACCGGTATGCCCTTGCAGGCTCACCGGCATTTCGATCAGCTCCAGAATCATCCCGTGGGGCGGCATGCCCTTATAGGGACGTGTCATCACCGCCCCTTCACCCACCAGTCCCTTGTACTCCATGAGTGCCCAGAGCGAGGTGGCCAGTTCCGTGTCGGCCCGATTGCCAAAAGCCATCTCGGCTGATGCGGGTACCGCCAGTCCGATCGAACCACCCAGTATCAGTGCCGTAAGCAATGTACGTACAGGTTTCATAGTACCTCCCGCCTGTGAGAGTAAGCAGCTCTCAGGTAGACCTGAAAGTCACTTCAGTATTAGGCGGCGAGGAAAATCGTGCAGGCGGTTTTCAGATCCATTTGTTCTGAAGGTATTGCGGAATCTTACATGGGCCGCGAAAGCGGCCCATGGACATGCTTAGAGTGCGGCCAGAATGGTGTCGGCACTGCTCTTGTCGATGCCCTTTTCATCGATGTTGCACAGCTCAACCACACCGTCGTTGACGATCATGGCATAACGCTGGCTGCGGGTACCGAACTGGATGCCCGACAGGTCCTGATCCAGACCCAGTGCTGCGGCAAAAGAACCGATGCCGTCTGCCAGCATGATGATTTCCTCGGCGTTCTGAGCCTTGCCCCAGGCATCCATGACGAAGACATCGTTCACGGCCGTGCAGATGATGCTGTCCACGCCCTTGCCCTTGATGTCGTCGGCCTTGACGACAAAACCCGGCAGATGCGTTTTGGAGCATCCCGGCGTGAACGCGCCCGGTACGGCAAATAATACGACTTTCTTGCCGGCAAAAAGATCTGCCGTGTTCACGGCTTCAGGCCCTTCAGCGCCCATAACACGCAGTTCTACATTAGGAATACGATCGCCGATCTGAATGCTCATGCTGTGTTCTCCACGTCTATAGTTGACTGTTTCACTCAGGATTGTAGCAGGGCCACACCCATGCGCCTATAACTCAATTGGACAGATAATCGATCCAGCCGCGCAACAGGCCGATAAAATCTTCCAGGCCCGCTTCACAGGCCTCGTCCGCCAGTCCATAGCCGTCTTCCAGCTCATCCGGGTCCGCATCGGCCTGCAACCAGACACGGGCGCTCTCGCTGTCCAGGCGCACGCTTAACTCATGGCCATGCCAGTCAAACCGGCCACGACGCGATACCAACAGCTGCTCCGCCTGTTGCAACACCCGTTCAGCCTGCCGCCGGTCTTCAGCCAGTTCTTCACTGAGCCAGCGCCCGAACAGCGCCTGCTCCATTTCAACCACTGCTTCCGGCTGATCGTACAGATCACGCCTGAATTCATATTCCACGTTTTGCCTACCTCGTCATGCACCCGTTGCGCTCCGAAGGCGCAGAACGCGCATAATACATCACTCCCCTTGCGGCCCAACATCGGCGACCGGCAACCAGCGGATAGTAACCTCTCGCACACCCCATTCCCGTGCGGTTTTGACATCCGTGCCCATGTAGATATCGATCTTGCGCGTCCAGCGCTTGTTCATTTTATCCAGCACCCGGTACTGCCCCGGCAGCCCTTCGATCTCGATCAACGTATTGCGTGTCAGCCCCTCGGCCAGCAGATCCCGCGATACCGCCACCGCTTTCATGCCGGGCTCCAGTCGATCCCCCCAGGCAGCCACCGTCGGAGTTGCACTGGTCTGCGCGGCCACCGAGTTATAAGCACTGGCCTGCACGGTCAACGTTCGCACTTCGGACACCGCTTCAGTGCAGCCCGCCAGCACCAGCACCATCAAAAACAACCATTTAACAGAAAAAGAAGGCATTTATATCCATTATGAAAACATTTTCGTGACATTTATCGCAAATAACAGTATACAATATCATCCTATAATCGGAGGATGCATACGTGTATTCACCCCCTGAACTGACCCTCGACCTGCATCAGAGACTGTACGACCAGATCGCTGATGCACTGGTCGACAACGGCTACATTATCCTGCCTTCTGCTCTACCCGAAACGCTGACCGGCAATCTTTACCGGCACCTGCAGGCACTCAATGACCAACAGTTTCAACGCGCCGGAATCGGTCGTGAACAGGACCACCAGCTGCATGGCGAGATTCGCCGTGACACGATCCGCTGGCTGGGTCAGCAACAGGCAGTCGAAGCCGAATACCTGAACTGGATGGAAGGGCTGCGCGAAGGACTGAACCGACGCCTGTTCATGGGCCTGTTCGATTACGAAGCCCATTTTTCTCACTACCGGGCGGGGGCTTTCTACAAGCGCCATCTGGATGCTTTTCGCGGCCAAACCAACCGGGTGTTGACCACCGTACTCTACCTCAACAGGGACTGGCACAGCAGGCAGGGCGGCGAGCTGCTGATCTGGCCAGAACCAGACAGTGACAAGGTGATCGAAACCGTGGTGCCTCAAATGGGCACACTGGTGATATTCCTCAGCGAGCAGTTTCCCCACGAGGTCCTGCCCGCCACCACCGACCGCTATAGCATTGCCGGCTGGTTCAGGGTTAATACCAGCATCAACAACCAGCTCGACCCTCCCCGCTGATCCCGGTTATTCCACCACCTGCTGCAGCTGCCCCTAAAGCAGCTGCAGCGGCGGTTCACCCAGTGCACTCAACTGCTCACGCAACTGCAGTATGTGCTCACCCCAGTAGCGCTCCGTGTTGAACCAGGGGAAGTTGCGCGGAAATGCGGGATCCTCCCAACGGCGCGCCAGCCAGGCACTGTAGTTCAGCATGCGCAGCGTTCTCAGCGCTTCGACCAGATGCAGCTCGCGAGGATCAAACTCGGCGAATTCGTTATACCCGTCCAGCACTTCGGACAACTGCAACTGTTGCTGCTGTCGATCATCCCCGGTCAACAGCATCCACAGATCCTGAATCGCCGGTGCCATGCGCGCATCATCGAAGTCGACGAAATTCGGCATATCATCGCGCCAGAGGATATTGCCGCCGTGACAGTCACCGTGTACCCGAATCCGACGCACATCGCCTGCATTCCGATAGCATTGTTCGATTCCGGCCAGAAGATCGGCCCCCAGACTGGTATACGCCGCACGCAGCGAAACGGGAATAAAGGCCTCGGTGATCAATTCAATGCTGTCACGACCGTAGCTCTGAATATCCAGCACCGGCCGCGCCTGAAACGGATGTCGCGCTCCCATCAGGTGAATGCGGCCCAGCGTCTGCCCCAGTTGGTACAGATGATCCGGATCACCCAGCTCGGGGGCTCGACCACCTCGGCGCGGATACAGCGCAAACCGGTAGGACTCGAAACTGAACAGACTGTCGCCATCGGCATTGCGCAGAGGCGCCACCACCGGCAACTCCTGCTCGGCCAGCTCGAAGCAAAACTGATGCTCTTCCAGAATCTGGGCATCGCTCCAGCGTTCGGGACGGTAGAACTTGGCGATCAGCGGCTCGCGCTCATCCAGCCCGACCTGGTAAACCCGGTTCTCGTAACTGTTCAATGCGAGAATACGCCCGTCGCTGAGATGGCCCAGCGATTCGACAGCATCAATAACCCGGTCCGGAGTTAACTGGTAAAACGGCTGACTGTTGTCCAACATGACGCACCTGCATAATAAGTGATGCGCCCATTCTAGCCTTGCCGCCCCCTTATGCTCCAATCCTTTGCCTCTCGGGGTATCTTGCCGGCATCACATACGGAATAATATCCGCTGAAATCAACACATGGAGTGACGAATGAAAGCGATCCCGATAATGCTGCTCACCGCCGGTCTGTGTGCCGCCAACGTTCAGGCGGCCTCTCAGGTAGACGCTACCGACCCGCAACAGATTCTCGAGCTGGCCAAAGGGTTCGGTTCCGCCACCCTTGAGGAGGATGACTACGGCGATCCCCTGATCACCGGCCGCATCAACGGCAGCAAGTACGGCATCTACTTCTACGGCTGTGACGACAACCGCGACTGCACCGACATTCAGTTTTCAGCCGCCTGGAGCGGTTATGACATAACCCTTGAGCAGATCAACGACTGGAACCTGAACAAGCGTTATGGCAAGGCGTATCTGGATGACGATGGCGATCCCACCGTCGAGTTGATCGTCAACTTGAAATATGGCGTCAGCCGCGACAACCTGGACGACACCATCGACTGGTGGAAACTGACCATGACCGAGTTCGAGCAGTTCATCGATGAATAAAGCCGAACGCTGATCACTGTCCGGCACTCACCCGGAGTGCCGGTCCTGCTGCATCTCCAGCAGCATCCAGTCACGGAAGGCTTCCATGCCGTAAGTCAGCTGCCGCTTCTCCTGATACACCAAATAAAATCCTTTCGGCTTGTCCAGGGTAATATCGAAGGGTACTACCAGCTGACCGCTATCCAGCTCCCGCCGAACCAGCGCCCGATCCGCCAACGCCACCCCGATACCTTCAATGGCTGCCGACACGGCCAGTGCCGTACTCGAAAACGACATGGTGCGCGTCAGTCCGGTCGCACGGACACCCAGCTGCTGCAGAATCTGTCGCCACTCCTGCTGCCGCCCCGTCACGTGAATCAGTGTCTTGTGCAACAGGTCCTGAGGCTCTCTGAGCCCCCGGTCACCTTCCGTCAAGGCCGGGCTGCACACGGGCGTAGCCGCCAGATGGCGCAGAAAGTGGATATCCACACCACGCCAGTCCCCTTCCCCGTAGTACACCGCCATATCAGTATCCGAATGTTCGAAGTCCACATAACCGGTCGTGGCGCTGAACCTCAGCTCTACATCCGGATACTGTTCCTGAAAACGGGTAATGCGCGGGACCAGCCAGCGGCTGAGGAAGGCCGGAGCCACACTGATATTGACCGCACTGAGGTTGGGCGACGTCATCAAACGACGCGTAGCACTCTCGACTTCATCCAGTGCCAACTGCACGGACGGCAGGTAGCGTTCTCCGGCCGTGGTCAGACTGACCTGGCGACGCTCGCGTCGAAACAATTTCAAACCTAAAAATTCTTCAAGTGACTTGATCTGATGACTGACCGCTGAAGGGGTCACGCACAGCTCCTCCGCAGCATCGTTGAAGCTTTGGTTACGGGCGGCAGACTCGAAACTGCGCAGAGCGTTGAGGGGTGGCAGGCGACGGATGATGGCTCTCCTGTGACTGTTTAGTTTTTTTCAACTATAGCCTGAAAATCTATCCTTTGTCGCCTCTGACGTTAGACCTTAGTATAAGCCTTGTAAATTCACTACAAATCAGGAGCTCTACTCTAATATGTCCGACTTCAATCGCATGGTAATGACACAAAACGGTCTGGTAGACGTGGATTACTATGTTGAGCAGGCTCGCCGCGAGCGCGCCGAGTTCATCATGAACGGCATCAAGTCACTGGCACGCAGCATCGTGCGCATGTTCAAGCCCCGCCGTCCCCTGGCAGGCGCTTCAGCACTGGTGCACTGAGTAGACGCGGGGGTGGAGTATAAACCTCCACCCCTTCAGTCGACCACTCCAGGGCACACCGCCAGTCCCGTTAACCACCTTTCAAAGCCCGTCACTCCATGACATCCGGCTTTTCACATCTCCCTTTTCTCACCATCATCATCCGCATGACCGGAGGGGTCATACCCATCTGGAACCCGGCCGGAACCAGCGCGGCCATACGGCATTCAGCCAGATCGCGGCCAGAATCACCCCGCCACCCGTCAACAGGCGCAGCAGATCCGCATCTCGATTCCAGATCAGGACATTCACCACCAGTCCCGCCGGAATCAGCGCATTATTCATGATACCCAGCGTACCGGCATCCACTTGGGCGGCGCCACGATTCCAGAAAAAGAAGCCCAGTCCAGAAGCGACCAGTCCCAACCAGGCCAGCACGCTCCAGTGCAACCCCGTCTGCGGCAGCTTTTCCGTACTCCCCAGCAGCAGCCAGGCCGGCAGCACCAATACAAAAGCCCCGATAAAGAAGAAACCGAAACTGTGCCAGCCCTGACGCCCACCCTGGTCATAGTGTTGGCTCAGGTGCGCATAACCCACCTGACCGGCGGCAAACGCCAGATTGGCCAACTGCAGGAGCAGGAACCCCTGCACAAAGCCGGCCCCCACCTGGTCATAACGGATAATGGCAGCACCGATCACGGCCACCAGCGTCGACACCAGCGGTGCCAGACTGAAACGGCGCTGCAGAAGATTGTCGATCAGCGCCACGTACAGCGGTGTGAAAATGGTAAACAGCAGAACTTCGGGAACACTCAGGTGCTCAAAGGACAGGTAAAGGCAGATATAGGTCAGGCCGAACTGCAGCGCACCGCATCCGGCCACCCCCAACATCAGCCCGGCCGGCAAGCGCGCGGGACGCAACAGGGGCACGAACAACGCTCCGGCCAGTACAACACGCGTCAACACGGCAAAATAGCTGTCAACCTGTCCGGCCAGGTATTCACCGATCAGGCTGAATGAAACGGCCCACAACAGGGTGACCGCAATCAGATAGGGCATGGGAGGATCCTTGTAACCGTAAATACCGGCCTAGGATAACCTGCCCGCTGCCCGGACAACATGGGGCCCCTGCCCAACGGCCTCAACTGCGATCACGACACACGACCCGACATACATGATCCTCGCGACAGATCAGCTGCGGGGGTCCATGATCAGTGTTTCGGCATACGGCTGTACCAGGGTCAGCTGAGGACCGGCCTCCAGCACTTCTATCGGCAGCAGCAGGTTTGGGTCCTGTTCGGCCCTCTGCGGTACCGCTTTTACCGGTGCCCCGGTATTCAGCAAATGCGGGTCTTCATCCGTGGTCAACATGACCAGCCGTGGCTCCTTCTGAAACAATAATGGCTGCAGGGCCTTCGGCAAACCGACTACCGCCAGCACGACGGTCAAAACCAGGGTCAGACGTACCATTCTGTTTACTCCTTTCTGTGACAGCTGGTATGTCTAAACAAGTATCGTGCCAATAATAATTTTTTCTTTATAAACAATGAGTTAAAACAATCATTTGAAAGTCATCTCGGGTTCAGCCAGAAACTGCTATGAATCATGAGCAAAAGTGTCGCCATTTGCATGATTCATCCTGCATTCACATTCATGATTATTTAAAATCAATAACTTACGCAGTCTCCAAAAGAAGACAGAGGTCCTCCACGCAACCCTCGGCCATAAAAAAACCCGGCTACAGCCGGGTTCTTACAGCGGTTTCAGGGCTGTCAGTTGATCTTGGCGTCCAGCTCACCGCGCTCATAGCGCTCGGACATCGCTTCCAGCGAAATCGCCTTGATCTTGCTGGCGTGACCGGCAGTACCGAAGGCCTCATAACGGGCGATGCAAATTTCGCTCATCGCCTGCATGGTCGCCTTGAGGAATTTGCGCGGGTCGAATTCGGCCGGGTTCTCGGCCAGGAAGCGACGCACGGCACCGGTAGAGGCCAGACGCAGGTCGGTATCGATGTTGACCTTGCGCACGCCGTACTTGATACCTTCGACGATCTGCTCAACCGGTACACCGTAGGTTTCCGGGATCTCGCCACCAAACTGGTTGATCACGGCCAGCCACTCCTGAGGTACGGAAGAGGAACCGTGCATCACCAGGTGGGTAGTCGGAATACGCTCGTGGATCGCCCTGATGCGATCGATCGCCAGGATATCGCCTGTTGGCGGCTTGGTGAACTTGTAGGCCCCGTGGGAAGTACCGCAGGCAATTGCCAGCGCATCCACATTGGTCGCCTTGACGAAGTCGGCTGCTTCATCCGGGTCAGTCAACATCTGCTCGTGGGTCAGGGTACCCTCGGCACCGATGCCGTCTTCTTCACCGGCCTGTCCGGTTTCCAGAGAACCCAGGCAGCCCAGTTCACCTTCCACGGAAACACCGCAGGCGTGCGCCATCTCAACAGTACGACGGGTCACATCAACGTTGTAGGCGTAATCGGTGGGCGTCTTGCCGTCTTCACCCAGAGAACCATCCATCATCACGGACGAGAAGCCCATGGCAATGGAGCGCTGGCATACCGCCGGGCTGGTACCGTGGTCCTGGTGCATGCACACCGGCACATCCGGGAACTCTTCGATGGCAGCCAGAATCATGTGACGCAGGAAGTTGGAGCCCGCGTATTTGCGCGCACCGGCAGAAGCCTGCACGATCACCGGCGAGTCGGTCTTGGCCGCCGCTTCCATGATCGCACGCATCTGCTCCAGGTTGTTGACGTTGAACGCCGGAATGCCGTAGCCATATTCGGCGGCATGGTCCAGCAGCTGACGCATGGAGATCAAAGCCATGGTTTCACCCTTTGAATTGGTTAATCAAAAATCTTACTTCGCCGCGCGTGCTTCCAATACGGCAACCGCCGGCAGCACCTTGCCTTCCACGAACTCCAGGAAGGCGCCACCGCCGGTGGAGATGTAGGAGATCTTATCAGCGATATCGTATTTATCCACCGCCGCCAGGGTATCGCCACCGCCCGCAATCGAGAATCCTGCACTGTCCGCAATGGCCAGCGACAGGACCTTGGTGCCCTCGCCAAACTGGTCGAATTCAAACACGCCCACCGGGCCATTCCAGATGATGGTGCCGGCGCTGGTCAGCAGTGCCGCCAGGTTCTTGGCAGACTCGGGGCCGATATCCAGGATCATTTCATCGTCGGCTACGTCATCGGCAGACTTGATGATCGCTGCAGCGGACTCGGCAAACTCCTTGGCCACAACCACATCTACCGGCAGCGGGATGTTGACCTTGTCCATCAGCGCCTTGGCGGCCGGAATCAGGTCGTGCTCGCACAGAGACTTGCCTACCGGCTTGCCGGCAGCGGCCAGGAAGGTGTTGGCGATACCGCCGCCGACGATCAGCTGATCGCACTTTTCGGACAGTGCATTGAGCACTTCCAGCTTGGTCGATACCTTGGAGCCACCCACAATGGCGGCCATCGGGCGAGCCGGGTTGTCCAGCGCCTTGGCCAGAGCCTCCAGCTCCTTGGCCAGCAACGGCCCCGCACAGGCAACCGGCGCAAACCGGGCAACCCCGTGAGTCGAAGCCTGGGCACGGTGTGCAGTCCCGAAAGCGTCCATCACGTAGACGTCGCACAGCGCCGCCATTTTTTGCGACAGCGCTTCATCATCCTTTTTCTCGCCGGCATTGAAGCGGACGTTTTCCAGCAGAACCAGTTCACCCTCTTCCACCTCGAAGCCACCGTCCAGCCAGTCCTTGACCAGCGGTACCGGGCGCTGCAGCAGCTTGCTGATATGCTCGGCTACCGGTGCCAGCGAGTATTGCTCTTCGTACTCACCTTCAGTGGGGCGGCCCAGATGGGACATCACCATCACCTTGGCACCGGCTTTCAGCGCCACTTCGATGGTCGGCAGGGAGGCACGGATACGGGCATCGGAGGTTACCTGACCATCCTTGACCGGAACATTAAGGTCTTCACGGATCAGCACGCGCTTGCCGGCCAGATCCAGATCAGTCATCTTCAATACGCTCATAAGAGGAGTTCCTGTTCTTGTTAATTCAGAGATTCAATCCTTGAGCTGCAACCAGTATCCGGAAATATCCAGCATTCGGTTGGCAAACGCCCATTCATTGTCGAACCAGCACAGCAGCTTCAACAGCCGCCCTCGCGATACACGGGTCTGGGTACCGTCCACCACCGCTGAGCGGGGATCGGTATTGAAATCCATCGAGGCGTGAGGCTCTTCGGTATACCCCAGCAACCCCGCCAGCTCATTGTCAGCCGCCGCACGCAGCATGGCATTGACCTCTTGCGGATCGGTATCCCGCTGCAGATTGATCGACAGGTCCATCAACGACACGTTGATCGTCGGCACCCGCACATGCAGGCATTCGAAACGTCCGGCCAGGTGTGGCAGCAGACGATCGATACCACGACTGAGCCCGGTATCCACCGGCACAATCGACTGCATGGCGCTGCGCGCCAGACGCAGATCGGTGCGGTGATAACTGTCGATCACCGGTTGATCGTTCATCGCCGAATGGATGGTGGTCGTCACGCCGCTGTCGATACCGAAATGCCGGTCCAGCCGGTCCAGCACCGGCACCACACAGTTGGTGGTGCAGGAGGCCGCAGAGGCAATACGGTGTTCGGCCCTGAGACTGGACTCGTTGTGTCCGAATATCAGGGTCGCATCGATATCGGGCTGGGCCGGGTGCGAATAGAGCAAACGCTTGGCACCACTGGCCAAATGCCGCTCGGCATCCGCACGGGTTCTGAATGCACCGGAGCATTCCAGCACCAGATCCACATCCAGTTCACCCCAGGGTACCCGTTCGGGTTCTGCCTGGCTGAACACCCGGATACGATCCCCGTTGATCAGCAAGGCTTCGCCGTCATTGCTGACCGGGCCGGGGAAACGGCCGTGCGTGGTGTCATACCGCGTCAGATAGGTCAGCGTATCCAGATCGGACAGTTCATTGATGGCCACCACCTGCAGCTCATGCTGCAGCCCGCGCTGATAGAGCGCCCGCAGCACACCCTGGCCGATACGGCCATAACCATTGATCGCGATTCTGTAGCTCATGCCGGTTGCATGGCCGGGCGTACCGAACGCCCGGCACCCCGCTTACAGCAGGCCTTCAACGGTGCCGACAACATTGTCGACCGTGAAGCCGAACAGTTTGAACAGTTCGCCGGCCGGGGCGGATTCGCCAAAGCTGCGCATGCCGACGATAGCGCCGTTCAGGCCTACATACTTGTACCAGAAGTCGGCGTGAGCCGCTTCCACAGCCACACGTGCAGTCACGGCAGCCGGCAGGACCTGTTCCTTGTACGCGGCCTCCTGCTTGTCGAAACGCTCGGTGCAGGGCATAGACACCACACGAATCTGTTTGCCCTTGGCAGTCAGCACGTCAGCGGCTTCCGTCACCAGTGATACTTCAGAGCCGGTCGCAATCAGAATCGCGTCCGGGGTACCGGCACAGTCACGCAGGATATAGCCACCACGCTCAATGGCGGCGATCTGGTCGGTATCGCGGCTCTGGTGCGGCAGTCCCTGGCGGGAGAAGATCAATGAACTCGGGCCGTCATTGCGCTGCACGGCGGCTTTCCAGGCAACGCCGGACTCTACCGCATCACAGGGACGCCAGGTTTCCATATTCGGGGTCAGGCGCAGGTTGGCGATCTGCTCGATCGGCTGATGCGTCGGGCCGTCTTCACCCAGACCGATGGAATCATGGGTGTAAACGAACAGTGCACGCTGCTTCATCAGCGCCGCCATGCGCACGGCGTTGCGGGCGTATTCCATGAACACCAGGAAGGTGGCACCGTAGGGGATGAAGCCACCGTGCAGCGCGATGCCGTTCATGATCGCGCTCATGCCGAATTCACGGACACCGTAGTGGATGTAGTTGCCGCTGGCATCGTCACGGGTCAGGCCCTTGGAGCCGGACCAGAGGGTCAGGTTGGAACCGGCCAGGTCGGCAGAACCGCCCATGAACTCCGGCAACATCGGACCGAAGGCTTCAATGGCGTTCTGCGAGGCCTTGCGGGAGGCAATGGTGTCACCCTTCTCGGCAACCTGGGCAATCCAGGCATCGGCCTTGTCGGCAAAGTCGGCCGGCAGCTCACCGGACAGACGGCGCAACAGCTCTTCCGCCTGTTCCGGGTAGGCAGCGGTGTAGGCACTCAGACGCTCGTTCCATTCGTTTTCGACACGGGCACCCGCTTCACGCGCATCCCAGTCGGCATAGAGTTCCGCCGGTACTTCAAAGGCGGGATGGGTCCACTGCAGCGCTTCACGCGTCAGTGCAATTTCATCATCACCCAACGGTGCGCCATGGCAGCTTTCCTTGCCCTGCTTGTTCGGGGAACCGAAACCGATCACCGTTTTGCAGCAGATCAGGGTCGGCTGTTCGCCATTGCCGCGCGCCTGCTCGATGGCGGCACGGATCTGATCGCTGTCATGACCGTCAACACCGCGAATCACCTGCCAGCCATAGGCTTCAAAACGTGCCGGCGTATCGTCGGTGAACCAGCCCTCGACTTCACCGTCGATGGAGATGCCGTTGTCATCCCAGAAGGCAATCAGCTTGCCCAGGCCCAGGGTACCGGCCAGTGCGCAGGCTTCATGGGATACACCTTCCATCAGGCAGCCGTCGCCCATGAAGGTATAGGTGTAGTGATCCACGATGTCGTGACCGTCACGGTTGAACTGCGCCGCCAGTGCCTTCTCGGCCACCGCCATGCCCACCGCGTTGGTGATGCCCTGACCCAACGGGCCGGTAGTGGTCTCGACACCCGGGCAATAACTGTATTCCGGGTGACCGGCAGTTTTGCTGTGCAGCTGACGGAAGTTTTTCAGGTCATCGATGTCGACATCGTAGCCGGTCAGGTGCAGCAGCGAGTAGATCAGCATGGAACCGTGGCCATTGGACAGCACGAAGCGGTCACGGTCATACCAGTGCGGGTTGCCGGGGTTGTGTTTCATGAAATCGTTCCACAACACTTCGGCAATATCCGCCATGCCCATGGGGGCACCCGGATGACCGGATTTGGCTTTCTGTACGGCGTCCATGCTCAATGCACGGATGGCATTGGCAAGTTCTCGGCGAGAGGACATCAATCTACTCCTGGGGCTGGACCCAACCTGAGGTTTACGGATTCGGGAAATATAGGGGCGCAATTTTCGCCCAGATGGCGACCGGCTTCAAATCCAAATATGCAAATAGAGCGTTTTTCATGCGGAATACGCAAAATTTTCAAGTAAAAAGCCGTTCGATATTATGCAAGCGGCCAATGCTGGCGTTAGAATAACCGGTTTTGGCAGGCCGTCGAAAATCGATCCACGGCCTTGATAGCGGCTTTCAACGCCCTGTAAACAACCTATCTCAATTTCAGCCCGGCCCGCCTGTTGATGCCGAGTGGCCGCGCCTGACCCTGTGCGAGGATTTTCCCCGGAATGAGCGAATACAGTCTATTCACCTCCGAGTCCGTCTCTGAAGGACATCCGGACAAGATTGCCGACCAGATCTCCGATGCCGTGCTGGACGCGATCATCGCGGAAGACAAGTATGCCCGCGTCGCCTGTGAAACCATGGTCAAGACTGGCGTTGCGATCATTTCCGGCGAGATCAGCACCTCCGCCTGGATTGACCTGGAAGACCTGGTACGCGGCGTCATTTGCGATATCGGCTACACCTCTTCCGACGTCGGCTACGACGGTGAAACCTGTGGCGTGATCAACATCATCGGCAAGCAGTCCGTGGATATTGCCCAGGGTGTCGACCGCAGCCGCCCGGAAGATCAGGGCGCCGGTGACCAGGGCCTGATGTTCGGCTATGCCTCCAACGAAACCGACGTGCTGATGCCCGCGCCGATCACCTTTTCCCACCGTCTGGTGGAGCGCCAGGCGGAAGCGCGCAAGTCCGGTCTGCTGCCCTGGCTGCGCCCCGATGCCAAGTCACAGGTGACCTGCCGTTACGAAAACGGCAAGCCGGTCGCGATCGACGCCGTAGTGCTGTCCACCCAGCACAACCCGGACGTCTCCCAGGCCGATCTGCAGGAAGCGGTACAGGAACTGATCATCAAGCATGTTCTGCCGGCCGAGCTGCTGCACAAGGGGACCCAGTACCACATCAACCCGACCGGCAAGTTCGTCATCGGCGGCCCGGTCGGTGACTGCGGCCTGACCGGCCGCAAGATCATCGTCGACACCTACGGCGGCATGGCCCGTCACGGTGGCGGTGCCTTCTCCGGCAAGGACCCGTCCAAGGTGGACCGTTCTGCAGCCTACGCCGGCCGTTACGTCGCCAAGAACATTGTCGCTGCCGGCCTGGCCGATCGCTGCGAGATCCAGGTGTCCTACGCCATCGGCGTCGCTGAACCGACCTCAGTGTCGATCAATACCTTCGGCACCGGCAAGATCAGCGATGACAAGATCGTTGAACTGGTACGCGAGCATTTCGACCTGCGTCCATACGCGATCACCCGCATGCTCGACCTGCTGCACCCGATGTACCGTCAGACCGCGGCCTATGGCCACTTCGGTCGTAACCCGTTCGAAATGAGCGTTGGCGACGACACCTTCCTGGCCTTCCCCTGGGAGAAGACCGACAAGGCCGACGCCCTGCGTGCTGCCGCCGGGCTCTGATTCCGGACAGCGACACACCCGCATTGTCCATTCGTGAAATCGAATGGACAATGCCCTGCCCACTGGCATCCCTTGCCTGCGATGCGACATAATAGCGGCTTGTTTCCTTGAATCAGCAGGACGCTCATGCGCATACCCCGCGTCTATGAACCCCAGCCGCTTACCGTCGGCACCCTGGTCGAACTGTCCGACACCAGCGTACAGCACCTGGTGCGCGCCCTGCGCCTGCGCGAAGGCGACCTGATCCGTCTGTTCAACGGCGACGGGGCCGAATATACCGCTGCCCTGAGCGCCGTCGATAAACGCCGTGCCAGTGCACAGATCACCGAGGCAGCCCAGCCTGCTGTCGAATCCGGCCTGCAGGTGCATATCGGCCAAACACTGTCACGAGGCGAACGCATGGATTATGCCGTGCAAAAGGCCACCGAAATGGGCGTCGCCAAAATCACGCCACTGACCAGTGAACGCTGCGAAGTGCGCCTGAAGGCGGAGCGCGAGGACAAACGCCTGCGCCACTGGCAGCAGATCGCCATCAGTGCCTGCGAACAGAGCCTGCGCACACGACCACCCGAAATCTTCGACGTCAGCCCGCTGGAACAGTGGATTCACAACGTGGACGCCGAACTCAAGCTGGTGCTGCACCACCACACCGCACAACCGTTGCAGACAATGGACGCGCCATCCTCCGTCGCCGTGCTGATCGGCCCTGAAGGCGGCCTCACCGAAACCGAGGTCGAGGCAGCTCTGGACGCCGGTTTCCAACCGGTCGCCCTTGGCCCTCGCGTCATGCGCACCGAAACGGCCCCGGTCACGGCCTGCGCCATTCTGCAATATCTCTGGGGCGATCTGGGGTAGCACTCTTTCACTCAGTACAGGACATTTGTGATGACAGTCAAAGTCGGCATCGTGATGGACCCCATTGAGGCCATCAGTTACAAGAAAGACAGCTCTCTGGCCATGCTTTGGGCCGCTCAGCGCAAGGGCTGGGAACTGCACTACATGGAGCAGCAACACCTGTTCCTGCGTGACGGTACCGTTAAGGCACAGATGGCGCCACTGAAGGTTGCCATGGATCCGAACGCCTGGTTCGAACGCGGCGATTATGTCATCCGTGACTTGGCCGAGCTGGATGTAATCCTGATGCGCAAGGACCCGCCGTTCGACAACGAATTCATCTACAGCACTCACCTGCTGGCGATGGCGGAAACCCAGGGCACCCTGATCGTCAACCGTACCGGCAGCCTGCGCGATTTCAACGAGAAACTGTTCGCCACCCATTTCCCTCAGTGCTGCCCGCCCGTACTGGTAACCCGTCGCGAAGACCTGTTGCGCCAGTTCCACGCCGAGCACAAGGACGTCATTTTCAAGCCACTGGACGGTATGGGCGGCTCCTCGATTTTTCACATCCGTGAAGACGGAACCAACCTGGGCGTGATTATCGAGACATTGACCGCGCACGGTACGCAAACCATCATGGCGCAGAAATACATCCCCGAGATCAAGGATGGCGACAAGCGCATTCTGATGATCGACGGCGAACCCGTGCCCTATGCACTGGCCCGCATTCCCATGGCCGGCGAGACCCGTGGCAACCTGGCCGCCGGTGGTCGCGGTGAAGGCCGCCCGCTGAGCGATCGGGATCGCTGGATTGCCGAACAGGTCGGCCCCACACTGAAAGCAAAGGGATTGCTGTTCGTCGGCCTGGATGTGATTGGCGATTACCTGACCGAAATCAACGTCACCAGCCCGACCTGTATCCGAGAGCTGGACGACCAGTTTAATCTCGACATCGGCATGCAACTGATGGACTGTATTGAAGGGAAACTGACAGCACGATGAAAACCATGGACGACCGTTTACCACTCTGGCACTACCTGAACAGAGACAGCTTCGGCTTCCTGCTGTTTCTCGCCACCCTGGTTCACGGCGTCCTCGTGCTCATCCTGAGCTTCAGCCTGCCGGATCTGGAACCGCCACAGCAGACACTGGACGTTACCCTGGCTCAGTACCCACAGCAGGAGGCGCCCGAGCAGGCCGACTTTATCGCCCAGCATAACCAGCGTGGCAGCGGCAATTCCGACACGGTCGCCACGCCGTCGACCACGGAAATCGCCCCTCTGTCCAGCGCCGAGTCCCGCGCCCAGGCGCCCCAGCGTGATCCTGAGCCCGCACCGGCTCAGCCCGCACCGGAGACCCCGCCCAGCACCGGCCAGCAAGCCCGGCAGAGTGGCGAAGCAGCCAGCGCCCAACGCGTTCAGGTCGCCCGTGAAACACCGCAAGCCAAACGCCAGGCACCGCAACAGGCCGCTCAGCCGGCACAGCCTCCGGCTCCCCAGCCGGCCAGCTCCACCTCGCTGATGGCGCGCAGCCTGGAAATTGCCAGTCTGCAGGCCAAGCTGGACCTGATCCGCGAGGAACGAGCCAAAAAGCCGCGCGTCCTGCGTCTGACATCGGCGGCAACACGGTCTCACCGCTATGCCAGCTATCTGGACAACTGGCGCCGCCGGGTGGAAACGGTGGGGAACCTGAACTACCCTGAACAGGCTCGCCGCCAAGGGCTGCAAGGCACCCTGCGACTGCTGGTCGCCTTGAACCCCGACGGTCAGGTCATCAACATTGAGGTGTTGGCGTCATCCGGCCACCCGGCTCTGGATGATGCGGCCATTCGCATCGTACAGCTGGCATCACCGTTCCAGAGTTTCCCGGTCGAAATGCGCAAGGAGGCAGAAGTACTTGAAATTATTCGCACCTGGAAATTTGAGAAACAGACGCGAGTGTACTAAGCCTTAACTACTCACTTGACTGGCGGAGGGACCATGCCCATGTCTTTCACTTCGCTTCGCGACCATTTCCTGATCTCGATGCCACACCTGCTGGATGACACTTTTGCCCAGACGGTGATCTACATGTGCGATCACAGTGAATACGGTGCCATGGGCATCGTAGTCAATCGCCCCAGCGGCATCCGCATGTGCGATCTGCTCAATCATCTGGAGCTGGACAATCAGACCGGACTGGAATCCGAACGCCCCGTTTTCAACGGCGGGCCGATGCGCGATGACCGCGGGTTTGTCCTGCATACGCCATCGTCTCGGCACACCTGGCTGTCCTCACACGCCATCAGCGACGACATCTGCCTGACTACCTCGGTCGACATTCTGGAAGCAATTGCCCGCAACCATGGTCCGGAGACGTTTCTGGTCGCACTGGGCCATGCCGGCTGGGGGCCAGAGCAACTGGAACAGGAGATGCGCGACAACCTCTGGTTAAGCTGTCCGGCAAATTCGGATATACTTTTCCACCTGCCACTGGAGGACCGGCTGCAAGCCGCGGCCGCCACGCTGGGCATCAACCTGAACCTGCTGCCGGCTCACGCCGGACACGCCTGATTGAAACGACTGGATGAACAGCGACACCCAACTGGTGCTGGGATTCGATTTCGGCACAACACGTATCGGCCTGGCGATCGGCCAAAGCCTGACCGCCAGCGCCAACCCGATTGACCCCATCCGAGCCCGCGACGGCATGCCCGACTGGGAGGCACTTGATCGCGTCATCTCGCAATGGAAACCGGATATTCTGGTCGTGGGCATTCCGCTCAATATGGACGGCACCATCTCCGAGATGGCTCGCCGGGCACGCAAGTTTGCCAACCGCATCCAGGATCGCTATCAGCTGCCCTGTTTTCTGAGTGACGAGCGCCTGACCACGGCCGAAGCCAAGCGCATTCACCTGGAAGCCGGCGGCGGCACCAACTTCAAGCAGGAATCGGTGGATGGCATTGCCGCCCAACTGATTCTGGAAGACTGGTTCGGCAGTGCCGACCGTATTCCAAGCCACACCCGACTGGAGGATATTTATGGTCTCGGGCACCCTGAGCGTTGATGCACTGCTCGACAAAATGGCGGGCGAAACCCGCGCTCTGATTACCCAGCGCAACCTCAAGGATCCGCTGATGATCGGGATACGCACCGGTGGCGTCTGGCTGGCGGAGCGACTGCACCGGCAACTGGAGCTGACCAGCCCCCTCGGCGTTCTGGACATCAGCTTCTACCGTGATGATTTCACCCAGGTGGGTATGAACCCCAAGGTCCAACCTACACAACTGCCCTGCGCCACCGAAGGTCGCGATATTCTGCTGGTGGACGACGTGATCATGAGCGGCCGTACCATTCGAGCAGCCCTGAACGAGCTGTTCGATTACGGCCGTCCCGCATCGGTCAATCTGATTACCCTGCTGGACCTGCAGCGCCGCGAACTGCCGATCCAGGCCGATGTCATCGGCGGCACCCTGGCGCTGGGTCCCGACCAGCTGGTCAAACTCAATGGCCCCGACCCCCTGACGCTGACCATTCGTCAGCGTGACTGAAACGACAAGAGCATACCACCATGTTTGAGGCTACCGACCCGAACGCAATTCAACTGACACCCGACGGGCAGTTGCGCCATTTCCTGACCATTGAAGGTCTGCCACGCGAACTGCTGACCGAAATTCTTGATACCGCCGATTCGTTCGTCGACATGAGCCAACAGCAGGTCAAGAAGGTCCCCCTGCTGCGAGGCAAAACCGTAGCCAACCTGTTTTTCGAAAACAGCACGCGTACGCTGTCCACCTTCGAGCTGGCCGCCAAGCGCCTGTCCGCGGACGTGTTGAATCTGAATATCAACACCTCCTCGACCAAGAAAGGCGAAACGCTGAAAGACACCCTGATGACGCTGGAAGCGATGCACTCCGACATGTTCGTGGTGCGCCACGCCGACAGCGGTGCGGCACACTTCATCGCCCAGCATGTCACCCCGAACGTGGCCGTGATCAACGCCGGGGATGGCCGTCACGCCCACCCGACCCAGGCGATGCTGGACATGCTGACAATTCGACGCCACAAAGGTGCCTTCGAGCCCCTGACCGTCGCCATTGTCGGCGATATTCTGCATTCCCGCGTCGCCCGCTCCCAGATCCATGCCCTGCGCACCCTTGGGGTCGGCGAAATCCGTGTGATCGCGCCCAAGACCCTGCTGCCGCGTCATATCGAGGCCCTCGGCGTCAAGGTGTATACCGAAATGACCCCCGGCCTGCGCGATGTGGACGTCATCATGATGCTTCGCCTGCAAAAGGAACGCATGCAAAGCGCCCTGCTGCCCAACGAGTCCGAGTTCTACAAGCTGTACGGCCTCAACCGCGACAAGCTGGCCTATGCCAAACCGGATGCCGTGGTCATGCACCCCGGGCCGATCAACCGCGGTGTCGAAATCGAGTCCGAAGTTGCGGATGGTCCGCGTTCCCTGATTCTTGATCAGGTCACCAACGGCATCGCGGTACGCATGGCGGTGATGTCCAAGGCCATGAGTGGCCAGCTGTCCCAGCGCGAAGAGTTGATTCAGGAGGAGCAGGCATGAATATCGTGATTCAGGGCGGCCGCGTCATCGACCCGACCCAGCACTGGGACGAAGTTGCCGACCTCTATGTGCAGGATGGCACCATTGTCGCGCTGGGCCAGGCACCCGAGGAATTCGTCGCCGACGAGGTGATCGATGCCCGGGATCAGGTGGTTTGCCCCGGCCTGATCGACCTCTGCACCAATCTGCGCGAGCCCGGTTTCACCCAGAAGGGCACCATCGCCAGCGAAACCGCGGCGGCCGTCGCCGGTGGCATCACCACCCTGGTCGTAACACCGGACACTCGCCCGATCGTGGAAACCGCAGCCGTCGCCGAACTGATTCAGGACCGTGCTGCCGATCTCGGCTTTGCCCGCGTGCTACCCATGGGCGCCCTGACCCAGGGGCTGGCAGGCGAACAACTGGCTCCCCTGCACGGACTGGCCAGCTCCGGCTGCGTAGCCTTCACCAATATGCGCAACGCCATCCACAACAGCCAGACCCTGCTGCGCTGTCTTGAATATGCAGCGACCCATGATCTGCTGGTGGTTTTCCAGGCTCAGGACAACGCTCTGGCCGGTAACGGCTGCATGCATGATGACACCACCTCCACCCGACTGGGCCTGGTCGGCATCCCGGAAACCGCTGAAACCATTGAGGTTTCCCGCTGCCTGCTGCTGGTCGAACAGACCGGTGTCCGTGCCCATTTCGGCCAGCTGTCCTGTGAACGCTCGGTGCGCCTGATCGAAGCGGCTCGCGAACGCGGCCTGCAGGTCACTGCAGACGTGACGATCCAGAACCTGCTGCTGACCGACGAGTGCGTTAACGGCTTTAATTCGGCCTATCATCTGCAACCGCCCCTGCGCAGCCCGCTGGATCGCGCCGGACTGCGGCAGGGCCTGGTCACGGGAACGATTACGGCGATCTGCTCGGATCACCAGCCCCACGACCCGATTGCCAAGCAGGCCCCCTTCGCGGCAACCGAGCCCGGCATGAGTGGTCTGGAAACCCTGCTGCCCCTGAGCCTGTCGCTGGTGGAACAGCAGCTGATCGAGTTGCCGCAGCTGATCGAGACGCTGACCGCCGCACCAGCCCGGATTCTGGACATTGATGCCGGCACGCTGGAAATCGGCTCCCAGGCGGACATCTGCATCTTCGACCCCGCTGCCGAGTGGACACTGACACCCGAAGCACTGCGGTCGGCCGGCAAGAACACGCCCTTCCTGGGCCAGACCCTGAAGGGTCAGGTCAATGCCACCCTGATGGACGGACGTATCGTGTTCCGCCGCTGATGCTGACAGCACCACCACGACCTACGCAAAAGGGCGGCCCCGCAAGAGCCGCCCTTTTTTGAACCGATCGCCGTACCCGACGCTTACATCTGCCTGACGTTCAACTCGCCGGACAGGTTGAGGTTGTCGTCCTCGTCCTGCAGCGTGAAGCTCGGCAGGTCTGTTTCCTGAGCATCGGCCTTCTTGCTGGTTTCATCATCCAGCTTGATCATCAGGCGCAGGTCGTTGGCCGAGTCGGCATGTGACAGCGCCACCTCGTAAGAAATGATGCCATCGCGATACAGGGCGAACAGCGCCTGGTCAAAGGTTTGCATCCCCAGGTTGGTAGACTTCTTGATCACTTCCTTGATTTCGTGCACCTCGCCCTTGCGGACATGGTCCTGAATCAATGGTGTATTGATCATCACCTCGATGGCCGCTCGACGCCCCTTGCCATCAACGGTCGGCAGCAGCTGCTGCGCCACGATTGCCTTCAGGTTCAATGACATGTCCATCCAGATCTGATCATGATGCTCAGGTCCAAAGAAGGAGATGATACGGTCCAGTGCCTGGTTGGCATTGTTCGCGTGCAGCGTGGCCAGACAGAGGTGGCCGGTTTCCGCAAAGGCCAATGCGTATTTCATGGTATCGGCGGAGCGAATCTCCCCCATCAGGATCACGTCCGGTGCCTGACGCAGCGTATTCTTCAACGCAACCTCAAAGGATTCGGTATCGATCCCCACTTCACGCTGGGTAATGATGCTCTTCTTGTGGTTGTGCACATACTCGATCGGGTCTTCGACCGTAATAATGTGGCCGGCATGGTTGGCGTTGCGGTAGTCGATCATGGAAGCCAGCGAGGTCGACTTACCGGTCGAGGTGCCACCGACGAACAGAATCAGGCCGCGCTTGGTCATCGACAGGTCACGCAGAACCGGCGGCAAATTCAGCTCATCCATACTCGGGATATGGCTGTTGATCGAACGCAGCACCATGCCCGGCGTGTTGCGCTGCATGAACGCGCTGACACGGAAACGGCCAATGCCCGGTGCACTGATGGCAAAGTTGCACTCGTTGGTGCCTTCAAACTCGGCCAGTTGCTTGTCGTTCATTGTGCTGTACACCAGTGCCCGCGTCTGGCTCGGTTTCAGCGTTTCCTTGGTCAGCGGTCGAATGGTGCCGTCCACCTTGATCGACGGAGCCGCACCCGCCGTCACGAACAGGTCGGACGCGCCACGGTCCACCATGACTTTCAAAAGTTGGGTAAAATCCACTGTGTACTCCTGTTTCATCCAACCTTAAAAGGCGGTGGGGTTTTTCGCTTTTTCACGGGCCAGTTCCTTGGAGATGATGCCTTTGTGCAACAGCTCGCTCAATGACTGGTCCAGTGTTTTCATGCCATAGGCGGCACCGGTCTGAATTGCCGAATACATCTGGGCAACCTTGTCTTCACGAATCAGGTTTCGCACCGCCGGGGTGCCGATCATGATTTCATGCGCGGCCACACGACCGCCCTTCATTCGCTTCAACAGTGTCTGGGAAATAACGCCCTGCAGCGATTCCGACAGCATGGAACGCACCATGCCCTTCTCGGCCGCCGGGAACACGTCGATGATACGGTCAATGGTCTTCGCCGCCGAGGTGGTATGCAGGGTTCCAAACACCAGGTGACCGGTTTCCGCTGCGGTCAGTGCCAGCCGGATGGTTTCCAGATCTCGCATCTCGCCCACCAGAATGACGTCCGGGTCTTCACGCAACGCCGAACGCAGGGCGTTGGAGAAGCTGTGTGTATCACGGTGGACTTCACGCTGGTTGATCAGGCATTTCTTGCTTTCGTGCACAAACTCGATCGGGTCTTCGATGGTCAGGATATGATCCGAACGGGTATCGTTCACATAGTCGATCATCGCCGCCAGGGTGGTGCTCTTGCCTGAACCGGTCGGGCCCGTGACCAGCACCAGTCCTCGCGCCTGCTCGGACAGGTCCCGGAACACCTTGCCCATGTCCAGGTCTTCCATGGTCAGTACCTTGCTCGGTACCGTACGAAACACCGCCGCCGCACCACGGTGCTGGTTGAAGGCGTTGACACGGAAACGGGCCAGCTTGGGCACCTCGAACGAGAAATCCGCTTCGAAATTCTCTTCATACTCCTTGCGCTGCCTGTCATTCATAATATCGTAGACAAGCGTGTGTACCTGTTTGTGGCCCAGCGCCGGGAGTTTAATACGCCTCACATCGCCGTCGACACGGATCATGGGAGGCATGCCGGCCGTCAGATGCAAGTCGGAGGCACCCTGTTGCACAGCGAATGACAAAAGTTCTGTAATATCCATAAGCAGTCGAGATCCGAAGCAGCTTCCATTAAACTTTACTGTTCTAGCAGAATAGGCATAACGTGCCAATGACAGCCGTCAGTATTCATGGGTGATTATGTTAGCAGACAAGTATGACAAGGTTCGCCGGCAGATATCGCATGCCTGCCGCGACTGTGGACGAGCGCCCGAAAGCGTTCAATTGCTGGCCGTCAGCAAGACCCGGAATGCGAATGAAATTCGCCAGCTGTACGCCTGCGGTCAGGCCGCCTTTGGCGAAAACTACTTGCAGGAAGCACTGGACAAGATCGACGCCCTGCAGGACCTGCCGCTGGAATGGCACTTCATTGGCCCCATTCAATCAAACAAGACCCGTGCCATCGCCGAGCGGTTCGACTGGGTACACAGCGTCGATCGCCTCAAGATCGCTCGGCGCCTGTCCGAACAGCGCCCGGCAGATCGGCTGCCGCTGAATGTCTGCCTGCAGGTCAACATCAGCAGCGAAGCCAGCAAGTCCGGCTGTTCCGTCGAGGAGCTGCCCGAGCTGGCTCGAGCCGTCGACGCCTTGCCAGGGCTGCGTTTGCGTGGTCTGATGGCGATCCCTGCAGCGGCAACCGATCCGCAGCAACAGCGCCACACCTTTGCTCAGGTGCGTACACAACTGGAAACACTCCAGTCCGAACTGCCGCAGCTGGACACTCTGTCGATGGGCATGTCCGGCGATCTGGAAGCGGCCATCGCCGAAGGCGCTACGCTGGTCCGCGTCGGCACCGCCCTGTTCGGCCCCCGCACCTATGCCACCCCCGGTGCCGACACCCCGGCCACCCCTAACGCATGATTCACAGGAGTCCAACCATGAGCCAACATCCCGTCGTCGCCTTCATCGGTGCCGGTAACATGGCCCGCGCCATCATTGGCGGTCTGCTCGAGAACGGCTTCGCGCCACAGAACATCTGGGCGGCCGAGCCGGATGCTGCCCGTCTGGACGACCTGGCGGCCCAGGGCCTGAACACCACCACCGACAACAACGCCGCCGTTGCCGCCGCTGATCTGGTCGTGCTGGCGGTCAAACCGCAGATCATGCAGGCTGTCGCGACCGATCTGGCCCCGGCCGCCAGTACACATCAGCCACTGTTCGTATCCATTGCCGCCGGAATCGGTCTGGACGCACTGGATCGTTGGCTGGGCGGCAATGCGGCCATCGTACGCTGCATGCCCAACACGCCGTCGCTGGTGCAAACCGGTGCCAGCGGTCTGTTTGCCAACAACCGTGTCAACGCCGTACAGCGGGAGCAGGCCACACAGGTCCTCCAGGCTGTGGGGATTGCCCTGTGGGTCCAGAGCGAAGCTGAGCTGGATGCCGTGACGGCCGTATCCGGTTCGGGCCCCGCCTACTACTTCCTGATGATGGAAGCGATGACGGCGGCCGGCATCAAGCTGGGCCTGAGCGAAGCCACGGCCCGTGAGCTGACCTTGCAAACCGCGCTGGGCGCAGCCCGCATGGCCAGCAGCAGTGATGTGGACGCCGCCGAGCTGCGCCGCCGTGTCACCTCGCCCAATGGCACCACTGAACGCGCCATCAACAGCTTCCAGGCCGGCGGCTTTGAAGCTCTGGTGGAAACCGCACTGACCGCCTGCCGCGACCGCTCGGTCGAGCTGGCCGTTGAACTGTGTAAAGACTGACGATCCATCTGCCGACAGGACCGATCATGGAACAGGACCCGATTACTCTGATTATCAGTCTGGCCGGAGGCATTCTCTCCTTCCTGCTGCTGATGCGCTTTGCGCTGCAACTTTCGCAGGCCGACTACTACAACCCGATCTCTCAATCCGTCGTTCGCCTGACCCAGCCCATTGTGGGCCCGCTGCAGCGAGTACTGCGTCCCAAAGGCCGCTTCGACTTCGCCACCCTGATCGTGGCGCTGGCGGTCAAGGCGATTGCGATTCTGGTATTGATCAAGATGTCGCCCATGTTTGCATCGGCGGGCGGCTCGATCAGTCCGTTGCACCTGCTGATCTTCTCATTGGCGGGTACTCTCAATACTCTGTTAACGATCTACTTCTGGGCGACACTGGGTGCCGTGATCATCAGCTGGATCGCGCCGGACAGCTATCATCCGGCCCCGCAGCTTCTGTTGCAGCTGAGCGAGCCGCTGTTTGCGCTGGCTCGCAAGGTCATCCCGCCCATTGGCGGGCTGGACCTGTCGCCGATTCTGATCTTCCTGCTGATCCAGATCGTGCAGGGCTACCTGAGCGCACTCGTTGTCATCTGATATGAGTGCGCCCTACTATAGCTGGCAGGACGAAGACCTGATCCTGCGCTGCCACCTGCAGCCCAAGGCGTCCCGTGACGAAATTTCCGGGCTGCATGGTGACAGTGTTAAGATCCGTATCGCGGCACCGCCCATTGAGGGGCGGGCCAATGCCGCACTGGTCAAGTTTCTGGCCAAGACTTTCGGCGTCGCCAAACGCGATGTCAGTATCATCAGCGGCGAGCTGGGGCGGGAGAAGCGGGTGCGTATCCACGCACCGGCCAAACTGCCGGACGGGCTCGCGCTTTCAACGAACGAATAGGGATACCACGTTGTTTACAGCCAGGTTTCTGATGCTCTGCCGGGTGTTGCACTACGACATGTGATGCTCGAACCGAGGTGTGCCGACACCATTCCATTCCTTCCTGCATCCTGACGAGTGAGAACCACCATGCCTGCTGTAATTCCCGACGACTGCGTGGGGCTGGTCAGCCCCGAGTGTATCCATTTCGACCACCCACTGGAGCTGAGCTGCGGCCGTACGCTGCGCAGCTGGGATCTGATGATCGAGACCTACGGTGAACTCAACGCGGACCGCTCCAACGCCATTCTGATCTGCCACGCCCTGTCCGGCCATCATCATGTTGCCGGTTACCACAGCATGGACGAGCGTAAACCGGGCTGGTGGGATTCCGCCATCGGCCCCGGCAAGGCCATCGATACCAATCGCTTTTTTGTGGTCGGCGTCAACAATCTGGGCGGCTGTCACGGTTCCACCGGTCCCAACACGCCGAACCCCGAAACCGGCAAACCCTATGGTCCCGACTTCCCGATTTTGACCGTACTCGACTGGGTACACAGCCAGGCTCTGCTGGCCGACCACCTCGGCATCGACCGCTGGGCTGCCGTGGTCGGCGGCAGCCTGGGAGGCATGCAGGCCCTGCAATGGTCCATCAGCTATCCCGAACGCTTGCAGCACTGTGTCGTGATCGCATCAGCCGCCAAGCTCAGTGCCCAGAACATCGCCTTCAACGAAGTCGCCCGCCAGGCGATCAGCAAGGACCCCGAGTTCCACGACGGCCACTACTACGAACACGACACTGTGCCCCGTACCGGCCTGATGCTGGCCCGCATGGTTGGCCATATCACCTATCTGTCCGATGACGGCATGCGTGACAAGTTCGGCCGCGAACTGAAAGACGGCAAGCTCAGTTTCGACTTCAACCCGCAGTTCGAGGTGGAGTCTTATCTGCAGTATCAGGGCGAGCGTTTTTCCTCTTCGTTCGATGCCAATACCTACCTGCTGATGACCAAGGCACTGGATTACTTCGATCCGGCCGGTGAGCAGGGCCACGATCTCGCGGCCGCACTGGAACCCGCGCAATGCCGATATCTGGTCGTTTCATTCACCACCGACTGGCGCTTTTCGCCGGAGCGCTCACGCGAACTGGTGGACGGATTGATCGCCGCCGGCAAGTCGGTCAGCTACGCCGAAATCGATGCGCCTCAAGGACACGACGCCTTCCTGATCCCGATTCCCCGTTACATGGAAGTTTTCAGCGGCTACATGAACCGAATTGCCAACGCCCTGCCCCAGCCAAACGGAGATTCCCGACATGCGCGCTGATCTGGAGATCATCAACGAGTGGATTGCACCCGGTTCCCGAGTGCTGGACCTTGGTTGCGGTGAAGGCGAACTGCTGGCTCACCTGACCAGCGAAAAGCAGGTCACCGGCTATGGTCTGGAAATCGACCATGACAACCTGACCGCCTGTATCGAAAACGGGGTCAATGTCATCGAGAAGGATATTGACGACGGCCTGACCTCCATCGGCAACGCCAGCTTCGATACTGTGGTCATGACCCAGGCCCTGCAGAGCATGCACCGCCCGGACCTGATCGTGGACGAAATGTTGCGCATCGGTCGCGAATGCATCGTCACCTTCCCCAACTTCGCGCACTGGCGCGCGCGCGGCTATCTGGCATTCCGCGGCAAGATGCCCGTGTCCAAGTTTCTGCCCTATACTTGGTACAACACGCCGAATATCCATTTCTGTACATTCAAGGATTTCGAGCAACTCTGCGTTGACCGCAACATCGAAATTCTGGAACGTACCGTGGTCGACCACCAGCACCGCCATCACTGGTGGATCAAGCTGTGGCCCAACATGCTCGGTGAAATTGCCATTTACCGTATCACGCGTTAAGGCATTTGCTATCCAGGAGGACATTATGCGCTTTTACCCTGCAACCCTGAGTCGTCTGCTGGCCGTTGCCGCACTGGCATTCAGCCCGCTTTCCTGGGCCGAACAGGCAATCTCCGACGGCGTCTACGAAATCCATTACAACGCCTTCAATTCCAGTTTTATTACGCCCGAAGTCGCCCAGCAGAACGGGCTGATGCGCAGTAAATACCGGGCACTGGTCAATGTGTCAGTGCTCAAACTGCAGGACGACGGCAGCAAACAGGCCGTGACCGCGATAGTATCGGGTCAGGCAGCCAACCTGATCGGCCAGGCGCAGCAACTGGAATTCAAGAAAATCGACGAAGGCAAGGCGCTGTACTATATCGGGGGCTTCCGGTTTACCGAAGATGAACAGCTGAAGATCAGCCTCAGCGTACAGCCGGACCCCAACAAGCCGGCCTACAATATCGAATTCGATCAGCGTTTTTACGTCGACTGAGACCGTCGACGCAACCCCGGGAAATAACATGATAGAAACCATCGTGCTGGCCAGCGGCAACCGCGGCAAACTGAAAGAGTTCAACGAAATCTTCGCTCCCCTGCAGATCGAAGTAAAACCGCAGTCGGACTTTGCCGTGCAGGATGCCGATGAAACCGGGTTAAGCTTTGTCGAAAACGCCATTATCAAGGCACGACACGCTGCCCGCATGACGGGTCTTCCGGCCCTGGCCGACGACTCGGGACTGGAAGTGGATGCGCTGAACGGTGCACCGGGCATCTATTCGGCCCGCTATGCGGGAGAAGGCTGTGGCGATAACGAAAACAACGCCAAGTTGTTGCAGGCACTGGCCCAGGTCCCGGATGACAAGCGCACCGCCCGCTTTCAGTGCGTACTGGTATTCATGCGCCATGCCGAAGACCCCACACCACTGATCTGTCAGGGCAGCTGGGAAGGTCGCATTCTGACCGATGCCCGCGGCCACAACGGCTTCGGCTACGACCCCCTGTTTCTGGTACCGGAAACCGGCTGCGCCAGTGCCGAGCTGAGCCCCGAACAGAAACAGCAGTACAGCCACCGTGGCCAGGCCGTCCGTCAATTCATCAATGCCATTGGCCCTTGGCTCAAACACACATGACATCACTGCCGCCCCTGTCTCTGTACGTCCATATCCCCTGGTGTGTACGCAAGTGTCCCTACTGCGACTTCAACTCCCATGCCGCACCGGAACAACTGCCGGAGGCCGATTACGTTGCTGCACTGCTGGACGACCTGGAGGCAGACCTGCCACTGGCCGGTGCCCGCCCGCTGCAGTCGATTTTCATTGGTGGCGGCACCCCGAGTCTGTTCAGCGCGGCAGCCATCGACACCCTACTGCAGGGCATTCGCCAGCGTATCGACCTGGTGCCCGGGGCCGAGATCACCCTGGAAGCCAACCCCGGAACCTTTGAGCGCAACCGCTTCGAGGCCTACCGTGATGCCGGTATCAACCGGCTATCCATCGGGGTCCAGAGCTTTCACGCCGAGTATCTCGCCCGGCTGGGACGTATTCACAACCCCGATGAAGCCTTGCGGGCGGCCGAGGCCGCCGTTGCCATCTTTCCTCAGGTTAACCTGGACCTGATGCACGGCCTGCCGGGGCAACAGGTCGAACAGGCGCTGGCTGACCTGCGGCAAGCGCTGGAATTCGCACCCGGACACCTGTCCTGGTATCAGCTGACCATTGAACCCAATACCGAATTCCACGCCCGCCCGCCACAGCTGCCTCTGGACGAAACGCTGTGGGACATTCAGGAGCAAGGACAAGCCCTGCTGGCAGCCGGCGGCTATGCCCAGTATGAGGTGTCGGCCTATGCCAGACCTGGTCGGCAGGCCCGCCATAACCTCAATTACTGGCAGTTCGGTGACTATCTCGGCATCGGCGCCGGTGCCCATGCCAAGATCAGCCACCTTGATGCGGACGGACAGCTGCACATCCATCGCCGTCATAAGCTGCGTCAGCCCAAAGGCTACATGGACCCGCTACGCCGCGTTGCCGGACAGGATCCGATCCGGCCCGAAGACCGGGCGTTCGAATTCATGCTCAATGCCCTGCGTCTGACCGAAGGTGTTACAACGGACTTGTTCAGCGCACGCACAGGCGTTAACGTATCCACCATCGAAACGTTGCTTGCACAGGCCCGTCAACGCGGGCTGTTAATCAACGATGCGACTCGACTGGCACCCACGCTGCAGGGGCGTCTGTTTTTGAATGACCTGCTGGCGCTGTTTCTGGACTAAAACATACATTGCCCCCGTGTATGGGATGTTGTCATCAATCTCTGGATGTTTCCTTACATGACTATCAAGCAAAAACTGAGCACCCTGATTGCACTGATTCTGATCGGCTTTATCGGCATGGGGCTGATCATTTTTCATACACTTGAGCAATATCGCGAACTGGTCAACATCAGCGAGACGCTGGCCAAGGTCGAAAACAACAAGCAGAACCTGCGCCGCCATGAGAAAGACTTCCTGGCCCGCCTGGATGCCGACTACCTGGAACGCTTCGCTGCCACCTATGCGGACTTTCAGGTACAACTCGCCCAGCTCCAGCGACTGCTGCCGGAGGCCGAACTGCAGGATGAGCTGAGCAGCTTTGCCGACCGCATGCAGACCTACGATCAGGCCTTCAGCGCCGTCAGCCAACTGCGGCTGGAAATCGGCCTGGATGAAGACTCCGGCCTGCGCGGTGAACTGCGCAACACCATTCAGGGCATGGAGCGTGACATTCGCATGGCCGACAACAGCGAATTGCTCGCCAGCCTGCTTCAGCTCCGTCGTCACGAGAAGAACTTTCAGCTGCGCCTGGAAACCGAGAATCTCGACCGTTTTATGCAGGACTATGACGCTTTCGGCCCGCAGATCGCCAGCCTGCTGCCCTTTTCCCAAAGTACTCGTCTGACCGGCATGCTGACCGAGTATCGGGATCGCTTTCGCCGTCTGGTCGAGGCCCATACACAGCTGGGACTGACCGTTGATGCCGGCCTGATGGGGCAGATGCGCCATGCCGTCAAAAGCACCGATGACCTGCACCAGTCACTGGAACAGCACCTCGACAGCCGCCTGGTGCGTGAACAGCAGCGTCTGATGACCACTGCGGTTATCGCCATCATTCTGGCCGTACTGGCTACCGTGATCCCGGCGATCCTGCTTGGACGCAGTATTCTGCGCCCGATTCACGCCCTGGCCACCACCATGAAACGCGCCAGCGACGAACACGACCTGACCCTGAGATTCAACACCGACGGCAAGGATGAAGTCGCTCGTATGGCGCAGGATTTCAATCGGATGATGGACAGCTTCCGAGGCCTGATCGCACGTGTTGCGGGTACCTCAACCCACCTGGCAACCGCCGCCGAACAGTTGTCGGCAACCACACGGGACACTTCCGAAGGGTTAAGCCAGCAGCAGGCCCAGGTACTTCAGGTGGCAACAGCGGTGCAGGAGATGGAAAGCTCCATGCAGGAAATCGCCGGTAACACCGAAAATACCGCCGCGACCGCCAACCAGGCACAACAGGATGCCAGTGACAGCTCCAACCGTGTCCACAGTACCATCGAAGCTCTGCATCAGATGGCCGAGAAAGCGCGAGAAACCTCAGATGTGGTGGACCAGCTACGCAACGAGAGCGATAACATCGGCACCATGCTGGACGTCATTCGTGAAATCGCCGAACAAACCAACCTCTTGGCACTGAACGCCTCCATCGAGGCTGCCCGGGCCGGTGAACAGGGACGAGGCTTTGCCGTCGTGGCCGATGAGGTCAGAACTCTGGCCGCGCGCTCACAGCAGTCGGCGGCCGAGATTGAACAACGCGTACTAAGCCTGCAGGAACAGACTCACAATGTCAGCCGGTTGATGCAGGAGAGTGTGCGTGACAGTGAGGACAGTGTCGAACAGGCCGGAGCCACCATCAGCGCTCTGAACACCATTACCAGTGGCGCCGCCAGTATTGTCGACATGACCACTCAGGTCGCCTCGGCAACGGAAGAACAGGCGGCTGTCGCGGCCGAAATTACCCGCAACATTGAATACATTCGCACCATCATGGCCGGTGCCAATGACCAGGTAGGGCAGAACGCCGACGCCAGTCAGCTGGTTGCCGCCCAGGCTTCCGAGCTGCAAAGCGCCGTCGCCAGTTTCCGCACCTGAACAGCCGGGCCGGCTAGAGCGTTGCTCGACGCCGGCCCGGTGACGCCAGTTTCTCGACCTGCTCGGGAATCTCCGCCAGACAGCCGACCCGGGCATCCGCACGGGCAGGCTCTGGCCAATACTGGCCCGGCAGGTTGACCCAGAGCGTCCACATGCCCACCTCCCGCGCCGCCTGCACATCATTCACCGGATGATCACCCACATGCACCACCTGTTCCGGCCTCAGACCGGTATGGTGAAGGGCCTGCACAAACATCTGCGGATGCGGCTTGGCATATCCCACCGTATCGGCGTTGTATTGAAAGTCGAACAGATGGCCAACCGGCGTCTGACCAATATCGGCATTGCCATTGCTCAAGGCCCCCAGAATGAAACCTGAGCGGTGCAACCGTTCCAGCATCGCCTGAGCATGCTCGAACAATTCAACCTGGTGCCGCGCCCGCATGAACACGTCAAAAGCCCGTTCGGCCAGATACTCCGATTCGGCAGTACTGTAACCGGCGGCCCGACAGCCCCGCTCCAGCAGTTTCAGACGGATCAGGCCCATGCTATGGGCAATTTCCGGCATTTCCTGCACCAGCCGCGCCCGCATGTCCGAACCTTCGGCCATGTCGTCCTGTCGATGACAGGCCGTAAACAGCGGTGCATTCTCATCCAGCCACTGCCACAGATTGCGGTTGGCCTGGTGAATCACGGGATCGACCGCCCAAAGGGTATCGTCCAGGTCAAAGGTGACACATTTAATCATCTGATTGCTCCCTTGCCCGCGGGTGTGCCTGTTCATACACATCCATCAGATGCTGAAAATCCAAATGCGTGTAGATTTGGGTCGTACTGATATTGGCATGACCCAACAACTCCTGTACCGCTCGCAGGTCACGACTGGACTCCAGCAGGTGGCTGGCGAAACTGTGTCTGAGCCGGTGCGGGTACACCCGCCCGTTTGTGCCCTGTTCCAGCCCGCGCTTGCGCAGACGCAGCTCCACGGCCCGAGTGGTCAGGCGCTGCCCCCGCCGACCGACAAACAGCGCCTCTTCCTCTGCCTGCACCAACTGCGCTCGCACCGGCAACCATTGTTCAATGGCCTCTCGGGCCTGGCGCCCGACCGGCAGCCGCCGGGCCTTGTTGCCCTTGCCCAGCACCTGGATCACGCCTTCCGCCAGGTCCAGATCCTGCCGATCCACGCCCACCAGCTCGGAGACACGCAGTCCGGACGAGTAGATCAGTTCCATCATGGCCCGGTCCCGAATGTCCAGCGGCTCCTGCCCCTGCGTATCCAGCAATGCACCGACCTGCTCGGTATCCAAGGTCTGTGGCAAACGCCGGGCAATTTTGGGGGCCTGCACCGCCAGTGCCGGGTTGCGGTCCACCCAGCCTTCCCGGGTCAGAAAGCGGTAAAATGTTCGCGTGGCCGACAGCAGACGCTGCAGACTGCGCCCGGACTGCCCTCTGGCGTGCAGGGCACCAACCGCGTAACGCAGCCCGGCTTCATCCAGACTGCTCCAGAGGTGCGCATCGGTACCGATTTCGGCCGCCAGTATCTGCAGGTCGCGCTGGTAGTTTTTCAGGGTATGGGGCGATAGCTGGCGCTCAACCCGCAGCGCATGCAGAAAGTGTTGCGGCCAGTCAGCTTCGGCCGGTACCGGCATGTCAGTTGTCCTGTTCCCGCAGGATACGGCTGATGCAACGGCTCAGCACTTCCCCGACATAGCTCAGAAACAAGGTGCCCTGGCTGCTCTGGAAGTAGTGCGGATCATGACTGCCAATGGCCAGTAGACCCAGCGTATCCCCCTGCACCAGCGGCACAACGGCGGCAGACTGCACCTTGGGACTGCGCTCCTGAAACAGGAAACGATTCATCGCCCCGGACAGCCGGCCACAGCTGGGCAGGTTGGTTTCGATCAGCGGCTGTACCAGTGAGTCTTCCGCCCGCGCCAGTGTCCGCACACTGTTGCTGGCCAGCGAACGCTCGCTGAACAGCAACAGTACGGTTTCATCGCCATAGAAATCACGGCACAGGCTTTCTTCAATCGCGACCGCCACATCATCCAGCGTCCAGGCTTCCAGCAGCGCCAGTACCATGCGTTTGGTTTTTTCAAACTGTATATCATTGTGGCGCGCGGCATCGATCAGGTCGGACATATGCCCGTGCAGCTGCTGATTGCGTTCACGCAACAGGGAGGTTTGACGCTCGACCAGAGAGACCGCCGTACCGCGCTGATGCGGAACATAGAGCTTTTCCAATAGCGAAGCGTGATGGGTGAAAAAATCGGGATGCTCGGCCAGATAATCGGCCACCTGCTCCGCCGTCACGACCGGCGCGTCCAGTACTTCGCTCATAGATAGATCTGTCCTTCGAATACGGTTGTGGCCGGCCCGACCATGCGCAGTGCCTGGCCTTCTCCCGCCCAGCGAATCCGCAGATCGCCCCCTGGCAGGTGCACCAGCACCTCCTCGTCCAGCAGCCCGCGCAGACGCCCGGCAACCACTGCAGCACAGGCCCCGGTACCGCATGCCAGCGTTTCTCCGGCCCCGCGCTCATACACGCGCAGTCGAATCTCGCCGCGATTCACCACCTGCATGAAGCCAATATTGGCTTTCTGCGGGAAGCGCGGGTGGGACTCCAGCACCGGTCCCAGGCGTTCGACCGGTGCCCTGTCAACATCATCCACCAGCAGTACCCCGTGGGGATTTCCCATGGAGACCGCGCTCAGCTCGATCGGCTCTCCCGCCACCTCAAGTCGGTACGTAGCGGCCTGTGCCGATGCCTGAAAAGGCACTTCCGCCGGACGCAGTTCCGGAGCCCCCATATCAACGTCAACCTGGCGGTCCGGCAGCAGATACAACACGGCCTGACCACGGGCAGTTTCAACATGAATCTCGTCGCTGGCGGTTAACCGGCGGTCACGAACGAAGCGACCGAAGCAGCGTGCGCCATTGCCGCAGTGCTCAACTTCCGAACCATCCGCATTGAAAATGCGATAGCGAAAATCCATATCCGGACGGGTGGGCGGTTCGACCAGCAGCAGCTGGTCGAAGCCGATACCCAGGTGCCGATCGGACAGCTTACGCACCACCTTCGGCGTGATACGCACCCGTTGCGAAACGGCATCGACCACCATGAAGTCATTACCCAAACCGTGCATTTTGGTAAAGCGAACCAGCATTGGTATTCCCCGTTCAGGCCTGTGTCGGCAGCAGCTGCTCGCCACGCATCAGGTCGTTCAGGGTTTCACGTTCGCGTACCAGATAGGCCTGGTTGTCATCCACCATCACCTCGGCCGGACGCGGACGGGTGTTATAGTTGGACGCCATCACGAAACCATAGGCACCCGCAGAACAAACGGCCAGCAGGTCTCCAGGCTGCAGGTTCAACAGACGGTCCTTACCCAAGAAGTCGCCGGTTTCGCAAACCGGTCCAACCAGGTCCCAGCTTTTAGCTTCACCCTCTTCACGCACTTCGACCGGAATGATTTCCTGGTAAGCGCCATACAGGGAAGGACGAATCAGGTCGTTCATGGCACCATCGATAATCGCGAAGTGCTTGTCGCCACTCTGCTTGAGAAATTCGACGCGGGTCAACATCACCCCGGCATTGGCGGCAATGGAGCGACCCGGTTCGAAAATCAGCTTGTAGTCGCGGCCGGACAGTTTCTGCAGGACCTGCTCGATATATTCGCCCGGCGTCGGCGGGGTTTCGTCGGTGTAACACACGCCCAGACCGCCACCCAGATCCAGATGATGAATACGAATACCTTCTGCGGCCAGAGTGTCCAGCAGCCCCAGCAAGCGGTCAATGGCGTCGAGGAAGGGGCTGACTTCGGTCAACTGGCTGCCGATATGGCAGTCCATGCCCACCACGTCTACATGCTCAAGTACCGCCGCACGGCGGTACACGTCGAGGGCCGTTTCAATGGCGATGCCGAATTTGTTCTCTTTCAGGCCGGTCGAGATATAGGGGTGCGTACCGGCATCTACATCCGGGTTAACCCGGAAAGAGACCGGAGCCTTGACGCCCAGCTCACCCGCCACCGCGTTCACTCGATCCAGCTCGGCATCCGATTCGATATTGAAGCAGAGGATGCCTGCCTGCAGCGCTCGACGAATCTCGTCCGGCTGCTTGCCCACACCGGAAAATACCACCTTGGCCGGATCACCACCGGCACGCAGCACCCGTTCCAGCTCACCGGCTGACACGATATCGAAACCGGCACCCAGTCGCGCCAGCACGTTCAGGACCGCCAGGTTGGAGTTGGCCTTGACCGCATAACAGACCAGCGCATCCCGACCCTCAAGTGCCTGTGCGTAATCCAGGTAGGCACGCTCCAGCGCATCACGGGAATAAACATAGGTCGGCGTACCGAACTCGTCGGCAATACGTCCCAGTGCCACCTCTTCTGCATGCAGGCGGCCATTGCGGTATTCGAAATTATCCATGGAATCTCTCACTGTGATTGATGCTGTGAGGCAGTGTTATCGGGCAATGAAAGCGGGCCTTTCTGACCACAACCCGACAACAGCAGGGCACCCAGCAACAGGGCTGGCCAACAGCGTTTCAACATCATCAATCCTTGTCTATATCCGGTTACACCCGGGGGGTTCACCCACAGGCTGTTAATTGACCGATTATACCCTCAGCCACAAGGGCTGAGTACCGCCTGCGGCTGAGTTATACTCATCCACCGACTTTTCATGCAGAGAGATGCAGTGATGACCGAATCCGAATTCATGACCCGGGTAGACCATACTCTGGAACTGATAGAAGAGATCCTGGACGCCGCCGAAAGCGATCTGGATTACGAACACCAGGGTGGCATGATGACCGTCACATGCGAAAACGGCAGCCAGATCATCTTTACCCGCCAGCCGCCGGTGAAGCAACTGTGGGTGGCAACCCGGGACGGCGGCTTCCACTTCGACCATGACGGCACACAATGGCTGCGTGATACCGACAATGCACCCCTGGCCAACGTGCTACAGGCAGCCTTTACCCAGTATGCCGGTGAAACTTTCGACTTCAGCGCACTGTAAGCCGGGCACCCTGCATGGCCAGGACATTCACGGCAGCAGGCGCGCCACCGCCTGCTGCAGTCGTTCCAGCGCTCCGCGATTGGCCGCCACAAAATCCGCGCCCCTCTGCCCCGCCTGATGCCGCTGCTCGGGCTGTTCCAGCCAATCCTGCAACTGCCGCTCCAGCGCCTCCGCCTGCTCCACTCGCACCAGCCCGCCCTGATCCCTCAACGCCTCGGTAATCACCTGAAAGTTGAAACAGTCCGGCCCCATGACGACCGGCAGCCCCAGCGCTGCGGGTTCCAGCGGATTATGGCCGCCGGTACCACTGAAACTGCCGCCGACAAACGCGATATCGGCCGCCGCATAGAACAGCATCAACTCGCCCATGGAATCCCCCAGGTACAACTCGGTATCTCGATCCGGCTGCCCTGCCTGGCTGCGACGGATCAGACCTTCGCTGTAACGTCGACACAACCGGGCGACCGCTTCAAACCGCTCCGGGTGACGCGGCACCAGCATCAGCAGCAGGTTCGGAAAGCGCTCTCGCAGACGACGCCAGGCTGCCAGAATGATTTCATCCTCACCCTGATGCGTGCTGGCGGCAATCACGACCGGACGCTCCGCCCCCAGTTGCTGCCGCAAAGCCTGCCCGGCCGCTACCTGCTGCGCATCCAGCTGCAGATCAAACTTGATGCTGCCGGTCACTTCCACCCGCTCCGGCGGCATGCCCAGCGCAATAAAGCGCTCGGCATCCGCCTGATTCTGCGCTGCCACCAGCGTCAGCCGTTGCAGCATCGGCTGCGTCAGCCGTGCAAATTTCCGATAGCCCCGTGCGGAACGCTCGGACAGACGGGCATTGGCCAGCACCACCGGCACCCCGGCACGATCGCACTCCGCCACCATGTTCGGCCAGAGTTCCGTTTCGACAATCACGCACAGTTCAGGCCGTGTCCGCCGCAGGAAAGCCCGCAGCGCCAGCGGCAGATCCCAGGGGCAGAAACGCTGCTCCACCCGACCACCAAACAGCTGGCCAACCTGCTCGGCACCGGTAGGAGTCATGTTGGTGATCAGAATCCGATGCTGCGGGTAACGTGCCAGCAGCCCCCGCACCAGAGGGGCGATCGCCAGAGTTTCACCCACGGATACCGCATGCACCCAAATCACCGGCCGGTCCATGCTCGCACCTAACCCCAGTCGTTGCCGCCAGTTGCGACGGTAGCCAGGTGCCCGCCGCCCCCGCCACCAGAGACGCAGCAGCAAAGCCGGCGTCAGCAGATAAAAAAGGGCGCTGTAAAGGTGAAGTAGCAAGGCATTCATGGCATTTGGCGCGTCGAAGGGGTAAAGCGCCAGTCTAACACAAGCCCGGGCGGCTTCGATGCTGGCACAAGCCCGGCGGATCTAGGACAATACCGACTAACGCGATGGCGACTGTGGATTTTTGTATGGACGACACCAACCGATCTCGATCCGAGGTCACGCGGCCCGACCGCCCCAGCCTCACCTGTATTCTGCCCGCCTATAACGAGGGGGAGAATCTCGCTCACCTGGTCCCCCGGCTGACCGAGTACCTGACCCGTTTTACCGACCGCATCGAACTGCTCATCGTCGATGACGGCAGCCAGGACGATACGGCCGCGATCGCCACCGCTCTGGCCGACACCTATCCGGTGACGCTGCTGCAACTGTCGCGCAACTTTGGCAAGGAAGCAGCGCTCAGTGCCGGTATCGACCACGCCGATGGTGATGTGGTGCTGCTGATGGATGCCGACGGACAGCATCCGCTGGAAGTGGTCGAGCAGTTTTTCCACTACTGGCACCAGGGTTACGACATGGTGTATGGCGTACGCGATAACCGTGACGATGAGTCGGCCGGCAAGCGTCATCTGACCAATCTCTTTTACCGTATTCTGAGCCGCAGCGCCGAGATCAACATCCACCCGGATGCCGGTGACTTCCGCCTGTTGGACCGCAAGGTGGTGCTCGCCCTGCGCCAGCTGCCCGAGCGCTCGCGCATGATGAAAGGCCTCTATGCCTGGGTCGGGTTTTCCAGCAAGTCCGTCACTTTTACTGTGGCGCCACGCCTGGGCGGTACCAGCAATTTCCGCCTGCGGCACCTGTCAGCACTGGCCCTGACCGGCTTCACCAGTTTCAGCAGCGCACCTCTGCGGGTATGGATGCTGCTGGGGGCCGGCGTATCCGTCCTGTCCCTGCTGTATGCGTTCGTGATTGTCCTGCGGACACTGATGTTCGGCTCCGACGTTCCCGGCTGGCCCACCATCGCGGCCGGCATTGCATTTCTGGGCGGGATTCAACTGTTCTCCGTCGGCATTCTGGGCGAATACATCGCCCGCATCTTCTCCGAAGTGAAAGCCCGTCCACTCTATCTCGTCGGGCGCCGCGTCTCGTTCCGGGATCGTGACAACACTGTGGAAGGAACCTCCGATGACGCGTGAGGCACTTTGCTTTATCGCCGTGGGCGTGAGCGCACTGCTGACCCATTGGCTGGTCGTGATCCTGCTGGTGCCTCTGGCCGGACTGCATCCGCTGCTGGCCAACGTCGTCGCTTTTCTGGTCGCCTTCAATGTCAGCTACTTCGGCCACCGCCACCTGACCTTTGCCGCCGGCGCACGCTCACACCGTCAGACTCTGCCGCGCTTTGCCACCGTGGCTGCGTCCAGCTTCGCCCTGAATGAAGCGATGTACTGGGCCCTGCTGACCTTCACATCACTGCGCTATGATCTGGCCATGCTGCTGGTACTGGGCAGTGTCGCCGTGATGACCTACATTCTGGGCAAATTCTGGGCTTTCGCATGAACCGTTCGCTGGTATTGTGCGCCGATGACTTCGGCCTGTCTGATGATATCAACCGTGCCATTCTGGAGCTGGTCCGGCAGGGCCGGCTGTCCGCAACCAGCTGCATGAGCCTGATGCCCGCCTGGACCGCCGACGCCGCGGCCCAGCTAAGAGAACTGGAAACACAAGCCGCTCTCGGCGTCCACTTCAACCTGACTGAAGGTGAGCAGGCCATTCCGCTGGGCAAGCTGATGCAGCTCAGCCTCTGCGGCCGAATTGACACCAATCGGGTCCAATCCTCTCTGGAACAACAATTGGACCGCTTCGAACACCTTGCAGGACGCACGCCCGACTTTGTCGACGGTCATCAGCATATTCAGATGTTTCCCGGTATTCGCCGGATCGTACTGACAACACTGGTCCGTCGCTATGGCGCTGATCACCCCTGGCTACGCGTCTCCACACCCGCCCTGCAAGGGCATGATGCACGCTTCAAGGCACTGGTACTCAGATTGATGGGGACAGGCTTCAATGCCCAGCGCCACCGCTACGGCGTACGCGGCAACCGTGACTTTGCCGGCATGTATTCATTGCGCCCGGACGCCGGCTTTGACCGCATGATGCGTCATTGGCTGGACACCCTGCCGGACGGCGCACTGATCATGTGCCATCCGGGCTACGCGTCAAGCCACTCGGCGCTGGCACGAGCCCGCGATGCAGAACGCGCCTGGCTGGCCGGCCCCCGGTTTGCCGCCGCACTGCGAGACAGTGGCCGCCTGCTGGTCAAGCAGCCGAGGCTCGACTGACCTTCACCGGCATTCGGCCTGCGGCAGCCAAAGGCGCCAGCGCAAAGACAGCGGTTCACGCTCAGGCAGGCGCGGCCAGGGCAGCACCAACTCGCCTTCGGCGTCCCAGCCTCCCGCTTCCGGCAACATCTGCTGCCAATATGCATCCTGCGCCGGCCAGATCAACATCCCGCCCTGGCGCTGAAAACGTTCAGCGTCGACCCAGGGAGCCAGTGCCAGATCGGCATCCGGTATGGCTGATGCCCGCGGCGTCAGGTTGATTGCCGCCATCTCGGCCAACCAGTAGTTCCCGGCCACCAATTGCAGCGGACAGGCACTGTACTGTTGCCACTGCTGCTGCAAGGCCTGAGCCAGCGCCGCATCCGGCCAGCCGGTACGGGAGGGCTTGTCCCTGATCTGATCCTTAAACCCCACAAACAGCACCATCAGCACCGTCAGCACACCCAAAAAGATACCGAAGCCCAGACACAAACGTCGCCAGTACTGTGTCAGCACCGCCACGGGGATCATCGATGCCAGTACCAGCCCCGACAGGTTCCACATGGGCGCACCCCACATGTCACGGGTCCCGGCCCCGGTGACGATTGCTCCCAAAGCGGTCAGCAGCGCCGGCATCAGACCGATCCAGAACAGGAAACCACTGCCCGCCGCCGGCGTCTGCCAGCGGCTGCGCCGCCAGAAACCCGCAATCAACAGCAGTAACAGCAACGGCAAATGATCGATCAGCTGGACCAGCAGAAATTTGAGCGGCCCCAACCAGCGGGACTCACTGGCTGCCGCCACCTCAGAGCGCGCCGCCGCGTAGGAAAAAGGCAGGAAGTCATGTGCCGCCAGCCACAGCAGATGTGGCAGGAACACCAGTCCCATGGTCAACACACCCAACCATGGCCGATACGTCAACAGGCTAGAGCGCAGACCGGGCTGGACCAGCAGCCACAGAAACATGGCGGCCAGCAGCATGATATAGGAATATTTGGTCAGCAGCCCCAGGCCCGATACCAGCCCCAGCAACAGCCAGTCCCGGCAGCGCCTGTCACTGATGGCGCGATGAAACAGCAGGACAGCAGCAGCCCAGATCGGCATCTGCGCCACATTGTGATTGAATTCGATGGTCGGCCAGGTAAAAAAGTAGACGCCCATCAGCGCCAGCACTCCGAAAGCCGCTCGCTCCCGCCCCAGTATGCGGCAGCCCAGCCGCCAGACACACAGCAGGGTCAGACCGATACACAGCTGACTGAGCACGAAGGGCCCCGCATCACCCAACACCCGCTGGAACAGGTACAACACCCAGGCCGGCAGGGGCGGGTGCTTGTAATAGCCCCATTGCCACTCCTGCCCCCAGTACACCCCTTCCACCACATCCAGCGGCAGGCTGACCACCAGCAGACCCGGCAACAGCCCCCATGCCAGCAGGTATGGCATGACAACCAGCAACAGACCGCGCCCAAACAATGGAGCCGCATTCATGATCAACTCCTAGTCCTTGTCGGCGCTCTGCAACAAGTGGAAACGGGCATAGGCCCCCTGCTGCGCCAGCAGTTCCTCATGCCCCCCCTGCTCCACAATGCGCCCGCTCTCCATCACCACGATCATGTCGGCCTTTTCAATGGTTGACAGGCGGTGGGCAATCACCAGCGTGGTACGCCCTTTCATCACCTCTTCCAGTGCCTCTTGAATATGGCGCTCCGACGCACTGTCCAACGCGGAAGTGGCTTCGTCCAGAATCAGGATCGGCGCATCGTTCAGGATGGCACGCGCAATAGCGATGCGCTGCCGCTGGCCCCCCGAGAGCAGGACACCGTTTTCGCCCACTCGGGTATGAATACCCTCCGGCAAGTGCGCCACAAACTCCATTACGTGCGCGGCTTCGGCTGCCGCCAGAATGGATGATTCGCTGGCTCCCGCCATGGAACCGTAGGCGATATTCTCGGCGATACTGCCGTTGAACAGCACCACGTTCTGGTTCACCAGCGAAATATTGCTGCGCAGGCTGTCCAGCGTGAAGGATTCCAGTGGCTGGCGATTGATCTGCAGCTCACCGCTCCAGCCATCATTGAAACGCGGCAACAGGCTGGCCAGCGTGGTCTTGCCGCTGCCGGAGCGCCCGACCAGGGCAACCGTCTTGCCCTGCGGCAACGTCAGACAGATATCATCCAGTACCGGCTTGTCCGTGCCGGGATACGCGAATCCCAGATGACGAAATTCAATATCGCCCACCTGTTCCAGCGTGCGCGTGCCACGGTCCTGTTCGACCGGCTCGTCCAGCACTTCGAACAGGCTCTCGGCTGCCGCAATCCCCTTCTGCACAATGGAAGTCACGTCCGTCAACAGACGCAGCGGCTTGGTAATCATCCCGGCGGCCGTCAGGAAAGCGACAAAACCACCGGTACTCATGCTGCCCATCACATCCGGGTGCATCGCCAGGAACAGCAGCGCGGACAGGGCCAGCGCCACCAGCAGCTGGATAATCGGCGTATTCAAGGACTGGGTCACCACCAGCTTCATGAACTGGCGCTTGTTATGCAGGCTGGCCTGCTGGAAGCGCTCACGTTCGGCGTCCGCGCCACCGAAAATGCGCACCACCTGATAGCCCTTGATCGACTCCGAGGCCGCCTCGGTAATATCCCCCACCGACTGCTGAATACGCCGCCCCAGCCGCCGCATGCGTTTCGCCGCCTTGGACACCACAAAGCCGATCAGCGGCCCCGCAGCAATGAAAATCAGCGTCAGCTTCCAGTTCAGGAAAAGCATATACCCCAACAGCCCGATAACCGTCAGCCCTTCACGAAACAGCACCTTTATCGCGCTGGTGACCGCCTCGGTCACCTGCTCCACGTTATAGGTCAGCTTGGCCAGCAGTTCGCCGCTGGAATGGTGGCTGTAAAAACTGGACGGCAGCAGTAGCAAGCGCTCGAACACCTGGGTGCGCAAGCGATGAATCACTTCACGCCCCACATAGGCCAGACTGTAATTGCCGATAAAACCACCGACCCCGCGCAGAATGAAAATTCCCAGTACCGCCAGGGCCAGAAACCAGCGCTCCTCATAGTCATTGCGCTGAACCGTATCCACCACCATTTCCAGCCACTTGGCCGACAGTGCCTGCCCCGCACCATAGATGGCGAAGCCGATAAAACTGATAACAAAAATGCACCAGAGCGGCCGCACATACACCAGCAAACGCTTGTAGGTATGCCAGGCGGCTTCGGCCCGAGTATCGCTCCGAGAAGACTCGTTGTGTTGTAAATTAGACATCAGGAATCGCTTTCAAAAAGATCACGGGTGTACACCTTATCCAGGCAATCTCTCACCTCGTCGGTCAGACGGTTGGCGACAATGACGTCGCTGACGCGCTTGAATTCGTCCAGATCACGGATCACGCGGGAATTGAAAAAATGCGTGTCATCCAGCACCGGTTCATACACAACCACTTCGACGCCCTGAGCCTTGATGCGTTTCATCACGCCCTGAATGGCCGATGCCCGGAAGTTGTCGGAACCCGATTTCATGACCAGCCTGTAGATACCGACAACCCTGGGGTCACGTGCCAGAACCGCATTCGCCACAAAATCCTTGCGGGTCGTGTTCGCATCCACGATCGCCCGAATCAGGTTATTAGGCACCTGATCATAGTTGGCCAGTAACTGCCGCGTGTCCTTCGGCAGACAGTAGCCGCCATAGCCAAAGGACGGGTTGTTGTAATGCTGGCCGATCCGCGGGTCCAGCCCCACTCCTTCAATGATCTGCCGGGTATCCAGCCCGAAGGTTTCGGCGTAGGTGTCCAGCTCATTGAAGTAGGCGACTCGCATGGCCAGATAGGTATTGGCGAACAGCTTGATCGCTTCGGCTTCGGTCGAGCCGGTCAGCAGGACGGGGATATCCACCTCACTGGCGCCCTGTACCAGCAGATCGGCAAACCGCTGCGCGCGCTCGGAACGTTCGCCGACAATGATACGGGAGGGGTGCAGATTATCGAGCAGCGCCTTGCCCTCACGGAGGAATTCCGGCGAAAAGATCAGATTCCGTGTTGCCAGGCGTTCACGCAAGCCCCGCGTATAGCCGACCGGAACCGTGGACTTGATCACCACCAGCGCCTGAGGATTAAGCGACAGGACATCGGCTACCACCGCCTCCACGCTGCGCGTATCGAAGTAATTGCTGTGCGGGTCGTAATCCGTCGGCGTCGCCACGATGACGACCTCGGCACCGCCGTAGGCCTCCTGCTTGTCCAGCGTTGCCCGCAGGTTCAGGGTGCCGGATGCGAGGTATTCGCTGATTTCCTCATCTTCGATCGGGGACTCGCCACGGTTGATCTGTGCCACCTTGTCTTCAAGGATATCCAGCGCCACAACTTCGTTGTGCTGCGCCAGCAGAACCGCGTTGGAAAGCCCGACATAGCCTGTGCCTGCAACCGCTATCTTCATCTGCAACCCGTAAAACCTGGTCAGTATGGAGCCTGAATCATACCACGATAACGCTCATCACGAAGGTTACCGCCACGCCAGGTTTGCCGCCGGGAGGCCACCGCTTTACAATCTTCCTTTTCACTGCTGCCCATGTACCCGTGACTCAAAAGCCCTCACCCAATCGTTTCCTTAGTCCCCGCTTCTGGCACATCTGGCTCGGTGTCGGCCTGTTGTGGCTGCTCAATCGTCTGCCCTGGCGCTGGCAAATCACGATCGGACGCAGATTGGGCCAACTGTTTTTCTACCTGAGCCCACGCCGTCGCCACGTCACCGAGGTGAATGTTCGCCTGTGTTTTCCCGAGCTGAATACCGACGAACAGGCCCGCATGGTCAGGAACATTTTTGCCAACAACGGCATCAGCCTGTTCGAAACCGCCATGGCCTGGTGGACTCCGGAGCCCAAGCTGGAAGGGCAATATGTTCTCAAGGGACGAGAGCACCTGGATGCCGCTCTGAGTCAGGGCAAAGGAGTGATTTTGCTGGGCGCCCATTTTTCGACTCTGGACCTGGGCGGTCTGCTGTTTTCGCAGTATTACCCGGTGGATGCCATGTATCGCCGTCATAACAATCCGCTGCTGGAGAAGATTATCACGGGCAACCGGTTACGCTACTTTGGCCAGGCCATCGAACGCTCCGACATCCGCAGCGTGATTCGCGCCCTGCGCAAGAACCATATCATCTGGTATGCGCCCGATCAGGATTTTGGCCCGAAACAGTCCGTTTATGCGCCCTTTTTCGGCGTGCCCGCCGCCACGATCACGGCAACCACCCGCATGGTGAAACTCAACGACTCGCCGGTTCTGATGCTGGCCCAGCACCGCTTGCCGGACGACAGCGGCTACGAGCTGGAGCTGTTCCCGGTGGTCGAGCCCTTCCCCACGGGTGACGAGGAAGCGGATGCCGCCCGTATCAACGCCGAACTGGAACGCGCCATCCGCAAGGACCCCACCCAGTACATGTGGGTTCACCGGCGCTTCAAAACCCACCCCAAGGGCAAGAATTACCTGTATAGGACATCCAAATGAAAGTGCTGCAGGTGATGGCCAGTGCAGGCGAAGGCGGACTGGAAAAGCACCTGGTCGATCTCGCCAACGGACTTTGTCAACGCGGCATACATGTCGCTGTCTGCGCCAACCCCATGTACCGGGACAGGTTCGCTTCCGAAGTCGAATTTATCCCCTTTGATTTTTCCGGCAGCCGCCGCAACCCCCTGCTGCTGACCAGACTCCTGTTCACGCTCAGGCGCGCACACGCCGATATCATTCATGCCCAGGCCAACAAGGCCGGGCAGATACTCGCGACCCTGTCCCCCCTGCTGAAGGCCAAAACCGTCACCACGGTGCACAATATCAAGAAGCGCCTCCACCATGCCGCCGCCATGGACCTGGTCATCGGCGTCAGCAAGACGGTATCCGCTCAGGTCGGGAACAACTGTCTGACCGTTTATAACGGCATTGCAGTACCCGATGTGCCTGCCACAGCACCCTGCCAAACGCCAGCAGCCACCCCCGACAACTGGCTGGCCGTTGGACGACTGGTCAAGGCCAAAGGCTTCGATGTGCTGATTCAGGCCTTTCGGGAAGTACCCGGCACGCTGAAAATTGCCGGTGAGGGCCCCGAACGGCCGCTGCTGGAGCAACTGATCAAGCAATACGATCTGTCCAACAGAGTCAGTCTGCTGGGCCATCGCGAGGATGTGCCTGACCTGATGCACGCCGCCGATGCAGTGGTCATCTCTTCACGCCGAGAAGGGTTTTCGTACGTTTTTTCGGAAGCCCTGCTCTGCGAGACGCCACTCGTCTCAACAGATGTGCCGGTGCCCAACGAGATCCTGCCTGCCGCACTGATTGCCCCCGTTGAAGACCCGGCAGCTCTGGCACAGGTGATGAGCGCTTGCAACCAGCGTCCTGAACACCACCGGCAGGCCCAGGCATTTGCCCGCTGCGAATTGACACTGGATGCCATGGTCGACAAAACGCTCCAGGCATACCGCCGGCTGCTGCCGTCATGAACACCACAGCAGACCACGGCCACTCGCCTTCAACCACGGAAAAAGTCATGCCTTCAATCCCCGTCAGCGTCATCATCATTGCTCAAAATGAAGCCGACCGTATCGGCCTGGCCATTGAAAGTGTCCGCGCCTGGGTCGCCGAAGTCATCGTGGTCGACTCCGGCAGCACGGATGGCACCCAAGCTCTGGCCGAGGCTTTGGGCGCGCGCGTGATTCACAACGACTGGCCCGGTTACGGCCAGCAGAAACGCTTTGCAGAAGAACAGGCTCGTCACGACTGGATCCTGAACATCGATGCCGACGAACGTATCCTGCCCGAACTGCAGGCGGAAATGGTGGAGCTGTTTCAGCCGCCGGGGCCGGCCGCCGACGGCTACTACATCGCCATTCATGATCGGCTGTACTGTACCAACCAACTCAGCAGTTATACCCCGTACAAACCCATTCGCCTGTATCGCAAGTCCAGGGGGCGCTACAGCCCGAGCCCGGTCCATGACCGGGTGCAGATGGACGCGGGCACGAGTACCGACAGCCTGAACGGAAAAATGGCGCACGACTCACTCAAGTCCTTCCACCATCGCGTGGAAAAGATGAATGACTACAGCGAGGCTCAGGCGCGGGATCTGCTGACACGCGGCAGGCGCCCGTCAAAGCTGCGCATGATTACCGAGCTCTGGAGCGCCTTTATCACCGGCTATTTTTTCCGCGGCTACTGGCGCGGCGGGCTAATGGGCTACATCTACGCCGTCAACTTTGCCTATAGTCGCTTCCTGCGACAGATCAAGCTGTACGAGGCCGATCACCGGCAAAATCCGCCGGACTAAACCTGCAGACTCTCCTGATACAGCGCCAGGGTCCGGTCGATCATGCTGCTCAGGACAAAAGGATTGGCGCCGACGGTATCCGGTTGATCGAAGGTCTGGCTCACCTGGCGTGCCGCAGCCGCCACATCCCCGGTCGCCACCTTGCCGGCCGGATAGATTGCACCCAGTGTTTCCGCCACGGCGCCATAGGCATACCCGACCACCGGCGTACCGACCGACAGGCACTCAACCACGGTGCGGCCGAAAGCTTCCGCCGTGGTCGAGGTCAGAGACAGCATCACGTCCGCAAGCGCATACAGATCCTTCATGTCCGAGCGCGTGCCCAGAAACGAGAAATAGTCATCCAGACCGGCTGCGCTGATGGCCGCCGTTACTTCATGCACGAAAGTGTCCTTGGGGTCGCTGCCCACAATCAGCACATGAAAGTCCTGCCGCTGCCGACTCAACTCGGCGACCAGCCTGACCAGATCCAAATGCCCCTTCCAGCGTGTAATCCGCCCCGGAAAACAGATCAGATGCTTGTCCTTCGCCTGCGGGTAGCTGTCGAACAATTGCGCCTTCCAGGCTTCGGAAGGGACGTGCCCCCGCGGGAATTCCTCCGGGTCGATCCCCCGGTGGATGACCGTCACCTTGGCGGCATCCACTTCAGGATAATTATCCAGCAGATAGCGCCGCGCCGTTTCCGACACGGCGATCACCCGCTCACCCTTGCCCATAACCGCGCTGTAACGGTTGACCGAATGCATGCCATGCAGCGTGGTAATCAGCCGTGGGCGGGTCGCGGGGTCCATTTTTTTCCACGCCCGCCATACCACCCAGGCCGGCATGCGCGAGCGCACATGCACAATATCGGGCCTCTCGGCCGCCAGCCAGCGTCGGAATGCAGGCACCTGCAGAAAGGTCAGCAACGACTTGCGTCCCAACTCCCAATGCACGTGTCGACTGCCCTCTCGCTCCACCTGTTCAACCAGACGACCACCGGCCGAGACCACGACAGACTCGTGCCCGGCCGCTACCAGGCCACGGGCGATTTCCAGCGTACCGCGTTCGACTCCTCCCAGCTCCAGTGCTGGCAATACCTGTACGACCTTCACAGCCACCCTCTTTTCAGTATGTATTCGGCACAGCGTTCAGCCTCATTGAAAACCGCCGCAGGTTCGGTCACATGGCGCAATTGCCAGTCAGGCGAAGCACTGACAATACCCTGCTTCCGCAGCCCGTCTACGCCACGGCTGACACGGTTATCAGCGCCCTCGTCCAGCGTCAGCACACCCACCCGACAACCCGCCGTCAGGGCTTCGTACACCATGGAGGCGCTGTCCTGCGTCACCCAGCATACCTCGGTGCCGGCCAACTGACTCGGCAACCAGTCGGGGCCGGTTTGGGCCGCCGGGACAAAATCTGGCCCACACAGGGCCGCCAGGGCCTGCTCGGTGTGGGCCGGCGTACGTCGTGATGATCCAACCAGCCACTCACGGGTATCCGCCGCCAGCAGAGCCTCTACCTGTTCCAGCACCGCCACTTCATCCCAGGCAAAGTGCTTCGAAGGCCCGCCCACCAATACCACACCGCTGCCCGGCGTTTTCACGCCCGGTTGCATGCGATTCAGGGCCCCCCGTGTCGGTACGATATTGGGGCGCTGCGACGGCCGATCATGTTCGGGTATCAGGCACAAATCGAAAAAGCCCGTCGAGAGCGACGGCTGCATCAGCACCACAACCGGTGTCCGATAAAAGCGGCGCAACGCCAGCAGACTCAGATGTGTCGCATGGCCGGCACCGACAATCAGCGCCGGCTTGTCGTCCATGCGTGGCAGTCCGCTCCCGAAACACAGGCGCAGTGCCTGCAGACGGCCCAGCGGCGGTTGTTCGCTGATGTCGACATCACATCGCCGTGCCAACGCTTCCGCCAACCCTCGGGACTGGTTCAGATGCCCCGGTTTGCCGTCACTGACGATCCAGACCTGCTTGCTGCTGCCGCTCAAAACTGCCTCCAACCCCTCGGCCCGTCTCGACCGCCATCAAAGCGTTCATGTTACCACCGGCACCGCTCGTCTACGAAGCTCGCAACACTATTAATACCGATGAAGCATTCCATTTTTGTCATGAATGCATACAATCTAGAATGGTCGCGATAGTCCGCGCTGCGTATCTGCGATGTCACCTCCTCGATGTTCTTCAAACCCGTTTGTTAGGAAGGTCTTATGTCTGCTTTTGGTTCCGTTTTCATGCCTGAAATGGCGATTTCCTGGTTCGACGGCTCTCAGTGGAGCGACGCCGAGGTGGTATCGAGCAACAGTTTGCAGCTGCACCCGGGCGCCCACGTGCTGCACTACTCCAGCACCTGCTTCGAGGGTCTGAAGGCCTTTCGCCACGCAGACGGCTCCGTCAAGATTTTCCGCATGGACAAGAACATTCGTCGACTGGCGCAAAGCTCCGAACTGCTGGCTCTGCCGGCATTCGATGAGGCGATGCTTGAAAGCATGATTCGCGACATCGTGACCCGCTTCAAGGACGAGGTACCTGCACCACCGGGGTCCATGTACATCCGTCCGACCCACATCGGCACCGAACCGGCCGTCGGCAAGGCCGCGGTACCTTCACTGACCTCCTGCCTGTACGTACTGCTGTCACCGGTCGGTGACTACTTCACCGGTGGCGACAAGGCGCTGCGCCTGCTGCTGGACGACGAAGGCATGCGCTGTTCACCGCACATGGGCGTGGTCAAATCGGGCGGCAACTATGCCAGTGCCCTGCAACCGATCATGAAAGCCCGCGCCGAGTGCCAGGCCGACCAGGTACTGTTCTGCCCGGGCGGCGATGTTCAGGAAACCGGCGCGGCCAACTTCCTGCTGATCGACGGTAACGAGATCATCACCAAAGCACTGGATTCTTCATTCCTGCACGGCGTGACCCGCGACTCCATCCTGACTCTGGCCCGCGATATGGGCATGGACGTTCAGGAGCGCGAGCTGACCGTAGAAGAGCTGCTGGAACGCAGTGCCCGTCCGGGCTGTGAAGCAGCCCTGTCCGGTACTGCCGCCGTTTTGACCTCGGTCGGTACCCTGATTCATAAGGGCCAGGAATACTCCGTCGGCAACGGTGGCGTCGGAGAAACCACTCTGCGCCTGCGTCGTGCATTGAATGACATCCAGTGGGGCAAGGCACCCGACACCCACGGCTGGCTGACCAGCCTCTAAGGACTCCGGGCCGAGACGAAAAAGCCGACCCAAGCGTCGGCTTTTTCATACTGATCGAACACCCGATACCGGCTACTCTGGTGCGCCCAGTACACGCTTCCAGATGGCGGCCACTCCCTTGCGGTACCCCTGTACCTCATCTTCGCCCAGCACACTCGCCAGATTCTGCAGCGTTTGCCGATGCCCGGCGGCCCGGTACGCCTTGTAGGCTTCCCGCAGCAGCTCAACCTCATCCGACAGCAACAACCCTTCGGCCTCAATACCGGCCAGAATGCGGATATTATCGGTCCAGCGCATCAATGCCGGGCACTCTGCCGCATGGCGCAACACCAGATACTGCACCATGAATTCAATATCCACGATGCCGCCGGGGTCCTGCTTCAGGTTGAAAACAGCCGGGCTGTCGCCCGCCGCCGGCTTGCTGCCCAAGTGTTCACGCATTTTTTCACGCATGTCGACCACTTCGCCACGCAGCTGCTCGGCCTCACGTGGTCGCGCCAGAATCTCCCGCCGCACCTGTTCAAAGCGTTCAGCCAGCGCCGGACTGCCTGCTACCACCCGCGCTCTCACCAGCGCCTGATGTTCCCAGGTCCAGGCATCCTTCTGCTGATAGTCACGGAAGGCATTGAGAGAACTGACCAGCAGGCCGGAGTTGCCCGAGGGCCGCAGGCGCATGTCCACCTCATACAGAATCCCGGACGGTGTAAACGTATTCAGGATATGAATGATCCTCTGCCCCAGCCGGTTGAAGAACACGCTGTTGGCAATGGGCCTGCCGCCATCGGTTTCCAGTTCGGCCGCCGCGTCATGCAGAAATACCAGATCCAAATCCGAGCCATAGGAAAGCTCAACCCCGCCGACCTTGCCGTAGCCGACAATGATGAAATCCGGATCACAGGGTACGCCCGGCGTCTTTTGTGGCGTACCGTGCTTGTCCACCAGATTGCGCCAGGCGATATCCAGTACGGACTCCAGCACCGCTTCCGCCAGCCAGGTCAGGTAGTCGCTGACCTTCATCAGCGGCAGCACCCCGGTGATATCGGACGCCGCCACCTTCAGCATGTGAGCATGTTTGAAGTACCGCAACGTCTCCATCAGCTGCTCGGTATCGTCTTCCGGTATGCGCAGCAACTGCTGCCGCAATTCGGTCTGCAACTCAGCCTGATTGGGCGGTGAGTAAAGTGTCTGCGGATCAATCAATTCATCCAGCAGCACCGGCTGCCGGGACAACTGTTCGGTAAACCAGGCACTGGCCGAACACAGGCGGACCAACTGCTTCAGAGCGGCCGGATTCTCGGCCAGCAGCACCAGATAGGCCGAACGCCTCAACACGGCCTGTACCAGCACCAGAACCCGCTCCAGGGTCACTTCGGGGTTGCCGCTTTGGCCTACCTGCTCCAATAGCGTCGGCAAAACCGCTTCCAGACGCTCCAGCGCCACTTTCTGCAACATCTGTACTGTACGCAAACCCTGCAGATCCTGCAGGGCTTTCAAGGCCACGTCCGGATGCTCATACCCCTGCTCGCTCAGGAATGCCAGCGCTGCGGTTTCATCCATCACCCCCTGCCAGAGTGCCAGCCACTCGGTACGCATATCGTCCTGATCGGCATCGACCTCGTCCACTGGTGCAATAACATCGGCAAAATGGCTGGAAACCGCTGCCCGGCTTCGCTCCAGCATCTGCGCCAACACATCCCAGTCCGCATAACCCTGCGCGAAGGCAAGACGGGCCCGACCTTCATCATCCACCGGCAATTCCTGGGTTTGCTTGTCGGCAATAGCCTGGATGCCGTGTTCCACATTGCGCAAGAACGTATAGGCCTGTGTCAGCTCCGCCACGGCTTCTGTCGGCATGCCAACCTTGTCCGGCAGCTGCGGCAGGATTTTGAGCAGCTCCCGCTGCTGCAGGTCGACATCACGTCCACCACGAATCAGCTGGAATGCCTGCGCGATAAATTCTACTTCGCGAATACCGCCCGCTCCCAGCTTGACGTTCTGCTCAAGCCCCTTGCGACGTACTTCACGGTTGATCATCGCCTTCATGTCGCGCAGGGACTCGAAAGCGCTGAAATCGATATACTTGCGATACACAAAGGGCCGCAACAGTTGAATCAGCTCGGCACCTGCGCCCTGATCACCGGCAACCACGCGAGCCTTGATCATGGCGTAACGCTCCCATTCGCGTCCCTGCTCCTGGTAGTAGCTCTCCATCGCGGCAAAGCTGCATGCCAAGGCTCCGGCCGAACCGAAGGGCCGCAGTCGCATGTCCACCCGGAAGACAAAGCCGTCCACCGTCACGTTATCCAGCGCCTGAATCAGCTTCTGCCCCAATCTGGTAAAAAAGTCCCGATTATCCAGACTCTTGCGGCCACCCTCCGTTTCGCCATTGGCCGGGAAAGTGAAAATCAGATCGATATCCGATGACAGATTCAGTTCGTCCGCGCCCAGCTTGCCCATTCCCAGTACCACCATCCGCTGCGGCCGCTTCCGCCCATCGGCATCCGGTCGGGACATGGGAGTGCCCCAGCGCTGGCAAGCCTGCTCGTACAGCCAGTTCAAGGCCACCTCGATACAGGCATCAGCCAGCCGTGACAACTCACGGGTAGTCCCAACCATATCGCTCAGGCGATTCAAATCACGCCAGATCAGCCGCACCATTTCTCGCTGCCGAAACAGGCGCAGCACACGGTGCAGAACTGCCTCGTCGACCAGGCCCTCAACCTCGGCCTGCAACCGTTCGCCATACGCCTGGTCGGAACGAGCCGAATTCAGGTCGCCACTGCCGATCAATTCCGCCAGCCACTCAGGGTGCCGTTGCAGCTGCCCGGTTACATAATCGCTGCCGATCAGCACCCGTACCAACTGCTCGCGCACTTCGTCCAGCAGGGGACCTGCCGCCTCCAGCGCCGTTTCGATCCGCGCCAGGTTACGCTCCAGCAGCGGATGCAGCGCCGCCGGTACAGAGCGATAGAATTGATCTTCGTGCATTCCTTTCCCCTTGTTACTCAACCTGTTGGCACTGCTGGAACAACTGATAGCCCCGCTGTGCCTTGCTTGCATCAAACGGCTGCAGCTTCAGGCTGCGCCCCAGTTCTTCCGCCAGCGCCCACAGCGCCGACGCTTCACCGGACTCGAGCTCCAGTTCCAGCTCGAGAATGCTGTCCTGCCGCGTTCCGCCCTCGGGACAATCACACCGAATGTGTCCGATATCCAGGGCAACTTCGATCCTGGCCTGATGATAATCCACATGCCAGAGCTCACGTTCAAAGTCCGTGCTGAAGACTGGCTGCAGCCGCAACTGATCGGCGGGTGGCAGCTCGGCTGGCCAGCAGGATGCCTGCAGGCGATCGGTCTCCAGCTCGGCCCGAGGGACTTCCCACTCCCACTCGCCACGCTGGTGTAAGCCATTAATGCTCTGCCCCCGGGTCTTCAGGGTCTGAATAACGGAATCGCCCTGCCGCCTCAGGCGCAACGCAACCCGAGCCCCGGCCAGCTGAAGGTCAGGGCTGTCATAGTAGGTATTCAGCAGCAGTCGTGTGCCGCCGGCCGTTCCGGCCAGCAACAGCGGGTGGGTCCGCAGCCGGTCCAAATCGGAGGAATGCAGCTGCAGTTTCAGTTCGGTTTCAATTGCCATGGTCCTGCACCAGTCGGTTTTTTATCAGTGTACCCAAGGAATTGCGCTGATGAACGTCAGATTTCATCCTTTTTTGTGACATCATCACTACAGATATATGACACCAGCACGTATACTTGCGCCGAGATTTTCACCTCAACAGGAACCGCAACATGGTTAACAGCCCTATCCTGCAAATGTTTGCACGTTCCCCGTTCAAGCCGATGCAGGAACACATCGTCAAGGCGCAGGAAAGCGCCGCAGAACTGATTCCCTTCTTTGAAGCCGTAATCAGGAACGATTGGGACACTGCCTCCGAATGCCAACACCGCATCGCTGTGCTGGAAAACGAGGCGGATGATCTGAAACGCGATATCCGTCAACGCCTGCCTGCCAGCCTGTTCCTGCCGGTGCCACGCACCGATCTGCTGGACCTGTTGCGCATGCAGGACAAGATTGCCAATCGCGCCAAGGATATTGCCGGCCTGATGCTGGGCCGTCAGATGCAGATTCCACAGCCGATTCAGGCCGCCTTGTTGGAACTGCTACGTACTACTTTGCTGGCGATCGAGCAGGCCGTTTTGGCACTGAGCGAGCTGGACGAGTTGCTGGCCGCCGGTTTCCGCGGCCGTGAGGTCGACATCGTCGAGCGTTTGATCACCGAGCTGGATGAACTGGAACACAAGGCAGATGAGCATGAACGCGAGCTGCGCTCATCCCTGTTTGCGCTCGAGCGTGAACTTTATCCGATCGATGTCATGTTCCTGTATCAGATCATCCAATGGGTTGGCGATCTGGCCAACCGTGCCCAGCAGGTTGGCAACCGCCTGCAGCTACTTCTCGCACGTTAAACCCAAACGACCAAGGCTACACAATGGATATCATTGCTCAGTACGGCAACATCATGGTCATTATGGCCTGTATCTTCGGCTTTTTCATGGCCTGGGGTGTAGGCGCCAATGATGTCGCCAATGCGATGGGAACCTCCGTCGGTTCCCGAGCCCTAACCCTGAAGCAGGCGATCCTGATCGCCATCCTGTTTGAATTCGCCGGTGCCTATCTTGCCGGTGGCGCGGTAACCGAAACAATCCGCAAAGGCATCATCGAGCCTTCCATACTGTCCGGCAGCCCAGAATTGCTGGTCTTCGGCATGATGGCCTCTTTGTTGGCTGCCGGCGTCTGGCTGCTGGTAGCCACACACTTCGGCTGGCCGGTCTCGACCACCCACTCCATTGTCGGTGCCATTGTCGGCTTTGCCGCCGTGGGTGTTTCCATGGAGGCCGTGCACTGGAGCAAGGTCGGCTCCATTGTCGCCAGCTGGGTAGTATCACCGGTCACGGCCGGAGTAATCGCCTTTTTCCTGTTCCGCAGCGTGCAAAAGCTGATTCTCGATACTGATAATCCGTTTGCCAATGCCAAACGCTACGTGCCCTATTACATTTTTCTGGTCGGTTTCATCATCGCCATGGTGACTTTCACCAAGGGCCTGAAGCACATTGGCCTGCACCTGAGCTGGATACAAAGCGCCGGCATTTCCGTACTCTTTGGCCTGTCCACCATGGCCCTCGGTATTTTCATGCAGCGCAATATCCAAGTGGATGCCAATGCCGACCGAGAGTACCACTTCACCAGTGTGGAGAAAGTGTTTGGCGTACTCATGATGTTCACCGCCTGTGCCATGGCGTTTGCCCACGGGTCCAACGATGTGGCCAATGCGGTCGGCCCTCTGGCCGCCATTGTCGGTATCGTCAATGCCGGTGGTGAAGTGGCCCAGAAGGCTTCCATGCCGGCCTGGATTCTGTTGCTTGGCGGCGCCGGCATTGTTGCGGGTCTGGTCATGTATGGCCACAAGGTCATCGCCACCGTAGGACAGAACATCACTGAGCTGACGCCCAGCCGTGGCTTTGCCGCCACCCTGGCCGCTGCCAGCACCGTGGTTGTCGCTTCCGGTACCGGCCTGCCGATTTCCACCACTCACACCCTGGTCGGGGCCGTGCTGGGTGTCGGTATCGCACGCGGTCTGGCGGCCCTGAACCTGAAGGTGGTCGGCACCATCTTCGTATCCTGGATCGTCACCCTCCCCGCCGGAGCCATTCTGTCGATTCTGTTCTTCTTCATGCTCAAGGGCATGTTCTCCTGATCCACCTGAATGGCCCGCAATAGCGGGCCATTTACTTCCGGCATGGACCCGGTTCCGCAAAGGTTGCACAATGAAGGCTGTACCGAGCCAGACCAGGAGCCAACCTTGAGTACCACCCACTATGTCGACTGGTTCCGCCATTCTTCGCCCTATATCAATGCACACCGAGGCAAAACCTTCGTGCTGATGCTGAGTGGCGAGGCAATTGCGGATGCCAATTTCGCCAACACCATCCATGACATTGCCCTGCTCAACAGTCTCGGAGTCCGCCTGGTGCTCGTACACGGTGCCCGCCCGCAAGCCGAACAGCGTCTGCAGCGTCGTGGCCTGGATACCCGTCTGCATCATGATCTGCGCATCACCAGCAGCGAAATTCTGGAATCCGTCATCGAAGCGGTCGGCAGCCTGCGCACCGAGATCGAGGCCCGCTTCTCCATGGGACTGGCCAACACGCCAATGCACGGCGCCCGTATCCGGATCTGCAGCGGCAACTTCATTACCGCCCGCCCCGTCGGAGTACTGGATGGGGTCGACATGGGGCATACCGGCGAGCTGCGCCGAGTCGATCACGAAGGTATTCGACGCCTGCTGGACCTTAATCAGATCGTACTGCTGTCCAACCTCGGCTTTTCACCCACCGGGGAAGTATTCAACCTGGCAGTGGAAGAGGTTGCCACTCAAACGGCCATTGCACTCAAGGCCGACAAGCTGATTCTGTTCGGCTCTCAGGCCGGTATCCACGACAGCCGAGGCGAGCTGCGCAGTGAACTGCTGGCCGAAACCGCTGCCCGTCTGGTACACCAGTACCTGGCCCGGGTCGAAGACCCGGAAAAGCCCTACAGCGAGACCGCCTGCCTGCTGGAAGCCGCTGCCACGGCCTGCCAACAGGGCGTACCCCGGTGTCATCTGGTCAGCTATCAGGAAAACGGCGCGCTGGTCACTGAACTGTTCACCCGCGACGGTCAGGGCACAATGGTGGTCAGCCACTCCTATGAACAGGTCCGGCCGGCCAGCATCGAGGATGTCGGCGGCATTCTGGAGTTGATCGCGCCGCTGGAGGAGAAAGGCATTCTGGTACGGCGTTCCCGCGAGCGCCTCGAAAGCGAGATCGAGCAGTTCACCGTAGTGGAACGCGACGGTGCCATCATCGGCTGTGCCGCACTCTACCCCTTTACCGATGCAGCGATCGGCGAGCTGGCCTGTGTCGCCATCAATTCCGGCTATCGCGGCGGCCAGCGTGGTGACCGGCTGCTGGCGGCCATCGAACAACAGGCCCGCACTCTGGGACTGCAACAGCTGTTCGTGCTGACAACCCGAACTGCGCACTGGTTTGTCGAACGCGGTTTTGCCGCCGGTGAGCTGGAACAGCTGCCCCAGCAGAAAAAGGCGCTGTACAACTTCCAGCGCAACTCCAAGGTGTTTTTCAAGTCGCTGGCGTAAGCTTTTCGCCCGGCAGGGATACTCGGAAACAGGCGCCGCCCAGCGGAGATTCACTGACTTCCAGCGCACCGTCATAACTGCTGACGATATCCAGCGCCACCGCCAGGCCAATACCCTGGCCCGGTGCCTGGGTATCCAGGCGAGCGCCACGCTGCAAAATGACCTGGCGCTGCTTCGGCGCAATACCCGTACCATCGTCACTGACCGCAATCCATAACACGCCGCCCGCCTGTTCAACCAAAACCTCCACGCGGCTGTCGCCATACTTGAACGCGTTGTCGATCAGGTTGCCCAGCAGTTCCATCAAATCCCGCTCATCACCTGAAAAACCGGCCGTTGCGTCCAGCCGCGTGGTCACCTGCTTGGGCTGGCGGGCATACACCTTTTCCATCACATTCAGCAAGCGCTCGACCACCGGTGCCACCGGCAATGCCTGCGCCAGCACCCGCCCTTCGGTCTTGACCGCCCTCGCCAGTTGATACTGTACAATCTGCTGCATGCGCTGTGCCTGCTCATCGACCTGGTTGCGATAGGCTGCAAACTCCAGACCTTCCTCACCGGCCCCCCGAATCACCGCCAATGGCGTTTTCAGGCTGTGCGCCAAATCCCCCAACGTATTGCGATAGCGCTCCCGCTGCTTGCGTTCGGTATCAATCAAACGATTAAGGCTGGCGGTGACGCCCTGCACTTCCAGAGGATAGCGGCCTTCCAGCTGGTCCGTCTCACCGGCTTCAATACGCTCCAGGTCCTTCGTCATCAGATCCAGAGGCTTCAACCCCCAGCGCATGATGAAATACTGCGCCAACAGAGCCACCAACCCGATACCACTGAGCCAACCCAGCAATTGCAGGCTGAACGCCTTCATTTCACTGCGGATCTGATCATCACTGCGCAACACCGAAATCAGGAAGTTCATTTCACCGGCAGCGCTTTCCCAGATCACCGGATATTGGAACAGGTAGAGCTCCTGGTCGGGCAGATGACTGAACAGCGACTGCCCCGGCCTCAAGACCGTGCTGGGCAGGCGCTGCACCATGGTGTCCGGCAGCATCAGACTGGAATTTGAGCGCCAGAACAAGCGACCATCCTCGCCATGAATAAAGCCATAGACACCGGATCCCATCTGGCTGAAGCCAGGGTCCAGTACCCGGTCGGGCAGGCGCAGATGACCCTCGTCGACTTCGATAGCTCCCAGCAACAGGTATACCTGCAAACGCGCCTGAGAGGCTTCTGCATTTTCAAGGCTGGAATGGAAGGCTTTCAGCAAGGCCAGACCGGCAAATACGATCACCAGCGGCAAAATCACCGCCGAGGCGCGCAGCAGGCGCCCCCGCAGTGACAAGGGAACGGAAGCCGTCGCGGTCACGCCTGATCGGTACTGTCGAGTGCGAATCGATAGCCGAGCCCGCGCACCGTGATAATCGGCTTCAAACTCTGCTCGGGATCGAGCTTCTGTCGCAGACGACGAATGAAGACCTCGAGTACATTGCTGTCACGATCATAGTCCTGGTGGTAGAGATGTTCGGTCAGTTCGGCCTTGGAAATGGTTTTTCCGGCATTCAGCATCAGGTACTCAAGTGTCCGGTACTCATAGCTGGTCAGGCGCACCTCTTCACCATTCAGCTTCACGACTCGTGCAGCGGTATCCAGCTCCAGCGGCCCGAAACCCAACACCGGACTGGCATGCCCGGACGCTCGGCGCACCAGCGCGTTCAGACGGGCCAACAACTCCTCGGCATGAAACGGTTTGGCCAGGTAATCGTCCGCACCGGCCTCCAGCCCTTCCACCTTGTCCTGCCAGTCGCCTCGGGCGGTCAACACCAGAACAGGCACGGTCTTACTCTGCGCCCGCCAGCCACGGATCACGTCCAGGCCGGACACTTCCGGCAGGCCGATATCGACTACCGCGATATCATATTCATATTCCTGACCCAGATAGAGCGCTTCGCGCCCGTTATCGCTTTCTTCAACGGTGTAACCACGCTGTTCCAACTGCTGCTTGAGTTGACGGCGCAGGTCGCTGTCATCTTCTACGATCAGTGCCTTCACTCAGTCGCTCTCCTCATGTAGTTCCGGTGATAACATCTTGCCCGTTGCAGCATCAATCAGCGCTTCCCGAACACGCCCCTGATCCAGCAGGCGTACCTGGTATACCTCGACGCCCTGCAAACGAGTCAGCTCCGCCTTGATAATTTCGCCCCCCAGTTCCATCCGGGCAATTCTGGATGCCTGTACCAGATCGACACGCTCTGTCCCGCCCTGACCATCATGCTGATTAGCCTGGCGAAGATTCGGGGAATCGGCACTGACCGGCACAATGATCCCCGCCAGCAAAACGCAAACCAGGCCGAATAACGACCTGACGCCGCTCCGCTGTATTGATTGCGACCCCAATGCGGCCACCTCCCTGTTGTGACTATTTTAACGCTGATATGATCAAGGCTACACTGAGGCCCGATGCTAGGTCCGGGGGTCTGAACATTACATGAATTTCAGCTGCGGCGGCAGGTACGAATGCCCAGCAGGCTATAGACCGGGCAGGTACCGGAAATGGCAATCGCAATGATCGGCACCCCGAGCAGCCCCCACCAGGTTTTCGGTCCAAAGAAAATCAGCACGATCAGCACCAAGCCAATCAGTACCCGCACCAGTTGATCCAGAATACCGATATTTTTTTCCATAATAACCTCATCGACTTTTGCCTCACAATCGAAAGCCCCATAGAGCATCGGTGGTCACGTATTCAGCGCCCCAGTTCGGCCTCGGGGGCGTGCATCGGCAGTGCAAAGGCTTCCGCCACCCCGGCACAGGTCACCCGTCCCGAATGGATATTCAGGCCGCTGATAAAGCCCGGAATTTCCTGCAGTGCGCGCCGCCAGCCCAGCTGTGCCAGCTGTTCGACATAGGGCAGGGTGGCATTGGTCAATGCCAGTGTTGAAGTGCGTGCTACCGCGCCCGGCATATTGGCGACACAATAATGCACGATACCGTCCAGCTCGAAGACAGGATCGTCATGCGTGGTCGGATGGCTGCTCTCGAAACAGCCGCCCTGATCAATCGCCACATCCACCAGAACCGCCCCGGCGCGCATGGTGTCCAACATTTCACGCGTCACCAGTTTTGGCGCCGCCGCCCCCGGCAACAGCACGGCCCCAATTACCAGATCCGCCTGTTCCAGCTGCTGCTCGATATTCTCGCGCGTGGAGTAGAGCGTGGTCAGCGCGCCGTTGAAGCGCTCATCCAACTGTTTGAGGCGGGGAATCGACTTGTCCAGCAACACTACCCGCGCACCCATTCCCAGCGCAATGCAGGCGGCATTTTCACCTACCACACCGCCTCCGATAATCAACACCCGCCCCGGACTGACTCCCGGCACGCCACCCAGTAATACCCCGCGTCCGCCCTGTGCCTTTTCCAGACAGTGGGCACCAGCCTGCACCGCCATGCGCCCGGCCACCTCGCTCATGGGCGCCAGCAGGGGCAGTCCCCCCTGCAAATCCTGTACAGTTTCATATGCAATGGCGGTACAGCCACACGCCAGCAGCGCATCCGTCAAGTGCCGTTCCGCCGCCAGGTGCAGATAGGCAAACAGCACCTGATCGGCACTGAGCCACCCACACTCGTCCGGCTGCGGCTCCTTCACCTTGACGATCAGGTCCGACCAGGTAAACACCGAGCGAGGGTCATCCACCAGCACCGCTCCGGCCTGCTCATAAGCCTGGTCACTGAAGCCCGCGGCCACGCCTGCTCCCAGTTCAACCTGCACCTGGTGCCCCTGTTCCACCAGCTCGCGTACACCCATCGGGGTCATGCCCACCCGATATTCATGATTCTTAATCTCTCTAGGCACGCCAACACGCATGGGAAGCTCCTCTTATCCGGGGATCTTGTGCTCAGTGTAGACGAAAATCCGCGCCCGTCTCGGCCATCGGCGTCCGGCGTTTATCTGATATACTCGGGCTTATTTGACACCGGATTCCGAGGGGAGCCCCATGCCTGAGTATCGTTCCAAGACCTCTACCGCCGGCCGCAACATGGCAGGTGCCCGCGCCCTCTGGCGCGCCACCGGCATGAAGGACGACGACTTCCACAAGCCGATCATCGCGGTTGCCAACTCCTTCACCCAGTTCGTGCCCGGCCATGTGCACCTGAAGGACATGGGACAGCTGGTCGCGCGCGAGATCGAAGCCGCAGGCGGCGTCGCCAAGGAATTCAACACCATCGCGGTGGATGACGGCATCGCCATGGGGCACGACGGCATGCTCTACTCCCTGCCAAGCCGTGACATCATCGCCGACTCCGTCGAGTACATGGTCAATGCCCACTGTGCCGATGCACTGGTATGTATCTCCAACTGTGACAAGATCACTCCGGGGATGCTGATGGCCGCCATGCGCCTGAACATCCCGGTGATCTTCGTGTCCGGGGGGCCAATGGAAGCGGGCAAGACAAAATTGTCCGAACACAAGCTGGACCTGGTTGATGCCATGGTTCTGGCTGCCGACCCCAACGCGTCCGACGAGGAAGTGGCTGAAGTCGAACGCTCCGCCTGCCCCACCTGCGGCTCCTGTTCCGGCATGTTCACAGCCAACTCGATGAACTGCCTGACCGAAGCTCTGGGCCTGTCCCTGCCAGGCAACGGTACCATGCTGGCCACCCACGCCGACCGCGAACAGCTGTTCAAGCGCGCCGGACATACCATCGTCGAACTGGCCAAACGCTACTACGACGGCGATGAAGCCCAGCTTCTGCCGCGTGCCGTCGGCTTCAAGGCATTTGAAAACGCCATGACGCTGGATATCGCCATGGGCGGTTCCACCAACACCATCCTGCACCTGCTGGCGATCGCGCAAGAGGCCGAGATCGACTTCACCATGAAGGACATCGACCGCTTGTCACGTGTTGTGCCTCAGCTGTGCAAGGTGGCGCCAAACACGCAGAAATACCATATCGAAGACGTGCACCGTGCCGGTGGCATCATGGGCATCCTCGGCGAGCTGGACCGCGCCGGCAAGCTGCACACCGACATCCCTACCGTACACGCCGCCACCATGAAGGATGCGCTGGATCAGTGGGATATCATGCGCAACCCGACACCGGACGTGATCGAGTTCTACAAGGCCGGACCGGCCGGTATCCCGACCCAGACCGCCTTCAGCCAGGCAACGCGCTGGCCGACTCTGGACGGCGACCGTGAGCACGGCTGCATCCGTTCCATCGACCATGCTTTCTCACTGGAAGGCGGCCTGGCCGTACTGCACGGCAACATCGCGCTGGACGGCTGCGTGGTCAAGAGTGCCGGTGTCGACGAATCAATCCTGGTGTTCGAAGGCCCCGCCCATGTGATGGAGTCTCAGGACGAAGCCGTTACCAAAATCCTCAACGACGAGGTCAAGGCCGGTGAAGTGGTCATTATCCGCTACGAGGGCCCCAAAGGCGGCCCTGGCATGCAGGAGATGCTTTACCCGACTTCCTACCTCAAGTCGAAGGGACTGGGCAAAGACTGCGCCCTGCTGACAGACGGTCGCTTCTCCGGTGGCACCTCCGGGCTGTCCATCGGACATGCTTCACCGGAAGCGGCTGCCGGTGGTGCCATCGGCCTGGTGCGCAACGGCGACCTGATCCGCATCGACATCCCCAATCGTACCATTGCGGTACTGGTCCCTGACGAAGAACTGTCCTCACGTCGTGCCGAGCAGGACAAGCTGGGCTGGAAACCGGTGCAGGAACGTCCGCGCAAGGTTTCAGCCGCGCTGAAAGCCTACGCCAAACTGGCCACCTCCGCCGACAAGGGCGCCGTACGCGACCTGTCTCTGCTGGACTAAGCCACATCCATCGAGAGCCCCGTTCGAGGGCTCTCAGCCGCAGGCCACCCGTTTTCATGGACATGGCCTGCGGCCTGATCCCAATGCCCCTGCCGACAGCATCAACCCCATGCCCGGTAGTCGAAACGAGCCTTGTGCCGCCTGCAGCTGTCTATACTGAACTGACCTCAGCTCACAACCGGATCAGGACTGCACATGGCACACCTACCCCGTACCCCGCGGCTGGACAACCCGGATACCGACGCCCTGCGGCATAAGATACTCAATTACTTCCACACCACCTTCGACCGCTATGAGCAACTGTTCGAAGTACTCACCTGTGACGAAGCCTACACCGTCAAACCGATCACCCTGCGCCACCCGTTGATTTTCTACTACGGCCACACCGCCAGCTTTTTTATCAACAAACTGCTGCTGACCGGACTGTTGAAAGAACGCCTCAATCCTCATTTCGAGTCGATTTTTGCCGTCGGCGTCGACGAAATGAGCTGGGATGACCTCAATGACGACCACTACGACTGGCCGACACCCGCTGACGTAAGGGCCTATCGCGACCAGGTGCGCCAGGTGCTCGATCGTATCATTCGCACAGCACCGCTGACCTCGCCCATCGACTGGAAACACCCCTGGTGGACAATCCTGATGGGCATCGAGCACGAACGCATTCATCTGGAAACCTCGTCAGTGCTGATCCGCCAGCATGACCTCAAGTACGTCCAGCCACATCCCGCCTGGCCCTGCTGTCGCGATTCCGGCCCGGCGCCAGCCAATCAACTGATCGACATCCCTGCCGGCCGTGTCACTCTGGGCAAAGCACGGGACGATGCTGTCTATGGCTGGGACAACGAATACGGCCAGCGTGAAGTGGTACTGGAGGCCTTTCAGGCCGCGCAGTTGCTGACCTCCAACCAGGAGTTCCTGGCCTTCGTCAACGCCGGGGGCTACACCGATGCCCGATGGTGGAGTGAAGAGGGCTGGAACTGGCGCACCTTTGCTGCCGCCGAACACCCGAGCTTCTGGGTGCGTACGGACAATGTTTGGCTGCTGCGCCTGATGTGCGAACAGGTAGGCATGCCCTGGGACTGGCCGGTCGAGGTCAACTACCATGAGGCCGAAGCCTTCTGCCGCTGGCAAGCCGAGCAGAGCGGCACCCCTATCCGCCTGCCCAGTGAAGACGAGTGGTACCGCCTTTACGATCTGGCACAAATCGGCCCCCCGGCTCCGGGCGCTGCCATGAATGCCAACCTGCACCTGGACCACTTTGCGTCTCCCTGCCCGGTATACCGCTTTGCCCAGGGTGACTTCTATGACCTTAGCGGCAATGTCTGGCAGTGGACACAAACACCGATCTATCCATTCGAGGGCTTCGCAGTCCACCCCTGCTATGACGATTTCACCACCCCGACCTTCGATGATCGTCACAATCTGATCAAGGGCGGCAGCTGGATCAGCTGCGGCAATGAAAGCCTGCGCAGCGCCCGCTACGCCTTCCGCCGTCACTTTTTCCAGCATGCAGGCTTTCGTTACGTTGCAGGCAAGCCGCCCAGGGTCCTGCCCGGCTCCCGTTACGAAAGCGATGAACTGGCCGCCCAGTACGCCGAATTCCACTATGGTGACGAGCATTTTGGCGTCGCCAATTTCCCGCAGGCTCTGGCCCGGCTGGCCATCGACCTGGCCGGAAAGCGTAACGGCAGAGCTCTGGACCTGGGCTGCGCCAGCGGCCGCGCCAGCTTCGAACTGGCACGTCACTTTAATGCCGTGGACGGCATCGACTTTTCCGCCCGCCTGATCAATCTGGGTGTTCAGCTACAGCAGCAGGGCTGCCTGCGCTATACATTGCAGGACGAAGGTGAACTGCTCAGCTACCAGGCACGCGACCTGGCTTCACTGGGGCTGGCCGACGTAGCGAAGAAGGTTCATTTCAGTCAGGGCGATGCCTGCAACCTCAAGCCCCGCCTGACCGGTTACGATCTGGTTCTGGCCGCCAACCTGATCGACCGCCTCTACGACCCGCGCAAGTTCCTGTCGCAGGTTCACACCCGACTCAACTCCGGCGGGGTACTGATTCTGGCCTCGCCCTACACCTGGCTGGAAGAACACACCCCGAAAGAGGAATGGCTCGGCGGCTTCAAGCGCGACGGCGAGAATGTCACCACCCTGGACGGCCTGCACGAGGTGCTGGATCAGCACTTCGAACTGATCCGCGGCCCCGAGGAGGTGCCCTTCGTGATCCGCGAAACCCGGCGCAAGTTCCAGCACACCCTGTCGGAAGTGACCTGCTGGCGGTTGAAGGGCTGAAGCTGGCACCAACATGACAGGGCGGGTGGGGGTGCTTGTCTGCGACTGTCTGCCGCCAGGGATGGCGGCAGTCAAGCGGTCAGGGATGACGAACAGCGTGTCGCATACAAGTAGCACCACCTGCTCCATCCCTGTGGTCAGACGATACTTCGCTCGCTAGAATCGAAGCACGCACTCCACAGGACGTACCCATGCTGCACCGGATCTGGCTCGGCTTCTTTCTGATCGCCTTTGTCGCGGCGCTCTGGCAATGGCTGGGGATGGGCGACTCCGGTGTCTTCCAGCGCATGGTGGAAAGCACCTTCAGCATGTCGAAGCTGACCGTGGAGCTGGCAATCGGCCTGATTGGCACCCTCGCCTTCTGGCTGGGGATGATGAAACTGGCTGCAGCCTCGGGTCTGGTCGATACCCTGGCGCGTCTGCTGGGCCCCGTATTCACCCGCCTGATGCCGGAAGTACCGCCACGCCATCCGGCCATCGGCTCCATGACCATGAACCTGTCGGCCAACCTGCTCGGACTCGACAACGCTGCTACTCCGCTGGGACTGAAAGCGATGCAGGACCTGCAGACATTGAACCCGGACAAACACACGGCCAGCAATGCCCAGATACTGTTTCTGGTACTCAACACCTCTTCGGTCACCCTGTTTCCGATTACGGTCTTTCTCTACCGCGCCCAGCAGGGTGCCACCGACCCCACCGCCGTTTTCATTCCGATCCTGATCGCCACCAGTTGCTCGACCCTGGCGGGATTGCTACTCACCTGCTGGGTACAAAGGATCAGCCTGCTGCAACGCACCCTGCTGCTCTGGTTCGGAGGAGGCATCAGTCTGCTGCTGGCCTTTATCGGCTACTTCGCCACCCTGAGCGTTGATGAACTCCAGCGCCAGTCGGCGCTGGTCGGCAACCTGACACTGTTCAGCGCCATTATCCTGTTCCTGCTGCTGGCCCACCGCAAGCAGGTCAACGTCTACGACACCTTTATCGAAGGGGCCAAGCAGGGCTTCGAAACCGCGATCATGATCATTCCCTATCTGCTGGCAATGCTGGTGGCCATCGGAGTCCTGCGCGAAAGCGGCGCACTGGAAGGCTTTATCTGGCTGCTGCGCGAAGGGGTCGCCCTGTTCGGGCTGGATACCCGTTTTGCCGACGCCCTGCCCACCGCCATCATGAAACCCCTGTCCGGTTCAGGTGCTCGCGCCATGATGCTGGAAACCATGAATACGCACGGCGTGGACTCCTTTGCGGCTCAGGTGGCTTCAATCATGCAGGCCTCCACCGAAACCACCTTCTATGTGCTGGCAGTCTATTTCGGAGCCGTCGGCATTCGGCATAGCCGACACGCGCTCTGGTGCGGCCTGGGCGCCGATCTGGCCGGTATTGTTGCCGCCATCGTCTGCGGCTACTGGTTTTTTGGCTAGGCCAATCTACACTGGTGTTGATCTGGCGCTATGGCGTCAAGTAGCTCCTCCGAAGACAACTGTGTAGAATTCGCCCTCTTTTTCAATCGAACTGGGAGATACACATGTCCGGCAAGTGGATTACGTTTCTGCTGGCGGTACTCAGTGCGGCCGGCATCTGGTTTCTGGCACCACTCGAGGCCGAATTGCGTACCGGTCTCGCCATTCTGGCTATCGTGGCCATCCTCTGGATGACCGAAACTTTCCATATTACCGTCACCGCCCTGCTGGTTCCCGTGCTGACGGTGGTTGCAGGTGTGTTCTCGGTCGCCGATGCGTTGAAGAACTTCGCCAACCCCATTATTTTCCTGTTTTTGGGCGGCTTTGGTCTGGCCGCAGCCCTGAATGCTCAGGGACTGGACAAATACATTGCCGGACACGTCATTCGCCTTGCCCGAGGCCATCTGGGTGCCGCATCCGTCCTGCTGTTCCTGACCTCGGCCGGACTGTCGATGTGGATTTCCAATACGGCAACCGCAGCCATGATGCTGCCTCTGGCCCTGGGGCTGCTGCGCCAGCTGCCCTACGAGGAGAACCAGCGGACCTACTGGTTTGTCCTGTTGGGCGTGGCCTATTCGGCCAATATCGGCGGTATCGGCACTTTGGTCGGCTCGCCTCCCAACGCCATTGCCGCGGCCGAAGTAGGTCTGAGTTTTACCGACTGGCTGAAATTCGGCATCCCGACCGTGGTCCTGTCACTGCCACTGATGATTGTCGCTCTCTATTTCCTGTGCCGTCCGGAAATGAGCCACCGCTTCCGCGACGTGCATCGCCACGAAGCGCTTAACCGCCAGCAGTGGATGACACTGGGCGTGTTCGGTCTGACCGTAACCATGTGGCTGTTCAGCAAGCCGCTGTCCGGGCTGATCGGTATCAGTAAGGGCCTGGATTCCATCATCGCCCTGAACGCAATCCTGCTGCTGTGCATGCTGCAACTGGTCAACTGGAAACAGATCGAAAAATCGGCCGACTGGGGCGTGCTGCTGCTGTTCGGGGGAGGCCTGACACTGTCGGCCATGCTGAAAACCACCGGCGCCAGCCTGTTCCTGGCTCAGGGTATCAGCGATCTCATGGCGGGCGCATCCGCTCCCCTGTTTCTGCTGGTCGTCGCGGCCTTCGTCGTCATGCTGACCGAAATCGCCAGCAACACCGCCAGCAGCGCACTGCTAGTGCCCATTTTCGTCGGCATTGCCGCCAGCATGGGACTGCCTCAGGACATCATGGCCGTCGTGATCGCCATCGCCGCATCCTGCGCCTTCATGCTGCCGGTGGCTACGCCTCCCAACGCAATCGTGTATGGGTCGGGCTATTTGCCTCAGCGCGAAATGATGCGGGCCGGGATCGTGCTCAACATCATGATGACCGCAATCATTGCGGGCGGTGCCTGGGTGCTGCTGTAACCCGTGTCGACGACCGGCCGGGGCTCACCCGGCCGGTTCAGTCCCGCGACGGCAGGACGCGAATATGGCCCTTCTGGTCGATGGCAACCTGCACACATTCGGCACTGGTCACCTTGCGCAGCTCCTGCCCATCGGGACAACGTCCCCAGACTTCCACCTGGATCCGCAGCGAACTGTGTCCCCGCTCCAGAATACGGGTATAAAAGCTGAGCACCGTGCCCTGCATTACCGGCGACATGAACCCCATGCGCCCCACCGACACCGTTGCAACACGCCCCTGTGCTTCCTGCCCGGCACGGATTTCACTGGCCATGACCAGCTGAGAAGCGACCCAGCCACCATACACATCACCAAACATGTTCACCGCGCCCGGTCCCGCCGGCAATTGCAGGCTCAAGCAACCCTCAGGCGTCAGCAGTTGATCTTCATTTGTTGTCATTATCACGATCCTACCGAGTGAAAAGAGGCCAGGCCCCCCGTTTATGCTGCAGCGCATATATTACTCAGGTTACTCCTAAAGGACAGCCCTTCCCTCTGGCAGCAGGCAAAGCAAAAGAACCTCGGCACCTGTCACATTACCGTCACAAACCCGCCCTATAGTTCGCACAAGTCAATTAAATAACCCGTTTCCTTTACCAGGAGCCGATAATGAAACCGATGAAAAAGCTGTTCGCGGCTGTAGCCATGACCGCCACCTGCTTCACTGCTCAGGCGAGCGACCTTCTCGACCCGAACCTGCCGGTATACCAGAAAGCTTCTGGTGTTTCCGGTAACCTGTCCAGCGTCGGCTCCGACACCCTGGCCAACCTGATGACCCTGTGGGCGGAAGAGTTCAAGCGCAGCTACCCGAACGTCAACATTCAGATCCAGGCAGCCGGTTCTTCTACTGCGCCCCCTTCTCTGACCGAAGGTACGTCCAACATCGGCCCGATGAGCCGCAAGATGAAGGACAAGGAAATCGAAGCGTTCGAGAAGAAATTCGGTTACAAGCCGACTCCGGTTGCCGTTGCCATCGACGCTCTGGCGGTATTTGCACACAAAGACAACCCGATCAAAGGCATGAGCATCGATCAGGTTGACGCTGTCTTCTCCTCTACCCGCAAATGTGGCGCTGAGGCCGACGCGGATCAGTGGAGCGACCTGGGCGTGAGCGGCTCTCTGGCGGACCAGAGCATCCAGCTGTTCGGTCGTAACTCCGTTTCCGGCACCTACGGCTACTTCAAGAAAGTGGCCCTGTGTAAAGGCGACTTCAAAAACAGCGTAAACGAACAGCCGGGTTCTGCATCCGTCGTTCAGTCCGTTTCGACCTCTGTTAACGCACTGGGCTACTCCGGTATCGGTTACAAGACCGCTTCCGTACGCGCTCTGCCGCTGTCCAAGTCCGGCACCGACTATGTTGAGCCGACTCCGGAAAACGCCGTTGCCGGCAAGTACCCGCTGGCACGTTCACTGTACGTTTACGTGAACAAGAAGCCGGGCCAGAGCCTGCAGCCGCTGGAGCGTGAGTTCCTGAAACTGGTTCTGTCCAAGGTTGGTCAGGAAGTGGTCGTCAAAGACGGTTACATCCCGCTGCCGGCCAGCGTAGTTGAGAAACAGATGAAGGATCTGGAACTGTAAATACTTCGGTTCCGATCCTGCAAAAGGGGAGTCTTCGGACTCCCCTTTTTGTTTTGTTACAGATGTAACAAAACAGTCATACATTTGACTTATTGTACGCGCCATACCAAGTTCGACACTTCTCAGGACCCTCGACCATGAGTATTGAGCAAACCAACACCGTGCCGGAGCTGGACTTTAACACTCCCGCTCAGCGCCGCCTGCGACAGGCCCGCATGTTGAAGGACAAGCTGGCCGCCAGTGGCATTGCCATTGGCGGTATCAGCGTTATCCTCGCTGTCGTCATGATCTTTTTCTACCTGCTGTATGAGGTTGCGCCGCTGTTTCGCTCGGCCAGCATCGAGCCCTGGGGCGGCCAGCAGGAGGTCAGTTATGCGGTTCCCGGTCAGGGGCGCACACTGTACCTGGCCGTCGAAGAACAGGCTGAAATCGGCTTCCGTGCCACCGACAGCGGCAATATGGTGTTTTTTGACAGCACCAGCGGTCGAATCCTGAAGGAAGAACAGCTGCCGCTACCGGCAGGCGTCGACATCAGCAGTTTTGCACTCCTGTCCGAAGCCAGCCAGACATTCGCGCTGGGTTTGAGCGATGGCAGCGTTAAGGTCATCAAGCACAATTACAAGGCCACCTACCCCAACGGTAAACGGGTACTGAACCCCGAGCTGGTTTACCCGCTGGGCGAAGCGGCCCTGCCGCTGGCCAACGGCCCCATCGAGCACCTGACCCTGAACCAGGACAGCGACGCCTGGAGCCTGATTGCTCTGAGCCAGGGCCAGCTGACCGAACTCACCCTGTCCATGAACGAAAACTTCCTGACCGGTGAGGTCGAGATCGAGCAAAGCAGCCGCACGCTCCCCACCATCGGCGTCAAGCCGACCAAGCTGCTGATGTCTCCCGACCAGCGCTGGTTGATGGCCAGCCTGCCTCAGGGCAAGGTAGCCGTCATGGCACTGGGCAACGACCCGGAAGTCACCCAGCTCGTCGAGGTCTCCAAAGCGGAGATCACCAGTTTTGAGCTGCTGCTCGGCGGCAGTTCACTGATTATCGGCGACGCCAAGGGCCAGCTGTCGCAGTGGTTCTTCGTCCGTGACGAAACCAACCAGTTCCAGCTGACCCATATTCGCAGCTTTGAGCATGGCGACAGCCCGGTCAGCAACCTGACGACAGAACAGCGCCGCAAGGGCATCATTACCCTGGACGCCGACGGTACCCTGAACCTGTACAGCAGCACCGCCAACCGTAACGCACTGAGCGAGCCCTTGTTCGAAAGTGCCGCCGATGCCATCGCGCTGGCACCCCGCGCCGATGCACTGCTGGTTCAGCACGGCGACCGCCTGAGCTTCTGGCATGTTGACAATGAGCATCCGGAAATTTCCTGGAGCGCCTACTGGGAAAAGGTCTGGTACGAGGGCTATGCCGAGCCGGAATACACCTGGCAGTCATCCGCATCCAATAACGATTTCGAACCCAAGTACAGTCTGATGCCGCTGGCATTCGGTACCCTGAAAGCCGCGTTCTATGCCATGCTGCTGGCCACACCGCTGGCGATCTGTGGCGCTATCTACACCGCCTACTTCATGGTCCCGGCCATGCGCCGCAAGGTGAAGCCCTTTATCGAACTGATGGAAGCGCTGCCAACCGTCATTCTGGGTTTCCTCGCCGGTCTCTGGCTGGCCCCGTTCATGGAAGCCAACCTGGCAGGTATCTTCGTCTGCCTGCTGGTGATTCCGATCGCCATTGTGCTGTTCGGCTTCACCTGGAATAACATGCCCAACAAGATCCGCTTCCTGCTGCCGGACGGCTGGGATGCAGCCTTGCTGATCCCGGTGGTCATCATCGCGACCTGGATTGGTCTGGCACTGGCGGGCCCGGTCGAACACGCCCTCTTCGGCGGTCATATGCCGACCTGGCTGAGCAACGAAGTGGGAATCCCTTACGACCAGCGTAACGCCATGGTTGTAGGCATCGCCATGGGCTTCGCGGTCATCCCGACTATTTTCTCGATCACCGAGGACGCCATCTTCGCGGTACCCAAGCACCTGAGTTACGGCTCCCTGGCGCTGGGCGCCACTGCCTGGCAGACCCTGACGCGTGTGGTACTGCCCACCGCCAGTCCGGGTATCTTCTCGGCTCTGATGATCGGCATGGGCCGCGCCGTCGGCGAGACCATGATCGTCCTCATGGCCACCGGCAACACCCCGATCATGGATATCAACATCTTCGAGGGCATGCGTACTCTGGCCGCCAACATCGCCGTGGAAATGCCGGAATCCGAGGTGGGTAGCACACACTACCGGACCCTGTTCCTGGCCGCTTTCGTGCTGTTCCTGTTTACCTTTGTGGTAAACACTCTGGCCGAAGCGATCCGCCAGCATCTGCGCAAGAAATACGGTTCCCTGTGATCGGTGAGAGTGAGGATTAGATAGATGCGTTATTCAGTAAGCGAATGGACCAAGTCCGGCTCTCCCTGGGTCTGGCTCAATGCCGGTGCCGTAGCCATCTGTGTCATCATGGTGGTCGGCCTGCTCGGCCTGATCGCCATGCGCGGCCTAGCCCACTTCTGGCCCGCGGATGTCATGCAGGCCACCTATACTCAGGGTGACCAGAGCCGCCGCATCATGGGTGAGCTGGTACAACAGGAAATGGTACCGGCCGAACAGCTGCGTGGTGCCGGCATTCAGGTGCCGGACGGCGTGGAAGAGATGCGCCGCGACCTGCTGAAGGTCGGTAACCGTGATTTCAGCAGTGCCGACTTCGTCTGGGCCATGGATCAGGGCATCAGCGACAAGACGCTGCCGGAAATGATCATGGTCGCCGAGCGCCTTGAGTGGGGCAACTTCTACGGTTATCTGCGTGAAGTCCGTGAGAGCGGCGAAACGGTTGCCCGTCACGACGGGCACGCCAAATCACCCGAATACCTGGCTGTATGGGACGAATTCCAGCGTCGTATCGACCGCGTGCTGGAAATCCGCGACCAGATTCTGACGATTGAAAAACACGAAATCGGCAGCATCAACTACGAGTTGGAGCGCCTGCGTCTGGAAGAACGCTCGCTGGAGCTGGAACAGTCCACCGATGCCGAGGCCTATGCCGAAATCGAAGCCCGTCGCGCCGAGCTGAACGCCGACTATGAAGTCCTGCAGCAGGACCTGATCGACCTGTACACCAAGATCAACCGCGACAGCTTCACTGCCGAAATCGCCGATGGGCGTGAAGTCGAGATCGATATTGCCAAAGTGGTCCGCGCCTTCCTGCCCAATAAAATGGGTACCGGCGAAAAAATGGCACACTACGGCGTCAAGCTGTGGGAATTCCTCTCTGACGAGCCGCGTGAAGCCAACACCGAAGGCGGTATTTTCCCGGCCATTTTCGGCACCGTCATGATGGTGATACTGATGTCCGTGCTGGTTACGCCTTTCGGCGTCATCGCGGCGGTCTACCTGCGTGAATACGCTACTCAGGGCTTCATTACCCGCCTGATCCGCATTGCGGTGAACAACCTGGCCGGTGTACCGTCCATTGTATATGGCGTGTTCGGCCTCGGTTTCTTCGTTTACTTCCTGGGCGGCAGCATCGACGATCTGTTCTTCCCGGAAGCCAAACCGGCACCGACCTTCGGTACCGGCGGCCTGATGTGGGCCTCCATAACCCTGGCGCTGCTGACCGTGCCGGTGGTGATCGTGGCCACGGAAGAAGGCCTGGCCCGTATCCCGCGCTCGGTGCGTGAAGGTTCCCTGGCGCTGGGTGCAACCAAGTTCGAAACGCTGATGAAGGTAGTGCTGCCCATGGCCAGTCCTGCGATGATGACCGGCGTAATCCTGGCCATCGCTCGTGCTGCCGGTGAAGTGGCACCGCTGATGCTGGTGGGTGTCGTCAAGCTGGCCCCGAGCCTGCCACTGGACGGCAACTACCCGTTCCTGCATCTGGACCAGAAGTTCATGCACCTGGGCTTCCACATCTATGATGTCGGTTTCCAGAGCCCGAACGTGGAAGCGGCACGTCCGCTGGTATATGCCACCGCATTCCTGCTGGTGGTGGTGATCGCCCTGCTGAACTTCTCGGCCATCGCGATCCGTAACCACCTGCGTGAAAAATACAAAGCGCTTGAGATGTAATCGCCCGCTTACGACTGACAAATTTGAAGGTTTACCGATATGACTAGCGAAGTAAAAACCCACGCCATCGATATTGCCTCCATGCAGCGCGGCGAGAGCAACCTCAACCTGGCGGATGAGCAGATCACGCTGCAGGTCAAGGACCTGCGCCTGAGCTACGGCGAGAAAGAAGCCCTGCACGGCATCAACATGGACATCCCGAAGAACCGCGTCACCGCGTTCATCGGCCCGTCCGGCTGTGGCAAGTCCACCCTGCTGCGCTGCTTCAACCGCATGAATGACCTGGTCGACAGCTGCAACATCACCGGCCAGCTGCTGCTGGACGGTGACAATATCTATGATCGTACCGTCAACGTGGCCGACTTGCGTCGCCGCGTCGGCATGGTATTCCAGAAACCCAACCCCTTCCCCAAGTCGATCTATGAAAACGTGGCCTATGGCCTGCGCATTCAGGGGATCAACAAAAAGCGGGTCATCGACGAAACCGTCGAGTGGGCACTGCGCTCCGCCGCACTCTGGGATGAGGTCAAGGACCGTCTGCACGAAAGCGCGCTGGGCATGTCCGGTGGTCAGCAGCAACGTCTGGTTATCGCCCGCACCGTAGCGGTGAAACCTGAAGTGCTGCTGCTGGACGAGCCGGCCTCTGCACTGGACCCGATCTCCACCCTGAAGATCGAAGAGCTGATCCACGAGCTCAAGGATGACTTCACCATCGTCATCGTCACCCACAACATGCAGCAGGCGGCCCGAGTCTCCGACTACACCGCCTTCATGTACATGGGCGATCTGATCGAGTTTGGTGCCACCGATGCGCTGTTTACCAAACCCGAAAAGAAACAGACTGAAGACTACATCACCGGCCGTTACGGTTAACATGGCCCGTGCCAGCAACGGAGAAATCGATCGTGGAACTCGAAAACGCTAATTACTCGACCCATATTTCCCAGCAATTCAACGAAGAGCTGGAGAAAATCCGCACGCAGATGCTGACCATGGGCGGCATCGTGGAGCGTCAGGTGACCGACGCCGTGGAAGCCCTGCTGAACGGTGATGTGGAGCTGGCCGAACAGTCGCGCCGCATCGACCAGCAGACCAATGCCATGGAGTTGATGATCGACGAGCAGTGCACCACCACCATTGCACGTCGTCAGCCGGCCGCCAGCGACCTGCGTCTGATCGTTTCGATCAGTCGTGCCGTGTCCGATCTGGAGCGCATTGGCGATGAAGCCACGCGCATCTGTAAAATGGCCATTGAACTGGCAGACAGTGGCGCCAACCAGCGCGGTTTCCAGGAAGTCCGCCATATCGGCAACCTGGTGCGCGACATGGTCAAGGACATCCTGACCGCCTTCGCCCGCAACGACCTAGAGATGGCCTACCGTGTGGCCAAACAGGACAAGAGCGTGGATCAGGAATACCGCACTGCCATGCGCTCTCTGGTCACCTATATGATGGAAGATGCCCGTGCCATCTCCAATGTACTGAACGTCATCTGGGCCCTGCGCAGTCTGGAACGCATCGGCGACCATGCGCGTAACCTGTCCGAGCACCTGATCTACCAGGTCAGCGGTACCGATGTCCGCCACCAGAGCCTGAAAAAGCTCAAGCAGGCGGTACGCGAAGAGTCCGACGGCACTGCAATGAGCGACGGTGACGAGGAGTAATTCTCTGCCTCGCGCTCAACGGCTGCTGGTGGTTTAATCACCAGCAGTCACCCCCTCCCTGGTGCTACACTCTGGCTTTCCACTTTCATGGACTTGGTCGTCGTGTCAGCCCGCAGCGCCCTGCTCAATGTATTGACCCCCAAACACTGGACCCTCGCCGATGGCGCCTTCAAGGCACCCCATCACTGGCGTCCCTGGCTGCAGGACAGCGGCTCGCTGACCCGACGCCTGAGCCGTGCCGCCGGTGGCGAGTTTGCCGTGCGCGTGCTGTCACAATGCTGGGCAGTACCCTCCGCCGACGAAGCCCTGGCCCTGGGTATGCCGCCGCGCCAGCGCGCACTGATTCGCGAAGTGGAGCTGTTGGGGCGTGATGGCGCCCCCTGGGTCTATGCCCGCTCGGTGCTGCCCGCCGCAACCCTGACCGGCCAAGAGCGGCGTCTTGCCCTGCTGGGCAATCGTTCGCTGGGGTCACTGATGTTCAGTGATCCCAGCCTGACCCGCAGCCCCCTGCGTGTCTGCTGCCTGCACGACGGCAGCCGCCGCTATTGGGCACGACGTTCCGTTTTCCGCCTGCATCGCAAGCCCCTGCTGGTATGTGAGGTTTTTCTCCCCGGCATGGAGCACGTACAATACCCGCTATGAATCTCGTTACCAGGAGTCCGTTTTGCACCCCCCTGCCGCGCCCTCGCTCAAGCAGCGACTGACCGCCTACATTCAACTGATGCGTGCCGACAAGCCGATCGGTACCTATCTGTTGCTCTGGCCAACACTCTGGGCGCTCTGGATCGCAGCCGAGGGTATGCCCTCGCTCGACCTGTTGCTGGTTTTCAGCCTGGGCGTGTTTTTGACCCGCTCTGCCGGATGCGTCATCAACGACTATGCCGACCGCCATATCGACGGCCATGTCGAGCGCACCTACCAGCGCCCCTTGCCCTCGGGCCGGGTGAGCGAACGCGAGGCACTGGGCCTGTTTGTCGGGCTGATGCTGGTGTCCTTCCTGCTGGTGCTGCTGACCAATACGATGACCATTCTGATGTCATTCGGCGGGTTGGCACTGGCGTTCATCTATCCGTTCATGAAGCGCTATACCCACCTGCCCCAGCTGGTTCTGGGCGCCGCCTTCGGCTGGGCTATCCCCATGGCCTTTACCGCCGTCCAGGAACAAGTGCCACTCACTGCCTGGCTGCTCTATGCCGCCAAGCTGTTGTGGACCGTGGCCTATGATACCCAGTACGCCATGGTCGACCGCGACGACGACCTGAAAATCGGCGTCAAGTCCACCGCTGTACTCTTCGGTCGTCACGACCGGCTGATGGTTGCCCTGCTGCAGTTGGGAGCTCTGGGCATTCTGGTCGGGGTTGGCCAGCTGGAACAGCTGGGCCTCTGGTTCCATCTGGGCCTGCTGGCCGCGCTGGGCTTTTTCATCTACCAGCAGTGGCTGATCCGCAACCGGGAACGCATGCCCTGCTTCCAGGCCTTTCTCAATAACCACTATGCCGAGCTGGCAGTGCTCATCGCCATCATTCTGGACTATACCAGCATATAAGATCAGGAAAAGAATGGGTTTTTCAGGCGGATACCGATTTACCAAAGACTATGTCATATTAGTGTAACGAAAACGTCTTGTAATAGTGGCCTCCGATAACACCTGTAGATGAGGCAGAAAACGATGTCTGCATCCAAACGTGTGCTGATCGTCGACGACGAAGCACCGATCCGTGAAATGATCGCCGTCGCCCTGGAAATGGCCGGCTACGAGTGCAGCGAAGCCGACAACGCTCAGGATGCACATGCCCAGATCGTGGACAACAAGCCCGATATGGTCCTGCTGGACTGGATGATGCCCGGCACCAGCGGTATCGAGTTCGCCCGCCGCCTGCGCAAGGAAGAAGTGACCGCCGATATCCCGATCATCATGCTCACCGCCAAAACCGATGAGGATAACAAGATCAAGGGGCTGGAGACGGGTGTTGACGACTATATCACCAAGCCGTTTTCTCCTCGCGAGCTGGTCGCACGCCTGAAGGCCGTACTGCGCCGCACGACACCCAAGGGCGTGGAAGAACCGGTCACCGTTGACGGCCTGACCCTGGACCCGGTTTCACACCGCGTAACCGCCGACGGGCAGCCGGTTGATCTGGGGCCTACCGAGTTCCGTTTGCTGCAGTTTTTCATGACACACCCGGACCGCGCCTACTCGCGCAGCCAGCTGCTGGACATGGTATGGGGCGGCAATGTCTACGTGGAAGAACGCACCGTGGATGTCCACATCCGCCGTCTGCGCAAGGCGCTGGGTGAACGCCATGACTATCTGGTCCAGACCGTGCGCGGCACCGGCTACCGTTTTTCTGCCCAGGTTGCCTGATCAACAACCCTTTGCCACATGATCGACCACAGGATGGAGTCTTTGGATGCAGCTATCGCGACACGCCCTGATTACCAGCCTGGTGGCTCTGGCAGCCGCCGGATTACTGATCGGCATGCTGTTCGACCACGCCATGGTCGGACTGAATATCGGCTTGCTGATCTGGGGCTTCAAACATATCCGGCAATTCAACCGGCTATTTGACTGGCTGCAGCGCGAAGACGGCTCCGAGCCTCCCGAAGCCAGCGGAGCCTGGGGCGAGCTGTTCGATGAAATGTCACGCATGCAAAAGCGCAGCCGTGCCCGCGAACAGTACCTGCGCGGTATTATTTCCCGCTTTCAGCAATCGTCGGCCGCTCTCAGTGATGCCATCGTCATCATCGACAGTCACAACAACCTGGAGTGGTGGAACCGTGCCGCCGACCGCCTGCTGGGGTTGAAGGCCACCTCCGATCGGGGCAAGCCGTTGATCAACCTGCTGCGCGACCCACGTTTTGTGCGTTACTTCCGCAAGGGACACTACCAGGAGCCGCTGGAACTGCCATCACCGGTCAACAGCGACCTGCAGTTGCAGTACCAGCTCACCAAGTTCGGCGAAGCCGACCTGCTGTTGGTCGCACGTGACATCACCCGTATCGTGCGCCTTGAGCATACCCGTCAGGACTTTGTCGCCAACGCTTCCCATGAGCTGCGCACACCGCTGACCGTGATTCGCGGCTATCTGGAAACCTTCCTCGATCAGGAGCTGCCACGGCCGCTGCAGCGCGGCCTGGAACAGATGCAGCAGCAGGCACGCCGCATGGAAGGACTGGTCACCGACCTGCTGCTGTTGTCACGACTGGAAGCCAGTCAACACATCAGCGACGAACACCCGATCCTGATTCAGGACCTGATTCGGCGCATTCATGAGGATGCCGAAGCACTGGCCACCGGTCGGGGCCACCGCTTCGAACTGGCAATCGATACCGACTACGATCTGCTGGGGCAGGCCGGGGAACTGCAGAGCGCCTTTTCCAACCTGGTGTTCAATGCAGTGCGCTATACGCCGGATAACGGCACTATTACGCTGCGCTGGCAGGTTGACCACAAGGGCGGGCATTTCTCGGTGAGCGATGACGGTATCGGCATTGAGGCCATGCACATCCCGCGTCTGACCGAACGCTTTTACCGTATTGACGAGAGCCGCTCATCCGCCAGCGGCGGCACCGGACTGGGCCTGGCCATCGTCAAGCACGTCCTGGTGCGCCACTATGCACACATCAGCATCGACAGCACCCCCGGCAAGGGCAGCACCTTTACCTGCCACTTCCCGCCGGATATGGTCGTCCCCGTCAGGGGTGTGGAGGCAAGCTGACGGGCTGCGCTTCCTGAATGCCTTTCGCTTCGCCGGCGTACTCTTCCACCCAGAAGATGGTCGCGCCAACCACGGCGGCGGGCATCAGGATCAGATTGACAATCGGTACCAGCATTCCCAGCTGTACCAGCCCGCCAAAACCGATCGACGTCACTCGACGCGCTTTCATCAGCTGTTTCATCTGATGAAAGCTGACCTTGTTGTTGTCCATCGGATAGTCACAGTACTGGATCGACATCATCCAGGCACCGAACAGGAACCAAAGCAGCGGGGCCACCAGATTCACGCCCGGAATGAAGGTCACCACCAGAATCAGCAAAAAGCGCGGCAAATAATAGGCCAGTTTATGCAGTTCACGCTGCAGTGCCCGCGGAATCATGGCCAGCACCGCACCCCAGCCTTCATCCATCACTACATCGCCACGCAGCTGTTTTTCGACTTTTTCGGCCAAAAACCCGTTAAAGGGCGCTGCGATCAGGTTGGCAATGATGCTGAAGCCGTAATAGACCGTTACCAGCACCAGTAACGCAAACAGCGGCCAGAAAAACCAGGCCAGAAAATCGGCCCATTCAGGCAGAAAGCTCAGCCAATAATCAACCCATACCGTGAATTGCCCCACCAGCAGCCAGATAGCTCCAATAAACAGCAGCACATTGACCAGCAACGGCACCAGCACAAAATGGCGGAGGCCCGGCTGAGGCAACATGGCGGCACCACGCAGCAGATAGCCGGCACCGCGAACAGGGTTACCTTTCATCAACTTTCCTTGCAACAGGGGTTATCGAAAGCGCACCACGGCAGCCGAATCAGGATGCCGCAGGCTCGATGGGCGACTCGATACCGCCGCTACAGAACAGCTGCTGCTGACGCATCAACAGACGACAGCCTTCGCCGCGAATGTCCCGCTCCCAACAGGCGTGCTTGGCCCAGGTCTTGTCGTCTTCGGTCGGCTCCTCACGAAATGCCGGCACCTCCTCGCAAAACCCTTCATCCGGTTCGGCGGTTTCCAGACAGGCCTTCAGGAAACGTCCGTGGTTCACCGTGCATTCGAAACCGGTACAACCATCAAAATCGCCCAGGGCCTTTTCCAGACAGGCCGTCTGTCCATTGCCACGGCCAAAGGTCAGACCTCGATCGCGCCACTGGGCCGCCTGTTCGGCCCGTTCGGCATTGAAATCGGCCAGCCACTCACTCTTGGCAGCCTGCCACCAGGCAGGCTGCACCTGCCACAGAAACAGGAACACCAGCACCGGCAACAAAACCAGGGCCAGAATCGTTTTTTTCAACATCAGGAACTCCGTTACTCAACGACGGCGGTACAATCCAGCGATACATAGCAGCAGGCCGACCACCGACAGCAGCATGCCACCATTCACCCACAGCGGGTGGCGCACCATAAAGGGCACAAACGGATGCTTGGCCTCGGCCACGTCACACTGTACCGCCAAGTAGTCCCAGGAGCCGCCCTGCTCCAGGCAGGCGTCGGCCAGCGACAGATCGTACATGTACCCCGCCATCAGCAACACGGCCGGCACTACCAACAAAATCAATCCTGCACGCAACATGTTCACTCTTCGTCACTGATACCGATATTGCTGACTCCCTCGTTACGCGCCAGGCCGCGCAGGGAGGCAATAAAGTCCGGATTGGCATGCTTTTGACCGCGCAGGCGCTCCAGCACTTCGTCACGGAAGGCATCCTCCGCCTGCATCAGCTCATGCAGGTTGATCAGCTTGACCAGCTCTTCGTCTGACATCTGATCGTCACCCTGCGTCACTTCCAGGAACGTGGCCACACATTCCCGCGACAGCTGCCCGATGCTGGCGGCAACCGACAGATCCTTTTCCAGAATGCAGTTCAAGGTGGCATTGAGTGCGACAACGGCATCCAGCGCAGGCCAGGCCCCGTACATGTCATATTCGTCCAGGTCCGGCATGTTGGCCTCAACGGCATCCAGCTGTACCTCGAAATTCATTTTGGCTCCAGTGCCCGCCAGGCTGTCCCAGACCCCATCCAGAATCTGGCGCAGCTTGGCAGCATCACCGAACTCGACCAAACGTGCAAAGAGCGCGAAATTGGGGAACATACGCTCGGTCAGCGCTGCCGAGAAGGCTGTCAGCTGCCAGGGCTCGAGGGTCTCCAGCTCAGGCTCTATGTTCAGCAGTTCAGTCATGGGAAATTTCTCCACCTTGGTATCTGTGCATCTATTGTACGGTTTTGCCAGTCTAAGCTGTAGTCATGACAAACAACGCTCAGAAATCATCAAACATGCCCTTGAGACTGTTCAGCGTTGCCCGGCCACGGGCACGGTTCTGCTCCGGTCGGGCTTCCCCCCGGCCTTCATGCTCGACATCTTCCGCCGGCAACTCGTCCAGAAAACGGCTTGGCGTACACTCCTGCCATTCACCAAACTGGCGACGCTGCTTGGCCAGTACCATGGTCAGGGTTTCCTTTGCTCGGGTAATGCCCACATAAGCCAGCCGACGCTCTTCCTCAATGGTATCCATTTCGATGCTGTTACGATGCGGCAGCAGCTCCTCCTCCATCCCCAGCAGAAAGACATGAGGAAATTCCAGCCCCTTGGAGGCATGCAGGGTCATCAACTGAACCCGGTCGGCGTCATCATCCTCGTCCTGTCGATTCAGCATGTCGAGCAGGACCAGGCGGGCGATAGCATCCTCGATCCCGGCCCCCTCGTCTTCTTCCTGCAGACGCGCCAGAGTGGACTGCAGCGATTCGATCAGAAAGTAGACATTCTGCATGCGCTTTTCAGCCACCACCTCGCTGGACGCGTTCTGACGAATCCAGCCGGAATAATCGATGTCGTCAATCAGCTCATGAATGGCCGCAATAGGATCGCCGTCGCGGCAACGTGTATAGAGACGGTCGATCATGGCACAGAAACGGCGCAGCCGGTCCACTCCCTGTGCAGGCAGAACCTGCTCCAGCCCCAACTCGCCACAGGCTTGGAACAGGCTGATTTCGCGCCCGGACGCATACTCGCCCAAACGGTGCAGGGTACTGGGCCCGATCTCTCGACGCGGCAGGTTGATAATACGCAGGAAGGCGTTGTCATCGTCTCGATTGATCAGCACCTTCAGGTAACTCATCAGATCCTTGATCTCGGCTCGCGCAAAAAAGGAGGTTCCGCCACTGAGTTTGTAGGGAATCTGGTAACTCTGCAGTTTCATCTCCACCAGGCGCGCCTGGTGGTTGCCGCGGTACAGAATGGCAAAATCGCGAAAGGCGATCCGCTGCCGCAGGTGACGATCCAGGATCTCGGTCGCGACCCGCTCGGCTTCGGCATCATCATTGCGCGCATGAATGACGCGCAGCGGCTCACCGTAACCCATTTCACTCCAGAGCGTCTTCTCGAATACGTGCGGATTATTGGCAATCAAGGTATTGGCTGCCTTGAGGATGCGACTGGTGGAACGGTAGTTCTGTTCCAGCTTGACGACCTTGAGACTGGGGAAATCAACCTGCAACTGCGCCAGGTTTTCCGGTCGGGCACCACGCCAGGCATAGATCGACTGATCATCGTCCCCGACCACCGTCAGACCGCCACGGTGCCCCACCAACTGGCGCACCAGCCGATATTGCGACAGGTTGGTATCCTGATACTCGTCCACCAGCAGATACTGGATGCGACGCTGCCAGCGTTCCAACACATCCGGGGCCTCCTGAAACAACTGCACAGGCAGCAGAATCAAGTCATCGAAATCGACCGCGTTATAGGCCCTCAGGTGGCTGTTGTACGCGTCATAGACCCGGGCCGCCAGAATATCTTCGGGCAGCTCGGCACCTGCCAGCGCCTGATCAGGCGTCACCATATCGTTTTTCCAGTTGGATATATGGTGTTGAATATCGTTGACCTTGTCGGCATCTTCGTCGTTCTGCAGCATCAGGTCTCGCAACAACGCCTTGGTGTCCTGATCATCAAACAGCGAGAACCCCGTTTTCAGCCCCAGATGCTTGCGCTCTCGACGAATGATCGACAACCCCAGGGTATGGAAGGTCGAAACGGTCAGACCGCGGCTCTCCTGCCCGCTGAGCAACTGGCCGACACGTTCCTTCATTTCACGCGCCGCCTTGTTGGTGAAAGTCACCGCCGCAATCCGCCGCGCTTCGAATCCGGCTTCACGTACCATCCAGGCAATTTTGCGCGTAATAACGCTGGTCTTGCCCGAACCGGCCCCGGCCAGTACCAGCAAGGGACCGCCGATATAGTGCACCGCTTCACGCTGGCGGGGATTGAGTTTGCTCATGACACCTCAAGAAAACATTAAACCTGGTCAAACAACGGCCGACTATACAGGACATCCAGCCGCTCTGAAGCCGAATCTTCGGAGCTGCGACCTGCGATTGCCGCACCCGGTTTCTGGACACCCTGAAACCGTGCTAATCTCGCCCGGGCGATCATACACCGTCGCCTATTATGACATGGCCCCCTCATGAAATTCAGTGCCCGCCACGCGGGATTTATGCCAGCCCGACGGGGAAGCACCAGCATGCCGGTCCGTACCACACCCACAGACTCTTCGCCCCTTCGACCAGCGCTGATTCTGATCAGTCATTCGGTTTCTCTGGAGACTTGCTGGCGGGACTGGCTGCCCGCAGAGTGGGCGGACCGGCTATGCCGATACCACTCGATCGAAGCTGCCCTGCCGATCCTGCAGCAGCCACACACTCCCATTGTTCTGCTGGAGCCAAGTACTCCCGACCAAACACCCGAAGCCTTGCAACAGCTGCGCCGTCACCGCAACCCGCTCCCGGTCATCGTGCTGCACCGCTCACCCCGGGCTCCGGACTGGCAGCCCCTGCTGGCCGATCCCTGGAATGATCACCTGCACCTGCCTACCAGTACACCTGAAACTGCACACCGAGCGCTGCGCTACTGCTGCCAACTGTTGCAGCCCCACACGGTCACACCAGCGTACAATCCCACTGTAGAACCGGGCTATGACCCCGCACTCTGGCGCGCACTGCAACACCAGGAGTTTGAACTCTACTATCAACCGCGTATCAACCTGCGTACAGGCACCTTCTGTGGTGCCGAAGCGCTCACTCGCTGGCATCACCCCAAACGCGGTCTGCTGTCGCCCGACCACTTCATTCCTGCCTGTGAAAGCTCGGGATTGATCGTGCCGCTGGGCTACTGGGTCCTGCAGGAGGTCGGGGCTGCCCTGCCCTCCATGCAGGCGGCCGGGCTGGAAGGCCGCATCGGTATCAACCTGTCGTTTCGGCAATTTCAGGATCGCCAACTGGCTCCCACCATCGAACGGCTGATGCAGCAACAGCACATGGATGCTCGGAATCTGGAATTCGAGCTGACGGAAACCGCCCTGTACCACGATGAGAAACATCTGTGCTCAACAGTCAGCCAGCTTAGTGACCAGGGCGTCGAGTTCTCCCTGGACGATTTCGGCACTGGCTATTCCTCGTTCAGCCTGCTACAGAAACTGCCCATTGCCACGCTGAAAATCGACAAGTCCTTCCTCGACGGTATCCCCGGCAACTCGGACAATGAAGAAATCGTACGTGCCATCATCAGCCTGGCCCACAACCTCAACAAGCAGGTGATCGCCGAAGGCGTGGAAACCCGTGCCCAACTGGACTTCCTGATGCGTCAGGATTGCGATCAGGCACAGGGCTATTTTTTCAGTCGACCCGTTGCCCTGACGCCGTTCCTCAATTTGCTCAGCACCAGCCACCGACAGCAAGCCCTCTGAATGCCAGCGCTTCCAGCAACTGTTCACGCCTCACCTGCGCGAGCCCGGCCAGATCTGCCAGCGTACGTGCCACCCGCAACAGCCGATGACAGGCTCGGGCCGACAATTGGCTCTGCTGCATGACCCGTACCAGCAAAGCCTCGGTCGCCGCATCCAGCGCACAGACCCGCTCCAGCTCGGGTCCCGACAGTTCCCGGTTCATTTTGCCCTGACGCTGCAGCTGCCGTTCCAGCGCCGCGACCACTCGAGCTCGTACAACCGCACTGGATTCGCCCGATCGGCCGGATTGCAGCAGTGTTTCTGCTGGCAGGGCCGGTACCTGCAACTGCAGATCGATCCGGTCCAGAAGTGGGCCCGAGATCTTCATCTGATAGCGCCGAATCTGATCCGGTGTGCAGATACACCGGTCCGTGCCGTCATCATGATAGCCGCAGGGGCAGGGGTTCATCGCTGCAACCAGCTGGAAACGAGCCGGGTAGCGGGTTTGTCGTGCTGCGCGCGAAATCAGTATTTCACCGGTCTCCAGCGGTTCACGCAAGACTTCCAGGACCCGACGAGGAAATTCCGGCAGCTCATCCAGAAACAGCACACCCTGATGTGCCAGCGAGATTTCACCCGGTCGCGGATGGCTGCCACCGCCCACCAGTGCAATGGCCGACGCCGTATGATGCGGATTGCGAAACGGACGAATGCCGGCACAGGCCGGTGTCACGCTCTGACCGGCAACCGAGGCAATCGCAGCGGCTTCCAGGCGCTGATCCACGGCCAACGGCGGCAAGAGTCCCGGCAGCCGGGAGGCCAGCATGCTTTTGCCACTGCCCGGCGGCCCGGAAAAAAGCAGATTGTGCCCGCCGGCCGCCGCAACCTCCAGCGCCCGCCGCGCCTGCAACTGCCCCTTGACGTCTGCCATGTCGGGCACCTGGTGTTCAACCTCGGCCTGATCGGCCGATACAACCGCCGACAGAACCTGCCGGCGTGTCAAATGCGCCACCAGTTCCAGCAGATGTGCGGCTGCAAACACCTCGGTGCCTTCCGCCATCGCCGCCTCGGCGGCATTGTCTCGGGCCACAATCAGGGCTCGTGCCACTTTTCCCGCCGCAACCGCCGCCGGCAGAATGCCCCGCACCGGACGGATATCACCGGACAGCGCCAGCTCACCGATCATTTCAACCGACGGACAAGCCTTCCAGCCCTTGAGTTGTCCCGACGCTGCCAGAATACCTATCGCAATGGCCAGGTCATAACGACCGCCATCCTTGGGCAGATCCGCCGGAGCCAGGTTAATGGTGACACGCCGCTGCGGAAACTCGAAACCGGCCGTGATCAACGCGCTGCGTACACGTTCCCGGCTCTCCTTGACGGCAGTTTCCGGCAAGCCGACGATCGACATGGAGGGCAGGCCTCCGGACAAGTGGATTTCCACCGCAACCGGCGGCGCCTCTATCCCGAGCTGCGCCCGGGTATGAATAACGGCAAGTGACATGGGGCCATCCTTGGCTCAAATGTAGGAAAAAGGATCAGTCGCGGGTGGCGGAGTCCTGTGCCGAACCCTCGAAGCCAGACTCACTGTCGGACTCCAACGCCGCCAGCCGGGCTTCCAGTAGCTCCAGGCGCTCTCGCGTCCGCAGCAGAACGGCTTTTTGGGCATCAAACTCATCCCGCGTGACCAAATCCAGGCGGGCAAAGCTGCTCTGCAGCATGGTGCGAATCTGCCCCTGCAACTCTTGCTGCCCAGGCATTTCGGGACGATGGCTCAACAGCTGGCTGAATTGGCTGGACAGGCTGTCGATCAGTTTCTGGTGAATCATCCGGGTCTCCACGGTTAGAGTATTCTCAGCCTGCACTATAAACCAGAACGGCCGATCAGGTCAGATCCAAAACCATGCACACTTTCAGGGCATGCACCAAAATCGTGCAATATCTCGCCGCGTATTCCACCGCTCCCGCCACCTGAAAAATTCAACCTGTTGTTTTTATTGAAGAATTCAAATTTGGCACGGCCTTCGCAAATATCCGGGCATGGAACGGCTGTCCACAGCGACGCCACCACTCGTATCCAATCAGAGGACCGATGCCATGAAACTGATCTCTGCGATCATCAAGCCATTCAAACTCGATGACGTCCGTGAAGCCCTGTCCGACATCGGAGTACAGGGCATCACGGTTACCGAAGTCAAAGGCTTTGGCCGCCAGAAGGGCCATACCGAACTCTATCGCGGTGCCGAATACATCGTGGATTTCCTGCCCAAGGTCCGCATCGATGCGGCCGTGGCCGATGACATCGTCGATCAGGTGCTGGACGCCATTACCACGGCAGCCCACACCGGCAAAATCGGGGACGGCAAGATTTTTGTCACCCCGCTGGAACAGTCGATCCGCATTCGTACCGGCGAAACCGGTCTGGACGCACTCTGATTCCGATTTCATCCATCTCTGGAGGACCCAACAATGGACACACTGCTGAATTCAACGGCCGGGGACCTGACCCAGCTCAAATACGCGGTCGACACCTTCTATTTCCTCGTGTGCGGAGCCCTGGTGATGTGGATGGCGGCCGGTTTTGCCATGCTGGAAGCGGGCCTGGTACGCGCCAAGAACACGACTGAAATTCTGACCAAGAACATCGCCCTGTATGCCATTGCCTGCACGCTGTACCTGCTGTGCGGCTATGCCATCATGTACAGTTCGGAAGCCGGTGGCGTGGTGCCCAGTCTGGGCGGCCTGATCGGTGATGAGCATTCGCTGGAAACCGTACTGGCCGGTGGCGAGGATACCCCCTATTATTCGGCCCGCTCGGATTTCTTCTTCCAGGTCGTCTTTGTTGCCACCGCCATGTCCATCGTGTCCGGTGCCGTAGCCGAGCGCATGAAGCTCTGGGCCTTCCTGACCTTTGCCATCGTCATGACCGGCTTCATCTACCCGGTTGAGGGCTACTGGACCTGGGGCGGCGGCTTCCTGAGCGTGGCCGGTTTCTCCGATTTTGCCGGTTCCGGTATTGTCCACCTGGCTGGCGCGTCCGCCGCTCTGGCCGGGGTACTGGTGCTGGGAGCCCGTAAGGGAAAATACGGCAAGCACGGTGAAATCAATGCCATCCCCGGTGCCAACCTGCCGCTGGCCACTCTGGGTACTTTTATTCTCTGGCTGGGCTGGTTCGGTTTCAACGGCGGCTCGGAGCTGAAGCTGTCCGATGTCGGCGAAGCCAACGCGGTCGCTCAGGTATTCGTCAATACCAATGCTGCCGCTGCCGGTGGTGTCATCGCCGCCCTGATCACCGCACGCCTCTGGTTCCGCAAGGCTGACCTGACCATGGCCTTGAACGGCGCCCTGGCGGGACTGGTCGCGATCACGGCCGACCCGCTGTCGCCCAGCGCCGAGGCATCGACCCTGATCGGCGCCGTTGGCGGTGTACTGGTGGTACTGGCCATTGTGTCCCTGGACAAGCTGCGCATTGACGACCCCGTAGGTGCCATTTCGGTTCATGGCGTTGCCGGTATCTGGGGACTGCTGGCGGTCCCGCTGAGCAATGCCGACGCCACGCTGGGCGCTCAGCTGCTGGGCATCATCAGTATCTCCGGCTGGGTTTTCGTCAGCAGTCTGCTGGTCTGGCTGCTGCTCAAGGCGACCATGGGTGTCCGTGTCAGCGAGGAAGAGGAATACGAGGGAGTCGACCTGGCCGAATGCGGGATGGAGGCCTATCCCGAATTCACCGGCGGCAAGAAATAATTCCAGACCTCTGCACCACTTTCAGGCTGCGCAGATTATGCGCAGCCTTTTGATTATGGGTATACTGGCGCTCATGGTTTCTCCGCCGATCTTCCGGCTGGAGCGAAGCAGGACAGCCACAGATCTATGAGGACTTGAATGATGAAACTCGTCTCCGCGGTTATCAAGCCGTTCAAGCTGGATGACGTTCGTGAAGCTCTGTCCGATATCGGGATTCAGGGCGTGACCGTTACGGAAGTCAAAGGCTTCGGGCGTCAGAAAGGCCATACCGAACTCTACCGTGGCGCGGAATACGTGGTCGATTTTCTCCCCAAGGTGAAAATCGAGGTCGCCATTGATGATGATATGTTGGAGCAGGTCATTGAGGCGATCAGCAAAACAGCCAATACCGGCAAGATCGGTGACGGCAAGATATTCGTGACCTCTCTGGAGCAGGTCATCCGTATTCGTACCGGCGAAACCGGCCCCGACGCCCTCTGACGAATACCCGGCCCGTGTCTGTCCGGGCCGGGCCCGTATGCCCTCAGTGGCTGGCGCTGCGCGCCGCGTCCCGAATCGCCTCGCCCGCCTTCTCGATATCCTTGCCTGCGCCTTCAATGGTACTGCAGCCACTGGCGGCAGCCCCAAGCGTCAGCACCATCAAGGTGCGCAACAACACACTGACCCATTGCTTGTGCATCATTTCATCCTCGGTGACAATCTCTGGCAAATCATACCCTTGCGCCTTAACGCCTGTCATTATACCGCAACCGCCTATACTCTAAGCTGAATGGTTCCTTGTACTGGAGGCTGATGACATGCTGCGCGTACGTCCGATCACTCCCTCTGACAGCGATCTGCTCAAAATGATCGCCATTGAGTCAGGTACCGGTTTTACCTCGCTCCCCAACGACGAAGCCCTGCTTGAGAACAAGATCGAGCAGTCGATCAGCCATCTGGCCCAGGCCGCCACAGGTCCCTCCTCCGTCACCTATCTGTTCGTACTGGAAGAAACCGACAGCGGCGAAGTACTAGGCACGTGCGGCATCACCTCAGCGGTGGGGCTGGATTCGCCCTGGTACCACTACCATATCGGTACCATTGTACATGCCTCTCATCAGTTGGGTATTTACAATGAATTTCGCACCCTCTACCTGTGTAACGACTACACCGGCAGCAGCGAACTGTGTTCGCTCTACCTGCGCCCGGCCTACCGTGGCAGCGGGGGCGGGGGTCTGCTCTCGCGCGCACGTTTTCTGTTCATGGCCGAACACCGGCAGCGCTTTGCGGATCGGATCATCGCCGAGATGCGAGGCTTTACCGATCAGCATGACAGCAACCCCTTTTGGGAGGGCCTGGGGCAACATTTTTTCTCCATGCACTATCAACAGGCCGACTTCCTGACCGGGTCCGGCAACAAGGTGGTCATCGCCGAACTCATGCCCAAGCATCCCATTTATATACACCTGCTGCCCCCGGAGGCACAGGCCATTATCGGACAGGTTCATCCCAACACCGAGCCCGCCTGCCGACTGCTCAGGGCGCAGGGCTTTCGCTTCGAAAACTATGTCGATATTTTCGATGCCGGCCCCACACTGGCCGCTCACCCGGACGAGGTCGACGCCATTCGTCGCAGCCGCCGCGCCGAAGTGGTCATCGACAGCACACCAGCCCCGGATACGAGCCGCCTCTATCTGGTCAGCAATACCGGCAGCCATGACTTCCGCTGCATCCAGACCAGACTGCAGCCGACTCTGCAGCGTGTTCGTCTGACTCCCGACCAAGCGGCGGCACTGGAGGTTGGCAGCGGTGATGCCGTACGTCTGGTCAGCTTGCCGACGGCAACAAGACTCTAAGTACCAGGCCCCCTTCAGGCCGGTTGGACGCGCTGATATCGCCTCCCAGCTGCTCAATGGCGCGACGGGCGATACTCATGCCCAACCCGAACCCCTCACCACTGCCGTTCTCATCCCGCACAAAAGGCTCGAATAAACGCGGCAATACGTCCGGGGCAACACCCGGCCCCGTGTCAAACAGGCACAGCTCCACACGGCCATCTTCCAGCAACCGGACCACCAGCCCCGCAGCCGTTGCCTCCGGGGTGTGGCGGAGGATATTTTCAATACCGTTCTGCAGCGCCCGGCGCAGCAGCTCGCGCCCCCCCCGATACAGGATTTCCTGGGTCGGCAGCTCCAGCGTGAAGGGGCGTTGCGGCTGGCGCAGTTCGACATCTCCTTCCAGCTCTCGACATAGCGCATGCAGTGAGAATTCATGATCCAGGCCGTCTCTCTGCTGGCGACTGAAACTGAGAATTTCACTGATCAGCGTATCCAGACGCTCGCACTCCCGGTTGATCCTGTCCATCAGCGGCTCGCCATCCCCCAGCCGCTGCTCGATCAGGCCCGCCGCTGCCTGCAGCCGTGCCAGCGGTGCCCGCAGTTCATGGGATACATCCTGCAACAGCCGCTGCTGAGCCAGCAGGGTCTGCTCAACCGATGCCACCATGCGATCGAACTCTCGGGTCAGGTCGCCAATTTCGTCCCGGCGACGACTCAGCCCCTCATCCGCCCTGAGGCTCATGTCCTGCGCCTGGTGCAGATCGCGCACGTGGTCCCGCAGGCGCCGTATCGGTCGCACCACCAGAGCACCCAGCACCAGTCCGGCCAGTCCCGACACCAGCAGAATCAACACCATTTGCAGTGAAAACAGCCGCCCCAGCAGACGATTCACGAAGAAAACATCACGCGGCAGTGCCACACGGGCATGGTACGCCCGGCCGCTGCCGGTCGTCAGCTCCAGCTGCAGTGTCTTGCGCGTCGGCTCCGGCAACCAGGGCATCAACGAGGCCTGTGTTCGGGCATCATACAACCAGAGGGAGGAAGCATGACGCCGCCCCGACTGCTTGTACCAGTCCGGCGCTCCTTCCTCGAAACGCTCCAGCATCAACAGTGCCTGCCCCTTGGCCCGCGCTTCCAGCAGCTCCAGGCGATGGGTCTGATCATAATGGCTGCTCAGCAGCAGAAAGACACTGCCCATGCCAACCAGGCTGACCACCCAGATCACCAGAAACATCTTCCAAAACAGACGCTGGAACCACCTCATACCGGGCTCCTAACGAACTGGTAACCCTGTCCGCGCACGGTCTTGATCAGCTCGCACTGCTCTCCGGCCACCGCCGCCAGCTTCTGTCGTACCCGACTGACATGCACGTCAATGGCACGGTCATAAGCCCCCAGTTCGCGGTGCAACACCCAACGTGTCAGCTCGGCCTTGCTCAGCACGCGACCGGCATACTGCATCAGATAGGCCAGTACGTTGAACTCGGCACTGGTCAGATGCAGCGGCTGACCGGCAAAAACGGCTTCCCTCTGTCCCGGGTCCAGGGTCAGCTCTTCCAGCACCAGCAAACGACTCGGGAAACGACCGTCCATCTCCTCGGCCACAGCGCTACTGCCTGTCTCGCAGCGGCGCAAAATGGCTTTCACACGGGCCGACAGTTCCCGTGGATGACAGGGTTTGGACAGATAGTCATCGGCTCCCATTTCCAGTCCCAAAATGCGATCGATCGCCTCCCCGCGTCCCGTCAACATCAGTACCGGCACATCGCTGAGTGGACGCAGCTGCTGCATCAATTCCAGCCCGGTCATGCCCGGCATCATGATGTCGAGCACCATCAGGTCCGGCCGCTGCCGCGTCAGCGCCTGTAATGCCGTTTCACCTGAGTGAACGCTCTCAACCCGGTAGCCCTCATGACTCAAGTACTCCGCCAGCATGGCGCAAAGTTCACGGTCATCATCGACCAGTAACAGTGTTTTGCTCTGCATTCTCATGCCCTCCTGGCACCATTCTAGCCCGGCTCTTTTTCGACCGACCCGGGCTTTACCTAACTTTACCCCCTGCGTACACAACTTTGCGCCGGCTTCACCCATACTGGCCTGCATATCAATACAGGAGGACCATCCGATGCACGCACGTAAAACGACCGTATCCGCTCTGGCACTGTGTCTGGTTGCAGGCGGCAGCACCCTGGCCTACGCAGGGCCGGGGGCAAAGGGCGACTGCAACTCGGCTGACCGAGCCGGCCAGCGGGGGGAACGAATGACTCGCTATCTGGAGCTGGACGAGGCTCAACAAGCCTCAGTAAAAGCCCTGTTTGCGGACCGGGCCGAACGCCTCAAGGCTGGCCCGGCACCTTCACCGCGAGCGGCTTTGGCCGGTCTGGACCCGAACGCAACCGACTATCAGCAGCAGGTCCAGCGGCACATCAGCGCGATGCAACAGCAACTGGCGGAGCGTATTCAGGACAGGGCCGACTTCAAGGCTTCTCTCTATGCCATCCTGACGCCGGAACAGGAGCAAAAGCTGAGTCAGATGCAGGAACGCAAGCAGCACCGCCGCCACGCACGCGAAGGGCATGGCCGGCCGGGTGATCGCGGCTAATGATCTCCCGCCACCACAAAAAAGGGGGCTTGGCAGCCCCCTGACAGGATGTTCAGTCTGACGTAATACCCAACGCCGCCAGCGCGGCCCTGGCACAGGCGATATCCTGCTCCTGAGAGGCACCGGATACGCCTATGGCACCGATGCATTCCCCTGCCAGTCGTAACGGTAACCCGCCACCCAGCATCAACAGATCAGGATGGGTATCCAGCGCCGCCAGCAGATGAACGTCATCTCCGCTTTTGTCGCGGAAGAAGTTGCTGGGGACCTTGAAGCCCGCAGCCGTGCGTGCCTTGCGCAACGCCAGCGCCGCCGTTTGTGGCGGTGCCTCGTTCAGGCTCAGCTGTACCAGTGGATGCCCACCCCGCCCCACGATCGCGATGCTGACCTGCACCCCCAGGTGCTCGGCCTGCTCACTGGCAGCGGCAATCGCTTTCAGTGCTGCACGGTAGTTCAGGGTCTGCTGCGTAATCGCCAGAGTTTCCGTCATCACACTTTGCTCCCGCTAGTCGGTACGTTCAAACATCAAATCCCAGACACCATGCCCCAGGCGCTCACCGCGCTGCTGGAATTTGGTGACCGGACGCCATTCGGGCTGGGGCGAATACTCCCCAGCACCTGCCTGATTTCGATACCCGTCAGCGGCCGACATGACTTCCATCATGTGCTCGGCATAGTGCTCCCAGTCCGTCGCCATGTGAAAGCAGCCGCCGACCTTCAACTTGCCACGAATTTTCTGCGCGAATTCAGGCTGTACGATACGGCGCTTATTGTGACGCTTCTTATGCCAGGGATCAGGGAAGAACAGCTGTACGGTTTCCAGGCTGGCATCCGGGATACACTGATTCAGCACTTCAACGGCATCGTCACAATAGACACGAAGATTCGTCACCCCCGCTTCGGCGGCCCGTGACAGCAAGCGGCCCACACCCGGCGGGTGTACTTCAATGCCAATAAAATCTTTCTCGGGTGCGCGCCGAGCCATCTCGAGCAGTGAGTCGCCCATGCCAAAGCCAATTTCCACCACCACCGGAGCTTCACGACCAAAGGTTGCAACCAGGTCGAGCATGCCATCCTGCAGCTCGAGACCATAGGTCGGCCAGTTCTCGTCCATGGCACGCTGCTGACCTTCGGTCATGCGGCCGGCACGTACTACAAAGCTGCGGATTCGGCGAATCGGTTTTTGTTCGTCAGTCATTATTACTCTGTCTGTCAGCGAGACTTGTCCAAGCCCCGAAGTTGCGTTTAGCGGCCGTTGATGAGGCCGTCCAGCGGCGAGGACGCACTGGCATAGGCCTTGCGCGGCATACGTACAGCCAGATGAGCTTCACGCCCCGCCTGGACGGCCTTCTGCATTGCCCGAGCCATCAATACCGGATCTTGCGCACCGGCAATAGCCGAGTTAACCAGTACGCCGGCACAGCCCATCTCCATCGCCATCGCCGCTTCAGAGGGCGTTCCGATGCCGGCATCCACCAGAATCGGCACCTTGGCTTCTTCCATGATCAGACGGATATTGTGCGGGTTTTGAATGCCCAACCCCGAACCAATCAGCGATCCCAGCGGCATCACGGCCACACAGCCGATCTCTTCCAGCTGCTTGGCGACAATGGGGTCGTCATTGGTATACACCATGACCTTGAAGCCGTCTCGCACCAGAACTTCCGCCGCCTTGACCGTCTCGATGATGTTGGGATACAGGGTCTTCTGATCGCCCAGCACTTCCAGTTTGACCAGATCATGGCCATCCAGCAGCTCTCGGGCCAGACGGCAGGTCCGCACGGCGTCGGCGGCGTCATAACAACCGGCCGTATTCGGCAGCAGGGTGTAGCGGTCGGGGCTGACAACGTCCAGCAGGTTGGGCTCGTCCGGATTCTGACCTATATTGGTGCGACGCACGGCCATGGTGACAATTTCAGCACCACTGGCCGCTATTGCGGCTCCGGTTTCAGCCATATCCTTATACTTGCCGGTCCCGACCAGCAAGCGTGAAGTAAAAGTCTGTCCGGCAATAACCAGCGGGTCGGTGTTCTCTAGCTCTGACATCAATCTGTACCCTGATATGAAAATGGTTGTAATGGCGCCCTGACTCTTGCTGTCAGCCACCACCAATAGCGTGCACGATTTCGACCTGATCGCCGCCGTTCAAGCGCGTCCCAGCGTGCTCACTGCGCGGAATAATCTCCAGATTCAACTCAATCGCGATCCGCTTGCCGGTCAGTTCGAGCTGCTCGACCAGCTCGGCCAGCGTTATCTGCTCGCCAACCTCCAGAGACTCACCGTTCACCTGAATCTGCATGCTGTTTATCCTGTTGAAAGATCGATACGGCCAGCCCCAGCCAGCCGATGATGAATGCGGTGCCTCCCAGAGGCGTCACCGCTCCCAACCAATGTATACCACTCAGGGCCAGCACATACAGGCTGCCGCTGAAGCAGACGATACCGCCCAAGAACGCCCAGCCGCAAATTTTCAGCCCCAGACTGTTCCGCTGCCGCTGCAGCAAGCCGGTCACCAACAGCGCTCCCACATGCCAGAATTGATATTGTACCCCGGTCTGGAAGACTTCCAGCATGCGAATACTGAGGACCGACTTGAGGCCATGGGCTGCAAAAGCCCCCAACGCAACGGCCAAAGCGCCCAGCAGAGCGGCCATTACCAGTGTAATACGAGCGGACATTGGTTCTCCAAGGTTGCATTATAACGGGTTTGCAGCCGGTGCCCGAAATGAAAAAAGCCGCACAACGGCGGCTTTATCCTTTCATCAACACGAGGCTTCAGGCTTCCAGCATGGCTCCGCGAATTTTCTTCATCGCGTTTTTTTCCAGCTGGCGAATACGTTCGGCCGATACGCTGTATTCCGCCGCCAATTCGTGCAGGGTGGCTTTCTCTTCAGCCAGCCAGCGCCGCGCCAGTATGTTGCGGCTGCGCTCATCCAGCATGCCCATGGCACTGAACAGGCGACGCTGAGAATCTTCTTCCCAGTTGGCCTCTTCCAGCTGCTGCGCCGGGTCGGCCGAGTGATCTTCCAGGTAGGCCGACGGCGACAGGTAGGTGCTTTCGTCATCCTCGCCGGCCGGTGCATCAAAGGCGGTATCAGTGGAGGCCAGGCGGCCCTCCATTTGGCGCACCACCTTGGCATCCACGCCCAGGTCTTCGGCAACGGCAGCTACTTCCTCGTTGGTCATCCAGCTCAGGCGCTTCTTCTGCGAACGCAGGTTGAAAAACAGCTTGCGCTGGGCCTTGGTCGTGGCGATTTTGACGATCCGCCAATTGCGCAGGATGAATTCATGCATTTCAGCCTTGATCCAGTGCACGGCAAAGGATACCAGACGGACTCCCATGGTCGGGTCGAAGCGTTTAACCGCTTTCATCAGGCCAACATTGCCTTCCTGAATCAGGTCGCCCAGAGGCAGGCCATAACCGGAATAGCTGCGGGCAATATGTACCACGAATCGCAGGTGCGACATGACCAGCTGTCGAGCAGCTTCAAGATCGCTCTGATAGTGCAGGCGTTCAGCCAGCTCCCGCTCTTCCTCTACGGACAGAATCGGAATGGCACTCACAGTCTGAACATAGGCATCGACATTGCGGCCCGGTGACAACTGTTCAATAACTTGCAAGCTTGTGCCCATTCAGGAATGACCTCGCAAAACTCTTGGTTCACGTAAATGATATACCGTCAAAACTCGCTGCTTCTGACGCCTGAACAGGGTAAAAGTTCAATGCGGTCGCAGGTGCGCGTTCACGGACAGAAAAACTTAACGCGAAACAGTCTGCGGAGCAAGTATTACAAAATACTGACACCCGCTGCAGGCTAGACATCACCCGGTTCTATTTCGCGCAGGTGCCGCGACACCGCCAGCCAGGAACCTGACAAGCCAAGCAGCGTAGCCGCCGCCAGCATGATCAGAGACCCCTGAATACCCAGCCCCTGCAGCTGAAAGTCATTCAGATACAGGTCCGCCAGTGCCTGTGCCGGTGTCGCCAGTAACAGCAGTGCCAGCTGCACCAGCAACCATGCAAGCAGGCCGCCGATCAGACCGAACCAAAAGCCGCTATACAGAAAGGGGCGACGTACCCAGGCATCGGTGGCACCGACCAGTTTGCTGACCAGTATCTCGTCACGCCGACTCTCGATCGTCATCCGCACGGTGTTGCCGACAACCAGCAATACGGCCAAGGCCAGCAGGCCACCCAGTACATAACTGCCCCGTTGAGCCAAAGCCAGGACGGCTGCCAGCCGCTGTACCCATTCCATATCCAACTGCGCTTCATCCACGCCCGGCAGTGCTGCCAACTCACTGCGAACCAGCGGCATGGCCAGCGGGTCCGTATTGTGGGGCAATACCATGATCACGGCGGGTAGCGGGTTGGCATCGAAGCGCTCCAGCAAATCGGCGAACGCGCTGTACCGACGAAAGTCTTCCAGGCCCTTTTCACGATTGATCAACTCCACCGAGGCCAAATCATCACGCAGCATCAGCTGGCGACTGAAACTGTCGATGGCATCATCGCCGAGCTCCGTTTGCATATACAAGGCAATGCGCGGCTGAGGGTCCCAGTCACTCGTCAGTGCCTGCAGGTTGCCCAGAGCCGCCAGCAGAAAGCCCGGAAGCGCCAGCGCGATGGCCAATACGGCCAGCGTCATCAGCGAAGCAACCGGTGTCTGCTTCAGGCGCAATAATGCCTCTCGCGCCACACTCAGGTGATGGCGGCGCCAGCTGCGCTGACGGTCGGCAAACTGTATCCGGTGCTGCCGCGCGCCACGGCGAGGTGCCGCCGGACTTTTTTCGATCGGACGAGAGCCGACCGCCGTTGCCTGTTCCTTGCGTCCCGGCTTAGCCATCCGCTACCAACCTCCCGTGTTTCAATGTCAGCATTCGATGTCGCATGCGATTGATCAGCGACAGGTCGTGGCTGGCAATCAGTACCGTCGTGCCAATGCTGTTGAATTGGCCGAACAGGCGCATGATATCCTCGGACAGTTGAGGGTCCAGGTTACCGGTCGGCTCATCGGCCAGCAGCAACTTGGGCTTATGCACAATGGCACGCGCAATACCGACGCGCTGCTGCTCACCGGTCGACAGCGTAACCGGGTTATGCTTTTCCCGTGTCAGCAGCCCAACCTTGTCCAGCGCCGCCCGAGCGCGACGAGCGGCATCAGCAGGATCATAACCGCTGATCTGCAGCGGCAGCGCCACATTTTCGAATACCGACCGATCAAACAGCAGCTGGTGATTCTGGAACACAACACCTATCTGACGGCGCAGATAGGGAATCTGGGAGCGATGCAGGCTGGACAGATCCTGTTGTCCGACCCACACCTGTCCTCGGCTGGGCCGCTCCATCAACATGATCAGCTTCAGCAGGGTGCTTTTCCCGGCCCCGGAGTGACCGGTCAGAAATGCCATCTCTCCCGATGCAAGCTCGAAGTCCACTCCCAGCAGGGCATCCTGGCCGCTGGCATAGCGCTTGAAGACATTACTGAACCGGATCGCCGCCATGTATCACCTCAGTCAAACAGAGCCTTGACAAATTCATCGGCTTCAAACGGACGCAGGTCATCCACCTGCTCTCCCACACCGATAAAACGAATCGGCAGATCAAACTGCTTCGCGATGGCGAAAATGATGCCGCCCTTGGCGGTGCCATCCAGCTTGGTCAGGGTGATACCGCTGACACCCACCGCCTCCTTGAATTCCTTCGCCTGGCTGATCGCGTTTTGCCCGGTGCCCGCATCCAGCACCAACATAACCTCATGTGGCGCTTCCGGATCCAGTTTTTGCATGACACGCACCACCTTCTGCAATTCCTGCATCAGGTTGTCCTTGTTCTGCAAACGACCCGCCGTATCGGCAATCAGCACATCCACCCCCTTGGACTGAGCCGACTGCAAGGCATCAAAGATGACAGAAGCGGAGTCGGCTCCGGTATGCTGGGCAACCACGGGCACCTTGTTGCGCTCGCCCCAGACCTGCAGCTGTTCGACAGCCGCCGCACGGAAGGTATCCCCCGCAGCCAGCATCACCGACTTGCCCTCTGACTGGAAACGTTTTGCCAGTTTGCCGATAGTCGTGGTTTTCCCCACGCCGTTTACGCCCACCATCAGAATCACGGCCGGTTTTTTCGCCGGCAATCGCAGCGGGTGCTCGACACTGCCCAACAGATCCGCCAGCTCCTGCTGCAACGCCTCTTTCAGTGCATCCGCATCCTTGAGCTGCTTGCGTGCAACCCTGTCGGTCAGGCGATCAATAATGGTCGTGGTTGCATCCACCCCGACATCAGCCATCAGCAGGGTCGTTTCGATCTCTTCCAGCAGATCATCATCGATCTCCTTGGCCCCGAGGAACAGATCACCCAGCTGCTCGGTCAGATTGGCCTTGGTGCGACTCAGACCGGTCTTGATACGGGCAAAAAAGCCCCCTTTCGGTTCCTTTTCGACCTCTGCAGCCTCGGCGGCGGCCTGAGCCTGACGTTCCGCTTCAGCAGCCGCTTCCGCCGCTTGGCGCTGGGCTTCCTCTTCCGCCTGACGGGCAGCATGTTCCGCGTCGCGAGCAGCCTGCTCGGCGGCGGCCTGAGCCTGACGTTCCGCTTCAGCAGCCGCTTCCGCCGCTTGGCGCTGGACTTCCTCTTCCGCCTGACGGGCAGCATGTTCCGCGTCGCGAGCAGCCTGCTCGGCGGCGACCTGAGCCTGACGTTCCGCTTCAGCAGCCGCTTCCGCCGCCTGGCGCTGGACTTCCTCTTCCGCCTGACGGGCAGCATGTTCCGCGTCGCGAGCAGCCTGCTCGGCGGCGACCTGAGCCTGACGTTCTGCTTCAGCCTGCAGACGCGCCTGCTCGGCCTTGAGACTGCTGCGGCGATTCAAACGCACAACAACCAGCAACAGTACGATCAGCAAAGCGCCGGCCATGTAAGGGAAAGTGGCAGGATCAAGACCCTGTTCGGTCATCCAGGTGTAGAGCGCGTCCATAATCTGTAATATCCGCTGTAGAGAGCCCGCTCAGGGGCTGCTGAAATTCAAGAGCCAACTGGGCGGCTATCTTAGCACAGAGCAAGTCCGGACAAACCCGACCAACAACAGACCGACCTCCGCCGATGACGCGTCCATTTCTCAGCCGCCGACAGCTCAGTCTTCTGATCCTGTTTCTGCCCGGCATCATTCTGCTGCTTTCGCTGCTCGGCCCCAACACACCGCCTCCTGCCTGGCACGTCGATCAGGATTTCCGTGTCTACCAGCAGCTGCGCCCGGAGCTCGACCATTACCGCCTGCACCTCTTGCTGCCAAGCCCACCGGTATCCAGCCCCCACCGGCAACTGGAGCAACGGCTGCTGTTTGCAGCCTTGCAACGGCAATTGGCCACTCTCAGCCAACAGGGGGCCTGGCTGATACAGCCAAAGCTGCACCAACAACCGGGTTACTGGCTGATCGAGGCCCGAACCCTGCAAGCGCCAACGTCATCCGAACTGACCCGACTGCTGCGACAGCTGCAACAACCTCCCGTACTGGACTGGTCAGTGTTGCTACAGCGCATTCAGGCAGAACAGTATATCGCCCGTCAAACCCCGGAAGCCTGGCTCAAGACCCAGGGTGCCGATAACGATGTCAGAATGCCGAACCCCGCTGCTGCCTATCATGACAGACTACAGCCACAGCACTGGCGACTCACCCTGAGCGGTCCAAAGAGGCTATTCCTCACACTGTCGACTGACACCACCTCACAGCCGCACGTCACTACACCCCCCTTATCGCTTCAGCCGCTGCCATTGCCACCACCAGCCGCTCCGGCCACCTTCCACCTGTATCGCTGGCCATTGCCCGCGGCCGGTTCGGTGCAACAACTGGCCCTCGATCTTCTGCTCCAGGAAATCATTCAGCAAGCGCTGGCCCAGCGCTTGGCACAGCAGTCCAGCAAGGCCGGTTACAGCCTTGTCTGGGAAGCGACCCCTCCTCAGGGGTTGGCAACCCTCATCCTGCAGGGTGATCACTGGCCCTCAATGACCACCTGGCTCCCCGAACAACTGATTCTCTCCGACCTCAATCTGGCTCGCCGCCGCGTATTGGACACAATCAGCCAGCCGGACCTGCTCCACTCCTGGATGGACCTGTTGGCACTGCACCAGTTGCCGGCCGACACTCTGGAACACCTGCCCGCCATCCTCCCAACCATCAGCCTGCCTCAATTGCAGCAATGGTTGCAGCAACAACTGGAGTCTGATTACTATCACACCCTTTCACTGCCTGCTTCGCCTAAGGATCGCCGCAATGCCACGCCGCAATAATCACCGCTCCCGCCGCCCTGCAGCCCCCGTTGCCCAATCCAGCGTCCGTATTATCGGCGGCGAGTGGCGGGGGCGAAAGCTGGACTTTCCGGCAATCGAAGGGCTGCGCCCGACTCCTGACCGAGTGCGCGAAACACTGTTTAATTGGCTACAGGCCTATCTGCCTGGTGCCCGGTGCCTGGATCTGTTCAGCGGCAGCGGCGCCCTGGGACTGGAGGCCCTGTCACGCGGTGCTGCATCCGTCACCTTTGTGGACCAGGCCCCGGAAGTCATCAACCAGCTGCGCAGCAACCTGAATACATTGAAGGCCCAGAATGCGGAACTGATCGGGCAATCCGTGCCAACCTGGCTGGAGCAAAGAGCCACAAACGAAGAAGTGCGTTACGACCTGGTCTTTATCGACCCACCGTTCAACAAGGGCATGGCAGGGCCGGTCTGTGCGCTGTTGGAACAGCACCGACTCCTCGCCGACGAAGCGTTGATCTACCTGGAAACCGAAACCGGACTGCAGCTGGATCAGCTGCCCGCCAACTGGCAGCCCTATCGCGAGAAACAGGCCGGACAGGTGACCTATCGATTATTTATGCGGCAGCCCGGCCAGTAAAACATCCACCAGTGTGCCGCCCTCTTCTCGCAAATCAAATCCGCCGGCGGAGACCAGCCATTCGAATAGCAGGCCTCCAAGCGCCGCCTGCAGGGTAAAAGCCAGAGAGGAAGGCGTGCAGCTTTTGCGTAACTGCTTCTGCTTGCGCGCCTGTTTCAGGAAAAACCTCAGCTGCTCCAGCCACAGCGCCCGATTGTCCTCCAACGCCGGTTCGACTTCGGCAAAATCGGCCACCGGGGTCGCGGCCAGATAGAATACGCGATAAACCGCGCCCGCTGCCGGGTTGCGCTCAAACCCGCTCAGGACTCCCATGATGTACTGGCGCAACGCCGCCAGGGCATCCTGTTGCACGCCCTGGCGCTGCTCCAGGTACTGAGCTTCGAACGGCAACTCATAACAATGATGGATATGCAGCAACAGATCAGCTCGATTTCTGAAATGCCAGTACAATGCCCCGTGGGTCACGCCCGCCATCTGGGCGATCTGTTTCAGCGTCGTGTTTTCGACGCCCTGACAACTGAACAGCTGCAGACCGGTTTCAATCAATTTCTGCCGTGTTTGCGCGGCTTCTTCCGGCGTTCTTCTAGCCATACGGACGGGGGCCTCCATGTCATGACATTGGCAAAGGTATGTTTGGAGCAGACCATAGAGAGACAGCTTCTGCAGCTCAATAGCCAAGCTTAAACCTTAACCAAAATGTCACCAATCTGTCACAAATAAATATAACCTATAAGGATAATAATGGTTTTTTTAATAACCAAAATAATACTTACCATTCCTCTAATCTATTTGTGCCACCTGCTCAATTCGGCTAACATCCGCTCAACAGTGTTGCACATTAGCCCGAACCAAGGTCAGCTGAACCGCTATGAATACGGCAATCTACCCCGGTACCTTTGACCCGATCACCAACGGTCACTCCGATCTGATCGGACGCGCCGCCCGCCTGTTTGACCGTGTTGTGCTTGCCGTTGCGGCCAGCCCCAAAAAGCAGCCTCTGCTGCCGCTGGAGCAACGGGTCGAATTGGCCCGGACAGCACTCTCGCACCTGCCGAACGTGGAGGTTATCGGCTTCAACTGCCTGCTGGCCGATCTGATCCGCGAGCAGAACGCCAATATCATCCTGCGAGGCCTGCGTGCCGTTTCCGATTTCGAGTTCGAGTTTCAGTTGGCCAATATGAACCGCAAACTGGCGCCCCAGGCAGAAAGTCTGTTTCTGACTCCCGCCGAGCACCTGTCGTTCATTTCCTCAACGCTGATCCGGGAAATTGCTTCTCTGGGCGGCGATGTGGAGCAGTTTGTACACCCTGCCGTGGCCAACGCACTAAAGCAGCACCTGAGCCAGAAATAAAGAACCTGTCAGAGTGAGGTAGCCAGTCATGGCATTGATGATTACTGACGAATGCATCAACTGTGATGTATGTGAACCGGAATGCCCCAACGAGGCAATCGCTCCGGGAGACGAAATTTACGAAATTGATCCGAACAAATGCACCGAGTGTGTCGGACACTACGATACGCCGCAGTGTGTGGAAGTGTGTCCGGTCGACTGCATTCCCAAGGACCCGGACCATGTGGAAACGGAAGATATGTTGATGGTGAAATATCAGAAGCTGACCGGCAACTGATTCAGCCACCGACAGTGGACCAAACGGCGGCCAGAGGCCGCCGTTTTCGTTTTCAGCTCCGAATGGGCGTCAGGCTCAGAGAAAACTCCTGTTCCAGGCGCTCCCCAATCACGTTATCCCCCTCAGCCAGCCAATGGGCGTATTGCATGTGCAGGCAACGCACCTTGTCCCATTGGGCTATGCCACCGATGCCGTAGCGATCAAACAGATCGGTAAAGCCCAGCGCTTCAATCCTCCGCCGGTCTTCCTCACGCATCAAGCGCCAGCGCGTCGCCACATAACGCCGCTGCTGATCCAGATAAGCGACACGCAAGGCCTCGTCATTCTGCAGTTCCTGCTCGATCTGTTTGACCCAACCGCTGTCTTCAATCCGGCCAATAACACGGCACAGATCACGGCAACACAGCCAATACAGGGTCGGGAAGGGCTGGTCCGCGACCAGTGTGCGCATCTGCAAGACCAGCGGCAGCCCCGTATCCGTGGCGCAGGCCACAGCCTCGATCCCCCGAGGTTCACGTCCGATCTGCTGCGCGATAGTCTCCAGCTGGGCCGGAGTGGGCGGCTGACGCCGAGTATCAAACCTGTGCATAGATATCTCCATTGCCCAGCCAACGTCGGATCAGGGCTTCATTAAGGGCAGGCAACTGCTGCAGACTGGCCGCCACCTGATGAATTTTGGGCAGCAGGTCTGCATCACGCTGCAGATCAGCAATACGGAACTGCATCATCCCGGTCTGGCGAGTACCCAGCACTTCACCCGGCCCCCGCAGCTCCAGATCCTTTTCCGCGATCCGAAAGCCATCAGTGGTTTCGCGCATCACCGCCAACCGCTCGCGCCCCTGTTTCGAAAGAGGCGCATGGTACATGAGCACACAAAAGCTTTCGACACTGCCGCGCCCGACCCGGCCCCGCAACTGGTGCAACTGTGCCAGCCCCAACCGCTCGGGGTTTTCGATAATCATCAGGCTGGCATTGGGCACATCGACCCCGACTTCGATCACTGTCGTCGCCACCAGCAAATCCAGCTCGGCCGCCTTGAAGCGGGCCATGATATCCGCCTTCTCCGCGGCCTTCATGCGCCCGTGCACCAGTCCGATGCGCAACTGTGGCAACGCCTCGCCAAGACTTTCCGCTGCCACTTCCGCCGCCTGGCACTGCAGTGCCTCAGACTCCTCGATCAACGTGCATACCCAATAGGCCTGCCGCCCCTGTTCACACGCCTGACTGACACGCTCAATGACCTGATCGCGACGGGAATCGGCAATAACGACCGTCTGTACCGGTGTTCGTCCCGGCGGAAGTTCGTCGATGATCGAACAGTCCAGGTCGGCATAGGCGCTCATGGTCAGAGTGCGCGGAATCGGTGTGGCCGTCATGATCAGCTGGTGCGGGCCGGATTCGCCATTACGTCCTTTCTCTTTCAGGCTTAACCGCTGATGTACGCCAAAACGGTGCTGCTCGTCGATCACGACCAGCCCCAGATCGAAAAACGCCACATCCTCCTGAAACAAGGCATGGGTGCCAACCACGACCTGCGCTTCGCCACTGCGGATCAGCGCCAGCTGGGCCTCTCGGGCCTTGCCCTTCACCTTGCCAGCCAGCCAGGCCACCTGAACCCCCAGCGGTTCGAACCAGCCACGGAAATTGATATGGTGCTGCTCAGCCAGAATTTCGGTGGGTGCCATTACCGCCGCCTGGCGTCCGTTCTCCACGGCCTGCAAGGCCGCCAATGCGGCTACCACGGTTTTGCCGGAACCCACATCACCCTGTACCAGACGCAGCATCGGCACCGGCTTTTGCAGGTCACGCGCAACCTCCCTCGCCACTCTCAGCTGGGCAGCGGTCAGCTCAAACGGCAGTCCCTGCAGGAAAGGGCGGCTCAGGCGCCCACTCGCCTTCAATGGCGGTGCTCCCTGCTGCTGCACCTGCTGGCGGATTTTCTGCAGCGACAGGTGATGCGCCAACAACTCCTCCAGTGCCAACCGTCGCTGCGCCGGGTGTTTGCCTTCCAGCAGCAATGTCTGATCGGCATCAACGGGGGGATGATGCAGGTAATGCAGAGAGTCTGTCAGACCCGGCAACTTCCATTGGCTTAGCCATGTTTCGGGAAGCAGCTCGCTCAGCCCCTCTCGACCCATCCATTCCATGGCCAATGTTATCAGCGAGCGGACACGGTTCTGGGTCATGCCCTCGGTCAGCGGGTACAGAGGGGTAAGGCAATCATCCATAACGGCCACCGCTTCGCTCTTGAGCAGCTTGTATTCGGGATGCACCATTTCCAGACCGGCCGGCCCCGGCCTGGCCTCGCCAAAACACAGCAGCCGCCGCCCCGGCCGCAGGCTGTTCTTTTGCGCCGCATTGAAATGAAAAAAGCGTAATGTCAGGGTACCGCTGCCATCCTGAACACGACACAGCAAACTGCGCCGCCGGCCCTGCACCACATCGGCTGCTTTCAGCGTGACATCAACCAACACTTCCTGGCCGGGGCGGATGCCGCCAATCGGCACCACACGCGTCCGGTCCTGGTAGCGCAGCGGCAGGTGCAGAATCAGGTCCTGAATGGTCCTGACCCCCAGCCGCTCAAGCTTCAGCTCCAGAGCCGTACCCACACCTTTCAGTTCGGTGACGGGAACCCCCGGCATCGCCCCCTGTTCAATGCTGGCCATCACCCCCCGCCTTTATCTGGCAGTGATTGATCGCTTCCACCAGCACATCAATGGCCCGGGGACGCGGAAAGCTGGCACGCCAGGCCACCGCTACCGTACGCATCGGCTGAGGCTGTTTGAAAGGGCGAATTTCAATCAGATCGCTGGCAGGATGCTGATCAATCGCCGAGAGCGGCAAGACACTGGTTCCCAGACCTGACGCCACCATCATGCGAATGGTTTCCAGAGAACTGCCTTCGGTAACGGTATGCTGGTCATGGAACGACTGGTTCAGGGTCGGACAGGCTTCCAGTACCTGGTCACGGAAACAATGCCCCTCACCCAGCAGCAACATGCGAATCTCATTCATCTGGCGCGAGTCGATTTCACTCTGGGCCGCCAGCTCATGCCCCTTGGGCATGGCCATCATGAAGGGCTCGTCATACAACGGACGGGTCAACACATCCGCTTCGTGAAACGGCAACGCAATAATAATGGCATCCAGCTCGCCGTTACGGATCTTGGTACGCAGGTTATCGGTGAAATTTTCCTCGATATACAGTGGCATGTTGGGCGCCAACCGCTGAATCTGCGGAATCAGCTGCGGAAACAGATAAGGGCCGATCGTATAAATGGCACCGATGCGCAGCGGACTGGCCAACTGGTCACGCCCTTCCCGCGCCAACTCTTTCACGGCCTCCGCCTGTTCCAGAACCGTTTGCGCCTGGCGTACCACCTTTTCACCTACCGGGGTTACTCGAACCGCGTTCTTGCTGCGTTCAAACAGGGCAACTCCCAACTCTTCTTCCAGCTTTTTGACCGCAATCGATAATGTCGGCTGACTGACAAAACAGCGCTCGGCGGCATGGCCAAAATGCTGCTCCTGGGCCAGGGTGACAATGTATCGAAGCTCCGTCAGCGTCATCAGGGCGTACCTCTGTTAGGATGAACAAAACCAACTCTAAAGGGGATTAACATGCGGGAACAACGAGTGCTGATCGCCGGTTGTGGCGATATCGGAACCCGGTTGGGGCTCAGACTCAGTGCCACCGGGGCACAGGTGTTCGGGCTTCGCCGTACTATAAACCAGCTGCCCGACGGCATCCATGGCATTGCCGCCGATCTGACGGATCCAGCCGCTCTGCGTGGCCTTCCCGCCTGTGATTATCTGTTTTACACCGCCGCTGCCAACAGTACTGACCTCGAAGTCTACCGAGCTACTTATATCAAAGGGCTGCGTCATGTGCTGGCGGCCCTTCCCGAACCGCCACGCCACCTGTTTCTGACCAGCAGTACCGGAGTGTACCATCAGCATGAGCACGACTGGGTCGATGAACAGTCACCAGTCCGGCCGGACAGCGAGCGCGGTCGCATACTGCAGGCAAGCGAACAACTGGCGCTGACCAGCGGCATTCCCGCTACGGTGGTGCGTTTCAGCGGTATTTACGGGCCGGGACGAACCCATCTGCAACGGCAGGTCAAAGCCGGTATCGCAGCACCGGCAACGCCGCTGCATTACAGTAACAGGATTCATCGAGATGATTGTGTCGGCGTGCTGCAGCATCTGCTGCAGAAAGCGGAGGACGGCACGGCACTGAAACCGCTGTATCTGGCCAGCGACGACTGTCCGACCCCGATTCATGAAGTCATGGAGTGGCTGGCCGAGCGCTTCGGCGTCAGTATCGACACACGCCAGCCTGTGCGCCGAAGCGGCAGCAAGCGCTGCAATAACCGCCGCCTCAAGGCCAGCGGCTATCGCTTTGTCTATCCCGACTACCGTAGCGGATATGCAAGCCTGTTGCGCGAATAATCCGGTCAGGTCGCCAGTTCGTCCAGCAACGCCTGCTGGGCGCTGAAGCGCTCCTCGCCCGTCTCCGGCTGTACCAGAGTGTAGCTGCCATCGGAGTGAAGCTCCCAGGCCTGGGTGTTATCCTGGAGGTAATAATCCAGCTCGCGGCGGATACGTTCGGCATGCTTTCCGGACAGCTCAAAGCCGGTTTCGACCCGGTTGAGCATGTTACGCTCCATCCAGTCGGCGCTGGAGCCGATCACCACTGGCTTGCCGCCTTCATTGGCAAACCAGTAAACACGGGTATGCTCAAGGAAACGGCCGATGATCGAGCGTACCCGAATATTTTCCGACACGCCTTCCAGGCCCGGACGCAGACGGCACATGCCCCGGATAATCAAGTCGACCTTCACACCAGCCTGTGAGGCTTCATACAGGCCGCGAATCAGCTTGGGTTCGGTCAGACCATTGACCTTAATGATAATATGGCCTTTCCTGCCGGCCTTGACGTTGCGAATTTCATTCTGCATCAATTCCAGCATCTTGGCATGCAACGTGAAAGGCGCGTTGTAGAGTTTCTGCAGCTTCTGGATCTTGCCCATGCCGGTCAACTGCTGGAAGATCTTGTGCACGTCTTCGCCGATCTCCGGGTCTGCCGTCATGTAACTGTAATCGGTATACAGGCGGGCCGTCCCCGAGTGGTAGTTGCCGGTGCCCAGGTGGCTGTAGCGGACCAGCTCGCTGCCCTCGCGGCGCACCACCAGCATCATTTTGGCGTGGGTCTTGTAGCCGACCACACCGTACACCACCAGACACCCGGCTTCCTGCAGGCGGCTTGCCAACTGCAAGTTACTTTCCTCGTCAAACCGCGCCCGCAGCTCAATCACGACCGTCACTTCCTTGCCATTGCGCGCCGCTTCCACCAGCGCGTTGACGATGTCGGAATTGACCCCCGTGCGGTACAGGGTCTGCTTGATGGCAACCACCTGCGGGTCCTTGGCCGCCTGGCGCAGCAGGTCCACAACCGGGCTAAAGGACTGGAACGGATGCTGTAACAGCTGATCATTCTTGCGCAGGGCGGTGAAGACATCATCGCTGTTCTTGAATTTGTTGGGCATGCCCGGAGTAAAGGGCTTCCAGCGCAGCTCGGGACGCTCCACCAAATCGCGCACTGCCATCAGACGAGTCAGGTTAACCGGCCCGTTGACACGATAGACATGGCTGTCCGGCAGGTTGAATTCCGCCTGCAGGAAGCCCAGCAATTCAGCCGGAGTGCGACTGTCCACTTCCAGACGCACCGCATCGCCAAACTTGCGCGAGTGCAGCTCGCCACGCAGTGCCCGCGCCAGATCCTCGATCTCTTCAAAGTCGAAGCTGAGGTCCGCGTTGCGGGTAATCCGGAACTGGTAGCACCCGTCAACCTTCATGCCCGGGAACAGTTCCTCGGCAAATTCATGAATGATCGACGACAGGAAAATCAGATTATCGCCGCTCTCACAGAGCTCGTCCGGCAGACGAATCAAACGAGGCAGCGAACGCGGCGCCGGAATGATCGCCATCCCGGTTTCACGCCCGAAGGCGTCCTTGCCGTCCAGGCCCACGATAAAGTTGAGGCTTTTATTGACCAGACGCGGGAAGGGGTGTGAAGGATCCAGTCCGATCGGGCTGATTACCGGCAGAACCTGATCCTCAAAGTACTCCTTGACCCAAGCCCGCTGGGCAGGTGTCCATTCTCCACGGCGGATAAAACGGATGTTCTCGGCGGCCAGCGCCGGGAACATGATGTCATTCAGAATCTTGTACTGGCGATCCACATTGATCGCGCAGATTTCGCTGATTTTCTCCAGCACCTTTTGCGGATGCATCGCATCGGGCCCCACCGCCTCGCGACCATACTTGAGCTGGCGCAACTGGTCAGCGACCCGAATTTCAAAGAATTCATCCAGGTTACTGGAGAAAATCAGCAGGAACATCAGCCTTTCAAGCAGCGGGTAGCTCTCGTCCAGCGCCTGTTCCAGTACTCGAACATTGAACTGCAGGTGGCTCAGTTCACGGTTGATGTACAGCTCGGGTGCCTTGAGATCAACCGGCACCTCCTCGATCGGGTCGATGGTCGGCAAGATTTCACGGCTCTCCAGCAGCGCGGCGGTTGCCTCATTCTGCTCCGGTGCCATGTCCGGCTCCACAGGGGTCGTGCTCATGGTGTAACCTCCCAGGTCCAAGCTGTTGTCCATCCGAGTATATTCTCTGTTAGCGGTTAAGTATCTCCGCCGCTCTGACTGCAAAATACGTCAGAATGCCATCGGCCCCTGCGCGCTTGAATGCCAGCAGGCTTTCCATAATGATGGCCTCTTCGTCCAACCAGCCGTTCTGGAACGCCGCCATGTGCATGGCGTATTCACCGCTGACCTGGTAAGCGAAGGTCGGCGCCTTCAGTTCTGTTTTGACACGACGCACAATGTCCAGATAGGGCATGCCAGGCTTAACCATCACCATGTCGGCTCCCTCCGCCAGGTCCAGTGCCACCTCATGCAGGGCTTCGTCACTGTTGGCCGGATCCATCTGGTAACTGTATTTGTTGCCCTTGCCTAAGTTGCCTGCCGAGCCCACCGCATCACGGAAGGGTCCGTAGTAGGCACTCGCATACTTGGCCGAGTAGGCCATAATGCGAGTATTCACCAGGCCATTGCTCTCCAGTTCGTCGCGAATGACACCAATGCGGCCATCCATCATGTCGCTCGGTGCGACTATATCGGCACCCGCTTCGGCATGAGACAAAGCCTGTTTCACCAGTGTATCCACGGTGCGGTCGTTCAGGACGTAACCGTCTTCATCCAGAATCCCGTCCTGGCCATGGGTTGTATACGGGTCCAGCGCCACATCGGTCATAATGCCCAGCTCGGGCAAAGCCGCCTTGAGTGCTCGCACGGCCGATTGCAGCAGGCCGTCCGGATTGTAGGACTCTTCGGCATATTCGCTTTTGGCATTAAGTGGTGTGACCGGAAACAGCGCCAGTGCCGGAATGCCCATGGCATGCCATTCTCGCGCTCGCTCAACCAACAGATCGATGCTGTAGCGCTTCACGCCGGGCATTGATGGCACTTCCTCCACCTGACCCTTGCCCTCGAGCACAAATACCGGGTAAATCAGGTCATCGGTGGTCAGAACATTCTCCCGCATCAAGCGGCGGGAAAACTCATCCGCACGCATGCGGCGCATCCGGGTTTCCGGATAAAAACGCTGGCTATTGGTAAAGGCCACGGCTCATTTCCTTTTCTCGACAGTATTTGACGACAGAAACATGACACTTATGTGACACCTTCGGAGATTCCACAATAAGGGTCATCGCTTCCTTTGATATTGCTTTCCATCTTAACGTAATCTGTGACAACTTCGACATGACGCTTGGCAATGGCCCGTCAGCCCCTACAGATCAGGAATTGAGGAGACAGAAGAGCATGAAAAATATTGCGGTGATCTTATCCGGTAGCGGTGTGTTCGACGGCTCTGAAATTTACGAGTCGGTACTGACCTTCCTGCGCCTGGAACACAACCGGGTTCGCTACCAGTGCTTCGCGCCCAATATCGATCAGTTGCATGTTATCAACCACTTGACCGGCGAAGTAGCCGAAGGCGAGAAACGCAATGTTCTGGTGGAGGCGGCACGCCTGGCCAGAGGTGACATCAAGGATCTGGCCGAAGCCAATGCCGATGAGTTCGACGCCCTGATCATTCCCGGCGGCTTCGGCGCAGCCAAGAACCTGAGCGACTTCGCCGTCAAAGGTGCCGACTGCAATATCAACCCGGAGCTGGTACGTTTTGCTCGCGCTATTCATCAGGCCGGCAAGCCGGTCGGGCTGATTTGCATCGCGCCGGCCATGACCCCGAAATTGCTGGGTAACGGCATCCAGTGCACTGTTGGCACCGATGCCGATGTCGCCGAAGCGATCAATCGCATGGGCGGCGATCACCAGACCTGTGCCGTTGACCAGATTATCGTTGATACTGCCGGCACCGTGGTCAGCACTCCAGCCTATATGCTTGCCGGCTCCATTTCCGAAGCGGCCTCGGGCATCAACCGCTTGGTCGACAAGGTCGTCGAACTGGCCTGAAACGAAAAATAGGAAAAATTCCTATATCAAGTATTTCCCCAATGGTCATAATTACCAGTGTGGATCTCCTGTTCAGGGAATGAATACTTGGATGGCCTCGTAGCGGTACAGGGACACAGGATGTACCAGGCAAGATGCCTCTCGACCGCAGGGATAGGACAGCCAGAGGAAGAAGTGCGTTGACGGAATAACGCACTTCTTTCGCTTATCAGATGGCCCCCACCTTCCTCTCTGACTGTCCCTTTTTTGCACGCGCGGCCCCCCAGCACAAGGCGCTGACAGACTCCGTTCGCCTCTATCCGGTCACCCCACGGCCCTATCCAGCACCGGTGTTCCCTCATGCTGCCACAGCTCGCGTGCCAACAGCGTCAGCGGCACCTGCCGCCCCGTTGTCAGCCATCGCGCCAGCGTACCGGCGACATCCGGCCATTGTACGGGCACGCCCGTCCCCTGGCTCAGCCAGTATTCGATCGTACTCATGTCAAAATCGGCCATCACCTCGGCCAACCCCATCTGAGCCAGCACCACGGCGTTGGAACTCTGTTCCACCTGGTGGCGCAAAGGCTTGACCAATAGCTTCTTCCCCGCCTGAATCGCCTCGCTGCACAGGCCGAATCCCGCATTGGCAATCACCCCTTCACAGCTGTGCAGGTCCTGCTGGAAGCCGTCACGGGAAAACGGCTGCAACTCCAGTGAACCAACCTGTCTGGGGGCTTCCACGGCACAGTACACTCGAAAGCGGTAGTTCTGTAATGGCGATAGCCAATAGACTGTTTCCTCTATCGACTCGAACGGCAGGTATACCAGTATTTTACCGGGCTCGCTGCTGAGTGCGTGACGCCCCGGCTCAATCATTGGCGGCAGAATGGGTGCATTGAAGTGATGCCAGTGCAGACCCACCGGCTGATCAACCGGGGCGAACAGGCGTACGCAGCTTTTCAGCCAAGGGGTCAAACGCGTCCCCGGCACCCGGTGATGAAACGCGTACTGGTGTGCAACCCCGACCGATGGAACCTTTTGCAGACGAGCCGCCCAGGCTGTCAGCGGCTCGAAATCACTCAGTACCAGGTCATATCCGGACAGGTCCAGCTCCTTCAAGTCATGCCGGAAGCGACTCAGACTGCACTGCCCAAGGGTCTGCCAGCGCTGTACCTGCCCTGCCCGTGTGACAAAAGTAAAACCGCGCCGGACCCGATAATCGCCAAACGGCACCATATTGAACAGCTTGTCCGGTTCTCGACCACTGAACAGCATATCGACTTCGGCACCCGCCGCCTGCAATGCCGGCAGCAGCACTCGGGCCCGCGTGATATGCCCGTTCCCGGTCGCCTGCACTCCGTACAGGATCCGCATCAGAAGCCCCCCCACAAGGACAGCCCCAGCAGCCCGGTACCGATGCCCAGCAATGCTCCGGCAGCTATATCGGTCGGATAATGGACCCCCAACATGACCCTGGAAGCTCCAACCAGCCCCGCCAGCATAAAGGCCGGGATCATCAATGCAGGATAAAATTCGGCTACCAGCATGGCAAACACAAATGCGGCTGCGGCATGGCCCGATGGGAAGCTGAACTTGTCCGAAGGCTCGATCGCGGCCTTGAAATTTTCCAGCCGATGACAGGGACGGTCACGGCGAATGGTGTTTTTCAACAACAGGTAGAGCGGCAGCTCGATGGCATAGGCCAGCAGGCCTGCCAGCAGGAAAGCTTCGCCATCCTGCTCTTCCCACAGCGCCAGACCAATTCCCAGCGCCAGATAAAGTCCGCCGTCCCCGAGACGGGAGATCCAGCGGCTGCTAAGCAAAACCGGCGATGATCGGCCATAGCCGTTACACCAGTGAAAGGCACGCGTATCGAAGGCACTGAGTTTCTGCAGACGGTTCATGGCAACCACCCCTGACTTGGCTTCAGTGGCATTGTCGCCAGCCGGGAGTGACAGCCCCGTGACCGCCTGTTTAAGCTTTGGTGACAGGCTTCTCCCGTAGCCAGGTCGATATGATGCGTATCAGTGCCTGCGGGTTGTCCCAGGGCAGCATATGCCCTTCGCCCGCCACCGGCTGCAGTGCAAAGGGGTGCGCCAGGGCCGCCTGAATGCGCTCGGAATAGCTCAACGGCAGTACTTCATCCCGGTCGCCATGGACAATCAGACCCCGGAAATCATAGCGATGCCGCAGCACCCCCAAATGATGAGTAAACAGACTGGACAGGGTTTTCAGCGGGTAATCGAACACGATCCGGGTATCCGCATTGATCTCTTCTCCCGCCGGATGCCCGGCCAGCAGGCGATCATAATCAATAAAGCTTTTCATCGGCAGCGGTACGCCCGGCATCAACAGTGCACTGCCCCAGATCCAGGACCAGCCGACTTGATGCATCATGTCGGGCGCGACATCCGGCACCAGCAACGTCCCGCACACCACCGCCTCGACACGCGTATCCTGCTCGGCCAGAGCAACCGCCAATAATGCCCCTATCGAGTAACCATAGAGATAAACCGGCCCCTGCACTCTCTGTCTGTAATGATCGATGACCGCACGACAGTCGGCCACCACCTGTTCAACCGTATAGAGGCCCCGCGTGCCCCCCGAATAGCCATGCCCCCGCAGGTCCAGCCCCACCACGTTGTAGCCCTGTTTACACAGCCCGGCCAACAGTTCGGCATAAAGCTCCGAATAGGTACCAATACCGGGCAGAAACAGCAGCAGAGGTGCCTCGACATCATGGTGGTAGTATTCGGTGTGTAGCGGCAGCCCCCCTACGGAGACGACCTCTCGCTGCTGCAGGCACTCCGTAATACCCAGCTTGTTACGCAGCTCAAGACGCTGCAGGTCGATATTTTCTTCCCGTTTGCGATTCATCATCCATCCTGATTAACGCTGGCACTGACGGCAAAAGACGGTGCTGCGCTGGCCCAATTTCACTTCCGACAGTATTTCGCCACACTGATGGCAAGGCTCGCCCGCCCGACCATACACATGCAGTTCCTGCTTGAAGTAGCCAGGTTTTCCATCCCCCCCCACAAAGTCACGCAGGGTCGTCCCCCCTTGTTCGATCGCGGCAGCCAGCACCCGCTTGATCGCCGCCACCAGCCGCTCCAGGCGCGCGGCCGAGATACGTCCGGCCGCACGACGTGGATCGATACCGGCATTGTGCAGCGCCTCATTGGCATAAATGTTACCAACACCTACCACGACATCGGCATTCATAATCAGCGCTTTGATCGCCGTCCGCCGTCCGCGGCAGCAGCGCTGCAGATATTCGGCATCAAACGCTTCACTCAGAGGCTCGGGACCCAGCGACGCCAGCAACGGGTGCAAGGTGCCATTTTCCTGCCAAAGCACCGCTCCGAATCGACGCGGATCGGTCAAACGCATCAGCTGCCCGGAATCGAGCTGCATGTCCACATGGTCATGTTTGCCAATGCTGGCGCCACACGGCAAGATCCTCAAACTGCCCGACATCCCCAAGTGTACGATCAGAGTGCCGCGAGCGAATTTAAACAGCAGGTACTTGGCACGGCGTTCAATCGAGATCACCCGATCACCGACAACCCATTGCGGCAACTGATCGGGGACCGGCCAGCGCAACCGGGGCTGGCGAACCTCCAGCGCCGTGACACGTCGCTGTTCCACATGCGGCGCTATACCGCGCCGGGTGGTCTCAACTTCAGGCAATTCGGGCATGCGGACTCCTTGATCTATATAAATACAGTATACCACCCGCCCCCATTCAGACAGGGCGGGGAACACGCAATACCAGGTACACCCCGGCCACGGCCAGCACCATTCCCCCGATTGCCATCAGCGACAGACGCTCGCCAAACAGCCACCAGGCTTCCAGTGCCGTCACGGGCGGCACCAGATAGAAATAACTGGCAACACGCGCCACCTCGCCTTCCCGAATCATCAACATCAGCAGCAGAATGGCACTGACCGACAGCCCGAATACCAGCCACAACAGGGCACCGATCAGCTCCGGATGCCACTCGACCTGCTGGTGTTCGAAGCTGAAAGTCAGAGCAGCCATCATCAGGGCCGTTGACAGGTATTGATAGAACGAACCGGTCAGCAGATCCGTCCCCGCCCCAAACCGTTTCTGGTACAAGGTACCGATGGAGATGCCCGCCAGGGCAATCACGGCAGCCAACACCGCTTCCGGCCGCAGCTCGAACTGACCCGGCTGCAGGCCCGTGCCCAGCACCAGCATCACCCCCAGCAGCCCCATCATCAGCCCCAACCATTGCCGCCCGTGCAGGACCTGCCCCAGCATGCCCCAGGCCAGCACTGCGGTCAGTACCGGCTGCAGTCCCACCAGAATGGACGTTACACCTGCCGGCAATTGCCACTTGATAGCCGCGAATACTCCGCCCAGATAGCAGCCATGTACCAAAGCACCGACCACCATCTGATGCAACGCCTGAAGCGGCCCCGGCCAGCGGGCACGAAAGATCAGAATCAGACCGCCAAAAACACCCAGCGTCAGTAGGGTGCGGGTCAGCAGCAGGTAAAAAGGTTCAATGTAGGGCAACCCGTAGCGGGCGCCGATGAAGCCGGTACTCCACAACAGGACAAAGAACAGCGGTACAAAACGGATGACTCCGGCGGGCAGGGACATGACGAGACTCGCTTATTGTAATGATAGTTATCCTAAACGACCGAATACCCCGCTCGCCAGCATAAAAAAACCCCGCAGGGCATAGGGCCTTGCGGGGTTCCGGGATCTCCAGTCCAGAATCAATTACTTGATCTTGGCTTCCTTGTAGATCACGTGCTTGCGAACAACCGGGTCGTATTTCTTGAATTCGAACTTGTCCGGAGTGTTACGCTTGTTCTTGTCGGTAGTGTAGAAGTGACCGGTACCGGCAGAGGATACCAGGCGGATCTTCTCGCGTGCGCCTTTAGCCATGATTCAATCTCCTCAGACTTTCTCGCCACGGGCACGCAGTTCGGTCAGAACTGTGTCGATGCCCTTCTTGTCGATGATACGCATGCCCTTGGAAGAAACACGCAGACGTACAAAACGGTTTTCGCTTTCTACCCAGAAACGGTGCCAGTGCAGGTTCGGCAGGAAGCGACGACGGGTTTTGCGGTTTGAGTGGGAAACATTGTTCCCGGTTACCGGGCCTTTGCCCGTTACCATGCAAACTCGAGACATTGTAAAAACCTTTTTAAAGGGTTAATTAACTTCTGTTCGATGTTTATTGACCCTGCAACCGGCAGAATCTCAGGCGGAGCGTCCAGTCGTACACGGACAGAATACCGTACCATTAAGGAACAGAAGGCCGCGAATTATACAGCCCTTGCCGGACCTTGACCAGAAAATTGTCGATTTTTTCACCAGTGAGTCAAAGCAACCCTCTCTCGGCAAAGGAAACCGCCTCGCCATCCCCTATCACGATATGGTCCAGCACCCGAATATCCACCAACCCCAATGCCTGCACCAGGCGATCGGTGATTTGCCGATCCGCCATTGAAGGCTCGGCCACTCCGGACGGATGATTATGGGCCAGAATCAGCGCAGCAGCATTATGCGCCAGCGCCAGCTTGACCACTTCACGCGGATGTACGCTGGCGGCATTGATGGTGCCGTAAAACAGCGCTTCATAGCGGATCACCCGATGACGATTATCCAGCAGCAGGCAGGCGAACACCTCCCGCGGTTCATGGCGCAACCGGCTGGCCAGGTAGCGCCGTACCGCCGTGGGGCTTTCCAGCGCCGACTCACGCATAAGCTGCGATTCCAGATGGCGGCGCGACATCTCCAGCACCGCCTGAAGCTGAACGTACTTCGCCGGCCCCAGGCCGTGGGCGGCGCAGAAATCCTGCTCACCGCATTCCAGCAACATCCTCAAACCACCAAAGTGCTCCAGCAGCTGACGCGCCAGATCCACTGCGCTGCACCCCTGCACCCCGGTACGCAAAAAAATGGCCAGCAACTCCGCATCCGACAGTGCCTGAGGCCCACGCCCCAACAGTTTTTCCCGCGGCCGTTCACCCGCCGGCCAATCCTTGATCGACATGCCTCACCTCCTTATGAGCGAATGTTCTTTGGCCGAACCTCCCTACGCTTTGCCCAGCCGAAGTGGTATCTTAACGCCCTGTCCCACGATGAGAAACAACCGGATCCTCAGGGTATGCAGAGACTTACTAACCGGCGCATTCTGCTCGGTATCACCGGCGGTATTGCCGCCTACAAGAGTGCCGAACTGACCCGCCTGCTCAAAGGTGCCGGCGCCGATGTCCGTATCGTCATGACACCGGCCGCCACCGAATTCATTACCCCACTGACACTCCAGGCCCTGTCGGGCCACCCCGTCCACCTGCAACTGCTCGACCCGGAAGCGGAAGCCGGCATGGGCCATATCGAGTTGGCCAAATGGGCCGACCTGATTCTGGTCGCCCCGGCCAGCGCCGACTTCATTGCCCGCTTCAGCGCCGGTATGGGGGATGACCTGCTGACCACCCTATGTCTGGCCAGCGATGCCCCCATCTGCCTGGCACCAGCCATGAACCAGGCCATGTGGCGTGACAGGCGCACCCAGGACAATGCATGCCAACTGAGCGCTCAGGGCGTCACCCTGCTCGGCCCGGCCGAAGGTGCCCAAGCCTGTGGCGACACCGGCCCCGGTCGCATGCTGGAACCCGTGGAGCTGGCCCGACGCGCCGCCGAGCAATTCGAATACGGCGCTCTGGCCGGCAAACATGTCGTCATCACCGCCGGTCCGACCCGCGAACCCCTGGACCCGGTGCGTTACATCTCCAACCACAGTTCCGGCAAAATGGGCTACGCTCTGGCCGAAGCCGCTGCCGATGCCGGCGCCAGCGTCCGACTGATCAGCGGCCCCGTGACACTGCAGGTTCCGCCGCGAGTCGACTGTATCCAGGTTGAAACGGCCGAACAGATGCTGGCCGCTTCCCTGGACGACATCGACCGCTGCGATCTGTTCATCGCCGCCGCCGCCGTGGCCGACTACCGCCCGGTGGCCGTGGAAGAGCACAAGATCAAGAAAGGCAGCGAAGAAATCATGGAGCTGCGCCTGACCAAGAACCCGGATATCGTCGCCACAGTCGCGGGTCTTGGCGCACAGCGCCCCTATACAGTCGGCTTTGCCGCCGAAACCCGTGATGTTATCGGTTATGCGCGCAGCAAGCTGATCCGCAAGGGATTGGACCTGATTGTTGCCAACGATGTCTCCAACCCGGAAATCGGCTTCAACAGTGACGACAATGCCGTCACACTGGTCAGTGCCGACGACGAAGTCAGCCTGCCCCAAGCCTCCAAGCGTCAGCTGGCTCGCCGGCTGATCGAACAGATTGCCCAGCACTACAAGCAGAGCACAAAATGAAATCACTGCAAGTCAAAATCCTGAATGACCGCATTGGTCGCGACATCCCCCTGCCCGCCTACGCTACCGAAGGCTCCGCCGGTCTTGATCTGCGCGCCTGCCTGGACGAAGCCTTGACCCTGGCACCGGGGCAGACCGAACTGATCCCCACAGGGCTGGCGATCCATATCGAAGATCCGGGCCTGTGCGCGATGATCCTGCCCCGTTCAGGGCTGGGCCACAAACACGGCATCGTACTGGGCAATCTGGTCGGCCTGATCGATTCCGACTATCAAGGCCAGCTGTTCGTATCCTGCTGGAACCGTGGCCAGACCACCTTCACTGTCGAACCCGGCGAGCGCATCGCACAAATGGTACTGGTACCGGTAGTTCAAGCCGAATTCGAAATCGTCGACGACTTCGACAATTCTGAGCGCGGTGCCGGTGGCTTTGGTTCCTCCGGCCGCCACTGACACATGAATGTGAATACTTACTGACGACAGGAAAGCCAGCTGATGCCTTATCCGCTAGAACACTTTGATCGTGACATCTTTCGTGCCTATGACATCCGCGGCATCGTCGGCCAATCGCTGACCGAAGCAACCGTGTACCACATCGGCCGTGCTTTCGCGGCTGAAGCCCTGAGCCGTAATATCACCGAAGTGGTGGTCGCCGCCGATGGCCGCCTGTCCGGGCCACGACTGAAAGAGATCCTGATCAGCGGCCTGACCGACAGTGGTTGTGCGGTACAGGATGTCGGTTATGTACCGACTCCCACCCTCTATTTTGCGGCTCACCAGTATGCCGATCAGACCGGAATCATGATCACCGGCAGCCATAATCCGTCCGATTACAACGGCTTCAAAATGATGCTTGGCGGCGAAACCCTGTCTGGTGATCAGATCCAGGCCCTGGCCGACCGCATTCAGACGGCTGACTATGTCGATGGCACCGGCAGCACCGAAGTGCTTGAGGTCGATCAGGCCTATCTGCAACGTATTCTGGACGATATTCAGCTCAAGCGCGGCATGAAAGTGGTGGTGGACTGCGGCAACGGCATACCCGGCAAGCTGGCGCCGACACTGCTCGAACAGCTTGGCTGCGAGGTCATCCCGTTGTTCTGCGACGTGGATGGCACCTTTCCCAACCACCACCCGGATCCGGGCAAACTGGCCAATCTGCAGGATGCCATCGCCGCCGTAGCCGAACACAAGGCGGACCTGGGCCTGGCCTTTGACGGCGACGGCGACCGCGTTGGCGTAATTACCCCAAGCGGCCACGTCATCTACCCGGACCGAGTGATGATGTTGTTCGCCGAAGATGTGCTCAGTCGCAACCCCGGTGCCGAAATCCTGTTCGACGTCAAATGCTCACGTCTGCTGCCGCAGGTAATCGAGCAGGCTGGTGGCAAGGCAACCATGTGGAAAACCGGCCACTCGCTGATCAAGCGCCAGATGAAAGCCAGCGGCGCCCTGCTGGCCGGCGAAATGAGCGGCCACATTTTCTTCAAGGAGCGCTGGTACGGCTTTGATGATGGCCTGTACAGTGCAGCCCGACTGCTGGAAATTCTGTCGGGACGTACGGCGAATGCCGATGCTATTTTCTCGGCCTACCCCGAGGATGTGAGCACGCCCGAAATCAATATCGAGGTGCGCGAGGACAACAAATTCGCGCTGGTCGAGGCCCTGCAGCAGGCCGACTTCCCGGGTGGCAACATCAACCATATCGACGGAGTACGCGTCGACTATGCCGATGGCTGGGGCCTGATGCGTGCATCCAATACCACCCCGGTACTGGTCCTGCGCTTCGAAGCCGAGAATGCGACAGCCCTCAACCGAATCAAAACCGAGTTTCAGACCCGTCTGAGCGCTATCGATACGGCGCTGCTGATTCCCGACGCCTGAACCGGATGTGACCTAACAAGGAGAGATTATGCCCCTGTCTCGTAAGCAGGCGATGTCAACCGCCGATGTCCTGTCGGTTGCTCTGCCCTATATCCAACGCTTCGCCGGCAAGACCCTGGTGATCAAATACGGCGGCAACGCCATGATCGATGAAAAGCTCAAGGAAAGCTTCGCCCGCGACATCGTGATGATGAAGCTGATCGGTATCAACCCGATCGTCGTCCATGGCGGTGGCCCGCAGATCGGCAGCCTGCTGGAAAAGCTGAAAATCGAATCTCATTTCATCAATGGTATGCGCGTCACCGACTCCAGAACCATGGACGTTGTCGAAATGGTGCTGGGCGGCATGGTCAACAAGGAAATTGTCGGCCTGATCAACACCGCCGGTGGCAAGGCGATCGGCCTGACCGGCAAGGACGGCGAACTGCTGCGTGCCCGCAAGCTTAAGGTGAAGCACAAGACTCCGGAAATGGAAGCACCGGAAATCATCGATATTGGTCACGTCGGCGAGGTCGAGAGTGTCAACGTGCAGGTGCTGGAGATGCTGGTCAATTCCGACTTCATCCCGGTTATCGCCCCCATCGGGGTGGGCGAGGACGGACATGCCTACAATATCAACGCTGACCTGGTCGCCGGCAAGGTGGCCGAGGTGCTCAAGGCCGAGAAACTGATGCTGTTGACCAATATTTCCGGCCTGCTCGACAAGGACGGCAACGTGCTGACCGGACTGACGACCACGCAGGTTGATGCGCTGATCGAAGATGGCACCATCTACGGCGGCATGCTGCCGAAGATCGACTGTGCCCTGAATGCCGTCAAGAGCGGCGTGAGCAGTGCACACATCATTGATGGCCGTGTTGAACACGCCTGCATGCTGGAAATTTTCACCGATGAAGGTGTCGGCACCCTGATCACCAATACCAGCGACCAGATGCCGCAACATGACGGATAAGACGCAGAAAATATCCCGCCGCGAGCAGATCCTGCAGGCGCTGGCCCACATGCTGGAAATCAGTCCGGGGCAACGCATTACCACGGCTGCACTGGCGCGGGAGGTTGGCGTCTCCGAGGCTGCACTCTATCGGCACTTCCCCAGCAAGGCGCGCATGTTCGAAGGCCTGATCGGCTTTATCGAGGAGACGCTCTTCTCGCGCATCAAGCTGATTATCGGCTCGGACATGCCGGCAACCCGTCAGTGTGAGCAGATACTGATATTGCTGCTGGCCTTTGTCGAAAAAAACCCGGGCATGGCCCGCATTCTGACCGGCGATGCACTCGCCGGCGAAACCGAACGACTCAGAATGCGCGTAAACCAGCTGTTCGAACGCCTGGAAACCCAGCTCAAGCAGGTTATGCGCGAGGCGGAGCTACGCGAAGGGGTCCGCACGCTCATCCCGGCAGGCTCGGCCGCCAACCTGATTCTGGCTGCGGCTGAAGGGCGCATTCGGCAGTTTGTTCGCACCGAGTTCAAACGTCGACCAACCGAACACTGGTCCGAGCAGTGGGGCTGTCTGGCACAGGGCGTGTTCCGTGCACAGACGGTGCGCTGAATCCGATCTGCAGTCGATAAAAAAGGGGCCCTGGCCCCTTTTTTCGTATCAATCGACTGACGAACCGCGCTGCAGAATTTGCATCGCCTTCAACAGGTTCAGGGCTTCATAGAGCTGAAAATCCCGTGACGACAGGTCAGACGATGCCGCCGCGCTTCGCTCGGCTTCGCTGCCATTTTCCAGATGGCCCGCCAGATCCCGTTCCTTGACCCGCTCCCGGCCATCAATACGGGTCAGGCGTGCGTCCTCCACCCGCAGGTCCGGCTGAATGCCCTGTGCCTGAATCGAGCGGCCGCCGGGCGTATAGTAACGTGCGGTTGTCAGTTTGATGGCCCGATCCTCACCCAGCGGCAATACGGTCTGTACCGACCCCTTGCCGAAACTGTCGGTGCCCATAATCACGGCCCGCTGCTGATCCTGCAACGCACCGGCCACGATTTCGGACGCAGAAGCACTGCCACCATTGATCAACACCACCAGCGGCGTATCCGGCGCCGCCGTGTTCTCATTGGCGTTGAAGCGCAGTTCCGAGTTGGGCAGACGTCCTTCTGTATAGACAATCAGCCCTTCTTTCAGGAAGGCATTACCGACTTCAACCGCTGCCTGCAACACCCCGCCCGGGTTGTTGCGCAGGTCCAGCACCAGCCCCTTCAGGGCGCCGTCCTGCTGCATTTTGTTGATGGCCGCGACCAGATCTTGGCCGGTATGTGACTGGAACTGAGAGATCCTCAGGTAACCGTACCCCGGCTCCAACACCTGATGACGCACGCTGGCCACCTTGATGACATCGCGCTTCAATTCCAGCTCCAGCGGCTGGTCGCGGCCCTCACGCATGATGGTCAAACGGATGGGAGTACCGATTTCGCCACGCATCATATCGACCGCTTCGCTCAGGCCCAGCCCCTGCACCGGCGTGTCGTCGAGCTTGATGATCAGATCGCCGGCCCGCACCCCGGCTCTCTGTGCCGGCGTGTCATCGATCGGAGCAATAACGCGTATAAAGCCGTCTTCCAGACCAACCTCAATGCCCAGCCCCCCAAACTCGCCGCGGGTATGAATTTGCAGACTTTCAAAGGCATCGGCTTCCAGGTAGGCCGAATGAGGGTCCAGCCCCGTCAACATGCCGCGGATGGCATCTTCCAGCAACTTGCGATCGTCCACCGGTTCGACATAAGCCTGTTTGATACGATCAAACACATCCGCAAACATGCGTAATTCGGTCAGCGGCAGCGCTTTCCGCTCGCTTTCGACTGCATCGTCTGCCAGAGCGGGAGCCCCTGCACTGAGGACGTATCCCAGAAGGGCAGTAGCAAGAGGTGTACGGCTGAAAAGCTTCATCATCGAATTCCCTGCAGGTCAGTTAGCGCCGTTTAAGCCAGGTGATTGGATCAACCGAGCGTCCCTGATATCGGATAGCAAAATACAGTCCGGGTTCCGTACTGCCGCCACTGCTGCCGGCCAGTGCCAGACTTTCACCGGTCCCCACCCATTCACCGGGCTCTCGCAACAAACTTTCGTTATGGCCATACAGTGACAGATAACCGTTGCCATGGTCCAGAATAAGCACCAAACCGTATCCCCGCAACCAGTCGGCAAAAACCACTCGTCCATGGTGCGCCGCCTTGACCTCGGTGCCGGTGCCGGCTGCAATCAAGATGCCTTCATAGGAGATGTTTTCAACCCGACTGCCAAACGAACGCTTGACGCGTCCTGTTACCGGCCAGTCGATCTTGCCCTTGCGCTGGCTGAACTTGAGCCCATCCTGTTTCAGTCTGACCTGCTCCAGAGAGCGCTGGATCTCCTTAAGCACCGCCTCCAGCTCGGCCCGGTCCGACTGCAGCCGTCCCAGCCGACGACTGTCCTGCTGGTGTGCCCCTTTCAAGGTCGCCAGCGTACGTGCCTGCCCCTCTCGAGCTTCGGCCAATGCCTGCTGCTGCTGCTGCAGGCGGGTCCGGTTGGACAACAGCTCGCTATCAGTGGCCGAGATGGCACTTTGCGTTTCGGTCAGCCGTTCTATTCGGTCCCGGTACGCGACCAGCTCGGCATTCAGGCGCGACGCCAGATAGTCGTAATAGTGCAGCATTCGAGACAGCTGCTGGGGGTCTTCCTGTGACAACAGCAGTTCCATGCCCGGCTGGCGGCCCAGCTTGTACTGTTCTCGCAGCAGGTCGCGAATCAGCCCCTCCTGCTCCTGCAGTCGGGCAACCAGCTCTGCCTCGTCATCCCCCAAGCTGCCGCGCCGAGTCTGCAATTGCTGCTGACGTTCATCCAGCTGACGCAGCTCTGCCGCCACCGCGCCGATACGCTTGTCAAAGCCTCGCAGCTCGGCTTCTGCCTTGGCCAGGACCTGCTTGCGCTTGGCCAGTTTGGCCTGCAGAGCGCTGATCTGCTGCTTGACCCGTTTGAGCTGCTGCTCGGTTTTGGCCGGGTCCTGCGCAGCCTGCACGCTCAGGCCACCCATACTCAGGCAGAGTACGAGCAGCACTCGGGTACAGGCCTTCACGACGATCAGTCCCGCGCCAGGGTTGCCAGAGAGTGGCCCGACATTTCAGCCGGTCTCTCCAGTCCCATCAACGACAGCAGTGTCGGTGCCAAGTCACAAAGCGCACCATCTGCCAGCTGCAGGGAATCGGCGCGGGGGCCGGCATAAATGAGCGCCACGGGCCAGGTTGTGTGAGCCGTATGCGGCTGACCGCTGTTGGGGTCGCGCATCAACTCCACATTGCCGTGGTCCGCCGTAATCAGGGCTTCACCCTGTACGTCGGCCAGCGCTTCAAGTACTCGGGTCAGGCTCTCGTCAACGGTTTCCACTGCCTGCACGGCGGCATCAAAGTTGCCCGTATGTCCAACCATATCGCCGTTGGCATAGTTGCAAACAATCAGGTCATACTTGCCGCTGCGAATAGCTGTACAAAGCTTTTCAGTGACTTCCGGGGCACTCATCTCCGGTTGCAGGTCATACGTTGCGACCTGAGGCGACGGGACCAGAATACGATCTTCACCCGGATACACTGCCTCTTGACCACCATTGAAGAAGAAAGTCACGTGCGCGTACTTTTCGGTTTCCGATATCCGCAGCTGGGTTTTGCCCAGGCCTGACAGGTATTCACCCAAGTCATTGCGAATCGGCACTGGCGGAAACGCGGACGGTGCCGCGATATCGGCGGCATATTCGGTCAACATCACATAGCCACTAAGAGCTGGATGTGATTGGCGCACGAACCCGTCAAACCCTTGATCCACGAAGCAACGGGTAATTTCACGTGCGCGGTCGGGGCGGAAGTTCGCACAAATCAGTGTGTCCCCATCCTGCACACATGCAACCGGCTGCCCCTCGGCATTGGTGATTACGGTTGCCTGTACGAATTCATCATTTTCGTCTCGCCCATAGGCGGCAGCCAACGCCATCTCGGCTGTGCTGGCCTGTTGCGGTGCCTGTCCCAGCGTCATCGCGTTATAGGCCTGCTCAACGCGGTCCCAACGGTTATCACGGTCCATAGCGTAGTAGCGACCAACCACGGTGGCTATCGCACCGGTACCCAGGCGCGCGAAGGTCGCCTCGGCCGCTTGCAGGGATGGCTCCGCTGAGCGTGGCGGCATGTCACGCCCATCCAGGATCGCGTGCAGATAAACATCTTTCGCGCCGCGTTTCACGGCCATTTCCAACAGGGCGAAAATATGTTCTTCATGACTGTGTACACCACCCGGCGACAGCAGGCCCAGTACATGCACTGCGCGTCCGGCAGCAATCGCCTTATCCATCGACTGGCACAGGGCCTCGTTTTCGAAGAAGTCACCATCCGTGATCGATTTGGAGATCCGAGTGAAGTTCTGGTACACCGTGCGACCGGCACCAATATTCATGTGCCCCACTTCGGAATTACCCATCTGGCCGTCCGGAAGGCCCACGGCCTCACCAGAGGTCTGGATACGCGAATTGGGGTTCTGCGACAGCAGACGATCCCAAGTCGGTGTATTGGCAGCATCGATAGCTGACGAGGGCGTGGATTCCACGCCAAAGCCATCAAGAATGATCAGGGCCTTGGTTGCGCGTGCTTCTGTCATGGTGGGCTACATCTGTCCGGTCGATTAAAAAACAGGCAGTCATTTTACTGCCTTGCAGCCGGATTGGCTAACGACCATCGTTCAGCTTTTGAAGCCATGCCCTTATCGCTGCCACAGTGGCATTGTATACTTGACGACTTTATATCCGTCCCTTTGACCGGAATGACTATGGAACGCCTGATCGAATTCGCAACACAGCATTACTATCTGGTCGGTGCCTGGGTGCTGACGCTTCTTATCCTGTTGGCCACCGAAAAGCGCAAGTCCGGCAAATCGGTCACGCCCGCGGAAGCGACCCGTCTGATCAACAAGGAGTCCGGTATCGTACTGGATATCCGCACCCGCAAGGAGTGGGATACCGGGCGCATCACCAGCGCTCACCACATTCCGCTGGCCGACCTTGACCGCCGCATGAGCGAGCTGGACAAATTCAAGGACACTCCCGTGATCGTGGTGTGCAACCTTGGCCAGTCCGCCGGTGCCGCAGCCAAGAAACTGAAAACGGCAGGCTTCCAGCAGGTCGTGCGCCTTAGCGGCGGCATGACCGAGTGGAAAGGCCAGAACATGCCGATCATCAAGTGAGTACCATGACTGACGTAACCATCTATCTGACCCGTTGGTGCCCTTTTTGCACCCGTGCCATCGCTCTTCTGGACAGCAAGCAGGTCGAATATACCGCGATCGATGTGGACAGCGATCCGGCTCTGCGCCAGGAAATGATGCAGCGCAGCAACCGTCGCTCCGTTCCCCAGATTTTCATTGGCCAGACCCATGTGGGAGGTTGTGATGATCTGTTCGCACTGGAACAACAGGGGCAGCTCGACGCGCTGCTCGCTGGCTGAACTACCACCACAAGACTGATACAAGGATATTCAGATGTCTGAAGCTAACGCAAACCAGCCGCAGTTCGCTCTGCAGCGTGTTTACATCAAAGACGCCTCTCTGGAAACACCGGCCGGTGCAAAGGCCTTTACCCAGCCCTGGCAGCCGGAAATCAATCTGGAAATGAACACCCGCACCCAGTCACTGGATGAAAACCATCACGAAGTGGTACTCACCCTGACCGTGACAGCCAAGAACGCAGATGAAACCGCTTTCCTGGTCGAAGTTCAGCAGGCTGCCATTTTCCTGATTGCCGGCCTGGAAGAAGCCGAACTGCACCATACCCTGGGAGCCTTCTGCCCGAACCTGCTGTTCCCCTATGCCCGTGAAGCTGTCGACAACTTTGTCACCAAGGCCAGCTTCCCTCCGCTGATGCTGGCACCGGTCAACTTCGATGCACTGTATGCGCAGCAGATGCAGCAGCGCGCCGCAGAGCAGCCGACGGCGGAAGAAACGCACTGAGTATAAGCATACCCCGCCCAAGACGGGGGTCGGTCACTCAGACCCCCGCTTGGCCCAGCGACGCCGCGTGGCAATATAGCTGCGGTTGAAACGTTCGAAATACCCTTCCAGATGATCAGCTGCCGCCTGATTCCCCACCTGTTCCAGCAAGGCAACCGCAACCTCTGCCGTACACAAGTGTTGATCAATGGTCGAGCGTCGTAGCTGATAACGGCTCAAACGGTCGGTCTGAGGCTCAATCACGGGCAGATGCTGCAGATAGCGACTGTGGCGAAACATGCGCCGCGCCTGTCGCCAGGTCCCATCCAGGATAATATAAACCGGTATACGCCCCTCTCCTCCGACTTGATGGACCATCCGCTCCTGGTAATCATCTCCGGCAGGAAAAACCAGGCAGGGTGCGTAACGTTCATCATTCAAAGCCGCCATCAGCTCGTCACTCGGCTCGGTACGGGACCATTCAAAGATGCGTGTGCCTTCGATCGAATCGAGGATCAAACGCCCCGTGTTGGTTGGTTTGTACAACTCATACCGATGCGTTAACAGCCAGAACTGACAGGCTGCCGGTACCCTGTAACGCCACTCGCAGATACAAACCTCCTGAGGCAGGCGGCAGCCTTCACACCGAAGCACACCCGAGCCTCGGGCAACGAAAGGTTTTCTGGGCGGATTATCCATTTTCACTGTAGCTGTTAACCTGCATAAGCTGGAGAGAGGCGCACTATACGGTTCACGACACCAGCAAACAAGGCTCCCCGAACCGCCCAAAACGCAAAAACCCCGATCTCGACGAGACCGGGGTTTTCACTGAATAAATGCTTGGCGATGACCTACTCTCACATGGGGAAGCCCCACACTACCATCGGCGATGCCGCGTTTCACTGCTGAGTTCGGTATGGGATCAGGTGGTTCCACGGCTCTATTGTCGCCAAGCAAAACTGGTACAAATCGGATCTGAAATTCGGTGACTGTCTGTGTTGTCGCTACAAGCGTTCAACCGGTGCTCTTGCGAGCTGCGATAATCATATTCTTGACTGATCTTCAGTCTAACCATTCATTGCAAACGCCTTGGGCGTTATATGGTCAAGCCTCACGAGCAATTAGTACTGGTTAGCTCAATGCCTTACAACACTTACACACCCAGCCTATCAACGTCCTGGTCTCGGACGGCTCTACAGGGACCTCAAGGGTCCAGTGAGATCTCATCTTGAAGGAGGCTTCCCGCTTAGATGCTTTCAGCGGTTATCCCGTCCGCACGTAGCTACCCGGCAATGCCACTGGCGTGACAACCGGAACACCAGAGGTGCGTCCACTCCGGTCCTCTCGTACTAGGAGCAGCTCTTCTCAAATCTCAAACGCCCACGGCAGATAGGGACCGAACTGTCTCACGACGTTCTAAACCCAGCTCGCGTACCACTTTAAATGGCGAACAGCCATACCCTTGGGACCGGCTTCAGCCCCAGGATGTGATGAGCCGACATCGAGGTGCCAAACACCGCCGTCGATGTGAACTCTTGGGCGGTATCAGCCTGTTATCCCCGGAGTACCTTTTATCCGTTGAGCGATGGCCCTTCCATACAGAACCACCGGATCACTAGAACCTACTTTCGTACCTGCTCGACGTGTCAGTCTCGCAGTCAAGCACCCTTCTACTCTTGCGCTCATTGGCTGATTTCCGACCAGCCTGAGGGTACCTTCGTGCTCCTCCGTTACTCTTTGGGAGGAGACCGCCCCAGTCAAACTACCCACCACACAATGTCCTCGATCCCGATAAGGGACCTGAGTTAGAACCTCAACAGTACCAGGCTGGTATTTCAAGGTTGGCTCCACCACAACTGGCGTCATGGTTTCAAAGCCTCCCAGCTATCCTACACAAGTAATGTCAAAGTCCACTGTGAAGCTATAGTAAAGGTTCACGGGGTCTTTCCGTCTAGCCGCGGGGACGCTGCATCTTCACAGCGAGTTCAATTTCACTGAGTCTCGGGTGGAGACAGTGTGGCCATCGTTACGCCATTCGTGCAGGTCGGAACTTACCCGACAAGGAATTTCGCTACCTTAGGACCGTTATAGTTACGGCCGCCGTTTACCGGGGCTTCGATCAAGAGCTTCGCCGAAGCTAACCCCATCAATTAACCTTCCGGCACCGGGCAGGCGTCACACCCTATACGTCCACTTTCGTGTTTGCAGAGTGCTGTGTTTTTAATAAACAGTCGCAGCCACCTGGTATCTTCGACCGACATCAGCTTAGGACGCAAAGTCCATCACCAACATCGGCGTGCCTTCTCCCGAAGTTACGGCACCATTTTGCCTAGTTCCTTCACCCGAGTTCTCTCAAGCGCCTTGGTATTCTCAACCTGACCACCTGTGTCGGTTTGGGGTACGGTCACACATAACCTGAAGCTTAGAGGATTTTCCTGGAAGCATGGCATCAACCACTTCGACTCATAAAGAGTCTCGTCATCAGGTCTCAGTCTTAAGAAGCCGGATTTGCCTAACTTCTCAACCTACACCCTTAAACGCGGACAACCAACGCCGCGCTGGCCTAGCCTTCTCCGTCCCCCCGTCGCAGTTATGCGCGGTACAGGAATATTAACCTGTCTCCCATCGACTACGCTTTTCAGCCTCGCCTTAGGGGCCGACTCACCCTACCCCGATTAACGTTGGATAGGAACCCTTGGTCTTCCGGCGAGGGGGTTTTTCACCCCCTTTATCGTTACTCATGTCAGCATTCGCACTTCTGATACCTCCACGGTGCCTCCCGGCTTCCGCTTCAACGGCTTACAGAACGCTCCTCTACCATGCCCTAAGGCATCCGCAGCTTCGGTGTCTAGTTTGAGCCCCGTTATATCTTCCGCGCAGGCCGACTCGACTAGTGAGCTATTACGCTTTCTTTAAAGGATGGCTGCTTCTAAGCCAACCTCCTAGCTGTCTGAGCCTTCCCACATCGTTTCCCACTTAACTAGAACTTTGGGACCTTAGCTGGCGGTCTGGGTTGTTTCCCTTTCCACGACGGACGTTAGCACCCGCCGTGTGTCTCCCATGATTGCACTCTTGGGTATTCGGAGTTTGCATCGGGTTGGTAAGTCGGGATGACCCCCTAGCCGAAACAGTGCTCTACCCCCCAAGGTGAGACATGAGGCGCTACCTAAATAGCTTTCGAGGAGAACCAGCTATCTCCGGGCTTGATTAGCCTTTCACTCCGATCCACAGGTCATCCGCTGGCTTTTCAACGACAGTCGGTTCGGTCCTCCAGTTGATGTTACTCAACCTTCAACCTGCCCATGGATAGATCGCCCGGTTTCGGGTCTACTCCCAGCGACTTGGCGCCCTATTAAGACTCGGTTTCCCTACGCCTCCCCTAAACGGTTAAGCTTGCCACTGAAAGTAAGTCGCTGACCCATTATACAAAAGGTACGCAGTCACCGTCCGAAAACGGCTCCCACTGCTTGTACGTACACGGTTTCAGGGTCTATTTCACTCCCCTCACAGGGGTTCTTTTCGCCTTTCCCTCACGGTACTGGTTCACTATCGGTCAGTCAGGAGTATTTAGCCTTGGAGGATGGTCCCCCCATATTCAGACAGGATAACACGTGTCCCGTCCTACTCGATTTCACTGTCTATAGGTTTTCGCATACGGGGCTATCACCCACTATGGCCACACTTTCCAGAGTGTTCTGCTAACCACAAGACAGCTTAAGGGCTGCTCCCCGTTCGCTCGCCGCTACTAAGGGAATCTCGGTTGATTTCTTTTCCTCCGGGTACTTAGATGTTTCAGTTCCCCGGGTTCGCCTCTCTACACCTATGTATTCAGTGAAGAGATACCCGCAAGCGGGTGGGTTTCCCCATTCGGAAATCCTCGGATCAAAGTCTGTTTACCGACTCCCCGAGGCTTATCGCAGGTTACTACGTCCTTCATCGCCTCTGACTGCCAAGGCATCCACCGTGCACGCTTATTCACTTGACCATATAACCCGAAGGCGTCTGTTCAAATGAATGGTTCGTAACGATTATCGCCGGTTGGCGCTTGTATCAAACAATACAAGACAATCTTTCAGATCCAATTTGTTAAAGAGCGTTTAAAGCTAAGAAGCTTTAAAAGAT
>NZ_JACEMT010000054.1:1067-68934 GCF_013868415.1 Marinobacterium marinum | reverse complement strand
CGGTAACTGTCAACGTAGTTGTCGCGTATAAGTTATCAGCTCTTTAAAAACTCGCCGCCTTTTCCGGGTTCAGTGTGACTGACTCCGGCAAGCTGAAGTCACGGATATCACCTGACCAGCGTTGGGGGTTCTTGGCCTTCTCGACTTCGAGAACCCGTTTGCGTTGCGCCAGGATATACTCGGCCTCGCCGTTATGACGCTGCTCAGGTGTCACGTATTTCAGAGCACTGTGCCGATGCTCGGTGTTGTACCAGCGCACGAACTTCAACACCCAATGCCGTGCCTCTTCGAGCGTCTTGAAGCCATTCACCGGGAACGCCGGTCGGAACTTCAGGGTTTTGAACAGTGACTCCGAGTAGGCGTTGTCGTTGCTGACGCGAGGTCGGCTGTTCGAGGGGGTAATGCCCAGGTCGTACAGCTTTTCCAGGAACGTCGCGGCCTTCATGGGGCTGCCGTTATCAGAGTGCAGCACCAGCGGCTTGGATCGGGCGGCCAGATGTTCCCGCCAGTAGGCCTTTTCGACGAACTCGCTGGCCAGTTCTCCGGTTTCACGCGCGTAGACTTCGTGGCCCACGATCTTACGGCTGTAGACATCCATCATCAGGTACAGGTAAAACCAGGTGCCACGGGCAGGTCCAGGCAACCAGGAGATGTCCCAGCACCAGAGCTGATTAGGCTCGCTGGCTTCATGTGTGGTTGCCTGGCGTTTGCGCTCAGGCGGTTTCTGCCGGCCTCTGGCATGCAGCTGATCGTATTCGTGCAACACCCGGTAGAACGTAGATTCCGACGCCAGATAACGCCCTTGATCCAGCTGATCCGCCACAATAAACGCCGGCGGGGCACTGCGATATCGCGGTTGATTACAGAGCGATACCACGGCTTCACGCTCCTGCTCTGACAGCTTGTTATGCGGTGCAGGTCTGGGCGCGATCGGTCGTTGATCCGCATGGACCAACTGATTCGCCGTCCAGCGCTGGTAGGTGCGCACACTCAGGTTTAGCAAGGCACAGGCCTTGACCAGCGGAGCACCGTTGCTCTGAGCCTCCTGGATCAGACTAACGGCATGCTGGCGATCCGGGAGGCTGGTCATTCGTCCTCGTCTTTGGGGCCCCAGATCGCCTCTGCTTTTTTTGACAGTATTAGCAGCGCGGCCGTCTCCGCGAGCGCCTTCTCCTTGCGGCGTAGATCAGCTTCTAGCTGCTTGATCCGTTTGCGCTCGGCCTTGGTCGCTTGGCGATGCTGTTTGGCTTGCTCATCTGCTTGCGCATTGGCGCCCATACAGGCCGCCTTCCAGGCTTCGATCTGCTCCGGGTACACACCGCGCTGGCGGCAATATTCGCCGATCTCCGCTTCGCTCATCGGAGCGGTCTCCAGCACCATGCGGAATTTTTCTTCGCTGCTCCACTTGTCCGGGGCGGCTGAGTTGGATGGCAAAACGGCACCTCGTTCTCTGGCGGCTTTACGCCAATTGTACAGGGTCGCGGTACTGATGCCTTCCTGACGAGCCAGCTCGGCTACTGTCATGCTGTGAGGCGGCGCCATTTTTTGGAGGATGGCTTCCTTACGTTCCGGTGAATAGTGGGGCATGGTTGTCCTCTGAAATTTTCAGGCGACAACTACGCTGACACATAGGGGCGCTGGCCTTCATAGTGTTCGATACCAGTCTGTCCAGCTATAACAAGCGCACCGTCCAACTCAAGTCCCAAGTAGCTGAGTAACTATCCAGTAGTGTTGGTGCCGCTGGTTAGCCCCGTATCATGGCCAGTCTGTGTCACACCCGGGGCTGACTGGCGTCGAGCCTTGAGTGTGCGCCGCCGACCTGATGGACGAAATCCGATGCCTAATAAGCATCTTCGTCTGGCATCTTGCTGCCGTCATTACTTTACTCACGTTCAGCTGATGGCTCAGGTGCCACTCCCTTGAGGTACTTGAACAGATCACTATCGGTCGATAGTACCAGTGTTGTGTTTTGGCCGATAATCGATGGATATGCCTGCAAGGTACGGGTGAATTCATAGAGGGCGACGGCTTCCGGGCTTTGATTATAGGCACTGGCGTAGATCTCGGTGGCCTTGGCATCCGCCTCGCCCCGAATCTCCTCAACCTGACGATAGGCTTCGGACTGGATCTTGTTCAGGTCGCGCTCTCGGTTGCCCCTGATGCGAGCAGCCTCGCCATTACCCTCCGACAGAAAACGTTCAGCGATCTGGCGTCGCTCGCTGATCATTCGATCATAGATCTTTGGCCGCACGCTGGCGTTGTAATTAATACGCTTGAACCGGATATCGAGTAGCTCGATACCGAAGATACGGACCTTGTTGGCAGCAGCGGTGAATATCTCTTTTTCCACCTGCTCACGCCCCTTGTGGATCGGCACCAGCGCGCCGATATCCATCTCCCGTTCAGCCTCGGTGAGTAAAGCATCACGCAGAGGTACACGTGCCTTGGTGGTACGGACAATTTCGATAAGCTCATGCTTGGCAACCGCATTGCGAGTCTCGCTACCCAGAATATCGTCGAGGCGGGACTGTGCACTGCGCTCATCACGCAAGCGTAAAAAGTATTGCAAAGGATCAGTGATTCGCCAGCGGGCAAAGAGATCGACCGAGATGTAAAGCTTGTCCTTGGTGGGCATATCCGAGGGATTGCCATCCCATTCGAGGATGCGTTTGTCGATCGAGTTGACGCTCTGAATGAAGGGCAGCTTGAACTTCAACCCGGCCTCGGTCACCGGCTCGCCAACCGGCTTGCCGAACTGGGTGATAACCACCTGCTCGCGTTCATTGACGGTGTAGGCCGAACTGAAAATCAGGAATCCCAATGCGCCCAGCATCGCCACCAGAGTGGCCGGCTTATTCATGCTCATGGCCGCTCTCCTGTCTGGTTGTCGAGATTAAGCAGGGGCAGAATGCCGCCGACCTGCTCATCAACAATAATCTTGGTATGTATACCGGGCATCACCTCCTGCAGCGTTTCGATATAGATGCGCCGCAGCGTGACTTCTGGTGCCTTGCTGTATTCTGTCAACAGGGCATTGAAACGGGCGACATCACCCTCCGCCTCGTTGATGCGCTTGAGCCGGTAACCGTCGGCTTCGCGAATACGCTGGTCCTTCTCCCCCTGGGCCAGAGGGATGACGCGGTTGTATTCGCGCCTGGCTTCATTGATAAGCCGTTCTTTTTCCTGCTGGGCCTGGTTTACCTCGTTGAACGAATCCTGCACCGGCTCGGGTGGGTTAATGTTTTTCAGCTGCACCTGGTCAATGCTGATGCCCATGGCATATTTGCTGGCCAGCTGCTGCATTTTGGCCAGCGACTCCGTTTCGATCTCCTGGCGACCAATTGTGATCACCTCATCGACCGTACGATCACCGACCACTTCGCGCATGACGGACTCGGAAACTGCCCGCAGGGTTGCCCCAGGCTGGCGTACCTCGAAAAGAAAATTGAAAGGGTCCGAAATGCGGTATTGCACCACCCATTCCACCAGAGCGGCATTGAGGTCACCGGTGACCATTTGCGTCTCCCGCTTTTGGTCTTGCGGACGTGGGCTTTGATAACGGTCGGTTGCCCCCGGAGTGGTAAAGCCAAATTCCTGTTTGAGCTGGCGTTTAACAGGCACGATCGTCACGATGTCGATGCCGAAAGGGAACTTGAAGTGCAATCCGGGCGGCACTTCACCCAAGTAGTGGCCAAAGCGTTGTACCACGGCCACCGAGTCGCTCGGTACGGTGTAATAGGCGCTCCATCCGGCCAATCCAAGCAAGACGAGTACCAACAGCGTTACTGGGCCTTTGCGACCGCCTTCCGGAGCCGATTGTTTGACACCGCCCCATACCGTCTTGATCAAATCGTTCAGTTGGGCCTGGGGGCTACTTTGGTTATTTGTTGCCATTGCCTTGCCCTCTCTGATTATTTCAGCCGTGCCGGCGATGCTCTTGGCCGCAAACCTCAGTGGAGGTTCGCTGTCGATGGTGTTCCCAAACACCTCGTCCTATCCGAAGTGGTGTCTGAGTGAGGTCACAAACAAGGCTGCAGGCATTTAGCTTGAGTCTAGCAGTAAACGCTATTGCCAAGCGGCCGCGCTCTAATGGGACGCTCTCATTCGTGAGCCGCTTCACGCGTTGCCCCAGATGCAGGCAACCACATTAAGAAGGCAATGCCCGCCACTGCTGAAAAGAGGGATGCGAGGAAAATACCCAGCTTGGCACTGTCAATCAGGCTGTTGCCGAAAGACATATTCGCAATAAATAGCGCCATGGTGAACCCGATTCCTGCGAGTAAGCTGCCGCCAGCCAGTAAACGCCAGCTGAGCTCCTGGGGCCGAGTTGCAATATGTAAACGTATGGCAAGCCAACAAAACAACAGGATGCCAACCGGCTTGCCCAGTACGAAACCAGAAAAAACGGCCAGAGTGACAGAAATGTCAAGGTCATCCAACGTCAGCGTCAACCCGGCATTGGCAAATGCGAAGAGGGGCATAATGACGAAACCCACCCAAGGATGTAGCCTGATCTCCAGACGCTCAACTGGCGAAAGCGACTCTCGGGCCGCAACCTCTGCAACCTGTAAGGTATGTCTATCTTTTGTAGCCAGACTGCTTTCGCTGCTGACTGGATGTGCAACAACCTGGCTCAATATTGCATATAAACGCTTATCACTGACCCAGCGGCGGGCAGGTGTCATCAAACCAAATATCACGCCAGTGATAGTCGCGTGGATACCGGACGAATCGACTGCCAGCCAGGTAAGCCCACCCACCAAAAAATAGAGCGGAAAACCGCGAAAGCCGAGTGCAGCCATGGCACGTATTATCAACATTCCAAGTGCAGCAACTACCAATGCACTCCAGTCAATACTGCTGCTGTAGCCAATAGCCACGACAAGAATGGCACCGATATCATCAAAGATCGCCAAAGACAACATGAATACGCGTAAGCTTTTAGCAACTCGAGGACCAATCAGTGCCAGGCAACCGATCACAAACGCCGTATCAGTGGCCATGACAGTACCCCACCCATGCTGTCCGGGTTGTCCTGATTGCAGTACAACGTAAATCAAGGCCGGGACGATCATACCGCCCAAAGCGGCTGAAATTGATAAAGCCGCTGCTCCAGGTCTGTTCAACTCTCCGAGTACCAGCTCGCGTTTAAGCTCCAAGGCGACAAGAAAGAAAAACAGCGTCATCAAACTATCGTTGATCCATTCGCGCAGTGAACGGGCAAACTCGAACGTGCCAAACTGAAAGCCTAATGATGTTTCCCAGAAGTGCTCAAACGGCCCCGCCCAGGGTGAGTTAGACAGAACCAGTGCGGCAATAGTAAAAAACAAAAGTATGGCTCCGCTTGCAGACTGAATCTGCAAGAAACGCACAAACGGTTTCGTCAGCCGGTCGAGAAATTCCGTTGGTAACCGTGTGTCTTCCGTATGATCTTGCTGATGTTGTTGCCTGGCCACCTTGGAATTCCCAATAAGGAGTTAACCCAACTATAGAAGGTATCAACCGTTCGTGGTTAAACACGATGAATCAAGTAAACAAGACGCGTCACACGGATGACTTTTCCCGCTCCGCTACAAAAAGGCGACCTGAACGTTTGGAGCAAATGTCTGCTTTGTATATGGACTCCTCCTGTGTAGCAAGTCAGCTGTTTATCAGAGTGGGCGCGTAGGTATATTCGGTTTTTTGATGGAGACGCTATCTCCTAACCCACAATGTATGCGCACACCAGTTCCTAATAGGGCCATTGACCTCGAAGGTCGCAAAACAGAGCAGGTTTTACTGGTGTTGATATCTCTATCTGACAATGGGCTCTCTTGCTGATCCCCACAAAGTTTGTCTTCCCACCACTACTGTGCTGTTTCGGTGGCCACAGAGCAGTCTAAGGTCCGCTATGGACCAACCCACCCCATTGGTTGTACCCAACCTACTCGCTCTGCAGTGCCAGCACCGGGTTGAGCCCGGCGGCGCGGCGGGCGGGCAGTACGCCTGATATCAGCCCCACCAGCGCCGACAGCAGCAGTGCCAGCAGCAGATAGAATGGATCGAGCTGGATTGGCAGGTCGGGCATCGCCAGTGCCAGCAGGCCCAGTGCCAGGCCGCTGATCAGGATGCCGACCAGGCCGCCGATCAGCGCCAGCAGGATCGCTTCGCCGAGGAACAGCCACATTACCTGGCGGCGAGTGGCGCCGATCGCCCGGAACAGGCCGATCTCGGCACGGCGCTCATGCACGGTGGTGACCATGATGGTGACGATGCCGATGGCGCCGACCACCAGTGAAATCCCGCCCAGCCCGCCGATCGCCACGGTCAGTATGGCCAGGATGCGGTCGAGGCTCTGCAGCATCTCGTCCTGGGTGACCAGCGAGAAGTCCTCGACGCCGTGGCGGGCGATCAGTCGCTGGCGCACCCGTTCCGCCATCTCCTGGGCGGTGGTGCCGGGGCGGTAGGTGACGTCGATCTCCATCACGCCGGTCCGGTTGAACAGGCTCAGTGCCCGCTCGACGGGGATATACACGATATCATCCAGATCAAAGCCCAGCATTTGGCCTTTTTCAGCCATGATGCCCACCACCCGGTAGCGTTCGCCCCCTACGCGGATAAACCGGCCAAGGGCATTGCTGTCACCAAACAGCTCATGTTTGACCTTGTATCCCAGTACGGCCCAGGGAGGTGGGTATCCGTCCCGTCCATCGGGGAGGGAGCGTCCTCGCGATACCTCAAAGCGCCAGGCGGCGGCCATGTCGCTGCCGCTACCGATAATATCGGTGTAGCGTACGCGCCGACCGTATTCGATCGCGCCACTGCCCTGCACGACGGGCACAACATATTCGACATAAGGCAGCTGCTGCAGGCTCCAGGCATCTTCGACCAGAAGTGGCCGTGTGCTGGACAGCAGGCCGCCTACACCGCCGGTTTGTGTTTTGCCCGGGTTGATCGCGATAATGCGGCTGCCAAATTGAGAAAAGTTTTCCAGCACGTACAGGCGCAGCCCCGTGCCCAGTGTAGTGAGCAGCACCACAGCGCAAATGCCGATGGCGATGCCGAGTATGGTCAGGGCGCTGCGCATGCGGCTGGCACGAAGGCTGGTCAGAGTCAGGCGGATATAGTCGGCGCTACGCATCGGTTTCCCCCTTCAAGGCCAGCACTGGGGGGAGTCGGGCCGCCTTGCGTGCCGGCAGCCAAGCGAATATCAGAGCGACGCTGTTGGCCAGCAGAATAGCGCCCAGCAGTGCCCACAAGGGTACGGAGACCGGAAACTGTGGCCAGATCCAATGACCGCCCAAAAGGAGTCCATAGCCCAGCAGCACGCCCAGCATGGCGCCGATAAAGGTCATCATCAGGGCTTCGCTGAGGAAAATACGGTGCACTTGGCGTTCGCTGGCCCCCAGTGCCTTGAGCAGGCCGATTTCAGGGGTGCGCTGGCTGACGCTGATCAGGGTAATGTTCATGATCAGAATCCCGGCTACCACCAGGCTAATGGCGGCGATGGCGCCAACGGCCAGTGTCAGCAGTTGGAGAATGTCGTCAAACACGCCCAGCAGGCTGTCCTGGGTGATCAGGGTGATATCGCGTTCGCCCTGATGACGGGCCTGAACAAGATCGAGAATGGCCGGTTTCAGTGTATCCACCAGATCAATATGCCGGACTTGAACAAACAGTCGAAAGAGCCCCTGGGTGTTGAATAGCTGTTGGGCGCTGGCAACGGGAATCAACACGGCATCACTGAGATCAGTGCCCAGTGATACGCCGCGCGCGTCCAGCACGCCAATGACCCGGCATCGTCGATCACCGGTCCGAAGCCATTGGCCCAGAGCCGGTTGCTGTTCGAACAGGGCCTGCTTGACCTTGGAGCCGATGACGCACACCGGTTCGGCGCGGTCCAGAGGCGTGTCGGGCAGGATTTGTCCTTGTCCGGCCTCTAGTTGGCGCATGCGGAACAGTTCGGTACTGGTTCCCACTACCACGAGTTCTCGGTTGCGGCCTTCGGCTTCCACCTGAGCCAGTCCCACGATCAGGGGGGCCACGGCCTGAACGCCGGGCAGGCCAAGCACTGCTTCGGCATCAGCCAGTGTCAGGTCCCGGGTGCCTTCGCCGGTCAGGGGAGGGATGCCGCCGGTCGTTTCCTTGCGGCCGGGCAGAATGATCAGGACATCGTTTCCCAGCAGATTGAACTCGTCCAGCACGAAACGGCGAGCGCCTTCGCCCATTCCGGTCAGCAGCAGTACCGCAGCGACACCGACTGCTGTCGCCAGCAGGATCATCAGGGTGCGGAACCATTGCCCGGTCAGCAGGCGCAGATTGAAGCGCAGCAGGTCAGCGCCGAGCATCCTGTTCATCCCTCAGCAGTGTGCCGTCCTGCATCCACAGGCGTCGTCGGGCACGTTGTCCCATTCGGGCATCATGGGTCACCATGACCAGCGTGATGCCTTCATCGTTCAGCTCCTCCAGCAGGGTAATGACATCCTGCCCCGAGTGGCTGTCCAGGTTGCCGGTTGGCTCGTCGGCCAGCAGCAGGGCGGGCCTGCGAATGACGGCGCGGGCGATGGCAACGCGCTGGCGCTGGCCACCGGACAGTTGATTGGGACGATGTTCGGCGTGACGTTCCAGTCCCAGCCGACGCAGCAGTGCATTCACTTTTTCTCGGCGTTGTGCGGGAGGTGTGCCGATCAGTACCAGTGGCAGTTCGATGTTTTCGCGGGCGTTGAGCCGGTCGATCAGGTGATAGGCCTGAAAAACGAAGCCTACATGGCGGTTGCGTTCGGCTGCGCGAGCATCTTCGCTCAAGGCCGTGATTTCGGTGCCATTCAGCCAGTAAGAGCCGCTATCCGGTGTGTCCAGCAGGCCCAGCATGTTCAACAGGGTGGACTTGCCTGATCCGGAGGGACCCATGACCGACAGGTATTCGCCAGCGGAAATATTCAGGTCGACATGGTCCAGAGCCTGTACGGTTTCTCCGCCCAGGCGGTAGTGCTTGCACAGTTGCTCAAGCCGTATCATGGGGCCGTCACCACAGGGGCTCCGGTAACGGCACCGGGGGTATCGAGGGACTGCAGAATTCGGTCGCCCGCATTCAGGCCGGCAATGATTTCGGTCCAGGTCCAGTTACTGAGCCCGGTATTGACCTTGACTGTTTCCAGCGTGCCCGATTCTGGCGCGTAGCGCAGGACCCGGTTGCCCTGCAACAGGGTTTCGGTCGGCACACGAAGCACGTTGTCACGCTGTTCGATGATCACCTCGATATCGGCGCTATAGCCAACCAGCAAGTGGGCATCGGCAGGTGGGGGCGTCAAGCGGACATCGACATCGACGGTGCGAGCCTGTTTCTCAAGTTCCGAGACGAAAGGCGCGATACGGGTCAGTTCGCCGGCAAAACTGCGGCCTCGAAAGGCATCCAGCGTGATACGGACCGGCTGGCCGATAGACAGACGGGCAGCTTCCACTTCATCGATCGGAGCGCGTACATACAGGCATTGGCTATCGATCAGGTCCACGGCTGGCGGGGTGGCCACGCCGGGGGGCGAGGGGGTGACATATTCCCCGATTTCGCCGTTAATTTCGGCAACGATGCCGGCAAAGGGGGCCTTGAGCAGGGTGTCGTCCAGCAATACCTGATGCAGCTTGAGGGTAGCCTCGGCCTGCTCGGTCAGTGCCCGGGCTTCGGAGCAGGCCAGAGCGGCGCGGCGAGCTTCGGTCTGGCGTTGATCGAGCAGTTCTTCCGATGCCAGGCGGTTGCTGGCCAGTGATCGGGTGCGATCCGCGTCACGTCGGGCCAGGTCAGCCTGGTGGCAGGCACTGGTTGCCTGAATACGGCGAGCCTTCAGGGTGGCGGCAACCTCTTCCAGGCGAGCCCTGAGATCGGCATTCCAAAGCTGCAGTAGTGGTTGGCCCTGTTCGACATGATCGCCCTCATCGACCAGCAATTGCTCGACACGACCGCCCTGTGGCATCGACAGACGAGAACGGCGGCAGGCCTTGATGGTGCCGGCACGGCTGTTGGCGGCGATCTGTTCGACCAGACCGGGCTGAACCTCGGTCAGGCGAACTTCAATGGGGGCGGGGCGGTTAAGAAAGTAAAGGCCTGCCGAGATCAGGATCAGCAGACCAAGGCTCACGAGCAGCTTTTTCATCCGATGGTGCTCCTTGCGTCTCGGATGCAGTATAGGCTAGCTGTTCAGGAGTGGGGTTGATCAAACTCAACGTCGGTGGCGCATATCGGTGCGGTGCAGCTCGATGCCACGGTCGCGGCAGCGTGCATAGTTATCGCGTGTGGCCGCCAGTACTTCCGGAGTCTGTACGACAATCTCGACAATACGCTCAAAGCCGAAAGCGGCGTCGGGCAGGCGAGTCGACAGGTTTACGAAGACCTGACGGTGGTCGGGCAGCTGATCGCCCCAGCCGATTTCGATTGGCGAATCCGGCGACTGGCCCAGCAGCACGTGAGGTACAAAGCTCTCGGCACGTGCACTCCATAACTGCTGGTCCAGTTGGCGGGCGGCCGTTTCGTGCTCGGTACTGATGAAAATCCTGAGGCCCAGCCCCAGGATTTTGTCACAGAGTCGACACAGGAAGTCCGCCCGGCTGTCGGGATCACTGTCCGGCAGAATGTAATAGTCTGCGCGGGACAATCCTTAGTCCTCGTGGTGATGGTCGTGTTCGGCTGCTTCCACCTGTTCGGCCAGATCCAGCAGGTACTGGCTCAGCATCGGTACGCAACGACCGGTCGCGCCCTTCTCCTTGCCGTGGCTGTTCCAGGCAACGCCCGCGATGTCCAGGTGCGCCCAGCGATATTCCTTGGTGAAACGGGACAGGAAGCAGGCGGCTGTAATCGTACCGGCCGGCCGGCCGCCAATGTTGGCGATATCGGCGAAGTTGGAGTCGAGCTGTTCCTGGAACTCGTCCCACAGCGGCAGTGGCCAGCCACGGTCGGCTGCGAAATCACCAGCGTCAAGCAGGGCTCCGGCCAGGTCTTCGTCGTTGGACAGGATGCCGGTAGCATGGTGGCCCAGTGCGATGATGCAGGCGCCGGTCAGCGTCGCCACGTCAATCACGCTTTCCGGCTCATAGCGGCCGGCATAGGTCAGGGCATCACAGAGAACTAGGCGACCTTCGGCATCGGTGTTCAGAATTTCGACGGTCTGGCCAGACATGGTGGTCACGATGTCACCCGGTTTGGTGGCCTGGCTGCCCGGCATGTTTTCGGCAGCTGCGACGATACCGACCACATTCAGCGGCAGCTGCATTTCGGCAATGGCTTCCATGGTGCCGATAACGCTGGCGGCGCCGCACATATCGAATTTCATTTCGTCCATGCCGGCCCCGGGCTTGAGGCTGATGCCTCCGGTATCGAAGGTGATGCCCTTGCCAACCAGAACGTGAGGATTGTCGCCGCTTTCGCCGCCGTTATATTCCATGACGATCAGGCGTGACGGCTGAGCGCTGCCTTTGCCTACGGCCAGCAGAGAGTTCATGCCCAGCTCGGCCATGGCGTCTTCGTCCAGGATTTTGGCTTCGAAATCATCGAACTCTTCGCCCAGAGCCAGCGCGCGCTCGGCCAGATAGGACGGGGTGCAGATGTTGCCGGGCAGGTTGCCCAGTTCGCGAGCGGTGTCTACGCCATTGGCGATAGCAACGCCGTCCAGCAGAGCGCCTTCACCCAGTTCGGTGTTGTCTTCACTCAGCAGAATCTGAATGCTGCTCAGTTTGACCGGGTCGGCTTTTTTGCTTTTGGTTTCGTCATAGACATAGAAGTCGGCGGAAACCCACTCCACCAGCTGACGAGTCGTGCGGTAGATATCGTCGCGGTAACTGGCACAGCCATCCAGGGCGAAGACGACCGAAGTGATACCGGATTTCTTCAGGGTGGCGGTAATGCCCTTGATCAGCTTGCGATAGTGGCGATCCTTGCGCTCGTCATCCTTGCCCAGTCCTGTCACGAGTACGCGACGGGCCTGTACGCCCGGCACCTTGAACAGCAACAGCTGTTCTCCCGCCTTGCCGGAGATATCGCCACTGTTGAGCAGCTCGCTCAGGTAACCGTTGGAGGCCTTGTCCACGGCAGCGGCCGAGGGGCAGAGTGTGCCGTTGGCGCTCAGTGCAACCACGAGACATTCGGTTTCCAGTGTTTCGACACTGCCATTGATGATTTCAAAATCCATGACGACTCCGTACAAGACATTACAGGCTGTTTGCGCGATAATGCGCCGGTTCAGGCTTGGCCATCGGCGTGTGGCTGTCTGCCTGGGCCAACCGGCTTGCGCCGCTTATGTTACTGATGTAACACGCACTATAAACCATTTCTCCGATTGGAAACCATGGCGGTGAAAGGGAATCTGTTTTGATTATCTTCCGTTACCTGGCCCGTGAGGCATTGATCTCCACTGCGGCTGTTACTTCTGTTCTGCTCTTGATCATCACCAGTGCGCGATTGATCAAGTATCTTGCTGATGCAGCGACCGGCAAGCTGGAAGCCGGCTTTGTCTTTTGGGTTTTGTTGTGGCGCATTCCCGGCTTTCTGGAGCTGTTGCTGCCGCTGGGGCTGTTTTTGGGGATACTGCTGGCTTACGGGCGGCTGTATCTGGACAGTGAAATGGTGGTGTTGCGTGCCTGCGGCATCAGCCAAAAGCGCCTGGCCTTGTACGCACTGGGGCCGGCGGCGCTGGTGGCGGCACTGGTAGCAGCCATGACATTGTGGCTGGCCCCGCTGGGCGCGGCCAAGTCCGAGGAAATTTTCAGCATTCAGGAAGCGCGCAGTGAGCTGGAAATGCTGACGCCGGGGCGCTTTCAGTCCCAAACCAACGGACGTCAGGTCACCTATGCCGAATCCTACGATGCCGATGCCGATCAGTTGAAGGAAGTCTTCATCGCGCAGCGCAACGAGAACGGGGAGCCGATCGTTCTGATGGCCGAACGTGCCGAGCGTCAGGTGTTGCCTGAGTATGGCAGTCGCTTCCTGATTCTGCAGAACGGCTATCGTTATGACGGAACGCCGGGGCAGGCTGCTTATAGCCGGACCGGTTATGACAGTTATGGCATCAATCTGCCGGAAGCCGAAATCGCGCGGGAAGTCACGGAACTGGATGCGTTGCCGACCCTGCAGTTGTTATCCAGTGACGACGCGGCCAAACAGGCGCGTCTGCATTGGCGCTTGTCGCTGCCGGTGCTGGCATTTATCGTGACGCTGATTGCAGTACCGATGAGTCGTACGAACCCGCGTCAGGGGCGCTTCGCCAAGCTGATCCCGTCGATTGTGGTGTATCTGCTGTACCTGTCGTTGCTGACAAGCACCCGCTCGGCCGTTGAAGACGGCGAGCTGTCGGTCTGGATGCTGTGGGCGATACACGGCGGCTTTGTCGTATTGGCGGCCAACCTGATACTGGCCGATCGTTTTTGGGAACAGGTCTGGAACCGCGTACCGGCCATGCCGAAACTGCGTCGGAGGAGTGCCTGATGCTGCGTCTTGAGTGGTACATCGCCCGCCATGTCATGGGAGCCATTCTGGCCGTGTTGCTGGTTGTGGTGGGGCTGGATCTGGTGTCGGCATTGCTGGATCAGCTGGATGATGTGAACGAAGGCTACGCCTTTGCCGATGCGCTGTGGTTTTTGACTCTCACAACGCCACGTCGTATCTATGAGTTTATCCCGTTGAGCAGTCTGGTCGGGTGTTTGATCGGGCTGGGAATGCTGGCAACGCACAGCGAGTTGACGGTCATGCGGGCAGCGGGGTTCTCGACCGGGCGCATTTTGCTGGGCGTCTTCAAACCGGTCATGCTGCTGGCGCTGTTCACGCTGGTGCTGGGGCAGTTCATTGCTCCCTATACCGAACAGCAGGCTCAGAGCTTTCGCGCCCTGGCACAATCAGGCAGCGGAGCCATGAGTTCACGGTACGGTGTCTGGCATCGAGAAGGTAACAGCTTCATCCATATCAACGCGGTAGAGGGCGGTGAAGTTATCCACGGGGTGACGCGTTACCGCTTTGGTGCGGATCGTCAGTTGCAGCAGTCCAGTTATGCCCGGCGTGGCGAGTTCAAGGATGGTCAGTGGCAGCTGGAACAGGTCAGTAATACCTATTTCTCCGAGCGGGGAAGCCGGGTCGAGCGACAGGCTGAAGAGGCCTGGCCGAGCGGTCTGACCCCGGAGTTGTTGTCGGTTATTGTCGTGGAGCCGGTTGATTTGCCGATCAGCGGTCTGTGGTCCTATTCCCGTTATCTGGAACAGCAAGGTGTCAGTGCCGATACCTATCTACTGGCCTTTTGGGGCAAGCTGCTGCAGCCGTTGGCGATTCTGGCGCTGGTGCTGATCGGGGTGTCTTTTATTTTCGGTCCGCTGCGCAGTGTGACGGTTGGGCAGCGTGTGATTGCCGGGGTGATTTTCGGCCTGATCTTCAAGTTTGCCCAGGATTTGTTGGGACCGGCCAGTACCGTATTCGGTTTTCCGCCTTTGATCGCGGTGCTCAGTCCCATTCTGTTGTGCACGGGTGCGGGGCTCTGGCTGTTGCGTCGGGCAGGGTAATCCCCGCCCGGACAGTGGCTTTTATGAGCGCTTCTTTTTCTTGTGTTGTTCCGGTTTGGGCAGCTGTACAACGCAGCTGCCTGACCAACGATCATGCAGCGACAGGCGCTCGTCGGTCAGCAGCATCCATAGAAAGCCGATGCCGAACAGCCCCAGTGACGGGATGGCAATCAAGAATCGGATCAATGCCTGTCCCCAGCTAAGCCGCCCACCGGCCATGGTTTGAACTCTCAGCCGCCAGGCGAGCATGCCCAGTGTTTGACCGTTACGTGTCCAGAAGAAACCAAAAAACAGGAAGGTGGCACAGAACAGAGCCGAGTTGAACAGTGCGATGGTGGAGCGGGGGCTGCTATCGATACTGATGGCTTCACCGTTGTTGAGTGCCACTGCGATTGTGCCGATGACCATCCACAGAGCGATAACCAAAAGAGTATCGTACACCATAGCGAGCAAGCGCTTGATGAACGAGGCGGGAGCGATTTGAGCAAATTCCTGCTTGAACGGGCGATGCATGGTCAGGCTTCCTGATTCCGGCTGAAACAAGTGGGTGCCGGATTGTAGCACTGGAAACCTGAGCGGGCTAAATCGGTGCTGCCGGTTTAGCTCCGCTTCATGCCGAACAGCGGGCGTAGCCAAGTTCCGATAAAGCTGCCGGCAAAGGCGGCAACCAGCCAGAGCCAGCCGTGCAGGCTGCCGGATGCAATACCGCCGAAATAGGCACCGATATTACAGCCGAACGCGATGGTCGCGCCGTAGCCCAGCATCAGGCCGCCGATAAGGGTGCCCAGCCATTGTCTGAGGGGCAGTTTCCATTCCAGTGAGAAGCGGCCGGCCAGAGTGGCGGCCAGTAAGGCTCCCAGAATAACGCCAATATTCATCAGGCTGGCACTGTCTTCCAGAATGCCGCCCATCAGGGCAGTATCACGTCCGGGCATCATCCAGTAGCCCCAGAAATCGATATCCAGGCCCAGATCCAGTACCTCGGCAGCTTTGGCCCCCCAGAGCGGGTAACCCAGTGCAACGGCCCAGGGGCGACCGATCAGTGCCAGGGTTGCAAAGTTCAGCAGCGCCAGGGCAATCGCGCCCCAGACAAAGGGCCAGGGGCCGCAGAGCAGACGTCGTGCTCCGGCAGTCTGAGTGACATTCTCGCGTTCCAGCGTTCCATGGCGGCGTTTCTCGATCCACAGGCTCAAGCCAACGATGGCGGCAAACACCAGCAAGTTCAGGGCAATAGCGGGCAGGACACCCAGAGTGTCGATCAGGGCGACAGGCGCTAAAGAAGGTTGTGTCGTCCACCATTCATAATCATGTGTGGCCCAGAGGGCTCCGGCGGCAAAGCCGATCATGCTGGGAATGGCGCGCAGCTGGCCGCCACCGGCATGGTACAGGTTGCCGGATGCGCAGCCATTACCGACCTGCATGCCGATGCCGAAAATAAAGGCGCCGAACAGGACTGAAACACTGAGTGGCCGGACGAAGCCGTTAACGTTTTGTCCCCATAATTCACCGGACGCAAGGGTGGGGAAAAACAGGCAGACAGCGATGGTCAGCATCAGCATTTGCGCACGCAAGGCGCGGCCACGGCCATGGACGATAAAGCTGCGCCAAGCGGAGGTAAATCCGAACGATGCATGGTAAAGCGCAAGCCCCAACGCTGCGCCCAACAGCAGTACCAGACTGGTTTGTCCTCCCTGAGTGCTGAAAAGATAGCCGGTCAGAGCCAAGATCAGTGCGGCGGAAGCGCCCAGCGCAACGAATTGACGAGGTGGATACGCGGGGGAAACGGCTGTCGTGCTGACGGAAGAGGGGGGGAAACGGGTCATGATGAAACAGAAGGCCGATTAAGGGAGGGACAGTCTAGCCTTCAGGGATAAATAGATCTAAGAATATAATAACTTTAATTATTCCAGGTGGTTATATGAGCAGGAGGAGCGGCTCCCCCTGCTCGGCAGTCGTCTTACTGGAAAGGCGTGACGTATTTGGCCTTGTAGTTTTCGGCCAGCGTCTTGGCTGCTGTCAGCTCGGCAGCGTCCAGCTTCATCTGCAGGCGGGTTTCAATGGTGGCAGCCGTACTGTTACCAAGCGTGGCAGCGTTGTGCATCCAGGCATAGGCGGCCACATCGGAGTTGACGGTCTTGTCCTGGCCGTGTGCGTTGGAGTACAGAGTGCCCAGGAAGAACATGGATTCCATATAACCCTGTTCGGCGGCCTTCCGGTACCATTGTTCGGCTTCAGCGTAGTCCTGGGTTACTCCGGTGCCGAAGTTATAGCTGCGACCGATATTGTGCCAGGCGGCTACGACATTTTGTTCGGCAGCCTTGCGGTACCATTCCAGTGCCTTGTCGCTGTCACGGGGAGTACCGTAGCCGAATTCGTACATTTCGCCGATGCGGTTCTGGGCTTCGCCATCACCCTGTTCAGCCAGCGGCTGCAGGCGTTCCAGTTCGACCTTGTAGGCCTTGTTTTTCAGGGCGCGGAGACTGTTGACGCTTTCCAGGTGACCCTGACGAGCACCCTGTTCGTACAGACGGCGGGCGCGGTCGGTATCCTGTTCTACTCCCCAGCCGTTTTCGTACATCTGGCCCTGCAGATTCAGTGCAGCGGGGTCCTGTGCCTTGACCAGAGCCTGCAGTTCCGACTGGGCCTTGCCATAATCGCCGGCATCCAGTGCGCGCTTGGCGGCGTCAATACCGGCTGCTGTTGCAGGTGTTACGTGTAAAGTGAAAAGCAGCCCGGCCGCTGCAAAAAGTGCTGATTTGTTCATTTAAACCATGCCTTTGTCATCATGTGATGCAAATCAGGAAGTCGTTCGCAACGGCTTCCGCCGAAAAATATACAGCCGGAGGCATTCCGTGAAGTGGAGCAGGTTATCCACAATTGGCAATGAAAGGCCCCTGACCAATGACACCTTTTGATAAGGCGTTTCTAATGTTGATTGTACAGGAAAAGCGGGCAGGGCGGCACCCGTGCGGTATTTCTGTCAATTGAGCAGGGGGGCGATATAAACAGGCCGGCGGCGTGGCCCGAAACCTTCAGGTAACGGGCCGGGCGACTGCTCTGGAGCAGGAGAAAGGTCAGTCTTTACGCTGGGGGCTGAGCAACTCGATCAGGTAGCCATCAGGATCTTTCACAAATGCCAGAATGGTGCCGGATGTGCTGTTTTTCATGGGACCGGCTTCGCGTACAACCTGGCCGCCGCGTGCCTTGATCTGGTCGCAGGCTTGATAGACATCTTCGACCTCAATGGCGATATGGCCATAACCTGTTCCCAGGTCGTATTCATCCGTTTCCCAATTGTGGGTCAGTTCCAGAACGGTATTGTCGGCTTCATCGCCGTAGCCGACAAAAGCAAGCGTGAATTTGCCTTCCGGATAGTCCCTGCGTCGAAGCAGGCGCATCCCCAGTACCTCTGTGTAAAAGGCCAGGGATTTGTCCAGGTCGGTTACCCGGTACATGGTATGCAACATGCGCATGAAAACACCTCTTGGTTCATATCGAAAACCTGATCTACGTCTTTGGTCTAGCAGACTCTGCTTGCGGCTTTCAGTCTACAATGATTTATTGAAAGTATTAATAACAATAGCCAAGGGGGGCTAAACCCATGTTTCAGGATATGACCAAGCAGTTGAATGATTCCATGGCGCCGTTTCGTGAGTTGGTAAATATTCAGACCAAAATGCTTGAAGAGCTGACTCGACAGCAGATGGAATGCACCAAGGCCTGCCTTGAAGCGACCATGCAGCAAACGAATGAATTGCAGAAGTGCAAAACCCCCAATGATTTGATCGAATTGCAGCAGGCCTATGCCAAGGAGCTGGAAACCACGCTGAAGTCGGCCAATGAGCAGAACCTGAAAGCGTTGACTACGGCACAACAGGCGATTCAGCAGCTGACTCAGAACTCGCTTGAGGCTTTCACGGCCAAGAAGTAAAGTTGGACACTGTATCGGATATCAGAAGCAGCCCGGGTGGCTGCTTTTTGTTTTTATGAGATGGAGAGTATGGCCCTCAGCATCGGTTTGTTTTATGCAAGCACCACCGGTAATACAGAGCAGATTGCGGATCAAATTGCCGCCTTATTACCGGATCGTATCCACCTGCATGACATCGCAACGGAAGGCGTAGCGGCCATGGCGGGCTATGCCTGCCTGATCCTCGGTATCCCGACCTGGGACTTTGGCGAGCTGCAGGAAGACTGGGACGAACACTGGGATGCACTGTCGGCCCTGGACCTGAGTGGCAAGCGTGTTGCACTGTTCGGTTTGGGCGATCAGTTGGGATATGGCGAGTGGTTTCAGGATGCCATGGGGATGCTGTGTCAGCAGGTGCAGGGGTGTGGTGCCCAGGTTGTCGTCAACTGGCCGATCAGCGGCTATAGCTTTGAGGCTTCTCGCGCGCTGACCGAAGACGGCCAGTCCTTTGTTGGCCTGGCGTTGGATGAAGATGGCCAGCATGGTGAAACCGAACCACGCCTGCAGGCGTGGTTGCCTCAGGTGCTGTCAGCGTTCGATAACTGAGAGGGTCGCCATCGGCAGATCAGGTACCAGGCCAGACTGAGCGCCTGCAGGGCCGTGGCGCATCCCAGGGCTGTCCGGTATGCCTCGGCGGAGTAATCGACGCCGTTGGCGGAGGGCCAGCGGGCGATGATGGCCCCCATGCCCCACTGTACAATAAAGGCACCGAGAAAAATTCCCAGATTGAGACTGGTGCTGACGCGGGCACTGATAGCGGCCGGGAATTGCTGTGCCAGGCCAGCAAACATCAGAGTACCCGAAGTGCCAAAAAAGCCGAAGGCGGCCCAGGCCAGGGTGTCGGCGCGACCGGGATGAAGTTGAATCCACAGTAGTACCAGCAGAAAGCCGGCCATGCCGCAGAAACTGATGCTCTGGGTACCGATGCCGAACCGATTCAACCGACTGGCGATGCCGCCCAGTCCCAGAAAGCCGGCCATCATGCCAAGGGCGGATACCAGCAGCATCTGTGCGGCGTCACTGGCACTCAGTTGGTTGACCCGCTGTAGCCAAATACCGGCCCAGAGAGACTGGGTGGCGATAAATACCGATTGCGACAGCATGCTGGCTGGTGCCAACTGGTAAAAGGCGGGGGTACGAATGACGGCAAGCGTTTGCCGCAGCAGGGTTGGCAGGCGAATATCCGTGTGATTTCGGGGTGTCAGAGGAATGCAGGAATAGAGCAGGGCGGCGATCAACAGACTGGCCAGTGCCAGCAGGATAAACAAGGTGCGCCAGTCGGAGTGCTGCAGTGCCCACTCGGCCGGAGCGGTGGCAGTCAAGGCTCCGAGTCCGCCGCAGGCCAGTTGCAGGCCGTTGATCAGGGGCAGTTGCTCGGTTTTCAGCCAGGTAGCATAGCTTTTGAACGCCGCCATCAGGCAGGCGGATACACCCATGCCGATCAGGCCGCGCCCGATCCACAGCAGGGTGCTGCTGTTGGCCAGGGCGAAGGTCAGGCTGCCGGCAGCGGCAAACAGCAACAGGACCGGTGCGACATGTCGTGTTTGATACCGGTCGAGCAGAATGCCCAGCGGGATCTGGCAGGCCGCAAACGTCAGAAAATAAGCGCTGGAAATGAAGCCAAGGCTGGCGCTGTCGATACCGAGTTCCTGCATGATGTTGGGTGCGACGACGGCATTGATCACCCGAAAGACATAAGACAGCCAGTACCCCAGGGCGAAGGGTATGAACAAGCGGATCATAATTGGCATGGAACTTTGTATCCTTGTCAGGGCCAGAGGTAGAGCCTACATCAGGGCAGGTTATACTGCACGGCGTGGTATCCGTGAACATTGTATTCACGAATTAGTGTGATCTAATATGTGCTCCACGTCTGACATATCGAGAAAGGGAAACCGAAATGAAGAAAATTGCTGCAATTGGATTGGCGGGATTCTTGGCTGCTGCAACGACAACGACCGTAATGGCGGCTGATCCCGAGGATGCAATCCATTACCGCAAGGGCGCTTTCAGTGCCATGGCTTGGCACTTCGGCACCATGGGTGCAATGGTCAAGGGCAAAATGGATTACGATGCTGAAGACTTCAGCCGTCGTGCCGACATCGTGGCTCAGCTGAGCAAGCTGCCGATGGAAGGCTTCATCGCGGGTTCTTACGAGGGCGACACCGACGCTCTGCCGGCAATTGAAAAAGAGTGGGACAAGTTTGAAGGCGGCATGAATATGCTGGTTGAAAACACCGCTGCACTGGCTGAAGCCGCCAAGTCCGGCGATATGGCACAGATCAAGCCGGCATTCGGTGAAGTGGGCAAATCCTGTAAAGGTTGCCACGATAACTTCAAAAACTGATCAATCAATTTGGTTGGTTAAACGTAAAGGGCGCCGAGGCGCCCTTTTTGTTGTCCGTTTTACAGCAGGTTGACGATTCCCCAGATCACGGCGGCGGCAATTGCGGCCAGAATCAGTCCGAGCCAGAAGGGAGCGAAGGCGTGCGAGTCCTCGTGGATGCCAGCGGGCTTGCGACCGTGCAGCATTGATTGCACCAGTTTTTCGCCCTTGAACACCTGATGTGCAATGACGCCAGCCAGATGCAGGCCGATCGCGATCAGCAGGCCGTCAAAAATCGTTTTGTGCCAGCGAGTGATTTCCACGCTCATGCTGCTGCTCACCAGGTGAGCGAGAGGGCCTTCGGTAAAGATTTCGTCGTTGGCAAACAGGCCGGTGCCTGCCTGCGCGGCGCTGAGCAATAACAGCATCAGGACCATCCAGCCACCCAGGGGGTTATGCCCGATATAGTGAGCGTCCTGACGCTTGGTCAACTGCAAGCCGTATTTGAGCGTGTGAATGGGCGAGCGGACGAATTCGCTGAAGCGTGCGTAGTGGCTGCCGGCAAAGCCCCACATAAGCCGGAACAGCACCAGTGCCAAGACAGAGTAGCCGGCGTACATATGCCACTCCATCCAGTTTCCGCCCTGTTCACCGCTCCACCAGGCGAACAGAATACTGGCGGCCAGAGACCAGTGAAACAGGCGAACAAAAATATCCCAGACCGGTTTGTGTTCCTGGGTAACGGGTTGTTGGGTCATGTCAGATTCCATTTAACCAGAGGTGGCAGATAAGGCTGGCGATATATCCCGACAGGATCGCCCAGCTCCATTTGAGATGGCTAAAGAAGGTGTAGGTTCCCTTGGCCTGCCCCATCAGGGCCACTCCTGCGGCCGAACCGATGGACAGCAGGGAGCCACCGGTTCCCACGGCCAGTGTGGCCAGCAGCCATTGTTGCAGAGTCATGCCCGGGTCCATGGTCAGAACCGCGAACATGATTGGAATGTTATCGACCAGAGATGACAGTAGGCCGATCAATCCGTTGGCCAGGTTGATGCCAAGATTGCCATACAGCAGGGTCGATAGCCCGGTCAGGTAGCCCAGGCTGGCCAGTCCGCCCACGCAGAGCACAATGCCGTAGAAAAACATCAGCGTATCCCAAGACTCGCGTTCGACAACCTTGAAAATGTCAAAGCGGCGGATAACTCCCGTGTGGTCGCCGTGTAGCAGGCTGTGTCGGGCGGTGTTTTCGGCATGATGGTGGGTAATATGACCCTGCTCACGGAAAATGGGGTCATGAAAGCTCAGGTAGTAGCCGTAAATTTTTAATACCCCCAAGCCTGTCATCATGCCCAGCACGGGCGGCAGGTGCAACTGGCTGTGTACGGTGACGGACAGCACAATAGTCAGCAGAAACAGGATAACAACGGTGAGGCCTCCCTTTTTCATGCGCTGGTGACGGCGTTCGCCTGCAGGCTGGATGCGTTCTACTGTCAGGCTCATCAGCAGGGCGGGAATCAGCCAGTTGATCAGTGACGGCAGCAGCAGCCGGAAAAACTCGGTAAATTCCACCACGCCCTTTTGCCAGACCATCAGCGTCGTGATATCGCCGAAAGGGCTGAAAGCACCGCCGGCATTGGCGGCGACAACCACGTTGATACAGCCGACCGAGATGAAGCGGTAGTTGTGATCGCCAACAGCCAGCACAACCGCACCCATCAGCAGGGCGGTAGACAGGTTGTCGGCAATGGGTGAAATGATGAAGGTGAGTCCGCCGGTGACCCAATAAATGGTGCGGAGCGAGTAGCCACGCGATACCAGCCAGGTACGCAGTGCCACAAACACCCGCCGCTCTTCCATCAGGTTTACGAACGTCATCGCGGCGAGCAGAAACAGAAACAATTCGGCATAGTCGAGAATATAGTGCCTCAGCTGAATGCCTGCAGTGTGGGAGTCGCCCTGTTGCTGGTAGGCGAGCCCGACCAGAATCCAGATACAGCCTGAAGCCACGATGACCGGTTTGGACTTGCGCAATCCCAGTTTCTCTTCCATCACCACAAATACGTAGGCGAGCAGAAAGATCAGCAGGGCCAGATAGCCGTATGGGCTGGTGGTCAAATCCATCAAAACCGGTGCGGGTGTAGTCGTCATCAGGTGGCGTCCTTTCCGATACGGTGACACCGGCGTAAACAGCCCCATGCGTGGCGCCGGTGAAAGCACAGCATCATTCTCGCTCAGTCGGGAAGCCAAGTCGAGTTGCGGTTGAAGCGGTCGTGAATCATTCAAACAGCGCCGCTGATCGGTTAGAATAGATTCCTTTTTCCAAGCAGCGAGTATCCAAGTAGCACGATGGAAATTAATCCGATTCTCAACAGCCTGAAAGAGTTCAGCGAGCGTACCCGGGCGCTGCGCACCTACCTCGATTATGATGGCAAGCGCGAGCGCCTGGAAGAGGTTGAGCGCGAGCTGGAAGACCCCAATGTCTGGAACAATCCGGAAAATGCGCAGCAGCTGGGCCGTGAGCGTGCAGGACTGGAGAATGTCGTCAAGACCATCAACGAGCTGGAAAGCGGTATCAGTGACGCCGGTGACCTGCTTGAGATGGCGGTTGAAGAGGACGACGAGGATACCGTTGTCGAAGTGGAAGCGGATGTGGAACGCTTGAAAAACATGCTGGAGCAGCTGGAGTTCCGCCGCATGTTCTCGGGCGAAGCCGATGCCAACAACGCCTTCCTCGACATCCAGGCCGGTTCAGGTGGCACCGAGGCTCAGGACTGGGCCGACATGATGCTGCGCATGTATCTGCGCTGGGGTGAAAGCAAGGGCTTCAAGACCGAGCTGCTGGAAGTTTCCGGTGGTGATGTGGCCGGGATCAAATCCGCCACCATCCGCTTTGAGGGCGAGTATGCCTTCGGCTGGCTGCGCACCGAAACCGGTGTACACCGCCTGGTGCGCAAGTCACCGTTCGACTCCGGCGGTCGTCGCCATACCTCCTTCTCCTCGGTATTCGTATCGCCCGAGATTGACGACAACGTGGATATCGAGATCAATCCGGCTGACCTGCGTGTCGATGTTTATCGCGCCTCCGGTGCCGGTGGTCAGCACGTTAACCGAACCGAGTCCGCGGTGCGTATTACCCACGAACCCTCGGGTATTGTAGTGCAGAGTCAGTCGGCTCGTTCTCAGCATCAGAACCGCGACACCTGTATGAAACAGCTGCGTGCCAAGCTGTATGAAATGGAAATGATGAAGCGCCGCGAAGCCGCGCAGGAAGTGGAAGACACCAAGGCCGACATCGGCTGGGGCAGCCAGATTCGCTCCTACGTACTGGACGACCAGCGCATCAAGGATCTGCGTACCAACGTGCAGACCTCCAACTGTGATCGCGTACTCGACGGCGATCTGGACCAGTTTATCGAAGCCAGCCTCAAGGCCGGCCTGTAAAGCATTCGTTTTAAGGTAACCCCCGATGTCAGACAATAATGTGCAGCAAAACGTGCAGCAAGATGAAAACCGCCTGATTGCGGAGCGTCGCGAGAAGCTCGCCGCACTGCGTCAGGAAGGGAACGCCTTCCCCAACACCTTCCGTCGTGACAGCTATGCAGAAGATCTGCAGCAGGCACACGGCGACAAGAGCAAGGAAGAGCTGGAAGAAGCCGGCATTCGAGTTTCCGTGGCGGGCCGAGTGATGCTCAACCGTGGTGCCTTTATGGTATTGCAGGACATGAGTGGCCGTATCCAGCTGTACGTCAACAAGGCCGCACGTCCTTTTGCCAAGTCCGTCGACCTGGGCGATATCATTGGCGTCAGCGGTGTGCTGCACAAATCGGGCAAGGGCGACCTGTATGTCGACATGGCCGAATTCGAAATGCTGACCAAGAGCCTGCGTCCGCTACCGGACAAGTTCAAGGGTTTGCAAGACATGGAAATGCGCTACCGCCAGCGCTATGTTGACCTGATCATGAATGAGCAGTCGCGCAAGGTATTCGAGATGCGCTCGAAGATCGTGGCCGGCATCCGCAAGTACCTGATCGAACGTCGCTTCATTGAGGCGGAAACGCCGATGCTGCACCCGATTCCCGGTGGTGCGACAGCCCGTCCGTTCGTGACCCATCACAATGCTCTGGACCTGGACATGTACCTGCGCATTGCGCCGGAACTGTACCTGAAACGTCTGGTCGTGGGTGGTTTCGAGCGTGTGTTCGAGATTAATCGCAACTTCCGTAATGAGGGGCTTTCCACCCGTCATAATCCGGAATTCACCATGATCGAGTTCTATCAGGCCTACGCGGACTACAAGGACCTGATGGACTTGACCGAAAACATGCTGCGTACCGTAGCCGAAGAGGTGCTGGGTACTACCATCGTGGTGAATACCGTACGTAATGATGAAGGTGAAGTACTGGAAACCTTCGAATACGATATGGGCAAACCGTTCACTCGCATGAGCGTGTTCGACTCCATACTGCATTACAACCCGGAGATCACGGCAGAAGCACTGGCCGATGAAGCGGCGGCGCGCCAGATTGCCGAGCGCATGGATATCGATGTGAAGGATGGCTGGGGTCTGGGCAAGGTGCAGATCGAGATCTTCGAGAAGACCGTCGAGCACCGCCTGCAGCAGCCGACCTTCATCACCGAGTACCCGACCGAAGTCAGCCCGCTGGCCCGTCGCAGTGATGACAACCCGCACGTGACCGACCGTTTCGAGTTCTTCGTCGGTGGTCGTGAACTGGCCAATGGCTTCTCCGAGTTGAATGATGCCGAAGATCAGGCCGAGCGCTTCCAGAAGCAAGTGGAAGAGAAAGATGCCGGAGATGACGAAGCCATGCACTTCGATGCCGACTATGTACAGGCGCTGGAATACGGTCTGCCGCCGACGGCGGGTGAAGGTATCGGCATCGACCGTCTGGTGATGCTGTTCACCGATTCGCCGTCTATCCGCGATGTGCTGCTGTTCCCGGCCATGCGTCCGCGTGGCTGATTACTGTCGCGTATAGAGTTATCCACAAGGCCACGTCAGTGGCCTTTTTGTTTTGTACCGGAGGGATCGGTACGCTGGCAGGTATTTTCTGATTGGAGTGACAAGATGGCTTTGGATAAAGCGCCAACATGGCAGCCCTGGTTGCAGCCTGAGTTTGAACAGCCCTACATGCAATCGCTCAAGCAGTTCTTGCAGGCCGAAAAGGCGGCGCAGAAGGTGATTTATCCACATTCGTCCAACTGGTTTCATGCGTTGGAAGCCACGCCGCTGGACCAGGTCAAGGTCGTGATCATCGGCCAGGACCCCTATCATCAGCCGGGGCAGGCACATGGGCTCTGTTTTTCGGTCAGACCGGAGGTGCGTACTCCGCCGTCGCTGGTCAACATCTACAAGGAATTGCAGACCGACTTGGGAATAGAGCCCGTGAATCACGGTTACCTGGAGTACTGGGCGGAGCAGGGTGTGTTGTTGCTCAATGCGGTGTTGACCGTGGAGCAGAGCAATGCGAATGCGCATCAGGGCAGGGGCTGGGAATCGTTTACGGATCGTATTATTCAGCTGGTCAATGAACAGTGCGAGCATGTGGTGTTCATGCTGTGGGGCAGCTATGCGCAGAAAAAGGGGGCTGGCATCGATCGCAGCCGTCATCTGGTGCTGAAGGCACCGCACCCTTCGCCTCTGTCGGCCTATCGGGGCTTTTTCGGCTGTCGCCATTTTAGTCAGGCCAATGCCTGGCTGGAGGAAAAGGGGCTGCGAGCGATTGACTGGCAGCTTCCGCTGGCGGCGAATGAAGGCGAATAAAGACGAAGCAGAACAAAAAAAAGCCGGCACAGAGCCGGCTTTTTTTGTGGCTGGACTTGGCTTAGCGCTTGCGCGGAAGCATTGCCTTGATGTCACGGTTCAGCGGCAGGCTGAAATCGTGGGAGCCCAGAATAATGTTGTCGCTGGTGCGCACGATGCGGACGTTAACGTAAACATTGCTGCCGCCAATGGCATAGCTGCCCAGCAGAACGGCCTGGGCATCATGGGCCTGCAGCAGGCTGTGCAACTTGCGGGACAGGATCAGCTCACCGGTACGTTCCTTGACGAAGAGGCTGTCGCGCATTTTGACTTCGATCACCGGCAGTCCATTAGCGGACAAGGCACTGGTGAACTGCTCGGACAGGGTGCGGCCGAATGTGGATGACTGCTGCAGGTCATCGATATCGGCGAAGGTTGCGGCCAGTACCGGCGCACCGAGAGTCAGCCCCTTGGTGTTGGCAATCAGCTGGCTGGACGCGGTTTTCACTTCCTGGATCAGGTCCACCTCGGTTGCAATTGAGGCTGTGGGCTTCTGGGTGCTGCTGCATCCGCTTGCGCCCAGCATGGCAACGGCAACCAGGCTTGCCGTCAGAAACTTCTTGTAAGGCTTCAACATGACTCTATTTCCCCCGATTACCATTCATTGCTGACAGGCGTGCTTTTCAGCTGGATGCCGCGGTTGGTGGCAGGCGTATAATGGTCGTTGTCACCGGGGTTGATGTAGTAGATGTTGGAGTTTGAGTACACCACCTGATCAGCCATGACGACCTGAGTGGTGATGACCACTTCCTGATCGGTTTCACTAGCCCAGCTGCCGCTGAAGATGTCGACGGCTGCAGCGGCGGGGATCAGCGCCAGGGCTGGCTCGGCCCACTGATTATAAGGAACGGTGGCTACGGCGATACCGGCGGCCAGTGCCGTCCAGGCACCTTCGGGAGCGCGAATGTGACCGCGATCCTTGTGCTCGACAACCTGTACCTTGTAGCTCACCTGAGCCGCCTGTTCCGAGCTTGTTTTGACGTAGGCGCCCTTCTCGACCAGCTGGCTGGTCAGCAGGGTGTCAAAAGCGGTGCTGAATGGAGTGGCCTCGTCGGCACTTTTGATATACAGCGGTTGGCTTTTCAGCAGCTCGTGCTGGGTCAGCAGTTCGGCCTGGTGCTGAGCCATCACATCCCAGTGGTGGGCCGCCTGCATTTTTTGCTGGGCCGTAACGGGATAGGTGGTTGCAAGGGGTGCTTGTGATGTGTGGGTACCAAAGCATCCTGCAAGCAAAGTGCTGCCGATGCCCAGGAGGCATACCTTCCGAAGCATGGTGTGTTCCTTCAAGTTAGTGAGTCCAGAGCAGAGGATAGCGCAAAATCTGCTCGGAAAATAAGTCTGCTTTATTAAATATGGGTGCCGACGACCTCAGCCGCTGTCACTCTGCAGGGCTCAGACTAACAGAGCACAGCGGTCGGGCGAACGATTAAAATCAATAAAAATGCTCTTTCGGCGCAGGCCTGTCAGCGCTTGCTTTCAAAGAGTCGCGGATCGAGAACATAAGGCAGCGGCATCAGTTGTAGCTGGGCACCCTCAGCGTCTTCCAGGTGAATACTCTGCTGTTCGGCTTGCTCCTTGATGATGACCGCCAGCACACGATAGCGCTGTTCACCGCACTGGGCTACACGGACCAGCTGGCCGACATTGGCGCGGTTGTCGCTGGCCAGTGGCATGCCAGGAGTCGGAGGCTGAGCGGTTTCGATCTCCGCCAGATACATGGGGCGCTTGAGCTGGCCGCGGTGCTGCAGACGGGTAACGATTTCCTGACCGGTGTAGCAGCCTTTTGTGAAGCTGACGCCGTCGAATGCCTGCAGATTGGTCATCTGCGGGATGAAGGCTTCACGGGTGGCAGGAAACAGGTCCGGGATGGCGGCATCAACGGCAGCCAGCTCCCAGGCGTTGCTGTTACCGAGGCCGGCCGTTGCGGTTGCCAGAGACATGACCTCTTCCAGTCGTTCGGCCGGGAACCAGAACTCGCTCAGAGTATCATCATGGCGTGCCTGCGAAGCGTCGGGGATGGCCTGCTCAAGCTGTTGTGTCAGACTCACTGCATTGGGGCCGCAGAGGCCGATACCCAGAAGGTCATCCTGCTGGACAGCGTCAGCCTTGGAAAAGATGATGTACTTTTTCAGCAGGGCCAGCGCATCGGCTGCCATTGAGCTGCGCGTGCGCAGCCAGTAGCGGGCCTCTTCGGCGCGGATAACCTGATAAAGGCTGTGCATATGTCCTTTGATGTTGCAGTGGGCTCCCGGCAATGAGCCCAGGCGGTCGACATCTGCCAGGTCGCAGCTCAGTTGTCCCTGTAGAAACTTGTGGGCGTCCGGGCCGGACACCGAGATAATGCAGGCCTCGGTCAGAGGGACGACGGTCGTGGATCGGTCGTGTGCCGGTGTGGTGATGACCCGGTCATCCTTCAGTTCAATACCCGGTTGATTCAGCCATTCGCGCCAGAGTGCGTGCATGAGAGGTCGATCTCCATTGAAAATCCGATGCCTGTGAGTCTAAACAATAAACGGGCCTTTATCAGCCCGTCTTGTTCAGGGTTATTGTGTCGCTTGTGCCTGGCCGATTGTGCGGCCCATCACGACGCTGTCTCCGGCGCCGAGATGATCGGCCCAGTCCATGACGTCAGAACCGAACAGGAGAATGACGGTGGACCCCAATTTGAAGCGCCCCATCTCGTCGCCCGCTGCCAGTGTGACCGGGTCCATTCCCGGGCGTGGATTCAGAACCAGAGGCTGGCGTGGCAGAGGGGCAACCTGACCGTTCCAGACGGTTTCGATACCGGCAACGATCATGGCACCGACCAGAACCATGGCCATGGGGCCCAGCTCGGTATCGAAAATGGCGACCAGGCGTTCGTTGCGGGCAAACAGGTTGTCTACGCCAGCGGCTGTGACCTGGTTGACCGAATAGAGATCGCCGGGGATATAAATGCTTTCGCGCAGGGTGCCGCTGACGGGCATATGAACGCGATGGTAGTCGCGGGGTGACAGATAGATGGTCGCAAAGCGTCCGTTCATGAACGGACGGGCCCGCTCCTGATCTCCGCCCAGCAATGCGTTCAGTGAATAATGATGCCCCTTGGCCTGGAACATGCAGCCATGTTCGACAGGCCCCAGCTGGCTAATGGCGCCGTCGGCAGGCGAGACAATGGCTCCGGGCTCTGTGTCCAGAGGGCGTGCATCCGGTTTCAGGGCGCGGGTGAAAAACGCGTTGAAATGTTCATAGCCTTCCGGGTCGGGTTGCAGCGCCTGGTTCATATCCACCTGGTAGCGTTTGCGAAACCAGTTGATAAACAGGTTCTTGACCCAGGGCGTGCGGCATTCGGCCAGGCAACCGACGAGGCGTGACAGCAGGTGCTGGGGCAGTAGATGTTGCAGCAGTACAAACAGGGAGTCTTTCAAGTTGTTACCTATTCAGTCGGGGGGATCAATCGGTGTCTGCCGGCAGGTCGGGGCGATTTCCCCAGTCGTACCATGAGCCGTCGTAGCAGGCGAGCCGGGGCAGGCCGAGCCATTTACCGACAATATAGGTAAGCCCTGAACGACGGTGGGTCTGGCAGTGCGTGACGATCTGCTTGTGCGGGTCGATACCCCGTTCAAGCAGCAGGGCTTCGAGTTGTGCACGCGGTTTCAGCCAGGGAATGTCGCCCGGCTCCAGCAGGTCGGTCCATTCCAGATGGCGGGCTCCGGGGATATGACCGCCCTGTTGCGCATTCACTACTTTTTCGCCGCTGTATTCGGCAGCCGAGCGGGCATCCCAGATACAGAATTGATCGTCGTTCAGGCGTGCCAGAATCTGCTCGGCCGTCATGCGCAGTTCGGGTACTTCGGTTATGGCCGCATTCTGGATCGGTTGTGCCGTGTTGGCGGTCTGCTCCAGAGCATGTCCGCTGTCGACCCAGCCAGGCAAGTGGCCATCCAGCAGACTGGCGGCCTGATGCCCGATCATGTTCAGGGTCCAGATCAGCCGACCGGCCCAAGGGCCTTTCTGGTCATCATAGGCAACGACCTGGGTGTCGGGCGTCAGGCCCAGCTCGGCAAAAAGCGTGGCCAGTTGTTGCCGTGTCGGGATCAGGTTGGAGACAGGGCCGTCACCGCGCAGCAGGCGCAGAGGGTCCAGGCGGATGGCGCCGGGTATGTGTCCGGCCTGGTAGTGCTCGGCGCTGGACAGGTCGAGGATCAGTACCTCGGGGGTATTCAGGTGGTTGGCCAATTCATTGGGAGAAATGACCACGGGGAGAGATAACATGGTGATATCCGCTACTGGTTCTGTAATGGGAGGATCATAGCGAAGCCGGAGCTGTCCGCAAAGTCATCACGCTCATCGGCGCAGGGCTCGGGTGGCTGTTGCGCAGAGCTGGCGGAAGTGGTCGAACTGAAACTGACTCAGCCGAGGGTGCTGAGGCAGGTCATCGGCATACAGTATTATCAGCGGACGGTCCTGCTGGAACACGGACATCAGCAGATAATCGTTGCCATCCAGCCGGCTGGTAAAACTTTCCGGCAACATGACACCCAGTCGATCCCGGTTTTCGGTATCCATCCAGACGCCGGCAGGTTTTTCGCTCAGGCGCTTGAACAGGCTGGGGACATTCAGGCTCAGCCGAATGTCCTTGAGCGGGTGCCCTTCCGCCAAACCGATCGTGTGTGCGCATTGCAGTTGCAGGCGGTTCGTATTGACCAGCAACACGCCCAGGCGGCTCAGGCCAAGCCCCAAGTGTAGCCCCTGTAACAGGGTTTGTATGACCTGACTGGCCTGCTGAAGCCCGGTCTGAGGTGTACTCAAGCGCGCCAGCGTCTGTTGAAAGAGTCTTTCGTTGCGGTGCTCAGAGGGGGGCGGGCGCGTATCTGTTGGCGGCACGGGATGGGGTGCCGCCTGGACAGGGCGTGGAGTATGGTGCGTCAGTGCCGGATAGTCTTCCCGCTCGAGTCGCGCAAGTTCTGCGTTCGGGATCAGGCCTGTGCGCGGTGTCTCGGTCGGCGTGGGCAGCATCAGCAGTTCGGCGGCGGGGCTCAAAGCACCTGCAACGGGATAACGGCGGGCGGCTTCGGCACAGTGCTGATGCAGCCGGGTGGCCAGACGGTCGGCAGGCTGGCGCAGATAGTCGGCCAGAATATCGAGCAGGCGCAAGCTCTTGTCACTGTACCAGCTGCGGGTCGTGGTAAGGGCCAGCCAGTTGCCCAGTTTGACCGGAAAAAAACGTTGTTGCGTCAACTGATTGATCTGTCGCTGTTCCTGCGGGGCCAGGGCAGGGTCCTGCATGGCTCTGCGGTGCAGCAGGTTGAGCGTGTTGCGGTCGGGAGAGGTGGCGTGGTTCAGCGCATCTCGGGTCAATTCGGGCAGCGCCCAGCGCCGTGCCAGTTCGGCTCCCAGTGCCTGCAGGGTACAGCCGAACAGGTCCTGCTCGGCGAGTGCGACATCGACGCCTTGCAGCAGTACGCGCTGTTGATAGTACTGTTTGTGCAGTGGCGCATGCAGCCAGGCCATCCAGTGTGTAAATCCGTAGAGCAGAGCGGCCAGCCGGACCTCCTCGACGAAGGGCAGTCCGCGTTGACGACAGAGTTCCGCGCTTTGGAAGGACGCGTGCAGGCTGTCGGCCAGGGCGCGGAGAAACATCTTGTGCTGCATGCTGTCGGAGCGGATTTTGAGGCCGCTGAGTTGCCGTGTCAGCTGTTCCAGTCGCTCCAGTCCCAACAGCCCCACGGCATGCTGGATACTGGTGACCGATGCCCCCTTGTGTCTGTGCACCTGCTGTGCATGACGGGTGATGTGAAGGCTCAGCACCGGGTCGCCGCTGACCAGGTGCGCAATCTGCTGCAGGGTTGAGCGTTCATTGCCCAGCAGCTGTCGAAAACGGGCCAGGGTGCCGGTACGCACCGGTAGCGGCCGATGTTCGAGATAGTCGGCCCAGGCCTGCAGACCATGAAGGCGGGGGGCATCTGCCCGGTCTGGTTGCATCGTTTAACGGCTGTCCTGCATGGAGTGCAAAATCTGCTGGTAGCTGTGGAAACGCTGGCTGCTGATTGCGCCGCTCTCAAGCGCGTTCAGGAAGGCGCAGCCGGGTTCCTGCTCGTGACGGCAGTCGCGGAAACGGCAGTGCCCGCGCAGGGCCGATAGTTCGCGGAAACCATTGAGCACTTGCTCTTCGGTCATATGCCAGAGGGCAAACTCTCGAATCCCCGGAGAGTCGATCAGATCACCACCATCGGGAAAATGGAACAGGCGTGCGGTTGTGGTGGTATGACGCCCTTTGCGGCTTTGTTCGGACAGGGCGCCGGTTTTTATGTCGGAGCCTGGCAGCAGGCTGTTGACCAGGGAGGATTTGCCGACGCCGGACTGGCCGACAAAAACACTGACATGGTCGGTCAGCAGTGCCTTGAGCTCGTCCAGCCCGTCGCGGCTGGCCGTGGAGGCTTGCAGGGTGCGATAACCCAATTGGCGGTACTGCTCGAGCAGAGGCTCCAGGCGCTGGCGGTTGTTGTCATCGAGCAGGTCGGCCTTGTTCAGCAACAGGACCGGTTCGATGCCACTGGCTTCGGCGGCGACCAGATAACGGTCGATCAGGTTGGCATGCGCGTAAGGCTCGACCGCGATAACAATCACGATATAGTCGATATTGGCCGCGACAGGCTTGAGTTCGCCGTGGTTGTTTGGGCGCAAAAGTTCACTGTGGCGGTCCAGTGCGGCGACCACGACCCCGCTATCGGCGGAGCGTCGCCAGACAACGCGATCGCCGGTAACCAGCTGGCCCAGATGGGTGCGCATATGGCACCGCTGCAGCGAGCCGCGTTGCTCGCCTTCCAGCGCTTCGACATCGACCTGGCGGCCGAAGTGGGAGATGATGAGTCCCTGTTGTTCCGGGCCGAGAACGCCGCCTTCCAGCTGTTCCTCGATCAGGGCGTCACGCTTTTCTGCACGTGCTGCCCGCTCTTCCTGAATCTTGTTGATGCGCCAGGCCTGGCGTCGACTAACCTTGCGTTTTCCCATGCCGGTCGATATCACTCGTTCACTGCTGCTGTCGTTGACGTGATAAGGTATTCGAATCCGAGTTAAATTGACAGTTTTGCCAGGGGAGAAAAGGGCATGGCACTCAAGGATAACCTGATCTGGGTCGATCTGGAGATGACCGGGTTGAATCCGGACACTGATCGAATCATCGAGATGGCGGCAATTGTCACCGATCCCGATCTGAATCTCATCGCCGAGGGGCCGGTCATTGCGGTACACCAGCCCGATGCCGTGCTTTCTCGCATGGATGAATGGTGTACGCGTACACATGGGCAGTCCGGCCTGACGGACCGGGTGCGCAGCAGCCGTATCAATGAAGCCGAAGCCGAACAGGCCATGTTGGCTTTTCTGCGCGAGCACAGCGAAGCGGGCGCGTCACCGATGTGTGGCAACAGTATCGGCCAGGACCGCCGCTTTCTGTGGCGTTACATGCCGGACCTGGAGGCATTTTTCCATTATCGCAACCTTGATGTCAGCACGATCAAGGAGCTGGCGCGACGCTGGAAGCCCGCCGCGCTGGACGGCTTCAAAAAACAGGGCAACCACTTGGCGCTGGACGACATTCGCGAGTCCATTGAAGAGTTGCGGCACTATCGCCGGCACTTTTTCCGCCTGTAAGCCTACTCCGGCAGACGGCGGGCGCCGGGGTGCGCGAGGATCGGTAGTGGTCGTGGGCCATCGCCGTTGGCAAGCTGCTCCAGAGCCCAGTCGATATGTTCCCGTACCAATGGGCTGCTGCCGTCACGGCGAGCCCGAAGGGCGCTGGTGACTGCCTCGCCGCCGCGGCCGTTGCCCAGTGCCACGGCCAGGTTGCGCTGCCAGCCGTCATAGCCGGTTCGTCGGATGGCTGATCCTTCGGTTCGTTTGAGGAAGGTGGCCTCATCCCATTCGAACAGTTCCAGCAGGCTGGCCTGATCCAGGTTGTGCCGAGGCTGGAAGTCGGCCTCGTGGCTGCGTTTGGCAAAGCGATTCCAGGGGCAGATCAACTGGCAGTCATCACAGCCGAAAATGCGGTTGCCCATTAGTGGACGCAGTTCCAGCGGTATGCTGCCGCGATATTCAATGGTCAGGTATGAAATGCAGCGCCGGGCGTCCAGAACACCGGGTTCAGGGAATGCCTGTGTTGGGCAGATATCAATGCAGGCGGAGCAGCGGCCGCAATGGGATTCGGTCTCCGGTGGATCGATCGGCAGCGGCAGATCAATGAACAGCTCACCCAACAGAAACCAGGAACCAGCCTGACGGTTCAGCAGCAGAGTGTGCTTGCCGATCCAGCCCAGCCCGGCGTTGCGCGCCAAGGGCCTTTCCAAGACCGGGGCACTGTCGACAAAGGGGCGAAAGCGCACTTCAGCGTCTTCCACCTGGGTGTCCAGCCATTGGCCCAGTTGTTTCAGGCGCTTGCGGATCAGCTTGTGATAGTCACGTCCAAGTGTGTAGCGGGCGACATAAGCCTTGTCCGGATTGCGCAGAATGCCCGTAACCGGGGCGTCGGCCGGCAGGTAGTTCATGCGCAGCATGATGATGCGCTGCGTTCCCGGTACCAGCAGTGTCGGGTCCAGGCGCTTGTCGATATTCTGGGTCAGGTAGTCCATGTCACCCTGGTAGCCCTGTTCCAGCCAGCGCTGCAGGCTGGCGGCTTCATGGCTGGCATCCGGCAGGGTAATGGCGCAGTCGGCAAACCCCAGTTCGCCGGCCTGTTGCTTGAGCGCCTGTGCCAGAGTGTCGAGTTGTGCCGGGCTGAGCTTTGACATAAGAATCGGAACCGGGTATGTCCTGGTCAGTCCATCCTTTATAATGAACTGATAAAAAAGGAGAAGGCCATCATGAGCAGAGCAGAGCTGCCAGGGGCATTATACACGGCAGAACAGAGCCGCGCCCTGGATCGTACCGCCATAGAACAGTTCGGTATACCCGGATTTCGCCTGATGCAACGGGCGGGGCATGCCGCGTTTGTCGAGCTGGTGGCGCACTGGCCGGCCGTACGCAGGCTGACCGTGCTCTGCGGCAGCGGCAATAATGGTGGTGATGGCCTGATAGTAGCGGGCCTGGCGCGACAGCAGGGGATAGACGTACAGGTCCTGGTGATCTGCGATGATTTTGTCGAACGTTTGAACGGCGAAGCGCTGTCGGCCTGGCAGTGGGCGCAGGCGGTAGGCGTGTCGATTTCGCGCTGGCGGCCGGGCGTAGAGCTGCAGGGCGAAGTTGTGGTCGATGCCTTGCTGGGTACAGGGCTAAGCGGCGAGGTCCGCGGTGACAGTGCCGAGCTGATTCGACAGGTCAACCGCTCGCCACGACCGGTCATGGCTGTGGATATTCCGTCCGGCTTGTGTGCTGATACCGGCTGTGTGCTGGGGGTGGCGGTGCGTGCCGAGCTGACCTTGACCTTTATCGCGCTTAAGCAGGGCTTGTTGACGCATGAGGGTGTCGATCACTGCGGGCAGGTATTGTTTGATAACCTGATGTTGCCCGACGAAATTTATGAAGAAGTTTCCCTGAGTGCATTCAGAACGGACAGTGACGACTTGGCCAAGCTGTTGCCGCCGCGTCGCCGTTCGGCACACAAGGGGTTGTTCGGCCATGTGATGGTGATTGGTGGTGATCATGGTATGGGCGGTGCCGCATTGATGGCGGCGGAAGCTGCTGCTCGCAGTGGTGCGGGACTGGTATCGCTGGCGACACGGCCCGAGCATGTGACGGCGGCCTTGACGCGTGCTCCTGAAGTTATGGTAGCGGGGGTCAATTCCGGACAGGATCTGCAGCCTTTGCTGGAACGTCCGGACGTGCTGGTTGTCGGACCAGGGCTGGGTAACAGTGCCTGGGCCGACCAGCTGTTGCAGCAAGCCCTGAATTCGGGGTTGCCTCTGGTGTTGGATGCGGATGCACTGAATCTGTTACTGCGCAGGCAGCAGGCTGGCCCGCTGGCGCATGATTGGGTACTGACGCCGCATCCGGGTGAAGCGGCACGCATGTTGGGGCGGGAAACACCGCACCTGCAACAGGATCGTTTCGGTGCCGTGCGTGAGCTGCAGGCGCGTTATGGCGGTACGGTAGTGCTCAAGGGGGCCGGTAGCCTGAGTTTTGACGGGGATGCCATGCATTTGTGCAATGCGGGCAATCCCGGCATGGCCTGTGGTGGCATGGGCGATGTGCTCTCCGGTATCATCGGAGCCTTGCGCGCGCAACGTTTGAGTGCCGTGGATGCGGCCCGTGTCGGCGTTTATGCCCATGCGCGTGCAGCCGACCTTTGTGCCGCTGATCAGGGCGAGCGGGGTTTGCTGGCAACGGATCTGATCGCGCGGGTGCGTCGAGTTCTCAGTGGTATTGAATGAAGGAAGGCAAGTCATGAAGCGTTACCTCCCCGATGAGCAGGCCATGGCCGATTTCGGTGTGCAGTTGGCACAGGCGGTTGATTCCGGCGGCGTGATCTATCTGCTCGGTGACCTGGGGATGGGTAAAACCACATTGAGTCGAGGCATTCTGCGTGGCTGTGGACATGCCGGGTCGGTCAAAAGTCCAACCTATACCCTGGTGGAGCCTTATGATACACCGGCCGGACTGGTCTATCATTTTGACCTCTATCGTCTCGCCGACCCGGAGGAGCTGGAATATCTTGGCGCTCGAGACTACTTTACGGACGATGCCCTGTGCCTGGTTGAATGGCCGGAAAAGGGCGAAGGCATGTTGCCACGGCCTGACCTGGAGATCCGTTTGGCACTATCGGGTTTGGGGCGTGAACTGACCCTGGCGGCACACACGCCTATGGGGCAGCGGATCATCGATAAATTGAATAAAAACGACCACCAGGCGTGAAAGGGCTGATGAGAAAATTCGGGCAACTGCTTACCCTCGTACTGTGTTGTTTGTTGGCAACCAGCCTGCAAGCCGCTCAGGAAATTCGCAATGTACGTGCCTGGCTGGCGCCGGATAATACGCGACTGGTGTTTGATCTCTCGGGACCGGTCGAACACAAGCTGTTTACGCTATCGGACCCGGGGCGAGTCGTGATTGATATCGACAAGGTCAGTCTGAAGGCCTCACTGGACAAGCTGGGTCTGGAAAAGAGTCCGGTCAGCGCGATCCGGCACAGTACGCGAGGCGATGGATTGCGTATTGTGCTTGACCTTAAGGACAAGGTGCGCCCGAAAAGCTTTGATCTCAAGCCCAACGATCAGTATGGACATCGCCTGGTGGTGGATCTGGAAATGCGCGAGCAGGCCGTGGTTACCAAAACGGTGGTTCCGGTACCGGGCGAAAGCGGCAAGCGTGATATCGTCGTGATGATTGATGCAGGCCACGGTGGAGAAGACCCGGGGGCCATTGGTCCAGGTGGCGTGCGTGAAAAGGATGTAGTGCTGGCCATCGCAAAAAAACTCAAGGCCCGGATCGATGCTCATCAGGGGTATCGTGCAGTCATGACGCGTACCGGTGATTATTACATCAGTCTGCGGGGACGTACCGGCAAGGCACGCAACAGCAATGCGGACCTTTTCGTTTCCGTACATGCGGATGCCTTTAAGAACCCGCGTGCCCGTGGTGCTTCCGTGTGGGTGCTGTCTGGACGTGGCGCCAGCTCCGAGATGGGCCGTTGGCTGGCGCAGCGCGAGAACAGTGCCGACCTCATTGGCGGGGTGGGCAGCCTGAGCCTGGATGACAAGGATGATGTACTGGCCAGTGTGCTGCTGGACATGTCAATGAATGCCAGCCGCAAGGACAGCCATCAGGTGGCGTCCCGCATTCACGGCAATATGGAACGTTTTGCCCGCATGCACAAAAAGCATGTAGAACAGGCCGGTTTCGTCGTATTGAAGTCACCGGATATTCCTTCCATTCTGGTCGAAACCGGCTTCATCTCCAACCCGCAGGAAGCGCGCAAGCTGCGCACGGCCAGCTATCAAAACAAGATGGCGGAAGCGATCTATCGCGGCATTGTGGATCATTTCTGGGAAAAACCGCCAGCCGCGACCTATGTGGCCTGGCAAAAGCAGTCCGGCAAGGCACCGGCTGGTGGCGAGCGGCTGTATAAGGTTGTCTCCGGTGATACCCTGTCCGTGATTGCACAGCGTAACGGCGTGTCGCTGCAGCAGTTGCGCACGGCCAATAAGCTCAGAGGTGACCGCATTCGTGTCGGTCAGGTGTTGCGTATTCCTGCAGGCTGACATCAGGTTTTTATGTCTCGTATTCATCTTCTTTCGCCGCAGCTGGCCAACCAGATTGCGGCCGGTGAGGTCGTCGAACGGCCTGCCTCCGTGGTTAAGGAACTGTTGGAAAACAGTCTGGATTCCGGCGCTGATCGTATCGAACTGGATATTGAGCAGGGCGGTGTCAAGCTGATTCGCCTGCGTGATAACGGTGGCGGCATCGGCAAGGGTGATTTGTCGCTTGCGCTTAGTCGTCATGCCACTTCGAAAATTACTGCGCTGGAAGATCTGGAAGCCGTTGGCAGTTTGGGGTTCCGGGGCGAGGCGCTGGCCAGTATCAGCTCGGTATCCAGGCTGACCCTGACGTCGCGTCCGCTCGATCAGGACAATGCCTGGGCTGTGTCGGCCCAGGGGCGTGACATGACGGCGGATGTGGTACCGGCGGCACACCCGCCCGGCACCACCGTGGAAGTCAGGGACCTGTTTTTCAATACTCCGGCGCGGCGCAAATTCCTGAAAACCGAGAAGACCGAATTTCGGCATTTGGAAGAAGTGGTCAAGCGCCTGGCGCTGAGTTGTTACGGAGTTGGCTTTACCCTGCGGCATAATGGCAAGGCGGTACATCAGTTGCGCCCGGCCGAGACCGAGTCCGCGCGTGAGCAGCGTCTTGCCCAGTTGCTGGGCAAGGGGTTTGTCAATGAATCGGTGGCGCTGGATGTGGTGGCCGAGGCCTCGGGGCTCAGATTGTGGGGCTGGATGGGATTGCCGACCTTCTCTCGAGCGCAAGCGGATCAGCAGTATTTTTTTGTCAACGGGCGCGTCATTCGTGACAAGGTTGTGACGCACGCAGTACGTCAGGCGTATCAGGATGTACTTTTTCATGGGCGTCATCCGGCCTATGTGCTGTATTTGGAGCTGGACCCGGCGCTGGTGGATGTAAATGTACATCCGACCAAGCACGAGGTGCGCTTCCGCGAAAGTCGGCTGGTGCACGACTTTATTTTTCGGACGCTCTATCGCGTGATTGCCGACCTGAGACCGCAGGACGTAGCGCCGGTACAGGGGGCGCCCGAAGCGGATACCCAAGTCGCAATAGCAGCGGGTGGCACGGGTTTTCCGCAGGCGGACATGTCGGCACGTCCGGTAGTGGACATGTCGGCCTTGCGTCAGCGCCCCATGGGGCTGGGCTTCGGCAATGCCGGCAGTTCGGGACCGGTGCGAGAACAGATACAGGGCTATGCCGCTCTGCACCAGCCGGCGGGTATTTCGCCTCAGTCCATGGCACGACCTCCGGTGGCGCCAGCATTGGTGGATGATGCGCCGGAGGTTCCTCCGCTGGGGTACGCCCTGGCACAGTTACACGGTATTTATATACTGGCGCAGAACACTGAAGGGCTGGTACTGGTGGATATGCACGCAGCCCATGAGCGTATCGTGTATGAACGCATGAAGCTGGCTTTTGAACAGGACCGTATCCGCAGTCAGCCGTTACTGGTGCCGGTGAGTCTGGCGGTCAGTGCCCGAGAGGGTGATATTGCCGAAGAACATCCGGATGAGTTTCACCGTTTGGGGTTCAGGCTTGAGCGTATGGCGGAAGAGTCGCTGGTGATCCGGGAGGTGCCGGTGGCACTGGCGGGTGCCAATGTCGAACAGCTGGTTCGGGATGTGCTGGCCGACATGCTGCAGGTTGGTACCAGCGATCGCATACAGGCACATTTGAATGAATTGTTGGCCACCATGGCATGTCATGGTGCCGTGCGAGCGAATCGCCAGCTGACCCTGCCGGAAATGAATGCGCTGCTGCGTGATATGGAACAAACCGAGCGCAGTGGTCAGTGTAACCATGGGCGACCGACCTGGACACAGCTGTCATTGGCACAACTGGACAAACTTTTTTTACGGGGACAATGATGCAGCCTTTGGCGGGGCCCAGGCCCAAAGTGATTTTCGTGATGGGACCTACCGCATCGGGCAAGACGGATCTTGCCATGCGGCTATGCGATCATCTTCCCTGCGAGCTGGTCAGTGTGGATTCGGCCATGATCTATCGCGAGATGGATATTGGTACGGCCAAACCGACAGCTGAAGAATTGAGTGCCTACCCGCATCGCCTGATCGACATTCTGGACCCGACGGAAGCCTATTCCGCCGCCCGTTTCCGGGAGGACGCCCTGATGCAGGTGGCCGATATTCAGAGCCTGGGGCGAATTCCGGTTCTGGTCGGAGGCACCATGCTGTATTTTAGTGCGCTGCAGCAAGGCCTTGCTCAGTTGCCTGAGGCCGATCCCGAGCTGCGTGCCCGTATCGAAGCGGATGCGGCTGAGCAGGGTTGGCCGGCAATACACGCCCGCCTGGCCGGGCTGGATCCGGAAGGTGCCCGGCGTCTCAAGCCGACGGATGCACAGAGGTTGCAACGGGCGCTGGAAGTGGTGTTGCTGACCGGCAAGCCGATCAGCGAGCACTGGCGTGAGCAGGCAGAAGCCGAGCTGCCGTTCGACATTATTCCCATTGCGCTGGCACCGACTGAGCGTTCGCGGCTGCATGAGCGGATCGAACAGCGCTTCGACCTCATGCTGAAAGCCGGTTTTGAGGAAGAGGTTCGTCGACTGTGGGAGCGGGGTGATCTGCGTGCGGATATGCCGTCAATTCGATGCGTGGGCTATCGACAGATGTGGTCCTTTTTCAACGGTGAGTACGACCGGGATACCATGCGCTACAAGGGCGTGGTCGCAACCCGCCAACTGGCCAAGCGTCAGCTGACCTGGCTGCGCGGCTGGCAGGGGGTGCATTGGCTGGAAAGCGAGTCATCGAATTTAGTGTACGATGCCTTGAAACTGTCAGACCCTGCCGTTATATAATAAATTCCGGTATGATCGCGCGCAAACTCTGTTCATGCAGCGGTATGGTGCCGAGTCAGCGTTACCTGAATATACAACTACACTATAAATTGATTTCCATTCTGGAAGGAGTTTGCAATGTCAAAAGGGCAATCACTACAAGACCCTTACCTTAACGTTCTGCGCAAGGAGCGAGTACCCGTATCGATCTTCCTGGTTAACGGTATCAAGCTTCAGGGGCAGATCGAGTCTTTCGATCAGTTCGTGATTCTGCTGAAAAATACTGTCAGCCAGATGGTATACAAACACGCGATTTCCACAGTAGTGCCTTCTCGTCCGGTCAAGCTGCCTGCTGCCGACGACAAGCCTGCTGAATGAGGTATTAATTGTTTTTCGAACGTCCTGAATCAGGCGAGCGTGCGATCCTCGTCCATATAGAGCTGGCCTCCGAGGCTGATCGCGAGAATCCGAGAGAACTGGAAGAGCTTGCATTGTCGGCGGGTGCGGATCCGGTTGAATTTTTGACAGGCACCCGCGCCGATCCGAGCCCGAAATTCTTTTTGGGCAAGGGCAAAGTGGCCGAACTGACTGAGCTGGTACAGGCACATGAAGCCGAGCTGGTGATTTTCAACCATGCGCTGAGCCCGGCACAGGAGCGCAACCTTGAGCGCGAGCTGCATTGTCGCGTGCTGGACCGTACGGGTCTGATTCTGGATATTTTCGCCCAGCGTGCCCGGACCCATGAAGGCAAGCTGCAGGTGGAGCTGGCGCAGCTGGAACACATCTCGACTCGATTGGTACGTGGCTGGACCCACCTTGAGCGTCAGAAGGGTGGTATCGGCTTGCGTGGCCCCGGTGAAACCCAGCTGGAAACCGACCGTCGCCTGTTGCGCGCACGTATCAAATCCATTCTCAAGCGTCTGGAAAAGGTTCGTAAACAGCGGGACCAGGGGCGTCGTGCACGTAAGCGTGCCGAGGTGCCAACGGTGTCGCTGGTCGGCTATACGAACGCGGGCAAATCAACCCTTTTTAACAGTCTGACCACCGCTGAGGTTTATGCAGCGGATCAGCTGTTCGCGACGCTTGACCCGACTCTGCGCAAGATCGAACTGGCGGATGTCGGGCAGGCGATCCTGGCCGATACGGTCGGGTTTATTCGGCACCTGCCGCACAAGCTGGTAGAGGCTTTTCGTGCCACGTTGCAGGAAACCATTGAAGCCAGTTTGTTGTTGCACGTCATCGATTGCTACGATGAAGAGCGTCTGGGCCATATTGAACAGGTCGAACAGGTGCTGGACGAGATTGGCGCCGGTGACGTACCGGTTCTGCAGGTGTACAACAAGATTGACCGCATTGAAGGCGCCGAGCCCCGTGTTGACCGGGATGAAAACGGTGTGCCCTGGCGGGTGTGGGTATCGGCTGCCACGGGTGAAGGTCTGGCATTATTGCTGGATGTGATCAGCGAGCGCCTGGGCGAGGAAATGTACCACGAGCGGATGCGATTGACGCCGACCGATGGCAATCTTCGTGCCCAGCTCTATGCTCAGGGTGCAGTGTTGCAGGAAGAGGTCGATGAGCAGGGCGACATGGTGCTGGAAGTGCGCCTGCAGATGAAAGACTTTAAACGCATTTTGAGTCGCCTGGGTATTCGGCAGGAACAATACCTGTCTGAAACGGTCGACTAGGCAGCGCCGTTAAGGCGACAATGACGAATAATCAAAACAGTTAACCAAGCGGTTTACAACGGAGAACACTATGGCCTGGAATGAGCCTGGCGGGAATGGTAACAACCATGACCCCTGGAGTGGCGGTGGCGACAACCGCGGCAAGCGTGGCGGCGGTAATGATCAGGGACCACCCGATCTCGACGAGGCGATGCGCAAGTTGCAGGATCGTCTCGGCGGCATCTTTGGGGGCGGCAAGAAGCGCGGTGGCTTTGGCGGCGATGGCGGCGGCAAGGGCGGCAGCGGCTTCTTCATAGTGCTCGTGGTATTGGCGGCCCTGTTCTGGGCCGGCATGGGGTTTTATACGGTCGACCAGCAGGAGCGTGGTATCGTACTGCGTCTGGGCAAGTACCATGATACGGTGCAGCCGGGTCTGCAGTGGAACCCGCCGCTGATTGATGAAGTGGTCAAGGTGAATACCACGCGCATTCGTACCCATGATCATCGTTCGCTGATGTTGACGGCGGATGAAAACATCGTGGATGTGGATATGACCGTGCAATATGTGGTTTCCGATCCGATGCAGTTCGCACTCAAGGTGCGCGACCCCGGCGACAGCCTGGCGCAGTCGTCCGAGTCCGCGCTGCGACACGTAGTGGGTACGTCCGAGATGCACAATATCCTGACCGAAGGGCGTGACACTTTGGCGTTGCAGGTACAGGAGCGTTTGCAGCGTTACATGGAGAACTACACCACGGGTCTGAGCATTTCCAAGGTCAACATCAAGAACGCCCAGGCTCCGCGCCAGGTGCAGGATGCGTTCGATGACGTTATCAAGGCGCGCGAGGATGAACAGCGTGCCAAGAACGAAGCCGAAGCCTATGCCAACGGTATAGTGCCGGAAGCGCGCGGCCGTGCTCAGCGCCTGCTCGAGGAAGCCAATGCCTACCGCGAGGAAGTGGTCTCCAAGGCAACGGGTGAATCCAGCCGTTTCAAGGCCCTGCTGGCGGAATACCAGAAAGCACCTGAAGTCACCCGCGAGCGTTTGTACATCGATGCCTTGCAGGAAGTACTGGCCAACACGGGCAAAGTCATGGTGGATGTCGAAGGTGGCAACAACATGATGTACCTGCCGCTGGATCGTCTGGCTGAAAAACAGCCGGTGCGTGACAGTGCGGGCCGCAGCGTTCGTCTTGACGAGAACACTCTGCGCCAGATCACCGATCAGGTGCTGGAAGAGACTCGCCAGCGTGCGCCGGCTACATCTTCAGGCCTGAGGGAGGGACGTTAATGAAACCTACATCCATGTTCGGCCTGATAGCACTGCTGCTGGTCGTAATGATCGGGTCGAAGTCGGTCTATATCGTCAAGGAAACCGAGCGGGCCATCAAACTGCGCTTTGGTGAAGTGGTGGAAGCGGATATCAAGCCGGGTCTGCACTTCAAAATTCCGTTCGTGAACACCGTGCGCAAGTTTGAAGGCCGGATCATGACGCTGGATGCGCGTCCGCAGGCGTTCTTGACTCTGGAGAAAAAGCGTCTGATCGTCGATTCCTTCATCAAGTGGCGGATCGACAATGTCGAAAAATACTATACCGCGACCTCGGGGGACGAGTTCCGTGCGGCCGACCTGCTGTCGACGCGTATCGAGACCAGTCTGCGTAACCAGTTCGGCGAGCGTACGCTGACCGAAGTGGTATCCGGTGCGCGCGAAGAGGTTATGGGTGAAGTGATTCGTGCCCTGAGTGATCTGGCTCAGACCGAGCTGGGGATCGAAGTGGTTGACGTACGTGTCAAACGCATCGATCTGCCACAGGAAGTGTCATCTTCCGTGTATGAGCGTATGCGCACCGAGCGTCTGCGTTTGGCGCGTGAGCTGCGTGCACGTGGTCGCGAGCTGGCCGAAGGCATTCGAGCTGATGCCGACCGTCAGCGTACGGTGCTGTTGGCTGATGCTTTTCGTGAAGCGGAAACGGTACGAGGTGAAGGGGATGCCCAGGCGGCCGGTATCTATGCGGAAGCCTTCCAGCGTGACCCCGAGTTCTATGCGTTTTATCGCAGCCTGAATGCCTACCGTGAGTCTTTCTCGGGCGGGGGCGACATGTTTGTACTGGATCCGAAGAGCGAATTCTTCCGCTATTTAAATAGCGCCAAAGGTACTTCTGTTACCCAATAGTGCAACGAAAACCGGGTGCCTTTGGCGCCCGGTTTCGTGGTATAGTTGATTTAACCGGGTTTGTGCCCGGTTTTTTTGTGATTCAGACCACCCGATGACAGCGGAGTTACGCATGGCCTTGGCAGATCGCTGGTTGCTGCCCGACGGAATTATGGAACTGCTGCCGCCGCAGGCGAAGCAGGTTGAACAGATGCGCCGCAAGGTGCTCGATCTCTATCATCTTTGGGGGTATGAGCTGGTAATGCCGCCCATCGCGGAGCATTTGGAGTCCTTGCTGACGGGCGTGGGTCATGATCTTGACCTGAATACGTTCAAGGTGACCGACCGTATCAGCGGCCATACGCTGGGTGTGCGTGCGGACATGACGCCTCAGGTAGCGCGCATCGATGCGCACCGGTTGCGTACGGAAGGTCCCAGCCGTCTCTGTTATTGCGGTTCGGTATTGCATACGCATCCCGCCAATATGCTGGCTTCGCGTAACCCGCTTCAGTTGGGCGCCGAACTGTATGGCCACTCGGGTCCCGACAGTGATGTGGAAGTTATCTCCCTGATGCTGGCAACATTGGATGCAGTGGGCGTGCAGGGGCGGATCAGCCTGGATCTGGGGCATGTGGGTGTGTTCAGTCAATTGATGGCGGTGGCCGATCTGGAGGCCCAGCAACAGGCGGACTATCAGGACATGCTGCAGCGCAAGGCGCTGCCCGAAATCGACCGTTTTGTCGCAACGCTGGGGCTGGCGGCACCCTTGGCCGAATGGCTGCGTGAACTGCCCCGCCTGAATGGCGGTACAGCGATTCTGGATAAGGCTCGTCAGCTGTTTGCAGCCGATGCCGAACTGATGAAGGCGGTCGATTATCTGGCCGACTTGGCGGTACGTATCGAAGCACGTTTCCCGACAGTGGATACCTATTTTGATTTGGGTGAGTTGCGCGGTTACCACTACCATACCGGTATCGTATTCGCGGCTTACACACCGAGTTTTGGTCAGGCCCTGGCCAAGGGCGGGCGCTATGACAATATCGGGCGAGATTTCGGGCGGGCACGTCCGGCGACCGGTTTCAGTGCCGACCTCAAGACTTTGATGGACCTGTCCGGCCAGTTGGTCGAGCAGGCCGAAGACGTAATACTGGCACCTGCGGGAGAGGCTCAAGACCTGCAATCCGCGATTGCCAAGCTGCGCCAGGCCGGCCAGCGTGTTGTTCAGCGTCTGGATGGCGAAACGGGTTGTGAAGGTCGCCACCGTCAGCAATTGCTGCTTGAGGGTGGCGAGTGGGTTTTGGTCGATCTTTGATCGAAAGTTTTTTGACAATTAACGAGTAATCGAGACAGCAATGGGTAAAAACGTCGTTGTTCTGGGCACCCAGTGGGGTGATGAAGGCAAGGGTAAGATCGTAGATCTGTTGACCGAGCAGGTCGCTGCCGTCGTTCGCTTCCAGGGCGGGCATAATGCGGGACATACTCTGGTAATCGATGGTGAAAAAACCGTACTTCACCTGATTCCCTCCGGTATTCTGCGTCAGAATGTGCTCTGTCTGATCGGCAACGGCGTGGTGCTCTCGCCGGATGCGCTGCTGAAAGAGATTGCCGAGCTGGAAGAGCGCGGTGTTCCTGTACGAGACCGACTGCAGCTGAGTCCGGCCTGTCCGCTGATTCTGGCCAGCCATGTTGCGCTGGACCAGGCACGGGAGTTGGCTCGTGGCAATGACAAGATCGGTACTACCGGTCGCGGCATCGGTCCGGCCTATGAAGACAAGGTGGCACGCCGTGGTCTGCGTCTGGGCGATATGGCCGATGCCGAACGTTTTGCAGTCAAGTTGAAGGAAGTACTGGAATATCACAACTTCATGCTGCAGAACTACTATAAGGTTGAGCCAATCGACTTCCAGCAGACATACGACAGCTGCATGGAAATGGCCAAGACACTGGTGCCGATGATCACCGACGTGACAGCCAAGCTGCATGAACTGCGCAAGCAGGGTGCCAGCATCATGTTTGAAGGTGCTCAGGGGTCGCTGCTGGATATCGACCACGGGACTTACCCGTACGTAACCTCCTCCAACACCACTGCAGGCGGCACTTCTACCGGTAGCGGTTTCGGCCCGCTGTACCTGGACTATATTTTGGGTATCACCAAGGCCTACACGACGCGTGTCGGGGGCGGTCCTTTCCCCACCGAGCTGCATTGTGATGTCGGTCAGCGTCTGGCTGAACGGGGCCATGAGTTCGGTGCTACAACTGGCCGTGCTCGCCGCTGCGGCTGGTTCGATGCGGTTGCACTCAAGCATGCCATTCAGATCAACTCGGTTTCAGGTATCTGCCTGACCAAGCTGGATGTACTGGATGGCCTGGAGCAGATCAACATCTGCACCGGCTATAAGGATGCGGCAGGCAATATCGTCACTTCTCTGAACGGCAGTGAAGATTACGAGGTGGTTGAGCCGGTGTATGAACAGCTGCCGGGCTGGAGCGAGTCCACTGTTGGCATGAAGAGTCTGGATGAGTTGCCGGCTAATGCCCACGCCTATATCCGCCGTCTGGAAGAGTTGGTCGAAGCGCCGATCGATATTATTTCCACCGGCCCTGACCGCAACGAGACAATCGTTCTGCGTCACCCGTTCGAGATCTAAAGAACGCCCCATGCCTCTTGTCGGTCGACAAGGGACAGAACAGCCGCAGGTGTCACTGGTTTTTGATCAGTGCCTGCGGCTTTTTTATTTTTCAGTTTTCCGTCGGTTCTCTCGAACCGTGTGAAGCGCTTGTTCAACTTGACCAGATGGTGTCTCATATCCGGCTCTGATCATTTTTGTATTTGCAGACCTTTGCTGAACGGAATGACCTTGCAGCAAAGACCTGATCTGATTTTGACTTTATGTTGTCCATTTGCCTTTCGAGCTTGGATGACAGGGCAGGACTTAGAATCAGATCAAAACATGTGTATGATAATCAATGCAATGATTGTATCCAAAACGAAACATATATTTAATTTGTAATATTATTTATCTGTTTTTATTCGAAATACTAAGTGTCGCATCCCGGATGATCACATAAGCCAAAAGCGTTATCCTTGGTTCATTGCTCGTGACGTCATGCAGCGCGCCATTGAGCAGTTCATCCAGCAAGCACAGGGAGATCAGCCGACATGATGGTATCTTTGCATAAACGGGCACGCACCACCCCCGCCATTCGTGAAGAACTGGCAGCAAGTACCAAGCCTGTCCGCGAACTGGCCCGGCAGTATGGCATCAGCGAGGCAACCGTCCGCAAGTGGCGCAGCCGTTCCAGCACGGAAGACCGCTCGCACACACCGCATCGACTGCAAACGCACCTGACACCGGCTCAGGAGGCGATCGTCGTCTACTTGCGCACACAACTGCTGCTATCTCTGGATGACCTGCTAGCGGCCGTCAAAGAATTTCTCTGCGACAAGGTATCCCGTTCTGGTCTGGACCGCTGCCTGCGCCGCCACGGGGTCAGTAACCTGAATGACCTCAAGCCCAAGGCGCCTAAACCGGCCCCCAAGACGTTCAAGGCCTATCAGCCCGGATTCTTCCATATCGACGTCAAGTACTTGCCGCAAATGGCGGATGAGACCAAGCGTCGATACTTGTTTGTGGCTATTGATCGTGCCACCCGCTGGGTCTTTGTGCAGATCCATCCGAATAAAACGGCAGCGACGGCTCGGCGTTTCCTGGACAGCCTTCAGCAGGCCACACCTATCAAGATCACGCATATCTTGACGGACAACGGTAAGGAATTTACCGACCGCCTGTTTCACTCAAAAGCGCGAGATCCCAGCGGCAATCATGAGTTCGACCGCCTCTGCTCTGACTTGGGGATTGAGCACCGCCTGACCAAGCCCAGAACGCCCCAAACCAATGGCATGGTGGAGCGTTTCAACGGGCGTATAGCCGATGTGCTTAAGACCCACCACTTCGATAGCCGTGAAGATCTGGAGCAAACCTTGCTACGCTATGTGCATTTATATAATCATCAACTGCCGCAGTCCGCGCTGAAGTCCAGGCCGCCCATTATGGCGATGAAGGAGTGGTACAAAACCCACCCAGAGCTTTTTAGCAAGCGTCCTTATAACCATACGGGACGTGACAGCGATGCGTTGTCGGAAGATCGTCAGCGTGACCCGCGCATCCGGGCATCGGCACAGTATCGGTTTTGACCGGGTTCATTACTGTAGGCGTAAGACGAAAAAAGCCGCATTCATGATGCGGCTTTTTTATTGTAACCAACAGCTGCTAATCAGCGCAGTGCTTCGGCCGTTGCCGGGTGCAGAGTGCGCAGCAGGGCCTTGAGGATCTTGGTGTTGCCGGAAACCAGGTTGCCGTGTTCGCTGTACTTGTTGCCGCCGGAGAAGTCGCCCACCAGGCCGCCCGCTTCGCGGATCAGCAGCAGGCCGGCAGACAGTTCGGTCTGGCTCAGACCGATCTGGTAGAAGCCGTCCAGACGGCCGGCAGCGGTATAGGCCAGGCTGAGAACCGGCGAGCCATTGCTGTGCAGCGTGGCACCTGCCTGCATGACCTGCTGCATCATGCGTGCGTGTGACTCCATCCAAGGCTTGTCACTGTGACGCGCATGGTATCCCGTGCCGATGACGGCCCCTTCCAGTGATGTGCGGTTGCTGACGCGCAGTCGCTTACCGTTCAGCTGTGCTCCCTTGCCACGGCTGGCGGTGAACTCTTCGCCGAACATCGGATTCAGAATGACGCAGTGTTCCGCCTTGCCGTTGACATATCCGGTGAGGCTCAGGGCAAACATCGGCAGGGCATTGGAAAAGTTGGTCAGGCTGTCCAGAGGGCTGATATGCCACTCGCAGTTACCGGGGCCTTCGCCAATAGCCGGGTGCTGTCCGCTGTATTCGCCGATAAGGCTGTGCTGCGGATAGGCTTTCTGAATGCTGTTAACGAGGGTGCGTTCGGCCTGAATGCAGAGCTCACTGATGAACTTTGCGACATCGGCCTGTTCGGATTTGATCAGGTCCAGGCGTTCAAGCCCGCGTGAAACCTGTTCGCCTGCGAGCCGGGCCGCGCGCAGGGCAATATTAACCATTGGTTGCATCAGTGTAGGTGTCCAGTTTTCATGGTTGTCAAAGGTCTATTGTAGCTCAGACGGCCGCCGCGCTGAACAGGTGGTCTGCATCTCAATCATGTTCTGATAGAATATCGGACTTTTGACGGCGTTACTCCATGTCTGAACATATTCGTATTGTACTGGTGAACACCACGCATCCCGGCAATATCGGGGGTGTGGCCCGAGCCATGAAAAACATGGGACTGAGTGACCTTTGCCTGGTAAGTCCCAAACTGTTCCCGCACCCTGACGCCGATGCGCGTGCCTCGGGGGCGACTGATGTGCTTGAGTCTGCACAGGTCGTTGCATCGATAGACGAGGCCCTTGCCGATTGTGAGCTGGTGTTCGGTACCAGTGCACGCGAGCGGCATATCCCCTGGCCGCTGGTCGATCCGCGTGAGCTGGCTGCAATTGCTGCCCCGCTCAAGGGCAAGGCGAAGGTTGCGATCATGTTTGGTCGCGAAGATCGCGGCCTGACCAATGAGGAACTGCAGCGCTGTCATCATCATGTACATATCCCGGCAGTTGAAAGTTTCAGTTCACTGAATATCGCGGCAGCGGTTCAGGTGATCAGTTACGAGTTGCGCATGGCCGAATTGGCCGATCAGGCCGGTGAAAAACCGCAGTGGGGCACCCAGTGGGATATCGAACTGGCGGAGCAGCGTGAACTGGAGCTGATGTTTGAGCATCTGGAACGAACGCTGGTCAAAATCGACTTTCTTGATCCCGACAACCCGCGCCAGTTGATGCCGCGCTTGCGTCGTCTGTTGCAGCGTGCCGTGCCCGATAAGGTTGAAGTGAATGTGCTGCGTGGCATCCTGAAAGCGGTTGAGCGCAAAATGGAATCTGCAGAAAAGAATGGGAACGATCATGTTTAAGCAGATACGTGAAGATATTGCGTCCGTTTTTCATCGTGACCCGGCGGCGCGCAACACCTTTGAAGTGTTGACGACCTATCCGGGCCTGCATGCTATCTGGTTTCACCGCCTTGCCAATGCGTTCTGGCGCCGCAATTTCAAATGGCTGGCGCGTACGCTGTCCAACCTGGCACGCTGGTTTACCGGTATTGAAATCCATCCGGGGGCTACAATCGGGCGGCGCTTTTTCATCGACCACGGTATGGGAGTGGTGATCGGTGAAACGGCTGAAATTGGCGACGATGTCACTCTGTATCATGGCGTGACGTTGGGGGGGACGACCTGGAACAAAGGTAAGCGCCACCCGACACTGGGCGATAATGTGGTCTGTGGTGCCGGTGCCAAGGTGCTGGGACCGATTACAATTGGTGCCGGCGCTCGTGTGGGATCAAATGCGGTCGTGACGCGAGATGTGCCGGAAGAGGCCACTGTGGTTGGCATACCGGGGCGGATCATCAAGCGTCAGCCTGAAGAGGTCACGCCGGAAGAGCAGAAGCGTCGCGAAATGGCCGATAAGGTCGGGTTTGATGCCTATGCGGTAACACGTGAGGTGTCCGACCCGGTTGCGCATGCAATTCGGTGCCTGCTTGATCACATACAGGCGATGGATCATAAGGTTGAAACCATGGGCAAGGTCCTGTGCGAATTAAAACCAAACTATTGTGATGAGCAGCTGCCGGAATTGAAGTCTTCGGATTTCGAGGCGGCGGTTGATGATGCCGGTAGTGTCTTGTCCGGTGATGCGGCAGTCGAAGAGGTTGCTGCATCATCGGGCGCAGCGAAAGACCGAGGGAACGAGTCGGTTAAATAGTTGACTGAATTAGTAGGGAATCGCATAATGTGCACATGCTGTAGAGCGTGAGTATGAGGAATACTATGCGATTGACAACAAAAGGGCGATATGCCGTGACAGCGATGCTGGATCTGGCGCTGCATGATGGCAAAGGGCCGATCAGTCTGGCTGATATTTCCGAGCGTCAGGGCATTTCGTTGTCCTACCTGGAGCAGCTGTTTGCCAAGCTGCGTCGCAACGAATTGGTGCGTAGTGTACGTGGTCCGGGTGGCGGTTATCAGCTGAAACGCGAGCAGGCCAGCATCAAGGTGGCGGAGGTCATCGACGCGGTGAACGAGTCGGTCGATGCGACCGGTTGCCAACACAGTGGTAACTGTCAGGGTGGCGAGGTTTGCCTGACGCATCACTTGTGGTGTGACCTGAGTGAGCAGATTCACAGCTTCCTGAGCAGTATCAGTCTGGCCGACCTGGTTGAGCGACGTGATGTGCAGGAAGTGGCTGGTCGTCAGCAGCGTCAGGTGGAGCAGCTGATCGCCAGTAGTACAGAACAACCAGTGAGCCCTAAGGTCGCTGTGTAGAGTTTTTTTGGAGAGAGATGATGAAACTGCCGATCTACCTAGATTACGCCGCAACAACACCGGTTGACCCTCGAGTAGCAGACCTGATGATGCAGTGTCTGACTCCCGACGGTAACTTTGGTAACCCGGCTTCACGTTCGCATCTGTTTGGCTGGAAAGCCGAAGAAGCGGTGGAAGCTGCACGTCGACAGGTGGCCGATTTGCTGGGGGCCGATCCCCGCGAGATCGTTTGGACTTCCGGTGCTACGGAATCCGATAACCTGGCGATCAAGGGTGTGGCGCACTTCTACAGCAAGAAGGGCAAGCACATCATCACCTCCAAGATCGAGCACAAGGCTGTATTGGATCCCTGTCGTCAGCTGGAGCGTGAAGGCTTTGAAGTGACCTACCTGGAACCGGACAGTGATGGTCTGATTACGGCTCAGCAGGTGACTGATGCTCTGCGCGAAGACACCATCCTGGTATCGCTGATGCACGTGAACAACGAAATCGGTACCGTGACGGATATTGCGGCCATTGGTGAAGTTACGCGCGCCAACGGTGTGCTGTTTCATGTGGATGCGGCACAGAGTGCTGGCAAGTTGCCAATCGATCTGAATGAAATGAAAGTTGATCTCATGTCCGTGTGCGCACACAAGATCTATGGTCCCAAAGGTGTGGGTGCGCTGTATGTGCGCCGCAAGCCGCGTGTACGTCTGGAAGCTTTGATTCATGGTGGCGGTCATGAGCGCGGCATGCGTTCGGGTACCTTGCCGACCCATCAGATTGTCGGTATGGGCGAGGCCTTCCGGATCGCGGGCGAGGAAATGGCGGCTGAAACGGCGCGTCTGGAAGCGCTGCGTCAGCGTCTGTGGGATGGTGTTCAGGATATGGAAGAGGTGCATCTGAACGGTTCTGCCGAGCACAATGTACCGGGTGTTTTGAATATCAGCTTCGCTTTTGTCGAAGGTGAGTCGCTGCTGATGTCGATCAAGGATCTGGCAGTGTCTTCGGGTTCTGCCTGTACATCGGCCAGCCTGGAGCCGTCCTATGTGCTGCGTGCGCTGGGCCTGAATGACGAACTGGCGCACAGTTCCATCCGTTTTTCTCTGGGTCGCTTTACGACCGAGGAAGAGGTGGACTACGCCATCGAACAGGTCCGCAATGCGGTCAGTAAGTTGCGTGAACTGTCGCCGCTTTGGGATATGTATAAAGACGGTGTAGATCTGAGCAAGGTTGAGTGGGTCCACCACTAAGGTCCCGAAGACGTTTTGGAGGTTTATCATGGCTTATAGTGAACAGGTTATTGATCATTACGAAAATCCGCGCAATGTCGGTAAAATGGATGCGGATGATGCGAACGTCGGTACCGGTATGGTCGGTGCTCCGGCCTGTGGCGACGTGATGCGTCTGCAGATCAAGGTAAGTGATGAAGGCGTTATTGAAGATGCGCGCTTCAAGACCTATGGCTGTGGTTCGGCCATCGCGTCCAGCTCCCTGGTGACCGAGTGGGTCAAGGGGATGACTCTGGATCAGGCATCTGAGTTGAAAAACTCTCAGATCGCTGAAGAGCTGGCGTTACCGCCGGTGAAAATCCACTGCTCGGTATTGGCAGAGGATGCGATCAAGGCTGCGGTTGACGATTACCGCAAGAAACAGCAGAAGTGACACCGTAGCGGGGGCCTGGCCCCCGCGAATGGGGTAATTATGGCAATTAGCATGACACAGGCCGCGATTGACCATGTCGCGCGCTATCTTGAAAAACGCGGGCACGGTGAGGGCATTCGTCTTGGCGTCAGGACCTCGGGCTGCTCGGGCATGGCCTATGTGCTTGAGTTTGTTGATACGAGCGAAGCAGATGACCAGGTGTTCGAATTCGGGGGTGTCAAGGTAGTGATCGACCCCAAAAGCCTGGCTTATCTCGACGGAACTGAGCTGGACTTTGTTCGCGAAGGTTTGAATGAAGGGTTCAAGTTCAGCAACCCGAATGTACGCAGCGAGTGCGGCTGTGGTGAAAGTTTTAACATTTAACAAGCGTTGCAGTCAGTGAGGCCGGTTGATGGATATTACGCGTAACTACTTCGAATTTCTCGGCCTGCCAGTCGATTTCGAGGTGGATCAAACCCGGCTTGGCGAACGTTACCGCGAACTGCAAAAGCAGGTCCACCCGGATAGACATTCACATCAGTCTGATCGAGAACAACGCTTGGCCGAGCAGTATGCGGCCTATCTGAACGAAGCGCTGACGACTTTGAAGTCGCCGCTGAAACGCGCGCAGTACCTGCTGTCCCTGAACGGGATTGATACCTTGTCCGATTCCCGTGCACAGCTGGACCCCATGTTCCTGATGGAGCAGATGGAACTGCGTGAACGTGCGGCCGAGGCTGCCAATCACGCCGATCCCGAGGCCGAAATGGATGCCTTGCAGGCGCATGTTGGCCATGAGCTGAACCGCTTGCAGGAGGCCTTTTCAGCGGCCTGGCAGGCGAGCCGGATGGACGATGCGGAAGTGCTGGTGCGTAAAATGCAGTTTGCCTGCAAGCTGCAGCAGGATATCGAAGCGCTGGAAGACAGACTGTTCGACGATTAACGGAAGTTCTATGGCATTACTGCAAATAGCTGAGCCCGGACAAAGCCCGGAGCCGCATGCGCGTAAGCTCGCGGTGGGTATTGATTTGGGTACCACCAATTCACTGGTTGCAACGGTGCGCAGTGGCGAAGCGGTGACGCTGGCTGATGAAGGCGGTCGTCACCTGCTCCCTTCTGTTGTGCGTTACCGTGAAGGGCTGCCCCCTTGTGTTGGTGGCGAGGCGCTGGCTCAGGCATCGCAAGACCCTTATAACACGATACTGTCGGTCAAGCGGCTGATGGGGCGTGGTGTTGACGACATCAAGGGATTGGGCGATGAGCTGCCGTATCGCTTTACGATCTCCGAGTCGGCAATGCCCTATCTGCAGACGGCTGCCGGTGATAAGAGCCCGGTGGAAGTGTCCGCTGATATTTTATCGACTCTGGCCGAGCGTGCGCGTGCCTCTTTGGGGGGCGAGCTTGAGGGTGTCGTCATTACGGTGCCGGCCTATTTTGATGACGCTCAGCGTCAGGCAACCAAGGATGCGGCTCAGTTGGCCGGTCTGAAAGTGCTGCGCCTGTTGAATGAGCCGACCGCGGCGGCCGTTGCCTATGGCCTGGACCAGCAGGAAGAAGGTGTCATCGCGGTTTATGACCTGGGCGGCGGCACCTTTGATATCTCCATTCTGCGTTTGAATCGAGGTGTATTCGAGGTGCTGGCTACCGGTGGGGATACGGCGCTGGGTGGTGATGATTTTGACCGCCTTTTGGCCGAGAATCTGTTGCTGCAGTCCGGTTTGGGAGATGCGCTTGATGCGTCTTCTGCACGTGCCTTGACGACACTGGCGCGTCGTATCAAGGAGCGCTTGACGGACGAGCCCCAGGTCACCGAAGTAGTATGTCTGGGTGGTCGAGAATTCAGCGTCGATGTCAGTCGAGAACATTTCGATGCCCTGATTCAGTCGCTGATCAAGCGCACCTTGAGAACCTGTCGCCGTGCCCTGAAGGACGCCGGCGTGGCAGCGGACGAAGTGGCCGAAGTGGTCATGGTAGGCGGATCGACCCGAGTGCCGCTGGTGCGTACATCGGTTGGCGAATTCTTCGGTCGTACGCCGCATATCGATATCGATCCTGATCGCGTGGTAGCTATAGGTGCAGCCCTGCAGGCGGATGTTCTGGTCGGTAACAAGCCGGACAGCGATATGCTGCTACTGGACGTGATTCCGTTGTCGCTGGGGCTGGAAACCATGGGTGGACTGGTCGAAAAGATTATCCATCGCAATACGGTGATCCCGGTTGCGCGAGCACAGGAATTTACGACTTATCAGGACGGCCAGACGGCTATGGTGATCCATGTTGTTCAGGGCGAGCGTGAGCTGGTTCAGGACTGCCGTTCTTTGGCGCGTTTCCTGTTGCGTGACATTCCGCCGATGGCGGCCGGAGCGGCCAAGGTTCGAGTGGCTTTCCAGGTCGATGCCGATGGGTTGTTGAATGTGTCTGCGGAAGAGTTATCCACAGGTGCCCGAAGCAGTATCCAGGTCAAGCCTTCGTATGGTCTCAGCGATGATGAGATTACGCGCATGCTGAAAGAATCCTACAGCCATGCGAACGAAGATCTTGAGGCACGCAGCCTGCGTGAGCAGCAGGTGGAGGCCGAGCGTATCATCTCGGCCCTGCAAGCGGCGATATTGCAGGATGGTGAGCTGTTGACGACTGATGAGCATCAGTTGCTGGAGCAGGCAATTGCGACCTTGGAAGCGACGCTGGGAAGTGATGACCCTCGTGCGATCGAGAAGGGTGTGGAAACTCTGGCTCAGGCCAGTGACTTTTTTGCCTCGCGACGTATGGATCAGAGCATTTCGCGTGCGCTGTCGGGTCATTCGATTGAAGATATTGATAAGGAGGCGCGTTAATGCCCCAGGTTATTTTTCTGCCCCATGAAGAGCTTTGTCCCGAGGGCAAGGTCGTTGAAGCGCAGGCGGGGGTGTCGATCTGTGATCTGGCGCTGGCCAACGGTATTGAGATCGAGCATGCCTGTGAAAAATCCTGTGCCTGCACAACCTGTCATGTCATCGTGCGTGAAGGTTATGATTCTCTGAATGAAGCGGATGAACTGGAAGACGATATGCTGGACAAGGCCTGGGGACTTGAGCCCGAGTCGCGTCTCAGCTGTCAGGCACTGGTTGATGACCAGGATCTGGTCGTCGAGATTCCGAAATATACGATCAACCAGGTATCAGAACAGCACTGAGGTGAAATATGGGCTTGAAATGGGTAGATGTGCACGATATCGCCATTGAGCTGTATGAGGCCTATCCGGACGTGAACCCGCTGCAGATCAGTTTTCCGGATCTGTACAGCCGGGTGCTGGAGCTGGATGAGTTCGACGATGATCCGGATCATTGCGGCGAAAAAGTGCTTGAAGCGATCCAGATGGCCTGGATTGAAGAGGCGGAATAAAAGGATGAAAGCCCGGACGCATCGCCGGGCTTTTTCGCTTTATAGAGTTGTCTGTTCAGCTTATAGTGCTTTGCGTATAATATTGCGCCTTATTGACCTGTAGCACTATTGATTGGGGAATATACCTATGGCAGTTGAACGTACACTTTCTATCATCAAGCCCGACGCTGTTGCTAAAAACGTGATCGGTGAAATCGAAAGCCGCTTTGAAAAAGCGGGCCTGAAAATTGTTGCAATGCAGATGAAGCAGCTGAGCCAGGCTGATGCTGAAGGCTTCTACGCTGAACATAAAGAGCGTCCTTTCTTCGCAGATCTGGTTGCTTTCATGACGTCTGGTCCTGTTGTTGTACAGGTTCTGGAAGGTGAAAACGCGATCGCTCAGAACCGCGAGCTGATGGGTGCTACCAACCCGCAGGAAGCGGCTGAAGGTACGATCCGTCGTGACTTCGCTGAATCCATCGATGCCAACGCTGTACACGGTTCTGACTCTGCTGCATCTGCGGCACGTGAAATCGCCTACTTCTTCGGCGCCTGATCCGTACCGGGCCGCCTGTTCCGGGCGGCCTGTCATTCTAAACGAGTAATTCTACGATATGTCTGAGACCCCATCCAAAATCAACCTTCTGGGTCTGTCTCCGGCCAAGCTGGAAGCCTTTTTCGATGAGCTGGGCGAGAAGCGTTTTCGCGCGACTCAGGTGCTCAAGTGGCTGCACCAGCAGGGCGCCTCCAGTTTTGATGAGATGACCAATATCAGCAAGACCCTGCGTGCCAAACTGGCCGAGGTGGCTGAAATTCGCGAGCCGGAAATCTTGCTGGATAAAACGTCCCGGGATGGTACCCGTAAATGGGTTATTCGCATGGATGGCGGTTCTGCTATCGAGATGGTTCTGATACCTGAAGGCGACCGTCGCACGCTCTGCGTATCGTCACAGGTCGGCTGTTCGCTGGACTGCAGCTTCTGCTCCACCGGCAAGCAAGGCTACAATCGCAATCTGTCTACGGCAGAAATTATTGCCCAGCTGCGTGTGGCCATTCGGGCTTATGGTCCCTTTGACCCAAATGAACGTCGCGTCAGCAATGTGGTGTTCATGGGGATGGGTGAGCCGCTGATGAATTTTGATAACGTTGTCGATGCCATCCAGTTAATGATGGATGACAACGGTTATGGTCTGTCCAAGCGCCGTGTAACCCTGAGTACTTCGGGGGTCGTGCCAGCGCTGGATAAGCTGCGTGAAGTCAGTGACGTATCACTGGCCATTTCGCTGCATGCGGCCAACAATGATCTGCGTGACGAATTGGTGCCAATCAATAAACGTTACCCGATTGATGAGCTGATTGCTGCGTGCAAGCGCTACCTGGAAGGCCTGAATGACAAGCGTGTGATTACGGTGGAATACACCCTGATCGAAGGTGTGAATGACCAGCCGCAACATGCACGTGAATTGGTTCAGGTCTTGCGTCAGGTACCCTGCAAACTGAATCTTATTCCGTTTAACCCTTTCCCGAACTCGGGCTATCGACGTCCCAGTGAAGAGGCGATACAGCGCTTCAAGGATATTATGATTCGGGCCTCAATTATCACGACTGTTCGACGTACCCGTGGTGATGATGTGGATGCCGCCTGTGGACAGCTTGTCGGGCAGGTTGAAGACCGTACCCGTCGTAGCCAAAAATACATTCCTGTGGTACAAGAGGAGCCTGTTCACGGAAAGACTGAAAGGGTTTAAGGGGGAAGCGTGAAAGGCTCCAGCTTGGTTTCGCTGCTGCTTGCGGCTGCGTTGTTGTCCGGCTGTGCATCACAGTCGGGATATTCCGGTGGTACGCAGGGTTCAGAATCACAAGAGGCGGTTGAAGCCTATACCGGGCTTGGAGTGCAGTATCTGCAAGCAGGTAATACGGCGCAGGCCAAAGCATCCCTGCAGCGTGCGCTGTCCATCGATTCGGATTATCCACCGGCCTATAATGCAATGGCGCTGGTGTTCCAGGTAGAGCAGGAATTTAAGCTCGCCGAGAAATACTTCCGTAAGGGTGTGTCTGCCAACCCGGATTCGGCGATGTTGCATAATAATTTTGGTGCCTTTCTGTTTGCCCTTCAGCGCTACGAGGAAGCTTGTGTCGAGCTATCCCTGGCGGCGCGTGATCCCTTTTATCCACAGCGTGCCCAGACGCTTGAAAACCTGGGGCGCTGCAATCAGTTGATTGGCCGTGCTGGCAAGGCAGAAGAGTCGTTCAAGCGCTCGTTGGCGATTGACGGCAATCGTCCGGTCGCATTGGTCGAGCTGTCCCAGCTTCTGCTGGATCGTGGCGAGTATGTTCAGGCCAGCCGCTATTTTGCCCGCTTCGGGCGGCTGATTGAGCAGAAGCAGGTCGAGCATTATCCGAAAAGCCTGTGGGTCGGCATTCAGCTGTCACGTCAGGAACGTAATGCTTCCCGCGCGGCAACCTATGGGTTGTTGTTGAAAAACATGTTCCCCCAATCTGAGGAATACCGGCTCTATCAGGAGAGTGCCCAGTGAGCGATGAAAATGAAGTGACCGTTTCTCCGGTCGTTTTTTCTGGTCAGGCATTCTCTGAAGCACGTGAAGCCTTGGGGTTGAGTGTCGAGCAGGTCGCTCGGCAGCTCCACTTTTCCGAAAATATCATTGAGACCATTGAAAAGGGCCATTTGGATCAGTTCAAGGACCCGGTGTTTTCGCGTGGTTATATCCGCACTTATGCCCGCTTTCTTAAGCTGGATGCCGATGCTTGGGTGGAGCGCTATAACCAGCATACAGGGAATGTTGCTACGACTGCTCAGGTCCGTGCAATTGGCAGTGTCTCCACTGTTCCCGGCCGTCGACAGGGACACCCTGTCCTGAAGGTGGGGAGTTGGCTGTTTGTGTTGGCACTGGTTGCGGCAAGTATTTGGTGGTGGCAGACCCAGTTCGGTTTTGATGTCAGTGAGCGGGCCGCGGTGGATGATCAGCCCGTATCAGTTGAAACCAGTGATGGTACAACCCTGATGCTGCCACAGCTGAGTGATGAGGAAAGCGAGAAGCCGCTGGCTGAAACGCCTGCGGTCGGATCGGCGCTCGAACAGGCAACAGAGCCGGATGAGATAATGGCCCCGCTGGGTGATTCGGCCGTGGCCGAGCCAGTCAGTGTTGACGCGGCTCTGGAAACGGATGCAGAGGCTCCGGTGCAGGCTGATGTAACGGAAGCGGCCTCGACTGCCGATGTGAAGGCTGTCGAACCCTTGTTGCCGCCGGGTCTGAATATCAGCTTTGCGGACGATTGCTGGTTGAGCGTGAAAGATGCTCATGGACGCTCGTTGTATAGCGGTGTCGCCAAAGGGGGGAGTTCACTGGAGCTTGAGGGCGATGAGCCGTTGGCAGTGGTGATCGGGCGAGTGGATGCTGTTGCCAGTATCAGTTATGCCGACACGTCGATCGATCTGGCTTCGATCGCCAAGAATAATGTGGCCCGCTTGCGCCTTCCGCAGTAAACCCATATTTGTTTTGACAGGAAAAGCGACGTTTTGACAAAGATTAAAGCCATTCGTGGCATGAATGACATTCTGCCGGACCAGACACCGGTCTGGCAGTATCTGGAAGCAACCATCAAACGCGTGGTGAGTGCTTACGGGTACTCCGAGATCCGCATGCCGATTGTCGAACAGACCGATCTGTTCAAACGCTCTATCGGTGAAGTGACGGATATCGTCGAAAAGGAAATGTATACCTTTGACGACCGCAATGGTGAAAGCCTGACGCTGCGTCCCGAAGGGACGGCCTGCTGTGTACGTGCCGGTGAAGAGCATGGTCTGTTGTATAACCAGACGCAGCGTTTCTGGTATCAGGGGCCGATGTTTCGGTATGAAAAACCGCAGAAGGGGCGCTATCGCCAGTTCCACCAGGTGGGCGTGGAAGCATTTGGCATGGCGGGACCCGATGTCGATGCCGAGCTGATTCTGCTGACGGCGGCGCTATGGCGCGAGTTGGGTATGAGCGACGCGGTAACGCTGCAGTTGAACTCTTTGGGCAGTAACCAGGCGCGTGCGGAGTACCGTGATGCTCTGGTGGCTTATCTGAAAGAGCATTTTGACCAGCTGGATGAAGACAGTCAGCGTCGTTTGGAAAGCAACCCGCTGCGCGTGCTTGACAGCAAGAATGAAGCAACTCGAGTAGTGTTGGAAAAAGCCCCGATTCTGACCGACTACCTGGACGAGGAATCGGCCAACGATTTTCGTCAGTTGTGTGAAATGCTGGATGCGGCAGGTGTTCATTATGAAGTGAACCCCTACCTGGTGAGGGGGTTGGACTATTACTGCAAGACCGTCTTTGAATGGGTCACCGAGGAACTTGGGGCTCAGGGTACGGTCTGTGCCGGTGGTCGTTACGATGGTCTGGTGCAACAACTGGGTGGCAAGCCGACCACTGCGGTGGGATTTGCCATGGGAATCGAGCGTCTGATCCTGCTGTTGGAAACACTGGGGCTGGTGCCTGAGTCGGCGCGTCAGACATTTGATCTGTACCTGGCGGCCGAGCATAAGGGAATCCAGTCCGACGTTGTGCTGTTGGCCGAGCAGTTGCGTGCTGCAGTACCGGGACTGCGTGTTCGGGTGCATTGCGCGGGCTTGAAAAACATTGCGACCAAAGCGCGCCAGACTGGAGCGCAAGCTATTGTGCTGGTTAAAAAGACTGAAGACGGTGGCCTGAAGGGGTCGCTTTGGTGTCATGATGAAACCGAATATGATCTGCAGCCCGAGCCGTTGGCCGAGCGTCTGCGGATGCTGTTTGATAACTAAATTCACAGCGAATAAACGATAATCAGGAGTCTGAGCGTGGCTGAATTGCGAACGGAAGAAGAACAGCTGCAGGCGATGAAAGCCTGGTGGCAGGAAAACGGCAAGTCGCTGATTCTGGGTGTTGGTTTGGCGATCGCTCTGGTGTTGGGCTGGCAGGGCTGGCAGGCACGTCAGGAACAGCAGGCAGCGGCGGCGTCGGCACTGTACCAGAATTTGACGGAGGCGGCGCAGCTGCAGTCCGTGAGTGCGGATGACGACGGTCAGTATGCGACGGTGCAGCACTTGGCTGATCAGCTCAAAACGGATTTTTCGGGTACAACCTATGCGCGCTATGCCGGGCTGATACTGGCGGCTGTACATGTGCAGCATGAGGCCTTTGCCGAAGCGCAAACTGAGCTGGAGTGGGTGTTGTCCGCATCCAAGGATATGGATAGCATCAAGCGTGTCGCTACCTTGCGCAAGGCGGCGCTGATGCAGCAGCAGGGCGAAGCCGAGGCGGCTGTAACTCTGATCCAGGGTCTGGATGCGGGCTCCTTCGAGGCTGAAAAGCAGGAGCTTTTGGGGGATCTGTACCAGTCGCTGGGGCAGGTCGAGCAGGCGCGAGGTGCCTATGATGCAGCGCTGTCCGCAGCAGGTGGCGAGGCCGGAAGGCCGCTGCTGAAGATCAAGCGTGATGACTTGATCGGGGTGAACTCATGATCGGAACCGGGCGCAAAATGAGAACGCTGCTCGCGGCGGCTGTTATTGGCGGCAGTCTGTCCGGTTGTGGCATGTTCGGCTCCGAGCAGCAAAACGAGCCGGCTGAGCTGATTGCTTTTGAGCAGGAGCAAACACTGGAGCTGCTGTGGAGCCTTAATATCGGCGGCAGTTTGGGCGAGCAGTATCACCAGTTGGTGCCTTCTATCGATGGTGATCGCATTTTTGCCGTCAGTGCGGATGGTGAAGTGCTGGCGGCGAATCGCGAGAGCGGTAGCGTGGCATGGAGACGCTCGCTGGATAGCGCCGTGGTAGGTGGTGTTGGAGCCGGCAACGGGCTGGTCGTAGTGTCGACCCTGAAAGGCGAAGTACTGGCACTGTCGACAGATGACGGCAGTGATCTGTGGCGCTATCAGGCATCGTCGGAAGTGCTTGCTCAACCGCAAATGAATGCGGACATGCTGGTGATACAGCAACTGGACGGGAAGCTGGTGGCACTGGATCTGATTACCGGACGTCAGCTATGGAGTTACGATAGTCAGATTCCGCGCTTGAGCCTGCGGGGCACGGCGGCTCCGGTAGTGGCTGCAGATCTGACCCTGGCCGGGTTTGCCAACGGCAAGTTGATCGCGATTGAAAACAGCAGTGGTCGGCCGGTCTGGGAGCAGCGTGTGGCGCTTGCCGAAGGGCGTTCAGAACTGGAGCGCATCATTGATATTGATGCGCAGCCACTGGTGTACAACCGTCTGGTCTATGCAACCAGCTATCAGGGACGGCTGGCTGCGGTTAATCCAGCCAATGGCCAGTTGATCTGGGCGCAGGAACTGTCCAGCTACCGTGGCCTGGCAGGCGGCTTCGGTAACGTATATGCCGTGACTGAAGGTGATGGTCTGGTGGCATATGATGCGCGCAACAGTGCCAGCGTCTGGCGTCAGGATGGCTTGTTGAATCGCCGTCTGACAACACCGGCTGTACTGGGCAACAGTGTGGTTGTTGCAGACAGTGAGGGTTACTTGCATGCGGTATCTCAGATTGACGGCCACTTTACGGCGCGCCGCAAACTGGGGTCGTCCGGTGTGCAGAGTGATCTGTTGGTAAAAGATGATGTACTCTACGTGCTGAGTGATGATGGCCGCCTGGCCGCATTGAAACTGCAATAAGTACAATTGAATTATCTCCACGGCGGCCTCTGTGATTGCAGAGTGCCGCCGTGTTGTTTCCAGGTGAAATCCTATGTTACCCGTAATCGCTTTGGTGGGTCGGCCCAATGTTGGCAAATCGACCCTGTTCAACCGGCTGACTCGCTCGCGTGATGCGCTGGTCGCCGATTTGCCGGGTCTGACCCGAGATCGTAAATACGGAGAAGGACGCGTCGATGAATGTGACTATATCGTCATCGATACGGGAGGGATTTCCGGAGATGAGGCCGGTATTGATCAACGCATGGCAGAACAGTCTCTGTTAGCGATTGATGAAGCCGATATCGTTTTGTTTCTGGTAGATGGCCGTGCCGGCCTGAACCCGGCTGACGAGATGATTGCCGATCATTTGCGACGTAATGGCAAGGAATGCTGGTTGGTTGTCAACAAGACCGATGGGCTTGATCCGGATACGGCCATGGCCGATTTCCATGCATTGGGGATTGGTGAGCCGGTTGCGATTGCGGCGGCGCATGGACGTGGGGTGACAACCCTGATGGAGGAAGTGCTGGCGCCCTATATGCCGGATGAGGATATGTTGGCGGAGGACTTGGATGACAAGGGGCCGGACGACAATATCCGTATTGCCATTATCGGGCGGCCCAATGTCGGCAAGTCGACCCTGGTTAACCGTATGCTGGGTGAAGATCGAGTTGTGGTCTATGACCAGGCAGGGACAACCCGAGACAGTATCTACATTCCCTATGAGCGTGATGAACAGGCTTATACGCTGATTGATACGGCGGGTGTGCGTCGGCGCAAGCATATTACGGAAGCAGTGGAAAAATTCTCTATCGTCAAAACCCTGCAGGCGATCAAGGATGCCAATGTTGTTATCAGCGTGATTGACGCCAGTGAAGGGGTAACCGAGCAGGATCTCAGTATGCTGGGATTCGTAATCGATTCGGGCCGTGCCTTGGTGGTGGCGCTTAACAAATGGGATGGCATGACGTCTGAGAAGCGTGAGCATGTGAAATCTCAGGTCGAGCGCCGTTTGGAGTTTGCGTCGTTTGCGCGCTTTCACTTTATCTCGGCGCTGCATGGCTCAGGGGTGGGGGATTTGTATGCTTCAGTGAACGAAGCCTATGATTGTGCCATGGCCAAGTGGTCGACCAACCAGTTGACGCGTTTGCTTGAAGATGTGGTTGCCGATCATCAGCCTCCGGCGATCAATAACCGCCGTATCAAGCTGCGTTATGCTCACCAGGGCGGCTCCAATCCGCCGATCATTGTGGTACATGGTAATCAGACGGCGGCTTTGCCTGGCTCCTATAAGCGGTATTTGGAAAATCGTTTTATTCGCTACCTCAAGGTACGGGGAACGCCGATTCGGTTCGAATTCAAAACCAGCGACAACCCCTTTGCGGGACGTCGGAATACCCTGACACCCCGTCAGCAGGCCAAGAAGGAACGTAACCGTCAGCACATCAAGACGATGAAGCAAAAGGCCAAGAAAAAGGCAAAGCGCTGAGATGACTGATGTGCATACTGGCGAACTCGAAGCCGCAATCGGAGTGTTTGATTCGGGAGTAGGAGGACTCACGGTCCTGAATGCTCTGCGTGAAGCTCTGCCGAATGAGAATCTGGTGTACCTGGGCGATACAGCCCGGGTTCCCTATGGCACCAAGAGTGCGGTTTCGGTTATGCGTTATGCCGAGCAGGCGGTTAGAGCTCTGCAGGCGAGGCGGATCAAGGCGGTTGTGATCGCCTGCAACACGGCCTCGGCCATGGCCCTGGAGCATTTACAAAAGTGCTACCCGAGCATTCCCGTGTTGGGTGTGATTGAACCGGGGGCGCAGGCCGCATGCCAGACGACTCGGCGCAAGCACATTGGCGTGATCGCTACTGAAAGTACAACTAACAACCAGGCTTACCAGAAGGCGATCCTGGAATTGATGCCTGATGCGCGAGTTCAAGCGCAGGCTTGTTCCTTGTTTGTTGCTTTGGCCGAAGAGGGTTGGCATCAGGGAGAACTGGTTGAGCAAATTATTGCCAAGTGTCTGTCGCCATTGCTGGAAAAAAATGGCGTAGAGGAGCAGTTGGATACGCTGGTGCTCGGATGTACCCACTTTCCGACACTGAGTGCGGCTATTGCGACTGTGGTCGGAGAAAGCGTGACGCTGGTGGATTCGGCAGCGACGACAGCGAAAGCGGTCAAGGCCCGACTGGCGGATGAGCATCTGTTGAATCCGCAGCTGGTGGCAGGGCAGCTGAACTTTCTGGTCACCGATGGGCCGGAACGGTTTGCGCGAGTAGCAAACAACTTCTTTAATGAAGCAATAGCACCTGCCAGTGTTGAGTTGATCGATATTCAGCATTTTTCGGCAGCGGACGAATAAAGTGTAAAAAGGGTGTTGACACCCGTTCAGGGATCAGTAGAATACGCCTCCTCGATTGAGACAACAGCGTTCGCGAAACACTGAAGACTCTTGAAAGAAGGAAATAAATTCTTGAAATCATTTAGATTTCTGATGTAGAATTTGCCTCCTTGATTCAACCGGTTCGTTGTGAAGTGCTTCGGCACTGAAATAAAAAAAACGAAAATAAAGGTTGACATCGAAATCAGGCGTAGTAAGATATGCGCCTCGCTTGAGACAACAGGTCGCACAGAACGGTGCGGTTGCCAAGCCCGCTCTTTAACAAATTGATCAGGTAATATGTGTGGGCGCTTGTCAGGATTGAGCACACAAAGCTTAATCAAGGCAAGCAACCTAACTGAATATTCATTTAGCGTTGTGTAATACCTTGAGCCGAGTCCGAGGGATCATTCCTCCCTCTTAATGTGACTCACAAAGATTTGAACTGAAGAGTTTGATCATGGCTCAGATTGAACGCTGGCGGCAGGCCTAACACATGCAAGTCGAGCGGTAACAGAACTAGCTTGCTAGTTGCTGACGAGCGGCGGACGGGTGAGTAACGCGTGGGAATCTGCCTGGTAGTGGGGGACAACAGTCGGAAACGACTGCTAATACCGCATACGCCCTTCGGGGGAAAGTAGGGGATCTTCGGACCTTACGCTATCAGATGAGCCCGCGTCGGATTAGCTTGTTGGTGAGGTAATGGCTCACCAAGGCGATGATCCGTAGCTGGTCTGAGAGGATGATCAGCCACACTGGGACTGAGACACGGCCCAGACTCCTACGGGAGGCAGCAGTGGGGAATATTGGACAATGGGGGCAACCCTGATCCAGCCATGCCGCGTGTGTGAAGAAGGCCTTCGGGTTGTAAAGCACTTTCAGATGTGAGGAAAGGTATGTGGTTAATACCCGCATACTGTGACGTTAACATCAGAAGAAGCACCGGCTAACTCCGTGCCAGCAGCCGCGGTAATACGGAGGGTGCAAGCGTTAATCGGA
>NZ_JACEMT010000053.1:1172-198158 GCF_013868415.1 Marinobacterium marinum | reverse complement strand
GTATCCGCCGTTAAAACGACCCACTTGCCCTTAACTGTACTGCGCCACTTTTTTTGAAGTACGTTCCAGCTCAACATTCCAGGGCAGCAGTCGCTCCAGCTTTTCCAGGGTGTCAGCATCGGCGATGCGCTCCAGCACATGCCGGATGTACGCCGAGGGTTCCAGGTCGTTGGCTTTGGCCGTTTCGATCAGGGAGTAACAGGTGGCACTGGCGTGAGCGCCCTGCGGAGTATCCGCGAACAACCAGGCCTTGCGCCCCACGGCGAACGGGCGGATGGCATTCTCGGCCAGTACGTTGCTGATATGCAGGTCACCCCGCTTACAGTAGCCGATCAGGGTGGGCCACTGGTTCAGGGTGTATTCCATCGCTTTGCGAGTTAGCCCGCCTTTCATCACACGCCCCACGTTCGCATCCAGCCAAGACTTGAACACTTCCAGTTTGGGGAGGCTCAGCTCCTGACGGATCCGGTAGCGTTCGTTAGGGTTCAGGTCCTTGATCTGACGCTCGATGGCATACAGCTTGTTGATGTGGCCAAGTGCCACATCCGCTTTGGACAGCTTGGTCTGTTTGCCTTTACCCGCCGGCTTGGCCCCTTTGGTCGCTTCGATAAACTTACGGCGGGCGTGATCCCAGCAGCCGATACGGGTCAGCTCATTGGCTGAACAGATCGGCGCATAACCGGAGTAACCATCCGCCTGCAGCACACCCTTGAAGTCATCAAGCAGGCGCACGGGCACCGCTCCACTTCGAGAGGGATCATAGGCGAACAGGACGGAAGGTTGGCCCGGTGGTCCGCCACGGGTCACCCACATCCATTTATCGGATTGGGCGGCTTTGCCATCCTCTTTGAGTACCTGGATCCGGGTTTCGTCAGCCTGCAGGTAGGCCGCACTGTTCTGCGCTTCCCGCATCAGGTTGATCAGGGGTTTGAACACCTCATCCAGACGGATGATCCAGTGCGCCATGCGGGTGCGGCACAGCTCATGGCCCAGACGCTTGAACATCTGCTCTTGCCGATACAACGGCAGACCATCGGCATATTTGGAGGTGATCAGGTAGGCCAGCAGGGCCGGGGTGGCGATGCATTTGCCCAGCGGGTGTGTCGGGCGAGCCGCGGCCAGGATACGCTCGTCGCCGTTCTCCTCGAACACCGCTTTTTCCTGCCAGTATTCCAGTACTTTGAGCTGGGCGGGGATATAGTCCAGCTCTTCCTTGACCTTGGTGAAGAAGGTTTTGACCGCCCCGGCCTTCTCTTCATCACTCAGCTGCAGCTCGATACGCTCACGCAGCAGGTGATCGGAGAAGCCGCGCTGACGGCGCTTGGGTGCAGGCGTGACAGCAGGGGTATCACCTTCAGCGGCTTCAATATCGTCCGGGAGCTGATCCCGCAGCTGATCGATCTCGGCTTCCAGTTCGGACTCATCGAAGAGGTGGATCTGGTGGGCCGTTTTCTCACTGCTGGCCGCGAACCGCTGGATGCGTTGCAAGCGCAGCATCTCTTCCAGCAACAGGATGTATTGCTCGCGCTGCTGGAGTTGCCGGTCACGCGCTTTGACGGCCTGATCCCGCTGCTCAAGCACTTGGTTTTGCCGTTCAAGCTCATCCTCTTTCGAGGCCAGTTGCTGCTGCAGCCCGGCCACCATCGACAGCAAGTCAGCGGTCGATAAACTGCTGATATCAGGCGTCTTTGAGGTGGTTTCGGGCTGTGTTTTCATGGGCAAAATTATATCAAAAACAGCCAGTTGAAGCACCCAAAACCGGCTATCCAACGGCCTCATACTGCAAGGTTTTATGGCCTTGCAGCAGGCTGATATCATAGCCATCGAGCAGCCAGTTGATCTGCTCGCCGGTCAACGGCATGAGCTCATCAGCCGGGCTCGGCCACTTGAATTTCTCTTCGGCCAGCGCCTTGTAATAGAGGATAAAGCCGTTGTCCTCCCACATCAGGCACTTGATCTTGTTACGCTGTCGGTTGGTGAAGGCATACAGCGCACCGGTGAAGGGGTTCTGTCCCAACTCCTGTTCAATCAGCACCGCCAGACCATTGGCCTGCTTGCGAAAATCAATGGGCTCACGGTACAGATAGATCTCGGGCATGGACCGAGAGGGACGAAGATACCGCGGTTTCATCAGAGCTGCCTCAGGATCGCGCCGAGCAGGTCGACATTACCGGCATGCAGCCCTGTAATGGCCATGCCGCCGGGAAGCTTCAGGGTCAGATCATCCGATAGCGGTGAAGCGGCCACCTGGGTGACGCGAGCAAAGCCGGATGTTGGTGTACGCTCGGTATCGGTCGCATCATCTGTACCTTCGAGCTTGCGGCGCCAATAGACAAACTGGTGATAGGACAGTGACTGCTGTTTGCAGAAAGCAGCACCGGATAGCCCGGTATCACGCCAGTGTTCAATGTGCTGTTGCCAGTAGTGTGTGCGCTCGGCTGAGTTCATGCTGGATTCCTCGCGTAGGTGACGATGGAATCAGTGTGCGGCGGTCAGTGGCTGGAAAAAAGGTGCTGATTTAAGGGCGCTTACGGTTGTCCCGGAATATCCGGGGATTCAAAGACAAATCCAGAGTGACTCAACTGCTGTTGCTGCTTGAGAATTTCAAGACTGTAAGCAGATAAAGCTACTCGCCGAACCTGCCGCGTTTTGGTACGGCTTGCAGGTAGGGTCCATATGCCTGCTTGCATATTCACTTCGCCCCACTGCATTTGTGATACCTCACTGCGTCGAGCCCCCGTTGCAATGAGCATTCGCATCACATTCCGGACCGTAACGCTGGTACGCCCATTAGGATCATTGAACACCTGGAGCACTTCTGTGAGTTCTCCAAGCGATAAATAGCGGTCTCGCGGCGGTGAAGGCCGTGCCTTGATTTTTGCCGGGGTAATACTGGCCGCTGGGCTCTCTTCAATCTGCTCCAGATCTTCCGCGTAAGCCAAGATCCCTTTGAGCATGATCAGACACTGGCGTGCTTCTTCCCGAGCCTCTGTAGCTGCATCACTTAACACTTCGATTAGCTTGGCCCTGGTTACATCCTGTACGCGCATCGACGCCAACTGCTTTTCAAGATGCAGCCTCCATCGCCGTTTCCGTTGCTTAATGGTTTTTTCTGTGGGCAAGTGCCCAGTTCGAGTTGGGCTGGCGGTGTAATGAGCTAGCCAGCGTTCGAATGCCTCCTGCATCGTCCAGGCTTGAGTGTTTTTAGCCACTTCCGCGGCACGATACGTTCGGGGGTCAATTCCTTTTTTGACCAGTTGCACCGCTTCAGCGTGTAATTCACGTGCTTGCTTGAGACTGATCGCAGGGAATGTTCCCATGCGGTAGTCACCAGATTTGTTCGCTATATAAAAGCGATATAGCCACACTTTCTGGGTACGGCCTTTACGCAACTCGACAAATAGCCCGCTGCCCATAGATGTGTGTACGCGGAATCGTTGTACGCTACGCCCCTCTTCCAGCCTAAGGGCAGCAATCTGCTTCGAGGTTGTAATTGCCTTCGTGTCCGCCATTCCGACTCCCTCATAGACTTAATCGAGCCCAAAAATGCACCATGGTGCGCACCATGGTTTTACCCAGTATAGAGCGGAATCCAGTGGGACGCTACGGGACATAAAAATCACACAAACCATTGTTTATAAAGAAATTTAAGAAGCATCATGGAACTTAGTGGGACACCCTGAAACCGGCCAAAATTACCCTCCTAAGGGGCAGGTCGCAGGTTAGAGTCCTGCCTGGGGCGCCATTTATTTCAAAGACTTACGATGTTTCATCTCCCCCACCATTATAGGCATAATGCTCTCTACGCAATTGTGGCGTTTGTAGGTGTAATCGCATGCCGTGATTTCAGCAATAATTGACTGACACACCTGAAATGAATATAGAAAGGGCTATCAATGCGGCGGCGGCCTAAAGGGGTCAAATACAAACCTCGCCTCTCAGTTGCCACTTCAACCTCAAAGTACAGCCACACATCAACTTCTATTCGGGAATAGTACCTACTTTTGGTAGTATGAAGTTCATATAGCCTGAGCCAGGAAAGGAACACTTCATATTCTCCGCGCCACTCGGTGGCTCTTTCCAGAAATTTATTATCGTGACGTCGGCTTCCGGTCACTAACACCAGGGAACGAACACATGGCAATGAAAGGACGCATCAAAAAGTGGAACGCCGATAAAGGCTTTGGCTTTATTCAGCCGCTTGAGGGCGGTGATGATCTTTTTTTCCATGTCAGCGCCATGCGCGATCGAAGCCTGCTACCTCAGATAAATCAGTTGGTAACTTTTGAACCAGGTACCGATAAAGACAATCGCCCCCGTGCCGAATCAGTCGTGCTTGCAGGCACAAGTGTCCGACGGCAGCACAAAACACAACACTCCAGTAGCCATGTCATAGTACCTGTGCTCGCGTTGTTTGTTGTCTTGGGAGTGGTTTCGATGATTGGATTGCTGCCTTGGCAACTGCCAGTCTTGATGGGATTCCTGAGTCTCTGGACCTATATTGTCTACGCCATCGACAAGTCGGCAGCACAAGCAGATCGACGTAGAACCCCTGAGTCTACACTGCATCTCTTGGCGTTATTGGGAGGCTGGCCTGGCGCATTGTGTGCACAGAATCTGTTACGCCATAAATCCGTGAAAGCTGCGTTTCGCAACTCATTCTGGTGGACGGTTGTGATTAACCTGGGGTTGATGGGATTTCTTGCCAGCGAACCGGGACAGCAACTGTGGGGAGCGTTGCTACAGTGATGATGCAGGCTAAAAAATTGAGCAAATTTCAATACTGAACCAGCTCCCCTTCAACCGGGCATGAGCTGTTGTTAGGCAACCTTGGATATCGGAGCCCGCCAATAGACTGCTCCAACAGCGGCAACCGCTGCGCTATGGGAGCACAACCAGACCAGCAAAACCGACCGGCCCCAATGGGCGGCTCACACCTTCACTGCTAGAATAAACAGCAGAAATCCGAGCTGATCAACGAGAGACAATATGGCGACTGCAGCAGCACTGCATATACTGGTCAAAACCAAACAGGAAGCGCTGGACATTCTTGCCCAGCTGAAACAGGGCAAGAACTTCAATACGTTGGCAAAGCGCCACTCCATCTGCCCATCCGGCAAGCGAGGCGGAGACTTGGGCGAATTTCATCGTGGCGACATGGTAAAGGCCTTCGACGACGTGGTGTTCAAACGCCCCCTGCTCACCGTACACGGCCCGATCAAGACCCGTTTCGGCTACCACCTGATCAAGACCCTGTATCGGAACGGCTAGTTCGCTCGACAGCGCGCATACAGGCGGTTGCAGACGTCGATCAAGCGCATGTCCTGACCCTGTCCCGCCAAAAACGACAAACCAACCGGCACCCCTTCGACATCCGCAACAGGCAGGGTAATTTGGGGCGCTGAAGCCAGACAGGCCATGGCATTGACTGACATTGCACGTGGGATATAGCGGCCGGACAGGTTGCCGGATGCAACAGCCTCCAACGTCGGCGCCAGATCCAGTGTGGTTGGGAAGCACAGAATCCGGTCCGTTCCCAAAAAGCGGTTCAGCCCCTGCCGAAAACGGGCACGCTGCTGCAATGCATGCTGGATGTCTGATCGACACGCAGCTTCGGCGTACTGCGTCAGGCTCTCCGCCACGGCAGGGCTGACTTCCGGTGTACAGTGTCGATACCAGGCCCCAAAGGTATTCCAGACCTCCGTCGACAACAGGAAGCCAAAGCGCTCAAACAGCTGCGGCAATCCCAAGTCATCACCGATCATGGCAGACAACGTCTGTGTTTTCGTCAGGCATACGGATTCAAGCGCAGCTCTGAAGTCCTCCAACGCCCGAACAATAGAAGCATCGCAGTGCTCAAAGGCATCGCCGACAAACACCACTTCGGGATCATCAACAGACTCGGTACCAGTTTCCGCCAACAGGACTCGCATGACGTTTGCCAGCGTTACACCATCCTTGGCGAGAACACCCACTGTATCGTATGAGGGTGCCAGCGCCAGCACACCTGCCGCCGAAATCGCGCCCGATGATGGCCGATACCCCCACACTCCACAGTTGGCAGCCGGAAAACGAACCGAGCCACCCGTGTCTGTCCCGAGCGCAAAGTCTACCAACCCGGCAGACACCGCCGCTGCCGACCCACTGGATGAGCCACCAGGCACCCTGTTCGGTGCTTTCGGATTCACGGGCGTTCCGCTAAAAGCGTTAACGCCCAGCAAACTATAGGCCAGCTCATCCGTATGAGTTTTACCCTTGCATACGCCACCGGCACCCAGCAACTGTTCGACACAGAGTGCATGCGCAACCGCCGCTTCATGGGTACGGGACCAGCCGGGGCTGCCATAACCCGTTTTCCGGCCTGCGATATCAATATTGTCCTTGATCGCAAACGAAAGTCCGTCAAGCGGCCCCGTGGCATAGGGCGAAATCTCGAACCGTTCGACAAAAGGGGACACAGGGACAGCAAACATTCCGACAAATCTCCATCAAAATCGTATTGCATCAATACGGTGGCGACCCATTATGGGACCCCGCCACCCTATCCGTGAAAACAGAGCCTGGGGCGCGTTCATGCCCGTTCATGCATGAACGATACAACCTCCCTCAAACCTTCCGCCTTCAAAGCCAACATCACCAGCCGGTCCACTCCCAAAGCAACACCGGCACATTCCGGCAACCCGGCCTCCAGCGCCTGTACCAAGCGCTGATCCAACGGACGTTGCGGCAACCCGAGCATCGCCCGCTGTCGCTGGTCAGACGCCAAGCGGCGCGCCTGCTCTCTCGCATCGGTCAGCTCATGGTAGCCATTGGCCAACTCAACACCGTCCACAAAAAGCTCGAAGCGGGCCGCCACCAGGCGTCCGGAATCATCTGCACGCACCCGAGCCAACGCCGCCATGGAAGCCGGATAGCTGTGGATAAATACGGCACCACGCAGGCGAGGCTCCAGCACGTGCGACATCAGCAGGTTCAACCAGGTATCGCGATCGTTATCCTCAAACGGCGCATCAACATGCTCGCGGCAGACCCTTTGCAACTCTGCCAGTTCGGCCCGGTGCGGGTCCAGTCCCAACTCCTGCTCAAACAGGTCGGCATAGCTGCGACAGGTAACGGACAGCTCCGGCACAACCGTCTGAATCAAAGCCGCGACTTCATCCATCAACCGCTGATCATCAAAACCGAGTCGATACCACTCCAACATGGTAAATTCAGGGTTGTGCCGGCGGCCTGACTCGCCATTTCGGAACACCTTGGCCATCTGGTAAATATCCCCGCTCCCGGCAGCCAAAAGGCGTTTCATGGCATATTCAGGCGATGTCTGCAGGTACAGGCGCTCGTCTTCAATCCCGGGCTGGAAGCCAAAGCCGACTTCCAGACTGTCAATAAACGGATCGCTGACCGCACACTTGGACAAAACCGGGGTTTCCACCTCCAGCACCTTGCGCTCGGCAAAAAAACCGCGAATCCGTGCCAGCATCGCGGCCCGGACCCGCAGGTTCCGAATGGGGGCGCCGGGGCGCCAAAGCTCATCTTGCATTATGTTTACTACCGGTAATCAGAACAGCGAAACGCTCATACGACCAGGCCTCTGCACCCATACACGAAAAATGGCAGCCGAAGCTGCCATTCAAAGGGTCTCTTGCATCGCAACCGAACGGCAAGGCCCAAGACCTTGCATTCCGGTATCCGAATGCGCGATCAGTTGGCGCGGCTAACGTATTCACCTGTACGGGTATCGATACGCAACACTTCACCCTGTTCAATAAACAGAGGCACGCGTACAACCGCTCCCGTACTCAGTGTGGCCGGCTTGGAGCCGCCCTGAGCGGTATCACCCTTCAGACCGGGATCGGTCTCAACGACCTCCAGCTCGACAAAGTTCGGCGGCGTCACGCTGATCGGGTTGTCATTCCACAACGTAACAACACACTTGTCCTGTTCCTTCAGCCATTTGTCGGCTTCGCCCACGGCATTCTTGTCAGCGGCCACCTGATCAAATGAGTTCGGGTCCATGAAGTGCCACATTTCACCGTCGTTGTAGAGGTATTCCAGGTCGCTGTCCATCACGTCTGCGCTTTCGACGCTTTCGTTGGACTTGAAGGTACGCTCCCAGATACGACCGGTCAGCAGGTTGCGCAGACGCACGCGCGTAAAGGCCTGCCCCTTGCCCGGCTTGACGAACTCAACATCGACCATGCTGCACGGGTCGCCGTCGATCATCACCTTCATGCCGTTCTTGAACTGGTTGCTGGAGTAGTTAGCCATAGATAGAAAGTTCCGCGATCTGAAATTTCGAAGGCAGGCAACCGTCTTGCGAACAGGTGGCCCGTAAATTGACAGTCATTCTACTGCAAAGGAGAATGCAGGCAAATCAATCCGCACAACCCTCCGAGCACACGCCCCGATGAACCTGCTGTACCCCTCCGAGACCCTCCGGCCCGAACTCGACTGGCAAAGCGAGCTGCGCCAGGCAATCAGTGACCCCGCCCAGCTGCTGGACGAGCTGGAACTGCCGCCCGAACTGCTCGCAGGCGCACAGGGCGGTGCCGATGCCTTTGCCCTCAAGGTTCCGCGCCCGTACCTGCAGCGCATTCACAAGGGAGACCCTGACGACCCGCTGCTGCGCCAGATACTGCCGCTGCAACAGGAGCTGATGAGCGTACCGGGGTTCAATACCGACCCTCTCGCCGAGGCTGCCGCCAACCGCTCCAAAGGAGTTATCCACAAGTATACGGACCGCATTCTGCTGATCCTGTCCGGTGCCTGTGCCATCAATTGTCGCTACTGTTTCCGTCGCCACTTTCCCTATGGCGACAACCAGCTCGGCGGCGAGCAGTGGCAGGCCGCACTGGACTACATCCGCCAGCATGAGCAGGTCAGCGAAATTATTTTTTCCGGCGGCGACCCTCTGGCCACGCCGGATCGCCGCCTGGCCCGCATGATTGCCGACCTTGAAACCATTCCACACCTGAAACGGCTGCGCATTCATTCGCGCCTGCCAGTGGTGATTCCACAGCGCGTTACCTCTGAACTGGTGCAAATGCTGGCCGACAGCCACCTGAATTGCACGCTGGTCCTGCATATCAACCACCCACAGGAAATGGACCTGACGGTACGTGAACGTTTGCAGCCCTTGCGTCAGGCAGGCGTTACCCTGCTCAATCAGGCCGTGCTGCTCAAGGGCATCAACGACAGCCTGGCAATTCAGAAAGCGCTCAGTGAAACACTGTTCAGTGACGGCATCCTGCCCTACTATTTATTTGTACTGGACCCCGTCGCCGGTGCCGCTCATTTCGATATCAGCGATGACGAAGCCTGCCGGTTGGTCGGCCGGTTGCAGACCGTACTGCCCGGTTATCTGGTACCCCGGCTGGCACGCGAGATTCCCGGTCGCGCCTCCAAGACTCTGCTGACGCCCATTCCACCAACGGAAAAAAGCAAGGCCTGAATCAGGAGTCAGTCCGAGCAATATGCGTTAAGATAGTTAGTATTACCCTAATGCCTCGCCCGGCCTCGACCGGGCCACATCTGTAATAAAGGATTTGGATATCCATGATGAATCAAGGTCAGAGTACTCGCCGCCTTTCCGCACTGCGCCTCGGCGGACTGCTGGTTGTCAGCACCCTGCTGGCGGCCTGCGCCCAGAAACAGCCGGAACCCGTCGCCGTCAAACCTGAACCCAAACCCGAGCCCAAACCGGTTCTGCTGATCAGTGACCATCACACCCGCGGCAACAGCGACGCCAGCATCAGCTTCACTAACGGCACCGAGCAGACCCTGCAATACGTCATGTTCAAGACCAGCGCTTTTACCCGTGAAGGCAACCCGGTGAACTCCAAGAAAAGCGGGCGTCGCAACGCCTGGCTGCGTGTAGCAGGTCCCTTTGCTCCTGGTGAGCAGGTGGGTAACAAAGTTTGGAAAAAGGTCTGGCAGCACCCCAATCTGGGCTGTTTCAAAATTGAAGGTGCCGAGCTGATTTTTGCCGACCAGAGCGTGGAATATCACGGTTTTGATCGTTTCGCGATGATGAACCAGAGCGCCATGCAGAACGCATCCTGTGGCGGCGCCGGCATGCGCACCGCAGCACAATAAGCGTCAGCCGTCTCGGCGCGGCGGGGCCAGAGGGAAGGCCATTACATTCCCTCTGGCCTCACTGATACGCGCCACACCCTCGGTTTTCACATCATCGATGCGAATAATCGCCTGCATTGGCACATAGCAGGCATTCACATCGGCAAATTCCTGCTTCAGCTTTTCTTCGCCCGGATCAACCAGCACTTCCGAGCGGCTGCCGAAAACAAAGCCTTCCAGCTGAATGAACCCCCACATGTCACTCGGGTACACATGGCGTACATACACCTCGTAGACCTGATCCTGATTAACAAAACTGACCCGATACAAACGCTCTTCATCCGCCATGCCGTCTGCTTCCCACATTGAATTCGTTGCAGCGAATATGGGGGCATGCCCGGCAAAAACAAGACTGGATAATTTTTGACCAGTTTATGGCCTAACTGCCCGGCCTTGGGTATAATTTTGCCCCTCTTCGAGCCCGGCTCTCTTTTTATTTCCACAGGTTTTACAGGTGATTCATGGCGAAAAAGCTGTTTATCAAGACACATGGCTGTCAGATGAACGAGTACGACTCCTCCCGTATGGCAGACTTGCTTGGCGAAAGTCATGCCCTGGAGTTGACGGATAATCCGGAAGAAGCGGATGTCCTGCTGCTGAACACCTGCTCGATCCGGGAGAAGGCGCAGGAGAAGGTATTTCACCAGCTGGGTCGCTGGCGCAAGCTGAAAGACCAGAAGCCCGAGTTGATGATCGGCGTGGGTGGCTGCGTGGCCTCCCAGGAAGGCGAGGCGATCCGTGACCGAGCACCCTACGTGGACATGATCTTCGGTCCGCAGACCCTGCACCGCCTGCCGGAAATGATCAGCGAGAGCCGCAATGGCGGCGTCGGCATTGTCGATGTCAGCTTCCCTGAAATCGAAAAATTCGACCACCTGCCCGCCCCCAAGGTGGAAGGCGCCGAAGCCTTCGTATCGGTGATGGAAGGCTGCAGCAAGTACTGTACCTTCTGTGTGGTGCCCTATACCCGTGGCGAGGAGGTCAGCCGGCCGCTGGACGACGTGCTCACCGAATGCGTCGAACTGGCCGAACAGGGCGTGCGTGAAGTCAACCTGTTGGGCCAGAACGTCAATGCCTACCGTGGCGCCACCCATGACGGCGACACAGCCGATCTGGCCGAATTGATTCGCTGCGTAGCCGCCATCGACGGTATCGACCGCATCCGCTTCACCACCTCTCACCCGGTGGAATTCAGCGACAGCCTGATCGATGTCTACGCCGAGGTACCCGAATTGGTCAGCCATCTGCACCTGCCGGTACAAAGCGGCTCCGACCGTATCCTGATGGCAATGAAACGCGGCCACACCGCACTGGAATACAAGTCCAAGCTGCGCCGCATCAAGAAACTGCGCCCGGATATCAGCTTCTCCTCCGACTTTATCATCGGCTTCCCCAATGAATCCGATGCCGATTTCGAAGCAACCATGAATCTGATTGCCGATATCGGCTTCGATGCTTCGTTCAGTTTCATCTACAGTCGCCGCCCCGGTACCCCTGCAGCCGATCTGCCCGATAACGTCGATGAAGAAACCAAGAAGCAGCGCCTGAAAATTCTGCAGGACCGGATCACCGCCCAAGCCTTTCAGATCAGCCGCCGCATGGTCGGCAGCACCCAGCGCATTCTGGTCAACGGTTACTCCAAGAAGGACCCTGGCCAACTGTCCGGGCGCACCGAGAATAACCGTGTTGTCAACTTCCGTTGCGACAATCCGGACCTGATCGGCCATTTCGCCGATGTACGCATCGCACAAGCTTATGCCAACTCACTGCTCGGCGAACTGGTCGGTTCCGAGCTGGACGCCTGACAACAGGAGAGCGACTTGACCCCCAACCAGACCTCAACCTTGATTCTGGAACCGAACAACCCGGCTGCACTGTTGACACTGTGCGGCCAGTTCGATGCCCACCTGAAACTGCTCTCGGAACGCACCGGAGTCGAAATCAGCAACCGGGGTAACCGTTTCCAGCTGCAGGGCATTCCGGCCGCAACCCGTGCCATGGGTACGCTGCTGGAACAACTGTACAAACGGGCGCTGGCAGGCGAGGACCTGACACCCGAAAGCCTGCATCTGCAATTGCAGAACAGCGGCATCGAACAGCCGCCCAAGCCCAGTGACAAGGCCCAGAGCGCGGAAGAAAAACGCTACTCGATCCGTACCCGCAAGGTGCTGATCAGACCACGCCCAGGCAAACAGCAGGACTATGTGCACCAGATCCGCACCCACGACATCAACTTCGGCATTGGTCCGGCCGGTACCGGCAAAACCTACCTGGCCGTAGCCTGTGCCGTCGAAGCACTGGAGCGCGAAGAGGTCAGCCGCATTCTGCTGGTGCGTCCGGCCGTAGAGGCCGGTGAGAAACTGGGCTTCCTGCCCGGCGACCTGAGCCAGAAAGTCGATCCGTACCTGCGGCCGTTGTATGACGCCCTCTATGAAATGCTCGGTTTCGAAAAAGTGGCCAAGCTGATCGAACGCAACGTGATCGAGGTAGCCCCCCTGGCCTACATGCGTGGCCGGACCCTGAACGGCTCCTTCGTGATTCTGGATGAAAGCCAGAACACCACGCGGGAACAGATGAAAATGTTTCTGACCCGTATCGGCTTCGGCTCCACCGCCGTCATCACTGGCGACAAGACTCAGATCGACCTGCCCAAGGGCGTCAAGTCGGGCCTGCTGCATGCCATGGAGGTACTGGACGGTGTCAAAGAGATCGGCTTCACCTATTTCGGCTCCAAGGATGTGGTGCGCCACCCGCTGGTCCAGCACATCGTTGAAGCCTACGAACGCCACGAAGAAGCCCAGCACAATGGAGAAGCACGATGAGCATTGCCGTTGACGTACAGTACGCCACCGACGCTCCCGATCTGCCCTGCGAAGCGGATTTCGCGCGCTGGGTGGAAACCGTATTGAAAGCACGCAAAATCGACGGCGAAATCTGCATTCGCATCGTCGATGAAGAAGAAAGCCAGGCCCTCAATGCTGAGTATCGCGGCAAGGACAAGCCCACCAATGTGCTGTCCTTTCCGTTTGAAGTCCCCCCCGGCGTGCCGGTCACGCTGCTGGGTGACCTGATCATCTGCGCCGCGGTCGTCGCACGTGAGGCGGAAGAACAACAGAAAGCTGCGTTGCATCATTGGGCCCATATGGTTGTGCACGGGACCTTGCATCTGCTTGGATTCGATCATATAAATGACGACGAAGCCGAGGAAATGGAAGCACTGGAACGTGACCTTCTGGCCCGGCTCGACATTGCTGATCCCTATGCCATTTAGAGGATATATATGAGCGAAGACCGATCGGGCGGCACGTCAAAGAACTGGCTGGGCAAATTGACCCAGGCCTTCTCCGACGAACCCCGCAGTCTTGAAGACGTGCGCGAGATTCTGGTCCAGGCCAACGAATCCTGCATTCTCGATAATGATGCACTTGGCATCATCGAAGGAGCCATGCAAGTCACTGAAATGCAGGTTCGGGATGTCATGATCCCGCGCTCGCAGATGACCATGGTACAGGTCAACCAGACGCCACGAGAGTTCCTTCCGGTAATCATTTCCAGCGCCCACTCGCGCTTTCCCGTCTGCGGTGAAAATGCCGACGAGGTGCTGGGCATACTGCTGGCCAAGGATCTGCTGCCCTACATGCTCGAAGGTACGCTGGACCAGTTCGACATCCGCCAGTGCCTGCGTAAGGCCACCTTCATTCCCGAAAGCAAGCGTCTCAACGTACTGCTGAACGAGTTCCGTGGCACCCGCAACCATATGGCGATCGTGGTCGATGAATACGGCGGCATCGCCGGCCTGGTAACCATCGAAGACGTCCTGGAACAAATCGTGGGTGAAATCGAAGATGAGCATGATGCCGATGATGATGACGGCAACATTCGCCCCTTCGATGACAACGGTTTTCTGGTCAAGGCACTGACCCCGATTGAAGACTTCAACGAATACTTCGATACCGGTTTTTCTGATGACGAGTTCGATACCATCGGCGGTATCGTAACCCAACACTTTGGACACCTGCCGGCCAAGGATGAACAGATCGACTTTGACGGTTTCAGCTTTAAAGTGCTGGCTGCCGACAACCGTCGCCTCCGCCTGCTGCAGGTTACACGCCGCTGAGGTGAACATGCTGCCCCATCCCCCCCGTTGGCTGACGGCTCTGCTGGCGCTGGCCGGCGGGGCCGGGATTACCCTGTCTCTGGCCCCTTTCGACCTGCTGCCCTTTGCCCTGCTGGGACCCGGTCTGCTGTACTGGCTGCAGCGCCGCCAAAGCAGTCGCGCCGCTTTTTTCACTGGCTGGGCCTTCGGTATCGGCTTCTGGGGAGCTGGCGTTTCCTGGGTGTACGTCAGCATCCATACCTACGGCAACGCGCCGGTCGCATTGGCTGGCCTGCTCACCGGGCTGTTTGTGGTTGCACTGGGATTACTGTTTGCCCTGCAAGGCTGGTGCTTCGTCCGTCTGGCACAGCCCGCCCGACAGCGCTGGCTGGTCTTTTCGCTGGTCTGGGTCGGGTTTGAATGGATACGCAGCTGGCTGCTGACCGGTTTCCCCTGGCTGTTGCTGGGGTACGCCTGGCTGGACACCCCGCTCAAAACCTGGGCACCCATCGGCGGCGTTTGGCTACTGTCGCTCATGACACTGCTGCTGGCTACCGGCCTGGTGCGCCTGCTGATCGACCGCAAACCGTTGGCACTCGCACCTGCCGCCTTGATGATGGCACTGGCTCTGATCGTTCCCACCCAGTGGACACAGCCCCGCGCCGAACCGCCGCTGGATGTTGTGCTGATACAGCCCAATGTGCCTCAGCTGGCCAAATGGCGTCCGGACAACCTGTCCGCCATCTTGCAGCACCAGATCGATCAGAGTCTGCCTCATGCTGATGCCGATCTGATCGTCTGGCCGGAAACCGCCATTCCCGCCACCTTCAATCGCGCCGCCCCAACTCTATCGCCCTTCCTGGACCTGCTGGATGCCCGTGGGACCGCTCTGATCAGCGGTTTTCCCTTCGTCGAAGCCGACTCCAACAGTCCTCGCGGACAACGCTTCCACAACAGTATCGGCCTGTTCAGCAAGGGCCAGGACCTGTATCACAAGCAGCGCCTGGTGCCCTTTGGCGAGTATGTTCCGTTCGAATCTCAACTGCGCGGCCTGATCGATTTCTTTGACCTGCCCATGTCCAGCTTCAGCCTGCCGACGCAGAACACCGGCCCCCTACAGCTTGCCGGGCATGCTATCGCCCCCGCCGTGTGCTACGAAATCGCCTTCCCCGGACTGGTTCGAACACTCGCTCAGGATAGTGCGCTTCTGCTCACCGTCTCCAACGATACCTGGTTTGGACGCTCCATTGCTCCCGACCAGCATCTGCAGCTGGCACGCATGCGAGCATTGGAAAACGGTCGCTGGCTCATTCGCAGCACCAATAACGGCCTCACCGCCTTTGTCGGGCCTGACGGCCAGATTGCCGGTCTGGCCCCCGTAGACCAGGCCACCGAGCTGCGCCTCGAAGTGCCACTCATGACGGGACAGACACCTTGGCAGCAACTGGGGCTCTGGCCCGTCACGCTGCTGAGCCTGCTTCTGGGCTTACTGGCCTACTGGCGACCAGGGACGCGACACGCGTTCAAACACCACCGCGCCACACCGTGAGCAGGGTTTGATGCGGTCGGTTGCCTTCAGCTGCTGCAGCTCGCCGCACTGAAGGCAGCGCAGGGTCCCTGGTGCACTGACCTCACCGGCCAGATAATGATCTTCATCATGGGCCAATTGCTCCCGCAGCAATTCGTGCTGAATGCGGGTTTTATCGGCCAGCTCCAGCAGACTCTGCTTGACCTTGTGTTCCAGCACATCCAGGTCGAAATGCAGCCAGGCCGCAATCCCTTCACCGGTTTCGTGGGCGTAGTAGCCAAGCTGTTTGAGATCTCGACGCAGATAGGCCTTAAGCAAATCGACCTCATCCCGCGTCATGTCTTCCGCCGCCAGTTCCATTTCAGCAGCTTCCTCAATCTGTTCCTGCAGGTACTCCCAGCTTACTTCTCCGGCTTTATCCAGCCGTTGCCGCAGTTGCTCCAGCACACGATCATACGCGGCCGGTGCCTGCTCCGAATGCTTGGGAAGGTTGGGCTCTTGCTTGCTCATGGGCGACTCCTGAACATTAGCGGCCACAGGATGCGACCGGAGTCTGTTCAGTATATAGTCGATTTAGAGGGACAACAGGGGCACAGATCAATACCGCCGACCTGCGCCCCTTACGAGGAGGGGAGGTAACAAGAATCAGCCTTCCGACTGGGTTGTCTCCGGTGTACCACCGCGTACCCAGACCTCAACACGGCGGTTGCGCTCGCGACCCGACTCCGTTGCATTGGAGGCGACCGGCGCCAAGGCACCCAAGCCGTGTACATCGGCAACATTGATGCCACGTGCCAGCAGCTGATCACGTACAAGCTCGGCACGCTGCAGGGACAGCCTGCGATTATGCTCAGCACTACCGGTACTGTCGGAGAAACCGATCAGAAAAGCACGCTGCCCCGGATTTTTCTCGAAGAAGCGGATAACGCGCTCCAGATCTCGCTGCGCCTTGTTATCCAGCTCAAAGGTGCCGCTGTTGAAACGGAAGTTCAGTGACAAGCGACCACCGCCCTGCGTCAGGTCCAGATATTCACGCGGCAGCGCATCGCTGAGAACCGGCTGGATACGCTGAATATTCTGTGAAATGAAACCGCTCTTGCGTACGATATCCTGCCCCTCTTCCGAGGTAACAAAGCTGATGAACTGATGGGCAGGACTGCTCAGCGACAAGGTCATCGGCTCATACATGTACAGACGACGAGTCAGCGGGTAGTCCTCGGTCGAAACCGTGAAGGTGGTCGGGAATACCGGCAGTGCTCCGGCTTCATCCGCGACCGCCAGCGCCTTCGCTCGCAATACGTACGGCAGGCCAATAAAGCCGATGGCCCCCGGCTCCTGACTGACGCGGTCCGACAACTCCATACTGGACTCAAAGCGACGTGCTGTTGTCGCCAGCTTCACGCCATGCTTCTTCAACACCATGCTTTTGAAGGAGTCCCAGGTGCCGGAGTTTTCATCGCGGCTGTAAATGCGCACCGGCTCATCCGGACCACCAACCTGGCTCCAGTTATCGATTTCACCAGCAAAAAGCTTGGCCAGCTGCGCTGTATTCAGACTGCTGACCGGGTTACGCGGATGCACGATAATTGCCAGGCCGTCCATGCCCACAATATGCTCGGTCCGCACGCTACCCAAATCACCGTACAACGGCGACAGACGGGTCTTTTCCTTATCCTTGATTCGGCGTGATGCCATCGCCAGGTCAGCCTCACGGCTCAGCAACCCCTGAAATCCGGTGCTGGAGCCATGCGCCTTGAGTTCAACCCGCTGCAATACGGATTTGCCTGGCACCGCAAACAGCACATCTCGCTCCACATCCACTGCACCCTGAGCAACACGGATATCCTGAGCCCCCTGCTGCTGCCAGAAGGCTTTCAGCAATTCGGGTGCCAGAGTTTCACCGATGGTGTTGGAACCATGCAGACGAAACAGCGTTTCCGTCTGCTCACCCTTGCCCGCAGCCGCCAGTGTACCGGCAGCACCAGCCACTACGGTCGGAACCGGCATATCACCGGTAGACGCCTGCCCGCCCTTGATGCCGGCCGTATTCACCAGATCGGACGCCACCTTGTCGCCGGTCAGCTCCACCAGAGCCGCCACTCCGACCAACAGAAACAGCACGATAAAGACGCCGGTCATGATGCCCGGCCCCTTGCGACTGCTCTCAACGGTATGAACAGGACCACCGGCACGCGGTTTTTTCACCTGCGGCAGGGTGCGTACCTGGCGGGTAATATCGAGTTTGCTGCCCTCCAGAAGCTCAGGCAGTATCTGACGAAAAGCAGGGTTCAGAGTCTTCAGATCGACTTCTTTCAAGACCCGGCGGCGATATTCCAGATCTTCAATAAAGGTCGGCATATCAATGGCATCCGCCCCTTTAAGCTCTAACTCCTGTTTGAGCTGCCACAAAAGATCAAAAAAGGTTGTATTCAAGGCAATTCTTCCCTGGTGTTCAGACGCAGGCCGTAGATGAAGCGCACTCTGCGTAAGGTTGTTGCCACTAAGCTACGTCATAAATATGTCACCAATATGACACCTGCCGTGTCCCGCTCCTCGCTCTGTTGACAGCTGGCCGAATATTGTATGCTATGCAGCATTCACTTTTTTCTGGTGCCGGCCGCATCACCGTCAGGCGATGCCTCCTGGTCCGGCCCTCCAGCCAGCAGCGAGTTGCAATCGAGCATAATGAACGAACAATACAACCCTCAGGATATCGAACCCCAGGTACAGCAACATTGGGAAGCACAGAACAGCTTCAAGGCCGACGAGCAGGCCGCAGGCGAGCCCTTCTACTGTCTATCGATGTTCCCCTACCCCAGCGGTCGACTTCACATGGGCCATGTTCGTAACTACACCATTGGCGACGTTGTTTCGCGCTACCAGCGCATGAAGGGGCGTAACGTACTCCAGCCCATGGGCTGGGATGCCTTTGGCCTGCCGGCTGAAAACGCGGCCATGAATAACAACGTGCCGCCAGCCAAGTGGACCTACGAAAACATCGCCTACATGCGCAACCAGCTCAAGCAGATGGGCTTCGGCTATGACTGGGATCGCGAACTGGCTACCTGCCACCCGGAGTACTACCGTTGGGAGCAGTGGTTCTTTACCCGCCTGATGGAAAAGGGGCTGGTATACAAGAAGGAAGCCGAGGTGAACTGGGACCCGGTGGACCAGACCGTATTGGCCAACGAGCAGGTGATTGACGGCCGAGGCTGGCGCTCCGGTGCACTGGTCGAACGCAAGAAAATCCCGCAGTGGTTCCTCAAAATCACCGACTACGCCGACCAATTGCTGGACGACCTGGATCAACTGGATGGCTGGCCGGAACAGGTCAAGACCATGCAGCGCAACTGGATTGGCCGCTCCGAAGGCGTCGAGCTGAACTTTCACGTTGATGGCTACGGCGAGCTGGAAGTTTTCACCACCCGTCCCGACACCCTGATGGGCGTGACCTACGTAGCCGTAGCTGCACAGCACCCGCTGGCACTGAAGGCCGCCGAGAATAATCCTGAACTGGCCGCTTTCATTGAAGAGTGCCGCCACACCAAGGTCGCCGAAGCCGATCTGGCGACCATGGAAAAGAAAGGCATGGCGCTGGGCATTGAAGCGGTGCACCCGCTGACCGGCGAAACCGTACCGGTCTGGACAGCCAACTTCGTGCTGATGGATTACGGCTCGGGCGCCGTCATGTCCGTTCCCGGCCATGACCAGCGTGACTGGGAATTCGCCCGCAAGTACGACCTGCCGATCAAACAGGTCATCGCTCCGACAAACCCGGACGTCGTGGTCGATCTGGAGAAGGAAGCCTTTACCGACAAGGGTACACTGACCAACTCTGGCGATTTCAGCGAGCTCGAGTTTGAAGTCGCCTTCAAGGCGATCGCCAAGGAACTCGAACGCAAGGGCAAGGGACGTACCACCATCAACTACCGCCTGCGTGACTGGGGTGTCTCGCGCCAGCGTTATTGGGGCGCTCCCATTCCGGTCATCAACTGCCCCAGCTGCGGTGCCGTGCCGGTGCCGGCAGATCAGCTGCCGGTGGTACTGCCGACTGACGTCGAGTTCGACGGCTCCGGCTCGCCGATCAAAAAGATGCGCGACTTTATCGATACCAGCTGCCCCAAGTGTGGCGGTGCTGCCGAGCGCGAAACCGACACCTTCGACACCTTCATGGAGTCCAGCTGGTACTACGCCCGCTATGCCAGCATGAATCCAAACGCCATGCTTGATCCCAAGCAGGCCAACCACTGGCTGCCGGTGGATCAGTACATCGGTGGTATCGAGCACGCCATCCTGCACCTGCTTTACTCACGCTTCTTCCACAAGCTGATGCGTGACGAAGGCCTGGTCGACTCCGACGAGCCGTTCAAGCGCCTGCTGTGTCAGGGCATGGTACTGGCGGAAAGCTTCTACTACGAGGACGAAAAGGGTGGCCAGGTCTGGGTCGCTCCGGCCGACGTCACAACAGAGAAAGACGACAAGGGCCGCGTTATCAGTGCAACCGATGCGACTGGCCGGTCCTTGGGCCATGACGGCATGTCAAAAATGTCCAAGTCGAAGAACAATGGTATCGATCCTCAGGTCATGATCGACCGTTACGGTGCCGACACCGTACGCCTGTTCATGATGTTTGCCGCGCCGCCGGAGCAATCACTGGAATGGCTGGACTCGGGTGTTGAAGGCGCACATCGCTTCCTGCGCCGCCTGTGGAAACAGGTCCACGACCACCTGCAAACCGGCAGTGACTGCCCAACTCTGGATCTGGACACTCTCAACGATGAGCAGCGCGACCTGCGCCGCAAGGTACATGAAACCATTGCCAAGGTCAGCGACGATATGGATCGCCGCCAAACCTTCAATACGGCCATTGCCGCCGTCATGGAGCTGTCCAACGCCGTCGGCCGTTTCGTCGACGTCAGCGATCAGGGCCGCGCCGTCACCCGTGAGGCACTGGAATCGGCCATCCGCCTGCTGGCACCGATCGTACCGCATATGACGCATCAGCTCTGGCGCGAACTGGGGCACAGCGATGACCTGCTCCACACCGCCTGGCCGGAAGTCGACCAGAGCGCTCTGACCCGCGCCAGCGTTGAACTGGTCGTGCAGATCAACGGCAAGGTCCGCGCCAAGATCACGGTGCCGGCCGATGCGGACGAAGATGTGGTGCTGCACACGGCGCTGGCCAGCGAAAATGTACAGAAGCATATGGACGGCAAGACCATTCGCAAGAAAATCGTCGTGCCGAACAAACTGCTTAACATCGTTGTCGGCTAAGGAGACCCGCATGCGCGCACGCCTGACACTGCCGCTGTTTGCCCTGCTGATGAGCCTTACGCTCAGTGCCTGCGGCTTCAAGCTTCGCGGCTTTTATGAAGTTCCCGAAGCCCTGAGTCAGGTGGCGCTGGTCGCCCGACAGCAGCCCAGCCAGATTGAACCCATGCTGCGTTCGGCACTGAGAGTCAACCGCATCGATATCACGGCAGATGCCCGCTATCAGCTGGAGATTCTCAGCGAACGCAACACACGGCGCACCGCCACCCTGACCGGCGATGCCGATGCAGACGAATACGAGCTGCGTTCGGAAGTCCGCTTCCGCGTGATTGACCAGCAACGAGACGGCTTTGAAGTGATCCCCGAGCGGCGCGTCATGACCGAACGGGTCTATACCAACGACCGGGACAACATCACGGCAAGTTCGTCTCAGGAAGGACTCGTGCGCAAACAGATGCAACAGGACCTGGCGCAGCAGATCGTGCGTCAGTACCTGAGCATCAAGACCGACGCATGAATGCGGTAGCATGAAAGTCAAACCCGACCAGCTGGGCGCTCAGCTCAAGCGACTCAAGGCGCCCTTGCCGGTATACATGGTGACCGGTGACGAGCCCTTGCAGCATGCCGAAAGCTGCGACCGTATCCGTCGCTCCCTGCGTGACGCCGGCTTTACCGAGCGCGACGTCATGCACGTGGAGACGGGCTTTTCCTGGGAAAGCCTGCTGGAAAGCGCCAATGCCCTGTCTCTATTTGCCGAGCGCAAGATCATCGAGTTGCGCCTGGGCGGCCAGAAACTGGACAAGAAAGCCAGCGGACTCTTACAGCGTTATCTGGATAACCCGGCTCCCGACAACGCCCTGCTGATTCTGGCGGATCGCCTGGATGCCGGTACCAAGAAAAGCGCCTGGTTCAAGGAAGTGGAAAAAGCCGGTCTGGTTGTCGAGATCTGGCCCATTGACACAGACCAGCTCGCTGGCTGGCTGAACCAGCGGGCGCGCACCCTGGGACTGGAACTGACTGGTGATGCCGTACAGCTGCTCGGCACACGCGTTGAAGGCAACCTGCTGGCCGCTCAGCAGGAGCTGGACAAACTCAGTCTGCTGTACCCCGGTCATAAAATCGACGTCGAACAGGTGGTGGAGGCCGTCGCCGACAGTTCTCGTTTCGACATTTTCGCCCTCAGCGATGCCCTGCTGCAGCGTGATCCGGCCCGCTGTCAAAAGATCCTGCTGGTACTGCGCCAGGAAGGAGTGGAAGCCACACTGGTACTCTGGGGCATCAGCCGGGAGATTCGCACACTGCTCAATGTGCAGCGCGGGCTGAACAACGGGCAGGCCTATGACAGCCTGTGCCAGCGCGAAAAAATATGGGGCAAACGCAAAGCCATTGTACGCAAGGCAAGTCAACAATTGCCCACACGCACCCTGGAAGAGATGCTCAGTCTGTGTCACGACATTGACCAGGCCATCAAGGGGCAGCTCAAGGCCGACCCCTGGCTGCTGCTGTCAACGCTGACCCTGGAGCTGTCCGGTTGCCAACTTAACCTGCCCGCCCCCGTCCACTAGGCGGCCAGGCGAGCACCCGCTCCACTCGCTTACCCCAGCTGCGTCCGAATCTCCTCCAGCAGCAACGTCTCCTTGCCTTCACGCAACAACGCACCCACCTCATTGGCCGGCAGCGGGATAATGCTGACCAGCGCGTTGGCAGGCACTTCAAGGTCGGTTAATACGGCCGACTGCAACTGATCGCACAGCAGAATCAACGGCATCTGCTGATGCTGTAACAGCGCCACATTCACCCGTTGCACGGCATCGCTACGAATGGACAGGCTGCGCCCGTCGGAGGTCACACCCACCAACTCGTCCACCCGGCCGGGATGGGTTGAACGGGGCGTCAAGCGGGTCAGAATCAGTACATGTTGCATCAGCCCAGATTTCCTGATTGTAGCGTGTTCGGTCACGATGGCACGGCCCCGGCAAAGTCCAGCTGACGCCAGGCTTCATATACCACAACAGCGCAGGCATTTGACAGATTCAGGCTACGACTGTCCGCCAGCATGGGCAGACGCAACCCTTCGCAACGTTCAATAATATCGACAGGCAAGCCCCGTGTTTCGGGCCCAAACAACAGCATATCCCCCTCGCTAAAGGCAACCTCGCTGTAACAGCGACAGGCTCGGGTCGTCAGCGCCCAGATACGCGTGGGCTTCAGCGTACTCAGGCAGCTGTCCAGATCTGCATGTACCTGCACGGACGCCCACTCATGATAGTCCAGACCGGCACGACGCAGCCGCTTGTCATCCAGTTCAAACGCCAGGGGTTCAATCAGATGCAGACGAAAGCCCGTGTTGGCACACAGGCGAATGATGTTGCCGGTATTAGGCGGTATTTCGGGCTGATAAAGCACCAGGTCCAGCATGAGGGCCTCCTTGAATAGGCTCGCCATTATACCGGCTGAGGCTCAGTCGTCACCCTCCTCGTCGGCGAGTTCCGTCTCATCCAGATGTAACTCCTTGATCTTGCGCGTCAGTGTATTGCGCCCCCACCCCAAGAGGCGGGCTGCTTCCAGGCGCCGCCCTCCGGTTGCTCGCAGCGCCGTTATGATCATCACCCGTTCCAGTGCCGGCACCGCTTCCTGCAACAGGCCTTCCGCTCCATGATTCAGCTGCTGCTCGGCCCAGATCCTCAGATTGTCCTGCCAATGACTGGTCACCGCTGGTACATATGCCTGCTGCTCCAACAGCTCCGGCGGCAGGTCCTCAACCAGCACTTCTCGCCCGGAAGCCATGACGGTAATCCAGCGGCAGGTATTTTCCAGCTGCCGCACATTGCCCGGCCAGGGCAACTCCTCCATGAATGCGGCGGTTTCTGATTTGAGCACCTTGGGTTCAACCGCCAGCTCCTCTGCCGATCGGGCCAGAAAATGGCGAGCCAGACGCGGTATGTCGCCTCGCCGTTCGGCCAGGCGCGGGATATGAATACGAATTACGTTCAACCGGTGAAACAGGTCTTCGCGAAAGCGCCCCTGCTGAACCAGCTGCTCTAGATCCTGATGTGTCGCCGCGATGATGCGTACATCCACCTTGACCGGCGTGTGCCCACCCACACGATAGAACTCGCCATCGGCCAACACCCGCAACAGCCGAGTCTGTGTGTCAGCCGGCATATCCCCGATCTCATCCAGAAACAGCGTCCCTCCATCCGCCTGCTCAAAGCGACCACGTCGACTTGCCGCAGCGCCCGTGAAGGCTCCTTTTTCGTGCCCGAACAGCTCCGACTCAATCAGGTCACGCGGGATCGCCGCCATGTTCAGCGGGATAAACGGTTTTCCGGAGCGCGGGCTGTGACGATGCAAAGCATGGGCAACCAGCTCCTTCCCGGTGCCGGATTCACCATTGATCAGCACGGTAATATTGGAATGCGCCAAACGCCCGATCGCACGGAACACCTCCTGCATGGCAGGCGACTCGCCGATAATCTCCGCTGCTGGCTCCGCTGCCGGGACTTCACTCACGACACCCTGCTCACGGGCATGTGCAACTGCACGCTGTACCAGCGAGACGGCTTCATCCACATCAAAGGGCTTGGGCAAATACTCGAACGCACCGCCCCGATAAGAGGACACGGCACTATCCAGATCGGAGTGCGCGGTCATGATGATTACCGGCAATGCCGGATAATTGTCATGCAGATGCTCCAGCAACTTGAGTCCATCGATTCCCGGCATGCGCACATCACTGAGCACCGCATCCGGCATACTCTCTTCCAGACGGGTCATCAACGCGGAGGCTGTGTCAAAGGTTTCAACATCCAGGCCCGCCGAGGTTAAAGCCTTGTCCAACACCCAGCGAATGGAACGATCGTCGTCTACGATCCAGACATTAGCGACTTGTGTCATGACTTGGCTCCAGTGGTATAAACAGGTTGAAACGGGTGCAGCCGGGCACCGAGGTAAACTCGATCAACCCCTTATGTTGATTCATAATCGATTGCGCAATCGACAGCCCCAGTCCTGATCCCTGGGCGCGGCTGCTGACCATCGGGTAGAACAGCGTGTCCAGCAGTTCGTCCGGTATGCCCGGGCCATTGTCGGTAATCTCCAGCGCACAGACCAGACGATGGCGCTCGGCACCCAGAGTGATCTGCCGCAACGCCCGGGTTTTCAGCGTGAGGCAGGGATCCGGAGTCTGCGCTTCTTCCATGGCCTGCATGGCATTGCGGACAATATTGAGTACAGCCTGTATCAGCTGGCCACGCGCACCGCTGAACTCGGGAATACTGGGATCATAGTCACGCACGATGGTGATTTGTCCCCCCGCTTCCGCGCTGACCAGACTGCACACATGCTCCAGTACGGCATGAATATTGACCGCTTCTATCGGTGGCAGGGTATGCGGCCCCAGCAGTCGATCCACCAGGTGACGCAGACGATCGGCTTCATCGATGATCACTTGGGTGTATTCATGCAGTTCTTCACGGTCCAGCTCCCGATCCAGCAACTGAGCCGCCCCTCGAATACCACCCAGGGGGTTCTTGATTTCATGCGCCAGTCCACGCACCAGCACACGCGCACTGGCATGACGGGTCAGCAGCTCCTCTTCACGCTCGATCCTGATCAATCGATCCCGTGCCTGAATTTCCAGCAAGACCCCCGCCTCGGGAACCGGGTTCACACTGTAATCCACTGTCATTTCGCGCCCCACCTGAGTGATCAGGCGCGCTTCACGCTTGCTGTAGGGGTGTCCACTGGCCAACGATTGACGCAAGACCGACAGCTCATCCTCACTGGAGGACAACCACTCCTCAATGGGCCGGTGTTTCAAACGCCGCGCTGTCGCCTCCAGCAACATTTCAGCCGCCGGGTTCATGTATTGGATACACAGCTGTTCATCCAGCACCAGCACGGCACTGGTCAGGTTATCCAGAATCTGTTTATGCGACTGTGTATAAGACATAGGCTCTCGTCACGCGGGTCTGTCGTTACAATTAACTAAGCAAGAAAAGCGCCAACTCCCGTGTTTACCGGCTTCACGCAGCCAGAACACATCTCTTACACCCTCAGCCTTGCCACCTATGCACCATATTAGTGCACAGCAGTAACAACTGCCCGGCAGACCCGGCATAAAAAAGGCTTCCCGAAGGAAGCCTTGTTCATACGACCGCTCCTGCTTAAACGGAGTAGTACAGGTCGAATTCAACCGGGTGAGTCGTCATATTGACCTTGGCCACTTCTTCACGCTTCAGCTTGATGTAGGCATCCAGCATATCGTCGGTGAACACACCACCACGCGTCAGGAACTCGCGGTCTTCTTCCAGTGCATCCAGAGCTTCGGTCAAGTCTGCAACAACGGTCGGGATCTCTTTCGCCTCTTCCGCCGGCAGGTCGTACAGATCCTTGTCCGCCGGATCGCCCGGGTGGATCTTGTTCTGGATACCGTCCAGACCAGCCATCAGCAGCGCCGCGAAGCACAGGTACGGGTTGGCCGCCGGGTCAGGGAAGCGAGCTTCTACACGACGCGCTTTCGGGCTGGTCGTGTACGGAATGCGCAGGGATGCAGAACGGTTGCGAGCCGAGTACGCCAGCATAACCGGCGCTTCGAAACCCGGCACCAGACGCTTGTAGGAGTTGGTGGACGGGTTGCAGATCGCATTCAGCGCCTTGGCGTGCTTGACGATACCACCGATGTAGTACAACGCGTAGTCGCTCAGGCCACCGTAACCGTCACCGGCGAAGATGTTGGCGCCGTCCTTGGACATGGACAGGTGCACATGCATACCGGAGCCGTTATCACCTACCAGCGGCTTCGGCATAAAGGTAGCCGTCTTGCCATAGGCATGAGCAACGTTGTGGACGCAGTACTTCAGGATCTGGACTTCATCTGCCTTGCTGACCAGGGTGTTACCGCGTACGCCGATCTCGCACTGGCCGGCTGTCGCCACTTCGTGGTGGTGCACCTCGATGGTCAGCCCCATGGCCTCCATGGCATCACACATCGCGGCGCGCAGATCATGCAGGGAGTCGATCGGCGGAACCGGAAAGTAACCGCCTTTCACGCGCGGACGGTGACCGGTGTTGCCGCCCTCAATCTTGTGATTGGATGCCCAGGCCGCTTCTTCGGACTGAATGCTGTAGCCACAACCGCTGATATCAGCGTGCCACTCGACACCGTCAAACACGAAAAACTCAGGCTCCGGCCCCAGCATGGCAGAGTCGGCAATACCCGTGGACTTCAGGTACTCTTCGGCGCGCTTGGCAACAGAACGCGGGTCGCGTTCGTAGCCCTGACCGGTGGCCGGCTCGATAATGTCACAGCGCACGATAACGGTCGCATCTTCAGCGAAGGGGTCCAGTACGGAAGCGCTGTCATCCGGCAACAGGATCATGTCGGACTCTTCGATGCCCTTCCAGCCGGCAATGGAAGAACCGTCAAACATCTTGCCTTCTTCGAAGAAATCATCGCCCATGTCGGTGACAGGGATGGTGACGTGCTGCTCCTTGCCCTTGAAGTCGGTAAAGCGCATGTCGATCCACTTTGCGCCACTCTCTTTGATCAGATTCAGAGTCTTCTCTGACATTTGGCTATCCCCACTCGTTATCAGTTTGCCAGGGCAAAACATCTTTACATTAGGATCCGGAAACCGGTTGCCAGAACATAAAGCAAAGGTCGTGCCAGCTTCAAGAAAAAGCTAAGTCTTTGATTTGTTTAATTCGTCAGGTATAGATACGCCCACAACGCACCAAAATAGTGCACAAAAAGACCTTTTGCACCAAACCGGTGCGTCCGTATCCAGAACCCGAGTACATACCTGCACTCACGCTGCCTATAATAGTGCAAAGCAAAAATGAATGCTGCCTGTCGGTGCACTTCTCATCACTTCCGGAGCAGAGTACCCTGCACTTTCTTTCACCCTTATGAACACTGTCACTCCATGTCCATGAAAGCTCTACTTTCCCTGTTGTGCTGCACCCTGCTGCTGGCGATGTCTGCGGGGGCTTCAACCGGTTCACATCTTGGCTATGGCAAGCGCTTTCCGGCTCGCTGGCTGGAACACGAGAATCAAATCCGACTGGACACCGTGTGCTACAACTACCCCGAAAGCAGCTACATGTACCATTTTTGCCGCCAGGAGGCCGGCAAGACATTGGCGACACGTTGTCAGCGCTACCGCAACGCCCAACAGCGCCAACCGGACAACAGCCACTACCTGAAACTGACCGAGAAATACTGTACCGCCGCCCGGCTGTACCAGCCTTTTCCATCCCGAGAACACGCCCGATACGATAACGATCAGTAAATGATCGATTGTTTCACATCCCTTCCGTATAATGACGCGCTTTAACACATCACCAAGGTACTACGCGTGATCGATAACCTCCGAAATATTGCCATTATTGCCCACGTTGACCACGGCAAAACCACTCTGGTCGACAAGTTGTTGCAACAGTCCGGCACTCTGGGGCGCCGTGACGAAGGCGCCGAGCGCGTCATGGACTCCAACGACCAGGAACGTGAGCGCGGCATTACCATTCTGGCCAAAAATACGGCCATCAGCTGGAACGATTACCGCATCAACATCGTCGACACCCCGGGACACGCGGACTTCGGTGGTGAGGTTGAGCGCGTTCTATCCATGGTAGACTGCGTACTGCTGCTGGTGGATGCGCAAGACGGCCCCATGCCGCAGACTCGCTTCGTAACTCAAAAGGCCTTCTCCCGTGGCCTGCGCCCCATCGTGGTAATCAACAAGGTCGACCGCCCCGGCGCTCGCCCTGACTGGGTTCTGGACCAGGTTTTCGACCTGTTCGACAACTTGGGTGCGACCGATGAGCAGCTGGATTTCCCGGTTGTCTATGCCTCAGCCCTGAACGGCATCGCCGGCAATGACCCCGCTGAAATGGCCGACGACATGACCCCCCTGTTCGAGGCCATCGTGCAGCATGTCGATGCGCCGCATGTGGATACCGAAGGTCCTTTCCAGATGCAGATTTCAGCACTGGACTACAACAGCTACACCGGTGTTATCGGTGTCGGCCGTGTTTCCCGCGGCAGCGTCAAAACCAACACCCAAGTCAAAGTCATCGATAGCCACGCCAAGGTACGCAGCGGCCGCGTTCTCAAAATCATGGGCTATCACGGCCTGGAACGTGTTGAAGTCGACTCCGCTCAGGCCGGCGACATCATCTGCATCACCGGTCTGGACGAACTGAACATCTCCGACACCCTGTGTGATCCGGAAGTTGTGGAAGCGCTGCCGGCCCTGTCCGTAGACGAACCGACCGTTTCCATGACCTTCCAGGTCAACGATTCGCCGTTCGCCGGTCAGGAAGGCAAGTTCATCACCAGCCGTAACATTAAAGACCGTCTGGAGCGTGAACTGATTCACAACGTCGCCCTGCGCGTTGAGCCGGGCGACACCCCGGAGAAATTCCGCGTTTCCGGCCGTGGCGAGCTGCACCTGTCAGTACTGATCGAAACCATGCGCCGTGAAGGTTTCGAGCTGGGTGTTTCCCGTCCGGAAGTTATCCAGAAAGAAGTCGATGGCGAAATCCACGAGCCATACGAAGTTGTCATGATCGACGTGGAAGACGAGCACCAGGGTTCAATCATCGAGGAACTGGGCAAACGTCGCGCCGACATGACCAACATGGAAGTGGATGGCAAGGGCCGTGTGCGCCTGACCTTCATGATGCCGTCACGCGGTTTGATCGGCTTCCGTAGCCAGTTCATGACCATGACCTCCGGTACCGGCATCATGACCTCCATCTTCGACCACTACGGTCCGGTCAAGCAGGGTGACGTGGTCTCCCGTCACAACGGCGTTCTGGTCTCCATGGTCAACGGCAAGGCGCTGGGCTACGCCCTGTTCACTCTGCAGGAACGTGGCCGCCTGTTCATCGACCCGAACATCGAGGTCTACGAAGGCATGGTGCTGGGTATCCACAGCCGCAATAACGACCTGGTCGTCAACCCGACCAAGGGCAAGCAGCTGACCAACGTTCGTGCCTCCGGTACCGACGAAAACATCGTGCTGACCCCGCCGATCAAGTTCTCCCTGGAGCAGGCGCTGGACTTCATCGAAGATGACGAACTGGTCGAAGTTACTCCGGAAAGCATTCGTATCCGCAAGAAGCTGCTGAAAGAAAACGAGCGCAAGCGCGCCAACAAGAAGTAAGCACTACAACTGTGGATAACACCAAGGCCGGCGGCGCAAGCCCCGGCCTTTTTTATTATTGCCGCCCTCTCATACACCTATCAGCCATGCCCCTGCGCATGGGCAACATCAGGACCAACCGTGAACAACAACGATATTCTACGCCGCCTGCGCTATGCCTTCGACTTCAAGAATACGAAGCTGATTGAGATCTTTGCTGCGGCCGACCATCAGGTCACTCAGCTGCAGGTGATGAACTGGTTGAAGAAAGAGGATGACGCGGCGTACTGCGCGGCGACCGATCGCGAACTGGCCATTTTCCTCAACGGCCTGATCAACACCCGGCGCGGCCGACGAGAAGGCGAACAGCCCCAGCCGGAAACACGGCTGAGCAACAACATGATCCTCATGAAGCTGAAGATCGCCCTCAACATGACTTCGGATGATATGCTGCAAACCCTGCAGGCCGCCGAGTTCTGCCTGAGTAAGCATGAACTGAGCGCGTTTTTGCGCAAGCCTGGCAACAAGCACTACCGCGAATGCAAGGACCAGGTTCTGCGCAATTTTTTGGTGGGCATACAACGCCGCTTTCGCCCCGGTACGCAGCAGCCCGTGACACGCCAGCCCGTTTGAGGGCGACCCGGTCAAATAGCGCCTCAGGCGCCCGGAGCTTTCCCCCTGTAGCTTCACGCTTTTATCACGGGCAACAGCGCCATACTGGGACGAAAGTACCTATTACCAGTGTGGCAGCCACACTTCGTGTCGGCCTCTAGCTGGCAAACGACCAGCCTGCCGCTATCTCGATCCGTGAGGACCGCAACAGAATCACTCAGAACCAGTCCCGCTTCCTGCCTTATATCATTCCGGATTGACGCCAGTCCTGTTCAAGTCCCGCGTGCCGCTGGCTATACTGGGGCCTCAGCGGCTCAAGGAGACCCCTATGCGCACCCTCTACCCCGAAATCGGCATCAATCACGAGTACTGTCTGAACGTGGACACAGGCCACGCACTGTTCGTGGAGGAAAGCGGCAACCCCAACGGCATTCCCGTCCTGTTCGTCCATGGCGGCCCCGGCGGCGGTTGCAGCCCCGAGCATCGGCGCTTCTTTAATCCCGAACGCTATCGCATTGTCCTGTTCGATCAACGAGGCTGTGGCCGCTCCACCCCCCACGCCAGACTGGAGGATAACAACACCCAGGCGCTGGTCGATGACATGGAACGCATCCGAGAACACCTTGGCATCGAGCAGTGGCTTCTGTTTGGTGGCAGCTGGGGATCAACACTAAGCCTGGTCTATGCTGAAACATATCCCGAACGCGTTTCCGGCATGATTCTGCGCGGCATTTTTCTCTGCCGCGATCGGGATATCCACTGGTTCTATCAACAAGGGGCCAGCGCCCTTTTTCCTGATTACTGGCAGGACTATCTTGAGCCCATTCCCGCAAGCGAGCACAATGACCTGCTCGGCGCCTACTACACGCGTCTGACTTCCAGTAACGAGCTGGCACAAATGCAAGCAGCCAAAGCCTGGTCTGTGTGGGAAGGTCGCTGTTCCACTCTGATGCCCAACCCCAGTGTAGTTGATCATTTCGGTGACCCTCATTTTGCCCTGGCAATGGCACGTATCGAGGCGCATTACTTTATCCACAAGGCGTTTCTGGAGCCGGATCAGATTTTGCGCAATGCGGCCAGGCTACGCGATATCCCGCTCACCATTGTCCATGGACGTTATGATGTGGTGTGCCCACTTGAGCAGGCCCATGCACTGCATCAAGTGTTGCCACAATCGCGTCTGCACATTGTGCGCAATGCCGGCCACTCCGCCTTCGAACCCGGCATCATCGACAACCTGGTGCAGGCAACCGACGAATTTGCCGCACAAAGCGCATAACCACAAGGAGCTGTAGTGAAAGGACTGATCCAACGTGTACGTCACGCCAGCGTAACGGTAGAAGGTGAAATCATCGGCCAGATCGAAAACGGCATACTACTGTTGTTGGGGGTCGAAAAAGGCGATAACGAAACAACTGCCGACAAACTGCTGCAGAAGGTATTGAAGTACCGTATCTTTGCTGATGCCGACGACAAGATGAACCTGAGCCTGACCGATATTGGTGGCGGCCTGCTGGTAGTATCCCAGTTCACTCTGGTGGCCGATACCCGCAAAGGGCTCAGACCCAGCTTCTCATCCGGCGCAACACCCACTGACGGCGAGCGCCTCTACAACCATTTCGTTGATCAGGCTCGACATGCCCACACCCCGGTTGCAACTGGCTGCTTCGGTGCCGACATGAAGGTAGAACTGCTGAACGACGGGCCGGTAACCTTCCTGCTGGACGTACCGCCCGCCGATTAAATCAACGCCGGGCTGACGTTCAGGCCATGCAGCTCGGCGCTACCAGGCTGTGGGTAACTCGCGTTTCCAGCTTGATGTTGTCATGCAATGGACAACGCTCACAAATCGCATCCAGAAATGCCAGCTTTTCTTCGTCGGTCATATCCGCATCGATTTCCGCCGACACCTGCACCTGTTGAAACCCCGTACGGTCTTCGCTCGGTTTGCCCAGTAAGCCCGCCGGATTGTAATCTCCCTCAACACTCACTTTCATACCGCGCAGATTAATTTTCTGTTGCATCGCGGCAATACGGCCAATGGTGCAGATACACCCGCCGAGCGAAAACAGAAAATATTCCAGTGGTGTAGGCCCCTGATCACTGCCACGAGCCGCTTCCGGCTGGTCTATTTTGACTTGGTGACCTCGAATATCGGCACTGACCAGAAATCCTGCGTTCATCTCGGCACTGACGGAAACACGCTTGTTCGCACTCATCACATACCCTCGAATTTTAAATAAGAATTTACTAATACTATGGATTTGAGCGCTCCTGCGCAATCCGTAACAGCACGAGACATGACTGCCGAACCTCCGAGCACACTCGGCTACTTGTCACGTGTATTCTTACTCAATCCATGAAAGGCAGGCGAATATGATGCCAACGGCCAGCTCATTCAGGAAACCGTCTGGCTTGGCAACATCCCGGTTGCAACCCTGCGCCCCGCCGGCACTGGTGTTGCGGTGTATTACATCCATACGGATCACCCCAACACCCCACGACGCATTAGCCGAGCCAGTGACAACCAAATTGTCTGGCGTTGGGATAACGACCCCTTTGGTCGCCACACAGCCAATGAAGACCCGGACGGTGACAGTCAGCTATTCACCTTCTCTCTGCGCTACCCAGGGCAGTACTACGATGAGGAAACCGGGTTACACTACAACTATTTCAGGGATTATGACCCCAGTCTTGGGCGGTATTTGCAGAGTGATCCGATTGGTCTTCAAGGCGGCATAAACACCTACCTTTACACCAATGCAAACCCTCTTGTTTATATTGACCCTTTAGGTTTAGCTCCTGGTATGGGAAGTCGAGGTGCCTCTGCTATGGAAGCTATAGGGGATGCTATTGACCAAGGTTTGTGTGGGTGGTGGCCTGGTCATCCTGATTGTTGGTCTATGTGTGTACGCTGGAGATGTGAACGGGATGGTGACTGTGGTGAAAAAGAATATTACTCCATTGGTCGAGGATCTCCTTACGTTGCCAGTCCGAGTTATGACCCGAATAATGATGATAAATGTGAATGTGTCATGCGTTGCGTCCCAGGACAGCCTAATTGTAGAGGCCTGAATACGCAGTAATATTAACGGAGGATGGTGGCATGAAAAATCGTATCTTATTTAGTTTAGCTATTTTTTCTATGCTTATTGCCTATTTTATAGGTGTGTCCGTTGGGAAGCAGGGAATTAGTTATGCGCTTGATGTTACCCAAGGGGAGTTGGCTTTCAACCATCTTAAAAGGTATCGGGTGATAAAAGAAGATCTGGAAAGTGGGTGTCTTGAGGAGGCCTTAGAAAAACTAAGTTTCTATGTTGATGAACAAATGATGTTACTGGCTGAATATGTTCAGCATCATAAAGTTGAAGCAATTAACTCTTACATTGCTAAAAGGGACGACACTTTATTAGGCCAATTAAAATCTTATGAAATTGATTGGAAAAAGGAATGGGTTGAGAAAAAATGCCAGGAAATATGAGGGTTTTCAAAACTCTGCATCAGCCAATTAGCCCTCATAGGCTGATGTGATTTTCCAAGTTTTGGGGAATATATCCTAGCGGTTATTACACATCTGAGATGACTCCAATTCGTTGTGGAAATGTTCCACCAGCTCCGCCGGAGGGTTCGGTTGGCATGAATATGTGGATAGCCGATGTAGTTATAACCCTTTCTGGTATAAGGCCCAGGTAAGAGGAAAAGCTCCATGGGACTATAAGCAGCAAGAGAGTCCCGGAGCAACGCATGACCCATTGATACTCAAAGTCAAACGTTACCCAGGGCATCGGAAAATTTACTTTTCCTTGTAACCAACCACTTTTTCGCCTTTTGCTTGAAGATCGGCATGGTAAGAAGAGCGCACCAACGGCCCGCTGGCCACATGGCTAAAGCCGATTTCTTTGGCTATGCGCTCAAATTCGGCGAATTCTTCCGGCGTTACATATCGATCCAGTGCCAAGTGGTTACGGCTTGGCTGCAGGTACTGACCAATGGTGATCATATCGACATTGTGGGCACGTAGATCATGCATCACTTCGATAATTTCCTCATTGGTTTCACCACAGCCCACCATCAGGCCAGATTTGGTACGTACATTCGGTTGCAGTGCCTTGTAGCGCTTGAGCAAATCCAATGACCACTGATAATCGGCTCCCGGGCGCACCTTGCGGTACAGACGTGGGACAGTTTCCAGGTTGTGGTTGAAGACATCCGGCGGTGTCTGATCCAGAATTTCCAAAGCGACATCCATGCGGCCTCGGAAATCCGGTACCAGGGTTTCGATCTGAATGCTGGGAATACGTTCACGTGTCTCACGAATACAATCGGCAAAGTGCTGCGCACCACCATCGCGCAGGTCGTCTCGGTCTACCGAGGTAATCACGACATACTTCAGCCCCATGTCGGCGATTGCTTCTGCCAGTTCACGTGGCTCTTCCGGCGCCAGCGCATTAGGGCGCCCATGAGCCACGTCACAGAATGGGCAGCGACGAGTACAAATATCGCCCATAATCATGAAAGTGGCGGTACCATGACTGAAGCACTCCCCCAGATTGGGGCAACTGGCTTCTTCACAGACTGATGCCAACTTATGTTTGCGCAGCTTATCCTTGATCCGTTTTACTTCCGCATTGGAGCCCATACGTACGCGTAACCAGTCAGGTTTGCGTAGCATTTCTTCCTTTTCCGTTGGAATAACCTTAATCGGAATGCGGGCAACCTTGTCGGCACCACGCAGTTTAACGCCTTGCTCGACCCGGCCGGTTTTGTTTTCGGAGGATTCAGCCATACTAATCAGTCTTCCAATATCTGTGTGCGGGTGAGGGCAGTATACCCCAATCTTTTAACCAAGTAATTCACTAGGTTATTCGGAACAGATGTCAGATCGGCATTCGGAGCCAGGGCATGTAACTGTGTCATCTGCAGTCCTGCGTAACCGCAGGGGTTGATCCGCAAAAAGGGTTCAAGATCCATGTTCAGGTTCAGAGCCAATCCATGGAAGGAACACCCCCGCCGAATGCGCAACCCCAGCGAGCATATTTTCTGTTCATCGACATACACCCCGGGTGCATCGGCCTTGGGATAAGCACGGACACCATAGTCAGCAAGCAATGCGACAATCGACTGCTCAATGATATCGACCAGTTCACGCACACCCAGTTTGCGTCGGCGCAAATCCAGCATAAGATAGGCAATCTGCTGTCCCGGCCCGTGATAGGTAACCTGGCCACCACGATCCACCTGTACGACCGGAATATCTCCCGTCGCCAACAAATGTTCGGCCTTACCGGCCTGCCCTTGGGTAAAAACCCGTTCATGCTGCAATAGCCAGATTTCATCCACCGTGTCGGCATCACGGCGAGCCGTCAAGGCCTGCATCGCCTGCCAAGCGCGCTCATAGGGCTGTAGCCCAGGCAGTTCGCGGATGATCAACTCGTCAGCAATCGCCATCAGAGGACCATTTTAACGCGCCCGGTGGCCTTGAGTTCCTCGTGCAGACTCACCAGTTGCTGCTCACTGGTTGCAGTAATTTTGAATCGCACAGAGCTATAGTTACCCTTACCGCTCTCCTGTACAACCACCTGCTCGATATCCAGATCGGGCACATGCACCTGCACGATTTCGATGACCATTCCCTTGAAGTCAGCCTGGTTATCTCCGATCACCTTGATCGGATAGTCGGGGTGCGGAAATTCGATTTTTGGTGCTTCGATCTCAGTACTCATTAAGCCTCTCCGGTCATTAGCCGGTGTTGAAAACAGGTAAACAAGGCAAACATTTTCTGCCATAGCGGGCCTTTCCGGCCATCGGCTACGGGTTCGCCGTCAATACTCAACACAGGTATAACACCTCGTGTCGAGCTGGATATCCACACTTCATCGGCCGTGGCCAGCTCTTCCGGTCGCAGATCAACCTCCTGATAAGGAATACCGGCTTCTGCGGCCAGCTCCAGTATCAGCTCTCGCGTTGTGCCACCCAGAATTTCCGAACTGCGCTTCGGGGTATAAAGCACTCCCTGGCGTACCAGAAACAGGTTGCTCGATGTACCCTCACTGAGCAGGCCATCACGCACTAACAAAGCTTCATCGGCACCGGCTTCCCTCGCCTGCTGCAAGACCAAAATATTGGGCAACAGACCGGTCGATTTAATATCGCAGCGATGCCACCGCAGATCTGCGGTGACAATCACGTGGTACCCCTGAACCTGATCCGCCCCTTCGCCATAAATATCCCGAATGGGCGAGGTGCAGGCAAATACCGTTGGCTGCATACGGTCATCGTAGGTATGGGTACGGTAACCGGCGCTGCCACGACTGACCTGTAAGTATACGGATAGACTGCCGCCGCCATTGCGCTGTACCAGTTCGTCCAAAATAGCGGCCCAGTCTTCATTAGCCTGGATACGAATGGCTCTCAAACTATGGACAAGTCGATCCAGGTGCTGTTGCAGCCGAAAGCCAATTCCTCGGTAGTACGGAATGACTTCATAAACACTGTCAGCAAACAGAAAGCCCCTATCAAAGACGGACACGGATGCTTGATCAGGCGCTACAAACCGCCCATTGAGGTATACGACTTCGTTATTCATAAAATGCAACTGCCCACATCCTTAGATGTGGGCAGCATAAACCGGTTTCAAGGTTTTGTCTGTTTTTTAGCCGATCAGGCCCAGGAAGAACAGCAGGATTGCATGCCAGATCCGCTTGAACAGACCACCTTCTTCAACTGACTCCAGTGCCACCAAAGGAACAGTTGTCACTGTTTCCCCACCTAGGCTCACACGTACCTTGCCAAGCTCCTGACCTTGCGCCACAGGCCCCTTGATCACCTTATCCAGTTCAATACTGGCTTCCAGCTGATCTGTCTTGCCACGCGGAACCGTAACAGCCAAATCTTCCTTCAAACCCAGACGAATCTGATCGCGGCTGCCCGCCCAGACCTTGCTGTTTTCCAGCACCTGTCCGGCCGTGTACAGCTGGTGGGTACGATAGTAACGGAAACCGTAGGCCAGCAGTTTCTGGCTTTCACGTGAGCGGGCTTCTTCGCTGTCAGTGCCCATCACAACTGACACCAGTCGCATGTCATCACGTTTGGCTGAAGCCACCAGGCAGTAACCGGCGTCGTCAGTGTGCCCTGTTTTGATACCGTCCACGCTGTTGTCACGCCACAGCAACTGGTTGCGGTTCGGCTGGCGAATATTGTTGTAGGTAAAATATTTCTGTGAATAAATCGCGTAATGATCCGGGAAACGGGTAATCAGCGCCTTGGCCAGTTTGGCCAGATCGATAGCGGAAGAGTAATGATCATCTGCAGGAAGCCCTGTCGCGTTAACAAAGTGAGTGTCATCCATGCCCAGCAGGCGCGCATGCTGGTTCATCAAGTCGGCAAACGCACGCTCACTCCCCGCGATGTGCTCAGCCAAGGCAACTGACGCATCATTACCCGACTGGATAATAACACCACGCAGCAAGTCCCCCACCTTCACCTGGGTTCCTTCCTGAATGAACATGCGCGACCCTCCTGTACGCCACGCTTTTTCACTCACCAGAACCAGATCGTCTTCAGCAATATTACCTTTGCTGATTTCATATTCGACGATGTAGCTGGTCATCATTTTGGTCAGACTGGCGGGAGCGAAACGCTCGTCCTCCCGATCGGCCGCAATGATATGCCCGGTGTCGGCATCCATCACCAGATAGGAGCGCGCCGACACCTGCGGCGGGGCCGGAATCAACGATGAAGCAGCCTGCGCCGTACTGGTCAGCAGCAATGCCGATAACAGGGTTAAGTAGAAGAGTGCTGTCGAGAAGGGAATTCGTTGCGCCATAGTCTGTCAGTTACATCGTTTTTAATGGGTGAAGGTGCAGCCGCCTGTGCGACCCCACACACAAGGTTTCCACTCTACCGGTGGCATCAGGGCAAGTCTACCAGATGCGCGCCGGAGTACCCTGCCTGTGACAACTGCTGCAGCAACCAGTTCAATGTATGGCTGCCACTCAATGGCCCCAGACGAACACGGTACAGGGCCCGGCCGTCCCGTTCTGCAGACTCGACAAGCGCAGGCTCGTTCAACAAAGCCTGCAGCTCTGCCGCTAGAGCTTCGGCCCCGCTGACACTACTCAACGCCGCGACCTGTAACAGCCGCCCGGTAATCGCGGCGTCGCCGGCCGGTACGCCGCTGCGCCCGTGCTCAGCAGTCATCAACCCGGCATCGGCAGTGATCGCTTCCACCTCGACCCGTGCAGTCCCCTTACCCAACATATCGAGACGATAGGCGGCGGCATAAGAGAGGTCGATAATGCGCTCGTCGTGAAAGGGTCCTCGATCATTGACCCGGACGACAACCTGACGGCCATTATCCAGGTTAGTCACGCGGACATAGCTCGGCAGCGGCAACGCTTTGTGTGCCGCGCTCATCTGGTACATGTCATAAACTTCGCCATTGGACGTAGTATGACCATGAAATTTCTTGCCATACCAGGAGGCGACGCCACGTTGCTGATAGCCCTCGGCACTGGGCATAACGCTGTAGCGCTTGCCCAGGACCGTATATGGGCTCTTGTTGCCCCAGCGACTGGGCGGCTCCACACGTGGAACCGCATCAGGTACCTTCGACATATCCACATCGCTGTCAGGCCCCCGATCCTGCTGGATACTATAACGCCCTGCGTTATCCTGCTTGGAAGCGCAACCACCCAGTAACAGAGCGGCACCAAGACCCGCTATCAGCCAGGGTTTCATAAATCAGGACTCCTGCGCGGTTGCCGAGGGCCCACGTGCATCCTTGATCGCCTGGCTGAGTTCGTACACGGCCATGGCATACAGGCGGCTGTGGTTATAGCGGGTGATAACGTAGAAGTTATGCAAACCGAACCAGTAGTGCTCGCCATCTTCCATGGTCATTTCCATCAACGTGGCGGGCTGCTGCAAATTCAGCCCGTCTCGGGTAGACACGCCTCGCTCCGCCCACTGCTCCAAAGTCAGCTCGGGTTTAAGCCCGGCGTTGAACCAGCTTGCATCCGCTTCCTTGTTGAACACCACATTCGACCGAACCGGTTCCCCCGCCTTCCAGCCATGCTGGCTGAAGTAGTTGGCGACACTACCGATAGCATCCACTTCATTGGTCCAGATATCACGCTTGCCGTCGCCGTCAAAATCAACCGCATAATGGCGGAAGCTGGAGGGAATGAATTGCCCATACCCCATGGCACCGGCATAAGAGCCCAGAGGCTCGGACGGGTCCAACTGTTCTTCACGTGCCAACTGCAGGAAATGTACCAGCTCTCCACGGAAGAAGTCGGCGCGTTTGGGGTAATCAAAACCCAACGTTGCCAAGGCGTCCAGAACCCGGTAACGCCCCATGATGCGGCCGTAGCGTGTTTCGACACCGATAATGGAAACGATAATTTCGGCCGGTACGCCATAGGTCTCTTCAGCACGCTTCAATGTTTCTTCGTGCGTGTTCCAAAAAGCGACACCCTGTTTGATCCTTGGGGTCTCAACAAAAATCTTGCGGTATTCGCCCCAGGTCAGGCGTCGCTCGGCGGGACGCGAGATCGCTTCCAGGATAGACTCCTGACGTTTGGCCTTGGCCAGTACTGCACGTATTTCATCGGCTTCAAATCCTTCATCCACCAGCTGCTTGACCAGCTCTTCCGCCCGCGGATGTGCTTCGTAGCCGCTCGTAGCCCAGGCCGTCGCACCGGTTGTCATCAGGGCGCCGGTCAGCAGCACGCGTCCTAGTGTTTTGCGCATTTTTTTCTCCATCATCGGGTCAACATCTGCCGGTGTGTACTGATTGACATCAGGATACCAAAACCGGCCATCAGAGTTACGATCGAGGTGCCGCCATAGCTGACCATCGGCAGCGGGACACCCACCACCGGCAGCAAGCCGGTGACCATGCCAATATTCACGAACACATAGACAAAAAATGTCAGTGTTATACTCCCCGCCAATAAACGGGAAAAACTGTCCTGCGCACGAGTGGCAATAATCAGACCTCGAGCGATAATCATCAGGTAGATACCGAGCAGAATCAGCACCCCGGTCATGCCCAGTTCTTCACCAATCACCGCAATAATGAAGTCGGTATGCGATTCGGGCAAGAAATCGAGCTGTGATTGCGTCCCCTGCAACCACCCCTTGCCCGGCAACCCTCCCGAGCCAATTGCTGTTTTCGACTGGATAATATTCCAGCCCGCGCCCAAGGGATCACTTTCAGGATCAAGAAACGTCAGTACGCGCTGCCTTTGGTAATCTTTCATCACAGCCCAAAGTGCCGGCAATGCAGCTCCAGCCAGCCCCAAGGCGATGAAAATCCAGCGCCAGTACACACCCGACAACAGAATAACAAACACACCTGACGCCGCGATTAACAGCGACGTCCCCAGGTCGGGCTGTTTCATGATCAGGGCCGTGGGTATGGCCAACAACACCAGGGTGCTCAACAGGTGCTTGAACTGAGGCGGCAACTCTTCTCGCGTCAGCCAGGCTGCCACCATCATCGGTAACACCAGCTTCATGACTTCCGACGGCTGGAATCGGAACCCTGATACTTCCAGCCAGCGCTGAGCACCTTTCGCCCCGACACCGAACAGCAACACACCAACCAGAAGCCCGGCTCCGGCCAGATAGCCCCAGGGTGCCAGGCGACGGAAGGTACGCGGCTTGAATTGGGCCAGCAGAATCATCACACCAAGACCGGCTCCCATGCGCGCCGCCTGGCGATAGACATAGTCCATGTTCTGCCCTGAGGCACTATAGAGCACAAACAGACCGAACCCACACAGAATCAGCAACAACGACAACAGCCAGGCATCCAGATGGGTGTAATGCCAAAGGCCTGTCGGGCGCTGCAGGTGAACGCTGCTGCCCGGCATGGTGCGCTGAAAGTCACGATTGACCATTACTTGGCCTCCAGGTCATTTACGTAATCTCCCAACAACCAGGCGTCCAGTATTTCACGCGCAACCGGTGCCGCCGTACTGGAGCCGCCGCCGCCGCGTACACCACCATTCTCCACCACGACTGCCAATGCAATTTTGGGGTCTTCCACCGGCGCGAAGGCTACAAACAGGGCATGGTCACGATGGCGCTCCTCCAGTGCTTCGGCATCATAGACCGCGTCCTGAGCGATACCGACGACCTGCGCCGTACCCGTCTTGCCCGCTATATTGTAGGTTGTACCCTTGGCTGAGCGACGCGCCGTCCCCCTCGGGCCGTGCATCACCGACACCATGCCGTCAATGACTTGCTGCCAGTGCTCAGGGTTCTTCAACACGATATCATCCGGCTTGGTTTTTCGATTCAGCATGGGAGCAAAGGGTTGAGGGTCACCGCCCGGCTGCTCCAAAATCCCCTGCAGCATGCGCGGCTGTACCCAGCGCCCCCGGTTGGCCAATACGGCGGTTGACGTCGCCATCTGCAACGGCGTCATCACCAGAAAGCCCTGACCGATACTGAGGTTGATCGAGTCCCCCGGATACCAGGGCAAACGACGACTGCCTTCTTTCCATTCCCGGGACGGCAAAAAGTTGGTGAGTGCCTCCGGCTGGTCCAGACTGGCATCTTCGCCGACGCCAAACTTGCCCAGCATTTCCGACATGGGGCCAACCCCCATTTTATGACCGGCCTCGTAAAACCAGACATCACAGGATTGCGCCAGAGCATCATCCAGGTTCACCCAGCCATGCCCCCAACGTCGCCAGTCACGATAGCGGCGGCCGTTTTTGGTAATCTGATAAAACCCAGGGTCCCACACCTTGTCCTCAGCGCTCAACGTACCGGTTTCCAGCACTGCCAGGGCAATGATCGGCTTTACTGTCGAGGCTGGCGGATAACTGCCGCGCAGGGAGCGATTGAACAGCGGAAGATCCGGGGAGTCACGCAAGGCGCTGTAATCCTTACTGGAAATACCGGTAACAAACAGGTTGGGGTCATAGGTCGGCGTACTCACCATCGCCAGGATTTCGCCGCTCTTGGGGTCAATGGCGACAACAGACGCTCGCTGGTCCTTGAGCAGGGTTTCGATGAACTGCTGCAGACGCAGGTCCAGGCTCAGCTGCAAGTCTCGGCCCGGCACGGGGTCTTGCCGTTCAAGAACACGCAGGATGCGCCCGCGTGCATTGGTCTCAACTTTTTGAAACCCTACCTGCCCGTGCAACACATCTTCATAGAATTTCTCGATGCCAAGCTTGCCGATATAATGGGTGGCGGCGTAATTTTGCTCGTCCACCATGCCCAGCTCACGCTCGTTGATCCGACCGACATACCCCAGTGCATGTACCAGCGAAGCTCCGTGCGGATAGTAGCGGATCAGGTCAGCTTCGACCTGAACCCCCGGCAGACGGTGATAGCTGAGTGAAATCCGGGCAATCTCCTCCTCGGTCAGACCAAAACGCAGGGGAACCGTTTCATAGGGGCGACGCCGCTGTCCCAGGCGTTTGCGAAAACGCTCCACATCCCGCGCGTCCAGTTCGATCAGTTCGCCCAATGCGGTCAGCGTCTCTTCCAGGTCCCCCACCTCTTCCTTCAGCAGTGTCACACTGAAATTGGGGCGATTGTCGGCCAACAGAACACCGTTGCGATCGTAAATCAGGCCACGACGCGGAGCCACCGGTTGCAGCTGGACGCGATTTTTCTCCGAAATGGCTGCATAGCGTTCGTGTTCGACCACCTGCAGGTAGTAAATACGCCCGACCAGGACCAGCATCAGCAATACAACCAGTACGAACGCCAGCACGGAACGACTGGTAAACGTTACGCTCTCTCGTGAGTAGTCCTTTATGCGGTCGAAGGATGCCATGTACGAAATTATTTATGGTAGGGATGGCCCTGGAGAATACTCCAGGCACGATACAGCTGTTCCGCCAGCACAACCCGTACCAGCGGATGCGGCAGAGTCAGGGCCGACAAGGACCATTTTTGATCAGCCAGTGCCAGACAACGCGGGTCCAGACCATCAGGGCCGCCGACCAGCAGACTGATGTTACGACCATCCATACGCCAATTCTCGGCCTGTTCCGCCAACTGCTCAGTCGACCAGGAGCGCCCTTTCACGTCCAGCGCCACCACCCGGTCTCCCTTGCCGATCGCGGCCAGCATGGCATCACCCTCGCTGCGAATCGCCCGGGCCAGATCGGCATTCTTGCCTCTGTGCCCCGGTGCCAGCTCAATCAGCTCCAGCTGAAAGTCGGACGGCAAACGGCGAGCATACTCGGCGTAGCCCGCCTCGACCCAGTCCGGCATCCGGTTTCCCACTGCCAGCAAACGGATACGCATGATTCAGTCGTTACTCCGCAGCCGCGTCATCATCAGCATCAAAACGCCACAGGCGTTCCAGATCATAGAAACTGCGCGCATCCGGCATCATGACATGAACAATCACATCGCCCAGATCAACCAGAATCCAGTCTCCGGCACCCTGACCTTCAGTCCCCAATGGCTGCAGACCTGCCGCCTTCACCTTGTCCAGCACTTCCTGCGCTACCGACATCACATGACGCTTGGAGCTGCCGCTGGCAATCACCATATAATCAGTAACGCTGGATTTGCCGCGAACATCCAGTTCCGTGATATCACGTGCCTTCATGTCGTCCAGTGCACTTTGCACCAGTTCACGCAGTTGATCGATCTCCATCAGAGCCTTGTACCTTTGTTAGTGATAACCATAAAGTTTATGTTGCCGAATATAGTGCCATACCGGCTCCGGCAGCAGGTATCGCGGTGACTGCCCCTGAGCAATCAGCCGACGAATCTGCGTGGCCGAAATGCCCAGTGGCGTCAATTCCTGTATGTGTACCTTCCCTGCCGGCTGGCCCAGCAATTCGCCAACCGCCGAGGTCTGGTGCTCGCGGGTAAACCGCAACAGCCGTTCGTCCGTTCCCGATCCTTCGTAACCCGGCCGAGCCAGCACCAGAATATGGGCATATTCCAGAAAAGATTCCCACTCGTGCCAGCTGGGCAGGGTTCTGTAGGCATCCATGCCCATGGTCATGATGATCGGGCAGCTTTCCCCGCGTTCGCGACGCAAGGCCTGCAAGGTCAACAGAGAATAGGATGGCTCCGTCGACTCGACCTCACGCGGATCGACCCCCAGCGCAGACTCATCCTGCACTGCCAGCCGCACCATATCCAGCCGTTGCCGTGGCGTACACCCCGGCGCATCTCGATGCACCGGAGCCCCGGATGGAATCAGGCACACCTGATCGACACCCAGCCACTGCTTGAGTTCCAGCGCCGTACGCAGATGGCCATTATGAACGGGATCAAATGTCCCGCCCATGAATACCAGCGGTTGCATTAAACGCGAACCTGACCGTCGCCCAACACCACGTATTTTTCCGAAGTCAGCCCTTCCAGTCCAACCGGACCTCGCGCGTGGATTTTATCGGTCGAAATACCGATTTCCGCACCCAGACCATACTCAAAGCCATCGGCAAAACGCGTCGATGCATTGACCATCACCGAGCTGGAATCCACTTCGCGCAGAAAAGCCCGCGCCTTGGTGTAGTTTTCAGTAACGATGGCATCAGTATGATGCGAACCGTGGCGGTTGATATGCGCAATCGCCTCAGCCATGTCTGCAACCAGCTTCACCGCCAGTACCGGCGCCAGGTATTCCGTATCCCAATCGGCAGCCGTCGCGGGCTGTATTCCCGGTAACAGTTCACGGGTCTGCTCACAGCCACGCAGTTCAACTCCCAACTGGCCATAGTGTTCGGCCAGCTCCGGCAACAGCTCACCGGCCACAGACCGATCCACCAGCAGTGTCTCCATCGTGTTACAGGTGCCATAGCGGTGGGTTTTGGCATTAATGGCGATATTCAATGCCTTGCTTTTGTCCGCTTCGGCATCGATAAAGACATGGCATATACCATCCAGATGCTTGATAACCGGCACCCGAGCATCAGCGGAGATACGTTCGATCAGCCCCTTGCCACCACGCGGTACAATCACATCGACATATTCCGGCATGGCAATCATATGACCAACCGCCTCACGATCGGTGGTTTCCACCACCTGTACAGCTTCCTGTGGCAAACCGGCAGCACTCAACCCCTGGCGAATGCAGGCTGCAATGGCCTGATTCGAGTGAATGGCTTCGGAACCGCCACGCAAGATGCTGGCATTACCGGATTTCAGACAAAGGCTGGCCGCTTCGCAGGTTACGTTGGGCCGGGATTCATAAATAATCCCGATCACACCCAACGGCACACGCATCTTGCCGACCTGAATGCCGGACGGACGATAATTCATGTCACGCATACCACCGATGGGGTCAGGCAGAGCCGCCACCTGACGCAGCCCTTCGATCATCCCGTCAATACGAGCCGGAGTCAGTTCCAGACGGTCCAGCATGGCCGCATCCAACCCCTTGTCACGGCCGCTCTGCATATCCAGCGTATTAGCCTCGGCCAGCGTCACGCGATTGGCATCAATGGCATCAGCCATGGCCATCAATGCCTTGTTCTTGTTGGCGGTATCAGCACGCGCCATCAGCCGGGAAGCAGTACGGGCGCGCTCCCCCAATTCAGTCATATAGGCTTCAATATTCATCTCATCTATCCAGCTCGATGATTTTAGCGGTACAGTATAACCTTAACCTGGATCAAAGGTCTTTGAGATCCATGCATATTCCGGCAACGCTTTACCCTTTAAAGGGGATGTTGCAACGATCAGACACTAACCCAAGCATCTGCCTGCTTCGGATGTGGAGCCTTGATGAAGCCGACAGCCAATAATTCAGTCCGTACCCCCCAAATGACCTTGCGCGCCCTGCTGCTTGTCGCTCTGCTGTTGCTGCTGAGCCTCGCGCTTGCCGGCATCATCGAGTACCTGCGCCTACAGGAACGCGCCAACGATCAGGCTACTGACGTCAGCCAAGCGTTCGGAAACAGCACCGCGATCCTGGTGCAGCCCCTGGTACTCTCCGACGACCGTATCAGTCTGAACTATCTGCTGAACGAGCTGGCCAGCCTCTCGCTGATCAGTGGCGTCCGCTTGACCGCACCGGATCAGACTCTGATTGCTCTGTCCGGCAAGGATCAAGGACACCAGCACACCCTCGAACTGGTCCAGGGCGAAGTGCCCATCGGACAGCTGACCATCTGGAGTAACCCAACCGTTTTCAGCACAGCACTGCAGACACAGCTGACCGAAATCCTCCTGCTGCTCGCGCTCTGTTTCGGTATTACCCTCGTGCTGATGCTGTTCGGCCTGACACGCCCCCCCCGCACCCAAGCGACCATCGGTTCAGACCCGGCCGAGGCAATGACAGACACTGTCCCCATGAACACGCCTGTGGTGAGCGACACCCCGGCGGCGTCCACTGATCATGAACAACCTGCCACTGACAGCGACCTGATCCCGGATTTCAGTTTTGCCAGGAACGGCCAACCTCCCGCTTCCGCTGCCCCCAAAGCACCGGCACCGCCCGATATTCAGGCAACACCGGCACAACCTGAAGACGATACCGACATGCTCCCGGACTTCCCCCCTCTCCAGTCCGAGCCCGAAACAGTATCCGTGGAGGTAGAAGAGGAGGAAAACGAGCGCGACAGCACACCCGCACTGCCACCGCTGGCCGAGACTCCGTTGGATACAGAGCCAAGTTCCGAGCTTCCCACGACGACGAATCGTGAGCGCGAGCGAGCGCCACTGTACGTACTGGAGGCTGAACCGGAGTCGACTCTGATACCGGAAGAGGCCGGTTACCTGTTCCTGATCGACACCCGCAGTGCCCATTCAGACAATCTGGATGAGCAGGAGCGTGACCAACTACTACACAATTACCGTATTCTGGCCAACTCGGTCGCCCGCATTTACAGCGGCGAAACCCGTACGCTCAATAATGGCGACCTGTGCATTCTGTTTGCGGAAAGTGACGACAAGGACACCCATGGCATTAACGCACTCTGCTGCGCCATGCTGTTTGCCGGACTGTACAAGCAGTACAACCAGAAACAGATTCGAGCATTTCAGCCGGTCATCAACCTGCACATGGCGCTGGTGCGCGGCGCACGCGAGCAGATGAACACCTTACTGGAGCAGGCACAGCGACTGACGCAGACAACGCAGAGCAACGAGCTGATCAGCCATGCTCCGCTGACCGATGCCGACGCACTGCACGAAGTCCTGTTGCAAGACGGCAGAATCCGTCACGAAGATGAGGACAAGGTCCTGATTATGGAGATCTGTGCCACTTATCAGGAGCTGCTGGACAAGCAGGCACAGCACCTGTTGAACAAGCTTGATGAGCGCGATCAGGGCCAGGCTGACTGAAACAACGGCCCGGCCCTGCTTATCAGGCGTCCAGCACGTCCAGACTGTCCACTTTCTGATACCCGCGCGGCAGCTTGTTGCCGCGTCGGCCGCGCTCGCCACGATAATGGTCCAGCTCACCTCCCTTGAGCTTCAAATGCTGGCGGCCAGCATTCACGACCAGGGTATCATCCGGCCCCAACACGACAATGCGTGTCATCAGCTCCTCTCGTGCGGCCGCTTTAGCGGCAGGGATATTGATCACCTTGTTACCCTTGCCACGCGCCAACTCCGGCAGCTCGGCCACCGGGAACACCAATAGCCGTCCTTCATTGCTGACAGCCGCGACCAGGGATTCGTCGTTTGGCACCAGTGCCGGTGGCAGTATCTTGGCCCCGGCAGGCAGTGTTAGGGCCGCCTTGCCGTTCTTGGTCTTACTGGTCAGCTGATCAACACGTGTCGTAAAGCCGTATCCCGCATCGGACGCCAGCAAAACCACATCACTGTCACGGCCGCACACCAGGGCATCCACCACAGCCCCTTTGGGCAGGCTGACGTGTCCGGTAACCGGCTCCCCCTGGCCACGCGCTGATGGCAATTTGTGCGCTTCCAGCGTGTAACTCCGTCCGGTCGAATCCAGCAAAATACAGGGCTGATTCATCCTTCCCTGACTGGCCAGCTTGAAACCGTCACCTGATTTGTAGCTCAACCCGCCCGCATCGATATCGTGCCCCTTGGCGGCACGAATCCAGCCCTGCTTGGACAACACGATAGTAACGGGGTCCGCGCTGAGCAGGTCCTTCTCGTTGAACGCCTGAGCCTCGTGACGCTCCACCAGCGGCGAGCGACGCGCATCACCGAACTCCTCGGCTGTCGCTTCAATCTCTTCGCGAATCAGAGCCCGCATCAACTCGTCAGAACCCAGTATTTCTTCAAGATGCTGACGCTCCTGATCAAGCTCATCCTGCTCACCACGAATCTTGAATTCTTCCAGGCGCGCCAGATGACGCAGCTTGAGATCCAAAATCGCATCCGCCTGCACATCGCTCAATTCAAAGCGACACATCAATTCTTCTTTTGGGCGGTCTTCTTCCCGAATAATCGCGATCACCTCGTCAATATTGAGGTACGCGACCATCAGGCCTTCCAGGATATGCAGGCGGTCACGCACCTTCTGCAAACGATACTCAAGACGACGGCGCACCATACCGGTTCGCCAGCTCAACCATTCAGTCAGAATCTGCTTCAGATCCTTGACCTGCGGCCGACCGTCGATTCCGATCATGTTCAGGTTGACACGGTAACTGCGCTCCAGGTCAGTCGTCGCAAACAGGTGAGCCATCAGTTGCTCGCAATCGATCCGATTCGAGCGCGGCACGATGACCAGGCGCGTGGGGTTTTCATGATCCGACTCATCACGCAGATCACTGACCATCGGCAGTTTCTTCTGCTGCATCTGCGCCGCGATCTGTTCCAGCACCTTGGCACCGGACACCTGAGCCGGCAATGCGGTGATCACGACCTCACCTTCTTCCCGGTTCCAGATGGCACGCATGCGGAAACTGCCCTTGCCACTGGCATACAGCTTTTTCAGCTCTTCGGTCGGAGTGATGATTTCGGCCTCGGTCGGCATGTCCGGCCCCGGCACCAGGGCGCAGATATCCTCAAGCGTCGCCATCGGATGATCCAGCAGGTGACAGCAAGCAGCCGCCACCTCGCGCAGGTTGTGTGACGGTATATCGGTTGCCATGCCCACCGCAATGCCGGTACCGCCGTTCAGCAGTACATTGGGCAATCGGGCCGGTAATACCTCGGGCTCATTCATTGAGCCATCAAAGTTGGGCACCCAGTTCACGGTTCCCTGCCCCAACTCCTTGAGCAGGACTTCTGCATAGGGTGCCAGACGCGACTCGGTGTAACGCATGGCCGCAAACGATTTGGGGTCATCCGGCGAGCCCCAGTTGCCCTGCCCATCCACCAGCGGATAGCGATAACTGAACGATTGAGCCATCAGCACCATCGCCTCATAACAGGCGGAATCACCATGGGGGTGAAACTTACCCAGCACATCACCGACGGTACGGGCCGACTTTTTGTGCTTGGCCGTCGCCTTGAGCCCCAGTTCGGACATCGCATACACAATACGCCGTTGTACCGGCTTCATGCCATCGCCCAGATGCGGCAAGGCACGGTCCAGAATGACGTACATGGAGTAATCCAGATACGCCTTTTCGGTAAAATCTCGAAGTGACAGCTGCTCGGTTTCGCCGTCAAACGTGGTGTCTACACTCATCAACTGATCCTTGCACGGAAGCGCCCACAACCTGATATGGGGCCAATTGCGGATATGGCGGCAGTATGCCAGCTCATCCGCGAATGCGCACCTGCACCCTTACCAATTGATATCGAATATCATTTGCATCAAGAGGCAGTTCTGTTATGCTCCCAAGTGTTCATAGGCTCTCCCGCCAGCCAGGCTCTCTCCCTCTCTCCCTTTCTCTGAGCCAAGCCAGCCTCGCCGCCTACTTAATTCAAAACAAGACAAGGCTTGAGGCATCATGCGTACCCGTTTTTCCCTGCATCTGTTGGCACTGGCGCCCCTGGGGCTCGTGCTCACGTCTCCGGTGACCGCTGCGGCGTCCATGGACAACCATGTTATTACCGCCAAGGCTCCAGTGGACGCTACCCGTTATTCAGGCACCGTCAGCGTGCTCACCGCCGACGACATTCGCCGTTCGGGTGCCACCACCCTATCCCGCGCATTACAGCACCTGCCGGGGGTTTACTTGAGCCACACCGGCAACGTATCACAGCAGGCACCGCGAATTCGCGGTTTTTCCCATGAACAAACCCTGGTACTGATTGATGGCAAGCGTGTCCCCAATACTGACCGCAACCTGAGCTTTGCGCCAGCCTATCGCTATAACTGGGTTCCCATGAGTCAGGTCGAGCGCATTGAAGTCATTCGCGGTCCGGGCTCCAGCCTATATGGTGCCGATGCCATGGCCGGTGTCATCAACATCATCACCAAAAAGGCCAGCAGCCAATGGCAGGGGAACCTGAACGGCAGCCTGGGCCACTTGGACGGCTCGCATCAGAACGACGATTTTGGCGCTGCCCTGCGAGGGCCGCTGGGAGACAAGGCCGACCTCAGCCTGTCCGTTTCCGAACGCAACGAGGATGCCATCAAGGACGACAACGGTGCCTCATTGACCTCCGACATGCGCTCTCGCACCTTGCAGGCTGATCTGGGCTTCGATTTCAATACCGACAACCGGCTGGAACTGGGCCTGCTGTACGGTGAAGAAAAGGGCGGGGATATCGACATCTCCGACTTCATGGGTACCACATACACCAGTGACTACCGTCTGGACCAAACGCGCCGCCGCCTGAGCGCCGACTATCTGACACGCCTGGGCGGTTTCGACTTTCAGGCCGGAGCCAGCCAGGGCAAAGCCGACCTGACCGAGGGCCGCAGCGACTGGACCATCGATGAAGACAACTATCAGCTTGAATTGAATGGTGCTCTGGGTACCTCACAACACCTGAATATGGGCCTGCAACATCGTCGCGAAACCGTATCCCGCAGTGACATGAACTTTCACGAACAGGTCGATGCAACTACTCTGACACTGCAGGATATTATTGCCCTGACCTCCGAACACAGCCTGACCCTCGGGCTGGCCTACGATCATCACAGCAAGTACGACGCTGAATTCAGCCCCAAACTGTACTGGAACTGGCAGGATGACTCGGGTTGGGGACTCAGAGCCGGCTATGGCCAAAGCTATCTGGCACCATCCTTGCGGGAAGGCTCATCCGAGTACGTGATCCAGGCCGGCCCCTTCCGCCGTTACGAAGGCAACGACGACCTTCAGCCTGAAACCAACCGCACCTATGAACTGGGCCTGAGCTATATCCAACCGGACTGGCGCAGCAAGTTGACCCTGTTCCACAACCGAATCGACAACCTGATCAGCACCCGCGAATTCCAGCAGGGTCCCGTGACCGTTGCCCGTTACAGTAACGTCAACAAGGCCCAGACCCAGGGACTGGAAGCCGAGTTTGATCTGAACCCGACCGAACACAGCCGCGTCAGCGTCAACTATACCTGGCTGGACAGTCAAAACCGCTCGGGACCCCATGACGGCAAAACACTGGTCGATACCCCCGAACATCTATTCAAGGTAAGACTGGAACACGACCTCCCCCGGCATGACAGCACTCTGTATGCCGCCTGGCGCTACACCGGCAGCCAGTACACCAACGCCATCAACAGCGACAAACTGGATGCCTATCAAGTTGTCGATCTGGGCCTTGGAACCCGGCTGGGCGCACATGCCCACATGCGTTTCGGCATCAACAACCTGTTTGACGAGGTCATCGAGCAGGGGGGGGAATTGCTGGAACCGGGCCGCGAGCTGAAACTGACGCTGAGCGCCGATTTCTGACGAAGGCCAGAATAGACTTGCATTAAAACTTAATGCGCATTATTCTCATTTGCATCCAATATCGAACCAAGGATAGTCAAGATGCCCAACAAGACCGAAATGCACAACGACGATGCCCGTAATGCTCCCTGGATACGCAGCGACGAGCTGGTTCCGGGACCGTCCGGTCTGGTAATCCTGCACAACGATGAGCCCTATCGGTTGCGTATTACGCGCAAGGGCAAATTGATTTTGACCAAGTAACCTTTCACCCAACCAACAGTGACTAGCCAGCACGCCACGCGTTGTCAGCCAACTCTGTTACTTGATACCGGCCTTTACAATCAGGGCAAGGAGACAGACGGGTATGCACGCCGCATTCAACATTCCGATTACAACATCCGCGCTGCATAGCGCCTACTCTCGGCTTCAACATGAACACTCGCACCTGCGCCGTCGGGACCTGGCAGCCGCACTGGACTGCAGCGAAGCCGAGCTGATCGATGCCCAGCTGGACTGTCGTCGCCTGCGTCTGCAGGAAGACTTCCCGCAATTGATCGAGCAGCTGCACCAACTGGGCTACATCATGACACTAACGCGTAACGAGGCGGCCGTACACGAGCGCAAGGGTCGTTTCCCTCACGCCCACATTCACCGCCCAATCGGACTGGTCATGGCAGACGATCATAAAATCGATCTGCGTATTCTGCTGAACCACTGGCATCAGGGCTTTGCGGTTGCCGAACCGATCAAGGACGGCGTTCGCTACAGCCTCCAGTTCTTTGACGTTCACGGCGTAGCCATTCAGAAAATTTTTCTCCAGCCCGACAGCAACCTTCAGGCCTACTTCACTCTGCTCGAACAGTTCCGCGCCGAGGATCAGGACAGTCCACTCCATTTCAAGCCGCAGGCTCATGGCGCCGAAGATACGCCAGACACTCGCATTGACACCCCTGCCCTGATCCATGACTGGCAAAACATGACCGATGTGCATCAGTTCTTCGGCATGCTGAAAAAACACGGCGTCTCGCGCCAACAGGCCCTCCGCCTGGCCGGCCCGACCTGGGCGCAGGCCTTCGCCCCTGAGCGGCTGGAAACACTGTTGACTCAGGCCGCCAAACAGGCCTTGCCGCTCATGTGTTTTGTCGGCAACACGGGCAACATCCAAATCCATTCAGGGCCCGTCAAGCATATCAAACCACTCGGCCCCTGGCTCAACGTGCTTGACCCAGAATTCAACCTGCATCTGCAAATGGAGCGCATCAGTACAGCCTGGCTCGTCCGCAAACCGTCTCGGGATGGCATCATCACGTCGCTGGAGCTGTATCTGGCCAATGGTGACATTGCCGTCCAGTTCTTTGGCGTACGTACCGAAGGCAGCCCGGAAAACCCAGATTGGCGCCGCCTGGCCGAATCGCTCCTGCAATCGGAGCGGGCGTGCGCATGAACAGGCTCTGGTCACAACTGACAATCCCTCTGGTCGGCCTGTCTCTGCTGGGACTGATGCTGGCCGGACCGGCACAGGCCACCCCGGAGCGCATTGTCAGTGCGGATGGGGCCTTGACCGAAATCCTGTATGCCCTGGGGGCGGATGCACAGCTTGCGGGGGTAGATACTACCTCCCTGTACCCGCCGAATGCACAGGATCTGCCCCAGATTGGCTATAAACGCGCCCTGTCGGTGGAGGGTGTGCTGTCACTGAACCCCGACCTGATGCTACTGACGGATGATGCCGGTCCCGAGAAGGCTCTGCTGCAGCTGGATCACAGCCGGGTCCCCATGCATACCTTTTCATCCGAGCCAACCCTTGAAGCCGTGCGCGAAAAAATTCTCGGTGTGGCTCGCCTGCTGGATAAGCTCGATCAGGGCCAAGCACTGTGGCAGCGCATCGCCCGAGAGGTCGACGCTGCCCGGGCTGCCGGCCAGCAGGTGCAACGGCCCGTCAAGGTCCTGTTTGTTCTCGGCCTGAATGATCGCAGCCCATTGGTCGCGGGACGCAACAGCCACGCCGATACCATGATCAAGCTGGCGGGCGGCATCAATGTGATCGACAGTTTCGACGGCTATAAAACCATTTCACCCGAGGCCGTCGCCATGACCGAGGCCGATGTAGTGCTGATGATGGAACAACGCAATCAGGCCACCACTGCCGAAAAACTGTTTAAACAGCCCGGTTTCTCCAGTCTCCCCGCCGCTACCGAGCACCAGCTGATCAAGCAGGATGGGCTCTTGATGCTGGGGTTTGGCCCCCGCATCGGGCAGGCCGTGCGCCAACTGCATGCCGCCTTTTATCCTGCAACATCTTTGACGGAGGTCGTTCATGCTCGCTAGGGCTCATTTGGGCCGTCAGGTACTGGTCGTACTGGGTGTATTGCTACTGATGGTCATGCTGTTTTCCACCACCGTCGGCCCGATGCATATCCTCTGGCGTGACAGCCTGGATGTTCTGATCGGCCTGGGTGGCAGCAACGGCCCGGCAGACACCATCATCACATCAATCCGCTTGCCTCGCGCTCTGTTGGGCATGCTGGTTGGTGCTGCGCTTGCCGCCAGCGGAGCCGCCATTCAGGGACTGTTTCGCAACCCGCTGGCCGATCCGGGACTGATCGGTGTTTCAGGCGGAGCCGCTCTCGCCGCCGTAGCCGTCATCGTGCTCGGCGGTACCACCCTGGGGTCACTGGTCAACTGGATGGGCCCGTATAGTCTCATGCTGGCTGCCTTCGGCGGCGGTTTTGCCACTACTTTGATTGTGGCTCGCATCGCCACGACACGCACCGGCGGAACCTCCACCAATACACTACTGCTGGCCGGTATTGCCATCAATATCATTACCGGTGCCGGTATCGGCCTGTTCACGTACATGGCCGATGACACTCAGCTGCGTACCCTGACCTTCTGGTCCATGGGGAGCCTGGGGGGCGCACTCTGGGAGGTTGTCCTCAGTGCCGGATCATTGATTGTTCTGGTTCTGCTGTTGCTGCCGGGGCTGGCACGTCCCTTGAACGCACTATTGCTGGGCGAGTCTGAAGCCCGCCATCTCGGCGTGAATGTCGATCGCGTCAAGCGCCGAGTCATGCTGCTCAGCGCACTGGCCGTCGGTGCAGCCGTGGCCGCAGCCGGCATGATCGGGTTTGTCGGACTGGTCGTTCCCCACCTGGTCCGCCTCACACTGGGCCCCGACCACCGTTATCTGCTGCCGGCATCCGCCTTGCTGGGTGGTCTGTTCCTGCTGGTGGCCGATATGCTCGCGCGTACGCTGATAGCACCGGCCGAGCTGCCGATCGGACTTCTGACCTCCATCATCGGCGGCCCCTTCTTTATCGCATTGATCATGCTGCAACGTCGGAGGTATTCACTATGACACTGGGCGCCACCGCACTGGGCTATCGGATCGGCCACTCTCAATTACTGGAAGGCGTTGATCTGGATATTCAACCCGGTCGGATGACAGCGGTTCTGGGCCCTAACGGCGCGGGTAAAAGTACCCTGCTTCGCCTGCTGGCCGGCGAGATGGCACCGGATTCCGGCACTATCCACCTCAATGGACGCCGCTACCAGCACTGGAGCCGAGAGGAAGTCGCCCGTCAGGTAGCGGTACTGCCGCAAAGCTCATCGCTCGGCTTTGCCTTCACTGCGCTGGAAGTCGTACTGATGGGGCGTATCCCGCACGCCAGCGGGCATACACGGGATCTGGAAATCGCCCAAGCGTGTCTGCAGGAAACCGATTGCTGGCATCTGCGTCATCGTCCGTTCCCGGTCCTGTCCGGCGGCGAACAGCAGCGCATCCAGCTGGCACGCGTCTTGGCCCAGCTGCAAGACCAAACCGACAATCATCCCCGCTATCTGCTGCTGGATGAACCGACCGCCGCACTGGACCCCGCCCATCAGCTGCTGACGCTGCAATTGGCCCGCAGACGGGCGGACCAGGGGATGGGCGTACTGGTGATTCTGCACGACCTCAATCTGGCGGCCCGCTTTGCGGACCGGGTGCTTCTGCTGCAGCAGGGACACCCGCTGGCTCTGGGGCCGACAGACGAAGTCCTCACGCCCGACCGGCTGTCCGGCCTCTATCAACTGCCAATGCAGGTCATCGATCACCCGAACGGACAGGGCAAGCTGGTGGTCAGTCTATAGGTATGACAGCGGGCACGCCCGCTGATTACTTTTCGGTCAATTGTGCTAGATTGAAGGCGATATCTCAGCAAGGAGCTGCCCCATGTCGACCGACAACAACCGCCTGTTACTGGAACTGGACCGTTATCGCCGGGAAATCAACCGCGAGATCATCAATCCCCACTTCCCCGAGATGACGCTGGACGACCTCAAGCCGGTGCTGACCATGGTCGCTCATGCCCGCGCCAACTACACGGCGGCCCTGATGAATCTGGCCACCACGGGTGAGGGCCAGGCACCAACTCCCGAACAGATCACCACCCTCAGACAGAGCCGTGAAACCTTCGACGAACTGGTCACGGCAGTCAACGCACTGGAAACCCTGATCTCACGCGACTACCTGGACGTCAAGACAGGCACTTCAGAGCACTAGACCCTGGCCAGGCAAGGTCTCTCATCGATGTCCTGCCGACGGCCTAACGCGTCGGCAACAGGGGCAGCTGCCCCTTTTCTTCCACACGTACCGGCCAACGCAGGCCGCCACCATCCAGCTTGGCCTCGACCCGATACTCAAGCGCCTCAATTTGCGGCGTGTTCATCAGCTCGGTCAGCAGGCGGATACCACCAAACAACGCCGGGGTTGCGCTGACTTCAACGGCCTGATCGGAGTATCCGGCCACCGCCGGCAGGTCTCGCGCCACACCGCTGAGAACCCGCTGATTCTGTAAATACAGGTTGTAGCTGATACCATCCAGGCGCAATGTTTGTCGGTTGGGATTGATCACCCGCAGGCCGATCAAAAATTGCGGTACGGCACCACGGCTGGACGGGTCCAGAGTCACGCCGGTCACTTCCAATGTAGGTGGCTCATACCCCGGCTGCAGGCCAGCACAGCCCGACAGGAACACGCCGAACATCAGTAGGCAGATGGTATAGAATCGAAGCCGCATAGTGTTTCCCTCGTTGAATTCGTCCGCCATTGAAGACAGCCACGGATGAAGCCTGGCTGAACCCAAGCCGCCCGGCGCGGTCCACTGTCAGACCTGCACCCGAACCTGAGCCGGATTATCGCGTCTGCGATCTGATAATTGAAGGAGTTTTGTCATGCAATCCCTGGCCCTGGGGCCTTTCGCCCTGTCCATCGATCGTTTGCTACTGCTGATTGCCGTATTGGCCGCGCTGTTTGCCGGCTGGATCAGCAGTCGCCGCCGTGGCCGTAACCCCGAGCCCGCGCTGCTGATGACCCTGCTGGTGGGGGTACTGAGCGCACGTCTCGGCTTCGTAATGCGCTACAGCAGTGATTACCTGGCCGATCCACTGCAGATCATCGACATTCGTGATGGCGGCTTCTGGTGGGTCAGCGGACTGGTCGGTGGCCTTCTCTGCAGCGCCGTCTACCTGTGGCGGCAACCGGCTCTGCGTCGCCCATTGAGTGTCGCACTTGCCACCGGCGCACTGGTCTGGGGCAGCACGGCAATCCCCTTGGCCCAGATCCAGAAAAGTACCCGTTCCCTGCCCAATATGGCGCTGATGACACCCGCCGGCCATCAGGTCAACCTGCAGGACTACACCGGTCATCCGATTGTCCTCAACATCTGGGCCAGCTGGTGCCCGCCCTGTGTCCGCGAAATGCCGGTGCTGGAACAGGCCCAGCATGATTACCCCGAGATTCAGTTTCTGTTTGCCAACCTGGGCGAAGACAGTGCAACCGTGGAGGCCTTTCTGGAGCAACTGGGCGTCGAACTGAGACATGTGCTGCTGGATCAGCAGAACCAGCTGGGCCTGCACTACGGTTCTCGTGCGTTACCGACAACCCTGTTCATTGATGCCCATGGCCAATTGCAGGACAGCCACCTGGGAGAGCTGTCCGTGGCCAGCCTGAAAAGTCGGCTGAACAGTATTCAGTCGACTCAACTGCCCCAGTAACGTACCCGTCCAGTATCGATATGCACAAAGTTGGAGCGGGTATAAAGGCCGACCCCGCCCACTTTGGCCTCACAAGCCAGCCGGTGCAGCTCACTCAGGGCGGTGCCCGGCAGGCGAATATCCAGCGCCCTTCCCTGCATATGCAGGCTTTTCTTGGCAACACCGCCGCTGGCAGATCGCAGCTGTGCATTGGTTTTCGGTGAACGGTAGCCGGATATGATCTGGAAGGGATTGCTATTACCGGTCAATCGCCGCAGGCGGTGCAACAGGTCCAGCAGTTTCGGGTCGATCGGATGCTCTTCACCGGTACGGAAATCCCGCAACAGGTGATTGATCTGCGCCAGGCTGGTGCTGATATATCGCCCTTCGACCCAATAGGTCGTACTCAGCTGTTCGCCGGTATGCAGATGATCCAACATCAACTCCCGTCCAGACAAGGCAGCAATATTGGCGCGGGCGGCCGGCAGGTGGAACAGGGCTGCCGAACCGACCAGCCCACCAATCAGGCGACGGCGTAAACGGCACTCCGGGCCATCGGTTTCGGAGCACTCGGAACGACGTGGCGTCAACAGCATAGGGAACCTCGAAAGATGAACTACTGTACAAAATACAAACAGATCGAGAATTCTACTCTACCGCATCGGATCTGACTACTTTTGGAGCATATTTTAAGGTCCGTCTCTATTCTCACCCAGTGGCACAGGCAGAGGGCCCAGAAATTCGACCATCCGCGCATCGAGACCATAGGCATCCGGGTAGTAGTATGCCTGACGGTCCTCATCCACCCAGACACTCAAATATACCAGGTAGACCGGCAGAGGCCGGGGCAGCATCAGATCACGAGGGCGGTCGGTGGTCAGCGCGGCGGACAACGGCGTATCGTCCAGCAGGGTCTGGGCCAAACGGTCGATCTCCCGCACGCGAATACACCCTGAACTGATATCGCGAGAGCGCCGGGCAAACAGAGACTGCTGCGGCGTGTCATGCAGGAAAATACTGTAGGGATTGGCCATGCCGAAACGTATCTTCCCCAGACTGTTCTGCGGCCCGGGACGCTGCCGCAACAAATAGTGGAAGTTCCGGCGCGAGACCGCCGTCCAGTCAACTGTTGTACTGTCGACCGGAACCCACTGCCCCTGTTGCCGCGCCAGTACTTCGATTCCCTGGCGCTCGAAATAGCGGGCGTCACGCTGCTGCTTGGGCAGCAGATCTTCAACCGCCAGCCGGAACGGAACATTCCAGTAGGGATTGACGGTCAGGCTGTTCATTTCAGCGACAAAGGACGGGCTCGGTCGTTGCGGCCGCCCGCTGATCACCGCATGACGTGCCACCACCTGGCCCTGTTCTACCAGGTCCAGACTGTACGACGCCGTCCGCACCAGCAGGTAACGTTCACCCAACGCGCTGGGCAACGCTCGCCAGCGGGCCAGATTCGCCCGCACGCGCTGGCGTCGCTCAACCGGGCTAAGCAGCATCAGAGCACGGGTTTCCGGCCCGTAGATGCCATCAACCTCCAGCCCTTCCCGCTGTTGATAACGGCGTACCGCATCAGCCACCTGTGGCGTGTATAACTCATCCGCCCTATCAACTTCAGGAGCCAGCAACCCCAATCGAACCAGCCCCTCACGCAAAACGGTAACATCGACATGCCGATCTCCCGGATGCAGCACGGCATTCGGCAGGCGCAGCGACTGGTATGGCCGCCGCGTCTGCTGCGCCAGCTTCGCATGCAGCGCCACCAACCGTTCATACTCTGCCGAGCGCGGCAGCAGATCGCCGAGCAACTGGTCAACGCTGCTACCCTGCTCCAGCCGAGACAGCAACGCCACCGAATCCAGCGACTTGGCCGGCAGCCGCCACAACGGATCAATTAGGGCCAGGTCAATCCCGCTGCCAGACAGATCACTGGCCAGCCGCATGAACGCGGCACTCATCAACAGGTCGTTCAACAGTATTTCGCTGCTGAACACGGGTATCGGGCTCCCTTTCACAGACACCAGACGCATCCGCTGACCGCCATAGGCGGCGGGATCCAGCCCCTGAGTGTAGGCACGCCCAAGCCAGGCAGCCAGCTGCTGACGCCGTTCCATCCGGGGAGATCCCCTGTGATCAGACCAGATCAACCGCCCATTCTGATTGGCATACAAACGCTGCAACTCGGGCCACTGCTCTATATCGACCCCGGGCAGCTCACCGCGTTGCCCAGCTGTCATCAAGGCCTGCAGGCGTACTGCCATCTCATCCGCCATGACGGCAAGCGGTGACAGTGATACCAGCAGTGGCAATAGCAGATGGCTGAACACCCGTATACCGGCGGCTTTCATCGCCCTTCCTTCACAGTTTTAGCTGTTCTCTACTATAGCCTGTTTTCACTTGATGTTATGCTTTGCCCCTTACGCAGGCACGGCAGTTTCAGGCCGGTCGCTGCAGAATTCATAACCCGAGTACGATGGAGAAACGGATGCAAAAATGGATAGGTGCGGGTGTACTGGTCGCGGTCGCAGGCGCAGGTATTGCCTGGCAACAGGGCTGGTTCGGTGACAACGGCAGCGGCTTGGGCGGCATTGGCAGCATCACCAGCAGTGAACCACTGACAGCCTACATCCCGGCGGACACCATCTTGTATGCCGGAGGCCATGCCGACGCCAAACAGATGGAATACCTGCAACAACTGCCGCTGATGGCCAACTCCCAGTTCCAGACCAAAGCATTGCTGGACGAGCTGCGACGCAGCAGCGGCAACCAGTCCCCGCAGGGCCGTTTTGGCGCGACCCTGCTGACCGACTTCATCAGCCACTCGGGCACCTATGGCGACATGGCCGAATTCTACGGCCTTGACATGACCCAACCTCAGGCCATCTACATGGATGGCATGGTACCCGTTGTCCGTTTCGGTCTGAAGGATGAAAGCAAGTTCTGGCAGGCACTGGAACAGGCATCTGCCGAAAGCGGTCTGCAGCCTCGCGAGGTGAGCATTGGCGAAACAGCGGTCAAACTCTGGCGTCTGAGCCCGGAAGACGAAAAATTGTTGGAGCTGGCGGTCAATGTTCGTGACGGCATTGCCACTATCACCGCCTTCCACTTCCTCGATCAGGAAGCAGACCAGAAACAGCGTCTGGCACTGGTCAAACCGGCGAAGTCTCTGGCTGACAGCGGCGAGCTTGAACAACTGCAGAAAACTTACAAGTTCGATACCAGCATGCAGGCGATCCTGCATTTCCACCGCCTGACCCAAGGCATCCTGCAGCCGGAAAGCAACGGTTTTGGACAAGACCTCAGCGCCCTGCTGACAGCTCTGGAAAAGCCGCTGCCCGCCCAGGAAATGGATGCAGCCTGCCGAACCGAACTGCTGGACCTGGTCGCCCAGGTACCACGCGCCGTTTCCGGTACGACCAGCACCCTGAATGGCAACCAGCTGGAAATGAACAACCGCTCCGTGCTGGAAATCAAAAATGCCGAAGTGGTTGAGACACTGTCGTCCATGCGCGGCCACGTTCCGAGCCATACTCGTCACTCCGACGGACAGATGCTTGGCTTCGGCATTGGCCTGGATATCGACAATCTGGTTCCGGCTGCCACGACCCTGTTCAACAAGGCGACCGCAACCGAATCCAGCTGTGACCACATTCGCCGTATTCAGAACGACCTCAGCGGCGCAAACCCGGCCATGCTGGGCATGTTCACGGGGATGATTCAGGGCTCCAAGGGCGCCGGTTTCTCCCTGTACGACCTGCAACTGGATGCCAACAAGCCGATTCCGTCCAGCTATGACTTCCTGGTAAGTGTCGCCACCAGCAATCCGCAGCCACTGCTGGGCATGCTGGCCATGTCGCCACTGGGTCAGCAGATCCAGATCCCGACGGATGGCAGCCTGGCCGACGTTGATCTGTCCTTCGTCGCACCGGGGCTGAGCCTCAAGGCCGGCATGCAAGGCAACCACCTGGTGGCTTTCGCCGGCGAAAAAGCCCAGGCAGCCGTCAATGCATTGAAGGAAGAATCCCTGGAGCCCAACGGCCTGTTCCAGCTCTCAGCCGACTATACCCGCTTTGCCGACCTGCTGGATGCCATCCCGCCCGAGCTTGCCAGTGAAATGAATACCGGCATGCCGGGTACCAGCGGTTGTGTAGCTCAGGCGCAACTGTCACACATGTTGCGCAGTCAGGGTCTCAACATCGACTACACGATCGGTGTCATCGATCAAGGCGTGAATACCGACATCAACATGCTGCTGGATACCTCCTCTCAGCTCCCCATCAATCCGGTGGGCACCTATACGCTGATGGACCAGACCTACGACTGCGCCTCTGGCGAAGCCCTGGGTACCGAGGAGATTCGCGACGATAAGACCGGCTCTTACACCTATGAGGTTGATGGCTGCGAAATCTACCGTTCCGAGTATACCTGGAGCCAGCAGGGCAACCGCCTCGATGTCATGCAGACCAAGGCTGAAAGCCGCAGCAGCTGTGAAGACGAGTGGAATCAGGATGAACTGGTCAATAGCCAGTGCCTGATGCTGCCGACCGAACAGGGTTTCCGCTGCCTCTACAGTGACGATGACCGTGAAGCTCTGTTCAACTATGTTCCTCGTTAAACACCTGTGACTTGAACGCAAACGCCGGGCATTGCCCGGCGTTTTTGTTTGTCCCGCACAACCTTGTCCCGCGTCAGATCACTTCCGCCAGGTTGCCCTTTTGTTCCAGCCAGCGTTTGCGGTCACCGGACCGCTTTTTCGCCAGCAGCATGTCCATGATTTCCATTGTTTCGTCACCACGCTCCAGGGTGAGCTGTACCAGGCGACGGGTATCCGGCGACATGGTGGTCTCCCGCAGTTGCAGCGGATTCATCTCGCCCAGCCCCTTGAAACGCTGCACGCCGATTTTGGCGTTCTTGCGTTCGGCCCGAATACGCTCAACGACCCCGTCCTTTTCCGCATCGTCCAGGGCGTAATACACCTCCTTGCCGAAATCGATACGGTACAGCGGCGGCATGGCTACATAAATATGTCCGGCTGCCACCAGCGGCCGGAAATGACGCACGAACAAAGCACACAGCAGAGTCGCAATATGCAGCCCGTCCGAGTCCGCATCCGCCAGAATACAGATACGGTTGTAGCGCAGTCCCTCCAGCTTGTCGGAACCGGGGTCAACGCCGATTGCCACCGAGATGTCATGAATTTCCTGCGAGCCCAACACTTCGGCCGGATCGACTTCCCAGGAATTCAGAATTTTGCCCCGCAACGGCATGATCGCCTGGAATTCACGATTGCGGGCCTGCTTCGCCGATCCCCCGGCCGAGTCGCCCTCGACCAGAAAGAGTTCCGACTGACTGGCATCCGCACCGGAGCAGTCCGCCAGCTTGCCCGGTAACGCCGGTCCCTGGGTCACTTTTTTGCGCACCACCTTGCGTCCGGCTCTCATCCGGCGCTGCGCGCTGGCAATTACCAGCTCGGCCAGTTTTTCGCCCTCTTCCACGTTGCTGTTCAGCCACAGCGAGAATGCATCCTTGATCGCGCCTGCAATAAACGCCGCAATCTGACGTGACGAAAGCCGTTCCTTTGTTTGCCCCGCAAACTGTGGGTCCTGAACCTTGGCCGACAGGATATAGCAGCAACGATCCCAGATATCGTCCGGGCTGAGCTTGACGCCACGGGGCAGCAGATTGCGGAACTCACAAAATTCACGCATGGCGTCCAGCAGACCGGTCCTCATACCGTTGACGTGTGTACCGCCCTGAGCCGTGGGAATCAGGTTCACATAACTTTCCGCCGTAACTTCACCGCCATCGGCCAGCCACTGCACCGCCCATTCAACAGCATCTTCTTCGCCCTTCAGGCTGCCGCTGAAAGGCTCCTGTGGCAAGGTTTCATACACCTGAGTCGTACCACGCAGGTAAGCCACCAGACCATCCTCGTAATACCACTCCTCCTGTTCCTTGGTACCACCGCTCAGGTCCGTGAAAATAACCTTGAGCCCCGGACAGAGTACGGCCTTGGCACGCAAATTGTGCTTCAGCCGAGGTACACTGAAACGGGGACTGTCAAAATATTTCGGGTCGGGTAAAAAGCGCACCTGAGTCCCGGTGTTGCGCTTGCCGCATGTGCCGACCACTTCCAGCTCTGACACTTTGTCGCCGTCGGCAAAACCGATGCGGTACACCTGGCCACCACGCTTGATTTCCACGTTCAGCAGTTTTGACAACCCGTTGACGACCGATACCCCTACACCATGCAGACCGCCGGAGAAGTTGTAGTTGTCGTTGCTGAATTTGCCGCCGGCATGCAGGCGGGTCAGAATCAGTTCGACCCCACTGACGCCCTCTTCCGGGTGAATATCCACCGGCATGCCGCGCCCGTCGTCAGACACGCTCAGCGAGCCATCCTCATGCAGGCACACCTCGATCTGCCGGGCATGACCGGCCAGCGCCTCGTCAACAGAGTTATCAATCACTTCCTGTGCCAGATGGTTCGGGCGGTCCGTCTCGGTATACATGCCGGGGCGCCGACGCACCGGGTCCAAACCACTGAGAACTTCTATTGCTCCGGCGTTGTATTGCTTCGACATCGAATCTTCCTGTTCAGAGAGAGGCTGCAGGCAGCGGCAAAGGCTCGGGCAGGTCCAGATGACCTTTGGCAAAAGCCCGAATGGCCGGTATCAGCGCCTCGAACTGTTCAAATCCATGACTGCCGCCGGGCTGTACAAACTGAGCACAGGCAGCGTACTTATCCACCGCTTCACGGTAGTCAATCGTTTCATCCGCCGTCTGCACCAGCAGCAGGTAGCGGGACGGATCATCAAGCTGTGGACAATGCAGCGCTTTCAGCTGGGCCAGATGCTCGGTGGTCAACTCATAATGATCCGCTGTGTACAAGTTGGTATTGTGTCCCAACCATTCTTCCAGCAGCCGGAAAGGGTAAACTGCCGGATTGACCAGGACCGCACGCAGCTCGGGATTGTGCTCTACCAGCCAGGTACTGTAATACCCTCCCAGCGAACTGCCCACCAGGGTTACGGGCCCGTTCGCCGCATCAATCTCGGCCTGCAGCTGCGCCATCGCCTGCCGTGGCCAGTGTGACAATGCCGGTACCCGTATTGTCCATTCACATCCCTGCATGGCGCGCTGCAGCAGCTGCGCCTTGACCGATTGCGGTGAACTGTTGAAACCGTGCACATAGATAATAACCGGCTCAGACATGCGGCCATTTCTCCTCGAAACCTGTGGATAACCATACTTCATGTGCCTGTATGCTGCCATCCGCCTCCAGTTCATACCAGCGACAGCCGGGTGTGGATAACTCAGGGTCAGTTTCCAGTGTGAAGGTCTCACATCCGCGAGCAAACTGCACCAGCGTCGAAGGGGCCGACCACAAGGGGCGGTGGACAAATTGAAGGGTCAGGGCTTGGTGTACATGACCGCATACCAGCCCTTGCACCTGAGGTGCCTGCTCCAGCAGCCTCTGCAGCGCCTCCGGGTTACCCAATCGAATTTCATCCTGCCAGCGACTGCCGGTGGCAACCGGATTATGATGCAGCGCCAATAACAGATACCGGTCCTGTAGTGCCGACAGCCGCTCCTGCAGCCAGTTCAGCTCCGCACCGGCCAGCGCGCCACTGCCGCGCCCATCCGGCCGCGCGGTGGTATCCAGCTGCAACAGGGTCCATCGACTGTCCAGCATGACCTCTTTACACCCCAGTTTGCCACCCTTGTCCACCGCTCGCATCAAGTCAATATCATCATGATTACCAGGTAGCCAGTGGCGCTCTCCCGCCAGGGGTTCGATCAGCTGCAACAGGCGGAGGTAAGCGTCAGAGCCAGAATGATGTGCCAGGTCGCCGCTCAACAGAATATGGTCGAATGGCGGCAACTCCAGCAGTCGGGCTACCAGCGCCGCCAGCCCGGCATCAGCATCTCGGCCATGAACCCTCTGGCCCGCCTGCGCCGGCAAATGGCAATCACTCAGCTGCAGCAGGCGTACACTCACCTGGCAAACACCTCTTCCAGTTGCTGACCATGCGCCAGACAATGGCCCAGCCACTCGCCCAAAAACGCATTCAACTGAGCCTTTTCATCCGGCTGGCGCATCTGCCGATTGGGGTAAGGATAGACACCGGACAACTGACGCCGCTGACGTGCGCAGATCACTTCGGCAACGCGAGCATCATGGTACAGACGCACGACCAGTTTAGGGGCCGTCAGCCAGTCAGAAGCATTTTCATAGCGCTGGGACACGACCACACTGGTAGTGTAGGTAAAGCGTTCATCCACCACCAGACTGACCACCGCCCGCTGGTTTTCCACGACGACCTGGAAATCGCGCCGATCACAGTCATCCAGGTCCGGCAGCAGCTTCATCAAACGCAGGTAGTTGGCTTCCCCCTGCGCCATCTGCCGCTTAAGATCGGGCACATACTTACGTTTCATGGGACACCTGCATGGATTGCAGTCGTCCATGATTCAGTTCCAGCCATTGCAGTGCAATGATGGCGGCCGCATTATTGACTTGGCCGTTACATACCAGCGCAAAGGCAGCGGCCCTCGAGAGCACGTGGACCTTGATATCTTCCCCTTCGCTTTCCAGCCCGTGTACGCCATCGGCCGTTCCTGAGTCGACCAGAGCACAAACCAGATCGATCCATTCATCGCAACCACCGGGGCTGGGAAAGTAACCGGTAATCGGAAAAATCCGGCCTAACTCCATGTCGGCTTCTTCCAGGCTTTCTCGCCGTGCAACCGCTTCCGCCGACTCGCCCGGCTCGACCATGCCGGCCACCAGTTCCAGTAACCAGGGGCTGTCCACCTTGCCCACCGCCCCGGCACGGAACTGCTCCACCAAAACTACCGCATCCGCTGCAGGGTCGTACAGCAATACGCAAACGGCATTGCCACGATCAAGCATTTCGCGCTGAATGCTCACGCGACCACCTTCAAAAAGGGGATGACTGAGCGTCAACCGGTGTAAACGGAAAAAGCCGTTGTACAGCGGCTCATCCTGTTCCAGGCGCACATCACGCTGATCAAATACGGGATTCCAGACAGGGGACATAGGGTTCACCTTGGTACTCTTGAATCAAACAGCGACTATACCACCGCCACCAGGCGAGCCCAACGCGTGGCCGAGCATCCTCCATCAGGCAGCAGCCAGTGCCCGTAGCTGCTGGATTTCGTCCGCCCAAATTTCCGGCTCGATCGTTTCCAGAACCAGCGGAATACCTTCAAAGCGTGGGTCCTGCATGATGTATTCAAACGGCGCCCAGCCAATTTCGCCCTGCCCCAGACTATGATGACGGTCGATACGACTCTCCAGCCCGCCCTTGGAATCGTTCAAGTGCATGCCGCGCAGATATTCGAAACCGATCAGCCGCTCAAACTCGGCAAAGGTGTGCTCACAGGCTTCTGCTGTACGCAGATCATAGCCGGCGGCAAAGGTATGACAGGTATCCAGGCAGACACCCACACGCGAGCGATCTTCGACCTGCTCGATAATGGCCGCCAACTGTTCGAAACGGAAGCCCAGATTCGAGCCCTGTCCCGCCGTGTTTTCAATCACGGCAACCACACCCTCGGTGTTGGCCAACGCCTGATTGATCGAGGCCGCAATGGTACTCAGACAGGTGGCTTCATCGACCTTGCGCAGATGACTGCCCGGATGAAAATTCAGAAGTTTCAGTCCCAGTTGTTCGCAACGCTGCATCTCGTCCAGAAAGGCGTTACGAGATTTGTCCAGCGCATCCGCTTCCGGGTGTCCCAGATTGATCAAATAGCTGTCATGCGGAAGAATCTGGTCGGCACCGAAGCCCAAACGCTCGCAGTTGGCCTTGAAGGCCTTGATGCTTTTGCCGGTCAGCGGCTTGGCGTCCCAGCGACGCTGATTTTTGGTGAACAGCGCAAAGGCGTTGGCCCCGATTCTGGCGGCATTCAGCGGAGCATTTTCCACTCCCCCGGCAGCGCTGACATGAGCTCCAATGTAGTACATGAAAACCTCTCGACAGTGTGATTGAGAACCTGTTCGAGGCCATCGCGGCCAGCTGAAAACAGGAAAAAATACCCCGCCTGATACCTGGCGGGGCATTCCGGGTCTGCTTTAACGCGGATCGAGTTCCGGCCGCCAGTCAGAGTTTGCAGGCACCGCCCAGGCAATCATCAAAGTCCAGGCTCTCCAGCTCGCTGCGCTCGGCATGAGCAGCCTTGAGACGGGTCAACAGATCGGATTCCACCCCATCCCGACTGGTGCCGGCACGCTCGAATACGTTCAGCAGTGCGGTCAGTTCTTCCAGTGTGAGTTCGTGCATGATTACTCCTCGGCCGGAATCGGGCCGGTTATCGTTGGCATTAAACGGGGCGCGTATCCTAGCCCAACCGCCGCGAAAACGACATACTCCGTCGTGTCATCAAACCGGATCCGCCCCAAGCCAATCCACCATCAATTGCAGTGTGCGTTGACCGCGAAATTCATTCACGTCCAGGCGATACACCAGACGCACTTTCTGAACGCCGTCATCGGGCCACACCTGAGTATCGACATTGAATGCAATGGCATCCAGTGCCAACGTACCACCTTCCGGCATCACCACCAGCTTCAAGTGACGCTGCCCCACAATGCGCTGTTGCAGCAGATGAAAGCGCCCTTCGAACAGAGGCTCGGGGAACTGGTGCCCCCAGGGGCCGGCATGACGCAAGGCTTCCGCCAGTTCCATGGAAAACGAGGCTTCCGGCAGCTCGCCATCAGTCAAAATCCGCTGCGTCAAATCATCAGCGTCCAGCTGGCGCCGCACTTCGTCATCAAAAGCTTCACTGAACGCGGTCAGGTCATCCGCCGCGATCGTCAGCCCCGCCGCCATGGCGTGCCCCCCGAACTTTTTCAGCAACCCGGGGTGCTTCGCCGCCACCGCATCCAGGCCGTCGCGGATATGAAAGCCGTTAATTGAGCGGGCCGATCCCTTGATCTCCCCCTCATCGCCCGGCGCAAACGCGATCACCGGACGATAAACGCGTTCCTTGATACGTGATGCCAGAATACCGATAACCCCCTGATGCCAATGCTCGTCATACAGACAGAGGCCAAATGGCAGACGGTGCTCATCTTTGAGACTCAGCTGCCCCAGCAGGTCCAGTGCCTGCTGTTGCATTTCCTGCTCGATGCCCCGACGTTCACGATTCAATTCATCCAGATCACGTGCCATCGACAAAGCGCGATCATAGTTTTCTTCCAGCAGACATTCGATGCCGATCGACATGTCTTCCAGGCGCCCGGCCGCGTTCAGTCGGGGCGCGATAGCATAGCCCAGATCGCTGGCCACTATCCGGTCACGACGCCGTCCCGACACTTCGATCAGCGCCAACAGACCGGGACGCGCCTTGCCGGCACGAATCCGCTGCAGTCCCTGCCATACCAGAGCCCGATTGTTCCGTTCCAACGGCACCACATCGGCCACCGTTCCCAGCGCCACCAAGTCCAATAAGTCGGCCAGATTCGGTGCCTGCGCTCCGAAGCGGCCTTGCGCATGCAAAGCCCTGCGCAAGGCAATCAGGACATAAAAGATCACGCCGACGCCACAGGTCGATTTGGCGATAAACTCGCACCCCGGCTGATTCGGGTTCACAATGGCGCAGGCCGCCGGCAACTCGGCACCCGCCAGGTGATGGTCCGTCACCAGAACATCGATGCCCAGCGCGTTGGCCCGGTCGACGCCCTCGATACTGGAAATACCGTTATCCACGGTAATGACCAGGTCAGGAGCACGCTGAGCTGCCACTTCGACGATTTCCGGGCTCAACCCGTAACCGTATTCGAAACGGTTCGGCACCAGATAATCCACATCGGCGGCACCCAGCATGCGCAGCCCCAACAGCGCCACCGCCGTGCTGGTCGCACCGTCACAGTCGAAATCACCAACAATCAGAATTTTCTGTTGCTGTTCAAGCGCCCTCAGCAGGCGCTCAACCGCTGCCGGCACACCCTTCATCTGGCTGTCGGGCAGCAACTCCTGCAGCCGACGCCCCAACTGTTCCGGGTTATCGATGCCGCGTGCGGCATAGACACGCGCCAGGACGGGATCAAGGCCGGACAGGCCCGGGTGGGCAGGGTCAATCGACAGCGCACGTTGCGCAATGATCGGGGCGGATACACTCATGCAGAACAGTCCAGCGGGTGACAACAGGCAGGTATTGACAGGCGGAGCGGACAACAGTCGCCCCGCCCGAACGGTCGAAACCGTCAGAGATCAGTCGCGGTGCACATGTCCGGCAACAAAGGCCTGGACAGTGGACAGATCATTGGCCAGCACTTCGTAGCGCTCTTCACGTTCAAACAGGTTGGCCATGTGTGCCGGCAGCTGCGGTGACTCCAGTCCCGCCTTGACCACCGGCTCAGGGAACTTGACCGGATGCGCAGTCGCCAGGGTAATCATCGGCACTGACTTGTTGCGCCAGCATTCGCGGGCAGCCTTGACGCCAATCGCCGTATGCGGGTCCAGCAGGTAGCCTGTTTCGGCGTGCACATCCTTGATCACGTCACAGGTGGTGTCGTCGTTGACCGCATAGCTGTCAAACAGTGCTCGCACCTGCTCCCAGCGCACCGGGTCCAGCTGAACGGACTCAGACTTGAAGCGTGCCATCAGATCGCTAATCGCCGCTCCGTCATTGTCATACACATCAAACAGCAGGCGTTCGAAGTTGGAACTCACCATGATATCCATCGACGGTGACAGCGTATGCACCAGTTCACCCTTGGACATATCATTGCCGCTGATCACGCGGTGCAGAATATCGTTACGGTTGGTCGCCACCACCAGCTGCTCGATCGGCAAGCCCATTTTCTTGGCCAGGTAACCGGCAAAGATATCACCGAAGTTGCCGGTCGGCACGGAGAAGGACACCGGGCGGTGCGGGCCACCCACGGCCAGCGCAGCCGAAAAATAGTAGACGATCTGGGCCATGATGCGCGCCCAGTTGATGGAATTGACCGCTCCCAGTTTCAGGCCATTAAGAAAGCCCTGATCGGCGAAGCTGTCCTTAACCATCTGCTGGCAATCGTCGAAGTTGCCTTCCAGCGCGACGTTAAACACATTGTCTTCCAGAATACTGGTCATCTGGCGACGCTGTACTTCTGACACCCGCTGGTGGGGGTGCAGGATAAAGATATCCAGGTGCTCGGAATGGCGACAGCCTTCGATGGCAGCAGAACCGGTATCACCGGAGGTAGCGCCCATGATCACCAAACGCTCGCCACGCTCGGCCAGCACATGATCCATCAGGCGACCCAGCAGCTGCAGCGCGAAGTCCTTGAACGCCAGCGTCGGGCCATGGAACAACTCCAGCACCCACTCGTTGGTGCCCAGTTCCTTCAGCGGCGCAACCGCACTGTGATTGAAACCCGCGTAGGTCTCATCAATCATGCGCTTGAGGTCCGCCTCGCTGATGCAGTCATCGACGAACGGCTTGATCACCTTGAACGCCAGCTCGGCGTAGGACAAGCCGGCCCAGGAAGCGATCTCGTCCTTGGAGAAGGTCGGTAGAGTTTCCGGCACATAGAGGCCGCCATCACTGGCCAGACCGGCCAGCAGCACATCGGCGAATTTAAGCTTCGGCGCCTGGCCGCGGGTAGAGATATAGTTCATTACAGAGTCCTCAGTCAGCCAGTTGCTCAACACGAATACGGACGATTTCGCCGAGGATATCCGGCAACGCCTCGATCTCGCGAATCGCTTCGTTCATCATCCGCTCTTCCACGCGCTGGGTGAGCATGATCACCGGCACCTGCGCTTCCGTCGTCTGTTTCTGGATAATCGCTTCGATATTAATGCCTTTTTCACCCAGGATTCGGGTTACGTAGGCCAGAACGCCCGGACGTTCAACGGCCTGCAGGCGCAGGTAGTAGGCGCTGGTGGTTTCATCCACCGGCAGCACCGGCGCGTCGGACAACGCAGACGGCTGGAACGCCAGGTGCGGCACACGGTTGTCTCGGTCGGCGGTCAGGGTGCGCACCACATCCACTACGTCGGCAACCACCGCCGATGCGGTGGCTTCAGCTCCGGCGCCCGGACCGTAATACAGAGTCTGGCCAACCGCATCACCATCCACCAGCACGGCATTCATCACGCCATTGACGTTGGCCAGCAGAACATCCTTCGGAATCAGGGTCGGGTGAACACGCAATTCGATCCCCTTGTCCGTGCGGCGGGTGATGCCCAGATGCTTGACGCGATAACCCAGCTCTTCGGCATACTGGATATCCTGCGGGGTAATCTTGCTGATGCCTTCGGTATATGCCTTGCTGAACTGCAGCGGGATACCGAATGCCAGCGAGGACAGGATGGTCAGCTTGTGCGCGGCATCGATGCCTTCAACGTCGAAGGTCGGGTCGGCTTCGGCATAACCCAGATCCTGAGCTTCCTGCAACACGTCGGCAAACTCGCGGCCCTTTTCACGCATTTCGGTCATGATGAAGTTGCCGGTGCCGTTGATAATGCCGGCCAGCCAATTGATCTGGTTGGCTGCCAGGCCTTCACGGATCGCCTTGATAATCGGGATACCGCCAGCCACAGACGCTTCAAAAGCGACCATGACGTTCTTTTCCTGCGCCGCTTCGAAAATTTCGTTGCCATGCACGGCAATCAGCGCCTTGTTGGCGGTTACGACATGCTTGCCGTTTTCAATCGCGGTCATGACCAGATCACGCGCGGTGTCATAGCCACCGATCAGTTCGATGACGATATCGATCTCGGGGTTGGTTGCCACCTCGAAGATATCCGTGGTTGTCTGCATGCCGCTGGTATCACAGGCGGGGTTATCACGACGCATCGCGATCTGCTCAATCACGATATGGCGTCCGGCACGCCGAGAAATTTCTTCCGCATTACGCGTCAGGACATTGAAGGTACCGCCACCGACGGTTCCCAGACCACAGATCCCTACTTTTACAGGTTTCAAGCCAACACCTCGCAGCTAGTTCGGTCAGATCAATTACCGCCGACGGGCGGCCAAAAAACGGCCCCCATTATAGCGAAAAGGCGGGTCATACACTATGTATGCCCGCCTTCCTCATCAGGGTTTTTCCCGGCTGCAGCTCAGTCCAGTTCCAGAATCTGCTGCAGACGCGCCGCCGGCATGTAGCCCGGCAACAAGGTACCGTCATCGGTAATCAGGGCCGGTGTACCGGTTACACCCAGTTTCTGCCCCAGCATGTACTGATCAAGTACCGGGTTGTCACAGCTTTCCTCATCCAGACGCTCACCATTCTTGATGGAGTCCATACGCTCACGACGTGAGTCTTCGGTACCACACCAGATGGTCTGCATCTTTTTGTGCGCCGCAGAGCCGGGGCCGCCACGCGGGAAGGCCAGGTAATTGACCTGTACTCCCATCTTGTTCAGCGCGGGTACTTCCTCATGCAGCTTGCGGCAATAGGGGCAGTCCACATCGGTAAAGACGTACAGACTGGCCTTGACGTCTCCTTCCGGCTTGTACACCACCATATCGGCTTCGTCCAACCCATCAACCGCCGCCTGACGCGCCTGGTTGCGCTTCTGCTCGGTCAAATTGACCAACCCCTTCTCGGTATCCACTTTGAACAGCTGACCCGCCAGCAGGTACTGTCCGTCCATGTCGGCATACAGGGTTTCACCACTGCTGAGCATGACTTCGTACAATCCGGCGATCGGCGCCGGCTCAACGCTTTGCAGCTGCAGTCGACTGTCGACCTTGTTCAATTGCTGGCGGATATTGTCTTCGGCGCTGTCAGCCGCCCAGACAGAACCTGTCAGGACCAGCATCATTGCCGATGTCAGAGTGGTAGATCGCATGAGAGCCTCAGTAAAAATCGGGTTATATGCCTGTGACCTGCACCGGTCGTTTTAGTTCCTAGCCACGCGGATGATGCTCACTGTGGAGGGATTGCAAACGATGACTGGCCACATGAGTATAAATCTGGGTTGTCGACAGGTCACTGTGCCCCAGTAACATCTGCACAACACGCAGATCGGCACCATGATTCAGCAAGTGAGTCGCAAAGGCATGGCGCAGCACATGGGGTGACAGCGGTTTGTCGATGCCGCTTTCCATTGCATAACGCTTCACACGATACCAGAAAGTCTGCCGCGTCATCATCTGTCCACGCTGACTTAAAAACAGGGCTTCCTCGTGGGCATCGCGCATCAGCAGCGGGCGAGCGCTTTGCAGATAGCGCCGAATCCACAGCAGAGCCTCGTCGCCGACCGGCACCAAACGCTCTTTGCCCCCTTTGCCGACGACCCGAATCACGCCGATTCTGCGATTGATCTGCTCCATCTGCAGCGCGATCAGCTCGCTGACCCTGAGCCCGGTAGCATACAGCACTTCCAGCATGGTACGGTCACGCAGTCCCAACAGCTCTTCGGTATCCGGAGCGCCAAGCAGCGTTTCTACATCCTGCTCAGTCAGGGTTTTGGGCAGGGGCCGCCCACTACGCGGATTATCCAGATTGAGCGTCGGATCCTGAACAATTAGTCCTTCACGCAACAGATAACGGTAAAAGCCACGCAGACAGGACAACAGGCGAGCCGTGGAACTGCTTTTCAGTTGTTCCCCCAGCCGCCAGTGCAAATACTGCTGCAGCTCGGTACGCCCGGCCAGCAGTAGCCCTTTACCCTGTTGGTTCAGCCATAGTGCATACTGAAACAGATCCCGCCGATAGGATGTCCGGGAGTTTTCACTCAGCCCCTTTTCCAGCCAAAGTGCGCTGATCCAGACCTCGACCAGCTCCATATCCTCGGGCTGTGGCTGCACACTCGAACGACGTCGATCTCCATTCACCGATAAACCTCAACCTTTTGAATCCGGTCATGCTCCAGCGGATATTCGGCCACCCCCTGAGCCAGGCGTTGAACCACACGCACGCCATCGGCCTCAACCGCTTTCAAACGCCCCTCCACTCTGTTACCGAAGTAGGTTTCGATCCGCACATGCGCTCCGATGTACCGCTTCAACTGTGCCACCGGTGTTTCACGAAAGCGTTTTGCGGTTTTTGTTACCTGCGGCTCCGGCACCAGCGCCGGCTTTACCGTCTCGATACTCGCCTTATCCACTGCCGGGGCCGGCTCTCTTCTCGATTCAGACGGTCTCCGCTCGGACTCACGCAGCACTCGCCCCGCATCTCCGGCCTGTGCCAGCTGCTGGACCAGCTCGCCCCAGGCAATGCTACCAACATCCAGCGCCGTATCATTCACAACCAGAGTCGGATTGAGCTTTTCGATCATGTAATCAGGGTCCGGTGTCATCGCCAATTCCGACGAGCCAAAACCACCGATGGGGTTCATTTCCAGTGTCAGAGTCGCACCACTCTGCTGCAAGCCTTCATAGGCTTGTAGCCAGGTCTGCGGCAGCTCGACCCCGCCTTCACTCAGCCAGCGATTCACCAGCTCCACATGCAGGGCACGATAATCCGCCGGACGCACCTCCGCTTCCATGGCACACATGTTCACCAGCCTCTGGTTATAACCGCGATCACGATAGCCAAGCAACGCCTTGTGCAAACGAGCATTTCCGCTGGCCTGCAGCGGAGTTTTCAACTGCCGTGGATCGGCACTGAACACCAGCTCCATCTGGGTATCGCCCATATTTTCGACATTAACTCGGGTGTCGAAGTGTATCTTCTTCGTGACTTCATCACCCCGATAATGGAAATCCACATCCATCAACAGGTCGCGATATCCCATCATCCGCAGGGTATTGATATCGAACTGACGAATCGACCCACAGCCAAGGGCTGCAGGGTTGACATGCAGAGGGTTGGCCTCACGTGCAAGATCAAACTGCTTCTGAATTTCATGGTACACCCCCGATTCAAGGCTCTGCGCAAACCCCTTGAAGCTGACTGTCAGCTCTGCCGGAGGCTCATCACCACTCAAGATCAGCGCCATGGGACCGCCTACATTCAGACGTACCTGGCCAACCTCAAACGGCGCATGCATCGGATGCGGAGACACTCGAAGCCCGTTAACACCAACGGTACCATCGGGATGCGCATAAATGGCGTCATACTGCACACTGGCGAAGGGAGACGCCTGCTGTACCAGCTCATCCACTCGGCTTTTGACCTGATACCAATACAGCCCGTACGCCAATGCCGTTACCAACACCAGCGCTCCAAGCAACGTCCCTAGCTTGCGCATGCAACACTCCATAATCCATTCAGTTTCTATTCAGAAAGAGCGATTCTAGGAGTTCACCACGTAAATAGCGAGTACTCAGATCAACAAAAAAGGCAGCCCGAAGGCTGCCTTTTCAATGGTCGCGACCAAGACAAGCTTAGTTAAGCTTCTCTTTGATACGTGCAGACTTGCCGCTACGCTCACGCAGGTAGTACAGCTTGGCCTGACGCACAGCACCGCGACGTTTCACTTCAATCTGCTCAACGGTCGGGCTGTAAGTCTGGAAAGTACGCTCAACACCCACGCCGTGGGAGATTTTACGTACGGTGAAAGCAGAGTTCAGGCCGCGGTTACGCTTGCCCAGAACAACGCCTTCGAACGCCTGCAGACGGCTACGGCTGCCTTCTACTACGCGTACCTGTACGACTACGGTGTCGCCCGGTGCAAAAGCCGGGACTTCTTTGCTCATCTGTTCAGCTTCGATCTGCTGAATAATAGCGCTCTTGTTGCTCATTGCTCGCTCCTAGATATTGCTCCCGCCGGCCGCCCGGGCCTCGCGGATATATTCGCTTAACAACGCTTGCTGTTCCGGGTTCAATTTGATCTTGTCCAACAGGTCCGGACGCCGCTCCCAGGTCCGTCCCAACTGCTGCTTCAGGCGCCAGCGACGGATTTCGGCATGATTGCCACTGAGCAATACCGCCGGCACCCGCTGACCATCCAGCTCCTCGGGACGGGTATAGTGCGGACAATCAAGCAAGCCTTCGAAGAATGAATCTTCCACCGCCGAGTCCTGATGTCCCAGCACCCCGGGCACCATTCGTGCCACGGCATCCATCAACACCATTGCCGGCAGTTCGCCGCCACTGAGCACAAAATCTCCCAGCGACCACTCCTCGTCCACTTCGCTCTGCAACAAACGCTCGTCGATACCCTCGTAGCGACCCGCTACCAGGATCAGCTTGTCGTTTGCCGCCAGCTCGCACACCCCGACCTGATCCAGACGACGCCCTTGCGGTGACAAATAAATCACCCGGGCACCTTCGCCTGCGGCCGTTTTGGCAGCCTGGATCGCATCACGCAGCGGCTGTACCTTCATCAGCATCCCGGGACCTCCGCCGTAGGGGCGGTCATCTACGGTACGATGCCGGTCATGCGTGAAATCACGGGGATTCCAGCACTCCACGTCGATCAAGCCGTTGCGTACGGCCCGGCCGGTGACACCGTAGCGGGTAACCGCTTCCAGCATCTCCGGGAACAGGCTTACAATCCCGAACCACATGAATCAGAAATCCGGGTCCCAATCGACCCGCATCAACCCTGAATCAAGATCAACCTCTTTCACCACCTGATCAGGCAACCAGGGAATCAATCGCTGTTGACGATCGATGCTCTCGGCTGTTCCCTTTACCACCAGCACATCATTGGCACCGGTTTCCATCAGATGGCTTACCCGACCCAGCAACACGCCGGATTCGGTGTATACCAACAGGTTTTCCAGCTGGCTCCAGTAATACTCACCGGTCTCCAGTGTCGGCAGTTCTGAAGCGGGCACCTTTATTTCGCGCCCATTCCACAATCGCGCCTCTTCCGGAGTATTCACACCGGCCAATTTGGCGATCAGACCTTTCCCGTGACGCTTGCCAGCTTCCAGTTTGACCGGCGTCAGACGCCCGTCGCACTCCACCTGCCACGAGTTGTAGTTCAGTACGTTCTCCATCGGGTCGGTGTAAGAGTAGACCTTGATCCACCCTTTCACGCCGTAGGGAGCGGTGAAACGACCCAGTACGACCAGATCTTCTGTATTTTCACTGTTCACTGACACGGTCTGAATCCGACCTTACTCTGCTGCCTTGCGTGCGTCTTTGAGCAGCTGAGCAACACGCTCAGACGTCTGAGCACCCTTGCCAACCCAGTACTCAACACGTTCCAGGTTCACGCGCAGACGCTCTTCCTGACCACGGGCAACCGGGTTGAAAAAACCGACACGCTCAATAAAGCGGCCATCACGCGCATTGCGTGAATCGGCTACGGTGATGTGATAAAACGGACGCTTTTTGGCGCCACCACGAGACAAACGAATAGTGACCATGCGCTGGACCCCTTTATTTCGCTGGATGGGTTTTAAGATCGCCCATCATTTTTGTTTCTCCGCTCCCCCGGCCAAACTGCCCAGGTAAACGAAGGCCAAACTAAACAGGGCGGCAATTTTACGTGAAAATGCCGCCCGTTGAAAGCATAAAGATCAGTTTTCAAGCAGACTCACAGGTCACATACGCGGAAAACCGCCACCACCGCCCATTCCCGGCGGCATCATTCCTTTCATGCCCCGTGCCAGCTTGCTCATGCCTGACTTTGAGCCGAATTTTTTCATCATTTTGGCCATCTGCTTATGCTGCTTAAGCAGACGATTCACATCCTGAATCTGAGTCCCCGACCCCATGGCGATACGACGCTTGCGCGAGCCACTGATGACATCCGGGTGACGGCGCTCATGCGGTGTCATCGAATTGATGATGGTCACCATCTGCTGGATCCCCTTTTCCGCTTGCGCGGCCTGCGCAGCCTGCACCATCTGCCCCATGCCCGGCAATTTTTCCAGCATCGACATCATGCCGCCCATGCTGTGCATCTGCTGGATCTGCTCACGAAAATCCTCAAGATCGAAGCCTTTGCCCTTGGTGATTTTCTTGGCAAATTTTTCCGCTTTGTCCTTGTCGATTTTGTGCTCGGCTTCCTCGATCAGCGACAACACGTCGCCCATGCCCAGTATACGCGAAGCCACACGGTCCGGATGGAAGGGCTCAAGCGCATCGGTCTTTTCGCCGACACCGAGGAATTTAATCGGCTTGCCGGTAATATGCCGTACCGACAAGGCGGCACCGCCACGGGCATCACCGTCCGTCTTGGTCAAAATGACGCCGGTCAGGGGCAGCACCTCATTGAAAGCACGCGCCGTGTTGGCTGCGTCCTGACCGGTCATGGAATCCACCACGAACAGGGTTTCCACCGGATTGACCGAAGCATGCAGACGCTTGATCTCCTGCATCATGTCTTCATCAACATGCAGACGACCCGCCGTATCGACAATCAGGACATCACAGGCCTTAACGCGGGCATGCTGAATAGCAGCCTCGGCAATATCCACCGGGTCCTGCTCGGCAGTGGACGGGAAGAACTCAACTCCCACCTCGCCCGCCAGGGTTTCAAGCTGCCGGATGGCCGCCGGACGGTAGATATCGGCAGATACCACCAGCACCTTTTTCTTCTTGCGCTCTTTCAGAAAACGCGCCAGCTTGGCGACGGAAGTGGTTTTGCCCGCTCCCTGCAGACCCGCCATCATCAGGACCGCCGGCGGCTGGGTAGCCAGGTCAAGCTCGGCGTTAGCTTCGCCCATGACCTTGACCAGCTCTTCGTTGACAATCTTCACGAAAACCTGGCCCGGACTCAGACTTTTGCTGACCTCCTGACCAACAGCCCTCTCCTTGACGCTGTTGATGAACGCCTTCACTACCGGCAGGGCAACATCCGCCTCCAGCAGCGCCATGCGCACTTCACGCAGCGTGCCCTTGATGTTGTCTTCGGTCAGCTTGGCCTGACCGGTCACCGAGCGCAACGTCTGTGTAAGGCGCTCTGTCAGATTATCAAACATCGGATACCTCTATTTGCCGGCGGTACCCTCCCGGCACCCACCCTGTAAACGCTTTGGCGACATATTATACAGAAGGCCCCGCTCCGGGGGCACCTATATTTCCTCCCCCTGGCATTTGTGCCACACTTAGCCGCCATTGAGGAGAATATGGATGCTGATGACCACGACGCTTATCGCTGCACTCTGTTATATCGCTGCAACCGGACTGCAATGGCGTCGCTTGTCGGTCAGCCACCAGGAGCAGCTGCGCCTGCCCATCCGCCTGCTGGGCCTGTCTGGCTTTCTGCTGCAGGGCTGGAGCGTTTACCTGCTGTTGCATCAGCCCACAGGTATCGACCTCAGCTTTTTCCCGGTTGGCTCCCTGATTTCCTGGGGCGTAGTGGGCATGGTCCTGGCCAGTAGCCTGCGTCAACGGCTGGACAACCTGTTCATCGGTGTATTCCCGCTTGCTGCCATTACCGCCCTGCTGGCTGCCGGCATCGACACGGGCTCCACCCCCAAGCCCTATGCCGGCGGGCTGCTCACCCATATTCTGCTGTCTTTGCTGGCCTATAGCCTGTTTACCATTGCCACGGTACAAGCCGTTCTACTGTCACGCCAGGAAACCGCCCTCAAGCAGCACCATACTCGCGGCCTGGTAGCCTCGCTGCCACCTCTGCAAATGATGGAACGCCTGCTGTTCGAGAGCCTGTGGGCAGGCTTTTTGCTGCTCAGTGCTGCCCTGGCCACCGGTTTCCTGTTTGTCGACAACCTGTTTGCCCAGCATCTGGTCCACAAAACCCTGCTGTCACTGTTTGCCTGGGTCGTGTATGCCGTACTGCTGGCCGGACGTCACTTCCTCGGCTGGCGCAGCCGAACAGCGGTTCGCTGGACAATGGGCGGCTTCGTCCTGCTGATGCTGGCGTTTTTCGGCTCCAAACTGGTCCTGGAATTACTACTGAAGCTGTAGTCTCTGTGGCTTGACAGCCTCACCATCTGACCAGAAAATGAGCATCCCTCATTCAATTAAGGTTTTTGTCCCTTGGACGATGCGTCGATAAGCACACTGACCGCCATTCTGGTCCTGCTGATTTTATGCTCAGCCTTCTTTTCCAGCTCAGAAACCGGGATGATGTCCCTCAACCGATACCGGTTGCGTCACCTGGTGAAAAACGGACACCGCGCGGCCCGCAAGGCCAACAGCCTGCTCGAACGCCCTGACCGCCTGATCGGTCTGATCCTGATCGGCAACAACTTTGTCAACATTTTGGCTTCGGCCATTGCAACCGTGATCGCCGTACGCCTCTGGGGTGATGCCGGCATCATGATCGCGACCGCCGGCCTGACCCTGGCCATCCTGATTTTCGCTGAAGTGTCACCGAAAACCATGGCAGCACTGCATCCGGAAAAGGTTGCCTTTCCGGCCTCCTACATCCTGCAGCCCATGCTGAAGCTGGCCTACCCGCTGGTCTGGATTATCAACGGCATCACCAACGGTTTTCTGCGCCTGTTCGGCGTCAATGTCAACGAAGCCGGAAACGAGCACCTTAGCACCGAAGAGTTGCGTACCATCGTGCACGAAGCCGGCTCACTGCTTCCGCACCGTAACCAGTCCATGCTGTTGGGCGTGCTGGAACTGAACGAAGTCACCGTCAACGACATCATGATCCCGCGTAATGAAGTGGAAGGGATCGATCTGGACATGGAAATGGACGAGATCCTTGATCTGTTGTCCAAGACCGGGCACACGCGCCTGCCGGTATACCGCGGCGATATCAACAACATCGTCGGCATTTTGCACATGCGTAACCTGGCACAGCTGATCCAGCAGGGCAAGGTCACCAAACCCGCCATTATGCAGGTGGTACACGAAGCCTACTTCGTCCCTGAAAGCACCCCGCTGCAAACACAGCTGCTCAATTTCCAGAAACAAAGCCGCCGTATCGGCGTGGTGGTAGACGAATATGGCGATATTGAAGGCATCGTGACGCTGGAAGATATTCTGGAAGAGATCGTCGGCGAGCTGTCCAATGACCACGACGAGATGAATCAGGAGATCCACCCTCAGGAAGACGGCAGCTTCTTCATTGATGGCAGCGCCTATATCCGCGAAGTAAACAAGGCGCTGAACTGGAAACTGCCCACCGATGGTCCGAAAACGCTGAACGGTCTGATTACCGAAATTCTGGAGTCCATCCCCAACGCCAATGTCTGCCTGGAAGTAGCCGGATACCGCATGGAAACCCTGCAGATCTGCGATAACCTGGTAAAAACCGTCCGCGTGATCAAGACAGCCAAAGCACGCGAAAGCCTCTAATGGCCAAAGCGAATGCTTGGCAGGGCCAACCCTTGAGGCTGGCCCTGCCCCCGGCTACACCACCTCACCCTGCTCTCGACGTCGGATCAGTGCCCATACGGCCCGTTTCTCGTCATTGGTCATCCTCCCCCACCGACTGATCTCCTGTCCACTGCGATGGCAGGCAATACAGATATCACCTTCTCCCAGCGCACATACGCTGACACAAGGACTGGGAACGGGGCGGTCAGTCTCCCGCGATTCATTCATGACTATTCTCCAAATGTTCAGGACGGGGGCGCATGGGAATCGCAGCATCAAAACCCACATTCAACAGTTCGCCCAAGATGTAAGCGGTCAGTCCCCAGATGACTTCTCCCTGCCAGTCCCAGGCCGGTACGAACCGGGTCTTGCCGGCAAACTCGAACCGATCCTGCCGACGGTTGGTCGGATCCAGCAGGAAACTGAGGGGAACCCGGTAAATTTCGGCAATTTCGGCCGGATTGGCCGTCAACCTGAGTTCCGGGGCGATCACCCCGACCCAAGGCGTCACTTGTAAGCGGTGCTTGGAGACAACCTGCCCCAGCGAACCGATAATATCCACCTGCCCGGGCCGCAGGGCAATCTCCTCTTCAGCTTCGCGTATAGCCGTCGCCAGCACATCGCAGTCCCCGGGGTCACGTTTGCCGCCAGGAAAAGAAACTTCGCCGCTGTGCGTCGACAAATATGGCGATCTCAACGTTAAAATTACTTCCGGATCGGCACAGTCGGTCAGCGCCACCAGCACTCCCGCTTCACGGCCATGCGTACGCAGCCGCCAGGGGCGGTGAGATTGTAGCTGTAAACGAAGATGTTCTAGCATGGGGCAACCCGATTACATCCAGTCGGCCTATAATACCCCTGTCATCAAAACGTCGCGAGTCCGGGTCGGCCTGCCTCCCGACCAGGCACGATCCAGCCCCAAGGAGACACCATGAACTACTGCAGCCACTGCGGCTCTCCGGTCCACCTCAGCATTCCCGCCGGGGACAACCGTGAGCGCCATGTCTGCAATCAGTGTGGCATGATTCACTACCAAAACCCACGCATCATCGCCGGCTGTCTGCCGGTGCATGGTGATCGGATACTATTGTGCAAAAGGGCCATAGAGCCCCGCTACGGCTACTGGACCCTGCCGGCAGGCTATATGGAAAATGGAGAAAGCACCGAAGAAGCGGCCCTGCGGGAGACTCTGGAAGAAGCCTGCGCACGGGTCGAATTACGCCACCTGTATACGCTGACTTCCATCATTCATGTCAATCAGGTCCAGTTAATCTATCTGGCCGACCTACCCGAAGCACGGTTTGGCAGCAGTGAGGAGACTCTGGAGAGCCGCCTTTTCCGCGAAGACGAAATCCCCTGGGACCAGCTCGCTTTCACCACCATCCGCAATGCGCTGCGTTTTTATTTCAGCGACCGAGCCACAGCCGAACCGGCCTTCCCACTACGCCACATTGCACTCAGTCCCGAACAGGATGAGCTGGTGCTGATCCGATAACACCCAGCTGTTCAATTTCGCCCCGATAGCGCGTGTAATCGGGGCCACCATGACGACTGTAGTTCAAGTTGCGGAACAGACCGGTCAACCGGACGAAGTGTTCGCGTACCTCTTCCTTGTCGGTAAAGACTCTCGGGCTGTCCAGGCACTGTAGCAACAGTGCGAACAGCTCCTGCTGACGCGAGATCGGCGTTGAGGCATCCACATCGTCAAAAGCATCCTGCTGCAGATATACCTGGTCCAAACACTGCGCCTTTTGCCAACTGAGATAGTCCTCCAGCGTCACCCCTTCTTCCCCGGTCACCTGCATCATCTGCTGTATCTGCTCGCCCTCGCGCAACAGTTCCAACATTCGCTTGACGTTGCCAACCCATTCAGGCGACAGCTCTCGACTGAACCAGTCGCCCAGCTGATTCAGATAACGCGACCAGGAGATCAGCGGGTCGACCGCTGGATAGGCACGCTTGTAGGCACGCTCGGCACTGAGTCCCAGAAAGGTTTTAACGGTCCGCAAAGTCGACTGCGTCACCGGCTCTTCGAAGTTCCCCCCTGCCGGTGATACGGTGCCGATCAGGGTCAGGCTGCCTTGCTCATGGTCATTGGTTTCAACCAGACCGGCGCGCTCGTACAGTGCCCGTACCGCCGAATCCAGGTAGGCCGGAAACGCCTCTTCGCCCGGAATTTCTTCCAGCCGTCCCGAAGTCTCACGCATCGCTTGGGCCCAGCGTGAGGTGGAATCGGCAATCAACAAGACGTTGTAGCCCATCTGGCGATAATATTCGCTGATGGTGATACCGGTATAGATGGATGCCTCTCGCGCCGCCACCGGCATGGAAGAGGTGTTGCAAATGATCACCGTCCGGTCCATCAATGTACCGCCGCGCGGGTCAGGCATATTCGGGAATTCGGTGATGGTTTCCACGACTTCACCAGCACGCTCCCCACAAGCCACGATCACCACGATATCCACGTTGGAGTAGCGTGATATCAGACCCTGCAGCACCGTTTTACCGGCCCCAAACGGCCCGGGAATACAGGCGGTTCCGCCCAGCGCAACCGGGAAGAAGGTGTCGATCAGCCGAATACTGGTCAACATCGGCTGCTGCGGATAGAGACGCTGGTTGTATCCTTCCCGCAGCAGATCGCGGTTAACCGGAACACGTACCGGCCAACGCTGCTGCATGCAGATTTCCCGCTCCTCGCCACTGTCCAGACGCAAACGCACCACGGGCGTGGTCACGGTAAAGCTTCCTTCCTGAACCCAGGTCACCTCCGCTTCGCCACGCAGGTTGAACGGCACCATGATCTTGTGACTGAACCGGCTTTCCGGAACACGCCCCAACAGATCACCGGCCTTCACTCGGGCCCCTACCTTGACGGCGGGCTGGAACGACCACTTTTGCTGATGATCGATTCCTTCAACACCCAGGCCGCGCGGCAGAAAAAATCCATGCTGACTGGCAATCAGCTCCAGCGGGTTCTGCAGACCGTCGTACACCTGCCCCAGCAAACCCGGCCCAAGCGCCACCGACAGCATCTGTCCGGTTTGTTCCACCGCATCCCCAATGGCCACTCCGCGTGTCGTTTCAAATACCTGCACATCCGCTTCGCCATGCCGTACCCGCAGGACCTCGGCCTGCAACCGCTCCTGGCGCTCGCCATCATTGCGACGCGGGCAGATCAACACCACTTCGTTCTTGGTGATCGGGTAGAGTTCACCTTCGTCATCGCGCAACATGCGGATACTGACGATATCATCACGGACACCGATTACACGGGCAGTCGGAATGCTCGGAGTTGTCATTGGTCAGCCTCTATAGCCCGGTCGACACCGCTATCCTGCAGGACCTCTGTCAGCGCCCGGTCGACCAGTTGAGAAAAGTGTTGTTGCGCCGCTTCCGCCTGCCAGCGCAGGCGGTACTCGGCAATGGACCAGCGCAGCCGGTACGCGGCCACAGCGGTCAAAGAAAAGGGGTGAGCCTGCTCCAGCATGTGTAATCGGCACCAGAGACGGCTCAGGATCTGCTGCTCCAACGCTACACTCCGCCCCTGTTTCAGCTGGGTTAATGATTCGGTCAGCCAGGGGTAATGACGCCCCAGACCAAAATCTGGCTGCTGCCAGTCGCGGCGTACGATCCAGATGCGTTCACCGTACCCCTGAAAACCGGTGCCCTCGTACTGGCCGGCCAGTCGATAGCGCTGTGCCGCAATCAGGCTGCGCCATTCTAGATTTTCAACCAATACGGCCCGCAAAGGCGGGAGAGCAACCTCTGCCAGCTCCCGCTCCCAGTGCTGTACCTCGTCCCGATCCGAGCAGGTCTCGTCACCGATGCGCTCACGCTGAAACAGGCGCAGAGCGCGCTGCAACAGCTGCTGATCCTGTTCAGGTAACATGCCCAGCCGACGCTCCAGCTGCAATACCGAAATCGGCAGTTCCTTCAGCTGCTCCAGGCTCACAGGCAGCGCCGGCAGTGCAGGTATCAAGGTATGGTAAACCGACACTAGCGGATCACTCCCTCCAAAATGGCGCGAAAGCGGGGCTGCAGATGACGCAGCAACAATTCTGCCAGCGCACGATCACTCAGATCGATTTCAGCATCATCGCCATTGCAACGGATGCGAATCCCCCGTCCGTCATGCAGATCCAGCGTCACACCCTCGCGCAACTGCAGATTGAGCTGCTCCTGTACAAACAGACTCAGCTTACCCTGCCGATAGGCGTGCGGGTTGCGCCTTAGTTCTTCCAGCCCCACGATCCCGGCCGGTAGCAGCACTTCCACTTTCGGCAGGGTGCACAGGGTTGCTTCCTGGCAAGCCTGCACCACCACCTCACGAATCACTTCACGGATAAACACATCGCTGTCGAACAGTTCACTGACCTGCAACTTCACCCGATCGGAGAAGGCATGAGACAACTGCTCGCGCAGCTGCAACTGCATGTCTCGTGCCGCCAGTTTCAACGCATCTTCGCCTGCCCGACGCAGACGATCGGCGTCTTCCCGTGCACTGCGGCGCAGGTTTTCCGCTTCCTGACGCGCCTGCTCCAGCAGCCAGTCGGCACGACGCTCGGCATCTTCGATCAGCTCGGCAGCTTCACGCTGTCCCTGCTCGACGCCCTGTTCACGCAGGCGTTCGATCAGCGCTTCCACGCCTGAAGCCGCCTGCTGTTTGGCCTGATCGTTCATCACCGCCTCCGTTACGCAGGGATGCCGGCACTGATCACCAGCGCAAAAATAAACGCGAAGACTGCAAAGCCTTCAACAATCGCGACCGGCGCAATGGACATGCCGAAAATTTCCGGCTTGATCTTGGAAACATTGATGGCACTGGCACAGCAATGCCCCTGGCGTATCGCACTGATCAACAACGCCAGCCCTGCCAGCATGCCAACCGCAAACAACCCCGGCGCGTTATCCAGCGTAACGGTACGGTTCAGCGAGAACATCACCACAATACCGTAAATGGTTTGCGATGACGGCATCGCCACAACCCCCACATAACGCCCGTGACCGGTCTCCGTTTCCAGCAATGCTCCGCAGGCCGCCTGCCCCGCCAGCGCACAACCGATGATACTGCCGATTGCCCCCAGTGCCATGGGGCCATACAGTCCTGCCCATCCCAGGGCCAAAATCAGGTTATCCAAGGGTTCACCTCCCGTTTGGTGAAAGGTTGAAAAGCATAGCCCTCATCGGCCAGGCTCCAGTTATAGAACTCGATCAGATTCAGGCGCAAGCCGTGGATCACACCACTGACAACAGCCAGAACAAAGTTGAGAGAATGGCCCAGCAGCAAGATCAGCACTTCGAGGAACAGGCCCATGCCCGGTACGCTGGAAGCCACATCGCCAGCCAACTGGTTGAACGTGATGGCCAAGGACGCACTGGCCAGCCCAAGGGCAAACAAACGCAGGTAACTGAGCACGTCGCCAAACATTTTCGACAACCCCGTCAGCGCCATCAGACCATCCAGCAGACGCCACAACCAGTTCCTGGCACCCTGCAGCGGCCGCTCACTGGAGCACAGCAGGATCTGCAGCAGTCCCAGCCCAGCCAGCCACCATTCCACGTCCAACTGCTGTCGCAGCCAGCCACTGACACCCGCCAGAATGATCAGCACCCAGCCCAGTGGGGACAACATCGTCAACCGGCCACGGCTGCGCCAGGCGCTGACCAGATTCGCCAGTACCAGGTGACCGGCTCCCATGATGATCGACACCCGCATCATGCTGTCAAAGTCGTTCATGTCGAGTACTTTCAACCCCGCCAGCGGGGCCGGCGGCGCAGCACCGAAGTAACTGCCAACCATCACACCCCAGACCGTGGAAAACAGCGTCAAAGTGGCACCCAGGATACGCAACCGCCGCCCCGTTTCACTGCGCCCCATCCGCGACCAGTAAAACACCAACACGGCCCCCAGTAACAAGGCATACCCGGCATCACCCAAAATCATGGCAAAGAAAGCGGCAAACGAGAAAAACACCACCCGTGACGGGTCCCAGGCACGATAACCGGGCATTTGATAGAAACGTACGATCTCTTCACCGCCAGCCAATACATCGGGGTTATCGAGCAGCGTCGGGGGACGTTCTTCCGCCCCGACCGGCTCAACTACCAGCACCAGCCCCTCAGACCGGGCAAACTGTTCCAGCGCTTCACGTTGATCTGCTGCAAACCAGCCCTGGATAGCAAAGATCTCGCCTGCATCCAGCGTCTGCCGACTGACGTCGGCACAGTCGGCACGGTCCTGACTGCCGGCCAGGGAACGCTGCAGCAGGTATAACCAGCGTGTATGCGCCTCGCGCTCGGCATCCAGCGATTCCAGCTCAATCTCCAGGTCTTCCTGCTCGCGTCTGAGCCGATGCAGCGGTATGGAGCCGGTGTGCGTTCTCGGCACCGGCATCTGATTGGCACGCGGCTCTGCTTCAGCAATCACGGCAACATAGGAATGGCGGTTATCTCGATGTACCACCGACCAGGGCAGATCGGTTTTGGCCACTTCCGGCATGCGATAATTGGGCACCAGATAGAACCAGAGACGATACCCCGCCAGCCCCTGCTCCCCAGGCAGTTCAAAACTGCCCCAGGGTTCAAGATCGCGAATGCGCTTGCGCAGAAAATCCAGCTTTTCCTGCAACGCCAGCCGTCGTTTACGGTTTTCCAGCGTTGCATTCACCTCTGCCACCAGATCAAAATGACGCTCAGCCGTTACCTGGCGGCGCTTCTGTGGGCAGCTAAGCAGATAACGAATGACCTGCTGCAGCTGTTCGGGCAGCACCTCTTCCGGCAAGGTTTCATCCACCTCCGGCAAGGCCTGCGACAAGGGAATTACGTGCAACAGGCCCAGAGCCTGCAGCCGATCAAGCACCAGGGCCTTGTCCGCCGTCAGGCCAACGAGCGTCGCCTTCTCAAGCGTCAGAATACTCATAGTGCCATCATCCTCGCCCGCTTGTTCTTGGCCAGTTTGGCCCGTACCACACCGGCGCGTTCGGCATCCGACAAGGCGATACGGATACGTCGGATATTGGCCTCGGCCCTTGGAATCAGGACCTTGTCGAACAGGTTCAATCGCTGGGTCGTTTTTTGCAGCGCCGCTTCCAGGCGTTCCAACCGAGTTTTCTCAACCTGGTAACGAACTTTCAATTCCAGCATGTCCTGCAGGCGCGCTACCAGAATATCCACCCACTGAGGCAGCGCCAGACGCGAATATTGACTGCAGTCGATTTCGATCCGCTCAACAACCGGCAGTTCGATTCCCACCAGGTTATCCATGCGCTGATGCACACCGCGCACCTGCACCAGTGTGCTCATGTTCAGTGTTGTCCCAGCCAGCATCGGCAACTGCTCGGCCACTTCGGTTTCTACCTGCTGCATCTGCCGGGCAAATTCGGCCATCGCCTGACGCGATTTTATCCGGGCAGCCAGAATCTGCTTGCGCTTCAGATCCAGCGCCGGCACAAACTGCCGAAACGATTTCAACTGCCGGTTTTCATGATTGAGAGTGCTTTTGTTCAGCGCCAGCTTGCTCATGCCGCCTTACCCTGCCACCGCGTCCTTGGGGAAGTACTTATCCACAAGCTGCTGTTTCATCAGCAGCTCCTGAGGCCGAAAACATTCGGCCAAAGTTTGCCAGCACAGATCCAGGGCGGCTTCCAACGGCATGGATACATCGATATCCATGAAACGCGTACGGAACAGCCGACCGAACTTCAGCAAGCGATCGTCATATTCCGTCAGGTCGAAGGACATGGCCTGCTTCTGCTGAGCATCCCGAGCCTCGGCATAGAAGCGCACCATGGTATTCATGATTTGACCATGATCCTCACGGGTGACCTTGCCGATCACATGCTGTTTGAGACGCGACAGCGAACCAAAGGGGTCCAGCACACCATTGTGCAGATAAAACTGTCCTTCGGTGATATAACCGGTATTGTCCGGCACCGGGTGAGTCACATCATCGCCCGGCATGGTCGTCACCGACAGGATGGTGACCGATCCGGCGCCCTTGTAATCGCAGGCCTTTTCATAGCGCCGCGCCAACTGAGAGTAAAGGTCGCCGATATAACCGCGGTTAGACGGCACATGCTCCATAGAGATGCCGACTTCCTTCAGGGCATCCGCATAGGCAGTCATATCGGTCAGCAGTACCAGCACCCGCTTGCCCTCTTCCACCGCAAAACGTTCGGCGACGGCCAGCGCCATATCAGGCACCAGCAGCCCTTCGACCGTCGGATCAGATCCCAGGTGGGTAAACATGACTGTACGCGCACTGACACCGGCCTCTTCGAAGGCCTGGCGGAAGAAGTGGTAATCGTCGAAGATCAGACCGATTCCCCCGAACACCACCACATCGGCATCCGCGTTGGCACCAATTCGAGCCAGCAGCAGGTTATAAGGTTCGCCCGCCACCGAAAAAATCGGGATTTTCTGGCTTTCGACCAGCGAGTTGAACACATCGATCATCGGCACGTCGGTACGGATCATGCGCGATGCCAGAATCCGTCGGGCCGGGTTAACCGTGGGACCATCAATGTCGATCCGTGCCTCTTCACTCAGTGCCGGGCCACCATCAATGGCGCGTCCCGCACCGGAAAACGCCCGGCCAAGAATATTCGGAGAGAAAGTCACCTGCATCGGGTGACCCAGAAAGCGCACTCCGGCACGAGTCGACAGCCCCTTGGTGCCGGAGAATACTTGCAGCGATACGCTGTTACGCTCCAGCTGTATCACCTGCGCCATGTAGGGCGGCTGATCAGGGTCAATGATGTTTTCGATCAGTGCCAGATCACCGTAGCCGATGGCGGCCACATCACCTTCTTCAGGTTCGGGCACATGAACTTTGACAATATCGCCGACGATTTCCAGAATGCGTGAATAGCGAACCAACAGCTGTGTCACACCGATCTCCCTTTCCGTGCCTGATCTCAGATATCGGCCAACCGATATACATCATAGGCGACCTCTTCGTACGGGTGCGCCTCTTTAAGCGTGGCAACTGCGGTATGGATCAACTCATCGGGACATACCATCTCGATCTTGAGTTCTGCCACATGCTCCAGCTGCCCTGGCTGCCCCAAATACGGATTGGCCCCTGCCAGCGGGCGAAACTGCCCCTTTCCAGGCGTCTGCCAGCAACACTGGTCATACGCACCGATCTTGCCCACACCTGAAGCAAACAATGCCGTCTTGACCGCTTCGGCATCCTCTTCGGGCACAAAGAAACAGAGCTTGTACATCCTGCCTCCAGACTTCCAGTTCCGCTATACCTTAGCCCTGAGTGTGCAGGTGCAGCAAGCCTTATCCGTAATATGCCGCTTAAGAGTGACAGAAAGGTTGCGTTTGCGCATAAAAAAGCCCGCTACATGAGCGGGCAGAGGGAACAACAACAAGGTTGAATTCAGTGTAGACCCAGCACGTCCTGCATGTCGAACAGACCGGTCGATTTGTCCTGCAGCCAACCCGCTGCTCGGACGGCTCCTTTGGCAAATGTCATGCGGCTGGAAGCCTTGTGCGTAATTTCGATACGCTCACCCTCGGTAGCGAACAGTACTGTATGATCACCCACTACATCACCGGCACGAATCGTCTCGAAACCGATCTGCTTGGCCGGGCGGGCACCGGTAATACCTTCGCGACCGTATACGGCGCATTCCTTGAGATCACGCCCCAGCGCATCAGCCACGACCTCACCCATACGCAGTGCGGTACCGGACGGAGCATCCACTTTATGGCGGTGATGCGCCTCGATTACTTCAATATCGTAACCGCTGTCATCGCCCAGCGCCTTGGCGGCAATCTCCAGCAGTTTGAAACACAGGTTAACGCCCACACTCATGTTGGGTGCAAACACAATGGCAGTCTTCTCGCCTGCCTGCTGCAGCTCTTCTTTCTGACTGTCGTTGAGACCAGTAGTTCCGATGACAACCTTTTTGCCGTTGGCCGCGCAGAAGGCGACATTCTGCATAGTGACTTCCGGTGCCGTAAAATCGATCAACAGATCGAAGTCATCAACCACGGCATCCAGGCTGCCGACCAAATGTACGCCCAGCTTGCCGATACCCGCCAGTTCACCGGCATCAGCACCGATCAGCGAGCTGTCCGGCTCAACGACGGCAGCACTGAATGTCACCGCATTATCCTGCTGCAGTGCTTCAATAATGGTTTTGCCCATACGGCCGGCTGCGCCGGTCACCGCTACTCTGATCATGCTTTATTCCTGTGTCTGTATGTACCGGCACGCTGCTTATGCGCGCAATCAGGTCATATCTTCAAAAAACTTCTTCACCGAGTCAAAAAAGCCGTGTTTTTTCGGGCTGTGCTTGCTGTTACCCTCTTCCGTGGTTTCGGCAAATTCGCGCAGCAGTTCTTTTTGACGGCTGTTCAGGTTCACCGGTGTTTCAACCGCCACTTTCACCATCAAATCACCAACGCCGCCGCCACGAACCGGGGTAATCCCCTTGCCACGCAGACGGAACAGCTTGCCGGTTTGGGTTTCAGCCGGAATCTTCAGTTTGACGCGACCATCCAGCGTCGGCACATCCAGCTCGCCACCCAGCGCTGCATCCACAAAACTGATCGGTACTTCGCAGTACAGATGCTTGCCATCACGCTGGAAAATCGGATGTTCACGCACATGGACCTGTACGTAGAGATCACCATTCGGCCCGCCATGACTGCCCGCTTCGCCTTCGCCCGCCAGGCGAATGCGGTCACCGGTATCCACACCGGCCGGGATCTTGACCTGCAGCGTCTTGGTTTTTTCCACACGCCCCTGGCCGTGACAACTGTCGCAGGGGTCGGAAATCACCTTGCCTTCGCCACGGCAGGTCGGACAGGTTTGCTGCACGGAGAAAAAGCCCTGCTGCATGCGCACCTGCCCCATACCGCCACAGGTAGAACAGGTCTTGGCACTGGTGCCCGGCTTGGCACCGCTGCCATCACAAACCTCACAACCTACCAGCGTGGGGATTTCCAGTGTCTTCTCGCAACCGCGCACCGCCTCTTCCAGTGACAAGTCCAGGTTGTAACGCAGGTCGGCTCCACGTTGTACACTGGAACGATGACGGCCGCCACCGCCACCACCGAAGATGTCACCGAAGACATCGCCGAAAATATCGGAGAAGTTGCCTTCGAAGCCACCACCGCCAAAACCGCCACCCTGGCCATCGACACCGGCGTGACCGAACTGGTCATAGGCCGCTTTTTTCTGAGCATCAGACAAAACCTCATAGGCTTCGCTGATTTCCTTGAATTTGTCTTCGGCCTCCTGATCGTCCGGATTGCGGTCCGGGTGATACTTCATGGCCAGACGACGATAGGCTTTTTTGATATCTCGATCGGACGCGTCACGCGACACACCCAAAAGTTCGTAGTAGTCCTGCTTTGACATGTTCCGAATCTGACTTGTTAAGGTTTGGCCCGCAAGAGCCGGACATGACAACGCGGGCCTGGGCCCGCGCTGTCACACTGCAACGATCGACAAGCGCGAACGCTTACTTCTTATCGTCCTTAACTTCTTCGAATTCAGCGTCAACTACATCATCCGCCGCATCCTTCGCATCCGCCTCGGCACCTGCAGCCTGCTCAGCCTGAGCTGCATCAGCGTACATTTTCTGAGCCACGGCAGACAGGGCTTCGGTCAGCACTTCGGTCTTGCTTTCGATGGCATCCTTCTCGGTGCCTTTCAGTGCTTCTTCCAGATCCTTGATGGCCGCTTCGATCTTTTCTTTCTCGTCAGCAGTCGCCTTGTCACCTGCATCCTTCAGCGTCTTGTTCGCGGTGTGAATCATGGCGTCGCCCTGGTTGCGGGCAGCGGTCAGTTCCTCGAACTTTTTGTCTTCTTCCGCGTGCGCTTCAGCATCGCGAACCATCTGTTCGATTTCATCATCGTTCAGGCCGGAAGAAGCCTTGATCACGATCGACTGCTCCTTACCGGTTGCCTTGTCCTTGGCGGACACATTCAGGATACCGTTGGCGTCGATATCGAAGGTGACTTCGATCTGCGGCATGCCACGCGGTGCCGGCGGAATGTCAGCCAGGTCGAAACGACCCAGCGACTTGTTCTGCGCCGCCTGCTTGCGCTCACCCTGAACCACGTGAATGGTTACGGCTGTCTGGTTGTCATCAGCAGTCGAGAACACCTGCGACTTTTTGGTCGGGATAGTGGTGTTCTTTTCGATCAACGGAGTCGCCACGCCACCCATGGTTTCGATACCCAGGGTCAGCGGAGTTACGTCCAGCAGCAGTACGTCTTTCACGTCACCGGACAGAACGGCACCCTGAATGGACGCACCAATGGCAACCGCTTCGTCCGGGTTAACATCCTTACGCGGTTCCTTGCCGAAGAATTCGGCCACTTTCTGCTGCACCAGCGGCATACGGGTCTGACCGCCGACCAGGATCACTTCGTCGATCTCGGACGCAGACACACCGGAGTCCTGAATCGCGATGCGGCACGGCTCGATGGAACGCACCACCAGCTCTTCAACCAGTGATTCCAGCTTGGCACGGGACAGCTTCACGTTCAGGTGCTTCGGACCCGTCGCATCAGCTGTGATGTACGGCAGATTGACGTCAGTCGCCTGAGCGGAAGACAGCTCAACCTTGGCTTTCTCGGCCGCTTCCTTCAGACGCTGCAGCGCCAGCGGATCGTTGTGCAGATCGATGCCGCTTTCTTTCTTGAACTCATCAGCCAGGTAGTTGATCACCGCCAGGTCGAAATCTTCACCACCCAGGAAGGTGTCACCGTTGGTCGCCAGCACTTCGAACTGGTGCTCGCCGTCAACATCCGCGATTTCGATAATGGAAATATCGAAGGTACCGCCACCCAGGTCATAAACCGCGATGGTCTTGTCACCCTTCGATTTATCCATACCGTACGCCAGCGCAGCTGCCGTCGGTTCGTTGATGATGCGCTTCACTTCCAGACCGGCAATCCTGCCTGCATCCTTGGTCGCCTGACGCTGAGAGTCGTTGAAGTAGGCCGGTACCGTGATAACCGCTTCGGTTACAGACTCGCCCAGGTAGTCTTCGGCGGTCTTCTTCATCTTTTTCAGGATTTCGGCGGAGACCTGCGGCGGCGCCATTTTCTGACCTTTAACATCAACCCAGGCATCGCCGTTGTCAGCCGCAGTAATTTTGTACGGCACCATTTTGATGTCTTTCTGTACGACCTTATCGTCGAAACGACGACCGATCAGTCGCTTGATCGCAAACAGGGTGTTGTCCGGGTTGGTCACTGCCTGACGCTTGGCCGGCTGGCCCACCAGAGTCTCACCATCGTTGGTGTACGCGATAACTGACGGGGTGGTGCGATCGCCTTCAGCGTTCTCGATCACCTTGCTTTTTTCGCCGTCCAGGATAGCCACACAAGAGTTGGTGGTGCCCAGGTCAATACCGATAATTTTGCCCATGTTCTGCTCCGATATATCTCTTGCCCGCGCGACGGGCTCATAATCTGTCTAAAAACTGTTGCTTATCTATATGGGTACGCGTTGTCCGATTTCAACGCCCCGCGTCAACCTTTTGCGACCATAACCATGGCCGGACGCATCAGGCGACCGTTCAGCAGGTAACCCTTCTGCACCACGGTCACCACGGTGTTGGGCTCGACCCCGTCCGCCGGCACCATGGACATTGCCTGATGGTGTTCCGGGTTGAAGGGCTGTCCCTGGGGATCGACCTGTTCAACATTGAATTTACCCATGCTGCTCAGGAACATGTTCAGGGTCATCTCGACGCCTTCACGGATCGCCTTGACTGCTTCATCCTCGCCCTGGCTGGCCTCAATCGCCCGCTCAAGACTATCCACAACAGGTAACAGTTCATTGGCAAACTTTTCCAGCCCGAACTTATGTGCCTTTTCCACATCCTGCTCGGCACGACGGCGGATATTCTGAATTTCAGCCTGTGTACGCGGCTGCAGTTCGGCCAGCTCCTTTTGCAGCGCTTCGACTTCGACGCGCGACTCTTCGAGCTGTTGCAGCAAATCAGCCGCGGCCTCTTCGGCAACGCTTGGCTCACCGGCCTCTGTCTCGACTACGGACTCGACCGAGTCTTGAATCGGCTCTACGGGTTCCTGGGTGTTCTGCTGCTCTTTCGCCATCAGGTCTCTCCAACTGACTCTTGAGGTTACGCCTAGATGCCAATCTATATGGGGTTCTGCCCCACGGATTCAAGCGTGATCTGAAAAAAAATTAACCCGCCGTGATTGATGCCGGAAAGAAAATGACTTATATAGTAACTACTGTATAAATAACCACTGTACATAACCCCATAGGGTGAGCCTTATGCTGACGCAGATTACGATCCGTAACTTCGCGATTGTCGATGCCCTTGACGTCGAACTGAACACTGGAATGACCGTTATCAGCGGTGAAACCGGCGCCGGCAAGTCCATCATGCTGGATGCACTCGGGCTCTGCCTGGGTGCACGGGCCGACAGTGACAGCATTCTCAAGGATGCCGACAAAGCCGAATTGACTGCCAGTTTCGACATCCGTAATCTGCCCGCCGCTCTGCACTGGCTGAGCGAACATGAGTTGGAGGGCGAGGCACACGAATGCCAGCTACGCCGCGTCATCACCCGCGAAGGCCGCAGTCGCAGCTACATTAACGGCCGCCCGACACCTCTAGCACTGGTCCGAGAATTCGGTCAGCACCTGGTCGATATCCATGGACAACACGAGCATCAGCGCCTGCTGAAGAGGGATTACCACCGCGTGCTACTGGATGAATTCGGTGGCCATACCGATCTGGCCGACCAGGTCCGTCGTCACTTTCATGCCTGGCGACGCCTGAACAACGAATGGCTGGAATTGACCCAGATCTCCGATGAACGCAACGCACGTATTCAGCTGCTCAGCTATCAGGTCGAGGAACTGGATCAACTGGCCATGCAACCCGGTGAACTGGAACAACTGGAGCAAGAGCAGCAGCGTCTGGAAAATTCCGGCAGTCTGCTGAGTACAGGTCACCAGCTGCTGCAACTGAGCCATGATGCCGAGGGCGAAAACTGTCTATCCCTGCTCCAGCACTGCCTGCACCTGTTGGAACAGCTGGACAGCCGCGATACACGCGTGCAGCAGGCCGGTGAAATGCTCAATACCGCCCTGATTCAGGTGGACGAAGCCGGTCGCGAAATCCGCTATTTTCTGGACAGCATTGAAACCAACCCCGAACGTCGCCAGGAGGTAGAAGAACGTCTATCCGCCATCTACGACGTAGCACGCAAGCATCGCCTGCAACCCGAGCAACTGATTGAGTTTCACCAGTCGCTGCAAAGCGAACTGGGCGGCCTGGCCGGCTCGGACGAAGCGCTGGCACAACTGGAGCAGGACAAGCTCCTGGCCCACGAAGAATACCTGAAGGCTGCAGCCGAACTCAGCGAGGCACGCCAGCGCTGTGCCGGATTGCTCGACACCCAGATTGATCAGCAGCTGCACGCGCTGGGCATGCCCGCCGCCCACTTCAGTGTGTGTCTGACGCCTCAGGACGTCGAGCGTTACAGCGCCAATGGTCTGGAAGAGGTTGAGTTTCTGATCAGTACCAACGCGGGACAACCGGCACGTGCACTGGCAAAAGTCGCGTCCGGCGGTGAGCTTTCACGCATCAGCCTTGCGATCCAGGTCATCACCGCACAAACGTCCAGCACACCGACGCTGGTGTTTGATGAGGTCGATGTAGGCATTGGTGGTGGCGTTGCCGAGGTTGTCGGCCGCATGCTGCGCGAACTGGGTCAGCGCGTACAGATTCTATGCGTTACCCACCAGCCTCAGGTCGCGGCACAGGGCAATCAGCACCTGTTCGTAACCAAACAGGGACTGCAGAACGGCACCCATACACGGGTCCAGCAGCTCAATACCAAGCAGCGAGTGGAAGAGGTAGCCCGTATGCTGGGCGGTGTGGATATTACCCGTACCTCTTTGAATCATGCACGGGAGATGCTGTCAGCCTGAAAGGCTGACAGCCGTAAATACCTTTACGCCTTATCGTCCTCGCAACCATCCTTGCAGGTACCATAGAGGTAAAGGGTTCGCTCGGTGATTGAAAAACCCAGCTCCTCGGCCACCTTGTCCAGTATTTCACTCACTTTGGGTTCACTGAACTCGCGCACCTTGCCACACTTCACGCAAACCACATGGTCATGGTGTTCATCGCGTGCCAATTCAAACACCGAATGAGCACCTTCGAAGTGATGGCGTGATACCAAGCCAGCCGCTTCAAACTGAGTCAAGACTCGATAAACAGTCGCAAGACCAACATCTTCACCCTGCTCCATCAAAATTTTGTAGATATCCTCAGCGCTGAAGTGGTCACCCTCTCCAGCACGCTCCAGAATCTGATAAATTTTGACCCGCGGTAGAGTCACCTTCAGTCCGGCCTTCCGCAGTTCCTGATTTTCCAGTGCCATATTAGGTCTCAATCACTATGCTGTTCGGGATTTGCAATGTTAGACTCCATTATCTTTGTTTAGGCATGAAAACGGAAGCCATTGTCCGATGCGAAAGATTCTTCTCTGCGCCACAGTCGCTATTCTGATTGCAGGCTGCTCCGAATTTCCCGGCGTCTACAAAATCGACATTCCTCAAGGTAATGTCGTGACCCAGGAAATGGTTGACCAGCTACGTCCGGGCATGACCCCTTCCCAGGTACGCTATATCCTCGGCACCCCGCTGGTGAGCGATAGTTTCAGCGAGAACCGCTGGGACTATATCTACAGCATCAAGGAAGGAAGTGGACGCCGCTATCAGGAACGGATCAGCCTGTTCTTTGAAGATGGCAAGCTGGTCCGCCTGGGCGGCGATTTCCGCCCCGGAAGCAAACCCGACGCTACTCCTTGACAGCCTGCTCGGCCTCGGCGGCCTTCTGAGCCTTCATTTTGGCCGCCCTCCGAGCCCTCACCTCCTTAGGATCCGCAATCAGGGGACGGTAGATTTCCACCCGTTCTCCCTCAATCAGCACTCGTGTTCCCGGGTCCTTGATCGCTTTGCCAAAAATTCCCATCGGCGTGGTTTCCGGGTCTATTTCGGGAAACAGCTCCACAATCCCCGAGCGCACCACCGCCTGTCGAGCCGTGCACTCATCATCGACCTGTAGCGCGATGATTTTTTGCTCATGCGGCAGTGCATAGGCGACTTCAACATTCATCACTCTGTACTCCTAACCGTAGATTTCATCCGCCCTGCTCACAAAGGCATCCACCATTGTTGTAGCCACCGAACTGAACACCTTAGACATTGCCATCCCGGTCAGTTTCCCCTTGAACTCGAAGTCCATCGTCAACTCGACCTTGCAAGCCTCTTCATTCAGCGGCGTGAACACCCAGATTCCGCGCAAGGAGGAGAAGGGCCCTTCCACCAGCGCAATCTCCATTCTGTCAGGCCGCTGCAACCGATTGCGTGTTGTAAAGCTGTATTTCAACCCGCCTTTTGACAGATGCAGGGTTGCGACCAGCTCATCCTCTCGCTCTTCGATAATCGAAGTCGATGCACACCAGGGCAGGAAATGCGGATAGTTACGCACATCATTAACCAGATCAAACATCTGCTCTGCCGTGTGTAATACCAGCGCACTGCGATTTACTTGTGTCATATCGTCAAATACCCGGCTGGCCTGAATCAGGCCAGCTTTTCGTACAGGTTGACGACAAAGATGATCATCACGGCAACCGGCGCAACAAAACGAATTACCACCGACCAGGCACTGTAGAAGAAAGGCGAGTTCAGCGCCAACTCATCCTGCGTAATACGCTTGTTCAGTGCCCAGCCGGAATAAATCGCGATCATCAAGCCACTGAGCGGCAACATGATATTGGCTGTAATGAAATCGAGGAAATCAAAGATATTCATGCTGAGGATCTTGATGTCGTCCCAGTGGTTGAACGACAGCAATGACGCGATTCCCATCAGCCAGATGATGCTGCCCAGCAGCAAGGCCGCAGGCAGACGCTTCAGACCAAAACGCTCCACAACCCAGGCCGTGGCCGGCTCCAGCAGCGAAATGGCCGATGTCCAGGCTGCAACACCAACCAGCAGGAAGAACAGGAAGCCAAACACCTGGCCACCCGGCATCTGCCCAAAGGCTACCGGCAAGGTAATGAACATAAGACCCGGACCTGCACCCGGGTCCATCTGGTTGGCAAACACCACCGGGAAAATGGCCAGACCTGCTACCAGCGCCACCAACGTGTCCAGTACACCGATTGTCAGTACTGTCACACCGATGGAATCCTTTTTGCCCATGTAGGAACCATACGCCATGATCGCTCCCATACCGATGGACAGGGTGAAAAAGGCATGGCCCAGCGCGACCAGGACAGCATCCCAGGTCAAGGCTTCCAGATTGAAGCTGAACAGGAATGACCAGCCTTCGGCAAAGCTGCCGGTGTTCACGGAGTACCCCAACAGCACCAACAGCAGAGCGAATAAAGCCGGCATCATGATCTTGGTGGCACGCTCAAGCCCCTTGTTCACGCCACCAGCCACAACACCCACTACCATTAACACGAACAGTGTGTGCCACATCAGCATCTGTTCGGGGCTGGCAAGCAGATCACCGAAGCGCTCCCCCGCCAAGTCACTGCTGATATCCACAAACTGCCCGGTCCCCATCCCCGCGATGTAATGCAACACCCAACCGGCAACAACCGAATAAAAGGAAAAGATGATATAACCGGCCAGTACACCCAGCCACCCTATCAGGCTCCAGTTCTGGTTAAGCCCGGACTCGGCCGCTGTTTCACGTACTGCATTGATCGGACTCTGGCGTGCGCGCCGCCCGACCAGTATTTCACCCATCATGATTGGAATACCAACCAGCAGAATGCAGAACAGGTACACCAGAACGAAGGCACCACCACCGTTTTCACCTGTGATGTAGGGGAACTTCCAGATGTTACCAAGGCCGACAGCAGACCCCGTCGCCGCAAGAATGAAGATCCACCGGTTCGCCCATGAACCGTGAATAGACTGTTTTGACTGCATATCGCTCTCAAGTTCAAAATTGTACACGGAAGCAATTGTTCATAAATCGGACAGGGGTGACAACCTTTTCGGCCATTTGTTGCAACAAGCCCGCCGCCAAGTCACTGAAACATCGCGCAGCGCCGGCTTTCATTGCACCTGAGCCACCTATATAATCGCGCTATGGCAAAGAAAAAGAAGGCTCCAGGCGGAAACACCATCTGCCTCAATAAACGTGCCAAGCACGAATATACCATCGAAACCCGTTTCGAGGCTGGCTTGTCCCTGCAAGGCTGGGAAGTCAAAAGCCTGCGGGAAGGTCGAGGCCAACTGGTGGATTCCTACGTCGTATTCAAGAACGACGAAGCGTGGCTGGTCGGCGCGCACATCACACCACTGATCTCGGCGTCCACTCACTATGTCACCGACCCGCGCCGCGACCGCAAGCTTCTACTGCACCGCCGTGAACTCGACAAACTCACCACCGCGGTGGAGGCCAAAGGCTACACTTGTGTTGCCCTGGCACTGTACTGGAAGAACGGCATGGTGAAGTGCGAAATCGCCCTGGTGAAAGGCAAGAAACTGCACGACAAACGTGCGGACGAGAAAGAAAAAGACTGGAACCGTCAGAAACAGCGCGAAATGTCAGTATCCGTACGCTGAACTTTTCCGCTTCCACCCGGTCTATTAAACCGTTACAATAGTGCGTTACATATCTGGGGGTGACTTGGCTTCGACGCTGATTACGAACCCTTAGGTGCATGCCGAGAACGTGATGATTCTCGTAAATCCCTCATCACACAGTTATAGTTGCAAACGACGATAACTACGCTCTAGCTGCATAAGTCAGCTAGCGCCGCGCTCTAAGGTGTCTGTAACTCAGAGATTTTGCGGTGTCATTCGAGACAGAATCGCCTGGATGCTTTGCTCTAAGCTGAACGGTTAAAACTAAAAGAGCTCGCCCATAACACCCTGGCTCTCGGGTCGTGACGGGTTAATTAAATAGAGAAGCCTAAGCATGTAGATCTTGAGGCAGAGGATTGGCGGACGCGGGTTCGAAACCCGCCACCTCCACCAAATACCATACGCTAAGCGCCTGTTTTTACAGGCGTTTTTCGTTTCTGGCTGCCAGCTTTGCGCAAAGTATCAACTTCCCCTCTGCAACACCGCCTGTCTCGCACAACCAGCCGCCATTTAATTCGCATCCCGCGCTCAACTGTTCTAAGGTAATATTCCACCCTATACGCAAGGATGCGTGTTATGAAACGAATTTTCATCAGCCTTATTCTGATTACGGCAACTGGCGTTCCTTCAGCCAACGCCGATATTCGCCTGCAAAACGGGAAGGTCCTGGTCAGCGTCGGTGACCCTGTTGCCAAGCTGAACCGCTATCTGGAGCCTGTGCATAAACATTCAGGCCCGGTGTGCCACAAACCCTCGAATCACAGCTGCCGCCCACAGGACTCCCGCACCGGCATGATTTATGAGTACCATGCCAATCGAGTGGTATACACCGTCCAGACCTACCGCAAGACCATTACCTATGTTGAGTGGAGGCACCAGTAGCCGATATCCACAGCCGGGACCAGGGATGTCCGTCTGCATGTCATGCTAGTATTTGTGTTTTATCCACACGTACCGAGTAAGGAAACGACGCTCATGACACCCGTCATCCTGGTCACCGGCTGCTCCACGGGCATTGGACAACATTGTGCCGTCCGACTGCGGCAATCCGGTTATCGCGTATTGGCAACCGTACGCAAGCCCGAAGATGTCGCTCCACTGCAGGCGATGGGGCTGGAAAGCTTTGTCCTGGACCTGGCTTCATCCGAGTCCATTGCCCAGGCTGTTGCTCACACTCTGGAACTCACCGGCGGTCGCCTGGATGCACTCTTCAACAACGGAGCCTATGGCCAGCCCGGCGCGGTGGAAGACCTCAGCCGTGAAGTACTCCGCGAACAATTCGAAACCAATCTGTTCGGCTGGATTGAGCTGACCAACCGGATTATCCCGGTTATGAGGCAGCAGGGGCATGGCCGTATCGTCATGAACTCTTCCGTGCTGGGACTGGTGGCCATGAAGTACCGTGGAGCCTACAACGCTTCCAAATTTGCCCTTGAAGGCATTACCGACACCTACCGCCAAGAGCTGCACGGATCAGATATCCGCATCTCTCTGATCGAACCTGGCCCGATCAGCAGTGCTTTCCGACGCAATGCCTTGAGCGCCTTCACCCGCAATATTGATACGGTCAACAGCGCTCATGCGCCCACCTATGCTGGGGTACTGGCACGACTGGAAGGCGGTGAGGAACAGGACTCCTCCTTTACACTGCCACCGGAGGCGGTATTCAAGTCGCTGCGACACGCACTGGAAAGCCCACGCCCCAGGGCACGCTACTACGTTACCGTGCCGACGTACCTGCTCGGTTACCTGCGCCGGTTGGTGCCCGGCAGCTGGATGGACGCCCTGCTCCGGCGCGCCGCCGAAAAGGAAAACAGCTAAGACGGAAACAAAAAGGCCCGCTGTGCAGCGGGCCCTTGAGAAGCATGGCGGGTTCTATCAGACCACACCCTGTTCCAGCATGGCGTCCGCTACGCGGCGGAAACCGGCAATATTGGCACCCAGCACCAAGTTGTGCGGCTGATCAAACTCTTTCGCCGTTTCACTGCAACGGGTATAGATGTCAGCCATGATAGCCTGCAGCTGCTGATCAACCTGTTCAAAGGTCCAGCGTTGCATGCTGGCGTTCTGGCTCATTTCCAGCTGGCTGGTCGCCACACCACCCGCGTTGGCGGCCTTGCCCGGACCATAATGGATACGCTCCGCAATGAACACCTCTACCGCTTCAGGCGTAGACGGCATGTTGGCACCTTCACTGACGCAACGGCATCCGTTTGCCAACAAGGCACGCGCATCCGCTACAGTCAGTTCATTCTGAGTTGCGCAAGGGAAGGCTGCATCAGCCTGGAAGCGCCACACCGCATGACCATCTTCTGGATATTCACCTACCGGAATAAACTCTGCGTGCGGGAATTCATTCAGGTATTCACGCAGCGATACTCGCTTATGCTCCTTGAGGAGCTTCAGGGTTTCCAAGTCGATACCACGGCTGTCATACAACGTCCCGCTGGAGTCAGTACAGGTCACCGGGCGTGCACCCAACTGATACAGCTTTTCGATGGTGTAGATCGCCACATTACCGGCGCCGGATACCAGACAGGTCTTGCCTTCCAGACTATCACCATGAGCTTTCAGCATGTTAGACGCGAAGTAAACACAACCGTAACCGGTAGCTTCCTTACGCACCAGAGAACCGCCCCACAGCAGACCTTTACCGGTCAGTACGCCTTCATAGCGACCGGTCAGGCGCTTGTACTGGCCAAACATGTAACCGATTTCACGTGCGCCCACGCCGATATCGCCGGCCGGAACATCGGTATTCGGACCGATATGGCGGTACAGCTCGTTCATGAACGACTGGCAGAAGCGCATGATTTCCTGGTCAGAGCGGCCTTTGGGATCAAAGTTGGCGCCGCCTTTGCCACCACCGATCGGCAGGCCGGTCAGTGCGTTTTTGAAAATCTGCTCAAAGCCCAGGAACTTGATGATGCCGGCATTCACCGAAGGGTGGAAACGCAGACCGCCTTTGTAAGGCCCCAGCGCCGAGCTGAATTCGATGCGGTAACCCTTGTTGACCTGAACCTGCCCCTGATCATCGACCCAGGGAATCCGGAACATGATCTGGCGCTCAGGCTCGACCATGCGTTCGATGATACGGCTGTCCCGATAGTGGGGGCTCTGTTCCAGCAGCGGCTCCAGGGACTCCAGCACCTCTTCGACCGCTTGATAAAATTCGGTCTGGGCAGGGCTAGAGGCCATCAGGCCGGTGATGGTGTCATGTATATAGGACATTAAGTACCTCAGATGATGAAGCGGATGTTGGCCAGAACATAGAGTGCTTGTGGAGCGGTGCCACAGCATTCATGGTTGAAGCCAGAGCGAATCTGACTGTATTTGGAACTCCAGAGATGTTCTGACGCGGCAAAACGGCTGTAATAATAAAACACTATATTAGTGCATACAATGCACTAAAAATGCGATTTTCGCAGAATTTACGCACCAAATTAGTGCATTGACCTGAAACAGGCCTGTTTGGCCAGCCGTTGAAACTTGCTTGAATACAAGTGATCAGGCTACTCTTGCCACTGTTATTTTCAACAGGAACAGGTTGTCATGAAGCTCGCCCAGCAACTGCTGAACTCTCGTGTGTATTGGCTCGTGCTGCTGATCGGAGCAGCCGCTGCCGAGGGCGTGGCCCTCTATTTTCAGTACGTGCTCGACTATGGGCCCTGCGTCCTGTGCATCCACATTAGACTCTGGCTGTTCGCCCTGATTCTGGTCGCTCTGGCCGCCCTGCTGCTGCCACGCTGCCCCAAGGCCCAGACCGGCGGCCGCCTGCTGACCCTGTTGATCGCACTGGGTTTTGCCGAACGCAGCTGGCGCACCCTGGCGATAGAGCGCAACTGGATTGGCAGCAGCTGCTCATTCGATTCAGGCCTGCCCGCCTGGTTTACGCCTGGTGAATGGTGGCCTTGGATGTTCGAAATCTGGGAATCCTGCGGCTATACCCCTGAGGTTATTGCCGGTTTGACCATGGCGGAACTGCTGGCCGTCGGCAGCCTGGTCTTTATTCTGCTCGCCATCGCTGCGATTATCGCCAATCTTGTCAACAAAGCGCCGCAAAGCTGACACACCGGTGTCACAATTCGTCGTCCATAATGGCCTCATGACACAAATAAGAGGATAAGATCATGAGCGCCATTCAACTGACTGCACAACTGCGCCAACTGCTGAACCGCGGCTATTCCGTAGAAGATGTCCGCAATCTGGTTCCGGTACCACACGAAGTGCTGGAACAGGCCATCCGCGAACACCGTCTGCAAGAACACTCTCGCCACCGTGACCGCCTACTGCAGGGTCAAGCCGACTTTGCCATGCGCCTGGGACGCCAACGCTAACCCAGGCACCGCCACACTTTCTTCCGGTTTCCGCGGGGCCCGCGACCCGATGCCGCACCTTGGAGGTATTTACTTTAAGGGAATGGCCGCCCTAAAATCCCCATATTTAAGTATAATCGGTACAAAACCGAGCTAAATAAAAGGAAACCTGCAATGAAAAAGACTCTACTGATTGCGGCAGCTGCCACCCTGTTGACTCCGGCCGCAGCCATGGCTGAACGCTCTGGTGAAGAAGTCTACAACGCCAAGTGCTCCGTTTGCCACGTTGCCGGCGTTGCCGGTGCACCCAAGTTCGGCGACGCTGCCGCCTGGGCCCCGCGTGCCGAAAAAGGCATGGATGCACTGCTGGCCACAGCGATCACCGGCATCAACGCCATGCCGCCGAAGGGCACCTGCATGGACTGCACCGATGGCGAACTGAAAGCGTCCATCCAGTACATGCTCGACGCTGCCAAGTAAGCATCGTTCGTCCCATAAAAAAACCGCCAATTCGGCGGTTTTTTTATGTCTTTCAACGACTGTTTGACATCAGAAGACACTGCCGGGATCCAAGGCTTCGCCTTCGGTATCACCATCCGGGCGAGATTGTAACTTCTCCAGAGCCTCTTCCACATTGCCTTTCTGAATCACGATCTCAACACGTCGATTGCGTGCCCGCAGCTCCGCCGTTGTATTCGGCCCCAGAGGGCGAGTATCCGCATAGCCGGTAATACTGAAACGAGACTGATTGATACGGCGGTCTGAAAACAGCTCATGCGCTACCGCCAACGCTCGTTCAGTGGAGAGATCCCAATTGGACTCGAATCGTCGGCCGCCATAAGGCACGCTGTCCGTATGCCCCTCAATGGCCACCTTACCGCTGATATCCAACAACAGGTCGCGAATCTTGGCCACCACCGGTATATATTCGAATTTCAGCTCCGCCGAGCCTGACTCAAAAGAACCGCGCTCTTTGACTCGGATAATAATGCGCGAACCATCGGTTTCGACCTCGATACTGCCCTCACCGATTTCATCCGATAATGCCTGCGCAACCGCAATGGCTTCGTCTCGCGCTTCTTCTTCCTGCTGACGACGCAACTCTTCCAGACCTTTCAGTTCATCCTCGATCTGCGCTTCACCCTCACGAGAGCGTACATCCAGACTGTTCATGTCGTTGTTCACCGTCATCTGCCGCACCTCGTTCAGAGGGGTCGGCTCGGGACGTCCCGGACTGAACTCCTGGGCAATGATGGATGTACCCTTGGGAATATCCTCAACCTTGATCTGATTCTGTACGCCGAAGGCTTCGCGCATGGAACCGGCAAGCTGTTTGAACTTGAGTACATCCATCTCGGAAAAGGACAGCAACAGTACGAAGAAACACATCAGCAACGACATCAGGTCGGCAAAGGTCGCCATCCAGGCCGGCGAACCGGCTGGAGGGCATTTGCATTTCTCGTCGTTCTCGTCACTCACTGCTGTGATCCTCAGCTTTCAGCAACGGCACGTTTGTCTTCCGGCAGATAACTGCGCAGCATCTGGTCGATGATACGAGGATTCTGTCCGGCCTGAATGGCCAACAGACCATCAATGACCAGTGCCTGATTCAGTGACTCTTCATCACGCCGCACCTCCAGCTTATCGGCCACCGGCAGCGCGAACATGTTGGCGATCATGGCACCGTACAAGGTCGTCAACAGCGCAACCGCCATCGCCGGTCCAATCGATTTCGGATCCGACATGTTGGACAGCATCTGCACCAGACCGATCAACGTACCGATCATGCCCATGGCCGGTGCCACTTCGCCGATTGCCCGGAAGATCTTGCTGCCGAAGTCATGACGTTCAAAGGTCAGGCGCGTCTCCTTTTTCAGCAGCTGCTTCACCACCTCCGGATCATGCCCATCCACCAGCAGCTGAATGCCTCGCTGCATGAAATCCGACGACACCTGCTTGTCCTCCAGTGACAACAATCCGCCCTTGCGCGCCGCATCGGCCAGCTCCACGGTTTCGGCAATGATGTCTTCAGGGTTGACGGACTTGAACATGAACGCCTTGGCCAGCACCTTGCCGGCACCCAGGAACTGCGCCAGCGTAAATTTCATCAGCACCACCAACAGGGTACCGCCAAGGACAATCAGAATAGAGGGAGGGTTAACAAATATACCGACATCGCCGCCCAGGACCATCGCTGCGATGATGATGCCAAAGGCCCCGATAAGGCCAACGAGGGTAGCCAGATCCACTGAACGCTCCTGAAAAAGTATGTGCGATCCCATTTACAAGTGAAAACAAGGTCTTCACCCAGCGTCCACCCTAGCAAGATAATACCAGAACAGTGCCCGTGTTCATCCCATTTGCCGGGTTTTTAGCGATGCAGATTGACCCTCTTCGCCGGGTTGGTTAACGTGAGCGGCTTATAGAGGATAGTGAATCGCCATGGCACCCAAACCGAAGACTCTCGACTTTGAACAGTCGCTGCAACAGCTCGAAGGACTGGTTGAACAGCTAGAGCAGGGAGACCTGCCGATCGAAGATGCACTCAAGGCCTTCGAGCAGGGCATACGGCTGACCCGTGACTGTCAAACCATCCTGCAACAGGCCGAACAGAAAGTACAACTGCTGACCGAACAGGACGGTGCCATCCACGCCAGCGACTTTCCTGACCAGGGAGACCTCTAGCATGAATACGTTTACGCAGCGCCTGGACGGCTATCGCCAACGCGTCGAGCAACAGCTCGACCGGCTGATCTGTGCCGACCACAGTCTGGAGCCCCGTTTACAGCTCACCATGCGCCATGGCCTGCTCAATGGCGGCAAGCGTTTGCGACCGGCTCTGGTCTACCTGAGTCACCGGCTCTGCAGCGATGCGCCGGCAAACGACCTGACAGACCGAGCCGCGGTCGCCATCGAGTGCATCCACAGTTATTCCCTGGTGCATGACGACCTGCCCGCCATGGATAACGATGACCTGCGCCGGGGCCTGCCGACCTGCCATATCGCTTTTGACGAAGCCAGTGCCATCCTGGCCGGCGACGCCTTGCAATGCCTCGCCTTTGAACACCTCAGTGCGCCCGGTGACAATGTTCCGGCTGCCCTGCAACTGCGTATGCTTAATCTGCTCGCTCAGGCCAGCGGCATGTACGGTATGGTGCTGGGCCAGGCCTTTGATCTGTCCCATGTGGACAAGCCTCTGACACTGGAACAACTGCAGGCCATGCATGCCCACAAGACCGGTGCGCTGATCAGTGCCGCCGTTGAGCTGGGTGCTCTCTCGGCCGGGGTAACCGATGCCGACAAACTGGAACCGCTTCGCCACTACAGCCGCCTGATCGGGCTGGCCTTCCAGATTCAGGACGATCTGCTGGACATCGAGGGCAATACCGAAACACTGGGCAAACCCCAGGGATCGGACCTCACGCAGAACAAGCCCACCTATCCTGCTCTGTTGGGACTTGAAGGCGCCCGCACACGTCTGCATCAGCTGCATGATGAAGCGGTCGAAATTTTGCGCACCTTTGGCCCGACGGCAGATGACCTGATTGCGCTGACCGATTACATCGTCCATCGCGATCACTGAACATGCTACACCAGATTCCCACTTTACGACCGCCCACTCCTCTGTTGGACCAGATCGACAGCCCCCGCGACCTGCGCAACCTGCCACCGTCACAGCTGCCGCAGCTGGCACGAGAGCTGCGTGCCTTCCTGCTCTATTCGGTTAGTCAGACCGGTGGCCATTTCGGTGCCGGACTGGGTGTGGTCGAACTGACCATCGCCTTGCACTATCGACTGCAGACCCCGGATGACGACCTCGTCTGGGATGTCGGTCATCAGAGTTATCCACACAAAATCCTGACCGGTCGTCGCGAGCAGATGCTCGGCATACGTCAGAAAGGCGGCCTGTCTCCCTTCCCCAAGCGCGATGAAAGCCCCTACGATACCTTTGGTACCGGCCATTCCAGTACATCCATTTCAGCCGCACTCGGCATGGCACTGGCACACCGTCTGCAGGGACAAACGCGTCATGCGGTAGCCGTCATCGGTGATGGTGCCATGACAGCCGGCATGGCATTCGAAGCCCTGCACCATGCTGCCCATACCGGTGCTAACCTGCTGGTGGTGCTGAATGACAACGACATGTCGATTTCACGCAACGAGGGCGGGCTCGCCAACTATCTGGCCCGCCAGTTGAAACAGAATACCGACACACCGGTCACCGCCGAATTGTTCAAGGCCCTTGAGCTGGGCTATATCGGCCCTGTGGACGGGCACGACTTCAGTCTGCTGTTACCGGCTCTGGAGCGGGCACTGGCCGAGCCCGGCCCGCGCCTGCTGCATGTCATTACCCGCAAGGGCAAGGGGTTTGCCCCGGCAGAAGCGGACCCCGTGGGCTATCACTCCCTCACCAAACTGGAGCCGCCCGCGACAGCGCATAATCCCGCACCGGTCAAGCGCCCCAAGTACTGTAATGTATTCGGTCGCTGGCTATGCACCACAGCGGCTGTGGATAACCGTCTGGTTGGCATCACCCCCGCCATGCGGGAAGGGTCCGATCTGGTCGCTTTTTCCGAGCGCTTCCCCGAGCGCTACTTTGACGTCGCCATCGCCGAGCAACATGCCGCCACTCTGGCCGCCGGACTCGCCTGCCGCCAGATGAAGCCCGTATTGGCAATCTATTCCACCTTCCTGCAACGTGCCTACGATCAGGTAGTGCATGATATTGCGCTGCAGAAGCTGGACGTCCTGCTGGCGGTCGACCGCGCCGGTCTGGTCGGAGAGGATGGCGCAACTCATGCCGGCTGCTTCGATATCACCTATCTCCGCTGTCTTCCTCATATGGTCGTTATGACCCCCGCCGACGAGGACGAACTGGAACAGATGCTGACATTGGGTCATGAATACCCGGGACCGGCTGCAGTCCGCTATCCGCGCGGCAGCGCCGCCCTGCCTCAGGCCGGACACCCGATACCGGTACGGCTGGGGAAAAGCCGGACATTGAGGAGCGGCAGGAAAGTTGCCTTGCTCAACTTCGGTCCCCTGCTCGCCACGGCCCGACAGGTGGCCGAGGCCCATGACTACACCCTGGTGGACATGCGTTTCGTAACCCCGCTGGACCAGGACATCATCAATCAGCTGGCCGCCCACCATGAGTTGCTGGTCAGTATTGAGGATCATTCGATTCGGGGAGGTGCGGGTTCGGCAATCGCAGAACACCTGCAGGCCGCCGAGTTGACCACGCCCCTGCTGATACTGGGTATTCCCGATCGCTGGATCGCCCACGCCAGCCGTCAGGAACAGCTGAGCGAGTGCGGACTGGACGCCACCGGTATCGAGACCTCGATCCGGCAGCGCATGGGAAGCTAGCTAACCGCCGATACACCGAAAAACAGGGTGCGGGCGACCTGAAGGCGCGTTATTCGTCCTTGAAATGGTGCTCGGTCATCATATGGCCCAGCTTGCCCATCTTGGTCTGCAGGTAGTCTTCATTGTGGCGGTTCTTGCCCACCTGAAGCGGTACTCGCTCGGCCACATTCAAACCGTATTTTTCCAACGCCTTTACCTTGCGCGGATTATTGGTCATCAATCTGACAGCCTTGATCCCCAAATGCGCCAACATCGGCTCGCACATACTGTAGTCACGCATATCCGCAGCAAAGCCCAGGCGCTCATTGGCTTCAACGGTATCCGCACCGCCATCCTGCAGATGATAGGCCTTGATCTTGTTCAGCAGCCCGATGCCTCGCCCTTCCTGACGCAGATACAACAAAACACCCTTGCCTTCTTCGGCAATGCGCTTGAGTGCTTCCTGCAACTGAAAACCGCAATCACAACGCAGACTGAACAGTGCATCGCCGGTCAGACACTCCGAATGGATACGCGCCAGTACCGGCTCGTCGCCGGCCACATCGCCGAATACCAGCGCAACGTGCTCCTTGCCGGTGGCCGGATCTTCAAAGCCCACCATGGTAAAGACCCCCCAGGGGGTCGGCAGCCGTGAGTCGGCTACATACTGTACTGACACCTTGGTTGTTTCCTCTGTCACTATTCGTTTCCCGGGCCATGGCGGGGTTATCCCCAAAGCCAGAGCAGCCCCTGTAACGCCAGCGCAGCAAAAACACCCGCCAGCACATCATCAAGCATAATCCCGAGACCACCATGCACACGGCGGTCAACCGGCCGAATCGGCCAGGGTTTCCAGATATCAAACAGGCGAAACAGGATAAAACCGAGCAGCGCCCAAATCCAGTCAACCGGTACCGCAATCATGGTAATCCAGTAACCGACAAACTCATCCCAAACAATACCGCCGTGATCATGCACTCCCAGGTCACGCGAGGTACGGCCACACAACCAAATACCGATAACACCGGCCAGCAACGTCAGCCCCAGATAAACCGGCAGTGTGGTCTGAGCCATCAGATACCAGAAGGGTACTGCAGCCAGTGTACCGAAGGTACCCGGCGCCCAGGGAGCGGCACCGCTCCCCAGTCCGAAGGCCAGAAAATGAATGGGGTTGCGCCAGACGGAAGCCGGAGCCTTGTTCATATCGAGTCCTTAAAATGGTCATATCCCGACGCCAGCCCGGTCCGAACCTGCCCGGCCGCATCCAGTACCCGTAAGCCCGGCGCTGCCGTCACACAGCCGATATCGGTCAGCAACACACCCAGACGCTCAGCCACCTTAAGACAGGCCGGCACCTCTTCGGCTGCAACGCTAAGACAAAGTTCGAAATCTTCGCCGCCGGACAACGCCCAGACAAGGGCATCTCGTGGATAGAACCGCTGAAGTACTGCCGAGCGGGGCACACGATCCTGCCAAAGGTCAGCGCCCAGACCCGATGCCTCCAGCAGATGACCCAGATCGGCCAGCAGACCATCAGAGATATCCAGACCGGCACGCACATGCGGTCGCAGTTGACGGGCCAATGCCAGGCGTGGTTCGGGCCGATAGAAACGCTGTTGCAGGTAATGCACGTCTGCATGCGGCGCTGGCGGCCGCAACAGCGTCTCCAGCCCGGCCCGGCTGTCACCCAGCGTCCCGGATACCAGAATTCTATCCCCTGCCTGCGCCCCTCGGCGCAACAGTGCTTCGCCACTCGGCACGAAGCCGTGCACTTGCGCACTCAAGGTCAGCGTCTCACCACGGGTCGTATCGCCGCCGACCAGACGGATGCCCAACTCAGTGGCCCGCTCGGCCAAAGCGGCCGCAAAGGGTTCCAGCCAGTCAGGATCACTGCGAGGCAGGGTCAAGGCCAGGGTCAGCCAGGCGGGCGTGGCCGCTGCGGCAGCCAGGTCACTGACGGCGGCACCCAGCAAACGACAGGCCACGTGCCGGGGTGCAGTGCCCGGCAAAAAGTGAGTGCCTTCAACCAGCGTATCGATCGAGACCACCAGTTGCTGCCCACTGGGTACCTGCAGCACGGCACAGTCGTCACCAATACCGGTGACAACTCCCTGCCCCTGCTGCCCCGTCATGAAGTAGCGACGGATCAGCTCAAATTCGCCCACGGTCGCCCTTCATGCCGATCAGTTGGAGCGACGTGCCCGAATTTCACTGGCCCGTACTCGCTGCGCCAGTTTATCAAGGATGCCATTCACATATTTGTGACTTTCGGTGGCGCCAAACACCTTGGCCAGTTCCACGCTTTCGTTAATCGCAACGCGGTACGGCACCTGCAAGCGGTGAATCAGCTCATAGGCACCGATACGCAGCACACTCAATTCAACCGGGTCCAGGTCGTCCAAAGGGCGATCCAGGAACGGGCGGAACGCCTCATCCAGATCACGGCTGCCGCCGATAACACCGCGCAACAATTCGGAGAAGAGCTGCGTATCGGTATTGCCCATATCGTTGTCGACACGGAACTGGGCCTCGATTTCAATTGCACTCTGCCCAACCAGTGACCATTGATACAACGCCTGCAGCGCGAAGCTGCGGGCACTGCGACGCATCTCGGTCAGGTTGGGCTTGCCTTTTTTACGTGGGGTGGTGTCGCTCATGTTCAGACCTCAAGCTGACGCAGCAGGCTGACCATTTCCAGTGCAGACAGTGCAGCTTCAGCGCCCTTGTTACCGGCCTTGGTACCTGAACGTTCAATGGCCTGTTCAATGGAATTGACGGTCAGAATACCGTTGGCAACCGGTACGTCATAGTCCATGGAGACCTGAGCCACACCCTTGGAGCTCTCGGCGGAAACGTATTCGAAGTGCGGTGTACCGCCTCGAATCACGGCGCCCAGTGCGATGATCGCGTCATCCTGCTTCTGCTGCGCGACACGCTTGACCGCCAGCGGAATTTCAAACGCGCCCGGCACACGAATCACGCGGATGTTTTCTTCTGCAACACCATGACGCGTCAGCGCATCGATGGCGCCATCCAGCAGGCTTTCAACCACGAACGCATTAAAGCGGCCGACCACGATAGCGTATTTGCCGTTGGCGCTGACGAAGTCGCCTTCAAAAACTTGTACTGTCATAACCTTGTCCATCAATCCTCGTAGGGGATGTACTCTTCGATCTCCAGGTCAAACCCGGAGATCGCATTGAATTTCATTGGTGAACTGAGCAGGCGCATTTTGCGCACCCCCAAATCACGCAGAATCTGTGAGCCCGTGCCCACGGTCAGGTAAGCACCGGAGGCACTGACATTGACCTTGGAAGGGGTGCGGTCCTTGTTCAGCAGGCTGTCGATCGCATCGCCCAGATCCACACGACGTCCGGAATCCAGCAGCAGCACTACGCCCTGACCTTCTTCAGCGACGCGTTTGAGCGCACGGCGCATGGTCCATTTCATCTTATCACCGGGACGTACGCCCACCACGTCACGCAGTACCTCGTTACGCACATGCACGCGCACCAGCGTAGCGTCATCGGACGTCACTTCGCCCTTGATCAGGGCCAGATGGGTACAGCCCTGAATTTCATCACGGAAGGTGACGTACCGGAACTCACCGTATTCGGTCGGCAGCGTGCCTTCCTCCTGGCGGGTGACCGTGTGTTCGTTCAGGGTCCGGTAATGAATCAGGTCGGCGATGGTGCCGATCTTGATGCCGTGTCGAGCCGCGAATTTTTCCAGGTCTGGGCGACGTGCCATGCTGCCGTCTTCATTAATGATTTCAACAATCACCGAAGCGGGCATCAGCCCTGCCAGACGCGCCACATCACACCCGGCTTCGGTATGACCGGCCCGGCTCAGCACACCGCCGGGCTGCGCCATCAGCGGGAAAATATGCCCCGGCTGCACGATATCCTCGGGCACGGCATCAGCCTTCACTGCCGCATGCACGGTGACTGCACGATCAGCGGCGGAAATGCCGGTCGTAACGCCCTTGGCTGCTTCAATCGACAGGGTAAAGTTGGTCGAGAAGGCCGCGCCGTTGCTCTGCACCATCAACGGCAGTTTCAGCTGCTCACAACGCTCGCGGGTCAGTGTCAGACAAACCAGTCCACGAGCATGGGTGATCATGAAGTTGATATCTTCAGGCCGTACGCACTGGGCCGCAATCACCAGGTCACCCTCGTTTTCACGGTCCTCGTCATCCATCAGGATAACCATTTTACCCTGGCGAATATCTTCGATCAGTTCTTCGGTGGTGTTCAGCTGCATAGTTCTCTCCCGCCGCCTCAGCGACGCATGAATCCGTGATTAGCCAGCAGCGCCAAGGTCACGCCGCCGGCATCGCCGTCGGCTGCATCCTCGGTGTGCGCTGCACCCATCAGACGCTCCAGGTAGCGGGCAATGATATCCACTTCCAGATGCACCTGACGACCGGCTGTGTAACTGTCGATAATCGTTTCCTGTGCCGTATGCGGCACTATATTGAGTTCAAGGCAGTCGCCATTCAAGGCATTTGCCGTCAGACTGACACCATCGACGGTAATCGAGCCCTTGGCGGCCACATAGCGCTGAATGGAGGCGGGCATACGCACCGTCAAACGCACCGAACGCGCATCGTCACGCCGTTCGACCACGGTACCCAGTGCATCCACATGACCGGTGACAATATGGCCGCCAAAACGGGTGTCGGCACGCATCGCCTTTTCCAGATTGACCGCCTCACCAACAGCCAGTGACTCAAACCGTGTGTGGGCCAGTGTTTCCAGCGACACATCAGCGATAAATCCGTCACCGGGCAACTCGACGGCGGTCAAACAGACACCATTGGTAGCAATACTGTCGCCGAGGCGGACGTCACTCAGGTCCAGCGCGCCAGTACGCACATACAGGCGCATGTCGCCGCCAATCATGCGCATGTCGGCAATACTGCCCACGGCTTCAATGATTCCGGTAAACATCAGTCGTTATCCTGGCGGCAACTCAGGGTCAGACGCAGGTCATCCCCAAGTTGGCGCGTATCGGTGAGTTGCAAGCGGTACTGCTGCGCCATCTGTTCCAGCGGCAGGTTGAACAGTGGCCGCGCCGAGCTGCCCAGCAGTGTCGGTGCCAGATAGAGTACCAGCTCATCAACCAGTCCCGCACGTAATGCGGCACCGGCCAGGGTTGCACCGCATTCGATCAGCAGCTCGTTGCACTGAGCATGCTCGGCCAACCAAGTCAGCAGCGCCGACAGGTCGACACGGCCATCGTTTCCGGGCAACGAAACGACCCGTGCACCGGCGGCACTCAAAGCGATGGCCGCTGGCGCGTTTTCGCTACAGGCCGTGGCAATCAGAGTATCGCCCGACAGGTTCAGCATGCGAGTCGATACCGGCAGGCGCAATCGACTGTCCACCACCACTCGCAGCGGCTGGCAAGCCGCCGCCCTGGCGGCGTCGGCATCCGGCAACCCGATTTCACTGGCCCGTACTGTCAGGGAGGCATCATCGATCAGTACGGTATCGACCCCGGTCAGGATAGCCGAACTTCGGGCCCGCAGGCGCTGGACATCAGCGCGGGCCGCGGCACCGGTGATCCATTGCGACTCTCCACTTTGCATGGCCGTCCGCCCATCCAGGCTGGCCGCCAGTTTCAAGCGCGTGTAGGGGCGCCCGTGCTCCATGCGGCAAATGAATCCCGGATTGAGAGCTCGTGCTTCGCCTTCCAGCAGGCCCGATGCCGTCTCTATACCGGCTCGCTGCAACAGGCTCAGACCACGCCCTGCCACCAGCGGATTGGGGTCCTGCATGGCACACACCACACGGGCAACCCCCGCCTTGACCAGGGCTTCAGCACAGGGAGGCGTTTTGCCATGGTGACTACAGGGCTCCAGCGTGACATAGGCGACCGCGCCTTGAGCCCTGTCGCCCGCGACACGCAACGCATGCACTTCAGCGTGAGGCTCGCCCGCTTTCAAATGGGCGCCAGTACCCACCACTTCATCATCACGCACAATCACACAGCCCACTCGCGGATTGGGGTCGGTGCTATACAGCCCCTGCCGGGCCAGACCAATTGCCTGCGCCATCCACTGGTGATCCTGTGCACTGAAAGATGCAACCATATCAGCAGCTCTCCCCGTCACCGGCGCTCTCGCTCGGGCTGGACAGCCGCTCGATTTCATCGCGAAATTCCTTGATATCCTGAAAGCTGCGATAGACGGATGCGAAACGCACGTAGGCTACCTCATCCAGCTTGCGCAGCTCCGCCATGACGGCTTCGCCGACTTCTCGGGACGGCAGTTCACGCTCGCCCGTTGCGCGCAAACGCTGTTTGATTCTGGTGATGCAGGCTTCGATCTCTTCGATACTGACGGGGCGCTTTTCCAACGCACGCTGAATCCCCGCCCGCAGCTTGTCTTCATCGAAAGGCTGCCGAGTACCATCGTTCTTGATGACACGCGGCATCAACAGCTCTGCGGTTTCATAGGTGGTAAAACGCTCGTGACAACTGATGCACTCACGCCGACGCCGAATCTGCTGGCCTTCTGCGACCAGGCGGGAGTCGACAACTTTGGTCTCATGGGTCCCACAAAACGGACAGTGCATGCGTGCCTCGAATTAAAGAGCGTTTCCCTACGGGGTTATGAAGTGGTCAACCACAATAAAAAAAGGGCGGCCATTGCCGCCCCTGCTATTCTACCGACTTACTTGTAAACCGGGAAGCGGGCACAGATCTCTTTGACCTGTTCTTTCACGCGCGCGATGGTTTCTTCGTTTTCGATATCATCCAGCACGTCACAGATCCAGTTCGCCAGCTGAGCGACTTCGTCTTCCTTGAAGCCGCGACGAGTCACCGCCGGGGTACCAATACGCAGACCGGAGGTGACGAACGGTGAACGCGGATCGTTCGGCACCGAGTTTTTGTTCACGGTGATGTTGGCACGACCCAGAGCAGCGTCAGCATCCTTACCAGTGATGTCCTTGTTGATCAGATCAACCAGGAACAGGTGGTCTTCAGTGCCGCCTGATACGATGTCGATACCGCGATCCATGAACACCTTGGCCATTGCCTTGGCGTTTTTCACGACCTGAGCCTGGTATTCCTTCCACTCCGGCTCCATCGCTTCCTTGAAGCACACGGCCTTGGCCGCAATCACGTGCATCAGTGGACCGCCCTGAGATTCAGGGAAAACCGCAAAATTCAGTTTCTTCTGCAGTTCTTCATCAGCATTGGCCGACAGGATCAGGCCGCCACGCGGACCACCCAGGGTCTTGTGCGTTGTGGTGGTGACCACATCAGCAAAAGGCATCGGCGTCGGGTAGACACCGGCAGCCACCAGACCGGCAATATGGGCCATGTCGACGAACAGGTAGGCGCCGACCTTGTCAGCGATTTCGCGGAAGCGTGCCCAGTCAACGATCTGAGAGTAGGCAGAGAAGCCTGCTACGATCATCTTCGGCTTGTGCTCAACCGCCAGACGTTCAACTTCGTCGTAGTCGATCTCGCCGGTTTCAGCGTTCAGACCGTACTGAACCGCCTTGTAGATACGGCCAGAGAAAGATACGGCTGCACCGTGGGTCAAGTGACCACCGTGTGCCAGACTCATGCCCAGTACGGTGTCGCCCGGCTGGCACAGCGCCATGTAAACGGCAGCGTTCGCCTGGGAACCGGAGTGCGGCTGTACGTTGGCATAGGTTGCACCGAACAGTTCTTTGGCACGGTCGATCGCCAACTCTTCAACGACATCGACATACTCGCAGCCACCGTAGTAGCGCTTGTGCGGATAGCCTTCGGCGTACTTGTTGGTCAGTACTGAGCCCTGAGCTTCCATCACACGCGGGCTGGTGTAGTTTTCAGATGCGATCAGCTCAATGTGCTCTTCCTGACGGGTAGCCTCGGACTGCATTGCAGACCACAGATCCGCATCATAACTGGCGATAGACATATCTTTGCTAAACATTGCTGTCCCCTGTAGTTGCAAAAATAGCGGCAAGGTTGGTGCAGGTAGTGACGGACTGACCTGTAGCTGCCTTTGAAAAGAGGCGCATTATAGTCCAAAAACCGTATGGAAGGCACATGAAAAGGGGTCAGTCCCTAACGCAAAAGATTCATATTGTCGCAGGCACTGACCCCAGGAGGTTTTATCCGGTTCAGTCAATACTGATTTTGACGCCCTCTTCCGTGGCTGCAGGCCGTTTGGGCAGGGTAATTTCCAACACGCCATCCGCAAAAGCCGCTTTGACTGCCTGAGTATCCACATCAGCACCTACCGACAATTGCCTGATAAACTGGCCAACATGACGCTCCTGTCTGATCAATTTACCATCCAGCTCTTCCTTGCTTTCCTTCCGGGTTTCACCCTTGACCGTCAGTACACCGTTGTCGAGCGATATTTCAACATCCTCTTTTTTAACCCCCGGCATATCGACATGCACACGGTAGTCATTTTCCGTTTCATGCACATCAATAGCGGCCACCTTGTCACCATTGGAGCGGGTCGCCAGCGGTCGGAAGAAGTCATTCAGGAAGGTATCGTCAAACAAACTGTTGAAGCGGGTTACATTGGTACTCATCACAACCCCCTCGAGTTCAGGTGAATCATGGTTCAGAGACGCGATCGCATCACTGCGTCGCGGCCACCTCTGATGAGTGTAGAACGGGTTATATCCGTTAGCCAATCAGCCCTACAACCGACCGGCGCGCTTGAGCATCAGATACTGTTCAATCAGTTCAACATGCAAACATTGCGGCGGGGCATCAACAATCATGACTCCCTGCCCACGCAGGCGTCGGATCAGCTGTTCCCGCTGATCACGGTAAAGCGTACGCGCACAGAAATTGAGCGTTTGCTCGGCATTGGGCTGCTCCGGCAGAGGCTCATCCAGATAGCTTTCACGCAGACAGGCCAGCATGACCAGGTGCTTCCGTGCCAATAGTTTCACCGCCGCCTGCAGGTCACCGCTGTCATCATCCCTGAGGTTAGTGACCAGCACCACCAGCGAACGCTTGTGCTGCTTCTGCATCAGCACGTCGGCCGCCTGCACCACATCGCTGGCCTCTGCACTGCTGTGCACGGCATACAGACTGTTCAGCAGGTGGTTGATCCCCTGCCGCCCCTTGACCGGCCGTACCCAGCGGCACCGATCTGCAAAGCCCAGCACGCCCACGGCATCACCGGCTCCCAAGGCAATATAGGCTGTCAGCAGCAAGGCATTGAGTGAGTGGTCGAAATGGCTCAATTCACCATCCATAGCACGCATTCTGCGACCGGTATCCAGCATGAACATCACTTCCTGATCACGTTCATCCTGGTACTCCCGCGAAACCAGTCGTTGCTGGCGGGCCGTCGCCTTCCAGTCGATCTGACGTATTTCATCACCGCGCTGATATTCTCGCAGCTGACGAAACTCCTGCCCCGAGCCTCGACGTTGGGTCAAATGCGCTCCGATCTGCGCAACACTCTGCTCGTAATCCAGAAAGTTCAGATTGGCCAGCGCCATAAAGTTGGGGTAGACCTTTACAGCCTGCTCAGCCGCCACGGATCGCTGCAGTCGCCACAGCCCCAACGGCGACTGTATCCGCATGACAATATCACCAAACTTCGCCTCCCCGCGATGCACCGGCCGCGCACTGTACTCGACCTGACATGACTGACCGGACTCCAGCACCACTTCGGCAGGCAACTGCTCCGTCACCAGACTACCGGGGTAGTGGTCCATGTAGCTGATTCGGAGTGTTCGCGCACTCGGGTTGCTGAACTCCAGTCGTATCCTGGCATTAGCACCCAACGCCAGATTGCCCGGCAGTTGCCGTCGGGCCTCCACCCTCGGCGTGGCATACAACAAGACGGCATCCGCCAGTGCGACCAACGCCGCAATACCGAACATCACCCACCAGACGTCGGCCAGCAGCGAAGCATCCATGGAGGTCAACACTCTGACCCCGGCCGGCACCACGGCCAGCGCCAGCAGGATCAGCAAGTATTTGAACAGGGCCTTGTCCGGTAGCAGGCCTAACAGCGCCCTGATCATGTGCGCGGTGCATCAACCGTTTGCATCAACTGCTGCAGAACCCGGTCCGGCGTAAAACCTTCGATTTCACTTTCCGGTGCCAGCAGAATACGGTGCCGCATCACCGGCAAGGCTACTTGCTTGACGTCATCCGGCAAGACGAAATCACGGCCGTTCATCAGTGCCCAGGCCTTGGCCGCACTGACCAAGCCGATGCTGGCACGCGGCCCTGCCCCCTTGAGGATGCTGCTGGCATTGCGGGTTGCCTGAACCAGACGCACCGCATATGCCAGCACCTGATCATCCAGCGTCACCCGTTCAGCCGCCTGCTGCAGGGCCTGAATGTCATCCGCATCCAGCGCGCCATTCAGGCGCGAACTGATCGCCGCCATACTCAATTCACCACCGGTAACCTGACGAACCAGACGCGTCTCATCGTCAAACGCCGGGTAATCAATAAATACCTTCATCAGAAACCGGTCCAGCTCCGCTTCCGGCAACGGGTAGGTCCCTTCCTGCTCAATCGGGTTCTGTGTCGCCAGCACCATGAACGGCGGTTCAAGGGCATACGCCTTGCCTTCAATTGTTACCTGATGCTCCTGCATCACCTCCAGCAGGGCCGCCTGGGTTTTGGCCGGAGAACGGTTGATTTCGTCCGCCAGCAGCAAATTGGTAAAAACGGGTCCCTTTCGCACATGAAAGCGCCCCTCTTTCATGTCATAGATGGCATGACCGGTCATATCCGCCGGCATCAGATCAGGCGTGAACTGGATGCGCCGGAAACGGCCGTCGAAGCAGGTCGCCAGCGCCCGTACCAACAGCGTTTTTCCCAGCCCCGGTACGCCCTCTAACAACACATGCCCCCGACACAGCAATGCGATCAAAACCTGATCAACGACCTCATCCTGACCAATCAGCAGCGAACCGATGCTGCTGCGCAAAAAGTCGATTTTGCCGGTTACGTCACGGGCGACCCGAGCGTCTTCCATTTCAATGGTCATAGTCGATTCCTGATTCTGATAAGAAGTTGTACCGTTTCGACCAGCTCGGCCGAGGTATAGTGTTCTCGCGGCAGCAGAGCTTGTGCGATCAGCTCCTGCGGCATGTCGACCTGCCGGGCAATGGCCTGCTGCTGTTGTTCCGGGGAACCCTGTTCCACCCCGCCACCCAGGCGCACAGCACGCTTGATGACCTGTTGCCGCAACGGAGCCAGCACAAAGTCCAACTGCCCATATTGATGATGGAAGCGAGCCACAGCCTCGACATGTTCACGCAGGGTTCGCCTTTGCTGCCGGTCCTGCAGCAGCACCGGGCCAAAACGGCGGCCACGATAGAGCAGCCAGGCCAGCAGCAGACAGACACTAATCAGCAGTGCTTCCGGCGCATTCTGCCAGATCAACAGCCTTAACGGTGGCCATTCACTGTAGCGCTGGATATGAACAGGGCCGGCCACCAGATGATTCAACAGATAGGCATGATCAAACAGACCGATACGATGATTGGACCAGATATCGATATCCTTCATCACCGCTATCTGACCGGCGCCCAGCTGCAACAACAGTATTTCGACCGACTCGGCCGAGCGGGATACCGCTTCCAGACGGGGGCGAAAGGCTCCAACCGGAGTGTCCAACGCCTCACGCAACGACAGCTCGCCAAAATGCTGACTGACCACCTCCCCACCGGGCAGTTCCAGACGGCTCAATTCTCGCGGTTGAACACGCGCTTCCCGTGCCTGTATATCCACCCTCACCTGCTCGCGGGGACTCAACGCATCCCGTTCCATGCGCGCCTTGACTTCCAACTCCTCGGCCAGTGATTCGAGTGTTTCATCCATGGCGGCCTCGGTTTCACTGTCGGGCAGCCGCTTGTTCTTATGGGAGGCCTTGCTCCTCTCATCTGACCCGGGGTACTCATGCCCGATCCCCAGCACCTCGTTCAAAGGGTCCGGGCCCAGATCAACCGAATAGGGCCAGATCAACCGCCCTCCCGCATCCACCCAGGTCAACAACTGCTCAATGCGTTCATCATCTTCAAGCAGGTAACTCGTATCCGTCAAAACCAGCGTGTCGTAACGCCCCAGGCGAGTCGGATCGACCGGATAACGATAATGCTCGACGCTCAGGCCGCGCTGCTCCAGCAACATGCCAGCCGCAAAAAAGGCATTTCGGGAAACCTCAGGAGCAGGTCCCTCATCGATCACCTCCTGCTTCCGCTCAAGTTGTGTACTGAACAGGTAGGCGAACCCGGCCAGCAGCAGTGCCGGCAGTACCTTGAACAGCATCATGCGCTTCATGACAGCACCTTCCGCAACCCCGTCAAGAGCTGTTCCACCTTGCCTCGCGCAGGTGCTTCATGTGCGTAGGCCTGACTCAACCAGGTCTGTGTCAGCTCATCGAACAGCCCCTCCAGGGCCAAAGTCTCGTACGCACGCACCGCCTGGGCACACTCCAGTTCCGTATACCAGGATTCGACGGCAACACCATGATGATGCACCAGCCGGTGCAGGGCATATCGGTACACCAGTGACAGCGCCACACGTGTATCTCCCCGCTCCAACGCCTCCGTTACAGCAGCCGTGATATCCTCGGGCAGACTGTCCGCCGCAATCGACATGCCCATTACGACCTGCGGCATGGTACGCGCCGGTTCCAACGGCTCGGACACTTCCAGGCCATTCAAGTGACGCATCAATGCACGCGCCAGCAACACCAACAGAGCCAAGATACCGACCCAGACCAACACCTCGGCAACCCGATATACACCCGAGCCATCAGACGGCTCAAAATCCCAGTCATCCAGCCAACTGCCCCAGTCACTCTCGGATTCCTCCTTGTCAACGCCATCGAACTCTTTCAAGCTCCACCGCGTGTGCTCCTTCTCGATCACAAAGGGAGGTTCTTCCAGCAGTACCAGCACCTCTTCCTTGGATTGCTCAGGAGTTGAATCCAGTAACGGATTGGCGGCCATCACCGGCGCCGCCGGCATGAAGGTCAGCGCCAGCGACAATAACAGCGTACCGGCCAGCATCATGACCGACGATGTAGCACCAGCAGCGGCCTCGCCGGCGCTCTTGCGCTCACTGGCGATCTGCCGAAAGAGCAGTTCCAGATCCCAGGCTTCCAGTTCCACTCGTCGATTGATATACAGCGCAAACCCCGAAGATACATAGAAGGGCGCAACCACCGACATGCACAGCAGCGTAAAGGCGTTGCTGACATGCTCCGGCCATCCCCCCTCTGCATCAAACAGCCAAAACCAGTCCGGTTCAACAAAATCACCCACCAGCATGATTGCCAATACCGGCCCGGCCACTACCAGCAACATTTCCAGATGCACCAGCACCAGCGTCAGCCAGACAGCCTCCGAGCCGCCGTTATAAGACAGAGTTTGGCAACGTGTGGCCCGCGCCCGGCCCTTCTGTTTTTCCAGTACCGTCACCGCCTGCCGGAACGAGCGCTGCAGGTCAAACCGGCGCCATAGCAGCGCGGACAGGCAGTCAAACAGCCACAGGCTTCGCAGCTGCCGCCAATCCACACCACGCAGAGAATTTTCACCAAACAGGAATCGACTCAACAACAGCAGCGGCAGACGCTCCAGCAAGGGTTTCAGCCACCAGAGCACCATGGCAACAATCCAGGGCGAGTCGAAAAAAATGACACTCAACGGCAGGAACAACATCACGGCAGGCACCAGCCAGGCCAGCCATAGGGCCTTGAACCAGCGCCGCCCCATCAGCACGCCCAAATCCAGCGCCTGCCAAGGCGTCCTGACCTGTGCCCGAATCTGCAGATCAGTCAGGTTCACGCGACATTCCTATCTTCGAGAAAAAACAGAACCAGAGCACAAACAGCCACAGCGCCGCGCCCACCACCAGTTTCACGGCCACCGGCAGCTGGCCGCTTGATGACCAGAAGGCTTCCAGAAAGGCTGCCACGAACAACATGAAAACCCCGCCATACATGAGCTTCACTGCCTCGGCTGACGCCGTACGCAAGGCATCCAGACGGCGCTGACGTCCCGGATGGATCAGGGCATGCCCCATCATCAAGCCGGCCGCCCCACAGATCACGATAGCCGTCAGCTCAAAGGCGCCGTGACCAATCACGAAAGGGTAAAAAGTAATACCGAAACCCGCACGCGTCAGATAGCCGGTAACCGCTCCCAGGTAGAGACCGTTATACAATACGACCATCAGGGTTCCGATCCCCAGAAACATGCCACCGGCAAAGGCCTTGAAGGCGATCCCGATATTATGACTGATGTAGTAGCCGAACATGGCCAGATCCGTTTCCGAGTCTCGCTCCGGTCCCAGGCGATCGTTGGCGGGGTCATACATGGATTCCAGCTCGGCCGCCTGCTCCGGCGACACCAGGCTGTACATGAACGTTTCGCTCAAATAGGTGCCAATGCCCATGACCAGGGCCGGCAAGATGAACAGCAGCGCTGCACAGAGAACATACTGACGGTTTTGCCTCAACGCGGCTACGAACGCCACCAGAGCATTGCCCAAACGGCCCACCGTGGCGCGAGCTTCTCGCTGATACAGCAGATGGTGGCCACGCATGACCAGGTGATTCAGACGGGCAACCAAGGCATCCGAATAATCACGCTGTCGGGCCAGTGACAACTGACCGCAAAGCTGACGATACTGCTCGGGAAAAGTCGTCTGCGGCTTTTCCACACCCTGACGACAGTCTTCCACCTGACGCTCGAACGCCTGCCACAGCGGCTCGTATTGCTGTTCGAAATCCCTTTCTTTCATCGTTTCATCTGCTCACTTTCGTCCCAGCAACCAGGCCCCCACACCCTTGAGATGCTCCAGCCCGGCAGCCCCGGACACACCGGTCACTGGTTCCAGCAGCTGGGCAAGCTCTTCCTGCCGCGGCTGGCTGATGGACATACTGCGCTCGGTCAGACCGATAATGCCCTGACGTTCGGCACGGCTCAGCACCTGACGCGGCATGATGGGTTTGATGGACTCATCCACCACAACCTTTGGCTGCTTGTCGACATGAACCACCAGGCTGCCGGCGGCCAGATCCCCCAGCCTCTGAAAACGTCCCGAAACCACCATGCTGACGATACCGGCCACGTAAAACAGCGGCAGGAAGTCCGCCGCACGCAACAAATTGCGCACGACCGAAGCGCCCCAGCCGATCGGGGTGAAATCCTCGTTCACCACTTTCAGTCCCAGCGCTTTTTTGCCCGGAGTCTGACCGTGTCTGAACACTTCGAAAAAAACCGGATAAAACCATTCCAGCAGGAAGGTCAGGATCAGAAACAGCCCCATTCCCAAGCCGCCCATCAGCGGGAGCATCATGCCAAGCCCCGCATACACCAGCCCGCGCCAGGCCAAATCGATCAGATAGGCAAGGATACGCGGTACCGGTCCGGCCATGGCCTGAACGAATTCGATCCCTTCCGGGGTTTCGACACTACAATGATTATCAAGAAGCTTGGATGCACACATGCTATACCGCCGCTGGCTCAGCCGCGCATGTCGATGTTCTGGTTAACTTTGTAGTTCAGGTACAGGACGTTAAAGAAGAAGGTCAGAATCGGGCCACACCAGGTCGGCTTGCCCTTGCTCTGAGTGACACGGTTGAGACGGTTACGGAACTTGAATACCCACACGACCATCAGAATCATACCGGCAAGAGACAAAACAGGGCTCAGCAGAGACAGGACTGACATCAGCTCATAGGGAAGCGGCATCAGCAGGAAGGGGAAAATGACGCTGCCGATGTAACAGCCGGTCGTGATATTCATGAAGCCCGCCGAGATGGGATCATCCGAAATCTGATTCAGCCTGTTGGTACGTGTGTACAGCCAGTAAATGCCGTAAATACCGAAGGTAACAATCAACAGAGCGAATACGCCCCAAGTGGTAAAACGTTTGAATACGGAGAGGTCACCGGCCGCTTTGGGAACTTCAAGTTCAGCTTCTGGCGCCGCATAGGGATTGTCTGCAATTTGATTCATATTTCGTCCTTAAAAAACATAATGAAGGGGGGTCACCGGGCGCATCCAAGCCGGCGTTGATCCTAGCTTAAGGGCAGCCTTCTTGCCAAGAGTCAAGCCCGATTAATAACGTCCCTGTAAGGCAACACCCGGAACGACTTTACAGCCGGAGGCAACATGGCTTTCCCCCCGTCCCGGGGGTAGAATCTGGCTGTTTTTTAACCCTAAACCTACAGGCATATTGATGGCTCAGTACGTTTACACGATGAACCGCGTGGGCAAGGTCGTTCCGCCCAAGCGTGAAATCCTCAAGGATATCTCATTATCCTTTTTCCCCGGTGCCAAGATCGGTGTACTTGGTCTGAACGGTGCCGGTAAATCCACACTGCTGCGCATCATGGCCGGCGTTGACAAGGATTACACCGGCGAAGCACGCCCCATGCCCAACATGAAGGTGGGCTACTTGCCGCAGGAGCCGGAGCTGGATGACGGCAAAACCGTGCGGGAAGTGATCGAAGAAGCAGTCAGTGACGTCAAGGATGCGCTGGCCGAGCTGGATCAGGTCTATGCAGCCTATGCCGACCCGGACGCCGATTTTGACGAATTGGCCAAACGTCAGGCCGAACTGGAAAACCTGATCACGGCCAAGGACGGTCACAACCTGGACCAGGCACTGGAGCGCGCCGCCGATGCCATGCGTCTGCCGCCCTGGGATGCCAAGGTTGAACACCTGTCCGGTGGTGAACGTCGCCGTGTCGCACTCTGCCGTCTGCTGCTGGATCACCCGGACATGCTGCTGCTGGACGAGCCGACCAACCACCTGGACGCCGAGTCGATCGCCTGGATCGAACGCTTCCTGCAGGAATACACCGGCACCGTCGTGGCCATTACCCACGACCGTTACTTCCTCGACAACGCCGCCGGCTGGATTCTGGAACTGGACCGTGGTCACGGTATCCCCTGGGAAGGCAACTACTCCAGCTGGCTGGAGCAGAAAGACGCCCGCCTGGAGCAGGAAGCCAAATCCGAAGCCTCGCATCGCAAGGCAATGAAGTCCGAGCTGGAGTGGGTGCGTCAGGGTGCCAAAGGCCGTCAGACCAAATCCAAGGCGCGCCTGAAAGCGTTCGAAGAGATGAACTCGCGCGAGTTCCAGCAACGCAACGAAACCCAGGAAATCTATATCCCGCCGGGCCCGCGCCTGGGCGACAAGGTGATCGAGCTGCACAACGTCACCAAGTCCTACGATGACAAGCTGCTGTTCGAGAACCTGAACTTGTCCATCCCGCCGGGTGCTATCGTCGGTATCATCGGCCCCAACGGCGCCGGTAAATCCACCCTGTTCCGCATGCTCAGCGGCGAAGAGCAGCCCGATTCCGGCGAGATCGAAATCGGCTCTACTGTGCAGCTGGCCTACGTGAACCAGTCCCGTGAACTGAACGGCGACAACACCGTGTTCCAGGAAATCTCCGACGGTCAGGACATCATCACCGTGGGCAACTTCCAGACCCCGGCCCGTGCCTACTGCGGTCGTTTCAACTTCAAGGGTTCCGACCAGCAGAAGTTCGTCAAGGATCTGTCCGGGGGAGAGCGCAACCGTCTGCACATGGCGAAGCTGCTGAAAGAAGGCGGCAACGTGCTGTTGCTTGACGAACCGACCAACGACCTGGACATCGAGACCCTGCGCGCACTGGAAGAAGCCCTGCTGGCGTTCCCGGGCTGCGCCGTGGTGATCTCGCATGACCGTTGGTTCCTCGACCGTATCTGTACGCACATGATTGCCTACGAGGGCGACTCTAACGTAGAGTTCTTCGAAGGCAACTACACCGAGTACGCCGAGGACTACAAACGCCGTTACGGCAAGGACCATCAGCCGGAGCGGATCAAGTATCGCCGCATGAGCTGATTCAAGGGGGCTGCCTTCGGGCAGCCCGTCTTTTCATCCCTTTGCCCATCAGAATCAGCGTTCTCTTGATCTTGCGCACTCTGCCCGCACGACCCGGCTATGCTGTAATAGCCGCCCGCCATTCAGGCAGAACCTTCAGGAGCCCAAGCATGAATAATCCACAGGAACGGCGTCGTTTTACCCGCATCCCCTTCGATGCCGAATGTGAGTTGCACAGCACCAAAGGAACCGCGATTGTACAACTGATCGATATTTCTCTGCGCGGTACGCTGGTCGAATCCACCCGCCCGCTGCCCATCGACCTGGGCGACACGGCAACTCTGCACCTCTATCTGGCCAACGATATCCTGATCAAAATCCCGGCCAGTCTTAAACACGCCGAACCGCCGCTATACGGCTTCCTTGCCGCCGGTATCGAAATTGACAGCATCACCCATCTGAGACGCCTGATCGAACTCAATCTGGGCGATGAAGCATTGCTGGAACGTGAACTGGAACAACTGATTGACGGCTGACGCTCACCGGCGTCAGATCGCGTCCAACGCTTCGGACAACGTTTTGACGCCAACCACCTCCATGCCGCCGGGCAGCGATTCGCGCGGCACGTTGGCAATAGGCACGATGGCCCGTTTAAAGCCGTGCTTGGCCGCTTCCCGGATACGCTCCTGACCATTGGGCACCGGACGGATTTCGCCGGACAGCCCCACCTCGCCAAACACCATCAGCTCCTGTGACAGCGCCATGTTGCGAAAACTGGACACGACCGCCAGCAACAGCGCCAGGTCGGCACTGGTTTCCAACACCTTGACCCCACCGACCACATTGACGAACACGTCCTGATCACCGGTCATCAAACCGCCATGACGATTGAGTACCGCCAGCAACATGGCAAGGCGGTTCTGTTCCAGCCCCACCGCCACTCGACGCGGGTTGGACAGATGCGACTCATCCACCAGCGCCTGCAGCTCCACCAGCAATGGCCGAGTGCCCTCCCAAACCACCATCACCACGCTGCCGGGACTGGGTTCGCTGCCACGACTGAGGAAAATGGAGCTGGGATTCTTGACCTCCTTGAGCCCGTTTTCCAGCATTGCGAACACACCCAGCTCGTTGACAGCACCGAAGCGGTTCTTGTGACTGCGCAGGGTACGGAAACGGCTGTCGGAAGAGCCTTCCAGCTGCAGCGAACAGTCGATCATGTGCTCCAACACCTTGGGGCCGGCCAGGGAGCCGTCTTTGGTCACATGACCGACCAGAAACAGCACCGTGCCGGTCTGCTTGGCAAAGCGGGTCAGGAAAGCCGCGCTCTCGCGCACCTGAGACACCGAACCCGGTGCCGACTGTACATCGGCGACATGCATCACCTGAATGGAGTCGATCACCATCACTCTGGGCTTGAGGTCATTGGCCAGATCGCAGATCGTTTCCACCGAGGTTTCCGACAGCATCTGCAACTGATCGGCCCTGAGCCCCAGCCGTGCGGCACGCATTGCCACCTGCTGCAACGACTCCTCGCCGGTGATGTACAGCGCCGGCATCTGACCGGCCAAATGACACATGGTCTGCAACAGCAAAGTACTCTTGCCGGCTCCCGGATGGCCGCCGATCAGTACTGCCGACCCTGGCACCAGCCCCCCGCCCAGCACCCGATCCAGTTCGCTGCTGCCACTGGAAAAGCGCGGCATTTCTTCCAGCGCTACCTCGCTGAGGCTGACCACTTTCTTCTGCGCTCCGGCCCCGCCTGCATAACCTTCGAAACGGGCACTGCGCACGCCGCCGGCATCCGAACCCAGTCGCACTTCGGTAATGGTATTCCAGGCCCCGCAGGCATTGCACTGCCCCTGCCACTTGCGGTAATCAGCGCCGCAATCGTTGCAGACAAAGGCGGTTTTCGTTTTGGCCATTAGGGTGCCTCCTGAAGATTTAGGGTTTACACTGAGCGTCTGTTTGCAGAACCCGATTGTATCAAGCGACTGCAGCCCGGGGCAGCCTCGCACCAGGGTGCAGCCGCACCGATCAAGTCAACAAGGAAAGCCCATAATGAAACTGGAAACACTCGCCCTCCATGCCGGCTATGCGTCCGAAACGACCACCAAGGCAGCCGCCGTCCCCATCTATCAGACGACGTCCTACACCTTTGATGATGCCCAGCACGGTGCAGACCTGTTCGATCTCAAGGTTCCCGGCAACATTTACACCCGCATCATGAACCCGACCACTGATGTGCTGGAAAAACGGGTTGCTGCAATGGAGGGCGGCGTGGCGGCATTGGCGGTTGCATCCGGCATGGCTGCAATCACCTATACCATTCAGACACTGGCCGAGGCCGGAGACAACATCATCTCCACCAGTGAACTGTACGGCGGCACCTACAACCTGTTTGCCCATACCCTGCCGCGTCAGGGACTGGAAGTCCGTTTCGTCAAAATGGACGATTTTGCGGCGCTGGAAAGCAAAATCGATGCTCGTACCAAGGCGATTTACTGCGAGTCCGTCGGCAACCCGTCCGGCGGCATTGCCGATATTGAAAAAATGGCCGAGATCGCCCACCGCCACGGCGTCCCCCTGGTGGTCGACAACACCGTGCCCAGCCCGGCCCTCTGGCGTCCGATCGAACAGGGCGCGGACATCATCGTGACCTCCGCCACCAAGTATATTGGTGGCCACGGCACGACCATTGGTGGCGTTATTATCGACTCGGGCAACTTTCCCTGGGCCGAACACAAGGAACGCTTCCCGCTGTTGAACGAACCGGACGTGTCCTACCACGGCGTGGTTTACACTGAGGCTTTTGGCCCGGCCGCCTTCATTGGCCGTGCCCGCGTCGTGCCACTGCGCAACATGGGCGCAGCCCTCTCCCCCATGAGCGCTTTCATGCTGATGCAGGGACTGGAAACACTGGCGCTGCGCATGGAACGCGTCTGCGAAAACACGCAAAAGATTGCCGAATATCTGGAAAATCACCCGGAAGTCGTTTGGGTCAACTATGCCGGCCTGGAAAGTCACAAGGACCACGCACTGGCGCAGAAATACATGGGCGGCAAGGCATCCGGCATCCTCAGCTTCGGCCTCAAGTCCGGCCGCGAGGGCACCCGTACCTTCTACGATGCACTGCAGATCTTCCTGCGTCTGGTCAACATCGGTGATTGCAAGTCACTGGCCTCTATCCCGGCCGAAACCACTCACCGTCAGCTCAACGACGAAGAACTGAAATCTGCCGGCGTCTCACCCGAGATGGTGCGCCTGTCGATCGGCATCGAGCATGTCGATGATCTGATCGCCGACCTGGACCAGGCCCTGGCCAAGAGCGTTCGCTAAGTCCGACTCTCGGCTGGGCAGTACGCCAGAAAACGTGCCACGGCAGCGGTATCAGGCCGCTGCCGATGGCGCAGCAGATACAGCTGACGCCGAATGCTGCGCTCCGGAGCCAGTACCAGCAGCTCACCGCTACGCAAAGACTGCCGGACCACATGACGCGACAGGCAACTGACACCCAACCCGGCCCGAACTGCATTGTGAATGGCCTCGGAACTGCCCAGTTCCAGCACTGGCCGTATGCCTTCCAATGTTCCCAGCAGCTCCTGCTCAACCACTCTCCGTGTCCCTGACCCGGATTCACGCATGATCCAGGGCAGATCGTCCAGCGAGTATCCGGCAAAGACCGGGGCAGCCACTATGACCATTTCGTCCTGTCGCCAGGGCGTCATCACCAGATCGGGATGTAACGCGCTCCCCTCGATCAACCCCAGATCCAGCTCAAACCTGAGCATCTGTTCGGCGATCTCATCGGTGTTGGCAATCTCGATCCGTTCACACGGCAGATCGGTGCCGGCCTGTCCCAACAGGTGCGGCAGCAGGTAATTGCCGATGGTCGTGCTGGCACCCACTTTCAACTGCCCACCATCGCTGTGAAACAGGTTCTCCGCATCAGCGGCCTGCATCAACAGCGCCCGTGCCCGGGGCTGCAGGGCACGGCCGTTGGCATTCAGCACCAGCCGTTTGCCGACACGGTCGAACAGCTTCTCACCCAACCGCGACTCCAGTTCCGACAAGGCGTTACTGGCAGCCGACTGAGACAACGCCACAGCTGTCGCCGCCCGTGTAGTTGACCCCGTTTCAATCACGGCAAGAAAGACTTCCAACTGACGCAACGAGAGCATTACCACCTCATACCAGAACCGAACCTATCGAAAAAACAGGTTAATAATACCAAATCAATCCGTTTTAAACTTATAACCAAACGCCTTAAAGTGCACCCCTGATTTCAAGGAGGTGCTCCATGACACTGCCACTACCGGTCCATATCCGCCAGCCACTTCCCGGCCTTCTGCTGACACTGGGTATTAGCCTGGTTGCCCTGCTGCTGGCACAGCTGCCGCTGCCCGGCGTAAGCATCATCGGCCCGCTGACGCTGGCAATGCTGCTGGGTATTCTGATCGGGCACTGGGGAAGCGACACACTGGAGCAACGCAGTGAGACAGGCCTTCAGTTCAGCCGCCACTACCTGCTGCGCGCCGGTATCATCCTGTATGGACTGCGCATCAGCCTGGCTGACTTGCACAGCGCCGGTCTCAACGCCTTGGCAATCGATCTGGTCATGGTCATCGGCATTCTATTGGCAGCCGCCTGGATCGGAATACGCTGGCTCGGACTGGATGCGCGAACCGCTGTTCTGATTGGTGCCGGCAGCGCCATTTGTGGTGCCGCAGCAGTGCTGGCCAGCGCTCCCGCCATTCGTGCCCGCCAGCAGGCCGTGCCGGTTGCCATTGCCACCGTTGTCCTCTTCGGCAGTGCCGCCATGCTGCTCTACCCCTGGCTCTTCGCCCATGACTGGACTGTGCTGCCGGGTGATAATGCCGACATCGCCTTCGGCCGTCTGGTCGGCGCCACCACCCATGAAGTCGCACAGGTTACCGCCGTGGCAGCAGCCCTGCCCGCCGACGCAGCACATGCCGCCGTGGTGACCAAGCTGATGCGCGTGATGCTGCTGGTGCCTGTCTTGCTGGTTTTGAGCCAGGTGTTCGGCCGGCAAAAGCACCAGAGCCGGGCTCAAACCCGTGCCCTGCCCATTCCCTGGTTTGCACTGATTTTCATGTGTCTGCCGCTGGTCAACAGTCTGGAGCTGCTTCCGCCACAAACACTGGAATGGTTGCACCGGCTGGATCAACTGTGTCTGGCCATGGCCATGGCCGCTCTCGGTTTTGCTACCCGTATCAGCGCCATTCGAGCAGCGGGCTGGAAACCCATGCTGCTGGGTGCCCTGTTGTTTGTCCTGCTGCTGCTAAGCGGCACACTGCTCACCCTGCTGCTGAACTGACCTGTCCCTGTAACCAAAAGGCCCCTGCCGTTTCCGACAGGGGCCTTTTCACGTCCAAAGCCGACCGTGCCAGCGTCAGCTGAAGGCCCGTGTCGACTCAACCCGGGCAATTGCCTGCTGCAGTTCCGGCTCGGTTTCCGCCGCACTACTGGCACAAAAATCCAGATCGGTCAGCCGGCCGTTTTTGAGACTATAAACCCACCCATGAATATTCAGCTCCTGCCCCCGCGCCCAGGCATCCTGCACAATCGTGGTATTACACACATTGTAGGCCTGCTCCACCGCGTTCAGCTCACACATCATGTCCACCTGAGCCGGGGTATCCTTCCAGGGACCCACCAGCGCACGGTGCTTGTTGTATACCACTCGAATATTGCGCAGCCAGTTGTCAATCAGGCCATGGGAGCGCTGCTCCAGAGCCGCCCGCACACCGCCACAACCATAGTGACCGACCACCATCACATGCTTGACCTTCAGCACCTCAACCGCGTACTGCAATACCGACAAGCAGTTCATGTCCGTATGTACCACAATGTTGGATACATTACGGTGCACGAACAGCTCGCCCGGCAACAGGTCCACGATTTCGTTGGCGGGCACACGGCTGTCGGAACAGCCGATCCACAGATATTCAGGTGCCTGCTGACCTGCCAGCGTGGGGAAAAACGCCGGGTCCTGCTCGCGCAGACGATCCGACCAGGTGCGGTTATTGGCAAAGAGGTTTGACAGTTTTTTCATGATTTTTCAGTCCGTAAAAACAACACAGGCAGCGGTGCAGGGCACCGCTGCCTGTCAGACTTACTCGCAGGACGAGCACTTCGAATATTAACGGTGATACTGGGCGCTCAGCTCATGTACTGCATCCACAAACACCTTGGCACTTTCCGGGTCTACGAACTGATGAATGCCGTGCCCCAGGTTGAATATATGGCCGTCTCCAGTCCCAAAGCGCTGCAGTATATCCGCTACTTCAGCACGAATGCGGTCAGCCGGCGCATAGAGCACACTCGGATCCATATTCCCCTGCAGAGCAACCCGGTCACCGACCCGGCGACGCGCGTCATCAATGTTGGTGGTCCAGTCCAGCCCCAGGGCATCGGCACCGGTGTCGGCCATCACTTCCAGCCACTGGCCACCGTTCTTGGTGAACAGGATTACCGGAACCCGACGACCTTCATGTTCGCGAATCAGGCCCGACACGATCTGCTGCATGTACTTCAGCGAGAACTCCCGGTACATGGGACCACTGAGCACCCCTCCCCAGGTATCGAAGATCTGTACCGCCTGGGCGCCACAGCGGATCTGTTCATTCAGGTAGGTGGTAACCGACTGCGCCAGCTTGTCCAGCAGCGCGTGCATCACCTCGGGAGTGGCGTACATCATCCGCTTGATATGGCGGAAGTCCTTGCTGGAGCCACCCTCGACCATGTAGGTCGCCAGGGTCCAGGGACTGCCGGAAAACCCGATCAGCGGCACCCGGCCGGACAGGGCGCCACGGATTTCGGTCACCGCCGCCATCACGTAATCCAGGTCGGTTGCCGCATCCGGTATCGGCAGCTCCGCCACATCCTGTTCGGTACGAATCACTTTCTTGAAGCGGGGCCCCTCGCCCTGTTCAAAGTACAGGCCCAACCCCATGGCATCCGGGATGGTCAGAATGTCGGAGAACAGAATGGCCGCATCCAGATCATAGCGTTCCAGCGGCTGCAAAGTCACCTCACACGCCAACTCGCGGTTCTTGCACAAACTCAAGAAATCCCCCGCCTGAGCCCGGGTCGCCCGATACTCGGGCAGATAGCGCCCTGCCTGACGCATCATCCAGACCGGGGTCACATCGACCGGCTCACGCAGCAGTGCACGCAGAAAGCGATCGTTTTTCAGTTCAGCCATCTCGCCATCTATCCTGTAAGTCAGAGTTCATTTGCCGCTATTGTACCCGTAATGGCAGTCAAATGCGCTCCGCCTGATCACATCACACCCGTTACACTGTATGATTAATAGGCTAAGGTTAACCGTAATAACGCTAAAACGGTGGCGACGCCCTATGACCCACAGCACCAAAGTTCTGACTCTGCCCCCGTCCGCCGACCAACACGACCACCAGCACCATCAACTGGTATTCGGGTTGGAAGGAGAGACCGCGTTCGAGCTGGTCGGGCGCAGCCGCGAAGTCCGTATCGGTCACGGTTGTCTTGTTCCCTGCGCCACTGACCATGTTTTCAGCGGGCTGGGCGACAACCGCATTCTGGTTCTTGATCTGCCCACCGAAAGCACCGACCGTCTGCAGCAGGAGCGGATCAACCGATTGTTTCAACACCCCTCCTATTTCCACTGCCCCCCTGAACTGCAGCTGCTGTTGCGTTCGCTCAGCCGTGAAATCCAGCACAACCCCGAAGACCGGCTGCTGCAGGAAGCCTGCTGCAATACCCTGATCTGTGCCCTGCAACGCCAACTGGACCACAGTCTGCCGGCACGAGTGCGGGGTAAGCTGAACATGGAGCTGTTGGATGACTATATTGATACCCATATGGACCGACGCATGCCCGTCGATGAATTGGCGGGATTGTTCTGTCTCAGCAGCAGTCAGTTTTTTGCCCGCTTTCGCGAGCAGTCCGGCCTGACACCGAGTCAGTATGTCCATGAGCGCCGTCTGCAAGCCGTACGTGATGCCCTGATCCACGCCCCCGATTCCATCGCTCAACTGGCCAGCCGCTTCGGTTTTTGCAACCAGAGCGCACTGACCCGGGCCTTCAGCCAGCGTTTCGACCTGTCGCCGGCCCAGTTCCGCCGCCAATGGAGCCAACACCCGTCAGAGGATTGCGCAAAACAACCATAGAAACTGACAAGACCGCTCCTTAACGGCTGTTATTAAATGTCCGGCTCAGTGGGCAATTCCGCTCCCTGAACCGGCAAAAACCAAGAGTACCGCCCTGTCCGATACGACAGCGCGCCACTTGCGGATGAGTTGAGGAAAAGTCTATGTTCAAAGCGATCGATGCACTGCATCCGGGATTGATCGAGCAGCCGCTGGCGGCGCTCTGGGAGCAGATCTCCCCGCTTTACGCCATTGACGAGAGCCGCTGGCTCAGGGAGCTGATGGCACTGGCCGAACCGACCGGCGATCAGATTCGTCAGGCGGAATCCCGTGCCACCAGCCTGATCGAACAGGTTCGGGCCGACGACGGCGCCATTCACATGATCGACGCCCTGCTGCTGGAATACAGCCTGGATACCCGTGAGGGTATTCTGTTGATGTGTCTGGCCGAAGCGCTGATGCGCATCCCCGATGCCGACACCGCCGATGCGCTGATTCGCGACAAGCTCAGCGTCGCCGACTGGAAGAGTCATCTGAAAAATTCCGACTCCCTGCTGGTCAACGCCTCCACCTGGGGCCTGTTGCTGACCGGCAAGGTTGTCACCATGGATGAACGCGAGGATGGCACCCCGTCCGGCGTCATCAACCGCCTGGTCAACCGCATGGGCGAACCGCTGATCCGCAAGGTGATGCAGCAGGCGATGAAAATCATGGGCCACCAGTTCGTCCTCGGCCGCGACATCAAGGAAGCCATGAAGCGCGGCAGTGAAGAGCGCCAGAAAGGCTACACCTATTCCTTCGACATGCTCGGTGAGGCCGCACTGACCCGCGCCGATGCCGCCAAATACCTGAACGATTACAGCCGCGCCATCGATTTCGTCGGCAGCTACCAGGACCAAAAAGCGAAGGGTCCCAAACCCAGCGTTTCCATCAAGCTGTCGGCCCTACATCCGCGCTACGAGCCGGGCCAGGAAGAGCAGGTCATGGAGCAGTTGTTCACCACGGTGCTCAAGCTGATTCGTCAGGCCCGTGCACAGGATGTCGCCATCACCGTTGATGCCGAGGAAGCCGATCGACTGGAACTGTCTCTGCAACTGTTCCAGAAACTGTACCAGCACCCGGATTGCCAGGGCTGGGGCGGTTTTGGTCTGGTGGTACAGGCCTATTCCAAGCGTGCCCTACCGGTGCTGATCTGGCTGGCGGCATTGGCCAAACGGCAGGGCGACCTGATCCCGATCCGTTTGGTCAAAGGCGCCTACTGGGATTCAGAGATCAAGCTGTGTCAGCAAAAGGGGCTGGACGGCTATCCGGTCTACACCCGTAAAGAATCCACTGATGTTGCCTACCTCGCCTGCGCCCGCTTCTTGCTAAGTTCCCATATCAAGGGACTGATCTGGCCACAGTTTGCCAGCCACAACGCACACACGGTCGCTGCCATCATGACCGAAGCACAGCACGACCAGTTCGAGTTCCAGCGCCTGCACGGCATGGGCGATGCACTCTATGACCGCGTCCTGGAACAGGCCGGTGTTGCCGTGCGCATCTACGCCCCCGTGGGCAACCACAAGGATTTGCTGCCCTATCTGGTGCGCCGCCTGCTGGAGAACGGTGCCAACAGCTCCTTCGTCCACCGCCTGGTGGATGCCCGCTGCCCGATCAGCGACCTGACCGAGCACCCCTGGCTGACACTGAACAAGCGCAACCCGCTACACAACCCGCACATTCCGTTGCCACGCGACATCTACGGCCAACAGCGTCCCAACTCCCGCGGCCCCAACATCGACATTCACTGCGAATGGGCGCCGTTCAGTGCCAAGGTTAGCGCTTGGCTGGAGCATCAGTGGCTGGGTGGCCCCATCATCAATGGCACACGCATTGATAGCGGCAACATTCAGACAGTCAAGGCACCTTACGATCACCGCCATCACACCGGTCAGGTTCACTTTGCCGACGCCGAACTGGTCGCACAGGCCATTCAGGTTGCGCATGACGGCTTTGCCGACTGGCAGGCTACGCCCGTGGGCATCCGCACCCAGGCCCTGATGCGCCTTGGTGATCTGCTGGAAGAGCACTTGGCCGAACTGGTCGCCCTGTGTCACCAGGAGGCAGGTAAAACCATTCAGGACAGTATCGACGAAGTGCGCGAGGCGGTCGATTTCTGTCGCTATTACGCCTTGGGCGCCAATGAACTGTTCAGCGCACCGCTCAAACGCACCTTGGCCGACGGCAACAGCCACGCCATGATGCGCAACGGCCGTGGCGTGTTTGTCTGCATCAGCCCGTGGAACTTCCCGCTGGCGATCTTCCTTGGTCAGGTCACGGCCGCACTGGCTGCCGGAAACACGGTTGTTGCCAAGCCTGCCGAGCAGACCAGTCTGATCGCCTGCCGCGCCGTCGAACTGATGCTCGAAGCCGGCGTTCCGGCAACCGCCATTCAATTGCTGCCCGGCCGTGGCGCCGAAGTCGGCACACCGCTGACCTCCGACCCACGCATCGCCGGGGTCGCGTTCACCGGTTCAACCGAGACCGCCCGCCTGATCAACCGCACCCTGGCCTCACGGGACTGCGCTCCCGTACCACTGATCGCCGAAACCGGTGGCCAGAATGCCATGATCGTCGACTCGACTTCGCTGCCGGAACAGGTCATTCAGGACGCCGTGCAGTCCGCCTTCGCGTCCGCCGGTCAGCGCTGCTCGGCCCTGCGTGTCATCTGTGTCCAGAAGGATATTGCAGACCGTGTCATCGATCTGCTCAAGGGCGCCATGGCCGAACTGAAGACCGGCAATCCCTGCCTGCACAGCACCGATGTGGGACCGGTCATCGACACCGGCGCACAACAGGGGCTGCTCAGCTATATCGACCATATGAACGCTCAGGCAACTCTGCTGGCACAGACCCCGCTGCACACCGAATCCGAGCAAGGTACCTTTGTGCCGCCCACTGCGTTTGAAATCGACTCGATCGAGCGCCTGGGACGCGAGCAGTTTGGCCCGATCATGCATCTGGTGCGTTATGACGCTCGTGATCTGGATGCGCTGATCGATCAGATCAACCGCTGTGGCTACGGACTGACGCTGGGTATCCATACCCGCAACGAGGGAACCGCCGCTCATATCGAATCCCGTGCACGTGTCGGCAACACCTATATCAACCGCAACCAGGTCGGCGCTACCGTCGGCGTACAGCCGTTTGGCGGTCAGGGCCTGTCCGGCACCGGCCCCAAGGCTGGCGGCCCACACTATCTACTGCGCTTCACCCGGCTGCAGCCGATCACATCAACGTTTGACAAGGCGGAGGGATAAACATGCAGCATTTCGACACTCAGGCCATTGCCATCTGGGAAGCCTGGAACCGTCGCGGCTTTGCCGACCGTTGCCAACACTTGGCCAGTGCCCTGGAGCATTTGCCTGCCCACGCCGAAGCCGCGCTGACCGAGCGCCTGGCCAGCCAGGTTCTGAATGACGCTGGCCCGTTGGGGAAGGTACTGGAAATGCCCGGACCGACCGGCGAATCCAACGAACTCTATCTGACCGGACGTGGCCTGGCACTGGTCTCTGGAACCGACAGCAGCAGTGAAACTCTGCTGGCCTGCCAGCTGCTGGCAACCCTGGCCTGCGGTAATACCGTGGTACTGAGGTGGCCCGGACAGGAAGCATGGACGACCGCCTTGGCCAGCGCTCTGCACCAGGCCGGCGTACCCCGTGCCATGCTGGTGGTAGACAACGAAACACCCGCCGCAGAACTGTTGGCAGAAGAGGCCTTGCGACTGGTGGTGACCAGCTGCACGCCAGCCCAGGAAATCGAACTGAACCGTCGTCTGGCCGAACAGGACAGTGTACTGGTTCAACTGGTGGCAGAAACCGACCTGCAGCATTGCCCGCTGCTGACCAGTCCCGATTTTCTGCTGCGTCTGGTGACGGAAAAAACCCGCACTATTAACACAACCGCTGTCGGCGGCAACGCTACTTTGCTTGAGCTGGGTAGCCGTACCGTCTAACGTAACATGAATGGAGGGGTTCCCAAGGTGCCCCCCGCATTCATTGTCGACCTGTCTCAGCTTCTCTGAGTTCGTGCATGAGACAGGCGCACAATAACACGCTCCTGACCGGGGCCACAGAGAGGCTTTTTGCATGATTGAAAACAACTATGCGGTGTACGGCACCTTTATTGTCTACCTGATTATGATGCTGGCCATCGGGGTTATCGCCTATCAGCGCACCGCCAACTCCTCCGACTACTTTTTGGGCGGCCGCTCACTGGGCCCCTGGCCTGCAGCGCTGTCTGCAGGCGCATCCGACATGAGCGGCTGGCTGCTGCTGGGGCTGCCAGGCTATGCCTACGGTTCCGGCATGGAAGCCATTTGGCTGGCGGGCGGTCTGTTACTGGGTACCTGGGCCAACTGGAGGTTTACCGCCAAACGCCTGCGTACGTACAGTATCGAAGCCGGTGATGCCTTGACACTACCGGAATACTTTGCCAACCGCTTCCAGGACCGGTCGCGACTGCTGCAGGTGATTTCAGCCTTCTTCATTCTGCTGTTCTTCCTGTTCTACACCAGTTCCGGGCTCGTGGCCGGCGGTAAGCTGTTTGAAACCGTGTTCGGTCTTGAGTACACCACTGCACTCATCGTCGGCACCCTCTGCATTGTGTCCTATACACTGTTTGGCGGTTTTCTGGCAGTTTCCTGGACCGACCTGGTACAGGGTCTGCTGATGGCCGCAGCCCTGCTGATCGTACCGGTTGCAGCCATTCAGGCCGATGGTGGTTTTAGTGTCATGTGGGCCGCTGTCGAAGCGAAAAATCCCGAACTGCTGACCATCTTCAACGACGCCAATGGCGACCCACTAAGCCTGATCGCGATCGTCTCCCTGGCAGCCTGGGGTCTGGGCTACTTCGGTCAGCCACATATCCTGGCGCGTTTCGCAGCCTGCCGCAGCAACGATGAAATCCCGACCGCACGCCGCATTGCTGTCGGCTGGAGCGGTCTGTCCATGGCCGGTGCTGTTCTGGTTGGCCTCGCCGGTATGCTGTTCGTGGAAACTCAACTGGGTGGTGAACTGGGTGATGGCGAGACCATCTTCATGCTGCTGGTCAACGCCATTTTCCACCCGGTGATTGCCGGCATCCTGCTGGCGGCCATTCTGGCAGCTATCATGAGTACCGCCGACTCCCAGCTGCTGGTGTCCTCATCCGCACTGGCGGAAGACTTCTACAAACAGCTGCTGCGCAAAGATGCGTCACAGAAGGAAATTGTAATGGTCGGCCGTCTGGCCGTTATCGGCCTGTCTCTGATCGCCATGTTCCTGGCCTTTAACCCGGACAGCACCGTCCTCGGTCTGGTGTCCTACGCCTGGGCAGGTTTCGGCGCCGCCTTTGGCCCTGCCCTGTTGATAAGTCTGTACTGGAAACGCATGACTCGCAACGGCGCGCTGGCCGGTATTGTTGTGGGTGCTGTGACAGTGGTTGTCTGGAAGCAGCTGTCCGGCGGACTGTTCGACCTGTACGAGATCGTGCCCGGCATTGTGCTGGCAACCATCGCTATTGTTCTGGTATCCCTGCAGGGTGCCGAACCCAATGCCGAAGTACAGGCGCAACACGAGCGGATGCTCAAGAACCTCTGATTGTTTCTCTCAGAATGAAACGGCAGCCCGCGTTCGCGCGTGCTGCCGTTGCCTCGGCTCCTGATATCATCTATACCTTTGAGTAAACCCTCAGAGATGTTGTCAGCATGAAAGCCTTCATCCCGCCACTTGTTGCCCTCTCCCTTGCTTCCAGCCTGCCGGTCATGGCAAACAGCGTTTCAGACCTGCCCGACTGGGCCGCCAGCCGCCTGGATCAGACCCACGACACCGTCGGTCAATGGGTCGATCATTCAGCCCGCAGTCTGGATGGCTGGCTCGGCACCGACGACAACCTGACCGTAGACAACCACTCCTACCTGCGTTTCACGCTGGAAAATGCCTGGCAAGAGTCGCAGGGATTCAGCAACGATTTGGGCGTTCGTTTCAAGCTTGATCTGCCCACCAGTAAAAAGCGCCTGCGCCTGCTGATCGAAAGCGATCCGGAGGAATCCCTCGGCAGCCTTTCCGAACAGGGCAGTGACAGCCAGCTCAACCAGCGCCTGGACAGCAACAACGTCATTATTGGTCTCGACGCCCTGAACCGGGATGACAAGCGCCAACACTGGAGCTACAGAGCAGGGGGTGGGATCAAGCTTAAACTGCCGCTCGATCCCTATGCCCGCGCCATCGGCGAGCGCCTTTGGCGTCTGGGCGACAGCCCTTGGGAACTGCACAGCCATAACCGCCTGTCCTGGTTCAACAGTGACGGCTATTCGGCACGCAGCAGCTGGGAACTGGCTCGTCCACTGACATCCGCTCGCCGTCTGCGCTCACACTCCCAGCTGCAGTGGCAAGAGTCGGAAGACACACTGGAATTTTCCCAGCGTTTCGAGATCGCCCACCGACTCAACCATCGCACGACCCTGCGCAACGGCCTGATCATGGTGGGGGAAAGCCTGTCGAGCCCACACATGAATGACTATTACCTGCAAAGCTGGTACCGGCGTGATATCCACAAGGGCCGCCTGTTTCTGGATGCGATTCCCGAACTCCACTTCGAACGTGAATCCGACTTCGAACCGCGCTGGGCCTTCACTCTGAGACTGGAGCTATACCTGAGAAAGTCGATCGATCGTGCCCTCTAGCCGATATAAAAACGGGCGCCTTTCAGGCGCCCGTTGACATTGCCTGGCAGTCCTAATGATCAGACATCCAGATAACCCAGAATGCCTTCGGCTGCCTTACGGCCCTCGTCAATCGCCGTGACCACCAGGTCGGAACCTCGCACCATGTCACCACCGGCAAACACCTTGGCATTACTGGTCTGGAAGGCATGGCGGCGCGCCTGCTGAGGCTGCGCTTCCGCCTTGATGCGACCGTCTTCATGCAGATCGATGCCGAAGTCGGCAAACCAGGGAGCCGGGCTGGGCCGGAAACCGAACGCCACCAGCACCGCATCAGCCGCCAGTACTTCTTCCGACCCCGGCACGACTTCCGCACGACGACGACCATTGGCATCCGGCTCACCCATGCGCGTCGCTACCACCTTGACGCCCTTGACCTTGCCGCTTTCACCCACGATTTCAACCGGCTGACGATTGAACAGGAAGCGAACACCTTCCTCGCGCGCGTTTTCCACTTCACGCTTGGAGCCCGGCATGTTCGCCTCATCACGACGATAGGCGCAAGTCACCGACTCCGCACCTTGACGAATGGAAGTACGGTTACAGTCCATGGCCGTATCACCCCCGCCCAGTACCACCACCTTCCGGCCCTCTACGCTGATGAACTCGGCAGCATCCCGCTCGAAGCCCAGGCAGTGATTGACATTGGAAATCAGGAAGGGCAACGCATCGAACACCCCATCCAGGTCCTCGCCCGGAAAACCGCCTTTCATGTAGGTGTAGGTACCCATGCCAAGAAACACGGCATCGTACTCGTCCATCAGTTCCTGCATGCTGATGTCCTTGCCGACATCCGTGTTCAAACGAAACTCAACACCCATCTCGGTAAACACTTCGCGGCGGCGGCTCATCACGCTCTTTTCGAGCTTGAATTCGGGAATGCCGAAGGTCAACAGGCCACCGATCTCGGGGTTGCGGTCGAACACCACCGGTTTGACGCCGTTACGCACCAGAATATCGGCACATCCAAGGCCTGCGGGGCCCGAACCAATCACGGCGACCCGCTTGTCGGTCCATTGCACCTTGGACATGTCCGGTTTCCAGCCCATGGCGAAGGCGGTATCCGTGATGTACTTTTCAACCGAACCGATAGTCACGGCGCCAAAGCCATCATTCAGAGTACAGGCCCCTTCACATAGACGGTCCTGGGGGCAGACACGGCCACAGACCTCCGGCAGAGTATTGGTCTGATGGCTCAGCTCCACCGCTTCCATGATATGCCCTTCGGTTACCAGCTTCAGCCAGTTGGGGATAAAGTTGTGGACCGGACATTTCCATTCACAGTAGGGGTTGCCACATTCCAGGCAACGGTGCGCCTGGGAAGAGGCATCCCGAGGCTTGAAGGGCTCATAGATTTCGGCAAACTGCCGTTTGCGCACGTCCGCCGGAATTTTCTCCGGCCCCTGACGGCCAACATCGATAAACTGGAAATCGTTTTTCAGACGGTCAGTCATATTACCACCTCGTCCGGCACCCGCCGCTTGGGCGGGTGCTGCAAGTTAGTCGTTCGCTGTGCTTACTCGGGGCGTACACGCACGGTATTCAACAGATCATTCAGACTCGCGGCCTTGGGCTTGACCAGCCAGAACTTGCCGCTGAAGTCATAAAAGTTGTCCAGGATCTCACGACCCCAGGCGCTACCGGTTTCAGCGGTAAACTCTTCGATCACCGAGCGCAGATGGTTCTTGTACGCTTCCATCTGTTCGGTCGATACGCGATGGATATCCACCAGTTCGTGGTTGTATTTGTCCACGAAACTGTTGTCCATATCCAGGACGTATGCAAAGCCACCGGTCATCCCGGCACCGAAGTTGTAACCGGTTTCTCCCAGCACCATCACCATGCCGCCGGTCATGTATTCACAGCAGTGATCACCCGCTCCTTCAATGACGGCGTGACAGCCGGAGTTACGCACCGCAAAACGCTCGCCGGCCTGGCCTGCTGCAAACAGCTTGCCGCCCGTAGCGCCATACAGGCAGGTATTGCCGATGATGGCCGTTTCATTGGACTTGAACGTCACCTCGCTGAACGGACGCACCACGATCTTGCCGCCCGCCATGCCCTTGCCGACATAGTCGTTGGCATCACCTTCCAGCAGCAGATGCTGGCCGCCCGCGTTCCAGACCCCGAAAGACTGGCCGGCATGCCCCCGGAAACGGAAGGTAACCGGCACAGCATCCATGCCCAGATTACCGTGATGGCGGGCAATTTCACCGGATGTGCGGGCCCCCACGGAGCGGTCGCAGTTGGTGATTTCCAATACCCACTCTCCTCCCTGCCGGTCGGCAATGGCAGCGCTCGACAGTTCCAGCATGCGGGTGTTCAGCGAACCCGCATCATAGGGCTCGTTGCGTGCCTGCTGGCAAGTATGCGGATATTCGTCCGGCACCCCGGCCGTCCCGATGATCGGTGTCAGATCCAGGTGGCCCTGTTTGTCCGTGACCCCCGGCAGTGTTTCCAACAGATCAACACGCCCGATCAGTTCATCCAGGCTGCGTACCCCCAGCTGGGCCATCAGCTGACGCGTTTCTTCCGCGATGAAACGGAAGAAGTTTTTCACCATTTCCACGGTACCGCGGAAATGGTCGTTACGCAGATCTTCACGCTGGGTTGCCACACCAGTTGCACAGTTGTTCAAATGGCAGATACGCAGATATTTGCACCCCAATGCCACCATCGGCATGGTCCCGAAACCAAAGCTTTCCGCTCCCAGAATGGCTGCTTTCACAACATCCAGGCCGGTTTTCAGACCGCCATCCGTCTGCAGGCGGATTTTGCCGCGCAGCTGGTTGGCACGCAGCGCCTGCTGAGCGTCGGCCAGACCCAGCTCCCAAGGGGAACCGGCATAGTGGATGGAAGTCAGCGGAGACGCTGCTGTACCACCGTCGTAACCGGAGATGGTAATCAGATCTGCGTAGGCCTTGGCCACGCCACAGGCAATGGTACCGACCCCTGGACGAGACACCAGTTTGACCGACACCAGCCCTTCCGGGTTGATCTGCTTGAGATCGAAGATCAGCTGCGCAAGGTCCTCGATGGAATAGATATCATGATGCGGGGGTGGCGAGATCAGGGTGACACCCGGGACCGAGTAGCGCAGACGCGCGATCAGGTCATTGACCTTACCGCCCGGCAACTGTCCGCCTTCACCCGGCTTGGCGCCCTGAGCCACCTTGATCTGCATGACATCGGCGCTCATCAGGTATTCCGGCGTCACACCAAAGCGACCGGAAGCGACCTGCTTGATCTTGGAGCGCTTCATCGTGCCGTGACGGGCCGGATCTTCACCCCCCTCACCAGAGTTGGAGCGGCCACCCAGTTCGTTCATGGCGACCGCCAGTGCCTCATGTGCCTCAGGAGACAGAGCACCCAGCGACATGGCTGCACTATCAAAACGCGGGAAGATGTTTTCGACCGGCTCAACATCCGCCAAAGCAACCGGCGTACGGTGCCGCTTCAATCCCAGCAAATCGCGCAGAGTCGCCACGCCACGGTTGTTTACCAGTTCCGCATACCGCTGATAGGCTGCCGTATCACCCGTTGTCACCGCCTCCTGGATGGTTTTGACCACATCCGGATTGTAGGCGTGGTACTCGCCACCATGCACATATTTCAACAGTCCACCCTGACGAATCGGTTTTCGAGCCGTCCAGGCCTCGTACGCCAACTCCGCCTGATCCGCCTGAAAATCGGCAAAACGAGCCCCTTCGATGCGACTGCAAACACCTCGGAAACACAGATCAACCACTTCGCTGGCAAGCCCCACCGCTTCGAACAGCTGGGCACCACGATAGGATGCGATCGTGGAGATACCCATCTTGGACAGGATCTTCAGCAGCCCCTTGTTGATGCCCTTGCGGTAGTTTTCGTGCGCCTGCAGCGGTTCAATTCCCAGCTCCCCGGTACGGCACAGATCATTCAGCACCCGGTAGGACAGATAGGGATAAACCGCCGTCGCGCCAAATCCAAAGAGCACGGCGAAGTGATGCGGGTCACGCGCCGTTGCCGTTTCCACAATCAGGTTGGTTTCGCAACGCAGCCCCTTTTCGACCAGATGATGGTGTACCGCACCGGTCGCCATGGAGGCATGCATCGGCAATTTTCCCTGCTCCAGATAAGCATCGGTCAGAATCAGCAGGACCTTGCCACTGCGGGCCGATTCTTCCGCCTGTGCGCATAGATCGCGTACCGCCTGTTCCAACCCGAGCTGCGGATCGTACTGGAGGTCCAGCCGCTGCGACTCAAAGCCTTCGTGGGGGCAATCGAGCAAGTAACGGAATTTATTGGCTGACAGGACCGGTGTCGTCAGAATGATGCGACGGGCGTGTTCCGGTGTTTCCTCAAATACGTTCTGCTCGGCACCAATACAGGTTTCCAACGACATGACGATCGCTTCGCGCAACGGGTCGATCGGCGGGTTGGTCACCTGGGCAAACTGCTGACGGAAGTAATCATAGGGCGAACGGATTTTGCTCGACAGCACCGCCATCGGCTTGTCATCCCCCATCGAGCCTACGGCTTCCATCCCGGTTTCACCCAGTGGGCGCAGTACCTGCTCTCGTTCTTCGAACGAGACCTGGAACATTTTCATGTACTGGCGGGTTTCTTCCGGCGACATTTCACGGAAAGAGCGGGACTCCAGCTCGAAGCTCATGGTCTGTTCCAGACGGATCGCCTTTTCCTTCAGCCACTGCTTGTAAGGCTGGCCGGACTTGAGCTTGTTGTCGACATCTTCGGTATGCAGAATTTCACCCGTATGGGTATCGATGGACAACATCTGGCCCGGCCCCACACGCCCCTGGGCCACGATATCTTCCGGTGCATAATCGAATACACCGATTTCCGAAGCCGTACAGATATAGCCGTCCCGCGTCATCACCCAGCGGGAGGGACGCAGACCATTGCGATCCAGCATGCACACGGCAAAACGGCCATCGGTCATCACCATGCCCGCCGGACCATCCCAAGGCTCCATGTGCATGGAATGGTAGTCGTAGAAAGCACGCAGCTCGGAGTCCATGGTTTCCACGTTCTGCCAGGCTGGAGGCACGATCATCCGAACCGCCTTGTAAATATCCATGCCTCCCACCAGCAGGAACTCCAACATATTGTCCATACTGGAAGAGTCAGAACCGGTGGTATTCACGATGGGTTGCAGCTCATCCAGATTCGGCAGCAGCTCAGTGACAAATTTGGTACGGCGGGCGCGTGCCCAGTTGCGGTTGCCATCAACGGTATTGATTTCGCCGTTGTGCGCCAGGAAGCGGAAAGGTTGTGCCAGAGGCCAGCGAGGTGCTGTATTGGTAGAGAAGCGTTGGTGGTAAGTACAGATGGCCGTTTCGAGGCGGGGGTCGTTCAAATCTTGATAAAACACCGGAAGATCGACCGGCATCATTAAGCCTTTGTAGGAAAGTACCTTATCGGAAAGGCTACATATATAAAAATCGGGGTCTTGGCTGAGGGTTTTTTCGGTGAGTCGGCGGGCGGTAAAAAGGCTGACGGCGAATTCTCTTTCATTCTTGCCGTTTGGGTTGATAAATACCTGCTCTATACGAGGTAAGGTATCCTTCGCGATCGGTCCCAAACAGCTTTGATCTATTGGAACTTCTCGCCAGCCTGCTATTCCCAGGCCTTGTGCCTCCACGGCACTGTTCAACTCGTTTCGGGCTTGCTCGGCAAGCGCCGCCTCCCTGGACAGGAACACCATGCCAACCGCATAGCGGTCACTCAGCTCAATGCCCTGCTCTTCTTGCATGACCGCACGCAGAAAACTATCAGGCTTCTGCATCAGCAATCCACAACCATCCCCTGTTTTGCCGTCCGCAGCAATCCCCCCGCGGTGAGTCATGCAAGCCAATGCTTCAATCGCTTTGTCCAACACATCATGACTGGCTTGTCCCTGCATATGGGCCATCAGGCCAAAGCCACAATTGTCCTTGAACTCTCCGAGGCGATAAAGACCTTTGTTCATAAGCCGACCTCACTAAAAACTCTTTAAAAACAAGTAGTTATATAATCTCCTTTCTCCCGGGGCACGACTGACGGGCAAAAAGGGGAAGCAATTCTACATGCGCTTTGGGTAAAGAACAAATTTTATTCAAGACTTATGACAATTTTAGTCCATAAAAAAGGCACCTATAGGTGCCTTTTTAACTGCCAATTCCCTGATTTTTCAGGAAATTACTGTTTTTTCCGAATATCCGCCTTTACCCCTGCAATAGAGCGCGCCCAAGGCCGTAATTGCTGCAACGGCGTGGGTAATTGCTGCGCCGCCTTCAGCGCTGAAGCGCGATCGGCATACTGCCCATAGACCACAACATGCCAAGGTTTTCCTTTATAAAGGGTGCGGAAATAATAGAAACGTTCCGGCTGTTTTTGCCCCTGTATAAACGTCTTAATGCTGTTTTCGTCACGCGCGCCCAGAACCTGCAATGTATACCCCTGCTCGGGCCAACCCAGCAATTCCTGCTCCCGCAGCCAAGCGTCAGCCACGCCCGCTGACGCGGCAACCGGCTCCGGTTTGGGCTCTGGCTTAGGCTCTGGCTTAGGCGCTGGCTTGGGCGCTGGCTTGGGCGCTGGCTTGGGCTCTGGCTTGGGCTCTGGCTTGGGCTCTGGCTTGGGCTCTGGCTTGGGCTCTGGCTTGGGCTCTGGCTTGGGCTCTGGCTTGGGCGCCGATTTGGGTTCCGGTTCTGGAGCAGTCGCAGACTCAGGCGCCAGCTCGGAAGCAGGCTCAGGTGCAGGCACGTGATTCGGCTCCATTTGAGAGCGCATCTCTCCTGATGAAGGAGCCGGAGTCCATGTATCCTCCAGCGTGCCGGGTTCACCAGCCGGCACCTGAACGACTGCTGACGGCCGGCCGGCCGAGCGGTCGGCCAACGCCGGTTCAACTTCAACCACCACATCCGATGCGTTACCCACTTCGGCCCGCGGAATCTGCTGCACAATCAAAGGGCGTGTCACACGCTCACCGGCAACGGAGGCCTGTTCATCGTCATCATCCGGAAGGTATTGCCAGATTGCCACTGCAAACACCAGTAACAGAATGACAAAGGCAGCACTGATATGCCGTGGGGGCATCGGCAATTTGTCAACCGAGCGCGAACGGGGAGCCTGTGCCTCACCATTCTGCAAAAACTCGACGACAGCCTGCCGCAGCCGGGCCGGACGTCCGGCGGATTGCTCAACCAGCCGATACAGCTGCCGCTCACTCAGCACCACCCCATCGGGCAGCAACGATTCGATATACTCCGCCGACTCATCGGCTGTAAAGGGCGCCAGGCGTTCAATATGAAGATGCCCCTCAAGACGCTGATCCATCTCAAGGTCGTGAAAATGCCGTTCGAATGCCGGTGTCCCCGCCAGCAGGATGCGTGGCGCAATCGGGCCCAGAGAGGCGAAGTTGATCAAGAGCTCAAGCGCATTGTTGGTCAAATAATCGGCATCATCGATCATCAAGACCAACGGCAACTCGTCCGCCGCCAGCTGCTTGGCCAGTCCATGCAGCTGCGACAGGCGAGCCTGATTGCCATCGACCGGCTCCATCTGCAATGCATGGGTGAGTGCCTGCAATAACCCAGTCACATCGGCCGTTGCCTCGAAACCGACCAACGCCGAGCGCCCCGTTGTGGCCTGCCCTTCCTGCTCCAGCTTGCGCAGCAGGGTGGTTTTGCCGCATCCTTCAGCGCCTGTAATCAGGATCAGGAAGTCGGAAAAACGCACCAAATGCTGTAACTTTTCCGACAACTGCAATCGCGACCCCGGCTCATGATAAAAACTGGGTACACTCATGTTTGAACTCTCACTCCCTTCCTGAATCCTGCTCGATTACAGCTGCCCCAAGCGCTCGCCGGCAGCCAGTGTTGCAGCCAGGTGCTCCTGCGAAAAATCCGATGTTACGACCGCCTGCCCCACATTCTGCAACAACACCAGGCGCAGACTGCCATCAATGACCTTTTTATCCACGGCCATCAATTCGATAAACCGCTCTGCGGACATTTCCGCAGGCGGCAGAACCGGCAGGCCTGCCGCCAGGAGGATACGGCGGATACGCTCCAGTGACGACGGCGATATCCAGCCCAGTCGCGCTGACAGATCCGCCGCCATCATGGTACCGGCGCCGACCGCTTCACCATGCAGCCACTGCCCATACCCCTGGTCGGTCTCGATCGCATGACCGAAGGTGTGTCCCAAATTCAGCAGCGCACGTATCCCGGACTCCCGCTCATCCAACGCCACCATTTCCGCCTTGATTGCACAGGAACGATAGATCGCATAACTCAGCGCACCCGCTTCACGACGACGCAGCGCCGGCATATTCAGCTCCAGCCAAGACAAAAAAGCCTCATCGTGAATAAGGCCATATTTGATCACTTCCGCCAAGCCCGCTGACAGCTCCCGCTCCGGCAATGTTGCCAATACATCGGTATCCGCCAGCACAACCTGAGGCTGGTGGAAAGCCCCGATCATGTTTTTGCCAAGGTGATGGTTCACACCGGTTTTCCCTCCAACCGAAGAGTCTACCTGCGACAACAAGGTGGTCGGAACCTGAATAAAGGCAACCCCGCGCTGATAGCAGGCCGCCGCAAAACCGGTCATATCACCCACCACGCCACCTCCCAGAGCAACCAAGGTGGTCGTGCGGTTATGCCGCCGCTCCAGCAACCCGTCAAAGATCCGGTTGACGTGCTCCAGGTCCTTGTAAGCCTCGCCGTCCGGCAGAATCACCGTATCTACCTGGAATGCCGACAGTTGCGCCTGCAGCCTGTCCAGATACAGAGGCGCTACGGTTTCATTGCTGACAATCATCACTTGCCGCCCCTTTATGAAAGGGACCAGCAGAGGGCGTGACAGCAGATTCTGGCCAATATGAATGGGGTAGCTGCGCTCCCCCAGATCAACATTCAGCGTTTGCATCAGTAAATCTCCGCAGGCGCGTTATTCGGATGTGTGGAGGGGCTTCTGTCGTTTCAAAAAACGGATAATATCATTGACGACACCACGCGGGTGTCGGCGGTCGGTCTTGATAAGCAGATCACAACAGGAGCGATACAGCGGGTCCCGCTCCTCAATCAGGGCTTCAAGCACGGCACGGGGATTTTCCGTTTGCAGCAAAGGGCGATTACGGTCCTTGGCGGTCCGTTCAAGCTGCTGTTCAATGGAGGTATGCAGATAGACAACCGTGCCCCGGCTTTGCAGGTTACGGCGGTTGGCTTCACGCAGAACAGCTCCGCCCCCCGTGGCCAGCACAATATTATCCAACTGGCTGAGTTCATCAATGGCGGCTTCTTCGCGCTGGCGAAAACCTGCCTCGCCTTCCACATCAAAGATCCATGGAATATTGGTTCCGGCTCGGGCCTCAATATCACGGTCCGAGTCATGAAACTCCAGTGCCAACTCCTGGGAAAGCAAACGCCCTATGGTGCTTTTTCCAGCACCCATAGGGCCAATTAGAAACACATTCAAATTGTTCTTAGCTCTTTGTACTTATCGTCTGAGAGACTCTCGAATCATCTGCGGTGTGATGAAAATCAGGAGCTCGCGCTTGTCATTATCCGATACCCGACTCTTGAACAGGTTACCCACAACCGGTAGATCTCCCAACAGCGGAGTCTTGGAAATGGTTTCACTGGTCTGATTGCGCAGCACACCGCCCAATACCACGGTTTCACCATCGCTCACCACAATCGAGGTGCGCAGCTCCTGCTTGTTGATCAACCGGTTGCCCAACTCGTCATAAACTTCGCCCACGGAGTCTTCCGTAATGATCAGATCCAGCTGAACCTTGTCGCCCGGAATAATCTGCGGCACCACATCCAGCTTCAGGACCACTTCCTTCCACTCAACGGTCATCTTGCCATCGGCATCAATGGTCCGCGTGGGGACTTCCTGACCAGCTTTGATCACCGCCGGCTTGCCGTTCGTGGTAATCACTTTCGGCTGAGAAACGATTTCCAGCTTGCCGTCGCTTTCCATCGCCAGCAGCTCTGCCGACAGCAGGAAGCGATCCGTCAGGAAGCCGAATGCCAGGCCCGATGTCGCTCGATCAACACCCAGATCCACCATCAGGTTGCCGGGAATCGTCATATTCTCTTTCAGCGCGTCGGAATCTTCAACAGCGTCCGCCATATCCTGGCTCAGAATCGGGTTGTGCACCACCGGCGTGGACGGGAAGTTGGGCGAACCACCAATACTCCAACGGTCATTTTTAAAGCCGGCACCCCAGCGAATACCCAGCTCTTTCGCCGCGGTATTGGAGGCCGTCACCAGGCGTGCCTGTACCATGACCTGAGCGACTTCAACGTCGAATTGCTTGATGGTGTCACGAATTTCTTCGACCTGTTTGGCCGTCTCACGTACCATCAACACGTTGGTTTCATCATCCGCCATGGCAAAGCCGCGTTCCGAAACCAGCTTCGCCTCTTCTACGCGTTCCTTGATAACCGATGCCTTGCGGTAATCGATCTGGATAAATTCGGTCACCAGCGGCGCAACCGTGATTTCGCTCTGCTGGCTCTGCAATTCCACCGCTTCTCGCTGAGCAATTTCCCCTACTGTGCCAACCAGCAGTACATTACCGGTTTCACGCTTGTCCAGCCCCTTGGTCTTCAACACAATGTCCAGCGCCTGATCCCAAGGCACGTTTTTCAAACGCAGGGTAATATCGCCCTGAACATTATCGCTGACGACCAGGTTTTTTTCGGCCACTTCGGCAATAATCTGCAGCACGGTACGGATTTCGACATTCTGGAAATTCAGGTCGATCTTTTCACCCTTGTAGGGGAAGAAGTCTTCCTTTGCCTTTTGTTCGGCAGGCGTCAGAGGCTGAAAATCCAGCACCAGCTGGCTGCCGCTCTGATATGCCATGTAGTCATAAGGTGAAGCGGTGGGGTTGATCAGGATGGTGGCATTACTGCCGTTGACCACGGTATCGATATAATTCACCGGCGTGGCGAAGTCCTGCACATCCAGGCGCTGCTGCAGTGCCGGATTCAGGTTGGCACCGGTCAGATTGACCACCACATTGCCACCCTCTTCCACGATATCGAGATTGGCACCCTCATCATTCAGCTCAATAGTGACACGCCCACGATCACCGTCCAGGCGGTGGAAGTCAATGCCCCGTACCTGCGAAGGTTCGGCCGGCGCGTTACGCGGTGCTGAAGCCGCCTGATTGGCTTCCGCTGCATGCGTACGCGCAACGGCGGAGTCACCACCCAGCTCCAGCAGCAGCGAGTTGCCTTCGGCACGGATATCGTAGCCCACGACTGCATTCAGGTTGGTTACAATACGCATGCGGCCATTGGCTTCGGCAAAATGCAGGCTGTCGACATCGCCCGATTTGACGGCCAGGGTTTTCTGCGCCATGGCACTGCCGGTCTCCGCCAGGTCGATCACGAGACGCGGCGGCGTTTCAATAAGGTATACCTTGGGTTCGGACGGGGCACCATCAAAATTCATCTGCACTTCGATTTTCTTGCCCGGCAGGGAGACAAAGCTGACATCCTCCAGCATGGCTGCCTGAGCCGTACGACCAACAAGCGTCAACATCAGCGCACTGAGCAGGAGCCAGAACGGCACCAGGCTTCGGGTCTGCATCCGGTTAATCTCGATCCGTCTATGTCTGTTCACGGTCTGCATCCTTATAAATCCTGCTGTTCTTCTAACGTCAATGTACGTGGCCGCTTCATCCAGCCACCGCGTCCGTTCTCAATAATTTCCACCAGATGGAGTTCATGCTCACTGATTGTGGTCACTTCACCGTAGTCATTCCCCAGATAGCTGCCCGCGATGACACGATGCACCTCGTCTCTGGGGTCCTTGATCAAGGCCCAAAGCGTATCGCCACCCGGTTGGGTAATGATGCCCACCATCTGCAACTCGTCAATGGAAAACTCTTCGAGATACTCCTTGGGTCGCTCGGTATCAGGCTGAATGGCCTCATCCGCTGCCAGATCTTCCCGCTCACCCGATGTCCGAACAATCGGGCGGAAGGGGTTGCGCAAGCTGACTCCCTCGTAGACAAAGCCTTCATAGGGTTTGAAGGCCGGCAGCGGCTCAATTTTGCCACTGGGACGTGCCTGCTGCTCACGGGTATAGCGTTGCAGGTCCTGAGTATCATCCACCCACAGACAGCCCGACAACGGCAACATCAGAAGCAGGGCCAGCCCCAGCCGACCCTGGGAACGTGCGTTATTTCGTATCATCATAGCGGTAAGTCTTCGCGCTGATTTCCATTGATAACTGACCATTCTCATCAGGCTCAAGCGAGAAATCGTGCAGTGTCACGATACGCTTGATAGCCGCCACACCACTGACGAACTCACCCATCTGGTGGTAGTTGCCTCGCACCATAATCCGAATCGGCAGTTCCACATAGAACTGTTCCTTGCGCTCCGGCTGCAGTGCAATCAGCTCGGATTCCAGGCCCGCCGAGCGCACGATTTCAGTAATGTCATCCAGCAGGTCAGGCACTTCCTTGTCGGTCGGCAGCTGTTTCAACAGCTCGGTGAAACGACCTTCCACATCTGTCATCTGCTTACGCAGGGCATCCAGGCTCGCAACTTGAAACGCCTTGGTCTTGTATTCCTGTTTGAGTTCCTGCTCTTTGCTGATTTCACGATCGATCGCAGCGTGCTTGTCCTTGATGAAGAAGTGCAGGCCTCCTCCCACCACCAGACCGAATACCAGCAAATACACGACAGCCTTGACACCGACAGGCCAGCTGCCGGCCTGGTTGACATCAACATTATTGATGTCAAATCCCTGAAACGCGCGCTTGAATGAGTTGGCGTCCATTATTGTGCCTCCTCAGCATCGGGGCGAGTCATGCCGACTTTCATATTGAATCGTTTCAGGCCGCTCTCCGCGTCATCAACACGACTGAAGTCCGGCTCTTCGAACCAGATGGAACTGTCCAGACGACGGATCAGTTCAGATACATCCTTGTTGTTTTCGGCCAGACCATCGATCGTAATGGTTTCTTCGGTCCGTACCAACGACTCATAGTGGATGCCATCCGGCAACACCCGCACCAATTCGTCAAAGTTACGCACAATCACCGGCCGGTTGCCCTGCAGCTGCTGAATCGCCTTCAGACGTTCCAACAGCCGCTCACGTTTGGCACGCAGCTCACGGATTTCCTTGATACGCTGGTCCAGTTTGGTTATTTCAGATTTCAGATACCCGGTACGCGCTTTTTGGCGCTCCATCTGAACATCGTAATAATAGCTAACCCCCAGCACGACCAGTACGCCCAGCAAGGCAGCAGCGGCAATATTGCCGACAAAGCGCTTTCGTTGCCGTTCGTTCCGCTCTTCGCGCCAGGGTCTGAGGTTAATACGTGCCATACATAATCCCTGTGATCCCTAAATATCAAAGCTTCGCTGCGCCAAACCACACGCTTTGAGCAGAGAAGGAGCATCCTTCTGCAACCGGGCCGCGTTAACCTTGGAGGCCATCTGCATGTTGATGAACGGGTTGGCGATATAGGACGGCACACCGACCTCGTCACTAACCATAGCGGGTAACCCTTCCAGACCCGAAGTCCCGCCCGCCAGATACAGCTTGCTCAGCTGCCCCTGTGAGCCGGACGAATAATAGAACTGCAGGGCGCGCGAAATCTGCTGCACCACCGTTTGACGGAACGGCAGCACCATCATCTCCATAATGTCAGAATCAAGTTCATCCGTACTCAGCAAGCGCTCCACCTCGGCGACTTCGAGCCCTTTCTGCTGGTGGATCATATTGGTCAGATCATTACCACCGAAAGCCTGTTCGCGGTTATAGATGATTTTATTGCCCTTGAACACGTTGAGCGTCAGCGTAGCAGCGCCGATATCCACCACACCCACCAGCTGACCACCCGACTCGCCCGTTTCCAGCAACGGCAGGGTACGTTCAATGGCATAGGTGTCGATATCAATCACCTCGCACTTAAGCCCCGAACCATCGATAGCGTCCTCCCGGCTGTCCACATCATCCCGGCGACAGGCAACCAGCAGAATGTCGTTCAGCTCGGGCGCCTTATCCACCGGCCCCTGAACTTCAAAATCCAGCGCGACTTCTTCCAGCGGATAGGGAATGAACTGGTCGGCCTCGATCTGCACCTGCTCTTCCAGCTCCATGCCAACAAAAGCATTGCTGATTTCCAGGCGTTTGGTAATAACAGTCGAGGACGGCACCGCCGTAACGGCATGTGAGAGATTAATACCACAGACTTTAACGCCGCGTTCAATAGCGTCAGACACCTCACCGGGGATCTCGACATTGCCATCGACCACCGCTGTCGGGGGCAACGGAACGACAGCATAACCTTCAATCTGGTACGACTGTCCATGTTTAGTGAGCGCTACCAACTTGACAGAAGCAGACCCTATATCCACTCCCACCCAGCCGGCGGTCTTTGGCTTAAATAAGCTGAGCACGACATTTTCCTTATATCATCAACCAGGTGAAGTCCCGCAGACGGTCACAATGTAGCCTGATTCAGGAACAATTTAAACTACCAGTACAGTGTGGACCGGGCTGGTTACACCTATATAATGATCCAGCTCTATTTTTTTCCACCGGAATCTCCAAGGCCAGCATGCGAATTCTGAAACGGCTATTTAAATGGATCATTACCCTGTCTCTGATCGGCGTCTTAATCGGGGCGGCAAGCCTTGCCGGGGTGTACTACTATTTCAGCCCCGAACTGCCCGATGTCCAAAGTCTGCGACAGGTCCAATTCCAGACTCCGCTACGCGTCTATTCGACCGACGACAAGCTGATCGCCGAATTCGGCGAAAAGAAGCGCACACCGATCCCGTTCGACCAGATCCCCGAGGGCTTTACCCAGGCACTTCAAGCAGCCGAAGACGCCCGCTTCTTTGAGCACTTCGGCATCGACATCAAGGGCTTGAGCCGCGCCGCATTCCAGCTGGCATCCACCGGTCGCATCCAAAGCGGCGGGTCTACCATTACCATGCAGGTCGCGAAGAACTTCTTTCTGACCCGCGAACAGACCTTCCGTCGCAAATTCATCGAGATCCTGCTGGCCCTGCAGATAGAGCAAGAACTATCCAAACAGGAAATCATGGAGCTGTACGTCAACCAGATCTATCTGGGCCATCGTGCCTACGGCATCCAGGCCGCAGCCAATACCTATTACGGCAAGGATATCAACGCCCTTGACCTGGCTCAGTTGGCCATGATTGCAGGTCTGCCCAAGGCCCCTTCCGCCTTTAACCCGATCACCAACCCCGACCGCGCCCTCGAACGCCGAGACTGGATTCTGGGACGTATGCTGCAACTGGGCTACATCTCGCAACAGGCACATGACGATGCCGTCGCCACTCCCGTAACCGCGCGTTATCACCGCAGCGACATCGAACTGGACGCACCCTACATCGCTGAGATGGTTCGTCAGCAGCTGTATGAGCAGTACGGTGAAGAGCTGTATACCGAAGGCTACCGTGTGTGGACAACGATCGACAGCCGCATGCAGGCTGAAGCCATAGCAGCCCTGCGTCGCGGTCTGCTCGACTACACCCATGATCACGGCTATCGAGGTGCTGAAGCCAGCATCGACCTCGACACGCTTGAACCCGAAGATCAGCTTAGCACCCTGCGCCAGCACACGGCCTATGCCGGCCTTGAGCCCGCCCTGGTGCTGGAGGTGACCGATGATGGCGCACGATTGTTACGTACCGATGGCAGCGAAAGCCCTCTGGACTGGGAGCAGATGAAGTGGGCCCGCGCCTACCGCAGTCCATACTGGCTGGGGCCGGTCCCCAAACGTCCGCGCGACGTCCTGGAAGCGGGCGATATTATCCGCATCATGCCGAATGAAGACGGCCAACTGCGCCTGACCCAAATACCGAAAGCCCAGGGGGCTCTGGTCGCCCTGAACCCACAGGATGGTGCCATTCGTGCACTTTCGGGCGGCTTCAGCTTCTACAACAACAAGTTCAACCGCGTGACTCAGGCTTATCGCCAGCCCGGCTCGAACATCAAGCCGTTTCTGTACACGGCAGCACTGGAAAACGGCTTCACTCCGGCATCGATCATCAATGATGCTCCCATTGTCTACCATGATGCCAGCCTCGAAGGCGTCTGGCGTCCCGAAAATGACAACGGCAAATTCAATGGTCCAACCCGCCTGCGCGAGGCCCTGTACCGCTCCCGCAACCTGGTCTCCATCCGACTGATGCGCGCGCTCGGTGTCGAACGAGCTCGTGAGTTCATTCTGCGCTTCGGCTTCGAACCCGAGAATTACCCAGGCAACCTGTCCCTGTCACTGGGCAGCGCAAGCTCAACCCCACTGCAGGTTGCACGCGGCTATGCGGCACTGGCCAACGGCGGCTTTCTGATCCAGCCCTATCTGATCGATCGTATTGAAAATGACGCCGGAGACATCCTGCTGAAAGCCAATCCCCTCCACGCCTGCCCCGAGTGTGACGTGATCATGGCCCCTGCCACCACGTCTGAAGCAGAAACCGGTACGGAAACCGTCGCCGCCGATACTCCAGCTGCAGTCTCCGGGGCCGCCATTACTGCATCCAATTCACTGTACAGTCAGCTGCAAACGCCGGAAAGCATCGGTGCCGATCCGCTGCCGGCCCCCCGCATCATCACGCCACGCAACGCTTTCCTGATCTATGACATCATGCGTGACGTTATTACCCGTGGTACAGGCCGCCGCGCCCACGTACTCAAACGCTCCGACCTGGCCGGCAAAACGGGCACTACCAACGAGCAAAAGGATGTCTGGTTCAGCGGTTTCAGTCCGGACCTGGTAGCCACTACCTGGGTCGGATTCGATCAACCCTCATCACTGGGCCGAGGCGAGTATGGCAGCAGCCGAGCCCTGCCGATCTGGATCGATTTCATGGAAGAGGCCCTGCAGGATCTGCCGAACAACCCGCCCGCCGTACCGCCGGGCATTGTCCGTGTACGCATCGATCCCGCCAGCGGAAAACGCGCCTACAGCGGACAAAAAGATGCCATTTACGAGTACTTCCGTAGCGAGGATGTTCCGCGTGAAACGGCCCGCAGCCCCGAAGAACAGAAAGCAGCCCCGGCAACCGAAGCGATTTTCGGCTACTGATCCCGGATAACGCGCAATAAAAAACCGCTGCCAGGCAGCGGTTTTTTTGGGTCCGAACTTCGTTTTACAGCGGGTAGTTCGCCGGCATCGGCAGACGCGCCACACCCGTATCGATTGCCGCCTGGGCAACCGCCGAAGAAATGACTCCCAGCAAACGTGAGTCTGTCGCTTTCGGCAGGATATATTCGCGACCGAAAGACAACTCCTGCAGACCATAGGCCTCCAGTACTTCAGACGTTACCGGCTCCTTTGCCAGATCGGCCAGAGCTTTCACCGCCGCTTCCTTCATTTCTTCATTAATCGCGGTGGCACGCACATCGAGTGCACCACGGAAGATAAACGGGAAGCCCAGGACGTTGTTGACCTGGTTCGGGTAATCGGAACGACCAGTCGCCATGATCACATCAGAACGGGTCTTGTGCGCCAGATCCGGCTTGATTTCAGGATCAGGGTTCGCACAGGCGAAGACGATCGGGTTGTCCGCCATCTTCAGCAGATTTTCCGGAGAGAGCAGATCAGGACCCGACAGACCGACAAATACGTCAGCGTCAGTAACCGCATCCTCCAGAGTACGCTTATCGGTTTCGGTGGCAAATGCCGCCTTTTCCGGTGTCAGATCTTCGCGACCGGAGTGGATCACACCCTTACGGTCCAGCATGAAGATATTTTCGACCTTGGCACCCATATTGATCAGCAGCTTCATACACGCACTGGCAGCAGCGCCAGCGCCCAAGCATACGATCTGAGCTTCTTCCAGCTTTTTGCCGGCCAGTTCCAACGCATTAATCATGCCCGCCGCCGTCACAATCGCGGTACCGTGCTGATCATCGTGGAATACCGGGATCTTGCAGCGCTCGATCAGGGCTCGCTCGATCTCGAAGCACTCGGGTGCCTTGATGTCTTCCAGGTTGATTCCGCCAAAGGTCTCCGCGATACGAGCAACCGTATCGATAAATGCCTGAGGGCTTTCTGCATCCACTTCGATATCAATGGAGTCGATATCGGCGAAGCGCTTGAACAGCAGAGCCTTGCCTTCCATAACCGGCTTGGACGCCAGCGGGCCCAGATTTCCCAGACCCAGGATAGCGGAACCGTTGGAGATCACGGCAACCAGATTACCCTTGGCTGTGTAGCGGTACACGGCATCCGGGTCTTTGGCAATCTCGCGGACCGGTTCGGCCACGCCCGGCGAATAGGCCAGTGCAAGATCACGCGAAGTCTCAGCAAGAGTAGAAAGCTCTACACTGATTTTACCCGGTCGCGGAAACTCGTGGTAATCGAGAGCAGCTTGTTTAAAATCTTGAGACATGGTTGCTGTTTCCAACTAAGTTTTTATAAGACGAACTTGCATCATATATAAAACCCATAACCACAACAACTGCCCTCCAGACGATGCAATTTAGGACTTCAGTGCCCTTTTAAATGGTACTTATGCATCAATTTCAGCAGTCCTTGCAGCCCAACACCCAAGTGCTCGGTAGAGGAAAAAACGGCAGGAGACAGATACAAAAAAGGCACTCGCGATGAGTGCCTTTTTGCGTTCACATGGAAACCGTCGCTTATGACTTGAAGCCACGAGAACCGAAACGTTTCTTGAAGCGGTCAACACGGCCACCAGAAGTTGCTTCCTTCTGCTTACCGGTGTAGAACGGGTGGCACTGGCTGCATACGTCGACCAGCATGTCTTCACCCAGGGTAGAGCGGGTGTTCATCACGTTACCGCAAGAGCAAGTAACAGTGATTTTGGTATATTCCGGATGGATACCAGCTTTCATCTTAAACCTCGACAAAATTGGCGTGCCGCCACCCGGTCGCATATGACGCCAGGCACCGCACATTTAATGGCGTACTCTCACAAGTACAATAGATAGAACCAAGGCGCGAAATTATACGCCCCACACCCACTACCGGCAAGCAAAAACGAGCATTCCCCGGAACGATCAAACCCTCTAGACTGACTCTCCCAGCGCTCACACGCCACAGCGAGGCCCTGCTTTGATTTTTCGCGTAGCCATTCCGACACCCCTGTACCGCCTGTTCGACTACCGCCCTCCGGTCTATGGGCCTGAAGCGGCTCTCCCAGGCTGCCGTGTACGCGTTCCCTTCGGTCGCCGCGAAGCCATCGGTATTCTGGTGTCACTGGCAGACAGCAGCGAAGTACCTCTCGACAAACTCAAGCCGGTACTCGAGCTGCTGGATGCCAGGCCAGTACTGACGCCGGACCTGTTTCACCTGGCGAGCTGGGCCGCCCGGTACTACCAGCACCCGATCGGGGATGCTTTACAGCAGGCGCTCCCCGTTTTGCTGCGCCAGGGACAGCCCGACCGCTTCCAGCACCAGACGCTGTGGCGAGCCGCTACCACCGCCACCATGGAGCAGCTTTCGGCGCGCGCTGAGCGACAACGCGAACTGCTGGCGCTTCTGCTGGACCATCCACAGGGCATCAGCACCGATGCGCTGCGAGCTGAAGGCGGTAACCCCGCATTACTGAAAACGCTGGCGGAGAAGGGGCTCGCCGTTCCCTTCGAACACCTGCCTGCACTCCCGCATGCAGATGAGCAGGGCTCCGATATTCTGCGCGAACCCCCATTGCCACTGCATGATGAACAGCAAGCGGCCGTCGAGGCCCTGCACCAGGCACGCGGATTTACCCCCATACTGCTGGAAGGCGTCACCGGCTCCGGCAAGACCGAAGTCTATCTACAAGCCATTCAACGCTGCCTTGAACAGGGTACCCAGGCGCTGGTACTGGTACCCGAAATAGGACTGACACCACAGACCATTACCCGCTTCAAGGCACGCTTTCGCGTACCGGTACTTGCGCTGCACTCCGGCCTGACCGACCGGCAGCGTCTGGATGCCTGGCTCTGGGCCCGTGAAGGCAGCGCACGTATTCTCATCGGCACCCGCTCCGCCATTTTCACCCCACTGCGCAATCCCGGTCTGATCATTGTCGACGAGGAGCACGACGGCTCATTCAAACAGCAGGACGGATTTCGCTACCATGCCCGCGACCTGGCCGTTTTTCGCGCTCGCGAGTATGACATTCCGGTTCTGCTGGGCAGTGCCACACCATCCCTGGAAACCCTGCACAACGCCCTGAGCGGACGCTTCCACCATCTGCACCTGAGCCGGCGGGCCGGCAATGCCAAACCACCCCGGTTCGAGCTGCTCGATATCCGTCAGCAACAGCTGGATGCAGGCCTGTCCACGCCGCTGCTACAGCGCATTCATGAACATCTGGCCCGCGGCACTCAGGTGTTACTGTTTCTGAACCGCCGCGGTTTTTCGCCCGCACTGGTCTGTCATGACTGCGGCACACCGGTCGACTGCACCCGCTGTGATGCTCGCATGACCCTGCACCGCAAGCCACCACATCTGCATTGCCACCACTGCGATCGACAAACCCCTATTCCTCGCCAATGCGCACACTGCGGCAGCACCCAGTTACGCCCGGCCGGCAACGGTACCGAACGCATTGAAGAACGCCTCGCCGACCATTTCCCGCACACGCCCGTCCTGAGGGTCGACCGGGACAGCACCCAGCGCAAGCACGCACTGGAACGCATCATGACACAGGTACACAGCGGCGCCCCCTGCATTCTGGTCGGCACCCAAATGCTGGCCAAGGGGCATCACTTTCCTAAAGTGACCCTGGTTGCGGTACTGGATGCGGATGCCGGACTGTTCAGTGCCGACTTCCGCGGCATGGAGAAAACCGCCCAGCTGATTCTGCAGGTAGCCGGCCGCGCCGGTCGCGCCGATCTGCCAGGGGAAGTACTGCTGCAAACCTTCAACGCCGACCACCCCATGCTCAACACGCTGGTCCATACCGGCTATGACGCCTTTGCCCGAGAAGAGCTTGGTTTGCGCCGCGGCGGCCATTTGCCACCCTTTGCCCACCACGCACTGATTCGCGCCGAAGCCGGCCAGCCCGCCCTGGCCGAAAACTTCCTGCTCAGCCTGAGAGAACTGGCCGACCAGCAGCAACTGCTGCCGGCGGGTGTCCAGAGCATCGGCCCCTTCCCCTCTCTGATGGAAAAACGTGCCGGACTCTTCCGCGCCCAGTTGCTGCTGCAATCCCGGCAACGCAGCCCCCTGCATCAGGCGCTGGCAGTACTGACCGGACTGATGCAGGCGCATCCGGAGTCACGACGGGTACGCTGGACACTGGACGTAGACCCCGTCGACAGCTACTGACCGGCAATCTGATTGGCAATTGACCAGCCCCGCAACATATAATGTCCGGTTTATTGCATCCTTCTGATCTTCAATTCCAGCCAGAGTACCCCGATGAAAGAACAGATTGCCCAGCTGATTGACGCGGCCCTTTCAACCCTGACCGCCAACGGCATCCTGCCGGCCGACATCACTCACAACATTCAGGTGGAAAACACCCGTGACAAGGCCCACGGCGACTTTGCCAGCAACATCGCTCTGACTCTGGCTAAACCGGCCCGACGCAACCCGCGCGAACTGGCCCAGCTGCTGTGTGATGCCCTGCCGGCCAGCACCAGCGTGGAAAAAACCGAGATTGCAGGCCCCGGCTTCATCAACTTTTTCGTCAGCCAGGCATCTACTTTCTCTGTCGTCGGCGACATTCTGCAACAGGGTGACACCTTTGGCCGTGCCGCCCCCAACTCCGGACCGCGCATGCAGGTCGAGTTCGTATCAGCCAACCCGACCGGCCCCCTTCACGTGGGTCACGGCCGTGGCGCCGCCTATGGCGCCACCGTTGCCGACCTGCTGGAAGCGGCGGGGATCGAGGTAGAACGCGAGTACTACGTCAACGACGCCGGCCGGCAGATGAACATCCTCGCCGCCAGTGTCTGGTTGCGCTACCTGGAACAGCACGAGCAGGAACTGACCTTCCCCAGCAACGGCTATCAGGGCTATTACATCCGCGACATCGCCCATGACCTGATCAAGGAGCACGGTGACCGCTTCAACCGCCCGATCACGGATGTATTTGCCGATATCCCGGCGGACGAACCCGCCGGCGGCGATAAGGAAACCCACATTGATGCACTGATCGAGCGCGCCCAGCAGCTGCTCGGCGACGACTACGGCCTGGTGTTTGATGCCGGCCTGAACTCCATCCTCGGTGACATCCGCGAAGACCTGGCCGAATTCGGCGTCAATTATCAGGAATGGTTCTCCGAACGCTCCCTGACCAGCAGCGGCGATGTCAGCCGCGCATTGGAACAACTGGACGCCAAAGGCTACCTGTACGAAGAAGAAGGCAACCTCTGGTTCCGCTCCACCGACTTCGGTGATGACAAGGACCGCGTAGTCAAGCGCGCCAACGGCCAGACGACCTACTTCGCGTCCGATATCGCCTACCATATGAACAAGTTCGAACGCGGTTTCGACAAGGTCGTCAACATCTGGGGAGCCGACCACCACGGCTACATCGCCCGTGTGAAGGCCGCGATCCAGGCCATGGGATACGATTCCGAAAAACTGGAAGTGCGCCTGGTGCAGTTCGCCATCCTCTACCGCGGCAGCGAACGCGTGCAGATGTCCACCCGCTCCGGCTCTTTCGTGACCCTGCGTGAACTGCGCAATGAAGTCCGCAACGATGCCTGCCGCTTCTTTTACGTAACCCGCAAGGCCGATCAGCATATGGACTTCGACCTGGAGCTGGCCAAGTCCGAATCCAAGGACAACCCGGTATACTATATCCAGTACGCCCACGCGCGCGTCTGCTCGGTGCTGCGCAAGCTGGACAGCGAAGGCATGGCGTGGGACCAGACTGCCGGTCTGGCATCCCTGGAGCGCCTGGAAAGCGAAACAGAGAAGGACCTGGTCAAGCAACTGGCCAAATATCCGGAAACCCTGCAGCATGCCGCGCTCAACTTCGAACCGCACATGCTGGCCAACTACCTGCGCGACCTGGCCGGTGACTTCCATACCTGGTACAACGGCCACAAGCTGATCATCGACGACGCCGAGCTGCGTAATGCCCGTTTGACTCTCAGCGTGGCCGTACGCCAGGTACTGGCGAACGGTTTGAAACTGCTGGGCGTTTCCGCACCGGAGCAAATGTAAGTAATGGCCAAGCAGGACTTCGCCCGCAAGCGCCGCAACGGCTCCAGCGCCAGCCGCAAGCCCGCGCGCCAACCGGCACGCCAGGCGGCACCCAAGCGTGCCGCGCCGCCGCCACGGCGTACGCCGTGGAAACTGCTGTTGCTCACCCTCATCGTATTGGGCGGGCTCGGCTACTTGCTGTTTACTCTGGTACAGACACCACCGGAAGCCGAAACCGATACCACAACCACGGCACAACCTGAATCACGGCCGGCACCCGTTGCGAAACCGACTCCTGCCCCCAAGCCGGAACCAAAGCCAGAGCCAGAGCCAGAACCGGAAAAGAGCAAGTTCGAGTTTTACGAAATGCTGCCCAAGGCCGAGGTGGTCGCTCCTAAAGTGGACGTATACAAATCCACTCCCAAGGATGCCAAACTGGAGTACCGCTACCTGCTGCAGGCCGGTTCCTTCCGCGACCCCGCCGATGCCGAGCGCATGCGTGCCAAATTGATTCTGCAAGGCTTTCCCGGTGTTCGGACCGACCGCTCGGAAGGCGGCAATGGCATCTGGTATCGCGTCCGCCTGGGCCCTTTCGACAACTACGCCGCCATGAGCCAGGCGCGCAACAAGCTGGGCAAACTCCGCATCATCCCCATGCAGATCCGGATCGATTGATCCGGGTCTGCCCCTTGAAATCCGCTCGAACGCATCCATATCTGTACACAATACCGGACCGATAGGATGTATCTGTTATGACAACAATTGTTTCCGTACGCCGTGGCGACCAAGTGGTAGTCGGCGGTGATGGCCAGGTTTCCCTGGGCAATACCGTAATGAAAGGCACCGCAAAAAAGGTCAACACTCTGCCCAAGCACCAGGTCATTACTGGTTTTGCCGGCAGCACAGCGGATGCCATCACCCTGCGCGACCTGTTCGAGCAGCAGCTGGACAAGCATCAGGGCAATATCGTCAATGCCGTCATCCACCTGGCCCGCGAATGGCGTTCCGACCGCGTCCTGCGTCGACTGGAAGCACTGATGCTGGTCGCCAACAGCGAGAAAACCTATCTGATCTCGGGCAACGGCGACGTGATCGAGCCTGAAGACGGTGTAATCGCCATCGGTTCCGGCGGTAACTATGCGCTGGCAGCGGCCCGTGCCCTGGTCGACAATACCGACTTGAGTGCCCGTGATATCGTCGAAAAAAGCCTGCACATTGCGGCCGGCATCTGTGTCTTTACCAACAACAACCTGACCATTGAAACCCTGACCAACAGCCGCGAGGAGAGCTGAACATGTCCAACATGACCCCGCGCGAAATCGTGCATGAACTCAACCGCCACATCATTGGTCAGGACGATGCCAAGCGCTCCGTCGCCATCGCACTGCGCAACCGCTGGCGCCGCATGCAGCTGAACGATGAGCTGCGCCCGGAAGTCACGCCCAAAAACATTCTGATGATCGGCCCGACCGGTGTCGGCAAGACCGAAATCGCCCGCCGCCTGGCCAAACTGGCCAATGCACCTTTCATCAAGGTGGAAGCCACCAAGTTCACCGAAGTCGGCTATGTCGGCCGCGATGTGGAAACCATTGTCCGCGACCTGGTAGAAATGGCGGTCAAAATGGTGCGCGAACAAGCCATGGAACAGGTGCGTTTCCGCGCCGAAGAAGCCGCCGAAGAGCGTATTCTGGATGCCCTGCTGCCCCCGGCTCGCTCAACCGGGTTCGGTCAGGAAGAGGAGTCCAGCAAAACCGACAGCGCAACGCGCCAGATCTTCCGCAAGAAGCTGCGTGAAGGCCAGCTGGATGACAAGGAGATCGAAGTCGAAGTCTCCCAGCAACCCATGGGCGTTGAGATCATGGCACCTCCGGGCATGGAAGAGATGACCAGCCAACTGCAGAACATGTTTTCCAACATGGGTCAGGAGCGCAAGAAGTCTCAGCGCCTGAAGGTGAAAGATGCCTTCAAGCTGCTGACCGATGAAGAAGCGGCCGCACTGGTCAAGGACGAGGAAGCCAAGCAGAAGGCCGTCGAGCTGGTGGAACAGAACGGCATCGTGTTCCTGGATGAGATCGACAAGGTCTGCAAGCGAGGCGACAACAACGGCGGCGGTGACGTGTCTCGCGAAGGCGTACAACGCGACCTGCTGCCACTGATCGAAGGCTGCACCGTCAACACCAAGTACGGCATGGTCAAGACCGACCATATCCTGTTCATTGCCTCCGGCGCCTTCCACCTGGCACGCCCGTCCGACCTGATTCCCGAGCTGCAGGGCCGACTGCCGATTCGAGTCGAACTGAATGCCCTGACGCCGGATGACTTCCGCCGCATCCTGACCGAACCCAAAGCCTCCCTGACCGAGCAGTACAAGGCACTGCTGGCCACGGAAGGTGTGGATATCGCTTTCACCGAAGACGGTATCGAACGCATCGCCCAGCTGGCCTACGAGGTCAACGAGAAGACCGAAAACATCGGCGCACGCCGCCTGCACACCATGATGGAACGCCTGCTGGACGAACTGTCCTTCTCCGCATCCGACAAGACCGGCGAAACCGTGCAGATCGATGCCGCCTACGTCAATTCACAACTGGATGAACTCAGCCATGACGAGGATTTGAGCCACTACATCCTCTAACCGGCTCAGCACCGCACTGCGCCGTCGCGTCCTTTACTGACCGCGGACTCGACGGCGCTTTCAGCATTCGGCGACCGGGCAAACCCTGCCCCGGTCCATTTACGGAGCCTTACCATGAGCCCTTCGGTTCCCCTGCCTTCCGATATCAAGCTTCACCTCAAGTCCCGCACCCTGGAGCTGATCTATGCCGACGGCCCTTTCGAGCTGACCGCCGAATTCCTGCGCGTCCACTCACCGTCCGCCGAAGTACGCGGCCACGGCATCGGCAACGGCATTCTGCAAACCGGCAAACGGCACGTCGGCCTCAAGGGAGTCGAGCCTGCCGGCAACTATGCCCTGAAAATCATTTTTGATGACGGTCACGATACCGGACTCTATACATGGGAATACCTGTACGATCTGGCACATAATCAAGCCGACTACTGGCAACGCTACCTGAGCCAACTGGAAGCCGCCGGCGCATCCCGCGACAACGGCCTGATCGCCCGCGGCTGAGCGACAAATGGCGCGGCGCGGGGTAGAATGCGGACACATTTCGGATAACAGTCGGACAGAAACTCATGTCAGAGCAGAACGAGAAAAAAACCACTCACTTCGGCTATCAGGATGTGCCGGTTGAAGAGAAGGTAAAACGGGTTGCCGATGTCTTTCACTCGGTGGCTGGCAAATATGACCTGATGAACGACCTCATGTCCGGCGGCATCCATCGTCTTTGGAAGCGCATTACCATCGACCAGAGCGGCGTGCGCCGCGGTCACAAGGTACTGGACATTGCCGGTGGTACCGGGGACCTGACCCGCAAATTCGCCCACATGGTCGGTCAGGAAGGCAAGGTAGTGCTGGCCGACATTAACGACTCCATGCTCAAGGTCGGGCGCGACAAGCTGCTCAACTCCGGCGTGGCCGGCAATGTGGAATATGTGCAGGCCAACGCCGAATGTCTGCCATTCGAAGACAACACTTTCGACGTTATCACCATTGCCTTCGGCCTGCGTAACGTGACCGACCAGAATGCGGCCCTGGCCTCGATGCTGAGAGTGCTCAAGCCGGGTGGTAAGCTGATGATTCTGGAGTTTTCCAAAACCGACAGTGCCGCATTGACCAAGCTGTATGACTTCTACTCCTTCAACATTCTGCCGCAGATGGGCAAGGCTATCGCCGGTGATGCAGACAGCTACCGCTATCTGGCCGAATCGATCCGCAAACACCCCGACCAGGAAACCCTGAAGGGCATGATGGAGCAGGCCGGTTTCGTCAACTGCCGTTACCAAAACATGACCGGCGGCATTGTCGCCCTGCATACCGGCATCAAGCCCTGAGCCGGAAGGAGTGTCACTATGGCCACCCACATGCTCAACGCCACCCTGCTGACACTGGCCGAGGAAAGCCTCAACCGACTCCTGGCGCGTGACGGGGTGACACTGGCACAACTGGGCATGCTGGCCGGACGGACAATCCGGATCGACTGTAGCCAACCCGAAATGCACGTTTACCTGCTGCCGCATGCCGGCGGCGTCGACCTGTTGGCCGACAGCGCCACCCCAGCGGATGCCTGCATTCGCGGTTCGGCCCTGGACCTGATGCGACTGCCTCAGGCCGGTAACGAGGTTCTATTTGGCAAGGGCGTCACCCTTACGGGTGACACGGCGCTGATTCATCGCCTGCAGCAGATTCTGGCAGCCAGTCAGGTTGACTGGGAGGCCTGGCTGGCGGACCTGATCGGTGATACTGCCGCACACCCATTGGCGAATCTGCTGCGCTCGGCAACTCATCAGCTGCGCTACAGCGGCAGCAGCCTGATTCACAGTCTGGAAGAATACCTGCACGAGGAAGCCCGCCTGCTGCCCACCCGGGTGGAAATCGAGATCTGGCAGGAAGAAGTCGAGACACTGCGCGAGTCTACCGACCGACTGGAGGCCCGCCTGACGCAATACGAAGCCCGGCTACCCAAGGCGCCAGACTGACATGCGGCTCGGGCAGCGGTCGCTGAGCATCGGCCAGCTCCTTCCCTTCACCGCTGCCAGTGTCCCCTTCACTAGAACGGCTTGACCACCACGAAAATCAGGATCGGCACGAAGATCAGCAGCGGCAGCTCATTGTAAAGACGGAAATAGCGGCCGCTGCGATTGAGTTCCCCGCGCTGCAACTGCTTCAGGTACGCACGACACCAGACGTGATATCCGATCAGGAACCCGACAAACAGTAGCTTGGCATGCAGCCAGCCACCACTGAAGCCATAACCCAACCAGAGCCAGAGCCCCAGTCCCAGCGTGAAAACGGCCATCAGCGTCATGAAACCGTAGAGCTTGCGCGCCATGATCGCCAGACGCGCTACATCCTGCCCCGCTTCACGCCCCTCCACATAGTGCACAAAGATACGCGGCAGATAGAAAATCCCCGCCATCCAGCTGGTCATGGCCAGAATATGCAGCATTTTGTACCAGAGCATTACTCTCCCCTTGTCGGCACCCGGGTGCCCTTGTTGCCGGTGATATCAGGATACAGGATCCTGTACGGAGGTTTCGACGCGCAGCAGGTCCACCAGTTCCACACGTAACGTATCGCCCGGCAAAACCGGGCCGACACCTGCGGGGGTACCGGTCAGCACCACATCGCCAGGCTCCAGGGTAAACCACTCGCTGGCATAGGCCAGCAACTTGAGCACCGGCGTCAGCATCTGTGCCGAATTGCCGTCCTGCCGTACTTCACCATTCACGCTCAAGCGAATCTGTACATCCGTCAGATCCTTCACCGATGCCGGTGACAGAAAGGCCGACAAGGGGCAGGCACCGTCAAAACATTTGGACTTTTCCCAGGGCTGCCCTTTGGCCTTCAGGTCGTCCTGCACGTCGCGCAGGGTCATATCCAGCCCCAGGCCAATACCGGCAATGGCATGCATGGCCTGCTGCTCATTGGCATGGTGCAGGGTTTCACCGATCAGAATCGCCATCTCGGTTTCAAAATGCACGGCACCCCGGTGGGCCGGAATACGGAATGGCTGCTCCATCGGCACCACCGTGGTTGCCGGTTTAATGAACAGAATCGGCTCTTTCGGCACGGGATTGTTCAATTCTCGCGCATGCTCGGCATAGTTGCGCCCAATACATACCACTTTCCCCAGCGGCAGCTCCACATCGCGGCCATTGACCGCACGGTGTCGATAACTCATTGCATGTTTCTCCCAGCAACAGATTCTGTCCACAGTTTAACAGATCAGGAAACGGCCACGCTTGGCTGACGCCGCTGCAGCCGGTACAGGGCCAGACTGAGCGTCAATGTCAGCGCCAGCACCAGCAGCGAGCCGAACACAACGCCTGTCCAACCCTGCCATTGCCAGAAGGGATACAGATAAAACCCGCCGGTACTGGCACCGGTGTAATAAAACAGCAGGTATAGCGACGAGGCGCTGGCGCGGGCATGGCGTGCATTCTGACTCACCCAGCCACTGGCGCTGGAATGAGCAAAGAAGAAACCGAAACTGTTGATCAAAAAACCCAACACGATCAACCACAACTGCTCTGATAATGTCAGCAGACTACCGCCCATCAGCACCAGACTACCGAAGGCCATGCATAACGGCTGGGGCAGCTTTTGCCCAAGCTTGCCGGCAATGGCTGAGCCAAAGGTCCCCGCCAGATAGGTCAGAAACAGCATGCCCAGAACACGGGCCGGCAGATTATAGGGCGCATCGGCCAGTACAAAGGTGATGTAGCTGTACTGGTTGATAAAGATGAAAAAGTTGAAACCGCCCACCAGATACGCCAGTAACAGCACCGGGTTGCGCAAGTGGCTGCCCAGATCCGCCAGCATGCGACGCGGCTTGAAGGGGCGCGGCGTAAAATGTTTCGATACGGGCAGCAAAAGGGCAAAAATGATCAGGCACACCACACTGAGCAGAGTCATGACCTTGAACGCATCCGACCAGCCCAGCCAGTCGCCGACAAAGCCGCCGATCAGACGGCCACTGATCCCCCCCAAACTGTTACCGCCGATATACAGCCCAACAGCCAGCAGCATGGCAGGACGTTCAAACTCGTCCCCCATCCAGGCAATGGCAATCGCCGGCAACCCGGCCAGCAGCATTCCCTGCACGGCTCGCAGAACCAGCACCCCGGTATAGCTCTCGGTAAAAGACAGCAGCAGCGTGACCAGCGTTGCGCCGCTCATGGTCAACAGCATGATCCAGCGCCGCCCCAGCGCATCCGACAGAGGCCCCCAGATCAGCAAGGATAGCCCCAGCGTTAGTGTCGTCACCGTAAATGTCCAGCCGGCCTGCAGGGCCGACACCTCGAACGCCTGCGCCAGCATCGGCAGCAGGGGCTGAGTAATATAGACATTGGCAAAGATCATGAAGGATCCCAGGCACAGCGCCAGGGTGGCCCGCCAGAAATCGGCACTACCGGATGTAATCATGGCAACTACCTGAGTAAAAACGTAGGAAACAACACTGGCATGACGATAGCAGCCCACCTAAAATCATTAAAATATATACTTCTTATTCAACCCATAAATTAATTTGATATGGATCTGCGTAACCTGCGTTATTTCCTGACGGTCGCCGAGCAGGGAGGCTTCACCGCTGCAGCCGAACAGCTGCACATTGCCCAACCGGCCGTCAGCATGGCCATTCGCAAGCTGGAACAGCAGCTGGGACTGCCCCTGTTTGATCGTCAGGAACGGCGTATCCGTCTGACCGACGAAGGGGAAGTCCTGCTGCGTCACGCCCGCATCATCCTGCAGGCTGTCAATGATGCCGAGCGAGACATGCGCGAGCTGCATACCCTGGAGCGCGGCGAGGTGCGTGTCGGTATTCCCAGCATGCTGGGCTCCTACTATTTTCCACCGATTCTGATGGCCTTCCGGCACCACTACCCCGGCGTACGGCTGGAAGTGATCGAGGCCGGCACCCGCAAGCTGCAGCAGATGATCCATCAGGGTGAAATCGACATGGGCGTCATCGTCTGCGACACCCCGCCGGAAGACCTGGAAACCCATTGTTTTCTGCATGCCCAAATGATGGCTATCCTGCCCGCCGACCATGCCTTGGCGCAGGCCCGGACCATCACCTATGATGCCTTCTTTACCGAAGAACTGGTTCTGTTCAAAGAAGGCTATTTCCACCGTGAAGTCATCGATCGCATCAGCCGGGAAGCCGGTGTCACCCCGCGTATCGGTTTTGAAGCCAACCTGATTCCCCTGATCAAGCAGATCGTCTCCCATGGCTACGGCATCAGTACCCTGCTGGAGATGGTTGTCGCAGACGATCCCGGCCTGGTCGCCGTGCCCTTTAGCCCCGCCGTCTGGCTTGAACTTTCACTGGCCTGGCGCAAGGGACACCGACTGTCACGTGCCAACCAGACATTCGTGGACCTGGTACTGCAGCACGCCGAACGTGATCACAACAGGTGACAACGCGTGCCCAGGCACATTATTCTTGCGTTCCACTCAATTCGGGCCTGACCGGCCTGACCGTCTGCAAGGAGAACCCATGCTCAGCACCAACAGCTATTTCGACGGCAACGTGGCCTCGATCGCATTTGAAACCCCGCAAGGCCCGGCTACATCGGGCGTCATGCTACCGGGCGAGTACACTTTCGGCACCAGCCAGAATGAGCGCATGATTGTCACTTCCGGTCTGTTGACCGTGCGTCTGCCAGGCCAGACCGAATGGACCGATTTCACCGCCGGAACCGAATTCAATATCACGGCCGGTGATGCCTTTGACGTGCGTCTGGACACGCCTGTCACCTATCTGTGCTACTACAGCTAGGATCCTCTCCCGATCCACAGGGCCGCCGCCTCCCGGCCCTTATCTTCGTTTGTACTCAAGATGAACTGAATATTTTTCCATCACGCAACTCTGTGTGACCCCACACCCGCATCGAGTTTATGCTAGACTTGCTTTCCTCAAATTTCTCCTTGGCTGGACGACTTCCCGCCCAGCTGCAGCATGAGTCGCAGAAGATGAGCAAAAGTACTTCTCTGGATAAGAGCAAGATCAAGATTCTGTTGCTGGAAGGCGTGCACCAGTCCGCGATCGACACGCTGAACGCGCAGGGCTACACCAACATCGAATTTCACACCGGCTCCCTGCCGGAAGAAGAACTGATCGAGAAAATCCGTGACGTTCACTTCATCGGTATCCGTTCACGCACCCAGCTCACCCGCCAGGTGTTTGCCGCCGCTGAAAAACTGGTCGCGGTCGGCTGTTTCTGTATCGGTACCAACCAGGTCGACCTGCAGGCGGCCACCGAAGGCGGCATCGCAGTCTTCAACGCCCCCTATTCCAACACCCGCTCCGTGGCCGAACTGGTTCTGGCTGAAGCGATCATCCTGCTGCGTGGTGTTGCCGAGAAAAACGCCAAGGCTCACCGCGGTGAGTGGCAGAAGAGCGCCAAGAACTCCTACGAAATCCGAGGCAAGAAGCTGGGTATTGTCGGTTACGGCAGCATCGGCTCTCAGCTGAGCGTGCTGGCCGAAGGCCTGGGTATGGACGTGTATTTTTATGACGTTATCACCAAGCTGCCGCTGGGTAACGCCAAACAGGTCAGCTCACTGCCCGAACTGCTGGGCATGTGTGACATCATCACCCTGCACGTACCGGAAACCGCAGCGACCAAGGACATGATGGGAGCCGCCCAGTTTGAGCAGATCAAACAGGATGCCATCTTCATCAACGCTGCCCGTGGTACCGTGGTTGATATCGACGCCCTGTGCGAAGCGCTGCAAGCCGGCAAGCTGCTGGGCGCCGCCATCGACGTCTTCCCCGTCGAGCCGCGCAGCAACAACGACGAATTCATCAGCCCGCTGCGTGAATTCGACAATGTGATCCTGACCCCGCACGTGGGCGGCTCCACCATGGAAGCCCAGGAAAACATCGGCTATGAAGTGGCCGAGAAGCTGGTCAAATACAGCGACAACGGCTCGTCCATCACCTCCGTGAACTTCCCGGAAGTGGCACTGCCGGAACACCCGAACAAGCACCGCCTGCTGCACGTTCACGAGAACATTCCGGGGGTACTCACCCAGATCAACACCGTGTTCTCCGAAAACGGCATCAACATCTCCGGCCAGTACCTGCAAACCAACGAAACCGTTGGCTATGTGGTCATGGACGTAGATGCGGACTACTCCAAGCTGGCCTTGGAAAAACTGCAGCTGGTCAACGGCACCATCCGTTGCCGTCGTCTGTTCTAAGACAGCTGCATCGCATGAACACAAAAAAGGCAGACCCTCTCGGGTCTGCCTTTTTTATTGACCGGCCATTCAACCGGCGACACGCTTCAGTCGCCTGGATCGCGGTGAGCGGGAGTGCGCCTGCAGACGCTGGCTGATGCGATCAAACACCTCGCGCCGCCAGGGTTCGGCCTCATTGACCAGGTGATGACGCGCGGCTACCAGCCGTTCAATGCTGGCCCGAGGCAACAACCGTGTCAGAACCTCCAGATTGTGTTCCCACTCCAGTGTTTGATCATCGGTTCCCTGAATGATCAGGGCCGGTACGCTCAGATCGTTTGCCTGCTCCACCTTCTGCACCCAGTCCAGCATGGCACCCACCCACCCCACATCGACAAAATTGCCCTGTAGCGGGTCGAGGTAACGCATGAAGTGAACAAACGCCGCGTCATTGGAGCTGTCGCTGTGCTCACGGTTGACCCGCTTCAGGCACCAGTGCAACCAGCGATAGCTCAATTCGATACGACTGTAATGACGCGGACGCACCAGCGGCGACAACAGCACCCGGTCCTGCAACAGTAAAGCGCCACGCTGCCGGTCCATTGCCAGCTGGAGCAGAATCGCTCCGCCCGTGCTTTGTCCGATCCCCACACACGGCATTGTCAGCTGATGTTCATGCCGCTGCAATAGACTGGCCAGCTGACAGGCATAGGTACGAAAGCTGTCAATGGCATAGCGCTGTCCCGATGACAGACCATGACCCGGCAAATCATATATCAGCACATCCCAGTGCTGTTCGAGCAGATGGGCAATCAGATGACGATACAGTCCTGCATGATCGGTATACCCATGCACCACTACAGCGGTACCTCGGCTGTGCGCATGACTGAAATGCTGTACCACCAACAGCGTGTCACCGACCAACTCGGTCCCAATGCTGTAGCGCGCCATGGAAGAGACCGTTTCCAGACCATAATAGGCCAGATAGGCCTGCACCTCGGCGCCACACAGGGTTTGCTCGCCAGGAATAAAGCTGTCCAGCGATTCACGCAACCGGCAAGGATGGAAGCCGGGTTCGGCATAATCTCCCTGAGGTGTTATTTTTGTTCTGTTCACGGCCACGCTCCTATGCTCTGATTAGCCTATGATGATTTTGCCTCCTCTCCATGTGCCAATATTGACAAACTGATGACAAAACAATTAATTCTGCGCTGGTTGTTATTGCTGGGCCTGTCACTGGCCTGCCCTTTAACTGTAGCCGCTTCTTCGGAAGACACCATCAAGCAACTGGAACAGCAGCTGCAGCAGCAGGCCGATGCCAGCGGCAGCCAGGCGGCACTCAAGGAGCTGTATCAGCAGACTCTGAGCGCACTGAAAGCCAGCCAGCGCTATCAGGCACGGGCCGATGAATTACAGCGCCAGATCGAACAACAACCCCAGGAGCTGCGTCAGCAACAGCAGCTGCTGGAAGACAATCGTCAGCCCAGGCAGGACGACAACTTCCTGAATCTGAGTGAGCCCGACCTGGAGCAGGCCATCACCCTCAAGCGTGCCGCCCTGCTGCAGCTAGAGCAGCAGCGCGAGCAGCTGGACCAGCAGATTGAGCTCAACGACCAGAAACTGCTCAGCCTGCGCGAACAGTTGGCCGAGCTAAAACAGACGCCTCCGGAACTCCCCCCGCTGCCGCTGGAGAATACAGGGCGCGAGTTCAACGATGCCCGCCTGCAACTCAAAAATGCGCTACTGGAGCGTCGCAGCAGCCATGTCCGCGCGCTGGAACTTGAACTGCTGGCCCTGCCGGGCCAAACCGATCTGGCCAGCCTGCAGCTGGACCTGCTGCGTCAACAACTGCAACAGTCCGGACAGGTGCTGCAGGCCATGCTGAATCAGCACGAGCAGATGCAACGCACCGAGCTGGAAAACACGTTAAGCAGCCTGACCACTCCCGACGAAACGGCACTGGAGCACCCTTTACTGGCCGATCTGCTGCAGCAAAACCAGCAACTGAGCGAACAGCTGCGCGAGCTGGTCGAACAAACCAGCGTCACGCAACATCGACGCATCACGCTGGAGCGGGAGCTGGAGCTGATTACCCGCAGTTTCAAAACCATCCAGCAGCAGTTGGAGCTGGAAAGCTACAGCGCCAGCTTTGAGCTGCGTCGCTTTACCCAGGAACTGTCGCGCCCGGCGAATACGGCGACCACGCGACAGGCACTGAATGCACTGCGCCTAAGCAGTCTGGACTTTAACGGCCTGAGTAACGGCTCCGAATACGTCCCGGCCCCCAACGCATCCCTGACTGACGAGCAGCGTGGCTATCAGGAGCAGCTGCTGGAAAATCAGAGAACCCTGCACAGCCGACTGCAGGACAGCCGTCAACAACTGATCGGCGAGCTGTCCCAGCTGCTGGCGGTCAAGAAACAGCTGAACGAGCGGCTCCAGCAGGCGCGCCGCCTGATCGAGCAACAGTTGCTCTGGCTGCCGGTCTCTCCACCCATTTCATGGCAGTGGCCCACCGAAGTCATGGACGGCCAGGTCCTGTTGAAGGAACGGCTGCAACGCCTGCTTTCGACCCCCATTCTGGCCGAAGATGCACACTTGAACACGCTGCTGGGCTTCTTTGCCCTGCTGCTGGCCATGGCCCTGAGCGTCTATCGCTACCAGAAAATCCACCGCCAGCGCTGGCGTCAGGAACTGGGCAATGTTGTCCACGATCGTTTTTCTCGCACCCTGCGCCTGCTGCTGTCCGGTGCTATTGCAGCCCTGCCTATGCCAACCCTGCTGCTATTGCTGCGCAACTACAGCCTCAACCCGGCGCATCCTGACCAGCTGGTCTTGAGTCAACTGCTGCTGACCTGGGCGCTGAGCCTGCAATTCTACGGCATGGCTCTGGTCTGGCTACGGGTTCCGAACGGGCTGATGTGTGGACATTTTGCCCTGCCTTCACAACTGGCACGGGTCGTGCGACGCCAGCTCCACCTGCTGTTCTGGGTCTCCATGCCACTGCTGTCGCTGCTGCTGATCACGGACAGCTACAACGCCGTTGAACTGCAGAGCGGCCCAGGGCGTCTGCTGTTCTTGCTGCTGGTGCTGAGCCTGATGCTGTTCTGGCAGGGCTTCTGGCGCGTCAGCCACGACTTCGAACAGCTGACTCTGCAACGGCGCTGGTGGAGCAACGCACACCTGTGGATCGGCCTGATGCTGCTGTTCAACCTGATCATGTTTGGCCTGGGGCTTTGGGGCTACACCCTGACCGCTCTGTTCTTCATGCTGATCCTGCTGATCGTGATTATGCAGGGGCTTGCCGCCTTCATCCTGTTCAAGCTGGGCTTGCGCTGGCTGCTGATCGAAGAGCGTCGACTGGCCTTCAGCCGTGCCCGTACCAGACGTGCTGAAATCATCGCCGCACGCGAAAACAAGGATGACAATACGCCTCTCAAGGAGGATTATCTTGACCTGCAGACCATCTCCGAACAGTCACGAGTCCTGTTGAAAACCGCCGTGGTTCTGTTGTTTGGCAGCGCCCTGTGGCTCACTCTGGGCGACTTCCTGCCCACCCTGCAAATACTGGAAAGCATCCAGCTCTGGAACGGGCTGGAGAAAAGCGGTGATCAGGAAATCATCACTCATGTCACCCTCCGTGACCTGGCGGTCGGCGGCCTGATCGTCTGGCTCAGCCTGCTGGCCGCCAAGAACCTGCCCGGCCTGCTGGAGTTGCTGGCATTACGCCGCCTGGAATTGTCTCCCGGTACCAGTTACGCCATTACCACTCTGCTCAAGTACTCTCTGATTCTGATCGGTTTCATGATCGCCATCGGGCAATTCGGGGTCCAGTGGAGTAAGCTGCAGTGGCTGGTGGCGGCCCTGGGTGTAGGCCTCGGCTTTGGCTTGCAGGAGATCGTGGCCAATTTTGTGTCAGGCCTGATCATTCTGTTCGAAAAACCGGTCCGCATCGGTGACACCGTCACGCTGGGCAATGTCACCGGGTCCGTGTCCCGCATCCAGATCCGTGCCACCACGATCACCGACTGGGACCGCAAGGAAGTGATCATCCCCAACAAGACGTTCATTACCGAGCAGCTGATCAACTGGTCACTCAGTGACGCCACAACCCGTGTCGTCCTCACCATTGGTGTCGCCTATGGCAGCGATGTCCAACTGGCGGAAGAACTGTTGATCCAGGCGGCAAAAGACAATCCGCGAGTGCTGGATGACCCGGAGCCGGATGCCTATTTCCGTGAATTCTCCAGCAGCACGCTCAATATCGATTTGCGTGTCTATGTCAGCAGCATGTCCGACCGGGTACCGGTGACCAATGAGCTGAACAAGACCATTAACCGGGTTTTCAACGAACACAAGATCGAGATCGCCTTCCCGCAACTGGATGTGCATCTGCACAGAAGCAAATAAGGGCGAGTTGCCCCCTGTCCGGGCCCAGCGCATAGAATCGACTCCGTTGTTTTCTTCGGAGCCGTTATATGCGCCTGGACCCTACCTCTCTGCGTCTGTTCGTTCGTGTGCTGGAAACCGGCACCATTGCCGCCGCCGCCGAGCACGAACACATTGCCGCATCGGCCGTCAGCAAACGCATCAGTGAGCTGGAACACAACCTGGATGCCCAGCTGCTGGTTCGTACCAATCGCGGCGTCGAAGGCACCCAGGCCGGCAAGGCACTGGCCCAGCTGGCGCGCAGCGTGCTGCAGCAACTGGACGAGGTGCATGCCCGCATGCACGAGTACTCCCAGGGTGTCCGCGGAGAAGTGCGCATTGTCGCCAACATCTCCGCCATCACCCAGTTTCTGCCCCGTCAGCTGAAGGCTTTCCTTGACCGGCATCCCCTGATCCAGATTCAGCTGGAAGAAAAAATCAGTTCGGAAATTATCGATACTCTGGCCCAGCGCAAGGCCGATATCGGCATTTTTACCGAAGTACTGGGCGATACTGAAAACCTGCAGATTTACCCCTATCGATCCGACAATCTGGTCGTAATTACCGCCAACCGACACCCCCTGGCCGATACCCCAAGACTGCATTTTGCCGACACCCTCAAATATGACTACGTCGGTCTGCATACCGGCAGCGCGATTAACAACAAGCTGCTCCACGCCGCTGCCGCTGCCGAGCAGCCCTTCCGCATGCGTATTCAGGTCACCAGCTACGAAGCCCTGCTGCGCATGGTGGAGCAGGATCTGGGCATCGGCATCATGCCCATGGATATTGCCCGCCCCTATGTCAATACCCGGCGCATCAAGGCCATTGCTCTGAACGATGCCTGGGCCCATCGCAACCTCAAGCTCTGTACCAACAATCAACAGCCCATGTCACAGGCCACGCGACGCTTGCTAGAATATTTGACTCAGGACGACTGAGAGGCTGCCATCTCCGTTGGAGATGGCAGCCTCTCATTTAACCATTTTGTCATTTCCCGGTTCAGGACCATTATCTTCAAACACAGAGTTGTAGCCATGTGATGCGAAGACGAGGTAAACATGACCGAGGAACAATCCTCCGCCAAGGAACAGGCAAACCAGCCCCTGCCGCTGGAAGGTGTACGCGTACTTGAGCTGGGCTCCCTGATCGCCGGACCTTATGCCGCCAGCATTCTGGCCCAGTTCGGTGCCGAAGTGATCAAGGTCGAGCCGCCCGGTACCGGAGACCCCCTGCGTCGCTGGCGCAAAATGCACAAGGACACCTCGCTGTGGTGGTACTCGCAAAGCCGCAATAAAAAATCCCTGACGTTGAACCTCAAGGACCCCGAGGCTCAGGAAGTGATCCACAAGCTGGTGGCCGAATGCGATATCGTGATCGAGAACTTCCGCCCCGGCACGCTGGAAAAATGGAATCTGGGCTGGGACCAGCTGTCCGCCATCAACCCGTCCCTGATCATGATTCGCGTGTCAGGCTACGGCCAGGATGGCCCTTACGCCTCGCGCCCCGGTTTTGCCGCGATTGCCGAATCGATCGGCGGCCTGCGCCACCTGGCCGGCTACCCTGACCGACCGCCAGTGCGGGCCGGCGTCAGTATTGGTGACACTCTGGCTTCTCTGTATGGCGTCATCGGCGCCATGATGGCCATGCACCACCTGAAAGTGAACGGCGGCAAGGGCCAGTATGTCGATGTCGCCCTGTATGAAGCCGTCTTTGGCGTCATGGAAAGCCTGATTCCCGAATACGGCATGTTCGGCTTTGTCCGCGAACGCACCGGTGCCAGCATGCCCGGCATTGCCCCCTCCAGCACCTATCGCAGCGCCGATGACCGCTACATCGTCATTGCCGCCAACAGTGACAGCATTTTCAAACGCCTGATGAACGCCATCGACCGCCAGGATCTGGCCGAAGACCCCGACCTGGCACACAACGATGGCCGTGCCCGACGCAGTGACGAGCTGGACGCAGCGATCGAGGCCTGGACCTCCAGCCGCCCGCTAAAGGACGCACTCCAGGTCCTGGAAGATGCTGCCGTGCCTTCCAGCGGCATCAACACTGCCGCCGAAATTTTCGACGACCCGCATTTCCGCGCCCGTGGCATGATCACTGAACAGCCGCTGCCGGACGGTGCCGAGATATCCCTGCCCGGCATCGTGCCCAAACTGAGTGCCACCCCGGGCACCACCCGCTGGCTGGGCCCCAAGCTGGGCGAGCACAATGAAGAAATCCTGGCCGGGATCGGCTATGACGCCGATGCCATCCGGCGGTTGCAGGACAAGGGAGCCCTCTGATGTTTGCCAGCCTGCCCCATCGGGTCAGAGTCAACGAAGTCGTCACACGCGACGGCTTTCAGAGTGAACCCGCGTTCATCCCCACCGACACCAAGATCGAACTGATCAATGCACTGGCACGGCTCGGGCTGCACAAGATTGAGGTCACCTCCTTCGTATCTCCACGCGCAATCCCCAATCTGCGCGATGCGGAAGAGGTCATGAGTGCCATCACCCGCGACACCGACACCACCTATGTGGCGCTGGTACCCAACGAAAAAGGCTGCACCCGCGCTCTGGAACTGGCGGTGGACGAGATCAACCTGGTGATGTCGGTCAGCAACAGCCACAACCTGGCCAACATGCGCATGAGCTGCGAGCAGTCGCTGCAGCAGTTCGCCCGCATTGCCGAAATGACTTCCGGCACACCGATGCGTTTGAACGGCTCGCTGGCCACTGCCTTCGGCTGCCCGTTTGAAGGCCCGCAGGCAGAAGACCGGGTACTGAGTGTTATCGATGCCTATCTGGAGCGCGGCCTGCACAGCATTACCCTGGCCGACACCACCGGCATGGCCGTACCCACGCAGGTGTACGACCTTTGCCAGGCCGTGCATACGCGCTGGCCGGAGCTGGATGTGACCCTGCATTTCCACAACACGCGGGGCCTCGGCCTGAGCAATGTTCTGGCAGCACTGGCAGCGGGCATGGACCAGTTTGATGCCTCTCTGGGCGGCCTGGGCGGCTGTCCCTTCGCTCCGGGCGCCACCGGCAATATCTGCACCGAAGATCTGGTCCATATGCTGCACGAAATGGATCTGGACACCGGCGTGGATCTGAACGCCCTGCTGCAGCAATCACAGCGCCTTGGCGTCATTGTCGATCACGCGCTGCCCGGCCAGGTCGTACAGGCTGGCCCCCGCAGCCTGACACGACCACTCCCCGAATCGGTACAACAGTTGATGCAAGACGGCCGCCCCTGATCAGGCCAGGTCAAACGAGAACTATAAACAAGGAATGATCATGAAACTGAAGACTCTCCTCGGCTCCGGCATACTGATGACTGCGCTGGCCGCCATGCCGACACTGGCGGAAACCACGCTGAAAGTCACCCTGCAGCTGCCACTGAAACACCACCTGGGCCAGAACATGGTGGACTTCAAGAACGAAGTGGAAAAGGCCAGCAACGGCGACATCAAGATCCAGATCTTCCCCTCCGCTCAGCTGTACAAGGACAAGGAAGTGCACCATGCGGTCAGTTCCGGCGCCATTGAAATGGGCGTCATGAGCGTGACCCAGCTGGCCGGCACCATCCCGGCGGTGGATGTGTTCTACGTACCCTTCATGTTCCCCACCTACGACAAGGTGATCAAAGCCACGGCTCCTGGCAGCGAACTGCGTACTCTGCTGGATAATGAAATCATCGCCACCGGCGCACGTCCTCTGTGGTGGCAGGCCTATGGCGGCGTTGCACTGCTGTCCAAGGAAAAGCCGATTCGTCTGCCTGAAGACATGGCCGGTATGAAAGTGCGTGTGTTCGGCAAGACGCTGGGCGAATTCGCCAAATCCGTTGATGCGGCACCGACCGTCATGGCCGGCTCCGAGCAGTTCCTGGCCTACCAGCGTGGCACCGTGGATGCCGGCATGACCGGTATCACCGCAGTCGGCCCTCGCAAGCTGTACCAGGTCATGGACCACCTGACTCTGACCAACCATGCCAACATCGAGTTCATGACCATCATCAACGAGAAAGTCTGGCAGGGTCTGACCGAGCGCGAACGCGACATTCTGCAAACCGCCGCCGTGAAGGTTGAACAACAGCTGCGTGACAAGATTCAGACGCTGGAAACGGAAGCCGCTGCCAATGCCAGAAAGGAAATGAATGTCATTGAACTGAGTGCGGACGATGTGGCCAAGTGGCAACAGGTAACCCGCCCGGTACTGGACAGTTTCATCGACAATGCCGGTCCACTGGGACAACAGGTGATCGACGCTGCGCGCGCACTCTGATTCCCCTGCTCCCTTACTCCTGACGGACACCCCTTTGCGGGGGTGTCCGTTTTGTTCGTTATCAGTCGTCGGAATTACTCATGTCAGATGTGAACGCCTCTCAACATGACAAGCAGGCCTGGCGCGCCGCTCACCCTTCACGCTGGGTCCGTTTTAACCACCGCATCGTGACCCTGTGTGGACGCCTGGCTGCGGCCCTGTTCGTCACCATCGCCGTCATGATCACCTATGAAGTGGTGGCCCGCTATATTTTTCTCGCCCCTACCATTTGGGTGGAAGATCTCTCTCTGCTGTGCCAGATCTGGGCTTCCTGTCTGGGTGCGAGCTGGCTGCTGCAGCACCAGGCCCTGATTCGTATCGACATGCTGATCGCCCGTTTTGGTCCACGCATGCGCACCCTGGCCGAACTCTGGTCACTGCTGGTCATCGCCCTGTTTTCCGCTTGGGTGGCCTGGTACGGCAGTGAGATCGTAATGGAATCCATCACCATGGGGTCCGCTTCCGCCTCCATGCTGGGGCTGCCCATGTGGCTCACCAAAAGCGCCATTCCGGTCGGGTTCGGCCTGTTGTTCATTCAATGTCTGACCGAAGCCGCACTGGTATTGGGCGGCCACCTGCAGGCGGCGGAAGAGGTAAATATCTGATGACGGTTGCACTGATTATTTTTGCCCTGCTGATGCTGCTGCTGTCCGGCGTGCCGGTCGGCTTCGTGCTGGGCGGACTGGGCCTGGCGATGCTGCTGCTGGCCGATATCTCGCCATTGATGGTGCCCATGGCGCTGTACTCCTCGTTCGACAGTTTCATTCTACTGTCGGTGCCGCTGTTCCTGCTGATGTCCAACATCCTGCTCAAGGGTGGCGTGGGCAAGGACCTGTTCAACGCCGTGCAGACCTGGGTTGGGCACTGGCCGGGGGGCCTGGGCATCGCCACCATTACCTCCTGTACTATTTTCTCCGCCATTTCCGGTTCCTCGGTAGCCACCGCCGCCACCATCGGCAGTGTGGCGATCAAGGAAATGACCGATCGCGGCTATCACCGCCCGTTCGTACTCGGTCTGATCGCCGCCGGCGGTACACTGGGCATCCTGATCCCGCCGTCGATTCCGATGATCGTTTATGGCGTGATTACCGAGGAATCGATCGTCGACCTGTTCCTGGCCGGTGTGGTACCGGGCCTGATCATGGCCGGCAGCTTTATCGCCTTCAGTTTCCTCTATGCCATCTTCGGCAAGGCCTGCACCCCGGTCGCCCGAGCCTCCTGGGGCGAGCGTCGCAGCGCGACCCTGCGCGCCCTGCCGACCCTGCTGCTGGCCGCCGTGATCATCGGCGGCATCTATGCCGGTATCTTTACCCCGACCGAGTCCGCCGCCATCGGTGTGGCTGTATCCCTGATCATCGTGCTGGCGCTGAAGACCTTCACCTGGGACGGCTTCAAGGCCGCCTGCATGGATACCATGAAGACCTCGATCACCATCTTCCTGATCATGGCCGGGGCCAAGGTGTTCGGCAAGGCGATCACTCTGTATCAGATCCCGCAGGAGATCTCGATGTTCGTCAGCATGCACATCGGTGAAGCCGGCCTGTTCATTATGGCGGTCTGCCTGGTGCTGCTGATCATGGGCTTCTTCCTCGAGTCCATCTCCATGTTGCTGATCATGATGCCGGTGCTCTACCCCTCGCTGGCACCGCTGGGCATCGACCCGATCTGGTTCGGCATCATCTTCGTCATCATGATCGAGTGTGCGCTGATTACACCACCGGTCGGACTCAACCTGTTCGTAATACAAGCCGTCTCCGGAGGCCCGATAATGGATGTAGTACGCGGTGTCTGGCCATTCATCCTGCTGATGTTCATGTGCCTGCTGCTGGTGTTCTTCTTCCCCAAAGTGGCCCTGTACCTGCCGTTCTACCTGTAACACCGTTGCCGGGGCCGCCAGCCCCGGCAACTCCTCGCACGTCAGTCGTCATCCCGTGATTGACGCCCGCACGACAAAACGGGAATATCTGCCGTTGTCCCAACCACACTCATGTTCAAGGAGAACACTATGACGGACACCCCCACACAGGCCCCGCAACAGGACACCGGAGCCAGTAATGCCAAGATTGTCTACATCCTGTACCTGGTCAGCCTGATTGTCGGCCTGACCGGTATTGTCGGTGTTGTCATGGCCTACATGTACAAAGGCGAAGCCACCGCTTGGGTGCAGGATCATTACCGCTGGCAGATTCGCACGTTCTGGATCGGTCTGCTGTACAGCTGTATCGGCCTGGCACTGACCTTTATCGGTATCGGTTTCATTATTCTGCTCGCCACCGCCATCTGGTTCATCATCCGCTGCGTCAAGGGCTACCAGTGCCTGGAGAAACGCCAGCCCTTGCCCAATTCCGGCAGCTGGTTGTTCTAAAATTACGACACGCCCGCCATTCTGTTTATACGATAACCAAGGGGTCGCCAAGCGGCCCCTTGGTTTGTAAAAAAACAACGAAAAACGCATTAAAAACTGTCAACACACTGCGATCTTCCACGAAAACACCACTATCGACCCACCCCTCATACTTTAGGCGCATACGCGGGACAGATGAAAAAAAATGCGCTACTTTCGCAATGCACAATCCTTTAATGGACCGTTTTCCTGTCCGGATCCGCTCCCCTCGGACCGCGACGATCATAAAAAATCGAGGCAAAAAAATGAGCCAACGGGTACAGGTCGGTGGCCTGCAAGTCGCCAAAGAGCTTTACGATTTCATCAACAGCGAAGCACTGCCGGGTACCGGCGTGGAAACAGAGCAGTTCTGGAGCCGCTTCGACAGTATCGTGCACGACCTCGCACCGCGTAACCGTGAGCTGCTGGCCAAACGTGACACCATTCAGGCTCAGATCGACGCCTGGCACCGCGATAATCGCGGCACTGGCTTCAATTTAGACACCTACAAAACCTTCCTGCAGGAAATCGGTTACCTGTTGCCGGAAGGTGAAGACTTTACCGCCACCACCGAGAATGTGGACCCTGAAATGGCCACCATGGCCGGTCCGCAGCTGGTGGTGCCCGTAATGAACGCCCGCTATGCCCTGAACGCAGCCAATGCACGCTGGGGCAGCCTGTATGACGCACTCTACGGTACCGATGCCATCGCTGAAGACAATGGCGCCGAGAAGGGACAGGGGTACAACCCGGCCCGCGGGGCCCGAGTCATCGCCTTCGGTCGCGATTTCCTCGACGAGAGTGCTCCCCTGGCTGGAGCGTCTCACAAGGATTCTGCCGGTTACAGTATTCAGGACGGTCAGCTGCGTGTGGCACTGCTTGATGGCGGCGAAACCGGCCTGGCAACGCCATCCCAGCTGGCAGGCTATACCGGCAGCGCCAGTAACCCGACCGCCATTCTGATCACGCACAACGGTCTGCATTTCGAAATCCAGATCGACCGTGACAGCCAGATCGGCAAGAGTGATGCCGCCGGCGTCAAGGACATCCTGATGGAAGCGGCGCTGACCACCATCATGGACTGCGAAGATTCGGTCGCAGCCGTTGATGCCGAAGACAAGGTTCTGGCCTACAAAAACTGGCTCGGCCTGATGAAAGGTACGCTGACCGAAGAGATCAGCAAGGGCGGCAAGACTTTCACCCGTCGCATGAACCCGGACCGCGAGTACACAACCCCCAACGGTGGCAGTCTGACCCTGAAGGGCCGCAGTCTGATGTTTGTGCGCAACGTGGGCCATCTGATGACCAACCCGGCGATCATCGATCGTGACGGCAACGAAATCCCGGAAGGCATCCTGGACGGCGTGGTCACTACCCTGATCTCAGTTCATGACATCAAGGGCAACGGCCCCTTCCGCAACGCCACCACCGGCTCTACCTATATCGTGAAACCGAAGATGCACGGTCCGGAGGAAGTGGCCTTTGCCAACGAACTCTTCGGCCGCATCGAAGACGCGCTCGGCCTGCCCAGCTTCACCCTGAAAATGGGCATCATGGACGAAGAGCGCCGTACCACCGTCAACCTGAAAGAGTGCATCCGTGCCGCCAAGGAACGCGTGGTCTTCATCAACACCGGCTTCCTCGACCGTACCGGTGACGAAATCCATACCTCCATGGAAGCCGGACCGATGATCCGCAAGGGCGACATGAAGGGCTCGGCCTGGATCAAGGCCTACGAGGACTGGAACGTCGACACCGGGCTGGCTTGCGGCCTCAGCGGCCGTGCCCAGATCGGCAAGGGCATGTGGGCCATGCCGGACCTGATGGCCAGCATGCTGGAACAGAAAATCGGCCACCCCCTTTCTGGCGCCAACACCGCCTGGGTTCCCTCTCCAACTGCCGCTGCCCTGCATGCGCTGCATTACCACAAGGTGGATGTATTCGCCCGTCAGCAGGAGCTGAAAAACCGAGCACGCGCCAGCCTCGATGATATCCTGACCATTCCGGTGGCGCAGAACCCGAACTGGAGCGCTGAAGAGATCCAGCAGGAACTGGACAACAACGCCCAGGGTATTCTCGGCTATGTGGTCCGCTGGGTCGACCAGGGCGTGGGCTGCTCCAAGGTGCCGGACATCAACGATGTGGGCCTGATGGAAGACCGCGCAACTCTGCGCATTTCCAGCCAGCATATCGCCAACTGGCTGCACCACGGCGTCTGCTCCGAAGCCCAGGTGATGGAAACCATGCAACGCATGGCCGCCGTAGTTGACCGTCAAAATGCCGATGACGCGCTGTACCAGCCGATGGCACCGAACTTCGATGACAGCATCGCCTTCCAGGCTGCCTGTGAGCTGGTCTTCAAGGGCTGTGAACAGCCCAGCGGCTACACCGAACCGGTTCTGCATCGCCGCCGTCTGGAACTGAAAGCGAAACAGGCCGGCTGATTCAGCCATCCGACAAAAAACCCCGCAGGCGCAGCCGGCGGGGTTTTTCGGTTTAAGAACGGCATCTCCGCAGCGGTACCGGCCGCGTCAGGCGAACACTGCCCGATCAGTCTCTGAACGTGTCATGGCACGCCTTGCAACTCTGTGCCAAACGTCCGACCAGTGGGCGCAACTTGTCTCGCCCCGAATGTCCGTCCACCGCCTGCTGCAACTCCCGGCTCTGCGTTTGCATCTCCTGCATCAGCACGGCATAACGGTCCGGAGAACTCCAGATACGCCAGGACGCACGTGTTTCAACCTGATCACCACGAGCACTCTGGGCATCAGCAAACCCCTCATCGACAATCTCGCCAAGCAGCACCAAATGCCCGGCCCGCTGACGAAATTCGTCTTCATCAAAGTCCACGCGCCCCTGCACCATGGCCGCCAAACGGCTCAGCTGCCACTCCATCGCGGCAAAGGTACCCTGACGATACTGAATCGCCGTATCCACGTCCGCGGCGGCCAACGGCCCCGACAGGCTCAGCGCCAGACCCAGCAGGCATGCTTTCATTTGCATCATCCGGCCCTCAGATCGCACGATCGAAATAAAGCTCGACACCGCTCAAGGCCGACACCTCGTGCAGCCACTGCTCAACCCGTGGCGGGAAACGCAGCCCTTTCACCAAAGTCAGACTGCGCACGACCGGGAAATTCATCACATCATTCCAGCTCAGGGTATTACCCTGCTCCGACGGCAGGGACAACGCCGGCAACTCCGCCAGAGCACGCTCGATGTCCGCCTTATGTGCTTCGGTATCCGCCAGCGCCTGCTCGAACGAACAACCCAGCAGGGCTTCCTTCTTGGCACGAAAATATTCGCACGAACTTTCGGTAGCGAAATCCGCCAATCCGATGCGGGTGACACGCGGGAAATTCAGCGCCCAACTCTGAAACTGCACCGGCTGGAACAATGGCTGAATTGCTTCGCTCAATTGCAGCGGACGCAGTCGCTTGTCCGCTGCACCCAGATCATCCAGCAATTTGGCGATTTCCATGCTTTCGCCAATCGCAACACCCTGATGCTCGAAAATCGGCACCATCTTCTGTCCGATCAGGCGATGACAGGTTTCTTCATCATCATTCAGCAGAATCACCTGCTCCAGATCACTGACCTGCCGATAGTTCGCGACCATCATGGTACGCACGCAAAACGGGCAGTGATCGTAAATATACAAACGCGACACGGAGTTACTCTCTCTTCAACGTGGGGGTCATTGCTTCAACCGAGTATACATATGTGCCAAATGCATCACGACCTCACGTGAGATAGTCGCAAAATTGCCCTGGTTAATCTCTTCCAGTGCTTCCTGCTTGCGTTCTGACTGGGCCAGAATAAGGACATGCCCGGCACAAACATGAAAGTGAGCGTGGCGCCGCTTGAGTTCCGCAAACTCCGGCTGTGTCGCAAACTGATCGCCGCCCACGCCGTGTATCCATTTCCCCAACGCGCAGCAGTCGTCACGTGCGACAACCGCCGGATCAAGGTCTTCCTGGGAGCGTCCGGCAATCACGTCATTCAGGCGAATTTTCCAACGCTGGTGCGCTTCAATGGCGCTTTTGAAATCAAGGCCTGCCGCCTCAGCTTCCAAAGGGTCTTCCGGTTCGGGAATGGCATCATCCAACACTTCATCCGCAGCATCGACTGCCAACTCTGTTGTCGTTGTTCCGTCCTGCCCGCCAAGGGCCTTGATCAACCAACGTCTGAAACCCATGCTGTGCTGGCTCCTTGCTAGGGGTATGGTGCTGTGAACACAACACCTTCCCACCTGATTGTTATATTTTTATGTAACCCATGTTATACGTTGACTCCATCAATTAGCAAAAACTATATTTTTGTATCCTATTGAATACAAACAACAATTTTAATTCTTCATCCCCCGCTTCACAGAAGCAGAGATGACGCTTTGTTTCAAATCCAGCCCAGCCATTGCCACCAGAGGTAATCCAGCGGCAGCAGTACCAGAACACTCAGGGCAGCCATAATCAGGCAGAGTCGTGCCGCATGCCCAATCGACATTCCCGCCAGAGGCATCGCCATCATCAAAGGAACCGACTGATAGGTAAAAATCACCGTTGAAAAGCCGAACACCTGTGTCATCAGCACCGCCTCCAGACTGAAGCCGGTCATTTCGCTGACCTGTTCCGCCAGCGGCGTCAATGTGGCGGGAACACCCGCCAGCGTGGCGACCACACCGGTCAACATGGCTGCCAGCGACAGCGAGAAAAAATTTACCGCATCCCGCCCCGGTGCCAGCGGCAACCAATCAAGGACTCGCCCGCCCACCACTTGGCTGAGCTGGCTGTAATTGATCAGGCCGGCAATCCCCAGCAGCCCTGCCACCACCAGAATCGAGCTGATCTTGACCTTTTCGTTAAAACTCTTGGGCGACACCATGCCAATACCGGGCAGCAGTAACAGCGTGGCAGCAGCCAACCCTATCCAGGCTGCCGAGATATGATGTACCGAGTCCGTCAGCCAGAATCCCAGTGTTACCAGCATAATGGCCAACAACCGGCCTTCTTGAAAACTCAGCGCACCCTGCCGCCCCTCCGGCGTGGCACGCCGTGGTGTATCGGGATACAACTTCAGAATGACAATAATCAGTAACACTGCCTTCAAAGCACCCAACACGGGGAAGTGCAGCCACAAATACTCGGTGAACATCGGCGTCCAGCCATGGATGCTTTCTGCCGAACCGATCATGATCATATTGGGAATGTTGGCCGGCAATATCGCAAACGTGGGCAGGTGGGAGCCAAAGGCTGCCGCCAGCAAAACACCATGCTGCCCATTGCTGCCACGGGCAAAGCCGCAGTGCTCGGCAATCACCAGTGCAATGGGAATAAACAGCACAATGCGCCCCACCGACGAGGGCATCAAAAACCCCAACAGCACCCCCATCAGCACAATACCGGTAATCAGGCGCGTATAGCTGCGGTCCAGAGAACGACTGAAACGATCGGCAACCCGTTGCGCCAGTCCCGTTTCAGAGATCGCAATCCCAATCACCAGCCCCGAGAAAATAAGCCAGCAGGCAGTCGAGGTCAGTCCCGAAAACACCACCTCTGCCGGTGCCAGCGACAACAGCATCGCCAGCACCAGAATGACCAGCGCACTGACGAATTCCGGCAGCGCACCGGTTGCAAACAGCACCATGCCCGTCATCACCAGCAAAGCTGACAGTTGCTGCCGATGCGTCAACAGATCGGCGGCCGGGGTCAGCAACAACAGCATCGACAACAGCGGTATCAATACCAGTGCAACCCGTTGAGAACGTTTCAGCGGAATACTCACGATCCATCTCCGTATGACTGATACTGGGCGTGTATAACCGGGTTCAGGTTCGACTTTTACAGCCCCCGGGCCATCCCGATTCGAGACCTGATGCGCCGGATTACTCGATCACCCAGTTTGCAGCCCCGACACCCTTTTCACTGAAACGTATTTTGACAGGAAACGTCTTGCCACAGCCTTGAACGACCCAAAGCTCACGCCAATAGCGTGAGCCAACCTGTCCTTCAGGCATGGCCATGACATAAGGCATGAAGTTTTCCGGGCTGTCACAGCCTTGGGTCGCAACATCAGCGGCAACACCCAGCATGGCATCATGAATCAATTGCTGATTCGACAAAGTACCCTCCTGTATGGCCCCCTCAGGCAAGCCCGAATTGGCAAAAGCAGGTACCGCACAACACAGGCACAAGCCTGCAAGCAGGATACGTTTCATACAAAATCCTTTTAAATTATTGGCACTTCACGTCGATCTGGCCCATAACCACTGACACCTTGCCAGGCACTTATCCGATGCCGATATCCACATTTAAACTGGATAACACCAACCCGATCAAAAGCACGACCAGTAACGCCATGGCATACATGGCCAAAAACTGGAATGCGATGGCACTGATCCCAAGTATCGCAGCTCCGCCCGTAACACGAGACGACTCCTTGACCGCGTAACCGATCAGCCCAAGGATGAATGCAACACCCCCCAAGAATACCGTAGCGACTTCGACCATTTTATCCTTGTCCCAGTGTGCAGCCTGCTGTACCCGGACAGGCTCTTTGCCTTTCAATGCATCCAGAGCCGCATTGCGTATTGAAGACACCTTTTCAGCAACCACTGTTTCAAGTGTAGGCTTGGGTGATAAAGGCCCTGCCCAGAAATGCACAAGCGCCAACAAGAAGGCAAGGCCACCAATGGCCATGCCGATCATTCCATATTTCGACTTCTTCGTTTCCATACGCTGGTATCTCCAACTGACCCGATTGCATCAATGACAGTAATCATAACGCATCTGATCACCCGGAAGCCTCGCAGCCAATACACGAGCCTGTTTGAACAGTACCGCAGAGCTGTCACACTCGGTGCCTGCACCAACCCAAAGCAGCCCTTGAAATAAGCACCGGCGATGGGGGTAATCCCGCTTGAACCTCGCCAGAAAAAATTGCAGACTCATCCATGCATCAGACAGGCAGTAGATGCACAAGCACTCCGGTAAAGATCCAAAGGGACTGGTTGATGGATTTTCATATTTCACACCCGCCGTGTAAGGCGGCTCGAATTCTGTTGGCTATAGCTGCTACTTGCAGCTATCGGCTCAGCCTTCCCTTGGGCGCTATACCCTTTCGGTAAGGAATGAACTGCCTGAAATACCCGTTTAGATCGGCGAGACACGTGCCTCCATTATTTTTTATATTAGATTCAATCACTTATGGTATATCCAATTTAAAGTGTGAAAATTAAAAGGTATACCTGCTAATAATTATTATGAGGTCGTAGACCTCATTAACAGACTGTTAGGTTTCCGAGTTACCCACGAACAGTAGACACCTTCTATAGTTAGGTTTACCCCTGACGAGGAGGTGCAAGATGGCCAGGAAAAAATATCAGCACTATACCGAAGAGTTTCGGCGCGAGGCAGTCAGGCGTGCTGATCAGCCCGGACATACGGCGGTCTCAGTGGCCAAGGAGCTGGGGATTCATCCCGGGCAGATTTACAACTGGCGACGTCAGTTTACCCGGCTGTCTGAGAAGCAGTTTAACAGCCTGAACGGGGTAGACTACTCCAAACCGGAGAGTGATGAGGTCCGGCAACTGAAGCGCGAACGTGATGCGCTGAAGAAGGAGCTCGAGTTCCTAAAAAAGGCAGCTGCGTACTTTGCGAGCCAGCAGGAGTAAAGTACGCTCTGATACAGGAGTATCGTGGGCAGTACGCGATACGGTTGATGTGCCGAGTTCTGGATGTATCGGCCTCAGGATTCTACCGCTGGTTGGGTCGGGGCCTCAGTGCCCGTGTGCGTCGGCGACAGATCATGGAAGAGCAGGTCATGGATACCTTTGCCACCTACAAGGCCCGTTACGGGGCCCCCAGAATCACGCAGGAACTCAATGCCCTGGGGATCGACTGCTCCGTAAACTATGTCGCCAATATCCTGAAACATAACGGTATTCGGGCCCGTAACGGCAAAGCCTTCAAGTACACCCCACGAACGGAAGCGATGACGGGCGTAGCGGACAACCTTCTCAAACGTCACTTCAATGCCGCTGGTCCCAACCAAAAATGGACCACCGACATCACTTACATCTGGGTCAGGGATCGCTGGCTATATCTGGCCACGGTGATGGACCTGTATTCCCGCAGCATCGTCGGCTGGGCACTGGATACCAGTATGACAGAGCAGCTGATTACGGATGCCCTGAATATGGCGTTCAAGCGACGCGATATCGAACCTGGCCTGATCATTCACTCCGATCGAGGGGTTCAGTATCGCTCCAACCGTTATCAGGCCTTGAT
>NZ_JACEMT010000053.1:0-1073 GCF_013868415.1 Marinobacterium marinum | reverse complement strand
ATGCGCATAATCAAAGTGTCTACTTTTTGTGGGTAGGACCAGTTTCAGTCATGATAAATAGTATATCTCATACAAAAAGCTCAGGGTGGATCAATTTAGATGCATGGTCGGAAACATATATAGGAGCTTATTGGCTAGTCAGAAATGAGCTTCCGGCTTATCAGTATCAAGCTGATGTCCATCATGGTCCGCTCTCTCAAATGGTACTGCTAGCATCACACCAATTGGTCGAGATAATTTTCTTCCAGTGTGTAAGGTCAATATTTGAAAATAACCCTGGTAACTTTTTGAAGATTGAAAAATCGTACAGCAGAGCCAGCTTTGGTCGTGCGCTGGAGGAATGGCCAGAAATCTTAACTGGTGTACCGCTCGATCTGACCAAAGAGCCGTTAAATTCAGTCTGCCGCTTGAAAAATAGACGGAATGCCACAGTGCATAAAAACTCAGCATTAACGTCTCTTGAAATGGCAAGGTCAGCATTGTTTTCAGCAGTAGAAGCATCGAAATTAATTGCTGAACATTTCATGGGGGATAATGGGTTCAAATATGAATCAGTTCTAAAAAAGTACCCTTTGCAGAAAGAACAATGGTTCGGCCAAGTTCAATTCATTGATGAGGTAACCTAACAAGGCACTGTTGTCGCAACACTATGTGTTGCTGGGACCTCAGCAGCTATGCTGCATCGGCCCCAAAGTGCGGCGTTATATTTTTCTGCAGTAAGGTTAGGCTCTGAATGACAGACGATAAGTATCAAATAACCAAGAAAGCACAATACCTTAAGGAACGTATGAACAAGTCCTCTCAGAGCCACCAAAACTGCATTTTCTCTGTGCCTGGGGCATGAAATGCGCACGTTCCCCCTTTTTTAACCGACTGCAACCGCCTTTTCAGGCAGCGCAGACGGATTAACCCTGCGCTCTCAACATCTGGTCTACCCGCACAACGTTGGCCAGCGCGAATAGCATCGCCAGTTTGCTATCGTTTTTCTTCAGGCCACGGTAGCGGGCTTTTACAAAACCAAACTGGCACTTGATGATCCGAAACGGATGCTCAACTTTTGCACGGATACTGGC
>NZ_JACEMT010000005.1 GCF_013868415.1 Marinobacterium marinum | reverse complement strand
CGTGGTGCCGAAAAGCGAGACGAGCTGAAAGATGTCAGTGCGGACTGGTACATCGCCGAACAGCCAGGGAAGCTGAAGACACTGAAACAACACCCCCGGATCAATAAGGTCAGAATCCGCACCGAGTATCTGAAAGCCAGTATCCGTGCGAAAGTTGAGCATCTGTTTCGGATCATCAAGTGCCAGTTTGGTTTTGTAAAAGCCCGCTACCGTGGCCTGAAGAAAAACGACAGCAAGCTGGCCATGCTGTTCGCGCTGG
>NZ_JACEMT010000052.1:265801-334616 GCF_013868415.1 Marinobacterium marinum | reverse complement strand
GAAGCTCCCAGCTCTACCAAGAACAAAACAGGTGAACGTGATCCGGAGATGCACCAAACCAAAAAAGGGAATCAATGGCACTTCGGCATGAAGGCTCACATCGGGGTTGATGCCCGCACTGGCCTCACGCACAGCTTCACGACAACTGCGGCAAACGAGCACGATCTCAATCAGGCTGACCAGCTACTGCACGGTGAAGAAGCATTCATCTTGGCTGATGCGGGTTACCGGGGCGCCGAAAAGCGAGATGAGCTGAAAGATGTCAGCGCGGACTGGTACATCGCCGAACAGCCAGGGACGCTGAAGACACTCAAAAAACACCCTCGGATCAATAAGGTCAGAATCCGCACCGAGTATCTGAAAGCCAGTATCCGTGCAAAAGTTGAGCATCCGTTTCGGATCATCAAGTGCCAGTTTGGTTTTGTAAAAGCCCGCTACCGTGGCCTGAAGAAAAACGACAGCAAGCTGGCCATGCTGTTCGCGCTGGCCAATATTGTACGGGTGGACCAGATGTTGAGAGCGCAGGGTTAATCCGTCTGTGCTGCCTGAAAAGGCGGTTGCAGTCGGTTAAAAAAGGGGGGAACGTGCGCATTTCATGCCCCAGACACAGAGAAAATGCAATTTTGGTGGCTCTGAGAGGACTTGTTCATACGTTCCCTAATCATCGGCGTTTTTTTGCGGCTCGTCTCGCGATGAATTTTTACCGTTTTTGGTCCTGATGTGCCGGTCTTGTTGCGTGTCAGGCTGGACCAAGAGTGGCTGGCTAAGGTGAAAATCGGGCTGTAATCTGAGGTCGAGCTGGCCGAACATCGCAGTTTGGATGCGGAGAATCTTCGACATCCCGATGAGGGTGCGCCATAATCGTTGGAGGCGGGGCTCGGAGGATCACCTTAGGGAACTTAGGGAACAAGGTGTAACTAACCTCCGGTTAGTTTCAACCCAGCAGCGCTTCGCTCGCTGCCCACGCTCCCTGCGGTCGGTGGGTTGCCTCCGGCCTGGCGGCCTGCGCGTAGGCTTCGCTCCTTTCCAAAAACGGGTGCCAACTGATGACGATGGAGGTTTAACGATGGGCAAACGAGGGCCGGCTCCCAGGCCGAAATCGGAGCATCGGAACACACGTGTTAGCGTGTATTTTTCCGATGATGAGTTGGCTGCCCTCGATCGTCGTCGGGGTGGTCGCAGTCGTGGGCAATGGTTGCGCGAGGCCGGTTTGGGCGAGTTGCCTGCACTGGTGCCCGAGTTGAACCGGCAGGCGTGGGTCGATCTGTCCCGCGTTGCCAGTCTGCTCGGGCGGTACGTTGTAGCGATCGAGGTCGGCAATGCCAAGGGTATGCCGCCGTCAGTGGTGACAGAATTACGCGACCAAGTTCAGCAGTTGCGGAACGATTTATTGGGCATCCAGGTTCCCGACCCTGACTCCGATGAGGTGGACGATGAAGGGCAACGTAACACGCGGTAGCGGTTTTCGCGGCGTACTCGATTATGCGTTTGATGAAGGGAAGAAAGCCACGGGTGACAAAAATGCCGAGCTGATTGGCGGCACGATGTGCGGCACTGATCCGCGATCACTGTCTGCCGAGTTCGGTCATACCCGCCGCATCCGGAAAGACATCAAGCGGCCGGTGTGGCATTGCAGCCTTGCATTGCCTGCCGGTGACAGGCTGACCGGCCAGCAGTGGGAAGAAATTGCTGCCAATTTTTTAAAAAAAATGGGCTTCCCTCCGGATACCCAGTGGGTTGCTGTACGCCACCAGGATACCGATTACGACCACATCCATATCATCGCCAGTCGCGTGTCGTTGTCCGCTCAGGTCTGGTATGGGCAGCATGAGGCGTTCAAGGCTATCGAGGCGACGCAGGCGCTCGAGCGTGAGCACGGGCTGACCATTACCCAGGGGCTTTACGACGAACCGCAGGAAAAAACACGGATTAAGCGGGGCGAGCTGGAAATTTGGAGGGCGACCGGCCAAGTGCCGCCGAAGCTCCGTCTCGAGAAGTTGATACTCGAGGCGGCGAAGGACCAGCCTACCGTTGTGCAGTTTGCCGACCGGCTAGCCGCAGCGGGCGTCGAAGTGCGGGCCAACCTGGCTAGTACCGGCAAGTTGTCGGGATTCAGCTTTTTTCTCGACGGCATCAAATTTAAAGGTAGCAAGATAAACAAAGCGTGCGGCTGGCCGAAGCTGCAAGAAAATCAGGGTGTGACGTATGACGTTGATCGAGACTATGAAGCGCTCAGCGCTTACCGAGCAAGAAAGCAGCCCGCAGTTGAGGGGGGTGCAGCACGTGACCGACTTGCAGCGACAAGTCGAGGCGCTTCTGAACTCGCAGCAGCAGCAACAGCAGCAGCTCGACGCGCATCAGACGCAGTTGCAGGATCATCGGATGATGTTCAGCGAATTCGAAGCCTTGGAGCAGCGGCTGACCGCGTTGTTGCAGGAGCACGATCAACAGAATCGCCAGAACGAAATCAACGTCTTAGAGCAACAATTGAGCGCGCTGTTGCATCAGCAACAGCAGCAACATCAGATTTTAGACAGATTGAACATAACAGTCATCGAGCAGATACGGCGGTGCGACGGGTTGCATTCCGCAGTCAACGAGCAGGCGCGATGCTTGCAGAACTTGGAAACCGTGTTGGTGGGGGCGCTGGACAGCTCGGGGTCATTGGACGTCGATCAGTTGTACAAAGAGGCCAGCAACGACGTAATGCAGGTGATGGAAGTACGCCAAGCGCAAGCGGATGCAGCGTTGCAGCAGTTGGCGAGCAGTGTGACCGAATTGCAGCACTCGGTAAACGAATTGCTCGCGCATCTGAAGCGCTGAGCGCCGTGCGGTTGTTAGTGCAGGCACCAGAGCCGGAGCGCCGGCTGACTGAACCTGTGATAGTGACTGATGATGCACTGGATGCGGCTCTGGCAGCCGCAGTCAGCAAAGCCCAGCAGCAGGCAGTTGAGCAGGATATTCCGCAGCGGCCGGTGATTGAGTCGGACGATTTTGACTACGAGAATGATCCTCTGGCTCAATCAGCATCCCCGCAGCCACGGCAGCGGGGATCTTTACTGTTTAACGCTACTAGCCGCGAGCTGTACCGTGCGCCGAGCACCGAGCAGTTAGCCGAGTTGCAGCGGGAGTTGGGTAGCAGGCCAGAGCCTACGGATGATGAGCTGGCCGATTTGATGCCGGAAGAGTTGGCTGGGTTAATGGAACAATCGGAGCTGAAGCAGGAAACGGGCGAGGATGAAATTAACCTCGATGAGCTTGATGATGAGCCTAGTGGGCCGAGTTTCGGATAACGACCGATGAGTCATAACCTGCTTTTAATTGTGGACCTTGAAGCGACTTGTTGGGAAAGCCACATAGCACCCTCAGGCTCGCGTCAGTCCGTGGATGAAATGGAAATCATTGAATTCGGTTGTGTGATCGCAACACGTGCGGGGGAGGTTTTGGACAAGCGTTCGTTTCTGGTACGGCCGCGGGTTAATCCTGAGCTGAGTCCGTTTTGTCAGTAACTTACTATGATCAGTCAGGCGATGGTGGATGCGGCTCCACTGTTCACTGAGGTTATACCAGAGACCCGAAGACCTTGCAACATTTGTAAGGCTTGTCTCCGGGAATATTCCGCATATGGACCGAGCAGTTGTCCGGCAGGAACAAAAAGCTTCCGGGCCGACAGGAAAAACGGGAAGGTCCTCTTATTTCTTTTTCTCCACTGAGCACGACGATCATAAGAGGCTTGGTAACAGGCACATTCAAAATATTCTGTTCATGAAGCGAGGCATAAAGAGAAAAGTGCCGATTTGTTTTTTCTTCGATTGATTTTCTAGCCTTATCTTTCAAATCTTCCATGAACGCGGGTTCTTCCGTCTTTATCGTTCCATATCTTTTATTTAAGCCGTTTTTCAAGGATATTTGGTATGCCATCCAAAAAAGCTGGACGGCTCTACCTTAAGTGCCTGGGTTCGCGAATTCAACGCCGAAGATGAAATCCTCCGGGCGGGAGCTTCATCTTCGAGCGCTGTCATATTCACTTACCAGTTCACCTTTGCCCAGCCGCGCTGTTGGCACACCTCGGCCAGACGCGGGTCCGGGCTGACGCCGACCGGGTTGTCGACCTGTTCCAATAGCGGCAGGTCGTTGTGCGAGTCGGAGTAGAACCAGCTGCCCTTGGTGTGCTCACCTTGTTGCTCCAGCCAGCGATTCAGATGCAACACTTTCCCCTCTTGATAACAGATTGGCCCGTCAGCCCGACCGGTAATGCGATTATTTTCCAGTTCAATGCGCACGCCGATGGCGTCCTCGATGCCCAGATGAGCGGCGATCGGCTCGACCAGAAAATCGATCGACGCGGAAATGACCAGGCAACGGTCACCGAGAGCCTTGTGGCGGCGGATACTCTCAACTGCCGCAGGCCGAATGCACGGCTGCACATGCTCCTTGATGAACAATTCCACCTCACGGGTCGCTTCGGCCGGAGTTTGACCGATATGCGGGCGCAGCTGCAGCGCCACGTAGTCGTGCATGTCCAGCTGGCCCTGATGGTAGCGGCGGTCGAGTTCCCTGGCATCGTCCATGATGGTCGGGTCGGTCAGGCCCCGGTCGGTCAGGAACTGCAGCCAGAGCAGCGAGCAGTCGGCGTTGATCAGGGTTTCATCCAGGTCGTAGATCGCCAGGGGCATGGTGGTTTCCTTGTGGTGTACAGAGCGTTGAATATGGGGGCTGGCCCGGCGGTGTTGTGTCCGCCGGGTCAAAGTAAGGTTCACTGGTTCAGGCATTGACCGCCTTGATCATCTGCGGGCGGTCGATCAGGGTGGCCAGCGCATCCAGCTCCAGGTGGCAGCGGATGCGGTTGCCGCCATCCGTCTTCCAGGGGGGCAGCTGCTCCTTGCAGCGCGGTTCCGCCAGTGGGCAGCGGCGCTGGTAGGCGCAGCCACGGGCTGGCGGGTACTGTTCGGAACAGTCATCACCCTGAATGACGGGCTGATGATTCGGGTCCGGCTCCAGCACCGCGTTGAGCAGGGTGCGGGTGTAGGGATGATGATGACCTGTGAACACCTCACTCACCGGTCCGACCTGACAGATACGGCCCTGATAGAGCACTGCCACCTGGTCGGCAATCGCCTTGACCACCGCCAGATCGTGGGCGATGAACAGGTAGGTCACGCCACGCTGCTGCTGCAGTTCCTTGAGCAGCTTGAGCACTGCGGCCTGCACCGAGACATCCAGTGCCGATGTCACCTCGTCGCACAGGATCAGGTCAGGATCACCGGCGAAGCAGCGGGCGATGGCCACGCGCTGCTTTTCGCCGCCGGACAGCTGGCCCGGCAGGCGGTCCAGATAGTGCGGTGCCAGGCGTACCAGCGACAGCAGCTCGGCGGCTTTGTCGCGGCATGCGTCATGGTTGAGGCCGAAATAGAGTTTTAACGGTTGCTGCAGAATTTCGAACACCGTGTGGCGCGGGTTCAACGAGGCATCGGGGTTCTGGAAGATCATCTGCACCCGGCGCTTGAGCGCCTTGCTGCGCTGCTCCACCGGCAGGTTGAGGTCGTCCTGTTTGAGCCGGATCTGGCCGTTGCGGGCTGGCTGGATACCGCTGATCGCTCGCATGATGGTGGACTTGCCGCTGCCGGATTCACCCACCAGTGCCAGGGTTTCGCCCTTGTTCAGCTGCAGATCGATGCCGTCCACGGTGGCCACCGGGGCTGGACGCTGCAGCAGCGCATCCATCAGCCCCTGACGGTGGTAGCTGATCTGCACCTGTTCCAGCATCAGCAGCGGTTCATCGCTGCTCTGCACCGGCAGCTGCACCACCTTGGAATCGCTGGCCGGGCGCTTCAGCTCGCCGGCCAGATGACAGCGCACCTGATGACCGGACAGTGCCGCCAGCGGCGCATCCTGCTCACTGCAGATCGGCTGGGCATGAGGGCAGCGGCCGGCGAAGGCACAGCCCTGAGTAATGGAACCCACCTTGGGCGGGTAGCCCGGCAGTGATGGCGGCAGGCCCTCGGCATCGAGACGCGGAATGGCGTCGAGCAACGCACGGGTATAGGGATGGGTCGGCTGCAGCAGCACTTGGTGGCTGCTGCCCAGCTCGATCACCTCGCCGGCGTACATCACCGCGATGCGTTCGCTGATGCGGGCCACGGCCCCCAGATCGTGGCTGACGAACACCATCGCCATGCCCAGTTCCTGACGCAGAGTGCGCAGCAACTCCAGGATATGCGCCTGGGTGGTCACGTCGAGACCGGTGGTGGGTTCGTCCAGAATCAGCAGTTCCGGCTGACCCGCCAGTGCCATGGCCACGGCCACGCGCTGCTGCTGGCCGCCGGAGAGCTGGTGCGGGTAGCGCTCCAGCATCGCCTCGGGAGCGGGCAGGCGGACCTGCTGCAGCAGTTCGATGGCGCGCTGGCGCCACTGGCTGCGGGGCAGGTCGGAGTGCAGTTTCAGCGCCTCGTAGAGCTGGGCATCGATCTTCAGCGTCGGTGTCAGCGACTGACCGGCGTTCTGCGGAATCAGGCCGATACGGCCGCCGCGCAGTGACTGCAGCATCTTCGGCTTGAGCGCGAACAGGTCCTGCTCGTGGAAGCGGATGGTACCGTTCTGTACCTGGGAGCCCGAGCGCAGGAAGGCCATCATCGCCAGTGCCAGCGTGCTTTTGCCACAGCCGGATTCGCCAACCAGTCCCAGCGCTTCGCCGGGCGCGACCTGCAGGCTGACATCGCGCAGCACACTGACCAGCCGCCCCTCGGCGTTGGTATATCCGAGAGTGAAATTGTCTACGTCCAGCATGGGAGTCATTGTCGTGTTCATGGTCTGAGCTTCACTCATACGGGGGCCTTGGCGCGGTCGAGGCCGATCGCCTTGGCCAGTGCATCGGCGGTCAGGTTGATGCTGATAATCAGTGTGGACAGGGCCAGCGCCGGGAAGATCACGGCCCAGGGGGCGATGGAGATCATGCCGCGGCTGTCGGCGATCATCAGGCCCCAGTCCGGGGTCGGCGGTACCACGCCGAAGCCGAGAAAGGAGAGCGAGCTGAATGCCAGCAGCATCCAGGCCCAGCGCATGGCGGCTTCCACCAGCAGGGCATCGAGCACGTTGGGCAGCAATTCGCGCACCACGATGGTCAGGCGTGATTCGCCGCGGGTGCGGGCAGCCAGCACAAAGTCACGCGGCACATATTCCAGCGTGGCACCGCGCACCACGCGCACCACGGCGATGCCGAAGAAGAAGCCCAGTGTCAGCACCAGGGTCCAGGTTTGCTGGCCGACCAGCGCGATCACCAGCAGCAGGAACAGCAGCCAGGGGATGGCCAGCAGCGCATCGATGACACGCATCAACCAGGCGTCAGTGCGACCGCCGACAAAGCCCAGCGTCATGCCGACCAGCCCGCCCCAGCTCACGGCCAGCAGTGTGCCGAGCATGGTCACGGTAATGGCTTCGCGCCCGCCCATCATGGTGCGGCTGAGCAGGTCGCGTCCCATATGGTCGGTGCCGAACCAGAAAGCCTCACTGGGTGCTTGCAGAATCTGGTAGCCGTTCTGCAGTGTCCAGTCGTGTGGTGCCAGCCAGGGCGCCAGAAGGGCCAGCAACAGGTGAAAGATCAGCACGCTCAGTCCGATCATGCCGGAAGGCGAGCGGCGCAGGTTGCTCCACACCTGGCGCCAGCGGGAAGCCGGCTTGGTGACGGGCGTGTTCATGTCCATCGTGATTGCGGTCATCAGGTGTCTCCTAGCGGGTGGTTCTCAGGCGCGGATTTAACGCCAGTGACGACAGGTCGGCGAGCAGATTACACAGTACGTAGACCGTGGCCAGAATCAGTGCGATTGCCTGCACCAGAGGCAGGTCCCGGTCGTAGATGGCACGGATCATCAGGGTGCCGATCCCAGGGTAGTTGAACACCTGCTCGATGATCACCGCTCCGCCGAGCAGCCAGGCCACGGTCAGTGCGATGATATTGATGGTTGGCAACATCGCCGAGGGCAGGGCGTGCAGGCAGACGATACGCCAGAAGGGCACGCCCTTGAGCCGGGCCATTTGCACGAAGTCGCTGGCCATTACATCGATCATTGCCGAACGGACCATGCGCAGGATGTGCGCCATCATCACCAGCGCCAGGGTGATCATCGGCAGCACGATATTGGGCAGCAGCTCGCTGACCGGCGCGTTATGCCGCACCGTGGTCACCGCCGGGAACCACTGCAGCTGGATCGAGAAGATCAGCACCAGTACCGTGGCGGTGACGAATTCGGGGATGGTCATGGCGAAGATGGAACCGCCGGAGATCAGCACATCGGCGGGGCGGTCACGTCGCAGCGCGGCGATGACACCGAGGAAGATCGCCAGCGGAATGCCGATGACGGCAGCGCCCAGCGCCAGCACAGCGGTGTTGCGCATGCGGGTGGCGACCAGATCGTTGATCGGCTTGTCGCGCTTGAGTGATGTGCCGAGACTGCCTTGCAACACGCCCGTACCCCAGTCGGCAAAGCGCTGCAGCGCCGGTTGATCGAGGTTGCGTGCCTGACGGCAGTTTTCCAGCCGGGCACCTTGGGCATCGCGGCCCAGATAGGCGGTACAGACGTCGCCGGGCAAGGCTTCGGTGATGGAAAAGACCAGTACGCAGACGGTCAGCAGGGTAAACAGGGCCATGGCGAGCCGCTGCAGAATCAGTTTCAGCATAGTGTCTTGTGTCGCTTGGTTATCCGATACGTCGCAAGCCCTCTGCAAAGCGGCCATGGCGATTGCCGATTTGCAGAGGGCCCGACAGAGAAGCCTGCGGGTCGCTCGCAGGGAGCGGCCCGCAGGCAGGTCAGTGGTGGCTTATTCCACATTTACCTTGTGCCAGCGGATGGAGAACTGCTCTACCGGGTCCAGTCCGGTCACGTTGCTGCGCAGGGCACGGGTCTGGTTCAGGTGGTAGGGCACCATTTCTCCGCCTTCTTCCCAGAGGATGTTCTGCAGTTTGGCGTACAGCGCCTTGCGCTTGTCGAAGTCCAACTCGGAGCGGGCGTCATCCAGTGCCTGATCAAAGCGCGGGTTGTTGAAAAAGGTTTCGTTCCAGGCCGAATCGGAGCGGAACACTTCGTTCAGAGCCTGGTCGGCCGGACGCTGGGACCAGCGTGAGGCCGAGGCCGGGTGCTTCATCCACACATCGCTCCAGTAACCGTCGGAGGGCACCATGTTCAGATTGACTTTGATACCGGCTTTGGCGGCCTGCTGCTGGTATACCTCGATCATGTGGATCCATTCCGGCTCGTTATCGGCAGCACTGATGGTGACTTCGAGACCGTCCGGGTAGCCGGCTTCACGCAGCAGTTGTTTGGCACCTTCGATGTCTTGCGAACAGTTGATTTCTGCACGGTACTGGTCGCCGGACCAGACCGGGTGGTCACAGGTGACGATACCCGCGTCAGTACCAGATACCAGTGTCATCATCTCCTCACGGTCGACCACCATGCGCAGTGCCTTGCGCACCTTGGGGTTGTCCAGCGGTGCCATATCGGTACGGAAAGCCAGGCCGCGCCATTCGCCGGTGGCGATGGTCTGCAGCTTGAACTGCGGGTTGTTTTCGAACAGGCGCTTCTGCTGCGCGGTGATGCTCTGCTCCAGATCTACCTGTCCGGCCATCAGCGCCTGCACACGGGCCTGGGAGTCGGGGATGCCGATCAGCTCGGCGCCATCGGCCGCCGGCTTGCCTTCCCAGTAGTTGGGGTTGGCCACCAGTACGGTGGTGCCTTCGGAATCCAGCTCTTCCAGCATGAAGGGGCCGGAGCCGATGCCGGTCTTGGCGATGCTGTCACCGCTGTTTTCCGGGATGATGCGTACACGATAGTCCATCAGCAGCAGTGGCAGGTCGGCATGGGGCGAAGACAGCTTGATTTCGAAGCGATAGTCGTCCAGTACCTTGACCTCACTGATGATGCCAAGCACGGCGGCGACCGGGGAGTCGATTTCCGGGTCGTTGATACGCTCCAAGGTGTATTTGATGTCGGCAGCGGTCAGGTCGGAACCATCGTGGAACTTGACGCCCTTGCGCAGCTGGAATGTCCAGGTTTTTGCATCGCTGGAAGCCGACCACTCGGTGGCCAGTTCCGGGCTCGGCTGGCCGTCCTGGCCCTGACGGATCATGCGGGAGTAGAGCATCTGGTTGACTTCAAAGAAGCGGCTCGGCGAAATCGGGTCCAGTGATTCGGCGCCGGCATAGCCGACATCATGGCCGAGTCGGATGGTACCGGCGGCGGCGATAGTACTGGTCAGAGCGGAGGCTATTACCAGAGAGGTCATCAGCTGTTTCATCAGGGTGTCCTGCTTGTGTGAATCGGGTTAATCTTCAGGGTGTGTCAGAGGTCGGCTTCAGGCCTGGCTCCGGTTGGCTTCATCGCTCAGCAGTGAGCGGGCGGCCCAGGGTGTTTCGATGCCGAGAATGTCGGCCAGCGTTGGTGCAAAACGGATACAGTCCGATACTCCCAGTTGCTGCCGCGGGATATCGGGGCCATTGAAAATGCAGAAGCGATGGTCGGCCTCGGTGCCGGGACGCATGCCATGGTTGGAAACGTACTTGGAGGGGCCGTAAAGACCCTCGGTGCCGGGTACGGCGGCCTCGAAGCTGATCTCGGAGCCTTCCGGTACGACAAAGGCCAGCAACTGGTCGCGCAGCGCGGTCGGCATGAAGTCGGTTGACCAAGGCTCCATGCCTTCGCCGATCAGGGTATCGTTGACCTGTTTGGCTTCGGCTTCGTCCTTTGGTTTGATCAGTAGCACGCCACCTTCGCTGGACCAGGTCACTGCGTCGCCCAGCAGGCGATCCACATAAAGGCCTTGAGGCATGGCGGCATGTCCGTGATCGCTGCAGATGGCAAAGTTGTACTGCTGCAGCACACCGGCCTGCTCCAGTCGCGTCAGCAAAGTACCGATCTGGGCGTCGGCGGTACGCAGCGACCAGCGGGTCAGGTCATGATCGGCACCGTACTTGTGCAGGAAGTAGTCGGTGATGGCGATCTCCAGCAGGGTAAAGTCGGGGGCTTGCTCGGAAGTCGCCAGACCCGCGGCCAGGTCCAGCAACTGCTGATCCGCCAGCATGCCCAGCTGCAGTTGGTGCGCTTCGGAGTGATTCGGCGCCACCACCGCTTCGGCATTGAGCGCGGCCAGACGGCCATCAGGATCATGGGTACCGGCGGCACGCAGCCAGCCTGCGTCGGCGGGCTCTGGCGTCGCGTCCTTGCCGCGCATCAGCATCTCATCCGCCCACCAGGGGCCGACATAAAGGCTACAGTCTTCCGGGCGAACCATGCCGTAACCGAGATTGGCTACATCCAGCCCCTGGCGCATGGCCAGGGCCGGCAGTGTCTCGACCTTCACGTCATAGGGACTGGCCCAGCGAAAACCATCTTCGCTCCAGATATGGTTGCCGTAAACACCGTGTTCGGCGGGCGCAACACCGGCAATCATTGAAGTACGTCCGGGGCAGGAGGTACCACACATCTCCGGGCGCAGGGCTGCTGCCTGAGTACCGGTACGGGCCAGGTGGTCCAGGTTTGGCAGGTGACTGCGATAACGTTCGAAATGATCGGCGCTGATACCGTCGATCATGATCATGATCAGTTTGCCCATCGTGCTGCTCCCGGCTGCTTCAAAATCGATGCGGCAAGGTTAGGCATGGGCTGTGTCAAAAAGATGATAAAAAACGGTAATATGCGGGAGTTTTTCCAATCAATCGATTAGAAAAACTAATGCGTTTGGCGTGTCATCCGGTCAGGTCTCCGGATCAATATCGGCGCAACAAATTTCATCGTATTGCCTGCTGTGAGCAGTCCGTAGATTGATGGTGGCCGTAAACGCTGTCTAGCGGCTGGTTGTTTAAAAAATATTGCGACTTTGTGTCGAAAATATTTATTTATGGACGAGCGGTCCATTTTTCCTGCCGCTCTGTCCACCGTTGTGCCTGCTACAGAGTATCCCCAGTTTTTCTATTGGCTCATTTCGTTTTTCTCCGTTTTCAAGCTGGGGCCCTTCCCCAAGAATGCGCTCCGAGTCAGGCCTGAAGCGAGACCTCCTCTTCATTCTTTGGCGGCCTATGGCCGCCTTTTCAGGCTCGACATCCCTTGCGAGCAGCCGTGTTCAGCGCCGCTTGGGAGCACCAAGACCTGTTTACTAACCGAGCTGATGGAAACGATGAAAAAACAACTGATCTGCCTGGCGCTGGCCGGCACGGCAATGACTTCTACGACTGTCCAGGCGGTTGAGATTGCGGATACCGGTATCGATTTTTACGGCAGCCTGCGCATCATGCTGGAACATGCCGAGTACGCCGACGACACCGAGTACAAGGATGCTTCTTCCCGCATCGGCCTTAAGGGCGAGCGTGATCTTGGCGAAGGTCTGAAGGCATTCGCCAAGTACGAAGTGGCGGTCAACCTGGACAACGAAGGCGACAGCATTGGCGACATGCGCTACGGCTACCTGGGCCTGAGCGGTGACTGGGGGGCCATCTCCGGTGGCAAGGTTGCCTCGCCGTTCTATGATGCGGTGGGCTACTACGGCGACTACATGTGGTGGGATTCCGCACCGGTGTACTACACCCTGGATGGCGGTTCCCGTATCGGCCAGTCGGCGCTGTATGAGAGCCCCGATCTGGCAGGCCTGAAGCTGAAGGCGCTGGTGCAGATCGACGATGACGACAACGACGATGAAGGCCAGCACCAGCTGGGCGCCAACTACAGCATCGGCAACCTGACCCTGGGCGCCGCCTATACCGATGCCGCCAACGACAAGGACATCTATGGTCTGTCTGCGTCTTATTCCGGCAACGGCTTCTACATCAACGGCGCCTGGATTGATCGTGATGACACGGGTTCAGGTATCGATGCACTGATCGGCGTGCCGTCCGGCAAGAATCTTTACACTCTGGGACTGTCCAGTCTGGATGATGATGCGGGGACGGATGATTTCGATGCAGTGATTCTGGCGTTCCAGCGTAGTCTGCACAGAGATGTTCTGGTCTGGGTTGAAGCCATGGCCTGGGACGGAACTCTGTACGGCATCGAGGACTCCAACGTGGTTCATGTGGGCATGAACTTCAATTTCTGAGTTTGATGCGCATATTACAAGAGGAGGCATTAGCCTCCTTTTCGTGTTTCCGGGCCGCGGTGAGCGGCTTATAATCGTCTCGGCTTTCAGCAAGAGCCGGGTGGAACGGGCAGGATAAAAGCATGCAAAATTGGCTGTTTCTTTCTATCGCAATTGTGGCCGAAGTCGTAGCGACCTCGGCGCTTAAGTCCAGTGAAGGCTTTTCTCGTCCTCTGCCCTCCATCATCGTGGTGGTTGGTTATTTGATTGCGTTTTATTGCCTGTCACTGACGTTGAAGACCATTCCTGTTGGTGTCGCGTACGCGATTTGGTCCGGTGTAGGGTTGGTTCTGGTGGCTTTGGCTGGTTGGTGGCTACATGGCCAAAAGTTGGATCCGGCAACCATGGCGGGCATGACGCTGATTGTGGCCGGAATCCTGGTGATCAATCTGTTCTCGGCCGGCAGCAGTCATTGATACCTGGAGGTCGGGCCCGCCGTGCTAGGGGAACCATAAGCGCCGTTTGTGTTCCTACTGTTTGCCGACCTCGATGGTATACTGGAAGAGGCAGGCTTCTGGTCCGTCTTTTTCACTCATCGTCACAGTGAGCACCCGTGTCGAAATCGCAGCCCAAAAACCGCACACAGACAATGTACCCGGTCCTGCCGCTGATGCTGCTGGGTCTGGTACTTTTGGTTGGACAGTTGTCGGTCCAGGCCGGGGGACACACGATGGCGCCATCTTCTCTGTTGAGCAGCCATGAAATGCCCTGTGTATCGGCAGATGGCAACTGCCATGCGCAGATGCCGGACGATTGCTGTGCCGATTCGGCGGCGACCTGTGTTATCAAATGTGCCCTGGGGACGGCATGGATCGGCATCGCGCCGGTTCAGGTGACTCTGGCACAGGTTCGTGCTTTACCTCCCCCCGTGTCACAGCGCTTGACCGACCACCCTCCCGAACCGCCTTACCAGCCCCCACGGCTGAGCCGGGTTGCCTGATCAAAGCGGTTTTTTATGATTAACCGGTACCCTCAGATTGAATACTCGGTACCGATCATCGGGAGATACATCATGTTTGCAATACGCAAGAATATCGTCGTTTCCATTGTTTCTGCTCTGGTAGTGTTGGGTGCCGGGACGGTTCAAGCCGGGCCGACCCCATCCGCAACCTCTGCCGACTCTTCGACCGTCAACGAGATGCTGAAGACGGCAGGGGCCGAACATCTGAACGTCTATAAAAGCCCGACCTGTGGGTGCTGTATTGATTGGGCCGAACATGCGGAAGAAAACGGTTTCGGAATCAAAAACTTCCACCCCCAGAATCTGACCCAAATGAAACTGGATTTGGGCATTCAAGGGCGTTTCCATTCCTGTCATACGGCGGTTTCCGAGTCCGGGTATCTGTTCGAGGGCCATGTGCCGGCCAGACTGGTGAAGCAGTTCCTGGCTGATCCGCCCGAGGGTGCACTGGGGCTGACGGTACCCGGCATGCCGATGGGCAGTCCGGGGATGGAAATGGGCGAACGCTTCCAGCCGTATCAAGTACTGCTGATGAAAAAGGGTGGAGATTACGAAATCTACGCGACCATCGATCAGCAGGCTGAGCAATACTGATCCAAGCGCCCTTGGCGACCCTGAGCCCGGGTGGTTGTCACTCGGGCTCAGGCGGACAGCCTGTCAGTGGTAACCATCCTCGGCGTGTACCTTGCCTCGGAAGACGTAATAGGACCAGACCGAGTAGGTCAGAATTACCGGAATGATCAACAGGGCGCCGACCAAAGCGAAGCCCTGGCTGGCCACCGGCGCCGAGGCCTCCCAGATGCTGATCGAGGGCGGGATGACATTGGGCCAGAGGCTGATGCCGAGTCCCAGAAAGCCCAGCGCCATGACGATCAGGCTCATCACGAACGGTCCGGCTTCGCCTCGATCGACCATCTTCAGCAACCACAGACACGCCAGAGCGGTGAACACCGGTAACGGGGCCAGCCAGTACAGGTTGGGCAGGCTGAACCAGCGCTCGGCAATGGCTTCATGGGCCAGCGGCGTCCAGATCGACACCAGCACGATGACGGCCATCAGCAGCCCGACCAGCGGCCGGCTCAGGCGGCGCATGCGTTGCTGCAGGCGGCCTTCGGTTTTCATGATCAGCCAGGTCGATCCCAGTAGAGTGTAGGCAGCGATCAGCGCAATGCCGCAGAACAGCGCAAAGGGGCTGATCCAGCTCAGGGCATGACCGCTGAAGGTATTGTTTTCCACCGGTAGTCCGGATAGGTAGGCCCCCAGTATCACGCCCTGGAAAAAGGTGGCGAGCAGTGAACCGGCGAAAAAGGCCTTGTCCCACAGGTGGCGGCTGCGGGGGCTGGCCTTGGCGCGGGCCTCGAACGCCACACCGCGCAGAATCAGCCCGATCAGCATCATCAGCACCGGAATATACAGCGCGCTCAGAATGACGGCGTAGGCCAATGGAAAGGCGGCCATCAGCCCGGCGCCGCCAAGGATCAGCCAGGTTTCATTGCCGTCCCAGATCGGTGCGATGCTGGCCATCATGCAGTCGCGGTTCTCCTTGTCGGGCACCAGCGGGAACAGTATCCCGACGCCCAGGTCGAAACCATCGGCAACCACGTACAGCAATACGCCAAAAAGAATGATGACGGCCCAGATCAGGGCAGTATCGATACCCATGTCAGTCTCCCGGATGCATATCCGACGGGGAGGTCGGACGGATGGTGGAAAGCGTTGTGTCAATGTCCTGATCGGGTCCCCGGCCGATCAGACGCAGCAGGTAGCGGATGCCGGTACCGAAGATCAGGCCGTATACGATCACCAGCAGTCCCAAAGAGAACACCAGGGTCGACGTGCTGTGATTGCTGCCGGCATCGGCGGTTTTCATCAGGCCGTAGATCACCCAGGGCTGCCGGCCCAGCTCGGTTGTGAACCAGCCGGCCAGCAGCGCGATCAGCCCGGAGGGTCCCATCAGCAGGGTAAAGCGGAGCAGGGTACGGCTCTGGAACAGCCGACCTTTGAGCCAGGCCCAGATGCCCCAGATACCCAGCAGGAACATCAGCAGTCCCAGGCCGACCATCACCCTGAATGACCAGAAAACGGCGGCGGCATTGGGACGCTCGTCGGCCGGGAACTCCGACAGGCCGGGGAAGGTGCCGTCCCAGCTGTGGGTCAGGATCAGGCTGCCCAAACGGGGAATGCCAACGGCAAAGCGGGTGGTCTCGGCGTCGTTGTCCGGCCAGCCGAACAGCAGCAGGGGCACGCCCGCGCCCGGTTCCTCGTTGCGCCAGTGTCCCTCCATGGCGGCGACCTTGGCCGGCTGGTGTTCCAGCGTATTCAGGCCGTGAAAATCACCGGCCAGCATCTGTAGCGGAGCGGTGACCACCAGCATGCCGAGGGCCATGGTCAGCATCTTGCGAATGGCTGGTGTGTTCTTGCCTTTGAGCAGGTGCCAGGCGGCGCTGGCCGCGACCATCAGTGCGGTACTGAGAAAGGCCGCCAGCACCATATGGACCAGTCGGTAGGGAAATGACGGGTTGAAGATGATCGCCATCCAGTCGGTGGGAATCACCTGATTGTCCACAACCTCGAAGCCCGCCGGTGTTTGCATCCAGCTGTTGGAGGCCAGAATCCAGGTCGCGGACACCAGCGTGCCCAGCGCGACCATCAGGGTGGCGAAGAAGTGCAGTCGGCCGCCCACCCGGTTCCAGCCGAACAGCATGACGCCCAGAAAACCGGCTTCAAGGAAGAAGGCGGTCAGGACCTCATAGGTCAGCAGGGGGCCGGTGATGCTGCCCGCAAAACGCGAAAATTCGGGCCAGTTGGTGCCGAACTCGTAGGCCATGACCACGCCGGAAACGACGCCCATGCCGAAGTTGAGCGCAAAGATGCGGCTCCAGAACTGGTACAGCTGCTTGAACACCGGGTTTTGGCTGCGTAGCCAGCAGCCTTCCAGAACGGCCAGGTAGCTTGCCAGGCCGATGGTGATGGCCGGGAAAATGATGTGGAAGGATACAGTAAAGCCAAACTGTATCCGGGCCAGCATCAGGGCTGTGTCGTACATGGAATTCCTCGGATTGAAATCAGTTTGTTCGGGGGTATCGTGTCCAGCGAGTTGCGCCGCGTTCATAGGAAGCAGGGAGGGGCCACTGCTGCTGGATCGTGGGATACGCCTCACCGGTTTTCGATGGCGCCAGACTACGCCTGTATTGCTGATAGGTTCAGGTATAAAAAAGTAATATTTAATGGGTACAGAATGAGGGGCAGCGTTAATATGATGGATCTGTACCCATCCATATTGACCGATGTGAGCCTTCCCCAATGGTACGGAGGCCGCTACCCTGCGAGTTTCCTTGAAAACAATAATGGGGTTGATGCGTGTACAGAAGCGCTGAATATGAATTGGCTCCGATACAGGAGCGTCGTATATGAAGGCGGAAAACCGGCAGCGGTCGGTGCTGCTGACGGCGTCGGCGGCCTGCGCACTGACCATTTTTGATACCAACTTGCTGGGTGTCATCATGCCGATGCTGGTGGCGGACATGGGGGTCGACTTTGCCCAGATGGCATGGGTCATGAGTGGGTTTTTGCTCAGTTTTGCGTCCCTGTTGCTGGTAGCCGGGGCACTGGCCGACCATTATGGTCGCAAGCGGATCTTGTTGCTGGGGCTGGGCCTGTATGGTGGTGCCGCACTGGCCTCAGGGCTGGCGCCCGAGGTGGGGTTACTGATTGCCGCTCGAATTCTGCAGGGAGCTGGGGCCGCGTTTTTGTTGGCGCCGGCGCTGGCTATCATCGGGCAGACCTTCCGGGCGCCGGAAGAGGCGGTCAAGGCTTGGGCTATCTGGGGCAGTCTGATGGGTTTGACCATGGTAACGGCACCCTTATTGAGCAGTCTGGTGGGAGCCGGGCTTGGGTGGCGCTGGGCGCTGGGTATGATGATGCCGATCTGTGCTCTGTTGATGTGGCAAGTCATGCGGTTAATCGACGAGTCCAGTGCACCGCGTCCGCAGGCGTTCGACTGGCTGGGAGCGGCTCTGTTCAGCCTGACCATGTTGGCCGGGAGCTGGAGTCTGATTCGTGGCCCTGAAATTGGCTGGAGCAGTGCTCTGGTACTCGGACCGTTGTTGGCCGGAGCCGTGTTGCTCACCGCTTTTATTGTGCGTGAGCTGGCCGTGTCCAACCCCATGCTGCAGCTGCGATTATTTGCTTCACCCGCTTTTGTGGGGGCGGTTGCCGCTATGCTGGGGTATGCCGCTGCCGCGCAGGTGATGGCGGCCTTTTTGCCTGTCTATCTGCAGAAGGGACTGGGTGTGTCACTGGTTTGGACGGGGGTTGCACTCCTGCCGTTTGCACTGGCCATGTTGATCTTTCCCATGGTCGGTCGGCGATTGTCGGCCTGGCTGCAATCCTGGCAATTGCTGGGACTGGGCTTGGCGATTATTGCGCTGGGTAATCTGGGCCTGGCGGCGGCGGTGAAGGCCGACAGTTCGATGGGGTTCTTTATCTGCATGGCGTGTCTGGGAGCCGGTGGTGGCCTGATCAACGGAGAAACCCAAAAAGCCATCCTGGGTACGGTGTCGGCCGATCAGGTTGGCATGGCCTCGGGAATCAGTACAACCGCGCGCTTTCTGGCCATGTTGATAGGGTATGCCGGTTTGTCATCGGTGCTGCTCAGTGGTGTTCGTGCGGAACTGCAGGTACAGCTGTGTCCTCCGTCGGGCTGCTGGTTGACAGCGGATCTGGTGACATCCGTGGCGGCCGGTGAGTGGATGCGGGCCGAGTATGAAGGCAGTCCGCTGGCGTCATCGTTTGCCTTGCAGGGATACCAGGCAGGCTTCAGCGCCCTGTTTGAGGTGGCGGCGATTGTCGCACTGGTGGCGGTGGCTTGTGTGCTGCTGTTGATGCGACGCTCAAAAGGAGATGAGACCTGAGACAGGGCCTTGGGCTTCAGTACTTGTCGATATAGGTCGGATGAATATCCGGCCGTTTATCGCTGTCGGGCTGATACAGCCAGGCATGCAGGCAGGTGAAAATGGAGAAAAAGGCGGACAGCTGTACGGCGAAAGTGAACTCTCCCAGCACGGCATACAGATGATCGGATATGTACAGAACTACTCCGGTCAGCCCGATGAAAAACAACAAACAGGCCAGTAGCATCGGCTTGCTGAGCAGGTGGCGGCATAGGTGGCGCAACAGATAGTCGGTTGCCGTCACGAAGAGCACCATGGCCAGAGCGGAAAATGTGAAGCCTTCCTGGAGCATTTTCGAGTCCTTTCGGAAGTGTCGGCGATCCTGCCTGGATAGGGATTATGTTGCCAGTCGTGAAGCGAATGCAAACCTTCAAACCTTACTTTTGGAGCTTTCTGAACACCCGTGCCAGTGTTTTTATGGCGGCACACATCTCTTCCGGGGTATAGGCTGCAAAACCGAGTAGAAACCCGGCAGTGCCCACGCCTGAAGCGTGTAGTCCACTTAATCCCATCAGGTCCAGCCCCTGTCGCCGCGCAGCCGTGATGACATCGGTTTCGGGGGTATTACAGGTCAGTATGCAGGGCATCTGCAGGCCGCCGATGGGTGGGCGGGGCTCGACAAAACCGGTCAGGTACTGCTGTACCAATTCGTCCAGTACCTTCAATCGCTCGGCATAGAGACCGCGCATCTGGCGGACATAGGCGTTGAAGTGGCCGCTTTCCATGAAGCGAGCCAGTGTCAGCTGTGGCAAGGGGGCGCTGTGGCCATCGATCAGGGTACGGGCGGTGGTCAGTGGTTTTACCAGCTGAGGTGGCAGTACCAGGTAGCCAATGCGCAGTCCGGGGAACAGTGATTTGGTGAAGGTGCCGATGTAGATGGTGCGGTCATAAGGATCCAGTCCTTGTACGCAGGCGGTAGGCTTGCCTGCGTAGTGGAATTCGCTGTCATAGTCATCTTCGATGATCCATGCGTTGTGCTGCCGGGCCCATTCGATCAGGGCCAGACGTCGATCCAGTGACAGGGTGGCACCGCTGGGAAATTGGTGCGAAGGCGTCAGGAATACCGCTTTGGCCGGATGAGGGCTTTGCTGTAGCAGGTCGACCTGCAGGCCTTGCCGGTCGACGGCAATGGGGATCGATTTCAGCCCGGCCGCATCGAAGGCGCGGCGGGCGCCGTAGTACGCCGGGTCTTCGATGAAGATGGCATCACCGGCATCCATCAGGTTCTGGGCACAGAGCGTCATCCCCTGTTGCGAGCTGGTGAGGACCAGTATTCGTTCGGGCGTGGCGCGGCCGCCTCGTTCCAGATTCACGTAATCGGCAATGGCCTGACGCAGTGCTGTGGTGCCCTGAGGATCGCTGTGCAGCAGTGCCGTCGTGCCCCATTCTTTTATCACCTGACGTTCCAATCGTGTCCAGAGCGGCAGCGGGAAGAGGCGTGTTTCGGGGATACCCGGCGAAAACGGGCGGGGTGACAAAGCTTCGCGTACGCCGCCGCTGTCATACATGGCGCTGCCGCGTCGGCTGAGCTCGGGGGCCAGTATTCTGGGGCTCCGGGTACGTCGCGTCAGGCTGCGGCGCGACAGTCGGGTCCGCTCTGATACGAAGCTGCCACTGCCGACTCGGCGTTCGATGTAGCCTTCTGCATGTAACTGGGTATAGGCGGCTTCAACCGTATCACGTGACACCTGCAGTGACCCGGCCAGCGCTCGTGAGGCGGGCAGCGGTTTTCCGGGTCCCAGAGCACCGTCGAGAATCAGTTGCCGAATGGCGCGCTGAATACGGGCATACAGTGGCAGATCCGCATGGTTCGGGTGGATCAGCCAGGCTTTTACCGATTCGAGCTGGGAATGTTTGAACATCGATTATGGCCTCTTCGGGGCGTGCCAGGATGGGAGCGGGATACGGCGTTACCCGCCTCAAAAGAGCCGACCAACTCCAGTATTGGTCTGGTTATTCTTAATAAAGTGGATGGGTTGGTCAGTCCATTTTCACGCTATAAATAATCTCACGCAAGGCCAGGTTTACCTGTTGCCAGCCGCGGTGCCTTGCAGCGCCATTGATTATTTATCCATCCGAATCTGAGGAAATAACTGATATGTATGATTCATCCCTCACACTGGAAACTTTTGATGCCGCATTGGCCGAGTCGGTACGGCAGGAAGTGCGCCGTCAGGAAGAGCATGTGGAGCTGATCGCATCTGAAAACTACGCCAGTCCACTGGTGATGAGGGTGCAGAACACGGTGTTCACCAACAAGTATGCCGAGGGCTATCCAAAACGCCGTTATTACAGCGGCTGTGAATATGTGGATCAAGTGGAACAGTTGGCCATTGAGCGGGCCAAAGAGCTGTTCGACTGCGATTATGCCAACGTGCAGCCACACGCGGGGGCTCAGGCCAATGCGGCGATCTTTCTGGCGTTGGTACAGCCGGGTGATACCGTGATGGGGATGAACCTGGCACAGGGCGGTCATCTGACCCACGGCAACCCGTCTAGTTTCTCCGGTCGGCATTACAACATCGTGCCTTATGGCCTGGATTCTGAAACCGGTTTGATCAATTACGACGAGATGGAGCGCATCGCACTGGAAAACCGTCCCAAGCTGCTGATCGGCGGTTTTTCCGCCTATTCACGTCGCAAGGACTGGGCCCGTATGCGGGCCATCGCCGACAAGGTGGGGCGCTGTTCTGGGTCGATATGGCGCATGTGGCCGGCCTGGTGGCGACTGGTGAATATCCTGATCCCTTGCCCCATGCCCATGTGGTCACCAGCACCACCCACAAGACACTGAGAGGCCCGCGTGGCGGCCTGATTCTGTCCAGAGGGCAGGGCGAGGATTTCTATAAGCGGTTGGACTCGGCTGTATTTCCTGGAGTACAGGGTGGCCCACTGATGCATCAGGTGGCGGCCAAGGCGGTGGCGTTCAAGGAAGCGTTGGCGCCCGAGTTCAAGGCATATCAACAACAGGTCGTGATCAATGCTCGCGCCATGGCCGAGGTGATTCAGGCACGTGGCTACAAGATCGTATCCGGCGGTACGGACAACCACATGATGCTGATCGACCTGATCGGTCGTGACTACACCGGCAAGGAGGCGGATGCCGCGCTGAGCAAAGCCTGGATTACTGCCAACAAAAACTCGGTGCCCAATGATCCGCGCTCGCCCTTTGTTACTTCGGGCCTGCGCATCGGCACTCCGGCGGTGACCACCCGTGGTTTCGGTGTGGCAGAGTGCGAACAGCTGGCCGGTTGGCTGTGTGATGTGCTGGATGCACTGGAATCTGCCGACCGTGATGCTGTTATTGCACGGGTGCGGGAGCAGGTGCTGTCGTTGTGCCGCCGTTACCCGGTCTATGCCTGAGACGAAAGTATCTCGGTTATACGGGGGTGCCGTTATACTCGGTTATTCCCCGTCATCAGCCCAGTAGTAAGCGGCAAGGAGAGTTAAAGGTGAACGTGACACGGAACGGCCTGCTGGCGCAGGTCTCGGCGGCCCATCTGATCAGCCACCTGCATATCATGACGGTGCCCGCATTGTTGCCGCTGCTGCCCGGCGTGATGGAGGTCGGTTTTGTCGAGCTGGGCATCGCCATCGGCGTATTCAACATTGTCACGGCGCTGGTGCAGATTCCGCTCGGTTTCATGGTCGACCGGCTTGGGGCCAAGCGCATGCTGCTGGCCGCGCTGCTGCTGGGCGCCTTCAGTTTCGGGCTGGTGGCGGCCATACCGACCTACACCTGTCTGCTGGTGGCCATGGCGCTGGCGGGGCTGGCCAATGGCGTTTATCACCCGGCGGATTACGCGCTGCTGTCCCGTGGCATGGCACCGGAACGCATGGGGCGGGCGTTCTCGGTACATACCTTCTCGGGTTTTCTGGGTGGTGCGCTGGCCCCGCCGGTGATGATCGGGGTGGCGATGATGCTGGAGCCGCGCTGGGCCTTCGCGGTCGCGGCCGGAGCCGGGTTGCTGGTGTTTGCCCTGGTGGCACCGGGCAGGGAACAGGTACCGTCGGAGCGGGAGGCCGCCGAGTCGTCCCGAGCCGAACAGCGGCCACTGTCTACACCGCTGGCCTCACTGGCAATCCTGATGTTGCTGTTCATGATGTTGAACCTGAGCACCGGCTCGATCGAGCAGTTCTCGGTATCGGCACTGGTGGGCGGATTCGATGTGTCATTGTCGGACGCCAACCGGGCGCTGACGGTGTTTCTGTTCTCGACCGCGTTCGGCGTTCTGGCCGGTGGTGTGCTGGCTGACCTGACTCAGCGACACGGTTCTCTGGCGGGAATCGCTTTTGCGCTGGCGGCCTGTCTGGCGATGGTGGTGGCGAGTGTACCGCTGTCGCCACTGATGCTGGCACTGGTGCTGGGCGCGACCGGTTTCCTGGCCGGTGTGGTTGCCCCGTCACGCGACATGCTGGTGCGAGCGGCTTCTCCGGCCGGTGCGGAAGGACGCACCTTCGGCATCGTCTCGACCGGCTTCAATATCGGTGGCGTGGTCGGGCCGATCCTGTTCGGTTTCATGCTGGACCGAGGCTGGCATACCAGCCTGTTCTGGGCGACGGCCACGTTCATGGGTATCACCACCCTGATCGTGCTGTATCAGGAGCAGCGTAAAATACGCTCGACCGGCACTGCGCTGGCTGAGGCGCAAGGCAGTTAGCGCGTGACCATCAGATCAGGGCATCAGGCGTGAGAATCAGGTGTATAGAGTGCGGGATCAATGGCATGAACCTACTGATGGAACAGGTGCGCGATCTCGGCCATCAGTCGAGCAGGTCTGAAGGCAAGGGTCTGCCTGTTGCCATCGACTGGCAATTGATTGGTGGAGGCGAAGATTTCCGGCAGGGAAGCGGTGGATACGTTCGGATATCCACCGCGTGTACCCGGTGCTCAGACCTCAACCGGCAGAGGGCTAGAATCGCTCCACCCGGTAGGGGTGCATATCGATATCCGGGGTCTCGCCATCCATCATCTGGCCCAAAAGCTTGCCGGTCGCGGGGCCAAGGGTGAAGCCCTGATGTCCATGACCCACTGCCAGCCAGAGTCCGGGGTGTTTATGTGACGGGCCAATCACCGGCTTCATATCAGGCATGCAGGGACGTCCACCCATCCAGGGCTCTGCATCCAGGCGCTCGCCCAACGGGAAAAAGCGACGGGCAGCGTTTTCGGCCGCTTCCAACTGCTGGTAGCGCCGTTTGGCATCCAGGGTTGCGAGTTCGGCACCACTGGTCAGGCGGATCCCCGTTTGCATGGGGGCCAGCACATAGCCGACTTCGGAGTCCAGCAGCCAGTGCTTGAGGGGTGTCTGCTCCGCATTGGCGTAATGCATGTGGTAACCGCGTTTGACAAACAGTGGCAGCGCAATATCCAGTTTCTTCAGCCAGTCAGTCGACCAGGGCCCCAGTGCCACAACCACCTGTTCAGCCTGGATGCGATCCTGTCCAGCACAGGCCTGCCAGCCTGATTGATGAGGCTCCAGCGAGTGCAGTTCGGCCTGTAGCCACTGCCCTCCAGCCTGCTGAAATGCAAGAGCATAAGCGGCGACCAGGCCGCCGGGTGAGGATGCGTTCCAGGGCTGTGTCCAGTGAATACCACCGACCAGATCTCGAGTCAGTCCCGGCTCCATTCGGGCCAGGGCAGCGGCATCCAGGGTTTGGTGAGTGACGCCGAAATGCGTCTGGACCTCATCAGCCATTTGCTGTCCCGCCGCCAGCGCACGGGAGGAGCGGAAAACTTCGATATAGCCATCCTGGCTCATCAGCGATTCGGCTTTGGCTGCTCGGATCATTTCCGCGTGGGTATCCAGCGACTGCTCGATCAGTGCCGCATACTCGGGGACAATCCTTGCATAGCGTGAGGGCGTTGACTGGTTCCAGTAGCGCAGCAACGGACCGGCAAACTTGAACAGTCCGCCCATCTGGTAACGGATATCGATATCCCGGTTGGGCAGTACCCGCAGCAGCGTTTTCAAGTCGCGCGGGAAGGCGTAGGGACGTACGGCCTCACGTTGAATCAGGCCGGCATTGCCAAACGAGGTTTCCCGCCCTGGTGTGTTGCGATCGACCAAGGTCACCTGGTGCCCGCGCTGCTGCAGATGCCAGGCTACCGAAACACCTACCATACCGGCACCTAAAACCAGAATCTCGCGTGACATCAATCAGTTACCTCTTTGTTCGATCGCGACTGCCGGGGCTGCGCCTGCTCGGCGCTGACGTATCCAGGCGAACAGAATCGCGGCCATCAGGAAAAAGCCCAGGTAGCCAAAAAATGGATACACCTGGCCGACAAGACTAACAAAACCGACCAGACTGCCGCCATAGGCGGCGAGGCCTATGCCGATGGCGCCAAAGCGAAACTGTCGGGTGCCAGCGGGCAGGAAACGTGCCGTAAATGCGTACAGAGCGCCCACGGCGGTATTCAGGATCATGCCCAGAATTACCATTGCGACCAGTACCGACAGGGCGGGCGACACTTCCTGTACCAGAAGCAGCATGGGCATGGGGGCCCCCGCGATACTGTCCAGGCGTGACAGCAACGCCATGGCGATGACCAGCATCAGTCCACCCAGAATGGCACCGCCGAGCAGGCCGCCCCAGGCCGCCTTGCGTTCATTGGCGACGGCCCCGCCCATAATGGCCAGAATCGGAACGCCTGCGACGATGTTGTAGGACACGTACAGCAGGGCGCCCAGCCACCAATAGCGAGCACCGGGTGTTTGAGTCTCGGCAACGGCTTCCAATGCGTTCAGGTCCGCTTCTCGCGTCAACACGGCATAGGCGGCAATAGCCAGCGATACCATGACCAGGACCGGTGTGACGGAGCCGATCAATGTGATGACGCGCCGTATGTCCAGACATACCACGGTAATGATGAAAACCGTGACCAGCGCGCTGCCCAGCAGTGCCGACAGGCCGAACTGCTGTTCCATCAGAGCACCGGCTCCGGCCAGCATGACGACGGTGACCGCAAACATGAAAAAGGTGATCATGCCATCGACCAGCCAGCCAAGGGCGGGGCCGCAAATGGCGTATACAAGCTCCTTGTGAGAGGTTGCCTGAAGGCGGCTGCCCATACCGGCCAGGGCCATGCCCAGGAACACGAAAACAGCGGCACTCAGTAATGTTCCCGCAAGTCCCCAGAGGCCGAAGTTGACGAAAAATACCTGGATTTCCTGGCCCGAGGCAAACCCCGCACCCACCAGGACGCCGACAAATGCACCGGCGATCTTGAGTATTTCCTTCATGGGCAGTGGCTCCACCGTTGCCTGTTGTTTCGTGCCGTCAGCACCTGTTCAGCTCTCGCCGACCCAGGCCTGTACCTCGACTTCAACGTCCACGCCCAGTGCCAGGCCTGCTGTTACAGTGGAGCGTACCGGCAGGCCGGCTTCAAAATAGCGCTTGTAGACTTCGTTGAAACCGGCAAAGTGCTGCATGTCGGACAGCCACACGGTGACTTTAACCACTTGAGAAAAATCGGCCCCGCAGTGTGCCAGTGTCTCGCCTATACGCGTCATCACGGTTTCGGTTTGCTCTTCAATGGTGCCGAGGACCACTTCACCGTTCGCTGTCATGGGGACCTGACCTGACAGCATCAGAAAGCCACCGGCCTTGACGGCACGGGAGAACGGAAGCGGCAGGTCGCTGGGGAAGCGCTGGATAGAATCAGTCATTATTATCAGTCTCGTTGGGTACGGGTTTGGATATCGGCACTATCAATGCCGAGTATTAGTCTGCATTATTTTCTCTGATGTGAGAATATCAGATATGAGAATTTTAAAGTCAAGTCGATTTCGGGATACACTAATGCCACACGCACAGCCCGGCTTTGCCGTAACACGTCAATGACAATCGAGTCACATTCTTTGCAACAGGCCCACCCGCTCATTGATCGAGTACTGGTCGGTGCGCGCCTGAGAAAGCATCGCAAGCAACAGAAGCTTACCCTCAAGCAGCTGTCGGAACAGTGCGGTGTCGCACTGTCGACGCTGTCGAAAATGGAGCTGGGCCAGGCTACGGTCAGCTATGACAAGCTTGCCGCCGCCGCCCGAGCACTGAACATCGAGCTGTCACAGTTGTTCAACCCGGATGAACAGGCCGACTCGGCGGCACGCCCCACCGTGGTCAGCGTCAAAATATCCGAGGCTCCCGGTTACGCCACCGGCAACTATGAATATCACCCCATCGCCGGCGAATTCCCCGGCCGTAGCATGATGCCGATCTATGCCCGTATCATGGCGCGGGACCTGAGCGAATTTGACGACTTTGTGCGTCATCCGGGGCAGGAATTCACCATGGTACTGTCTGGCCGCATCCGCATTCACTTCGAAACCGGTGAAACGATCAGTCTGGGGGAGCGTGAAACCGCTTACTTCAACAGTGCCATCGGTCATATCTACCTGGCGGAAGGCGAGCAGGATGCCGAAGTGATCGCGGTGATGTCGGAGCCGAAGGAAAACGAGCCGCCGCAGTAGGCGGTCTTTATCAACCTGATAGAAAGGTGAATACGTTGGACGCGATCAAATATCCGATCAAGGGGTCATGCCAATGTGGCCAGGTATCCTATGAACTGCTGGAGCCACCGCAGATGGTCGTTGCTTGTCACTGCAGGGAGTGTCAGAAACTGTCGACCAGTGCCTTCAGTATTACCGCCATGGTGGATGCCAAAAGCGTCGTATTCAGTGGCGAGATGGCACATTGGCAGCGTCCGGCGGAGAGCGGCAATGTCAGTGCTGCCAAATTCTGCCCCGGCTGTGGCAACCGTATCTATCACTACAACCCGGATCAGCCGGATCAGATCAAACTCAAGCCCAGCAATCTGTCCGACACCCGGTTGATCCAGCCGGTGGCCCATGCCTGGGTCAGCGAAAAGCAGGACTGGTTCGAGATTCCGGCGGGCGTGAAGGTGTTTGACAAGCAACCCTAGTTGTCGCATCCCGGACGGTTACAACTAATAAGAGTAAAAAAGAATTTAAATTTTTCATGTAGCTTCCTGTATTGCTAAAAGTTTAATCCTGCGCATGTGCATTTTTGCTCAGGGTCCACGATTTGAAGAGCTGATATAAGCACATGAATAGAAATTATAAATCAAGATGTTACCGCCATTTGTCGGCGGCTTGCACGGTGAGTCAGGTTTTCATAGTCGTTTTGTATACGGTCAGGGTGGCGATTTTGTGCCATGTAAACAGTCTTGTTCAGTATTGCGAAGAGGGTGGCCCCGGCGAAAGGTGACCGGGGCGTCATCAATCAGCGCAGAAATTCCATACTGAAGGCTTTGAATTGGGGGGCGTCGGAGCTGCGTACCCATTCGAATCCTGCCATTTCGCGGGTAAGTAACCTGACGCCTTCCTTTTCCATTCGACGCAGGGCCACTTCGGTATCAAGCGGGTTACGTGCGGAGATGGAGTCGGCAATCACGAATACTTCGTATCCTTCTTCGAGCAGGCGCAGAGCGGACTGTATTACACAAGCATGGGATTCCATGCCGCAGAGGACCGCCTGTTTTCGGTCCAGCTTACGGAAGGCGTTGCCAAAGTCTGGGTCATCAATGCAGGCGAAGTGAGCCTTGCCGTACAACCTGTCAGCACCGATCAGTTCACGCAGGCCTTCTTCAGTGTGCCCCAGCCCCTGAGGGTATTGTTCGGATCCGATTACCGGCACTGCCATCAGTTGAGCCAGCCGGGTCAGCCACTTGCAGTTGTCCACGAGCCGCTGCTGTTCATGTACGCCGGGCAGCAGTTTGGCCTGCACATCGATTACAACCAATACGGACTTATTTGTATCCAACAGCATTTTTACTCACTCCTTGTGCGTGTGATGGCAGGCCGGGCGGCATCCGGCTTGTAGTTATCTCTCCTGTATACTGCCTTGCATCCCACGTGGTCAAACGCCGCGTTCTCAATTGGACAGGGTTCAAGTTCATCGTGAATATGTTTTCCAGTAAAAGCCTTGGTATCGCTACGTTGATCTATTTGTTCACCATCGCTGTGGTGATAGTGAATGGCAGTGGCTGGGCGGCACTGATGGATTCAGCCGTGGTGTTGGGGTTTCTGGTATATGGCTGGCCTTTCCTGCTGCCGATGGCTCTTGTGCTGATTCCTCTTATTGCTTTGGTGGTCGAAGGCGGGTTTGCCTTTTTCGAACAGGATCAGGATCGGTAAATGATACTTCAGGTTGTTACTGCACATTAGGAATGCGGGGCCTGGTCGGGTTTCTTATCCTGAGATGATACGTATATGTAAACGATTACATCCTGTAGTTAAACGTTAACACGGGTGTAAAAAAACGAATCTATAGTGCCTCCCAACACGAAAGGAGGCATTCATGGTCAAACCCGTTACCATCAAGGATATAGCGCAGCACTGCGGACTTTCCGTCGCCACGGTCTCCCGTGTCGTCAACGGCAAGGGAGCGGTGCGAGCAGAGACGGTCGAGAAGGTCGAAGCGGCGATACAGGCTCTGGGCTATCGTCCGAGTATGGCGGCACGGGCGCTTAAATCTGCCAGCAGCATGACGCTGGGCGTGATCATTCCCAGTCTGACCAACCCGGTGTTTGCCGAAACGGCGGCGGGCCTGCAGCAACGGGCGCGTGAACTGGGCTATACACCGCTGATTTTGTCGTCCGATTACGATGACGCGCTGGAACTGGGTGCCGTCGAAAACCTGTTGGCCTATCAGGTGGATGGCATTCTGCTGACGGTCAATGATGCGGCGGCCAGTGCCGCGCTGCAGCGACTGGACGAAGCCGGATTTCCCTATTGCCTGATGCACAATGTGCCACGTCACCGTGTGGCGGGCTATATCGGTGTGGACAACTTTCGTGCTGCCGCCGAGGTGGCCGAGCGGATTTTGGCGCAGGGGCATACGCGTATCGGCATGATATCGGGCGAGTTCATTCGCACCGACCGGGCACGTGATCGCCATGCCGGTTTCCTGGCCGGACTCAAATATGCAGGGGTGGCACTGGCGCAGCTGGTACAGGTCGATCCGGTCAATGCTACCGGGCTGCAGCAGGCCCTGACGGCGGTATATGAACAGTCGGAAGAATCGCCGACGGCCTGGTTCTGCTCCAATGACCTGTTGGCGTTGGCTGCCATTGCTCAGCTTGAGCGAATGGGCAAGCGCGTCCCGGATGAAATATCCATTGTCGGTTTCGACGGTATCCAGGCGGGCGCCTTGCGTGCTCCCGCGCTGACCAGCATCCGTACCCCCAATCTAGAAATCGGCAGTGCCGCCGTTGATCTGCTGCTGACGCAGTTGAACGATACCTCGTCCGGTACCGGACGCAAGCTTGGCTATCAGCTGGTGGCAGGCGGAACACTGGCCGAGACATCTGTTATTCGTGATGGCAGCACCCCCGGCAAAACCCAGGATACACCCTTTCAATTATTCAATGAGAGTAAAGACGATGCTTAAACGACGTGCGTTCGAATTGACTTCCGCATTGGCCCTGTCCGCCAGCGTTATAAGCGGTACCGCTCAGGCAGCCGATGCCATCTGCTACAACTGCCCGCCGCAGTGGGCGGACTGGGGCACTCAGCTTAAAGTGATCAAAGAAGAGTTGGGTTACAGCATTCCGTTCGACAACAAAAACTCCGGCCAGACCCTGTCTCAGCTGTTGGCGGAGCAGAACAACCCGGTAGCGGATGTGGCTTACTACGGCGTGTCTTTCGGTATCACTGCGGCCGAGAAGGGCGTGACCGAAGCCTATAAGCCGGCCAACTGGGATCAGATTCCGGAAGGTCTGAAAGACCCCAATGGCCAATGGTTCACCATCCACTCAGGCACTATCGGTCTGTTCGTCAACGTGGATGCCCTGGATGGCAAGCCGGTGCCGAAAAGCTGGCAGGACCTGCTTGATCCCACCTACAAGGGGATGGTCGGCTATCTGGACCCGTCCAGCGCTTTTGTGGGCTATGCCGGTGCCGTGGCGGTGAATGGTGCCTTGGGTGGTGACCTGAATAACTTCGAGCCGGGCCTGAGTTACTTTGCCAAACTGAAGCAGAATCATCCCATCGTGCCGAAGCAGACAGCTTATTCGCGTGTGCTGTCCGGCGAGATTCCGATCATGCTGGACTACGATTTCAACGCTTACCGCGCCAAGTACAAGGACGGGGCCAACATTCAGTTTGTCATTCCGGAAGAAGGCAGTGTTGTGGTGCCTTACGTGATGAGCCTGGTGAAGAATGCGCCCAACCCGGAGAAGGGTCGCAAGATTCTCGACTTTGTACTGTCCAACAAGGGGCAGGCGGTTTGGGCCAATGCCTTCCTGCGTCCGGTGCGCCCCGATGCCATGCCGGAGGACGTGAAAGCCAAGTTCCTGCCTGCGTCCGAATATGCCCGTGCCAAGCCCGTCGACTACAAGAAGATGGCCGAGGTGCAGGGGGATTTCCAGAAGCGCTACCTCGATCAGTTGAACTGATTGACCGGCGGAGACCGGACTCGGTCCGGTCTCCTCTTGATTCCTGTTGTTGAGAACATCCATGTCCGCGCGATTAACCCGACCTCTGTACCTGATGATGCTGCCGGTGCTCATCATCACCTGTGCCTTTTTCCTGATCCCCATGGGCAAGCTGATCCTGATCTCGATCGGCGGCGAAGAGGGGGGCATGACCTACTGGCACGCCCTGACCGATAGCCGCTATCTGAGCAGCCTGCTGCAGACCTTGGTGCTGTCGATCGCTACCACTTTGACGACCCTGACCATAGCGCTGGTGGCGGGCATGTTTCTGGCTCGCAATCGCTTTCCCGGCCAGTCGGCGCTGGTGTCGCTGCTGACCTTCCCGCTGGCCTTTCCGGGCGTAGTGGTCGGTTTTCTGGTGATCATGCTGGGCGGACGTCAGGGACTGAGTGCCGAGCTGGGCCTGTTGCTGGACGGCTCACGCTGGACCTTTGCCTACTCCATCGTTGGGCTGTTTGTCGGCTACATCTACTTTTCCATCCCGCGGGTGCTGATCACGGTGATGTCGGCGGTGGAAAAAATGGACGTGATGCTGGAAGAGGCGGCGCGTTCCATGGGCGCTTCACGGCTGCACGTACTGCGGGATGTGATTATCCCGGCGCTGAAACCGGCGCTGATCGCCAGTGGTGCCATCTGTTTTGCCACTTCCATGGGGGCTTTCGGCACCGCTTTTGCGCTGGCCAGTGGCATCAACGTGATGCCGATGACCATCTACACCGAATTCACCCTGGGTGCCAATGTGGCCATGGCGGCGGCATTGAGCATTCTGCTGGGCCTGATCACCTGGCTGGTGCTGTTGCTGGCGCGCTCGGTATCCGGCGCCAATACCACGCCAGCGGCTTGAGGAGACCGTCATGAAACGATCCCTGTCCTATTACCTGCAGCTGGGTTTTACCCTGTTGATCTGCGCCTTCATGGTGGTGCCCGTGTTGATGTCCGTGGCCGCGGGGCTCACCAATAACTACTTCCAGGGGCTCTCCAGCGGCCTGACGCTGCGCTGGATCGAGGAGGTGCTGGCGCTGTACAGCGATACTCTCTGGCTGACTCTGCAGCTGGCATTGGCGACCCTGGCGGTCAACCTGATCGTGGGTGTGCCGGCGGCCTATTATCTGGCGTCGTCCAGCAGCCGCTGGGCGCGCATCTTTGAAGAGCTGATCGTGCTGCCGGTGGCAATTCCCGGCCTGGCCATCGCACTGGCGCTGATCATCGCCTATGGCGGCGTGCACGGATTGCGCACCAGCTGGCTGTTTATCCTTATCGGCCATGTGCTCTACACCCTGCCGTTCATGGTGCGCGCCGTGCTGGCGGTGCTGCACAGCATCAACTTCAAGACGCTGGAAGAGGGCGCCGCCAGTCTGGGGGCCGGTTTTTTCCGCCGCTTTATTGATGTGGTGGTGCCCAACTGCAAGGGCGGCATCATCAGCGGTGCGCTGATGACCCTCACCCTGTCGGTGGGCGAGTTCAACCTGACCTGGATGCTGCACACCCCGCTGACCAAGACGCTGCCGGTGGGGCTGGCGGATGCCTATGCCTCCATGCGACTGGAGATCAGCAGTGCCTACACGCTGATATTTCTGGTCATGCTGCTGCCGTTGATGATCGGCGTGCAATGGAGCGGCTCGCGGTTGCGCAAGCCCCGCGCCTGAGCGGTTGGCCCGATTTTCGTTTTACCCATTTATGCGTTTGCAGGATTCAATCATGAACACCAATGAACACGGCGCCTCCATCCGCCTGGAAGGCTGCACCAAAACCTTTGCCGACGGCACTCTGGCGCTGCACCCGCTGGACCTGTCGGTACAGGCCGGAGAAACCCTGGTACTGCTGGGACCGTCCGGCTGCGGCAAGACCACCACGCTGAGGCTGATTGCCGGTCTGGAGTTTCCGGACGATGGCGGGCGTATCCTCTTTGATGACGAGGATGTAACCCATACCCCGATCGAGAAGCGTAACGTGGGCATGGTGTTCCAGTCCTACGCGCTTTTTCCCAACATGACCGTGGCTGAAAACGTGGGTTACGGTCTGAAAGTGCAGAAGGTAAAGGCGGCCGAGATCAAGTCGCGCGTCGGTGAAATGCTGGAGATGATGGAGCTGGGCGCGCTGGCGCATCGCCGTATCGATCAGCTGTCCGGTGGTCAGCGTCAGCGTGTGGCGTTGGCCCGTGCCATCATCACCAGCCCCCGCGTGCTGCTGCTGGACGAGCCGTTGACCGCTTTGGGTGCAATCCTGCGTGACCGCCTGCGGGCGGATATCAACAATCTGCTGCGTCGGCTGGGTATCACCGCGATCTATGTGACCCACGACCAGGACGAGGCGATGGCGCTGGGCGATCGCATCGTGGTGATGGACCATGGTCGGGTGTCTCAGATCGGCACGCCGAAGGAGATCTACTTCGCGCCGCAGAATGATTTCTTGATATCCTCCACCCCCTTCGCAGCTTGAGCTGACTCAGGAGGTGGATTCCCTTTACAGGGTGCCAACTAATTACTCGGTTGGCTGGTTCCTGATGCTGACCGCTACTGCGGTTCACTTCACAGGCGCTGCGGGACTATCCGCCCCTGAAAAATAGCTAGGCTGCGCTTTCTAGCGCGGCCAGACCACGATTGAGTACGTTGATAGCGCCCACAACATCGGCGTTTTCTACAAGGCCACAATGGACGCAAGCAAAGCTGGCCTGTGAAGTGCGGTTTTCAGCCGAGACATGCAGGCAGGCAGGGCACGTCTGACTGGTGTGATGGGGCGGCACAGCTATAAGCAGCCCACCATTCCATGTCATCTTGTACTCCAACTGACGCCGTAGCTCTCCCCACCCCTGATCGAGAATAGAACGGTTCAAGCCTGACTTCTGTCGGACGTTCTTGCCTGGGTCATCAACGGTCCCTTTAGCGGATCGGGACATGTTAGCTACCTTCAAGGCTTCGACTGCGACCATCGCGTGAGTTTTGCTGATTTCAGTCGTTGCTTTCTGCTGGTAGTCATAACGTATGTCCGCGATCCGCTTGTGCAAGCGGGCGACTTTCTGCTTCTGCTTTTTCCAGTTGGCTGAGCCGCGTACCTTGCGGGACAGCCTGCGTTGCTCCTTGGCCAGCTTATCGCGGTGTGTCGCGAAGCTGCTGACACCCTTGTACACAACACCATTGCTCAGCGTCATATTTTTGGCTACCCCCATGTCGATACCGACCGCGCCGGTTCCGGTACGCGCCGGTTCAATTTCGACCTCGCACAGGATGCTTAAATGCCAGTTGCCGCATGGATCAAGCGTAACGGTGCAGCTCTTGGGAAGGCCCTGTATGGGCTGCGACTGGTAGTACCGCATAAGGCCAAGACCATTGGGCAGCTTGGCATGGCGACCCTCCAACCGACAATACTTTGGAAAGTTTACGAACCGGAGGGTCGAGTGATGGGCCAGCTTGCGTGTACGAAACACCGGGAATCCGCGCTTACCTGAACACCAGTCCTTAACTGCCCTGTCCCGCAGGTCACGCTGACGCTGTTGCAGGTTGTCAGTATAGGCTTCGGTCAGAAATGACAGCTCGGTCTTTTTCTTCCACTGAGTCAGGTGCTTGTTAAGTGCTGCCGAGCTTGGAAACTTCTTGGCTAGGGTTATCCTGTCCTTCGGCAGCAAGCTGTTCAGTTCGTTGTACAACGCTTTCTTGTCACCCACAAAACTAAGCTCTTTGCGGGCAATGGACAGCAGCATTTCGAGCGATTCATTGAAGACGACACGGCCACAGCCCGCCATGCGATACAGCAGGTTTACCTGCTCGTCGGTCGGCTTTAGTCGATATTTGTACGCCTTAAGAATCTTCATTTATAAGTCAGTGTGTAGTTATACTAGTACTGATACTATATTGCCAAACTAGCGAAGGCAATTATCAGTATGTATGTAATAAATAAGTCAAGACACAGTGCCTATCTGTTGCACGCCCATATCGTCTTCGTTACTAAGTACCGGCGCAATGTGCTTGGCGACTTGCACTTGGATGCCTTCAAAACGTCAGCGGCTGAAGTGTGCGCCGAATTCGATGCTGAGTTGCGGGAATGTGACGGTGAATCTGATCACGTCCACCTGCTGATCGAATACAACCCCAAGGTGCAGCTGACCAAACTGGTAAACTCGCTCAAGGCTGTTACGTCACGACGCTTGCGAAACCAGTTCACCGATCTTAGGGCAGCGTATGACAAACCCGTACTTTGGAGCCGTTCCTACTTTGTTGGGTCGTGTGGTGGAGCGCCCCTTGAAGTGGTTGCACAGTACGTGCGAAATCAACGGGGCTAACGCCCCGTTCCGCATTCACCCCACACCTTCATCGGTGTGGGCACCCTGCGGGAAAAAGCTGGTGGCGGACTTCATCGGCCAGATCAACACCTTTGAAGGTCCGGTCAGCAACCATCGCATGTTGCTGCCTGGAGGTGCCTTGCCGGGCGTAGGGCTGGCGGACGGCATCGGCAAAATCTATTGCCGCCCCGAGGATATTCGCATTACCGCAGGGGGCGGGGATGGCCTGAGTGGTGTGGTTCTGCAAACTCAATTCATGGGGGATCGTACCCGTGTCTGGGTGAGCGATGCCGGTCACGAGCCGATCATTGTGGACGCGCAGGGGCGTTCCGAGTTCAGAGCCGGACAGGCCGTGACACTGGACATGCGACCGGAACAGATGATCATGCTGGATCGTCGGGCGGAGAGTGTCTGAATGATCATTGCACAACTGACGGATCTGCATATCAAGGCCGGCGGCAAGACCGCTTATGCCGGCAAGGTGGATACCTATGCCAAGTTGCGACAGGCTGTCGAACATCTCAATGCCATGCGCCCGCAACCGGATCTGGTATTGATCACCGGTGATTTGGGAGACTTCGGCCTGGCGGCAGAATACCGTCAGGCACGGCTGGCGCTGGATGATCTGGAAATGCCCTTTTATCTGGTGCCGGGCAACCACGATGAGCGCCAGGCGCTGCGTGAAGTTTTTGCCGACCATGTGTACCTGTTTCAGGCCGACACACATCTGAGTCATGCCATTGAAGGCCTGCCGCTGCGTCTGGTCGGTCTGGATACCAGTGTGCCGGGCCAGCCGTATGGCGAAGTTGATGAGGTCCGCCGAGCCTGGTTGGCAACGGTGCTGGAGCAGGCGCCGCAGCAACGGACGCTGCTGTTCATGCACCACCCGCCGGTGGCTGTGGGGCTGGACCATATGGATGTGCAGCGGTTGAACGGCAGTGAAAGGCTGGCGGAGGTACTGCAGGAGCATCCTCAGGTTGAAGTGATTCTGTGCGGGCACCTGCACCGTCCGGTGGAATTCGTCTGGTGCGGCCGACCGGTCTACGTGGGGTCGGCGCATAACCATGCGGTGACGCTGGATCTGACGCCGGCAGCGGCATCCTCGTTTACTCTGGAGCCGGCCATGATCCGACTGCTCTATCTGCACCCCCAGAGCGGCATGATCCTGAGTCACCAGAGCCATGTGGAGGCCTGTGACGGCCCCCATCCGTTTTTTGATAAGCAGGGCAGGTTGATTGACTGATGGAACAGATACAACAACTGTCTCGGCGGCAGGCGCAGGGTATTCGCTATATTCTCACGGATGTGGATGACACGCTCAGCTACCGGGGACAACTATTGCCGGAAACACTGGATGCATTGTATGCCCTGCGCGCCGCCGGTATTACCGTGGTCCCTGTCACCGGAGCCTGTGCGGGCTGGTGTGATGCGTTGGTGCGGCTGCTGCCGGTCGAGACAATCATCGGTGAGGGGGGCGGTTTTCGGTTCCAGCTGGATGGTTTGAAGATGACCACGGAATACTGGCTGCCCGAGGCCAGTCGAGAGGAATCCCGGCTGCAGCTGGAGGCTTCGGTGAAGGCGGCTTTGGCGGTCGTGCCTCGTGCGCGTCTGGCGACGGACCAGGCGTTGAGGTTTACCGATTTTGCCATCGATATCGGTCAGGCGGTTCAGCTGGGTACTGAAGAGGTCGAGCAAATGTGCGAGGTACTTGATGCCTTCGGGGTGGACTATTCGACCAGCTCCATCCATCTGAATGTGTGGACCGGTGGGCACGACAAGTGGCGTGCAGCGGAACGCTATTTCACGACGCGGGAAGGGCTGACGCGTGACCAGATCACGGAACAGGTGCTGTGCATTGGCGATTCTGCCAATGATGAACCCATGTTTCGCGCACTGCCGATCAGCGTTGGGGTTGCCAACATTGAGCACAGCCGTACCTGGCTGAAAGCCTTGCCGACCTACAAGACCGCAGCAGAAGGAGGCAAGGGTTTTGCCGAAATGGCGCAGCACCTGTTGTCGCTACGGGGCGGTGAGGTTCGTTTGGCCTGAGGTGTTTGGGCACTTCATGGTAAAATCGTGCTTGGTGAATACTTTTCTGTCCACAGGAGCGCCCATGCCTGTTACATCCTTGCCCCTGAAATCCCTGCTGACGCAGGTTGAGCGTATCGCTCGGACAGCCGGTGAAGCTATTTTAAGCGTGTATGGCGAACAGGATTTCGGTATTGAGCACAAGGCCGACCAGTCGCCCCTGACTCGTGCCGATCTTGCTGCCAACGCAGTGATTGTGGATGGGTTGAGCGATCTATCGCCATGCTTGCCGATTTTGACCGAGGAGGCGGTGGATGATTTTACCGGCCCGGATGCGGATGGTCGCTATTGGCTGGTGGATCCGCTGGACGGGACCAAGGAGTTCATCAAGCGCAATGGCGAATTTACCGTCAACATCGCCCTGATTGAGCAAGGGCGTCCCGTGTTGGGCGTGGTACATGCTCCCGTACTGGACGTCACCTGGCTGGGTGCCGAAGGCGTGGAAGCCTGTCGTATGGAGGGTACGGATCAGCGTCGAGCGATCCATGTCAGTACCCATCAACCGGGTACTCCCTGGAAGGTTTACGGCAGCCGTTCTCACCTGGGACCTCACACTCTGGCCTGGATGGATGCATTGGGCGAGCATGAATTGATCCGTCTGGGCAGCTCAATCAAACTGTGTCTGGTAGCCGAGGGAGCCGGGCACCTTTACCCGCGGTTGGGACCAACCTGCCTGTGGGATACGGCGGCGTCTCATGCGGTGATCAATGCAGCAGGCGGGCAGTTGCTGACGCCGGAGGGGGAGGTCTTGAGCTATGCCGACCCGAGTGAGACGCTGAATCCCCACTTTATTGTTTATGGTGGCAGCAAGCCCTAGTCAGGAGGGGGCGGAGGCGTTACCGCCACCGCCGGTCGTGATTTACTGCCCAAAAACGCTTTTCAACAAATCCGTCGTACGTGCGACCGGGTTTTCACGGATCTGTTTTTCTTCCTGTGCCAGGCGCAGGAAAAGCCCGTCCAGAGCCGCGTCGGTAACATGCTCACCTACATCCGGGCTCAGCCCTTTCAGCATGGGAACCTGACTTTCAGCCTGGCTGACCAGTGCCTGGTAGGCCTGCATGACGCCGGTGCTGCTCATGGCTTCTTCGATCAGCGGCTGCATGCGAGAGCCCAGCGGCCCCTGTGTTTTCTCGCGGAAGTAGTCGGTTGCTGCCGTATCTCCACCGGAATAGATGCGACGGGCGTCATCTAGCGTCATCCCTTCCAGAGTTTCCAGAAAGATTGGTGTGGCTTCGCTGATGGCCTGCTCGGCCGCGCTGTTCATGCTGGCTTCGAACGTGTCAATCTGGCTGTCCAGGCCGTACTTGCGCATCAGGCCGCTGGCGGTGTCGAGAGCGCCGGGTAAAGGAATGCGCACATCATCGTGGTTGGCGTAGCCACCCTCGGCGGCCAGTTCCTTGATGGCACGCTCGCCCCCGACTTTCAGCGCTTCTTTCAGTCCGCTGGCCAGGGTGGCGGTATCCATGCCTGCGGGAACGGGGGTGGATTTGCTTTCGGGAGCCGTCTGCCCCTGCAACAGCTTCTCGCCCTGTTTCTTGAGGACGTCATCCCAGTCGGCTTGAGCAGGTTGAGACAGAGTCAGTGCGAGTGCCAGACCGCTGAGAGCGGCGGGGGTCATCAAGCGTTTCTTCATGGGGCATCCTTGTAAGTTGATGTGTGCCGTTCATTCAATGGAGCTTGATCCATGCTCGCACAGCGGGCCAGCGATTAACAAGCATGGCAAAAAAGATGAGGGCGCAACCGCTGAACTGGAGTGCCGTCATGGTCTCGCCCAGCCAGAGTACGGCCAGCAGTGCGGTCCAGACCGGTTCCAGAGTCATGATGATTGCCGTGTGGCTGGGCGGTGCCAGACTTTGTCCACGGGTCTGAATCAAAAAACGCAGGCTGGTGGCGATCAGAGCGCTGGCCAGCAGCCATCCCCAGATGGCCGATGGCTGGCTAAAGTTCCATTCTTCCGTGAACGCTGAAAGGGTACCGGTCATCAGGCCGGTGACCAACAAGGGTATTGCGGTCAATGGCAAGGCGGGCAGGCGAGCTGCCGCACGACTGTTGAGGATGAACATCAGGGCGATAAACAGTGCCGACAGCAGGAAAAACACCTCGGCCAGACCAATGTGGAACTCATGATCCAGCGACAGGCAGGCCAGCCCCGCCACCACAAATGGTATGGACAGAAAAACGGAAGGGCGCGCGCGTTCACCGAACAACAGGCCGACCAGCGGTACCATGACGACACCCAGGCTGGTTAAAAATGCACCAACGCCGACATGAGTCGCGAGGTCCAGGCCCAGAATCCAGAAGGTCATGGCGATGCCGAAGAAAATCCCCACCAGTCCGGCGCTCTTCCATTGTGGTGCAGTAAAGGCGCGCATGGCCGGCCAGCCAATAACCGCCAAAACGCTTCCTGCTATCAGAAAACGCAGTGCCATGAACAGCATTGGGGCCAAACCTTGAATGGCTTCTCGGGAAAAGATCCAGCCGGCGGCGGCCAGCAGAGTGGTCAGCAGAAGAAGCAGGTCGGCCTTGCGATGTGTAGACAAGATCGGCATCCCCGTCGAGTTATGGATGGACGCCTATCCTAGCAGAGCGTGGACACCTTCCCGAGTCTGTAAACGGGAACATGGAAGTGCATGAACGGGTGTCATTCATTCGACTGCAGATGCAGAACGGGACAACAGCCTGTCCTGCAGCTGTCGTCTGTTACCACTGAGAATCTATCTCATTTGCTGCAAACGCTATGCTCACCGCCAAATCATTCGCCGGATCAGTGTGTCACCTGGGCGTGGCGGCTAGACTGCGTCCGTTCTGGAAGCTGGCGTTCAGGTCAGCAGCCGATTTTCACTTCAACGATGCAACTGCCGTACAGAGATTACATCATGCCAGCCAAGGTTCGCTTCCATCTGGAGCCATTGCTTCGCACACTGTTCGCCATCCTGAGCGCATTTCTGCTGACACGCTGGAGCAGCATTGCCGTGCTGGCCTTGCCCTGGGCACCTGAGCAGGCGGTTCTGACCGGCATGCTGCTGGCATTTGCCGTCTTTGCTGCCACGGTGATTTGGGTGTTCTGGGCGGCCAGCTTGCGTAGTGCCTGCATGGGGTTGTTGCTGCCGACGTTATTGCTGATATATGTCTGTTATGGAGGCGGAGTGTGATCGCTCCTCTGGGGCGCCACGTGCGTCAACGCATGGCTCAGTTGCATCGCTGGACGGGTGTCCTGCTGATCTGGTTGCTGTTTGTGATTTTTCTGACAGGAACTCTGAGCTTTTTTCGGCAGGAACTGACGCAGTGGATGCAGCCCGAACGGCCACAGGGTCGGGAGCTGGCTCAGCCGGAAGCGGCGTTGGAGCACGCGCTGCCGTATTTGTGGCAGCATGCCTCGGCAGCCAGCCACTGGACGATTGTGCTTCCCGGGGAGCGAAGCGGTTTGTTAGATGTGAGCTGGCGCGGGGCGGAAGGCCGGGGACAGGCGTATCTGCATCCGGACACGGGGGAAGGGGTCCAGGTCCGGGATACGCGCGGCGGTGAATTTTTCTATCGTTTCCACTTTCAACTGCACTACCTGCCCGTGCTGACGGCACGCTATCTGGTTGGCATCGCCGCCATGATGATGCTGTTGGCACTGATTTCGGGGGTGCTGACACACAAAAAAATTCTGCGTGACTTTTTTACCTTTCGCTGGGGTAAGGGGCAACGATCATGGCTGGACGCACATAATGGCTTTTCGGTGCTGGCCCTGCCTTTTCATCTGATGATTACCTACACGGGTCTGGTGACGCTGATGACGCTGTATGTGCCCTGGGGGATGGACAAGGCTTTCCCTGAGCAGGAACAGCGCCAACAATTGATCGGTGAGATTTTTGCGTTTATGCCGTCCACGCCGAGTAGTGGTCAAGTGGCAGCTTTGACATCCGTGCCGGCTCTAGTGGAACAGGCGCGGGCAAGTTGGCAGGGCGCACATGTGGGACGAGTGCAGATAGCCCATCCGGGAGACTTGAGTGCCAAAGTGCTTGTCGAGGCGCAGACCGGACAGGCGGACCGGCTGGGGATCAGTGGCCATCCACCGTTCATGCTGTTTGATGGCGTCACCGGCGAGTTGCTGAAGGCCAAGGCCTCACGCCCGGCCTATGATGCGTATGGTACGTTGCTGGGGCTGCACCTGGGGCGCTTTGCGGATTGGCCCGGTCGTTGGTTGTATGCGCTGTTGGGTGCGGCGGGATGTGGCATGTTGGCAACGGGCATGTTGCTTTGGACCAGTAAGCGGCGGCGCAAGCCGGGGCATTCCCGCGTCGGGCTCTGGCTGGTTGAGCGCCTGAACGTGGCGACACTGGCAGGATTTCCCGTTGCGGTTGTGGCGTTGTTCTGGCTGAACCGGTTGTTGCCGGTGGAAATGACGGCACGGGCGCAGTGGGAAATCCATGGGCTGTTTCTGGTATGGCTGGGCATGGGTATCCATGCGCTGCTGCGCCCTTTGCAGTCAGGCTGGCGTGAGCAGCTGGGGCTGGCAGGCCTGCTCTTGCTGGGGTTGCCCGTGTTGAATCTGCTGACGACTGATAGAGGTTTTCCAGCCAGTCTGGCTGCCGGTGATGGAGTATTCATCGGTTTCGATCTGTTATCGGTGTTGCTGGCGTTGTTGATGTTCCGATGTGCGCGTCGCCGGAGGGGTGTCTGATGGTGCATTTGCTGGTCCTGACACTCTCCGTTGCGGGCTTTCACGTGCTGGCGATGACGACCGGGCAGGGGGCCTGGCGGCACCGCCCGGTTCTGTATCGGCTTGGCTGGTGCCTGTTATGGGGTGCCCTGATCGTCGCCAGCGTGCTCTGGGGTGGGGGATTGGGAGTGACTCTGGGGGTCGGATATCTCAGTGCCGGAGCCGGGCTGGTATTTATGGGACGTATTGTGGTGAAACGATATGGCCGCTGACGTGAACAGGTGCAGCCCGTTGCGGCGTATCGGTACGCTGGTGCTGACAATGGCGCTGGCTCTTTCGGGCTGCGGAGAGTCGGACTCGATGCGGCGAGAGGCAAGCGCGCCGGATGTTGCGATCGCCTCGGAGCCTGATCAATTTCCGGTCCGGGTACGCACGGCGCATGGCGAAGCTTATATCCCCAAGCGCCCCCGGCGGGTTGTCACGTTGGGAGCGGCAGCCGAAGACTGGAGCCTTCAGCTGGGGGTTGTCCCCGTTGCCGTGGAACCGCATTACTGGGGGGGCGATCGCGAGGGGTATTTACCCTGGTTTCGGCAGGCCATAGAGGCACAGGAGGTCGCGCTGCCGGTGATTATCAGCAGTTATCCCGAACTGGATGTCGAACGTTTGCTGGCACTGAGTCCTGATCTGATCCTGGCACCACAATCCGGGTTGACTCGGGAAAGCTATCGGCAACTCAGTCGGTTGGCACCCGTGGTCGGTTACCCCGACCAGCCTTGGCTGACATCGGTCGAGCAGCAGGTTCGTCTGATTGCGCGTGCGTTGGGACAACGCGAGCGTGGCGAAGCCTTATTGGTCGAACGTCAGGCCCTGTTGGCGCAATATGCGGCTGACAATCCTCAATTTTCCGGCGTTCCGCTTGCTTATATCAATGCTGCCAGCCGGGTCGGCAACCTGTCCGTGTATCTTCCCGGTGACCCCAGAATGGATGTTTTGCTGGCACTGGGCTTTGTTGAGTTACCGGAGTTGACGGGGCTGCAGGCGAGCCGCGGACATTTTGCCGCTCTGTTGGGGTTGGAACAGGCCGACCGGCTGGACAAGGCTGGGCTGATTGTCAGCTGGTACAGCTCGAATCGAAGTCGCCGGGACGTCGAGTCCATGGCCCTGCTGCGTCGCCTGCCGCCCTTGCGCGAGGGGCGCTATCTGGCGATTACCGACCCGGCGCTGGTGATGGCCAGTTCTTATGGCAGCCTGTTGAGTCTGCGCTGGAGCCTGCCACGGCTGGTATCGCGATTGAACCAGGCTTTAGCGGTTCAACCGATGGATGAAGGAGAGGCTAATGATGCGTACTAGCACCGATCGGGCTGCATCAGGTGTCATGTCGACCGGATGGATTCTGCTTGGCCTGCTGGCGTTGCTGCTGGGACTGGTGGTTATGAACCTGCTGTGGGGTGCACGCATGTTGTCGCCGGTCTGGCTGATGCATATGTTTGAGCCGCCGGGTGATCGTCACGAGCTGTTGGTACTTCAAGCGCGGGCGCCGCGTGTGCTGGCCGGTGTGTTGGCAGGAATGGCGCTGGCCGTTGCCGGTACGGTGATTCAGGCCTTGTGTCGTAACCCCCTGGCTGATCCTGGGCTGTTGGGCGTCAATGCCGGTGCCAGTGCCTCGCTGGTTACGCTCAGCCTGCTCCCTTTTGCGTCGGAGTGGGGCGTGTTCTGGCAGGCACTGCCCGGCGCTTTGCTGGCCAGCGCTTTTGTGTACGCGTTGTCACAGGTGCAAAGTGCGCTGGGGCAGGCACAGGCTCCGGTTCGTCTTATTTTGGCGGGAGCCGCCATCAGTGCTGTGCTGGGGGCTTATGTGCAGGCGCGGGTGTTGCTGAATCCTCAGTTGTTCGACGGCTTCCGCTATTGGATGGCCGGTTCGTTGTCGGGTCTTGGCTGGTCCGAGGTCAACGCACTATGGCCCTATCTGGTGCCTGCCGGGCTGATGCTTGTATTGCTTGCACCGGGGCTGAATCTATTGCTGCTGGATCGCAGCACGGCCGTATCGCTGGGTATGAGCTTGCAGCGGCATACGATCCTGGCCTGGCTGAGCGCGACCCTGTTATGTGCGGCGGCCACTTCGGTCGTGGGTCCACTGGCGTTCGTCGGTTTGGCAGCGGGACATCTGGCGCGTGCCTGGTTGCCGATGTCGTTTCGTGTTCTGCTGCCAGGTGCTGCATTGGCGGGAGGCATACTGGTGCTGTCGGCCGACCTGTTGGCTCGCGTTCTGTTGCCGCCAAGAGAGTTGCTGACCGGTATTATGATTGCGCTGTTAGGCGCTCCTTTTCTGTACAGTGCCGCACGTACGGCCGGGGAGTATAAAGCATCATGATGGCACCACGTTTTCCTCTCTGGAGGTTGGGAACTCTGACCCTGCTGGCTCCGAACAGGGCAGCGGTTTTGACGGCCGTACTCGGCACCGCTTTGGTAATGGCGGCCATGTTGCTGAGTGTGACACTTGGGGAACCGGGCTTGTCACTTTCCGGTCTGGTGCAGGTTCTGGGGGGCGAAGCCTCACCCTATGATCACTGGCTGCTGTGGCAGTCACGGTTGCCGAGAGCCTTGTGTGCACTGGGTGTCGGTGTGGCGCTGGGGGTATCGGGGGCGGTATTTCAAAGCCTGAGTCGTAACCCCTTGGGTAGCCCGGATATCATCGGCGTCAATACCGGGGCCAGTGCCGGCACCTTGTTGTGGTTAATGTTCCTGCCGGCCTGGCCGATGTTCTGGGGCGGTTTGCTGGGAGCGGTGGCCGTGCTGGTGCTGTTGTTGCCGGGACTGGAGCGCAGCGGGCGATTGTCGCGCAACCTGGTGTTGATGGGAGTGGCGATCAATGCCTTTGCACTTGCGCTGGTGCAGTTTGTGTTGACGCTGGTCCAGCGCGAGCAGGCTCAGCAAATGTTGGGGTACCTGTCCGGCAGCCTGGCACACAAGGATTGGCAGCAGGTGGCGCTTATCGGCATGACGCTGGCAATGGCCTTGCCGGGACTGCTGCTGTTGAGCCGTCGCTTGACGTTGCTGACGCTGGGCGGCGAGATGGCCCAGGGGGTGGGGGCGGGAGTTCGACAGACTCGGCTGGTGGCCTTGTTGCTGGCGACCGTTCTGGCACTGGGAGCGGTGTTGTGTGCCGGCCCGGTGGCATTCGTGGCGTTGGTCGCGCCCCATTTGGCACGTTGGGGCAGCCATTCGCCAGCGTTGTTGCGCTCGGGCTTGATCGGAGCCCTTTTGTTGCTCGGTGCCGATACGGTGACACTCATGCTGCCGGGCGTGCATCGCCTTCCGGTGGGTGTGCTGACGGCCCTGCTGGGAGGGAGTTATCTTGCCTGGATTCTATTCGCGGGCCTGTTCCGTTCCCGGTCGCAAGCGCGGGCCGGTTTGTGATGACATTGTGGAAGGACTTCAAGCCAATGAAACAGACTCACACTTCCGGTATGCCGATGGACCCTGTCTTGCAGGGGCAGGACCTGCACTTGAACTATGCCGGAGTGCCGGTGATTTCCGGGCTGGATATCCGCATTCCGCGAGGTCAGCTCAGTGTCATTCTGGGGGCTAACGGATGTGGCAAATCCAGTGTGCTTAAGGTATTGAGCCAGGTGTTGCCACCGGATCAGGGCAACGTGCTGCTGGATGGCCGATGTCTGGCGGCGATGGGCAACAAGGAAAGGGCACGACAGCTGGCTCTATTGGTACAAAAGCCGGAACTGCCGGACGGCATATCGGTGCAGGAACTGGTGAGCCGTGGCCGCTATCCGCATCAGAGCGTATGGCGGCAATGGTCGCCGGAGGACGAAGCGGCCGTCGCAGAGGCCTTGAAAGCGACAGGGCTGAGCGAGATGGCCCGGCGTGAAGTTGCCTGCTTGTCGGGGGGGCAGCAACAACGGGTCTGGCTGGCACTGGTTCTGGCACAGCAGAGTGAAGTGCTGTTGCTGGACGAGCCCACGTCATTTCTGGATATTCGCGCACAGCTGTCGGTACTGGATTTTTGCCGTGCCCTGCGTCGGCAGGGGCGTACGTTGGTACTGGTGTTGCATGATATCAATCAGGCCCTGCGTTACGCCGACCATCTGCTCTTGATGCGAGATGGACAGTTGCTGGCACAGGGGCGGCCGGATGTCGTCATCAATGAGGAGGTGCTCAAGGCGGTATTTGATCTGGATGCGCGCATCATGCAAGACCCGGAAGCCGGTTGTCCCATGCTGATTCCGCGTATGAATTCACAGACTCATACCGGGGCGGCATTACCGGCATGGGAATGAGACTTGAGCATATCGAATAGATTCTATTCGATAATCATTAGTATTTGCGTTTATTGTTATGGCTGAGCTAGTATGGGCGTCACTTTTCCTTGTGACGATCAGTTTGCTCATGCAGAACCGCTATGACTCAACACCTGCCGAGGCCCGCATCTTTACGGATCAGGACTTGCTGACATTTGGCGAACGCTACGCGTTGGACTACCGTTTTCCGGACCGCTACCGGTCCGGAAACATCATGCGTGGTCAGGTGGAAGAATTCGGCTTTCGTTCGGGGATGCAATTGGTCTATTCCAATGTGCAGGTCATGGAATCCTATATGTCCAGTTCACTGGACCCGGCACCGTTGAATATCATTATCATGCTGGAAGGGTATGTCAGTCTGTCACTGGGGCCTGAAGTCATTGAATTATCGGAACAGATGGCACTGACAGTCAGTCTCGACAAGGAAGTGCAGCTGGATGCCCGGCAGTTGACCGGACAGCATCTGAAGGTTCTCACCCTGAGCCTTGATTATGCGGCGCTGGAGTTGTTGCAGGCTCCCGTCCAGAGCGGCACCGGCTGGCACCTGTGGCGTCTGCCGCCACACCTTTACCAGGGATTGCTGGCGTATCGCCAGAATATGGATTTGTCCCGGCTGTATCTTGAAGGACTGAGTTTGCAGGTGCTGTCGCATGGGTTGGCACAAACCGAAGAGTTGGCACCTCTGAAGGAACCCCGCATCTCACCACAGGAGCGTGTGCGTCTGGAGCAGATACGAGATCGGGTAGTGGATGATCCGCGTGCCGAATACAGCCTGACGGATCTGTCTCGACTGGCGGCCATGAGTCCCAGCAGTCTGCGCAGCAAGTTCAAGGCCTGTTATGGACAGACGTTGTTCGACTTCATCAAGGAGCAGCGCCTGAATATGGCGCGTGATTACCTGCTGCAGGGATTCAGCGTACAGCAGGCTGCACATTTTGCAGGCTACAGCTACGCCACCAATTTCACGACGGCCTTTCGCAAACACTTCGGGGTGGCGCCCAGTTCCCTGATTCGTTGAATCGGATACGCGTGAATAGGTGTTCAGTCATCAGGCATAGCTCAAACGACAAAAGATATTAAAGAATAAGCATTCCCATTTGCACCTGATTTCACTCGCCGATTGGAACCGAGTGACAGGCATGATCTTATTCCTTGTTGTTTGGAGACGTACCCCATGTTCCTTGATCCTTCATTCGTGCATCGGGCCGGTCGCTGCGGCCTGTTGACGGCCCCGCTGCTGCTCAGTGTTCCCGTCCTGGCTGAAACCCTACAGCAAGAGCAGGAAACGGTCGTCGTGACGGGCCGCCAGCTGTCGGCAGATTCCGAACAGCGCGACAGCTATGCACCGGGTGCCAGTACAACGGCAACGGGCTTGCCGTTGGCGATTAAGGAAACCCCGCAGGCTGTCAGTGTCGTTACGCATCAGCAGATCGAGGATCAGGGGTTGGTGACCAGCGGTGAAATCCTGCATCAGGCGCCGGGGGTATCCATGACCCGCCGTGACAGTAACCGTTTTGGCTATGCCGCTCGTGGATATTCCATCAGTACCTACCAGTTCGATGGCCTGATGACACCGATTCAGGGCGCCTGGAACTTTGGCGACACCGATTGGGACAGCGCCATCTATGACCGCATCGAAGTGGTACGAGGGGCGACGGGGTTGCTGACCGGAGCGGGTGACCCTTCTGCCAGCGTGAACTTCATTCGCAAGAAACCCCTGCCGGAGTTTACCGGTCGACTGAGTGGCGATATCGGGCGTTGGGATACGCGCCGTGTGACCGCTGATGTGTCCACTCCGCTGGATAAAGCCGGCCGGACCGCGGCACGCTTTGTGGCCGTACGTGATCGCCGCGATACTCATGTGGATGATATGGCCGAGGATAAGGAAACCTACTATGGCGTGATCAACTCCCAGCTGACACCCAATACCGATATCAGCCTTGGGGTTGAATATCAGCAGAATCGAACCGACGGCGCCGGAGCCGGTTTTCCCATGTTTTACGCAGATGGTGGACGGACGCGCTTTGATCGGTCGGCCTCCAACAATACGAACTGGTCCCGGTTTTTCAACGAGACGACCCGGGCCTTCATGGATGTGAACCATTATCTGGACAATGGCTGGCGCCTGCGTGCCGCCTACAGCTACGACGATGGCAACTACGGTTTGACCTATCTGTTTCGCAGCGGTTTCCCCGGTCGCAACACGGGGGAAGGCATGTCGGCCTATTTTGCCAATTATCGGGGTGATCGTAGCCGTCAGGATCTACATTTTACCGCCGAGGGTCCCTTCGCCCTGTTCGGTCGCGAGCATGAGGCCGCATTCGGCTGGGTCAGGACCCAGGATGATCTGGACATGCGACTGGCTTCACCGGCCGGATCAGCCCCGGATATCGGTGGCTATGTGAACGGCAAGGGTGATCCCGTTGCCGAACCGGCCTGGGGAAATTTGAACAGTGTTGATGACAGCAACCTGGTACAGACCGGTGCCTATGCGGTCACGCGTCTGTCTCTGTCAGATCCCCTGCACCTGGTTGCGGGGCTGCGGCTCAGTGACTGGAAACTGAAGCAGGAGTATTTCGGTGATCGACGCAACTACTCCTACAGTAATGAGCTGACCCCCTATGCCGGATTGATCTACGATTTTGACGAGCGCTTCAGTGGCTATGTCAGTTATACCGAAATTTTCCAGACGCAGAACAAGCGCACACCCGATGGCGAGCTGCTGGACCCGGTAACCGGGCGCAACTATGAACTGGGTGTGAAAGCGACTTTGGCCGATGAGCTGGACCTGAATCTGGCGGTTTTCCGAAGTGAACAGGATGGCCTGGGAGAGGCCATACCCGATCAGACGGTTAATGGTCGTCCGGATACACAGGCCTACCGTGCGACGAATGGTGCGACTGTGGATGGCTTTGAGGCAGAACTTGTGGGGCGCCTGGCCGACGGGTGGAACCTCAGTGCCAGTTACACATTGGCCAATGCCAAAAAGGCGGATGGCGAACGCATGAATACCCTGCATCCGCGTCAGCAGGCCAAGTTGTTCACCAGCTACCGGTTTACCGGTGATTGGAATCCGTTGCGTGTCGGCGGCGGCGTACGCTGGCAAAGCGGCATTTACAGCGATACCCGTGGTCCTAACGGCACAACACGTGTAGCGCAGGGCAGTTATTCGGTAGTGGATCTGATGGCGCGCTACCAGTTTACCCCGGATTTGAGTGCACAACTGAATTTGAACAACCTGTTCGATGAGGAGTACTACGAGCAGGTCGGCTTTTACAGTCAGGCCTGGTGGGGGACGCCACGCAACCTGCGGCTTTCCGTGAACTACGACTTCTGATGGCGTTGTTGGCTCAGGTACATAAGGCAAACAGCTGGGCGCGACTGGAAATGCCCAGCTTCTCATAGGCTCGCTTGCGGTAAGTGATCACACTGCTGACAGCGACTTTCAGCTCGGCCGCAATGGCCTCATTCTTTTTGCCGCGCAGAACCGCGCGGCAGACTTCCCGCTCGCGTTCGGACAGGAACGCCAGCGGGCCTTCCTGCCGCAGATGGTCGTTCAGTTCGAAATGCTTGCTGACCAGAATGCTGATCAGTGCACAGACACGGCGGTTGAACGCAGGATCATCGAAGCGTTCGTCGAATCCGGGGGCACGATGGTACAAATTAATGTAGTAGTTGCCCTGCTCGGTCCCGCGAATAATGGCAATCTTGTCGGTAAAACCGGGTGTTTCGAAGAAGGCCTGGCGGTAGTGCAGTCCCATGCTGTCGCTGACTGAATTGAAACGCACGACCTCCACCTCGCCCGAGGCAATGGTCTTGAGCAGCCTGAAATTGGGGTCCTGCAGGTAGTGTCGTTCACTGACATAGGCTTCAGCCAGACGCTTGCCTGAAGCTTCGTGGGCAAAGTCTTTGTAAATCAAGGTGGAAACCTGTTGTCCGTCAGCACAGTAGAACACCATGCATTGATCAGTGCCGAACTCGCGTTGCAGCCAGTCCAGGAAGCGGTCGTAGAAGCGAGCTGTGCCCAGTTGTTCCAGAACGCTCAGAACCTGTTCGGACGGCATCCAGCCGAGTGTCATTATTGCCGGGGGGCTCAGGTGCTGCATGATGAGGTCTGCCGTTGAAAAACACGCCGGTGTACCGGTTTGGAGTATAGCCGGCAGGCTTTGGAGGGCGGAAGTATCAGGACATGTCCGGGGTAAACAGACGTGCAGTCGCTGGAGAGGACGGGAACCTCACGGGATCGGAATACCGTGCCGATCAGAGCCGTATCCCCCTGTAAGACCTGCCCGAGGGCAGGTCGTGTTGTCACCCGGGAGCAGGGTGTTACTGAGCGGCCAGGGTCGCCAGCACCTTCTTGAAGGTGGCCAGTTCGTCTTCACTGAAATCGCTGAACATCTTCTGCTGTTCTTCGTCGGCAATGCGCCACAGGGCATCGGCTTGCTCGATGCCTTTTTCAGTAATGCCGTAGCAGTCGTTTTCCAGTGCAACCAGACCCTTGCGCTGCAGGATCTCAGCGGCTTCGGCCACTTCGATTTCAGGCATATTGACCTCTTTGAGCAGGTCTTTCAGGCCCAGGTTGGGGGCCTGCTGCAGTACCATCAGCATGCGGGCTTCGCTGGTACGCAGTCCGGTAGACAGCTGCTGCGGCGTGTAATCAGCCTGATAGCTGCGCACGGCCTGGGTCATCAGGTAGTACAGGTTGTCATTCAGGCGGCTTTCCAGCTGTTTGACCGCAGCCGGTTTATCGTCGGATTTGGTCGGGAACCGAGAGTGAGGCATGACGACTGAGTAGCTGCCCTGATGGTAAACCAGTGGGGCACGGCCGGTATCCTCGAAAGCGACAACCTTTCCGATCAGGATCCAGTGGTCGCCACCATCCACGGTTTCATAGGCTTCACACTGGAAACAGGCTGCTGTGTCGTGCAGCAGTGCAGCACCGCCGAGACCATCGGTGTAGGTGATATCGGCAAACTTGTCGTCGCTGGGGCGGGCAAAATGATTGGAGACATCGATCTGGTCCGCGGCCAGGATATTGACGGCAAAGTGGGTCGCTTCTTCAAAGATGCGGCAGCTGCCGGAGCGCTTGTCGATGCTCCACAGAATCAGTGCCGGGTCCAGAGAGACGGAGTTGAAGCTGTTGGCGGTGACACCGGTTTTTTCACCGGAAGGTGTTGTCGCCGTAATAACGGTGATTCCGGTGGCAAAGTTGCCCAGAGCCCGACGGAAGGCTTTGGAATCGAATTCTGTGATTGAGTTGCTCATAAGGGCACCTGATGTTGGGTTCTTATGTGATGACGGCACAACCGAACAGTGTCCGTTTCAACAGGGTCTGCTTCGGCCCCTTCGGTTGTACAGCGGGTCCCTTGCCATAAGGGAGGGGACGCACTTGAGTCCATGCGTCCCCGGCTGGAGCGGATCAGAGCAGAGCGGGATCCGGTTCCAGGCCCAGCAATTCGCGGCCGATGATCTGGGCGCAAACATCATAGTCGGTGTAGGCGTGTGCCGCCGTCATGTTGGATTCGCGCCACAGTCGCTGCCCTTCGCGCTCTGACAGCCAGTTGGAGGCACCCATCACGGCCCACAAACGGTTGACGGCTTCAACACACATCTTGATGGCGTAGGCCTGGTTGGTACGCCAGTGTGCCAGGGTATAGCGGTCCGGGTACTCGTGGCGCTCGCCGTATTCCTTGTGCTCGTTCCAGGTTTTTTCCAGGTAGGCACGTGCGGCACATACCTGCTGATAGGATTCGGCGACGCGCAGGATCGGCGGAATGGATTCTTTCACCTGAGCGCCGGTGTAGGCACGGACACGGTTCTTGGTCATCTCCTTGTAAACCTCGACCATACGCTCGGCTACTCCCAGGCTCATGGCGGCGAAGCCACAGGCGAAGTAGGGACGGTAAGGGGTATGGTAGATTTTGCTGTCCGGGTACAGGGAGCGACCGACATGACGACCTTCCATCATGTCACCGGCGGCCTGGATACGGTGTTCGGGTACGAAAACGCCTTCAATGTGAGCGGTTTTGGTGCCGCTGCCGCACATGCCGGCGGAGTACCAGTCGTCAATGACGCTGAAATCGCTCTGAGGGATGACGGCGAAGCTGTAGATTTTCTCGCCGGCGTCGTTGAAGCGGTTAAAACCGACAATGATCCACTGAGCGTGATCAACACCGGAGCTCCATTTCATGTCGCCGGTAAAGATGATACCGCCCTCGACCTCTTCGTGCTTGCCAAAAGGCGCGATGGAGCTGGACGCAACGGTATCCGGGTTTTCACCCCAGAATTCGTCCTGGGCCTGCTTGGAAAACATTGCCATCTGGTGGTTGTGTGTACACAGCAGACTATAGGCCCAGGCCGTGGAGCAGCAGGCACCGGCCAGTGCGGCGATGCAGTCGGCAAATTCCGGCAGGCTCATTTCCAGACCACCATAGGCCTTCGGCAGGAAGGCGCGGTTCAAGCCGATGCCGTGCAGCATATCAATGTTTTCCTGCGGTACCTTGCGCAGCTCTTCCGCCTTACCGGCGTTGGCGCGAATGGCGGGCAGGATCTCTTTGAGTTTATCAAGCATCGGATTGTGCGTAGTCATCGGGATCTTCTCTCTTCTAATAGTCTGAATCGGCTGCGTAAACCGGGTTGGGTATTTGGGGGTACCGGCTCGCAACGAAATACTGATCCGTTAGGATTCGTCGATTATGAGGAGCAATCCTGGTGCAGGAAATGTAAAAAACTGGCTTATCATTGTATTTTTCTTTATTTACAGGCCCCGCCTTCGGCGAGGCACTACTAAAGTATAGACAAAATCGAGCGGTACAATTCAATCACCGTTTCGGGTGAGTCGTAACGCGACCAGCGCGCCGATGCCGGTCAGGCCGATAATCAGCGTCATTGGCAGTGGTGTGCCGTCATGCAGGGCACTGGTAGCCGAGCTGGCCAGAGCGCCCAGGCCAAACTGACAGGCAACGGCCAGACCGGCAGCGGCACCGGCCTGGTCGGGGTAGCGTGACAGCAGGCTGGCCATGCAGTTGGCGCCCATGACGCCGGTGACGCTGACATAGCCCAGCAGCCCGGCAACAATCAGGGGCAGACCGCCCAGGCCGGTCAGGCCTGCCAGAATCAGGACCAGGCCCGAAGCGGTGGCCAGCAGAGCACCGGCCAGCAACAGTTTTTGCGTGCCCAGCGTGCCGACATAGCGAGCATTGAGGCTGACCAGCACAATAATGCCGCCGATATTCAGGCTGAACAGCCAGGCAAAATGCTGGGGCGCAACGCCAAAGTATTCGATGTAGACGAAGGGGGACGCGGTGATATAAGCGAACATGCCGGCAAATGTCAGACCCATGCAGAGAATATAGCCGATCGCGACCGGCTGCAGTCCGATCTGCAGGTAGGCCTTGAAGACTGCCAGAATACTGGCATTGCGCGAATCGCCATGATGCGTCTCGGGTATTTTCCAGGCGCTGAACAGCAGCATGAGCGCCGCAAAGGCGAACAGGACCACAAACAGAGAGCGCCAGCCGGAAATCAGAATCAGATAGCCGCCCAGAAGAGGGGCGATCAGAGTGGCGATCATGGTGACAAGGTGCATTAGTGACAGGACTCGGGCGGCCTCATTGAGCGGAAACAGGTCGCGCACAATGGCGCGTGCCAGTACCGAAGCGGCCGCACCTCCCAAAGCCTGTACAAAGCGGGCCGCAATTAGCCACTCGGCGCTGTCGGCCAGAATGCAGCCGATACTGGCCAGCAGGTAAAGTCCAATACCGCCGAGCAGCAGTTGACGACGACCGAACTTGTCCGACAGCGGGCCGTAGAACAGCATGCCAATAAACAACCCGACCAGAAAGGCGCCGATAGTCATCTGAATACTGGCCTCGGATGCCTGCAAATCCTCTGCAATCAGTGGCAGGCTGGGCAGGTACATATCGATCGATAAGGGACCAAAGGCAACAAGTGCGGCGAGCAGAACGATCAGGCGTTGGGGGTTGGCTACCGATGACATCACAGGCTCCGGTTCTATCATGAATTGTTATGCGTGAATATTACCACTGTCGACAATGTATTTAATATATTAACAAGTTTGCAGGGGGCGCGGAAAATGGTGGAAGCGTCATGCAAAAGATGAGAACGGCCCGCGTGAGCGGGCCGTTGAGTGCAGGGTGATAAGGGGGGAATCAGACCCGGCTGGAGCCCGGAACGAAGGTTTCGGTGACTGAAGCCTGAGGCCCCGGAACCTGGTCGCCGCTGACCGGTGAAACCGGGAACAGGGCGTTGATCTGGCCGGTGCCGGAGCTGCCGAAATAGGGTGTCAGTACTTCCACTTTCTGGTCGTATTCGGACCAGCCAAGCGCGCCCAGCAGCATGGCTGTATCGTGCATGAAACCTTCGCCATGTCCCTTGACCGCATATTCGGGCAGCATTTCGCAGAAGTCGGCCCACTCGGCATTTTCCCACATGCGTACGACTTCATGGTCCAGACGTTCCAGGAACGGTGACCAGGTTTTGGTGGCAAAGCCCGGCGCCTGGCCGTTCTGGGCAAAGCGGTGTGACAGGGAACCCGAGGCCAGGATCGCGACGGTGCCGTCGTACTTTTCCTCGATTGCCTTGCGCATGGCCCAGCCCAGACGGGCGCTGTCGTTCAGGTAGTGAACGGTGCACATGGCCGATACAGAGACTACTTTGAAGTGGCGATCTTCATTCATGTAGCGCATGGGCACCAGAGTACCGTACTCGGGATCGAGGCTGGTTGAATCATGGGCCAGAGTTTCAACGCCCTGAGCATTACACTCTTCCGCCAGCAAACGCCCCAGTTCAGGGTTGCCGTCGTATTCAAATTCCATATTGGAAATGAAGTGCGGCAGTTCGTTGCTGGTGTAGTTGCCGGCCCAGTGAGCCGCGCAGTTGATGTGGTAATTGGCGTTGACCAGCCAGTGAGTGTCAAACACGATGATGGTATCGACGCCTAGCTCACGGCAGCGGCGGCTGATCTCCTTGTGACCGTCAATGGCGGCCTGGCGGAAACCTTTTTGAGGACCGTCCAGTTCCGACAGGTACATGGAGGGAACATGTGTGATTTTTGCAGCTAATGCGAGTTTACCCATGAGGTTATCCTCTTTTGATTATCGCGGGTCCATACCCGTCAAGCATTGAGCATCGACGCTATTGCACCGATGCCGGATCAGTCATTTGGCGTCCGACACGCCTGGCCTGCCAATGGGCCAGCAGAGCGATACAGGGAGCCAGCACTATACAGCCGAAGAGCAGAGAGACTCCGAACTCCAGCAGCCAGGGGACCAGCTGAGCAATGGCGGCGCCAGTGAGCAGCTGGATAAAACCCATTAATCCGGATGCGGTGCCTGCTGAGCCGGTTGCGCAGCTGATGGCCGCCGATTGGGCATTGGGCTGGCTCAGTCCGCGCCCAAAGGTGAGCAGCGCCATGGGCAGAAACAGACTGGCAAAACTCAGCGTGCCGAACAGCGTTGGCAGCAACAGGATGATGGCACCTGCCAGCGACAGCAGGTTTCCGATCAGGACCATCCGGTCGACGTTGCAATAATGTGCCAGCTGAGTAGAGGCCAGGCTGCCCAGCATGAAGGCCAGTGAAACCGCCAGAAACCAGAGGCCAAAGTCGGCTGAAGTGCCCCCCAGATGGTTGACCACCAGGTAGGGAGTACTGCCGACAAACAGGTAAAAGGCAGAGGCAATGGCCGTTGTGGAAACGGCATATCCCAGATAGGGGCCGGATTGCAGGACTTCGCCATAGCGGCTCAGCAGGCTGCCCAGACGCAGGCTGTCGCTGCGCACGGCACAGGTTTCCGGGAGTCGGGCCAGAGCGAACAGCCAGACCAGAGTCCCCATAATGAGAGACAGGTAAAAGACCGATTGCCAGCCGCTCCACAGGTTGAGGTAGCCGCCCAGTGCAGGAGCAACGGACTGGGCAATTGCGATGGCCATGACGACATACCCCATGCGCCCGGCGGCACCGGTGCGACCGTGTACATCCAGAATAATGGTGCGTGCCAGTACCATGGCGGTACTGCCGCCCAGAGCCTGGAGTACACGTCCTGCAATCAGTGATTCTACATTGGCGGCCTGAGCTGCCAGCAGACTGCCAGCGATGTGCAGGCCCAGGCCGGTCAGCAACACCGGGCGTCGGCCGAAATAATCGGCCAGAGGGCCGGAAATCAGCTGACCGAATGCCAGTGTTAGCAGGTAGGCCGTGAAGGTCAGCTGGATCGTGCCGATATCCGTATGCAGTGCCTGTGCCGCATCCGGCATGGCCGGAACAAAGGCATTCAGCGCCAGTGGACTGGCCATGGCGATGAAAACCAGCAGGATAAGGGAAGGCTGTTGCTTCAACGGTCGACCTGTTCGGTTAGAGGCGGGGGTGCCCCCGCCAGTGTTTTAGTTCGGGTTGCGTACGACCAGCATACGCAGCTCGGTCATGTCTTCAATGGCGTAACGCACACCTTCACGACCCAGGCCGCTGTCCTTAACGCCACCGTACGGCATGTGATCCACGCGCCATGAAGGCACATCACCGATGACCACGCCGCCGACTTCCAGTTCGTCCCATGCTTTCTGGATCTTGTAGATGTCGCGGGTGAAAATACCGGCCTGCAGACCGAAATCGGAGTTGTTGACCTCTTTCAGGGCTGCGTCGAAGTCGCTGAATCTGGACAGGATCGCCACCGGACCGAAGGCTTCCTGAGTGTTCACGCTCAGGTGCGGCTCGACATCTGCCAGCAGTGTAGCCTGCAGCATGGCACCGTCACGCTCACCACCGGCCAGCACGGTTGCACCGGCTTCCTTGGCTTCCAGCACCCAGTTGTGCAAACGAGCAGCTTCCTTTTCGGAGATCATTGGGCCAATGAATGTGCTCTCATCCTTGGGATCACCGGATACCAGCGCATTGACGGCTGCAGACAGTTTTTCACGTACTTCATCATAGTGCTTTTCGTGCACCATGATGCGCTGCACGCTGATGCAGCTTTGGCCGGACTGGTAATAGGCGCCGAACACGATGCGTGCGACAGCATCATCAATATCGGTACCTTCGTCCACGATGCAGGCCGCATTACCGCCCAGTTCCAGTACGACCGGCTTTTTGCCGGCCTTGGCTTTCAACTGCCAGCCCACATCCGGGGAACCGGTGAAGCTCAACAGCTTCAGGCGGTCGTCGGTGGTGAACAGGTCGGCACCGTCTCGGTGACAGGGCAGGATCGAGAATGCGCCTTTCGGGAGGTCGGTTTCGGCCAGAATTTCACCGATAATGATGGCGCCGACAGGTGTCAGGCTGGCCGGTTTCAGGATGAAGGGGCAACCGGCGGCAATGGCCGGAGCGACCTTGTGGGCGGCCAGGTTCAGCGGGAAGTTGAACGGTGAAATAAAGGAACAGGGGCCAATGGGTACGCGCTTCCACATGCCGGTGTAGCCTTCGGCACGGGGCGTGATATCCATGGGGACCACTTCACCGCCGATACGGGTGGTTTCTTCTGCTGCAATACGGAAAGTATCGATCAGACGAACGACTTCACCGCGTGCATCCTTGATCGGCTTGCCCGCTTCAATACACAGAGCGACCGCCAGCTCTTCGGCACGTTCTTCGAAGCGCTTGACACAGTAGTTCAGGATTTCCTGACGCTTGTATGCCGGCAGTTTGCGCATCGGCTCGGCGGCGGCATCAGCGGCGGCAATGGCCTGGTCAATGGCGGCTGCATCGGCAATGGCGACACGTGTGGCGACTTCTCCGGAGAATTTGTCGGTTACCGCCAGGTCCTGGTTAGGGGACAGGGCTTCGTTGGCCAGGTAGTAAGGGTAGGATGCTTGCAGCATGGGATGGGTCTCCGTCTGCTTATTGATGTTGGGTTGTCTAATCGGTGTCACCCGCCCTGCGCTGTCGCTGCCGGCAGGCAATCGCGTATCAAATCCAGTCGCCCCAAAGGCCTGAACTGCACGTGTCGATATTCGGTGGCTGTGGGTGGTGCGTTTTTTGGCAAGCGAGTGTTGCTTGTCGGATAAAAGCGACCGATACCGAAGGTGCCATATTGTTAATATGTTAAGTAATGCTAGTTAACATGTTATCTAATGTCAATGGCTCCCCGGAAGGGGCGCCGTTCGACAATAGGGAGGGATATTGACGGGGGTCAGGGTTTGATCTGGCAGAGCAGGTTGAGCAACTTGTTCAGCTGTTCCATATTCTCGCGGGAGAACTGTGCGGTGATTTCCTGGTAGCGGGCTTCAAGCACGGGACTGACTTTCTCGAACATCTCCTTGGCCTTGTCGGTCAGGCTGATCAGTACGCGGCGCTGGTCTTCGGGGGAACGTCGGCGCTGAATATAATCCTGCTGTTCCAGTCGACTGATGATGCCGGTCAGGCTGGGGCTCAGAATGCAACAGAGTTCGGCCAGTTGCTTGGATTCCAGTTCTCCGTGCTCGTCCAGCGCGCGAATAATGCGCCACTGTTGTTCTGTCAGTGGAATTTCCTGCAGCACGGGGCGGAAAAAGCCCATAGTGACTTCGCGGGCCTTGAGCAGTTTGAGCGGTATGGAATCTTCGTATTTACGCATGTTTCGCATGAGTCTGAAAGTACCCGTCAGTTGGTCCTGGCCTGGTCAGCGCACTGAATGTCCGTTTGCAGTAAGTGTACACTACCGGGCCTGCAAGCGGGCATGGGCGAGGACCGGGGCGTTGTACAGGCAGTGTTGTTGCCTGGCCTCTGGTCTGAATCAGGTCGGGATTTTATTAATATGTTAATTAGTAGTCCAGTTGTCGTGCTTGTGAGCCTGCCTGAATTGTTGTGCCGTCATGTCGGTATGGCGCTTGAAAAAGCGTGAAAAATAGGCCGGATCGCTGAAACCGAGCCGGTAGCAGACATCACTGCTGGACAGTTCGGAGAAAACCAGAAGCCGCTTGGCTTCCTGGATCAGGCGGTCATGAATCAGTTTCTTGGGTGATCGGTTGGAGACCCGTTGACAGATCTGGTGCAGTCGGCTTTCCGAAATACCCAGTCGATTGGTGTACTCCGGCAACCGCAAGTGTGTGCAAAAGTGCTCTTCAACCAGATTGGTAAAACGGTGAAAGATGCGCAAGTCGTCGTTATTGAGGCTGGTGCTTTCGGCTTCCTTGGGGGACAGGCGGGATATCTGGATCAACAGCAGATTGACCAGCGTGTGCAGGGTCAACCGTTTGGCTGCGCGCTCCCGATACCATTCAACCTTGAGATTGCGCAATGTCTGGGTGATCAGGGGCCATTGCAGGCGCTGAGACGGCTCCAGCTCGTTGCGGGCAATGCAGAGCCCGTGTTTGAACTCGGTTTCCATTTCCTGCTGCAGACCGTCCTTCAGCAGTTGCCAGACGATTGATTGATGAATCGTCAGTACATGGCCGCAGGCTTTATCTTCCGTCAGAAACGAGTGGGGGACGGAGGCCGGAGTCAGCAGGAGTGCCGGGCCGCGGGCATGGTAGATTCGGTCATCGATATGAAAGCGTATTTCGCCCCGGTCAATGTAGTGGATCTGCAAATACTGGGCATGCCGATGTACCGGCATGTCACGTCCGTAGAAGGCGGCAAGGTTTTCAAGGACATCATAATGAATGGGCGCGTGCAGATAACGGCGGTCGTAATCCTTGCCCAGGATGATGTTGGGGATCCATTCGTGCTGGCTGCTGGTTGTCATGATGGGACTATAGCAAACCCCGACCGGAGACAGGAGGGGCCGGCCCCGCAGGGGCCGGCGGTACGTCTACGAGGTGCTAATCAGCCTTTGCCCAGCTGAGGTACGCGGTGGGTACCCTGTGCAATACAGACGTTCTTGGTTTCCATGTAGAAGTCGAAGCTCCAGTCGCCACCGTCGCGACCGATGCCGGACATCTTGATACCGCCGAACGGAGACGGCAGGTTACGGTTGTTCTCGGAGTTCACCCACAGCATACCGGCTTCGACATGCTTGGCCATGCGCATGGCGCGGCCGGTGTTCTCGGTCCAGATGTAACCGGACAGGCCGTATTCGGTATCGTTGGCAATGGCGATCGCTTCTTCTTCGGTGTCGAAGGAGATGGCGGTCAGAACCGGGCCAAAGATCTCTTCCTGTGCGATGCGCATCTTGTTGCTGGCACCGGTGAACAGGGTCGGCTCCAGGTAGTTGCCGGCCGGGTCGATGTTGCCGCGCGCTTCGTCGATACGCTTGCCGCCGACCGCGATGTTGGCGCCGTCTTCCTTGGCAATGTCGAAGTAGCTCAACACCTTGTTGTAGTGCTCGGTGTGAACCAGCGGACCCACTTCGGTGTTCGGGTCCAGTGAGTGACCGACTTTCAGGTTGCGTACGCGCTGTTCCAGGGCTGCCATGAACTTGTCACGGATGCCGCTCTGAATCAGCAGACGGCTGGAGGAAGTGCAACGCTGGCCGTTCAGGCTGTAGATCATGAACACCACGGCGTCCAGGGCGCGTTCGAAGTCGGCATCGTCAAATACGATCACCGGGTTCTTGCCGCCCAGCTCGAAGTGCATGCGCTTCAGCGTGTCGGCACCCTGACGCATGACGTGAGAACCGGTAGCGGATTCACCCACCAGTGCAACCGCCTTGATTGCCGGGTGTTCGGTCATGCGCTTGCCGACGCTTTCGCCGAAACCGTTCACCATGTTCCAGACGCCCTTGGGCAGCACTTCGTCCGCGATCTCGGCCAGGATGTAGGCGCTCAGCGGGGTCAGCTCAGCAGGCTTGTGCACCACGGTGCAGCCTGCAGCCAGTGCCGGTGCAATCTTCCAGGTGGACAGCATGAACGGCGTGTTCCAGGGCGTGATGATGCCGACCGGACCGATCGCCTTGCGAATGGTGTAGTTGACGTGCTCGTCCTGGTGCAGGGCCAGGCCGTTCTGCGCTTCCGGCGCCTTGTCGGCGAAGAAGCGGAAATTGGCCGCGCCACGGATGGCGGCCTGCTTCATGAAGCGGATCGCCTGACCGCAGTCCATGGACTCAACCAGGGCGATCTCGTCGGCGCGCTCGACCAGACGGTCGGCGAACTTGTGCAGCAGGCGTTTGCGCTCGGCACCCGGCATGGTAGACCATTCCGTGAAAGCGTTCTCAGCCGCTTCACAGGCCGCGTCCATATCGGCGACGGAGCCGGCCATGATCTTGCCGATGGAGCTGTTGTCGGTCGGGGTAACGTTGTCGTATTCGTTGCCGCCGTTGCCGAGGGTGAATTCACCGTTGATGTAGTGGCCGGTGGTGTTGTTCTTGAAGCGCTCCAGGTACTGCTGGGCGCGTTCCAGGTTGGTATCCAGTGTATCGCTCATGGTGATCTCCTGAAGCTTGTTAGTATTTGTCGCCGTAGAATTCCTGCTCGCTGACCATGCGGGTCTCCAGTGAGCAGACATCTTCAATAGTACAAACGATGGTGTCGCCCGGCTGGCAGTCGACGATGCCGTGCGGGGTACCGGTGCAGATCATGTCGCCCGGGTTCAGGGTCATGATCTTGCTCAGGTACTCGATCACGAAGGGTACGTCAAAGATCATGTCCTTGGTGGTACCGTCCTGCGTCAGCTTGCCGTTGACCGTGGTGGTCAGTTTCAGTGCGTTGGCATTCGGGATGTCCGCAGTGTCGACGATCCAGGGGCCCATCGGCAGTAGAGAGTCACGGCTCTTCACGCGCAGGTTGGGGCGGTAGTAGTTTTCCAGATAGTCGCGGATGGCAAAGTCGTTGCAGACGGTGTAGCCGGCAACGTAGTCCAGCGCCTCTTCACGCTTGATGTTCTTGCCGGTCTTGCCGATCACGGCAACCAGTTCGCACTCGTAGTGCTGGTATTCGATACCGTCCGGGCGGTAGCTCACCTGCTTGTGGCCGGTCAGCGTGTTGGCGTGCTTGATGAACACCAGCGGCTCTTTCGGCGGCTCGAACGCCAGCTCGGTGGCGTGATCGGCATAGTTGATGCCCAGCGCGAAGATGGTACCCGGTGCCTTTACCGGCGGCAGCCAGGTGATCTGGTCGGAATCCAGCGCCACGTCCAGCACTTCACCGTCAGCGGTGGTGATGCGATCGTTGGCGTCGATGTCGATATCCAGCTCGCGGCCGTCAAATACGATACGTGCATGTCTCATGGCTCAGGCGCCTCCCAGAGTGTTGTTCAGGGTGCCGACACCCTCAATGCTTGCTACAACCTTGTCACCCTTGGCGACGGCCACGCGGTCACCGGCGAAACCGACAGCGATGATCTCGCCCGGCTGCAGGGTCATGATGCGCGAGATGATGCTGATCAGTTCGGCAACGCTGCGCTCCATATTGGCCAGTTCGAAGACGCTTTTCTGCTCGCCGTTGACGCTGATGCTGACGGTCAGAGCATCCGGGTTGGCGATCTTGTCAGCTGCAACGATTTCCGGGCCGACCGGGGCAGACGTATCCAGGCACTTGCCCTTGATGTCCGGGCGGTAGTAGCTCTCTTCCGGCAGAGAGAAATCGCTGACGATGGTGTAGCCGTTGACGTAGTTCAGTGCGTCTTCGGCGGATACGCGGCAGGTTTCCTTGCCGATGACCACGCCCAGGCTGGCGCCCACGGCCATGGCCGCTACGTCGTTACTGCCGAAATCCTTGGCCCATTCGACCTCGGCACCGTCAACACTCCAGGTGTTGCGCGGCTTGTAGTAGAGCACCGGCTGGGTCGGCGGCTTCTTGTACGGGGCATCGTTGAATGTGGCATCCAGAGCAGCCAGCTGCGCCTTGTCGTTCAGCGCGACGCAGACCAGCTTGCTGTTGACCAGAGTGTTTGCAGTCATGGTTAACCTTCTCGTGTTAGGACTGGCGATCAGTAGCCAGCCTGAGGTTTCTCGTCTTCAACCGGAGCGCCCTGTTTGAAGCGCTGCGCCAGCTTGCGGGTTTCGTTGGCCAGAATCATGGTGTCGACACCGACGCCCACGAAGTTGGCACCCTGCCGGACATAGTTCTCGGCCAGAGCCGGGTCCAGGCAGAGCAGACCGGCATACTTGCCGGCATCGCGAATCTTGTTCAGACCGGTGTTGATGGACTCGACCACCACCGGGTTGCCGGCATCACCGATATAGCCCATGGAAGCAGACAGATCGGACGGGCCGATGAACACGCCGTCCACGCCGTCCACTGCCAGAATAGCATCCAGATTTTCCATCGCACTGGCGGTTTCCACCTGCACGATCAGACAGATTTCGTCGTTGGCTTTCTGCAGGTAGCCCGGTACCTGATTCCAGCGGGCGGCGCGTGCCAGCGAGGTGCCCAGACCGCGAATGCCCTGCGGCGGGTAGCGTACGGCCTGTACCAACTGAGCGGCCTGCTCGGCGGTTTCCACCATCGGTACCAGCAGGGTTTGCGCGCCAATATCCAGCAGCTGCTTGAGCAGAGCGGTGTTGCCTTCGACACAGCGCACGATCGGCGCTACATCATAGGGTGCCATGGCCTGCAGATGAGCCATGATGGTGCGCAGGTCGAACGGCGCATGCTCGCCATCGATCAGCAGCCAGTCGAAACCGGCGACAGCGGCAATTTCGGCAGCGCTGTTGTCCGGCAGTCCCAGCCAGAGGCCGTACTGGGTGTTGCCGCTGGCCAGACCCTGCTTGAAGCGGTTTTTCGGCAGTTCCATGCTCGTCTCCTGTTCAAAAGGGCGGGCAACAGGCCACACCCGGATTTGCAAAGGGTTTGGCTTATTCGAAGTTCAGGGTGACGCCGCCCAGAGGTCCGAAGTCGGCGTGGACGGTGTCGCCCGCCTTGACCGGTACCGGGCGGGTGAAGGAGCCGGACAGGATGACCTGACCCGGTTCGAGACCGATACCGTGCGGCGCGAAGCGCTTGCAGACCCAGGTGATGCCTTTCAGCGGGTTGCCCAGTACACCACCAGCCAGGCCGGTTTCTTCGATCTGGCCATTCAAATACAGCATACAGCCGGCCCAGCGCAGGTCGATATCCATCGGCTTGATCGGGCGGCCACCCATGACGATACCGGCATTGGCAGCGTTGTCGGAGATGGTGTCGTACACCTTGCGAGTGTAGCCGGTTTCCGGATCGGTGCGCAGGCAGCGAGCGGCGATCAGTTCCAGCGACGGGATCACGTAGTCGGTGGCGTCGATGACGTCGAAGATGGTGACGTTTTCACCAGACAACGGCTTTTTCAGTACAAACGCCAGTTCCACTTCGATACGCGGGTCGAGGAAATCGGATGCCTTGATGGTGGCACCATCATCAAACAGCATGTCGTCCAGCAGCACGCCGTAATCCGGTTCGTCGATATTGGAAGACATTTGCATGGCGCGAGACGTCAGGCCGATCTTGTAACCGATGACCTTGCGACCGTCTTCAAGTTTGCGGTCTACCCAGGCTTTCTGCACGGCGTAGGCATCGGCCATGTCCATGTCCGGGTACTCCAGCGTCAGCGCCGGAATCTGCTTGCGGGTTACTTCTGCCTCGTACAGGCGATCGGCACAGGCCTTGATCTGCTCTTTGTTCAACATGCTCGCTAGCACCTTCTTGTTATCCATTGCGTTCACTGGTTGTGCTGGGCGGACGCTGTTCGACGGTGAAGGCGCCGACAGGCAAGGGCACAGACCATTTGATTTGCATTTTAGTTAACATCTTAACTAAGTCAATACCTCAATATGAGTATGGCCAATACAGTTATAGACGAGTTTTGCCACTATGATCTTAAAAATGTTGCAACTTACATCTTATTGACAACAGTTAATATGTTAATTAGATTTCGTTTGTTTTTCTGTCTGCTACTTCCGTGTCGGAGAGCCGTGCGGGCAGAAATTTTTCATCCATCAGAGGAGGGCCTCGAGATGCCTCACTTCATTGTTGAATATTCGGGAAACCTGCACGAGCGTCTGGAGTTTCAGTCGCTTTTCAAAGAGTTGCACGAGTATGTTGTCTCGACAGGTGCCTTTCCAATCGGCGGTGTGCGTAGCCGAGCCATCCGTTGCAATGACTTCAGGGTGGCCGATGGTCGTGAAGACTTCGCCTTCCTGAACCTGAATCTGAAGATCGGGCATGGGCGTGACATGACGCTGAAAAAAGAGGTGGCGGAGCGGGTGTTCGCGATTCTCTGTGACTGGATGAGGCCGATCACCGATAACAGCTATGTGCAGATCTCTTTCGAAATGACAGAGCTGGACCCGGTGCTTAAATTCAACAAAAACAACATTCATCCGTTGTTCGTGGATCCGAAGTAAGCCGGAAAGCGTTCATGGAACAGGCGGCATAACCCCTGGCCGCCAGCACAATAAGCCGTATCAGCGGCAACAACAACGATCGTAGCAACAGACGTAGAAGACCGGGAGATACACCGTGAAAGCAAGTTTTAAATCCATGCTGAGCGCTGCTGCGCTGACACTGGGGCTGGGCGTTTCCGCTGCGGCGTCAGCCGAAACCACTCTGATCGTGGGCACCTGGCAGCCGCCGGGCAACCCCATGAATTCAGTCGTGTGGCCAACCTGGGCCGGGTGGGTGGAAGAAGCCACCGAGGGACGCGTCAAGGTTAAAATCGAGCAGGATGTGGGTCACCCCAAAACCTACTTCCAGCTGGTGGAAGATGGCGTGATCAATGCGGGCTGGAGCTATCATGGCTATGGTCCGGGCCGCTTCAAGCTGCCGGTCGCGGTTGAGCTGCCGGGCCTGAATGTCAGTGCGGAAGCGGCATCGGTCGCGCTGTGGAAGGTGCAGCAGAAGTACTTTGCCGATGCAGGTGAATATGAAGGTCTGACTCTGCTGGCAACCCTGACACACGGTCCGGGGCAGATTCACAGCATCGATCCGGTTGAGAGTCTTGCCGATTTGAAGGGCAAGAAGGTCCGTATCGGTGGCGGTGTGCAGACCGAGTTGGCCGAGCGCATGGACGTCACCGGTGTGGCCGCTCCAGGCTCGAAAGTGTACGAAATGATGCAGCAGGGTGTGATCGACGGTGTCTTCATGCCGATCACCGAGCAGAAGTCCCTGCGTTTGCATGAAGTGGCACCGAACCTGACCGTACTGCCGGGCGGTATGTATCTGGGCAGCTTCTCCATGTTTATCGATCCGTACTTCCTGGAAGACCTTGATCCCAAGGATGCCGAGGCGATCCTGAGCGTATCCGGTGAAAAGCTCTCGGCTCTGGCCGGTCGTGCCTGGGATCAGGCGGATGTGGAAGGTCTTGAAGCTGCACGTGCTGCGGGCGTGACAGTCAAGGAGCTGGGACCAAACGACCCCATGACGCTGGAATTTGGCGAGCTGATCAAGGGCATGGATGACGCCTGGGTTGAGAGTGTTGCCGATCGTGATGTCGATGCCCGTGCAGCGCTGGCCGAACTGCGCCAGATCGCTCGTGAGTACGAAGCGCAAAAGCAGGAGTAATCCATGTCGTTTGGTGCCTGGTTGAAAGCGCACTATGACGAGAAGGGGCCGGTCCGTTGGCTGGCCTTTTTTCTCGAAGTGGTGTCGGCAAGCGTACTGTTCTTTCTGATGGCGTTGACCTGTGTCGACGTTTTTGGCCGTTATCTGTTTAACAGTCCCATTCATGGCGGCACCGAGATGACCGAGATCGGTCTGGCGGTGATGGTGTTTGCGGCGATGCCGGTCATAACCTGGCGGGGCGGTCATATCGTGGTTGACCTGCTGGACCGTTTTCTGGGTTCGAAGATCGTCAAGGTACTGTCGTTGCTGGCGGCGCTGGTCATGTCATCGTCCCTGTACTTTCTGGCACTGCGTATCTTCGAGTTGGGCGAACGCTCCATTCGTCGAGGTGTCGTGACCGAGTTTCTGGCGATGCCGAGCGGTTACATCGTGCAGTACATCGCGATCATGAGCTGGGCCACGGCCCTTGGCATGATCACCTATGGCGTCTATCGCATCCTGTTTCAGGATCAAGACTAACCCGAACCGGATACAGGTATCTCGATTATGTCCGTAGTTCTGATCGGCTTTGCCGTTCTCCTGTTTCTGATCATCGTGGTGCGGATGCCGATTGCATTTGCCATGGGGATCGTCGGCTTCTTCGGCTTTGCCTTTTTGCAGGGCCTGGAGCTGAGCAATATTGCCAACTTCCGTTGGACCGGGGCGCTGTCGATGGCGTCCAACCGCGTGATCGACACCGTGCAGGAATACAGCCTGTCGGTGATTCCGCTGTTTATCCTGATGGGTAACCTGGTCACTCGCTCGGGCCTGTCTCAGGAACTCTATGCGGTGTCCAACGCCTTTCTGGGCCACCGCAAGGGCGGCCTGTCGATGGCAACTGTTGTGGCCTGTGGCGGTTTTTCCGCCATCTGTGGCTCCAGCCTGGCGACCTCCGCCACCATGTCCAAGGTGGCGATGCCGCCGATGCGCAAGTACGGATATTCCGACGCGCTGGCCACGGCTTCCATTGCCGCCGGCGGCACCCTGGGTATCCTGATTCCGCCCAGCGTGATCCTGGTGATCTACGGTCTGTTGACCGAGTCCTCCATTCGTGAACTCTTCGCGGCCGGCTTCATACCGGGCCTTCTCGGTATCCTGTTGTACCTGGTGGCGGTGCGCTATGTGGTCTGGCGTGATCCCAGTGCCGGTCCGGCCGGTGAAAAGACCGAGTGGCCGGAACGCCTGCAGGCCATGAAAGGCGTCTGGGGTGTCCTGGTACTGTTCACGGTGGTCATGGGTGGTATCTATCTGGGGATTTTCACTCCGACCGAAGCGGCCGGCATCGGTGCCGGTGGTGCCTTCCTGATTACCCTGTTCCGTGGCCGCATGACCCTGCGCAACCTGTTCGAGACGCTGGCCGATACGGCGCGGACCTCGGCAATGCTGTTTGCGGTGGTGATCGGTGCCCTGATCTTTTCCGACTTCATTAACCGTGCCGGTCTACCGACGATGCTGCTGGAGCTGGTGTCCTCCATGAATGTGCCGCCGATGGGTGTGATCCTGGCGATTCTGGGCATCTATATCGTGCTGGGCATGGTGTTCGAAAGCCTGTCGATGATGCTGTTGACGGTGCCGGTGTTCTACCCGCTGGTGGCCAGTCTGGGCTATGACCTGGTGTGGTT
>NZ_JACEMT010000052.1:0-265751 GCF_013868415.1 Marinobacterium marinum | reverse complement strand
GGTTAAAAAAGGGGGGAACGTGCGCATTTCATGCCCCAGACACAGAGAAAATGCAGTTTTGGTGGCTCTGAGAAGACTTGTTCATACGTTCCCTAATTTTCAACGATAGAAGGATCTTTTATATGCTTAAATATCTAAGGGCTGGATTGGTGTTCGGCTGTTGTATAGCTTCTGGCCTCTCTTATGCTAACGACAATGAACCGTTCAGTGTATCTGGTATGGACAAACAGCACTTGAATGCTTTTTATGAAGGTGCGGGTATGGCAATAGCCACTTATGGAGGAATGAACTATGTCGATACTTTTGGAAAGTCGGACAAAGATGCACTTCTTGGGTATATATTTCAGCAGTCTGTAACCCCTTTGATTGTTGAAATAGGAGTTTTTTCGGACCCGGCGGTGGCGGAGATATACCAGACAGGTGTTCTTGCTGCTGCTGAAAGTTTGTCTTACAGCAAGCCCTCCATCTGCCTGAAGCCGGGGAAATTCATTAACAAGGAAGCGGTAGCTCAAGCTGCTGAGGATAAATTCTCAGGAGCTTTTGATAAAAAATATCTCGCAATTATCGTGATTGGGATTGTTGAACGAATGAGTGAGTTGCACCCATGTTGATAGAAGGGCGCGGGTACATATCAAACTTTTTTAAGGCTAAATCTCTTGCAAAATAAGGCCCGTTATATTGTTTTCCGTAGTCAGCTTCCCTTAATTAACACCTCTGAAACTGACTATTGCGACTGCCGACTACTCTCCAGTGGCCTGTCATCGAACCCAGAGAATTAGAAATTAGTTTGAGTAAAATCAACACGATAAACGAAGAGGTCATAAGGCTTTGCGCCGCTTGGCGCGGCGCGCAAGAAAAAAGAAGAAGGGGAGCGGGCTTGCGCCCGCTCCGGTTCATTTACAGTTACCTTACATGTTCGCACACGCGTCCCTCTCCTGCTCAAATTCCATCGCTCCGGTAATACACCCCATGAGCAATGAAAGCCCGAAGGTGGCTCTGGGTGTCAGGTCCATCCTTCCGGTGTCGTCATCGCTTTGCAGCTCTTTCAGAGTGAACAGGGCGTTCAGCACGTTGATATAGGTATCCACCGCTGTTTCGGCAATCAGCGGGTTGTGACGTTTATCCATCAGCCTTCTCCACGCTGACTTCGATGGTGAATGCGCCCAGCTGATAGTAGGCAACAAAGTTGTCCTGGAAGGTGGTGAAGAAGTCCACAGCCGCTCGCAGTGGCACCGGGCGGCAGAAGCGCACCTCGCAGCAATCAGCATTGATATCAAAGTCGATCTCTTTGGCCAGCTCGATATCCCAGCCCGCCCCGACATAGGAGAAGTCCGTCAGGTAATCGAACCGGAACCCATTGTCTGAGCGAGACAGACGGATCTCGACCGGATGGTAGCCACCCCGTGCAGCGGAGTAGTCCCGGTCACGGAAGTTGAAGGTGATCACGGACGCCTCCTGTACAGGGTCCAGCCCCGGTGCATGTCGGGTCAGCTCCTCGGTCAGGATCTGGATTAACGCGTGGGAAACAGGCAGCACAAGGCCGTCCGTCAGTATTGGCAGTGACATAGTGGTGTCCTTAATTCAGGGAGGAAGAGGGTGGTGCGCTACCGGTGAGCGGTATGCACGGGCACTTACTTGGTGCGCTTGAGCAGAGCGGCCGATCGGGCGTCGAAGTCCTCCACCAGCTGATGCAGGAACAGGTTCTTCTCGGCAGGCTGGATCAGCTTGATCTCGGGTGAGCGCAGGATCGCGGCTAAGAAGGATGCGTTGTTGGCTGACTTGCCCTTCATGCAGCTCTTCAGGATTAAGGACTTGAACGGATGACCGGCTTGCGCCTTCAGCTGCTCGACCAAGGACTCCAGTGGTATCCACTCCCGAGAGTGGAGCCCACCGCTGTCGTTACTATCAATACGCAAGTAGTTCCGGTTCTCTTCAGTGTGTCGGGCCAGCTGGAAGTACACCTTGCCGGTTGCCTTCGGGTTCAGCTTGTCAGCGACACCGCGCTCAATGATCAATTTAAACAGCGCGTCCTTGATGGCGTTCTTCTCTTTGAGAGAGGCCTTTTCAGCGCTGGCAGGCGCAGCGATAGACTTTGGCTGGGACATAATAAATTCCTCGATTACAGGTCGTTTACGAACGATCGGGCTTGGTCTTCATGGTGTGGGTGGATCTGGCCGGAGATGACGCTCAGTGCCGCCACGATCACGGCGAGGTCATCCAGCAGACCCACGAATGGAGACAGGTCCGGTATCGCATCCAGAGGATCGATCAGGTAGAGCAGGGCGGCGATCACCACCGCCTTCACCCGAGTGGGTACGTCCGCATCCAGCAGCAGGATGTAGAGCAACACCGCCTTGTGCAGCAGCTCCTTCATCCCTCGGATCGCCTTCAGCTTGGCAAGCAGGCTGTTGATGGGCAGGTCAGGCTGTGGATTAGGCATCGGCCAGCTCCTGTGCAATCGGACACTGGTTATGCACAAGCAGATAGATACCGGAGCCTTCATCGGAAAAGATGCCCAAGGCCAACCGGTAGCCACCGGCAATGGATACAACGAACTCGGGATACGCCAGTACGAACTGGATCTGCCGCTGAACGCTATCTGATGCCTGCTCCAACTGGTCCGGACCATCCTCCGGCTCCAGCAGGATCAATACGGTGGGAATGTCTTCCCAGTACTGTCGGGCCTGCGCTTCGGAAGGGAACCCCTCCAGCAGGTGATACCTTAAATCCGTGAAGGTCTCGGCGGGGACCGGGAGTGTGCTGGCGCAAGGCCAGTTCAGGGTGACGAACATGGTGAATGCTCCATAACGTAAAAAGGCCCTATCCGCGAACGGATAGAGCCTGAAGGGGGAAGTGGGTGGTTACATCAGTAGATCGGCTCGTATCAGCGGACCAACTCGCAGAGCGTATTGCTGGTGTTACGCTGACGCTCAAGGGTCTGCTTGCTGTACCGGGCTGAACTCTGGATCGATTGGTGCCCCAGCTGATATTTCACGTCATACAGGGTCATGCCCGCTGATACCAAGCAGCTGGCGACACTGTGTCGGAGTGAGTGGATCACCAGCTCCTCGGGGTCGGGAACACCTGCCCTGACCAGTATCCGCTGGAAGGCTGTCCGGCAGTCCTTCAGGGGTTGCCCCGGTGTGCGCCCGGCAAACAGATACGGGTTACCCGCGACAATCGGCGTTTCCTCGATAATCTCCATCGCCAAATCGGACAGGTACACCTCCCGGCTCTGGCCGTTCTTGGTCATTGGTAGGTACAGCGTCTGACGGGCCTTGTCGATCTGTTCCCATTTGGCCAATCGGATCTCACTGTTACGACAGCCGGTGACCGCCAGCAGGGCTATAAAGCCGCCGACAAACGGGTTCTTGTACTGGCGGGCTTCATGGATCACCGCCTTCAGCTCCTGCACGTCCAGAAAACGGGTACGAATGTTGTCCTCCCGTAGCTGCTTGATCTTCATGGCTTCATTCACGTCGATCACGTCCATGCGCAGCGCCAGCTGGCCCATGGTTTTCAGTAGCCCAATGATGCGGTTACAGGTGGCTGGAGCCAGCGCCGATCGGCGCGAGTTGGGTGAGTTCAGGTCCAGCTGAAGCTGGAGTACCTGCGCCGCCTTCAGATCACGGAACAGCAGGTGGCCGAACCGTGGCTCAATATGGTTGCGGAACCGCTTGATCTCGTGGCCCCAGGACCGGGTGTGCTTCTTCTGGTAGGGCAGGTAGGTCTGCCAGAAGAACTCCGACAGGGTGGGCTGAAGGCTTTGTTCCTCCTGCTCGGCCTTGGGGTCGATACCCTCGGCCAGCATGCTCCGGCAACGCCGTGCGGCCTTGCGGGCGGTGGCAACGTCGATATCAGGGAAGCGGCCCAGTGTGATGCTGCGTTTTCGGCTGTTGAAGGTGTAGCGCAACAGGAAGCGCTTGCTGCCACTCTTGCCTGACAGGCACTTGAGACCAGTCAGCTCGGTATCGCTAACCTCCAGCTCAGTACTGCGGGATGAGGCAGAGTTGGCGGGTAATGCCCGGATACGGGCATCAGTGAACTTGAATTGTTTGTCCATTGAAAACCTCCGGAAGTGGATATCCGGAGGTTTAATATCTGGTTACTCTGAGATTCGTTACGGCTGATATTTTAGGCCGCTTTCGGAGGTTTGGTTGCGACAATTAAACTGAAGGAAATCTACATTAATATGGCACTATTGCTCTACTTAGATTTCGATCGTATCGTTCCGGAATTCGCGCTAGTTTGTGTCTAATCTTCGACAAAACAGGACTGTCGTCATGCCTATACAACCCCTTGTACCTTTACCTCCTTCCTACGACGGGCAACTCGCCTATAAGCCTCCGGGTAGCAGCATTTGGCTACCAATCACGGAGGATGCGTACAAGGTAGTTTTTAACAAAGAGCAAGTTGAATCAGATGAGCAAGACCAAATTCAGAATAACCGTGCTGTTCTGACTGACCTGTTCAGCAAAGCATTGCAGTTTCCGAATCTAGGCTTCTTCGCAGGTAGTGGTACCTCTCTAGGGGCGGTCAAGGGGCCCAGTATGTGGCAACTCTGGCAGAGCTGTATGTGTCAGGGTGAAGGAAATGAACTAACCGAAGCAGCAGCTGCCGTATGTGATAAAGTCCGCTACGCGGAGCGGGAAAGTCCCAATATTGAGCACTTTCTATCTCAATGTGACGCCTACCTCTCGTTCAATGAGGATGATGTGGTTGTGCAGTATTTGTTGGAGGTTAAAGAGAAAATTCTTGTTCAGTGCACGAACTTTCTTGCTGATCCTGCCTCCGACATAGCTTGCTATCGGCATTTGCTGCAGAAACTGGCTCGACGTCGTGTAAGGGATCCTCGATTGAAAGTTTTTACTACCAACTATGACATGTGTTTCGAGACAGCTGCGTCGGATCTTGGAATGATGGTTGTCGATGGGTTTTCATACACGAGGAAACGTCGGTTTGACGGTAGGCATTTCAACTATGATGTCGTGCGTCGTGAAATGGATAATCATGAGTTTGTCGAGGGGATATTCCAACTGCATAAGCTCCACGGATCGGTGAGCTGGGAAAGAGAAGGTAACGAAATCTTCGAGAGTAGTCAGCCAAGTCCAGATAAGGCATGCCTGATTTATCCCGCGAAAGGTAAGTATCAACAGGCATTTATCCAGCCGCATTTGGAGCTATTATCTAGGTTTCTGGATTTCTTGCGTCAATCTAACAGCTGCTTATTGGTCGCGGGCTTTGGCTTCAATGATGACCATTTGTCCGAGCCTATTCTCTCTGCCATCCAGTCAAATCCGAGTTTGAAACTGATCCTGACGGACCACCGTTGCATCCATCATCTGCACAACAGAGGGAATAATGGTTCCAGTCCATACTGGGCGAAGTTCGAGGAGCTTGCGCTGAAAGGGTTTGACATCCATTTCATTAGTGGCTCGTTCTCTGATGTTGTTGACCAAATACCTTCGCTGCGTGCTATGTCACCGGCAGAACAGTTGGCTAATGCCGTACGTCGTGTGGGGTGGGAGCAATGATTCATGACATCTCTACTACCGGGATACTAATAAGTGACTTAAAGATTGGTGTGGTCTCTAGCGTTGCTGCCCAGTATGTCAAAGTGAACTTAGCGCATGCTGGTGAGGTTAGCGGCCATTACATGGATCTAAATCGCTATGGTAAGGGGGAGGTTGGAGAATTGGTGCTGATTGAAGCCCAGCAGACCATTCTCTTAGGCCGGATTATTGAGATTTCTCTTCCTGATCGGGACAGGAGCGAGATTTCACAGGATTTCGACGGATTGAGTAAAGTCGACGCGATTGGAATCATTCGGTTGTTGGGATCGATTCATCCAGTTCTGTTGAAGGTACAGGCAGGAATCAGCGCATATCCACGCCTAGGTGACCGTATTTTTTCTGCGCCTGGTCAGTTTGTTTCGATGATTCCTTTGTTAACCCACAACGGGATAGAGACTCGGGCACCGGCTGTATCTTTAGAGCTCGGGGTGGTGTCTGGAGAGGATGGGTTCCCCATTTCTGTGACTCCTGAGCGTCTCTTCGGGCGGCACTGTGCAATTCTAGGATCAACTGGGGGGGGGAAGAGTTGGACGACCGCCAAAATTATTCAAGAGTGTCGGAAGTATCGAGCCAAGATAGTCCTGCTTGATGCTACCAGCGAGTACCGATCACTTAGTGGCGAGGATGTTAGCCACTGTCACCTAGGCGCTCCTCTTCACCAAGCGCTTAATTCAATTGAAATCAGGATACCTCCGAGCGACTTCAATGAAGGAGATTTCATCGCGCTGTTCCAACCTTCCGGCAAAACCCAAGGCCCTAAATTGCGCGAAGCGATAAAAAGCTTGAGGCTAGCCAAATTAGCTCCTGAGTTAGCTACAGATGGGTATTTTCCCAAAGTTAACCAGCCCCGCTTCAATTATAGGCAAGCACTTAATACCGGTAACAACGCTAAGTTGGTGGATAACCCTGCTCAGGAGTTCGATGTTAGTCTTTTGGTCAGACAAGTGGTTGAAGAATGCTGCTTCCCAGAAGATTTACGACGGCCCGACCACTGGGGAGGCGCTTCAAATGAGCTTTCCTACTGTTCTTCGTTGTTGACAAGAATACTAGGCGTAATTGGCTCGACCTCATTGTCATGCGTCTTTAGCCCTGAGCCTCAGCTGCCGAGTCTCTCTGATAAGATGGATGCCTTCCTTGCTGGCAGTGAGTCCGTCTTGAGGATTTGCATGAGCTCGATTGGCTATGAATTTGGTGCACGAGAGGTAATCGCCAATGCAATTGGCCGAATGCTCTTACATCGAGCTCGTGACGAGGCGTTTCGTAACAGCCCGTTGCTGGTTATTTTAGATGAAGCTCACAATTTCCTTGGTAAGTCGCTGGGCGAAGAAGACTATGTGATGAACTTGGACGCGTTTGAGCTTATAGCCAAGGAAGGGCGAAAGTACGGTTTAAATATATGCCTAGCGACTCAGCGACCACGAGATATTACGGAGGGGGTGCTAAGCCAAATGGGAACGCTGCTGGTTCACCGGCTCACTAATGATCGGGATCGAGAGGTAGTTGAAAGGGCATGCGGTGAAATTGATCGATCAGCAGCTGCATTTCTTCCGAACCTAAAGCAAGGGGAGGTAGCAATGGTGGGTGTCGACTTCCCTATACCGGTAACTATCCAGATCGACAAACCTACTCAACGGCCATACTCGGATGGGCCCAGTTATCAGGAACTTTGGGGGACTGAGCACTGATAGTCCCCCTCTGTAACGAATATGGTGGTAAACGAATTGTGAGAAGGCTTGTGAGTCGCTAGCCTAATGATTTATCGAAGCCTGAAGGAAAGTTTGATAAACAGATCATTCGTTAATGAACTTATTTGTTCTAGCGTAGGCTTAGCTTGTTTTGGGTCTAAAGCCAGCCTTTCGCATGCTACATTAAAAAAAACCGGACAGTAGACCGGAAACTTGCTCTCATTGGAGTGGCTTTCCGAGTCTTATCACTACATGTAGTTCAAGCGCGATGGTGGATACCGTTGGAGCGTGTTGGATATTGTTGGATGTCGTGACGCACAGATATTGCACAGACGGTGGACAGGATATGGACCGGGCGGGGCATTCAGGCACAAAAAAAGCGGCCACCTTTCGGTCCCGCTTGCTTGTCAAAGCCTTTGATTTATAGGCTTTTTCTGTGCTTATTCAATGGCTTGAATAAGTGGTACCAGCGGCCGGACTCGAACCGGCACACCCGTTAAGGCGGGGGATTTTGAATCCCCTGTGTCTACCAATTTCACCACGCTGGCACTGTCTCGGATCAGTGGCTGACCCGGAAAGTAGGCGCATATTATATTGGGTTGAATCCATTCGTCAATGGTGACTGAAAAAAAGCTGTTACTCAGGTAGAATTGTGCCTTTCCAACAGGCGTCCAGTTTGAACTCATGCAGGTAAAAGACTTCTATTTTGAGCTACCGGAGGAGCTGATTGCTCGCTATCCTCTGGAGCAGCGCAGCGCCAGCCGGCTGCTGTGTGTTGATGGCAACAGTGGTGAACGGGTTCACCGTCAGTTTTCCGATCTTCCTTCCTTGCTGCAGCCCGGCGATCTGCTGGTGTTCAATGACACCCGTGTGATCCCGGCACGCTTGTTTGGCCAGAAGGCCAGCGGCGGCAAAATCGAGATGCTGATAGAGCGCGTGACGTCTGACAGCGAAGCGCTGGCACATATCCGTTCCAGCCGTGCCCCCAAGCCGGGCACTGCATTGACGCTGGAAGGGGGGCTTGAAGCCGAGGTGGTCGGTCGTCAGCAGAACCTGTTCGAGGTTCGCTTTACCAATCTGGACGGTCATCTGGTCAGCGCATTGGAAGAGCATGGCCATATGCCGCTGCCACCGTATATGAACCGCGAAGATCAGTTGTCGGATCGTGAGCGCTACCAGACGGTGTATAACCGTAAGCCCGGTGCTGTGGCTGCACCGACGGCCGGTCTGCATTTCGACGAGCCTTTGCTGGAGCAGCTCAAGGCAATGGGCGTGGAGCAGGCATTCGTGACCCTGCACGTGGGCGCCGGTACCTTTCAGCCGGTGAAAGTGGATAACATCCACGAACATCATATGCATGCTGAATATATCGAGGTCTCGGAGGAGACCTGTGCGGCGGTGAAAGCAGCGCAGGCGCGTGGCAACCGTGTTATCGCTGTGGGGACGACCAGCGTGCGCTGTCTGGAAACCGCGAGTCAGTCCGGTGAGATCGAGCCGTTTTACGGCGATACCGATATCTTTATCTACCCCGGCTATTGCTACCGCACCGTGGAAGCATTGATCACCAACTTCCATCTGCCCGAATCGACCCTGCTGATGCTGGTCAGTGCCTTCTCCGGCCATAAGGCGATGATGGATGCCTATGCCGAGGCTGTGGCCGAGCGTTACCGTTTCTTCAGTTATGGCGATGCCATGTTTTTGACCCGTCGCGAGGCGACGGACGAGGAGTCAGCGTGAGAAAAGAATGTTTCATGAAGTTCGAAACCACGACCACTGAAGGCAAGGCACGCCGTGGTCGTCTGACCTTTCCCCGTGGTGTGGTGGAAACCCCGGCATTCATGCCGGTGGGCACCTATGGCACCGTGAAGGGCATGACGCCGCGTGATATCGAAGCCACGGGTGCTCAGATTATCCTCGGTAACACTTTTCACCTGATGCTGCGCCCGGGCACCGAGATTGTTCAGCAACACGGTGATCTGCATGACTTCATGAACTGGAAAGGACCGATCCTGACCGACTCCGGCGGTTTTCAGGTGTTCAGTTTGGGAAAAATGCGCAAGATTACCGAACAGGGCGTGACCTTTCAGTCGCCGGTCAATGGCAGCAAGGTGTTGATGACACCGGAAAGCTCCATGCAGGTTCAGCGTGAACTGGGGTCCGATATTGTCATGATCTTTGATGAGTGTACGCCGTATCCGGCTACGCACCAGGAAGCAGCCGACTCCATGCGTCTGTCTCTGCGTTGGGCTCAGCGTTCCAAGGATGCTCATGGCGACAGCCCTTCGGCACTGTTCGGCATCATTCAGGGAGGCATGTATGAAGACCTGCGTGACGAGTCTCTGGAAGGTTTGACCGAGATCGGCTTCGATGGTTATGCCATCGGCGGTCTGTCCGTGGGTGAACCCAAGGAAGACATGAAGCGGGTGCTGGATCACCTGGCGTGGAAAATGCCGGAAGACAAGCCGCGTTATCTGATGGGTGTCGGCAAGCCGGAAGATCTGGTGGAAGGTGTGCGCCGGGGCGTGGACATGTTCGACTGCGTGATGCCGACCCGTAACGCCCGTAATGGTTTTCTGTTCACGCGCAACGGTATCGTCAAGATCCGCAATTCGGCCAATAAAACGAATACAGCACCGGTTGATGAAACTTGTAGCTGTTACACCTGTCAAAATTTCAGCCGCGCCTATCTGCATCATCTGGATAAATGCAGGGAGATTCTGGGTGCGCAGCTCAATACAATCCATAACCTGCACTATTATCAGGAGCTGATGGCTGGTTTGCGCAACGCTATTGAACAGGGTAAATTGAGCGACTTTGTAGACGAATTCTATCGCCGGCGCGGCGAGGAAACACCGCCGCTGACGGCATAAAAAACGTACATTATCCAATGTTATCGGGAGTACAACCTGAATGAGCTTTTTCATCTCTCCGGCACTGGCCGCCGAGGCCCCTGCAGCAGCGCCTGATGCGGGTATGTTCAACATTCTGTTTCTGGTCGGCTTTGGTCTGATTTTTTACTTCTTCATGTGGCGTCCCCAGGCCAAGCGTGCCAAAGAGCACAAAAACCTGATTGCCAACCTGGCCAAGGGTGATGAAGTGATCACGGCCGGCGGCATCATTGGCAAGGTGATCCGCCTGAGCGATGATTACGTGGTATTGGAAGTGTCTGAAGGCACCGAACTGAAGTTCCAGAAGGCCCATGTGGCTGCCGAGTTGCCCAAGGGCACGATCAAGGGTATTTGATTCCCTGTTTTGAGTGATCCAGCGCCACTGTTTCCGGTGGCGCTTTTGTTTTTGGTGAGGATAGAGCACGATGCTCAACCGCTACCCTTTGTGGAAGAATCTGTTAATCCTGCTGGTACTGGCTATTGCCGGTTTATATGCAGCCCCCAACTTGTACCCCGATGACTACGCCGTGCAGATATCCGGGACCCGGACGACACAAGTGGACGATGGCACTTTGACGCGGATTGAATCTGCGCTGAAGGCGGCCGGTATTCAGGTGAAGGGTGCTGAAATGCAGGAAGAAGGCATGGCGCTGGTGCGTCTGCCGAACTCTGACGCTCAGTTGGCGGCGAAAGAGGCGATTGCTGACCAATTGGGTAGCGAATACGTTGTTGCCCTGAACCTGGCCCCTACAACTCCGGCCTGGCTTGATGATATCGGTGCCGGGCCGATGAAGCTGGGTCTTGACCTGCGCGGCGGTGTGCACTTCCTGCTGGAAGTGGATATGGCCCAGGCGGTAGGACAGCGTCTCGATGTGTACGTCAGCGAGATCAAGGCCAAGCTGCGGGAAGAAAAACTGCGCTATCGCGTGGTCGAGCATCTGGATGATGGTCGTCTGGCCATCCGTTTTGTGGATACGGATACTCGAGATGCGGCTTCCGGCTTGCTGTTGCGTACGTATCAGGAATTCCTGGTCGACAGCGACGAGGTTGATGGCGAGGCTTGGCTGTACGTCAATCTGACGGAGCAGACCATCCGCGAGATCGAAGACTATGCGATCAAGCAGAACCTGACTACGTTGCGTAACCGTGTTAACGAACTGGGTGTTGCCGAGCCGTTGGTGCAGCGTCAGGGACGCAACCGTATCGTGGTCCAGTTGCCGGGCGTACAGGACGCAGCGGCGGCCAAGCGTATTATCGGTAAAACGGCCAATCTGGAATTCCGCCTGGAAGCGGGTCCGGACGCCAGTCGTGCCGACACCGAGATCTATGGTTTCCGCAATAACGCCGATCGTAAGGCGACCCTGGAAAAGGATGTCATCATTACTGGCTCCAGCGTATCCAATGCGCAGGCCGCCTTTGATGAAAATGGCATGCCGCAGGTCTCCATTACGCTGGATGCCAAAGGTGGCCAGATGATGAGCCGCGTGACGCGCAACGCTATTCAGCGCAGCATGGCGGTACTGTTTGTTGAACATAAGCAGCGTACGCTGGTCCAAACCATCGATGGCGAGCGTGTCGAGAAGCGTATCCCGTATACCGAAAAGGGCATTATTTCCCTGGCGACGATTCAGAGCACGCTGGGCAACTCCTTCCGTATCACGGGGCTGGACAGTGCTCAGGAGTCGTCCGAGCTGGCTCTGTTGCTGCGTGCCGGTGCTCTGGCAGCGCCGATCTACTTTGTGGAAGAGCGGACGGTTGGGCCAAGCCTGGGGGCGGAAAACATCAAGCTGGGTACACTGTCGGTGCAGATCGGCTTTGCCCTGGTGTTGTGCTTCATGCTGATCTACTACAAGGTTTTTGGTCTGCTGGCGAACGTGGCCCTGACCCTGAACCTGGTGCTGTTGGTGGCCGTGATGTCGCTGCTGTCGGCCACTCTGACGCTGCCGGGTATCGCCGGTATCGTATTGACGGTGGGTATGGCGGTTGATGCCAACGTCCTGATATTTGAGCGTATCAAGGAAGAATTGCGGAACGGCCTGCCGGTACAGTCCGCCATTCACTCCGGTTTCAGCCGTGCATTCACCACGATTCTGGATGCGAACATCACCACGTTGATTGCGGCTGTTATTCTGTTTGCCATGGGCACCGGCCCGGTCAAGGGATTTGCCGTGACGTTGTCGGTCGGTATTTTGACCTCTATGTTCACCGCGCTGCTGGTGACCCGCGCACTGGTGAATCTGGTGTACGGCGGTCGCACCCTGAAAAAAGTGATGATCTGAGGAGTTCCCCATGGCCAATGCAAAGAAAATTTACAATTTCATGGGGATACGCAAGCTGGCGCTGGCGTTCTCCCTGATTCTGGTACTGGGCTCAATCGTCGCGCTGGCGGTTAATGGCCTCAAGTTCGGTCTGGATTTTACCGGCGGCAGCCTGGTTGAAATCGGCTATGAGCAGCAGGCCGATCTTGAACAGGTGCGTAGCCGGTTGCAGGAGGAGGGCTTTGCCGATGTTACGGTACAGACCTTCGGCTCGCCTCGGGATGTGTTGATTCGTCTGCAGGCGGACCATGACCCCAAACTGGGCGACAAGGTGCTGGGTGCGCTGCAGTCCGATACCGACCAGGTACTGGAGCTGCGCCGTAACGAGTTCGTTGGTTCTCAGGTGGGTGAAGAGCTGCGTGAGCAGGGTGGTCTCGGCATGCTGCTGGCACTGTTCATGATCATGGTGTACCTGGCGTTCCGCTTCCAGCTCAAGTTCTCGCTGGGTGCCGTGATTGCGCTGGTACATGACGTGGTCATTGTATTGGGTTTCTTCTCGCTGCTGGGCATCGAGTTCGACCTGACCGTACTGGCCGCAGTCCTGGCTGTTATCGGTTACTCGCTCAACGATACCATCGTGGTCTACGACCGCATCCGTGAAAACTTCCGCATCATGCGCAAGGAGGATGCCATCGAAGTATTGAACGCGTCGTTGAGCCAGACGCTGAGCCGTACGCTGATGACCTCCATCACCACTCTGTTGGTGTTGGTGGCGCTGTTCTACTTCGGGGGCGAAATGATTCATGGCTTTGCGATCGCCCTGCTGGTGGGGGTACTGATAGGTACCTACTCATCCATGTATGTGGCGGCCAATGCCCTACTGGCACTGAAGGTGACTCGAGACGATTTATTGCCACCCCGAAAAGAGGAAGGGGAAGAGGCAGAAGAGTTGCCTTGATATTTGTAAAGCCGGCACTGCCGGCTTTATTTTTTATGGATTTATCGACTATTCTGAGTGAAAGTCGTTTCTGGCAGTGTAATCACTGTTACAGACAATATTGGATATTTAATGACTAAAAATTGGCAAGACAAGGACCCCAACGCTCGGTTGGAAGCTGAGAAATATGACCAGCCGGTCCCTAGCAGAGATTTTCTGCTGAACTTTCTGGAAAAATGGGGGGCACCGATTAGCCACCCGCTGCTGTGCCGTGAGCTCGGCATCGAAGACGAAGACGGTATTGAAGGTGTTCGCCGTCGCCTGATCGCCATGTGCCGTGACGGGCAACTGATTTCCAACCGCAAGGGTGAATACGGGCTGATCCGCAAGATGGATCTGATCCCGGGACGTGTCATCGGCCATCGTGACGGTTTCGGCTTTTTGCAGCCGGATGCCGGGGGGGATGACCTGTTCCTCAGCCCGCGTAACATGCGCGAAGTTTTTGACGGCGATCGTGCGCTGGTGCAATCGATCGGTATTGACCACCGGGGACGTCGCGAAGGCAAGATTGTCGAAGTGCTGGAGCGTTGTACCAGCAAGCTGGTCGGTCGTTTTGATGGGCAAGGCGGTTTTGGCACGTTGATCTGCGAGAATCAGCGCATCACCAACCAGATCATGGTTATCCCCGATCCCGGCACCGGGCTCGAGTATGAAGATGGCCAGCTGGTGGTGGTTGAGCTGATTCAGCAACCGACCCGCAAACAGCCGGCACGTGGACGCGTGGTGGAAGTGCTGGGTGACCGTATGGCCCCGGGCATGGAGATCAAGGTAGCCATCCATAACTACGAAATTCCCGATGAATTTCCGGAGGAGGTACAGCAGCAGATTGGCGAGCTGGACCCGGAAGTGCGGGAAGCCGACAAGAGCGGTCGTTTCGATCTGCGCGATATGCCGTTTGTCACTATTGATGGTGAAGACGCAAAAGATTTTGACGATGCGGTGTACTGCGAGAAAAAAACCTTCGGCGGCTGGCGTTTGTGGGTTGCCATTGCGGACGTGTCCTACTATGTACAGCCGGACTCGCCGCTGGATCGTGAGGCAGTGAAGCGTGGTAACTCGGTGTATTTCCCCGAGTTTGTTGTCCCCATGTTACCTGAGCTGCTGTCCAATGGCCTTTGTTCGTTGAACCCCAAGGTCGACCGCCTGGCCATGGTTTGCGAGATGACGGTCAGCCGTGCAGGTAAGCTGTCCGGTTACAAGTTCTATGAAGCGGTGATTAACTCCAAGGCGCGCCTGACGTACACAAAAGTGGGTGCCATGGTTGATGCCGACCAGGAAGAGCATCAGCACTGGCGCCGGGAATATGCCGAGGTGGTGCCGCATATCGATCAATTGCATGCGCTGTACAAGGCACTGCGCAAGGCAAGGGACGAGCGGGGCGCGATCGACTTTGAAACCGTGGAAACACGGATTGTTTTCGATCAGACGCGCAAGATTGATGAAATCGTGCCGGTCCATCGCAATGATGCGCACAAAATGATCGAGGAATGCATGCTGATTGCCAACGTGGCGACAGCGCGTTTCCTGGACAAGTATGGCAAACCTGCGCTGTACCGTATTCATGATGGTCCCAAAGAAGCCAAGCTGGAAAACCTGCGCGCCTTCCTGGGCGAGCTGGGCCTGAACCTGCCAGGTGGTGCCAGCCCGGAACCCAAGGATTATCTGAAGCTGGCCGAAGCCATTGAGGGACGTCCTGATCGTCATATCATTCAGACCATGATGCTTAGGTCGATGCAGCAGGCGGTCTACAGTCCGGATAACCACGGCCACTTCGGCCTGGCGTATCCGGCCTATGCGCACTTTACTTCACCGATCAGGCGTTATCCCGACCTGCTGGTGCATCGAGCCATTCGTGGCGCGATTCATGCCGAAGGCAAGGTGAAGGGGGCGGAGCGTCCGAAGAAGTTTCAGCCTGATGCGGCGTTCCGCCACAACTACAGCCTCGAGCAGATGCTGGCGTTGGGTGAGCACTGCTCCATGACAGAGCGTCGTGCCGATGAGGCAACGCGGGATGTGGTAGCGTGGCTCAAGTGTGAGTATATGCAGAGCCAGATTGGTGAAACCTACTCAGGGGTCGTGTCCGCAGTCACGGGCTTTGGCGTCTTTGTCGAGTTGGAAGACTTGTATGTTGAAGGGCTGGTGCACATCACGGCACTGCCCAGCGACTACTACCATTTTGAAGCGGCCAAACAGCGCCTGGTCGGTGATCGTACACGCAAGGTCTTCAAGCTGGGTGACCGCTTGGAAGTTCAGGTCGTTCGAGTTGATCTGGATGAGCGCAAGATTGACTTCGAGATTGCCGGTGAAATGGCGGAGGCCAAGCCGAAAAAGCAGACTCAGCGTGAAAAGCTGGCCAAGGGGCAGATCGAAGAGGAACGTTCAAGTCGTCGCAAGGGAGCAGGTCGAGGAAAAAAGCCTGATGGACCTCATGCTCGCCAGGAAAAGGGGGCAGATAAAGGGTCCGGCAGCAAACGCAAGCGTGCGCATAAGCCCAAGCATCCGCCACGGGCACGACGCCCGAGCAAGGGCTGACAGGCATTTGCCTGTTTCAGGCCTGTAAAAGTCGGAGCAGCATACGCCCGGATATTGCCCCGGGCGTAACGGGCTCAACCGTAATAGCGTTGAGCCGCCATTTCCAGATACAGCCCACTGTACAGGGCGGCCACTCCCAGCAGGATGGCCAGCCAGTACAGCGGGATCTTGTCCCGGGCCGGGTAACGATAGAGCCAGACCCTGTAGAGCGTGGTCAGGATCAGGCCCTCGGCACACCCGGCCACAATATCCAGCGGCCAGTGCACACCCAGTATGGGGCGTGACAGTGCAACCAGCAGAATAATCGGTGCGGCCAAGAGGTAGCAGAGGTGGCGAATGCCGTGGTGACGATTATGGGTGACCCAGACCACACTCAGGCCAACCAGCGCCGTAATGCTTGAGGCGTGTCCACTGGGAAAGCTGAAGCTTTCCAGGACGGCCCCTTCCGGTCGTGGCAGGGCAAACGCGAGTTTGAGCAGAGCGTTCAGCCCCAGCACGCAGCCGACGCCCAATAGAATCCCCCATCCCTGTGACTGCCGACAACGATACTGCCCGTATAGCCCGCTGATGGCGGCCAGTGCCACGCCCAGTGCGGGGTCTCCCGGCAGTGTGATGGCCAGGCTCCACAGTGGTAGTTGCTGACCAATCGCCTGCAATGGAGGCAGCAGCAGCTGGTTGAGGTGGTGGCCGACGGGAGTCGGTGCAAGCAGGGATGTGGCCAGGAACAGGCTGCCTGAAAACAGAAGCATGAAGGTCGGTGCAGGTTGCCAGTCGGCGGGCAAGTGGCGGCGGCAATATTGATAGAACCCCTTGTCGGGATGTAACTGGTGATGGACCTGCTGCAGCAGCAACAGCAGAAAGACCAGGATTACCAGGCCCCACAGTAGAGGAATCAGTTCGTTGGGCAAATGGTGTAAGCCTTGGCCAGTCAGATAGCCGGGCAGCAGGTACAGTGGAGCCCAGCCCAGGGCCGAAAACAGGTTGTAGAGTGTGAATCGAGCAGGCGAGAGGCCGCAGCTGCCCGCTACAAACGGGATAATCGGTCGTATCGGCCCGACAAAACGCCCGGTTATGATACTGAGGCCACCCCATTTGTGAAAAAAGCGCTCGCCCCGGTCCAGCCAGTCGGCATGGCGCTGTATCCAGTTCAGTTGTCTGATACTTGGAGCGGCCTTGCGACCAAGCAAGAAGCTGACGCCGTCTCCCAGTACGGCGCCGATGAATCCTGCCAGCAGGCAGGCCATGGGACCAACTCCGGCAGAGCTGGCGGCGAAGGCGAGACCGAACAGCAGGGCAACGCCCGGCAGCAGCAGGCCGACAAACGCCAGTGATTCAAGCAGAGCCACCAGTGTAATCAGCAGCAGCAAGAGCGGAGGGGACGGACTCAGTGTAGTAAGCAGGTTCTCCAGCACGACGGCATCCGGACAGATTGAAAACAGCGACAATGCGGGGGCGGTGCTCCCTCTGATATAATTGCAGCCCAGTGCTGGCTTTACCAGCGATGCCTCATTTAACGGAAGGGTGCGATGAACGAAATCATCCTGCTGACACTATCCGGTGACGACCGCCCGGGCGTAACCTCGGCTATAACCGGTATTCTCGCCCGCTACCATATCAACATCCTCGATATCGGTCAGGCGGTTATCCACAATACGTTGTCGCTGGGGGTGCTGATCCAAGTGCCGACCGAGTTGGAATCCTCGCCGCTGTTGCGAGATCTGCTGTTCAAGGCGCATGAAATGAACATGCAGGTACGGTTCGAGCCGGTCGATGGTGCGGCCTATGAAAACTGGGTTGAAGGGCAGGGCAAGTCACGGCATATCATTACGCTGCTGGCGCGCCAAATCAGTGCCGAGCATATTGCTCGGGTGACGGCGATTGCCGCTGATCATGGTCTGAACATCGACAATATCAGCCGTTTGTCGGGACGCATCTCTCTGCAGGCCGAGAACTGCCCGCGTACCCGAGCCTGTGTCGAATTTTCCGTTCGCGGTATGCCCGCGGATGCGGCTGCCTTGCGAGAAGAGTTTCTGAAGGCGGCCAGTGATCTGGATGTGGATATCGCCTTTCAGAAAGACGATATTTTCCGCCGCAACCGCCGTTTGGTGGTGTTTGACATGGACTCTACCCTGATCGAGGCCGAGGTCATCGACGAACTGGCCAAAGAGGCCGGGGTCGGTGATCAGGTTGTTGAAATCACGGAAGCGGCCATGCGTGGCGAAATCGATTTTGATGAAAGCTTCCGGCGTCGTGTGGCGCTTCTGAAGGGGCTGGATGCGTCGGTTCTGGAGCGTATCGCCGAACGACTGCCCTTGACCGAAGGGGCCGCCGAGCTGGTAGGGCACTTGAAGGCGCTGGGGTTCAAAACGGCAATTCTGTCCGGCGGGTTTACCTACTTTGGCCGCTTCCTGCAGCAGAAATTGGGCTTTGACTATGTGTATGCCAACGAGCTGGATATTCGTGATGGTCATGTGACCGGTGAAGTGACGGGGCAGATCGTCAACGGCGAGCGCAAGGCGCAGCTGCTGCGTGAGATTGCCGAGCGGGAAGGGGTGCGCCTGGAGCAAACCATTGCCGTGGGTGATGGGGCCAACGATTTGCCCATGTTGTCCATTGCCGGGCTGGGTATCGCTTTCCGTGCCAAGCCGTTGGTACGTCAAAGTGCCAAGCAGGCCATCTCGACACTGGGGCTGGATGGCATTCTCTATCTGATCGGCTTTCGCGATCGCGACAGTCTGCTCTGAAGGCAGCCTGCTCTATCCGGGACGGTTATCCGTCCCGGCTCTCCTTGAAAAAATCATATTCCATCTGTTCCTGCGGCTGCTGCAGGTAGTAGCCCTGAATCAAGTGTACGCCGGCGCTGTACAGGTCGCTGATAACCCGTGTCTTTTCCACCAGCGGGGCAATAATCAGCTTGTGCTGTGCCTGCAATGGCTCCAGCATGGATGCCAGCGTTTCCAGTGGCAGGGTGTGGCTCTCAAGATCATGAACGTAGGAACCATCGAGCTTGATAAATCGGGTGTCGAGTTCTCGACAGACGTGATTCGAGTTGGGCGAGCTGCCGAAATGCTTCAGGCAGACCTGACAATTCAGTTGTTGCAGGGCGTGGGTAAAGTTGCGAACTTCCATCAAATCCACGGCCGCATCGCTTTCACTGATCTGGAATACAAGGTATTCGGCGGGAACGCCAGACTGGCAGAGTGTCTCGCCCAGCCAATTCAGCAGCTCTGAACTGCGCAAGGAGGGGCTGGACAGGTTGATCAGCAGGTGGACGCGCTCCCCTCGGCCAAAGGCCTCGGAGAGCTTGTGTAGAGCGGTGGTGATAACCCAGCGGTCCAGTTCGATCAGCACCTCGGGAGCGACCGCCTGTGCGATAAAGGCGTTGGGTGACAGGGCGCGCTCGCTGTCACTGATCAGGCGCAGCAGCACTTCGTAGTATTGTGCCTGGGTATTCAGTCGCAGCGGGACAACCGGCTGGTAGAGCAGGCGGAAGCGGTCCATCTTGAGCGCATTGAGCAGGCGTTTGCTCATTCGGGTGTCGATGTTGGGCAGGAGTGCCTGTTCGCTCTGATAGAGGCTGACGCCATTGCCGGGACGGTTACCGTGATGCAGGCTGGCGGCGCTCATTCGAGCGCGCTGCAGCAGCTCTTCCGGGGGTGGGGTGCTGTCATTGATCATGACGACACCGATCGACACCGTCGTATGAATGGAGGTCTGTTGCACCTTGCAGATATGGCTGCTGATACTGTGGCATAGCGCTTCGCCCAGTTTAACGGCGCGATCGGGATCCGCATTGTGCATTAGAATGGCAAAGGTATTGTTGTCCAGGTGTGCGAGGAGGTGTGCGCGGCTGACTTGTCGTTTCAGAATGGTGCTGATGTCACGCAGTATCAGCTCAACCCCGTCGGTTCCGACTTCGGCCTGAATGACTTCCAAATGGTCCAGAGACAGCAATAGCAGGCTGCGGTCCTGACCGCCAAGGTGCGCATTCTGGCACAGGGTATTCAAGGCTTCCAGAAAGGCGGACTGATTGCGCAGGCCGCTCAGCGGGTGCTTGTCCCGGAAGGCCTGCGTCGAAGTTTCAAGGTTGGTAATGGCCTCAATACGCAGGCACATCTGTTCTTTGTATTCGGCCGGTTCGATACTCATGTTTGCCTCGAAACAGGTGGTATCGGGGCGCTCGGCCGTGAGCGTGCGTTGTATCCGAGTGCCGTTGTGGCTGCTTTCATGCAGGATCAGATCCAGGTCTTCGCGGTATTGCGGCTGCATCAGCTGACGCAGGGAGTGCTGGTGCAAGGCTTCCCCGCTGTTGTAGCCAAACAGGTGGGCAAAGCAGGCATTGGCATAGCGTATAAGGCCATTGTGGACAAAGCAGACCGCCAGTGAAGCATGTTCAACCAGACGCAGGTTGTATTCACGCAGCCGGCTGAGCTGAACCTGTGCCTGCAACAGGGCTCTGCGTGTGCTTAGAGCGTCGAACAGCCGCTGTACGGTGAGCAGGAGCAGAACGCTGTTGTGTTCGGGGATGGCGGCTTGAATGCCGCTTTCCAGCCAGTCGGTTTGAGTCTGACAGTGTGTTTCGGGCAGTAACAGCAGGATCGGCAGGTCTCGATCCTGGTAGCGTAACAGCTCTAGGGTCTGTTGGGGGGTTAATGGGCTGGAGCAGGTTTCCTGCCAGGTCATGATCAGCAGGTCCCAAGTGCGTCGGCTCAACACATTCTGCAGCTCAGACAGGCTCTGGATCGATTCTCCGCGTGGCGCGAAGCGGGCGGCACGCAGCTGGTTCAGAATCTGGTCAATCTGGATGTTGTTACAGTGTGCAAACAGAAGGTTGATAGTGCGCCGAGAAGGATCCGGCTGGGTCTGTCTGGCGAGTGCGTTAATGATCTCGTCACTGGAGGCGCTCATGTTGTCCCCTCGTCGTTGATGCCCGATACCGGTTTAATATACGACGTTAGGACGGGTATGTCAGGCTGCCGAAAAACGAAGCTGAACAGAATGAGATGAAGGTATAGGCGGAGATGGCTGGGGTAGTAGGATTCGAACCTACGCATGCTGGAATCAGAATCCAGTGCCTTACCGCTTGGCGATACCCCAGTATCAGGAATGGTGGCAATAGCGGGATTCGAACCTGCGACCCACGCATTATGAATGCGTTGCTCTAACCAGCTGAGCTATATTGCCACACATAAGTGGCTGGGGTAGCAGGATTCGAACCTGCGCATGACGGGATCAAAACCCGTTGCCTTACCGCTTGGCGATACCCCAGCAATTTGAAAGTGGTGGCAATGGCGGGATTCGAACCTGCGACCCACGCATTATGAATGCGTTGCTCTAACCAACTGAGCTACATTGCCATGTGCTTTCAAGGCCGCAGATTATTCCCTTAATTCGTAACTCTGTCAACCCTCTGAAAGACAAGAAGTTTAAAAAAATGAGGGGTGGTCATAATTGGGCGCAAACAGGGGGCAGGTTACCGTACCTATACGACAAAACGGGGGCGTTTGTGGCGTCAAGCACTTATTCATCAGTGGTTGTATTGATCGCGCTCATCCGTAGCGTATGGCCTGGCGTTTCGCCAAAGTAATCACGATAGGCTTTGGAAAAATTGCTGACATGGCTGTAGCCCACCGCAGCCGCAACCAACTTGACCGGAACGCTTTCCTGCTCGATCAGTTCCCGTGCGCGCTCAAGCCGCTCGCGGCGCAGAAACTCCCGGGGCGTACACTGTGCCGATACCAGAAACAATTGGCTGAGCTGGCGCCGAGGAATGCCGAAACGCTGACAAAGATCCTCTGCCTTGAGTGGCGCGTCCAGATTGCACCGGATATAGGCCGTCAGGTTATCGAAAATCTGCTCCCCCCAGAGTGAGGCTCTTTCCTCGCACTCGGTATCGCCAGCCAGTATGGTTCGAGCCATCTCGGCCAGAATAGACATGGACACCCCTTCCAGCGCAATTTCCTGAAGTGGGTCGGATGCGCAGGCGCCGGGTGAAAACACATAGGCCAGCAGCCTGCGCAGGCGGGTGTTGACCGGTACTTTACGGCTGACAACGCCGGACTCGGGAAATGAGGAAAAGCAGGCGAGGGCGCCGGGCAGTGTTTCGCCAAGCTGTTTGTGCAGACCGGAGATTTTACCGGCCACGCCAATATGTCGAAGCGTCTGGCCGCCTTTCATAAGAAAGCGGGTGCCGTTATCTCGCACACGGTAAACGATACCGGACTGAGGTGTGATTTTGTATTGCTTGCCATCCGGGGTTTCCAGCAGCATTTCGCCGCTTAACAGGAGTACGCTGCAGAGCAGGTTGGGCAGTTCGGATTCGCCAGCACTGGTATCGATAACGCAATCACGTTGGACCCGGAATTCGGACCGATAAAGCCGCAGCACATTATTGAAATCAAAGCGTTGCAGACGCCCCATGCCGCCGCCATCCGGCAGTGGAAAGTCCTGCGCCTCAAAGTCCCAAAGGGCACGGCTATCGCTGTTCAGGTGTTCAAAATCATTTTTGTTTTTATTCATGGTAGGCCAAAGACTGAGTCAGTTGGGGGCAAGACCACACAGTTCTTTTTTACGCTACCAGAACTGATCGAGTGTTCAAAACGCATAAAAATGCGCAAAAATCATAAAACACAATGCTTGCAGTGAAAATCAGTCACATGCATCGTTTATCGATGAATGTTGAACGCAAGCAGGCACATCATCAACTGGACGATGCCTCTCGGCAGGCGGCTGCTCAGCCCTGGCTTGATCTGGAAATGCATCAGTTAAGCCCGGGGCATTACCAGGGGGCGTGTGCAACGCTGACACTGGATGGCATGCATCTGGTACATGAGCACCAGAACCAGGCGGTCCACAAAAGGGGTGTCACCCAAGGCAACCTCTGTGCGCTGTCCATTGCGAAAACAGTCAGCCCCGGAATGCGCTTTTCCCAGTTTTTAAGCCCGATGGATTCCTGGCTCTATTTTTTGCCCAAAGACGCGGAGCTGGATATCCGAGTGATGCCGGCAAGCGAAACCTTCTACCTCTGTCTCGATCAAGACAGTCTGCTGGACGGGGCGCGTATCCTTGGTCAGGGCAATGAGGTACTGCGTCCTGAAGCGCCGCAAGCGTTCAACAGCAAGCTCACGGCCGGTCTGATGGCTGATTTCAGCGCCCTGCTTCATCACCGCAGACCGGAAGGCCTGCTGCCCTTGGCCAACTGCGCCCGGCTGCTGCGTGATAGCGTTGTTGTTGCGCTCAGCCAGGCAACCGCGATCGATACCGGTGTCTGCCGCAGCGTCCGTGCCGGCTGGCGAGCCCAGCGGCTGGTCTCGACCGCCCGAGACTACATGGATGCCTGCCTGCAAGTGGGACAGGTGCCCTCCATTACCGATATGTGCGCCACCACCGGCGTGTCGGAACGTACGCTGCAGTATGCCTTTCGCAGCACCATGCAGCTCACTCCCGTTGCCTATCTGCGTACGCTGAGGCTCAACCGGGTACGTGCAGAGCTGTTAATCGCACTGCCGGCCCACACAACCGTCACCCGAGTCGCCATGCGCTGGGGATTTGTCCATCTGGGCGAATTTTCCCAAGAATACAAGCACCTGTTCGGGCAGCGGCCATCCGAAACCCTCGCACAACGCCCGGATTAATCCTAAGGGCAGGCGTTGTTTGCGGATATCCGATAGTGGGCCAACAGCCGTTTGACGATAATCGAGGATTAACATTCGAGCCAGCCATTGGGCCAGCATAAGTTTACAGGGAGGTACTCATGAATCACGCCTATCGTGTTGTCTGGAATCAGGCGCTTCAGGTCTGGATGGCGGTTGCAGAAATCAGCCGCCGCAAGGGTAAAACCAAAGCCTCTGTGCTGCTCAGCGGCCTGCTGCTGGGGGTATCGCCCGCCGGGGCGGTGGAGGAAACCTTTATCGCGCCGTACGGGAGCTGGTCGGATGGTGTCAACTGGGCGGATGGCACGGTGCCGGTTTCTGGTGCGGACCTGCAGCTGAATTTTGATTTTGACTACGGAAACGGCTCGACCCACGATCTTGGTGATCTCACCGTGAACAGGCTGAGCTTCTCCACCTCGAACCCGATTTTCCCAGTGATTGTCGTCGATGCCGCTAGTGCCGCAGACAAGCTCACTTTTGACGGGGCCGACGCGACAATTGATGTGTCATCACCTTTGGATGCTTGGTTTGATGTAGATATTAACCCCGAGGTAGTGCTCGACAGCACTCTTAGGGTAGCTGCCAGTGGTCCAACATCGAACAAAAACGTCTATTTTAAAAGCGGTATATCGGGAGCGGGGGGGCTCAGGGTTTCAGAAGGTGTGGCCGTTCATCTGGCCGGCAATGATGGCGGGCTTTACACCGGCGATACCACCATAGAAATTGGCGGGGTTTTGGCGAATGTTTGGCGCACGTCGAACACTCTTAGCGCCGCATCCCGACATATCGTCCATGGAGAGCTAAGGCTGTTCGAGTCTGGTGCCATCGGTAGTCTTGAAGGCAGTGGTCAGGTAACGATTGATGACGGGAAAAGCCTGGAAGTCGGCGCCCTGGATACCAACACGCTTTTCTCTGGAGTTATAAGTGACTACTCAGGCTCCGGTGTTCTCACCAAAACCGGCAGCGGCACCCTGACCCTCACAGGCACCAACACCTACACCGGCGAAACCCGTATCTCCAACGGCACCCTGTCAGTGCAGGATGGCGGCAGCATCAGCCATGGTGCGGCGCGGATGTATGTGGGCGATGTCGCCAGCCAGACCGGCACCCTGGAGATTGGGGCGGGCAGTTCGGTGACCAGTGAACGGTCGTTTATTGGCACCTACGGTGCCGGGGAGGTTCGCGTCGAAGGCAGTGGCGCGCGATGGCGGCTGACAGATCATCTCTATGTTGGAGCCCGTGGCGAGGGCACCCTTGAGATCCGCGATGGAGGTGAAGTAGAGGTTGCCGGCATCCTTTTCGTGGGCAATAACCCGGGTGCCACTGGTCGGGTAACGGTGGACGGCGTCGGCTCGGAGCTCAAGGCGCTGTCTCTGCAACTGGGCCGTGAAGGAAACGGCACTCTGACCCTGGCGAACGGAGGGACGGCTTCTATCAATGGTGGCAGTGGAGCGGTTTATCTAGGGGTCTCTTCCGGCGGCCTGGGCACTCTGAATTTTGGCGCTTACGACCTTGCTGATCCGACCACTGCGGGCGTGCTCGACGCTGACCGTCTCCTAATCGGCACTACCGCTTCATCAGGCACGGGCACCATCAATTTCAACCAGGCCGACACCCTGACCCTGGCGGCCGATATCGTACAAGGCGGTGGAACGGGCAGCGTCAACCAGCGTGGCACCGGCACCACCATCCTGACCGGCACCAACACCTTCACCGGCGACACCACCATTTCCGATGGCACCCTGCTGGTCAATGGCTCTATCGCTGGTTCACAGTCTCTAGTGAGTGGCGGTGTGTTGGGTGGCACCGGCTCCTTGGCGGGTGTCACGCTCAATGGCGGTACTCTGGCGCCGGGCAACTCCATTGGCACGCTCAGCACCGGCAATGTGACAGCCAACACCGGTTCCACACTGCAATTTGAGGTGGACAGTGCCGGGGACTCGGACACTTTGGCGGTGGCCGGTGGTGTTACCCTGAACGATGGTGTGGTTATCGACATCATCGCCCTGGATGCGCTAGACAGCCTGCCAATCCATAGTCAGTACACCCTGATTGACAATGATGGGGCAGATCTCATCGCTGGCACCTTTACTCCGGGTACAGGCAGCCTCGGCAGTGACGGTGAACTGTTTTCTGTGCTTTCTACCACGGGCGGTGATGGCAACGACCTGACGGCTGAAAGCTACCGTACCGGCCTGACCCTCGCGGATGGCGCAACCTTCAGTGATCACCTGTCCTTCCCGGATCACTTCCCCGGCTTTACGTTTACCGTAGAGGGCACAGACAGTGCTACCTTTAGCGGCCTTCTGGGAGAAAGCACCACGCCGGTATCTCTGAGCAAAGAGGGTTCCGGTACCCTGATTGTCACTGGCACCAATACCTACACCGGTGGCACCACCCTTTCCAATGGCACCCTGGCCGTGCGCGAGGGCGGCAGCATCAGCCATGGAGCTGCAGAGATGACCGTGGGTGATACTGCAGGACAGACTGGCATTCTGGAGATTGGGCCTGGAAGTCTTGTCGCTAGTGCGCAAGCCACCATTGGGCAGGCAGGCGCGGGTGAGGTCGATATTGGCGGTACCGGTGCCCATTGGCAGGTTGACGGTAGCATCGATATGAATAGCGGCGGTTCGGGCATCCTGAGAATTCATGACGAAGGTGTTGTGGATGTCGCCCACGGGGTACGTGTTGGCTCTGACTCTGCGGTAAGGGTCAGTGGTCCAGGGTCTTCGCTGAATGCCGGTAATATGCTGGTTGGGCTGCATGGCACTGGTTCGTTGACACTGGAAAATGGTGGTAGTGCATCGATTGACGAGGGAGTTCTTTACCTGGCGGGGTATGAAGGTACGGGGGTGCTCAATTTTGGCGGACAGGACCTGTCCGTGGCAAGTACCGCTGGGGCACTTGGAGCCGATACTATTGAAATCGGTTTGGATGATGGGAATGAAAGTACGGGTATTATCAATTTCAACCAGACCAACACTCTGACTCTGGCGGCTGATACGAGAGAGAGCCGCGGTTCGGGTAGCGTTCATCAGCGTGGTAGCGGCACAACCATCCTGACCGGCACGCACTATTACAGCGGTGGCACCACTATTTCAGATGGCACTCTGCTGGTTAATGGCTCTATCGAACGTTCATCCATCAACGTCAACGGCGGTGCCCTCGGTGGCAGCGGGTCAGTGGGTAACGTCACTGTCAACAGCGGTACCATCACTCCAGGCAACTCCATCGGTACGCTCGCGGTGGGCGGTGACTGGACCCTGGGAACTGGGGCCACCTACGAGGTGGAACTGATCGGTGGCGGCACCACCGCCGGTACTCATAATGACCTGTTGGATGTGGCCGGCAGTGCCACCATCGAGGATGGCGCGCTGGTCCATGTGACACCGGAAAACGGCACCGACAATGGCTCGACCAACTATGCTGACGGCGCCCGCTATACTCTGGTTCAGGCTGCTGGTGGCTTGACCGTTAACGGCCAGCAGACCGTGACCGATGACTACGCCTATCTGGATTTCCGTACCGACGATGACGGCAATGCCTATTACCTGATCAGTGATCTGCGGGTCATCACGCCGCCACCTGAGCCGGAACCTGAGCCGGAACCTGAGCCGGAACCTGAGCCGGAACCTGAGCCGGAACCTGAGCCGGAACCTGAGCCGGAACCTGAGCCAGAACCTGAGCCAGAACCTGAGCCAGAACCTGAGCCAGAACCTGAGCCAGAACCTGAGCCAGAACCTGAGCCGGAACCTGAGCCGGAACCTGAGCCAGAACCCGAGCCAGAACCGGAACCGGAACCCATTCAGAGCTTCTGTCTGGATGGCATGTCCGGCAACCAGTGTCGCACCGGTGGTAGCGCCTTCAGATTGGCGGCAGGGCATCCACTCTATGACCAGATTCTGAATATGAGTGAAGCCCAGGCTAGGGCGGCGTTGAATGCGCTGTCGGGGGAGCTGCATGCCAGTGCACGCGCCCAGCTGGCGACACAGAGCGGCGGCATTCGTCTGGCGGCACTGGAGCGGCTGCAGTATGCCCCCAAGGATGAGAGTAGCGGACTCTGGTTCGACATGTTGTACAGCGACGCTGAACTGAATGGCAAGAGGGGCATCGCGACATTGGATAGCCAAAGCCGGGGCCTGTTGCTGGGCGCGGATGGCTACCTGCAAAACGGCTGGCGCCTTGGGGTACTGGGTGGCTATCAGGACAGTGATATGGACCTTGCTGCGCGGTCATCCTCTGCGGAAGTGGATAGTCTGTATCTGGGTGTTTATGCCTCCCGCCACTGGGAGAGCAACTGGCACCTGGGGTTAGGGGCTACGTTCGGGCAGCACCAGTTGCAAACGCAACGGCATGCGCTGGGTCAGACACTGAAAGCCGATTACGACGCCAGTAGCTGGCAAGCCTTTGCCGAAACGGGCTATCGCTTCGAGTCCGATAATGGCTGGGTACAGCCATTTGTGGGCCTGTCCTGGCTGAACCAGCGCAATGATAGCTTCACGGAATCTGGAGGCTCGGCGGCTTTGGGGGTGGGGCGCACGGAGTCGAGTACCGGTTTTGCCAGTGTCGGTGTGCGCGGTGGTGCTGAGCTGGGCGCGGATCCCTTGCCGGTGCGTGTGCAGGGCTCTATCAGCTGGCGCCATGCTGTTGAGGATATTGATACGGTCAGTGAGCACCGTTTCCTGAGTGGTGACAGCCGCTTTACGATCAAGGGCGCGCCGATTGCCGAAAATACGGTTGTGCTGGATGCGGGACTGGTTGTGCCGGTATCGGAAAATACCGATATCAGCTTTGGTTACCGGGGCGAGCATTCAGACGAGAGTGATGTGCAGGAAGGGTATATTCAGATGAGTGTGCGCTTCTAGTCCAGAAGCATGGTCATGGCAGGCGCAAAGCGATATTGCCTGCCATGACGGGCCTGGCACCGGAGTCGGTGTCAGGCGCAGGGCTTATACGTTGAAGCGGAAGTGGACCACATCACCGTCTTTGACGATGTATTCCTTGCCCTCCAGACGCCAGCGACCGGCGTCCTTGGCCCCTTGTTCGCCCTTGTGAGCGATGAAGTCGTCGTAGCTGATCACTTCGGCACGGATAAAGCCTTTCTCGAAGTCAGTGTGGATCACACCGGCGGCCTGAGGCGCGGTAGCACCGATTTTAACGGTCCATGCTCGGACTTCTTTCACCCCGGCGGTGAAGTATGTCTGCAGGCCCAGCAGGCTGTATCCGGCGCGGATAACACGGTCCAGACCGGGTTCTTCCATGCCCATATCCTGCAGGAATTCGAGTCGCTCATCGTCTTCCAGCTCGGAAATTTCGGATTCGAGCTTGTTACAGATCGCAACAACTTCTGCATTTTCGGAAGCGGCCAGCTCTTTTACCTGATCCAGGTAAGGGTTGCCTTCAAAGCCGTCTTCAGAGACGTTGGCGATATACATGGTCGGCTTGGTGGTCAGCAGGTGCAGGGTCGGTACCAGCTTCAACTCGGCTTCATCCAGTACCAGGGAGCGTACCGGCTGGCCTTCTTCCAGGTGAGGAATCAGTTTTTCCAGCAGTGCCTTGGTGGCGATAGCATCCTTGTCGCCCCCTTTTGCGGTGCGTTGAACGCGCTGCAGCTGCTTCTCGCAGGACTCCAGATCTGCCAGTGCCAGTTCCATGTTGATCGTTTCGATATCTTCCAATGGATGGATGCGGTTGGCGACATGGATGACATTGTCATCTTCAAAGCAGCGTACCACATGGGCAATAGCATCGGTTTCGCGGATGTTGGCCAGGAATTTGTTGCCCAGGCCTTCACCCTTGGATGCGCCTGCAACCAGGCCGGCAATATCGACAAATTCCATGGTGGTGGGCAGTACGCGCTCGGGCTTGACGATCTCAGCCAGTGCATTCAGGCGAGGGTCCGGCATGGGCACAACACCAGCGTTCGGCTCAATGGTGCAGAACGGGAAGTTTTCAGCGTCGATGCCTGCTTTGGTCAGGGCATTAAAGAGCGTAGATTTGCCGACGTTAGGCAGGCCGACAATACCGCATTTGAAACCCATGCTTAGATCCTGTAATTGAAGTTAGCCGTTGAAGCTGTGCAGTTGGTTCATGGCCTTGGCCCAGTCGCCATTGACGGCAAGGGGCAGGGCTCGCAGAGCTTCGTCGATTGCCGCCTGAGTTTTATCACGCTCGGCTACCGGGGCCTTGCTCAGGACAAATCCCGAGACCTGGGCCGCACTTCCGGGGTGGCCGATGCCGATACGCAGGCGGTAAAAATTTCGATCATTCCCCAGTTTGCTGATGATGTCACGCAGACCATTATGTCCACCGTGGCCGCCGCCCTGTTTCAGGCGAGCAGTGCCGGGCTGGATATCCAGTTCATCATGCACGACGAGTATGTCACTGGTGGGAATTTTGTAGAAATTGGCAAGTGCCGCAACCGCCTGCCCGCTACGATTCATATAGGTAGTTGGAATCAGCAGGTGTACGGGGCGGTGGTCGATGATGACCTTGCCATGGAGGCCGAAGAATTTCTTCTCCGGTTGTAATGCGGTGTGCTGATGGGCAGCAAGCTGCTCCACCAGCTCGGCACCGGCATTGTGGCGGGTTTGGCTGTATTCTGTCCCGGGGTTGCCGAGACCGACGATCAGTTGAATCCGGTCCTTCATGCCAGTGCCTGTCGCCTAAGCTTACTTGCCGGCTTTGGCGCCACGCGGAGCGTAGCAGTAGCCGACACTCTGGTCACGGTCAGCGCCGCGGCGCAGGGTTGCGATTTCAACACCTTCCGGCAGAGTGATGTCGGACAAGTGAGCAATCTGACCCAGTTCGATGTTGGACAGGTCTACTTCCAGTACTTCCGGCAGGTTTTTCGGCAGGCACAGGATTTCAACGGTAGACGCTTCTTTGGCGAACTTGGCTGCGGCCTTGGAGGCAGCGGACTTTTCGAAGTTAACGAACGCCAGCGGCACTTGAAGCTTGATCTTCTGGTTTTCGTCGATGCGCTGGAAGTCGGCGTGCAGAACAACCGGCTTGGACGGGTGGCGCTGCAGGTCCTTGATGATGACCTTCTCTTCTTTACCTTCCAGGTCCAGTGTCAGGATAGAAGAGTAGAAGCCGTCTTCCAGCAGCATGCGGTACAGTTCACGTGCGATAACGGAAACTGCTTTCGGCTCGGAAGAACCGTAGATGATGCCCGGAACCAGACCTTCACGACGCAGGCGGCGGCTCGCACCCTTCCCCTGATCGTCACGGATAACAGCGCTAACAGTAAAAGTAGACATGTGATTTTACACCTTAATAAATTAAAGCTGCATACCTCCGCGACCAGAAGCATGCAGCATGTTGTGGCTCCACGGGAGCCGGGCAGTTCACGGGTCTTGTTGGACCCGTGGGTCAGCGCCAGATTCGCTTAACGGAACATGGCACTAATGGATTCTTCGTTGCAGACGCGGCGAACCGCTTCTGCCAACAGCGGCGACAGAGACAGCTGACGAATCTTGTCACACTTCTGTGCCTGCTCGGACAGCGGGATAGTGTCGGTGACGACCAGCTCATCCAGCTCGGAACCGATAATGTTGTTGATTGCCGGGCCAGACAGAACCGGGTGGGTCACATAGGAAACCACGCGTACAGCGCCCTTGTCCTTGAGTGCTTTGGCCGCCTTGCACAGGGTGCCGGCAGTATCACACATGTCGTCGACCAGAATGCAGGTGCGACCGGAGACGTCACCGATCAGGTTCATGACCTGGGATTCATTGGCGCGTTCGCGACGCTTGTCGATGATTGCCAGGTCGCAGTCGAGCTGCTTGGCAACGGCACGGGCGCGGACAACACCGCCGACGTCGGGGGATACAACGGTTACGTCTTCGTACTGTTGGTCGACGATGTCATCCAGCAGTATTGGGGAGCCGTACACGTTATCAACCGGGATATCGAAGAAGCCCTGAATCTGGTCGGCATGCAGGTCGACGGTCAGAACACGGTCGATGCCAACGTTGGCGAGCATGCTGGCAACGACCTTGGCGCTGATCGCGACACGTGCAGAGCGTGGGCGGCGATCCTGGCGGGCGTAGCCAAAATAGGGAATAACAGCCGTGATGCGGGTAGCTGAGGCGCGACGCATGGCGTCAGCAAAAACAATCAGCTCCATCAGATTGTCATTGGTTGGTGCGCAAGTGGACTGGATAATGAACACGTCTTTACCGCGCACATTTTCCTGGATTTCAACACTGACTTCGCCGTCGCTGAAACGGCCTACCTGTGCTTTGCCCATCGGAATATCGAGGCGTTCGACAACTTTCTGAGCCAGCTCCGGGTTTGCATTGCCGGTGAAGACCATCATTTTAGACACGGCGATTACCTTCTCGATTGCGTCGGAGTTTGATGTAGTAGAGAGGAAGTCAGTCATGGTAATTGGCTGGGGTAGTAGGATTCGAACCTACGCATGCTGGAATCAGAATCCAGTGCCTTACCGCTTGGCGATACCCCAGTCGTCTCCTGTGGTGTGGACCACGCTCCAAGAAGGCGCATATTCTCTACAAGGGATGGGTAAAAATCAACCCCTGAATCGAAATTCTTGTCCAGGTATTCAGGGCGCATCCGGTTGCGCCCAGGTATTGATGATCACGGTAATGCGCAGATCATCCCGAGACAGGCGCAGTTTTTCCGGCAGCACTCTACCGATGGCTTGGGTCAGGCGGGTGTATTCGATTTGCCAGCCGGACTGGATAAAACCGGTCACCGGGCCGGTCAGGGGGTGTGCCTGGGTGTCCGGTGCGGGAATGCCACGAATCCAGTACTGTGCCTGGGTCAGGGGCAGATGCCAGCCAAGCAGTTGCTGCATCAGGGCTTCCGGTGTCGGAGCCTGGTGGGTTTGATCATCGCCGGAGCGCTGCAGGGTGACGCTTTGGTCACTGCCGGTGATGCGCAGGCCGCCCTGACCCAGGGGGCCGCTGAGGCGGATCTGGTAGCGGTCCAGGTTCTGTTCCCAGTCCAGGTTGGCGCTTTGGCTGTCTTCGGTCCAGCGGATACCGATACGTCCTTCCGCCGACCATTGTTGCAGTTGTTGCGCCTGCTCGGGGTCGATTGTCAGGGTGGGCCCGAGCTGTTGTGATGGTGTCAGGCTACAGCCGCCCAGCAGGGCGGTCAGCAGTAACAGGGGAAGCAGTAAACGCATCAGTGCTCGGCTCCCATGGCATGGGATGCCTGCAGCAGGTGCTCGTTATCGGGGTGCAGTTGCAGTTCCTTATTCAGCAACTGGCGGGCTTCGTCTTCTTTGCCCAGTGCCCAGAGGACCTGAATCAGGTGGCTGCTGACCTCGGGGTCAGGGTAGATGGTGTAAGCCTGTTGCAGGAAGTGACGGGCTTCACCGTGACGTCCCAGTTTGTGCAGAATCCAGCCCATGGAGTCGAGGGTCGCGGCATCTTCGGGCTGTTGTGCCAGCGCTTGGCTGATCAGTGCGTGTGCTTCGTGCAGCTGCTCGGTGTACAGGGTAAGGGTGTATCCCAGCGCGTTCTGCACCATGGGATTTTCCGGCGCGAGTACAAGCGCCCGGCGCAGGTCGGCAATCATTCGCTCCGACTCTTCCGCAGTGCTGAGCATGGCACGGGTGTAGAGCAGGTTGACGCTGTCGGGGGTGGTCTGCAGGGCTTCGTTCAGTGTCTCCAGGGCCACCTCGCGCAGCTCCTGCTGTTGCAGCCACTCGACGTACAAAATGATCAGAGGTTCGCGTTCATTCGGGTGCTTGCGGGAAGCAAAATCGATCAGGGCTTCCACTTCCGGTGCCTGCTGCGGCAGTTCATGCAGTGCCAGAGCGCGGGCATAGGCTGGTATCAGGTTGGGGCCGTCCTCGACCTGCAGGAAATGGCGCAGGGCCTGCTCGGACTGCTGTTGCGCTTGGGCGATCATGCCGAGATAAAAGTGTGGCGCGGTTGTATCCGGGTCGCTCTCCAGCAGTTGATCCAGCAGCTGGCGGCTTTCCTGCCAGCGTTCATTTTCAAGCAACAGCAGTGCAAAGTAATACTGCAGCTGGGGGTTGTCCTGCAGGGCGAGCAGATCCTGAATGGCTCGCCAGGCGCGGGTCGGCTGTCCGCTTAGCAGTAACAGCTGAGCGCGCGTGGCTTGCAGGCGCTGGTGTTCGGGGTTCGTTTTCAGCGCGCGTTCCACCAGGGCCAGGCCCTGGGCGGGAGCGTTTTGCTTGCGGTACAGCTCGGCGCGTTGCAGAGTCAGTTCGGCCTGGCCGGGGGATTGCCTCAGGCCCTGCTCCAACAGACGGGCGGCAGCGGTCGGCTGTTGCTGCTGTTTCAGCAGCAGGGCGCGGGTCAGCAGCAGGTCGGTCCGGCCGGATGTGTCGGTCTGCAGTTCCGTGAGCAGGCGGTAGTAGTGCCCGGCCGTGGCAGGCGACATTTCGTTGACGCGGCCTCCGATCAAGGCCAGTGCTTCATCACCACCCTGTTCGAGCAGGGTACGCAGTAGTGGCAGGGCGGTGTCGAAGCGGCCCTCATGCAGCAGAATATTGGCCTGCAGGTGCAGGGGTTCCAGTGCGGCGGGGTCAGCCTGGTGCCAGAGCTCGCTGGCCTGCAACACGGCGTCCGAGCGGCGCAGGAACTGGGCGATGCGTGTGGCACGTTCGGCAATGGCGGCATCGCCGGTGGCTTCGGCTTCCTGCAGGTAGTGCTCCAGCGCCAGGTCGAAACGCCCCTGCTTGCCGGCCAGTTCGGCGGTCAGCAGGTGATAAAGACTGTTGGCGTTGAGTTCGCCCGCTGTATAGGGCGAAGGCGTGAATGCCATCGTTGCCGAAGCCGCCGTCGGCTGATGAGTCTGGCTGCCGCAGCCGCTCAGTATCAGTCCGGTAAGCAGACTGATCAATAAAGGCCGTTTGCTGAATCGATACACGTTTCCGGTCCTGCAGGAGGGTTGAATGCTCACTATAGAGCAGGGAGTTACCAACTGTCATGCCCATATGGATTGGTCAACGGATAGGTGTTTGGGTTCCTTGCACGGGGAACAGATGCGGACGGCTTAATCCGGAGGCTGCAAAGGTGTATGATGTCGCGCTTGTCTGTAATGGGGTGATGCGAACCGTTTATGGCTTTGCTGGCATTGGGAATCAATCACAAAACGGCACCGGTCGAGGTGCGGGAGCGGGTCGCCTTTGCACCTGAAGCCCTGGCCGATGCGCTGCACAAGGCACGCTGTCAGGCTCAGTTGTCTGAAGTGGCGATTCTGTCGACGTGTAACCGAACCGAGCTCTACTGTGCAACGGAGCTTGAAGGCACACGTGCGCTCCTGGAATGGCTGGGCGATTATCACGGGCTGGATGTGGATGAATTGCATCGCTGCTCTTACGCCTATTGGAATGAAGAAGCGGTGCGGCACATGATGCGAGTAGCCTGTGGGCTGGACTCGCTGGTATTGGGCGAGCCGCAGATTCTCGGCCAGTTGAAGTCGTCCTATTCGGTTTCACAGGCGGAAGGGTTGGCCAGTGTGGAACTGGGGCGTCTGTTCCGGACGACCTTCTCGGTGGCCAAGGATGTGCGGACGCAAACGGCTATCGGTCAGAACCCGGTTTCCGTGGCCTATGCGGCGGTCAACCTTGCCCAGCATATATTTGCCGATCTGAGTGCCAGTCGCGCACTGCTGATTGGAGCCGGCGAAACCATCGAGCTGGTGGCGCGTCATCTCAAGCGCGCGGGCGTACAGCATATTACCGTGGCCAACCGTACACTGGCACGGGCATTGGCTGTGGCGGAGGAGTTTGACGGCCGAGCTATCGAGCTGAGCCAGATTCCCGAAGAGTTGCCGAACACCGATATCCTGATCGCCTCGACTGCCAGCCAGTTGCCGATCCTGGGCAAGGGCGCGGTCGAGGTTGCGCTGAAAAAACGCAAACACCGCCCCATTTTCATGGTTGATATTGCGGTACCGCGAGATATCGAGCCGCAGGTGGGTGACCTGGATGATGTTTATCTCTATACGGTCGACGACCTGCGAGAAGTGATCGAGGAAAACCAGCGTGAGCGTCAGAGTGCTGCGACGGAAGCCGAAGGCATTATCGAGACCGGCGCGCTGGAGTTCATGCGTCAACTGCGTGAACTGGATGCGGTCGGCACGTTGACCCAGTTGCGAGGTCAGGCCCATGAAGTCGCCCGGCAGGAGTTGGAAAAGGGGCTTCGGCAGCTGCGTAACGGCCGGGAGGCCGAGGAAGTCCTGCGCCGTCTGGCGCATGGTTTGACCAACAAATTGCTACATCAGCCGACGGTGCAGTTGCGCCATGCTTCATCGGAAGGGCGCTCGGAAGTGCTGCAACTGGCTCAGGAACTTTATCAGCTGAACGACTCCGACCCGGTCGGGTGAACGACTCAGCCCAGGACTCTACGCTGTCATGAAAGCATCGATCAAAAGCAAGCTGGAAAAGCTGTGCGACCGCCATGAAGAGTTGGCCGCGCTGTTAAGTGAACCCGAGGTCATCACGGACCAGAATCGGTTCCGTGACTACTCCCGCGAATATTCCGATCTGGAAGATATCACCAAGGTCTTTGGCGATTGGCAGCAGGCCGAGCAGGATTTGGCTTCGGCTGAAGAGATGCTGGCCGAGGATGACGCGGACCTGCGCGAAATGGCGCGTGATGAAATCGGTACGGCACGTGAGCGCATGACCGAACTGGAAGCGGAATTGCAGATTCTGCTGTTGCCGCGTGACCCGAATGATCATCGCAACGTTTTTCTGGAAGTGCGGGCGGGCACTGGCGGTGACGAGGCGGCCATTTTTTCCGGTGATCTGTTTCGCATGTATTCGCGTTATGCCGAACAGAAAGGCTGGCGGATCGAAATCGTCAGCGCCAGCGAAGGCGAACATGGCGGTTACAAGGAAATCATCAGCCGTGTGGCGGGCGAAGACGTATATGCTCACCTGAAGTTCGAATCGGGTGCGCACCGTGTACAGCGTGTGCCTGAAACCGAGTCGCAGGGGCGTATTCACACCTCGGCATGCACCGTTGCGGTGATGCCTGAAATGGATGAAGCTGCCGCAATTGAAATCAACAAGGCCGACCTGCGCGTGGATACCTTCCGCGCCTCGGGGGCTGGTGGACAGCACGTTAACAAGACCGACTCGGCTATCCGCCTGACTCACCTGCCGACGGGGCTGGTGGTGGAATGCCAGGAAGAGCGCTCGCAGCACAAGAACCGAGCCAAGGCGATGGCGCTGCTGGCGTCGCGCCTGCAGCAAGCAAAACTGGATGCCCAGCAGGCGGAGCAGGCCAGTGCGCGCAAAAGTCTGGTAGGCTCGGGCGATCGTTCCGAGCGCATTCGTACCTATAACTTCCCGCAGGGGCGACTGACCGAACACCGCATCAATCTGACCCTCTATCGGTTGAACGAAGTGATGATGGGCGACCTGGACCAGGTCGTGCAGCCGCTGCGCAATGAATATCAGGCCGAGCAGCTCAGTAACCTGTCCAATGAGTGAGATGAGTGTCGCCGAGGCTTTGGGTTGTGCGGCGGAGCTGGCCGAACTGAGTGATACGCCGCGGCTGGATATTGAACTGCTGCTGTGCGATGTGCTCGGTAAGTCTCGCAGCTGGCTGTTTACCTGGCCGGATGCCAAATTGAGCGCTGATCAGCAGGAACGTTTCAAACAGCTGCTGACCCGGCGCATGCAGGGTGAACCGGTGGCTCACCTGCTGGGTTATCGGGACTTTTGGACGCTCAGGCTCAGGGTCAGTCCGGATACACTGATTCCTCGGCCGGATACCGAAACTCTGGTTGAGCTGGCGTTGCAATTGCTGCCGGATCGTCCTGCTCGGGTGGCTGATCTGGGCACCGGTACCGGTGCAATCGCGCTGGCACTGGCCAGTGAGCGTCCCCGCTGGCAGCTGATCGCCACCGACCTGAATGCCGGGGCGGTGGCCTTGGCTCGATCGAATGCACAGGCCTGCCACCTTGCCAATGTTGAGGTGCTTGCCGGCAGCTGGTGCCAGCCGCTCAGTGGATATTTTGATCTGATTGTCAGCAATCCTCCCTATATCGATCCCAACGACCCGCACCTGCGTCAGGGTGATGTGCGTTTTGAACCTTTGTCGGCGCTGGTGGCCGAAGACAGGGGAATGGCGGATCTTTGCCTGATTGCGGAGCAGGCTCGAGCGTTTTTGCGTCCTGGCGGCTGGCTCCTGTTTGAGCATGGTTATGATCAGGGGGCGGCGGTGCGCGCACTGCTGCAGTCCCTGGGTTATGTGGATGTACGTACAGAGCGTGATCTGGGCGGTAACGAGCGAGTCACTCAGGGCCTCTGGCGGGGTGGTAAAGGAGGCATCGATGCTCAATGACCAGCAGCTGCTGCGTTACAGCCGCAGTATCATGTTGCCGGAAGTGGACATTGCCGGTCAGGATGCCTGGTGCCAGGCACGCGTGCTGATTCTGGGGCTGGGCGGACTGGGTGGCCCAGCGGCCGCCTATCTGGCGGCAGCCGGTGTTGGCGAGTTGGTACTGGTCGATGATGACCAGGTGGAGCTGAGCAACCTGCAGCGCCAGGTTATCCACAGTCAGAAGGCCTGCGGCGAGCATAAAGTCATATCGGCAGCAGCCACCCTGGCTGCGATTAACCCGGATGTTCGCATTACGCCTGTCGCCCGGCGACTGGAGGGTGAGGCGCTGCGGGACGAAGTGAAACAGGTTGATCTGGTACTGGATTGCTGTGACAACTTTGTCACCCGCTTTGCTCTGAACAAGGCCTGTTTTGATGCCGGCACGCCTCTGGTGTCCGGTGCCGCCATTCGTTTTGATGGACAGATCAGTGTCTATGATCCACGCCAGCCCGATTCACCCTGCTATCAGTGTCTGTATGGCAGGGATACGGATGACGAGGCGTTGACCTGTAGTGAATCCGGAGTTTTTCCGCCGTTGGTGGGTGTGATTGGCAGTATGCAGGCAATGGAAGCGCTGAAGCTTCTGGCCGGTGTGGGGCAGTCACTGACGGGCCGTCTATTGCTGTTGGACGGCAAACGCATGCAATGGCGCAGCATGAAGCTGCGTCCCGATCCCGAATGTCCGATTTGTAAAGGAAACACGCAACATGCAGGATAAAAAAATCAAAGCACTGCTCGAGCGTAGTCACCGTATTGCCCTGGTAGGGGCCAGTGCCAAGCCGCACCGGGCCAGTTACCAGGTGATGTCGTATCTGCTGAACAGTGGCTACGAGGTGGTCCCGGTTAACCCGTCACTGGCCGGCCAGCAGCTGCTGGGCCAGCCGGTCGTTGCCTCTCTGGCCGAGATTGAGGGCGATGTGGATATGGTGGATATCTTTCGCAACTCGGTTGATGCCGGGTATGTGGTGGACGAAGCGATTGCAGTAGGGGCCCGGTCGGTCTGGATGCAGCTGGGGGTTATCAACGAAGACGCGGCCGAGCGTGCCGAAGCGGCCGGGCTGGACGTGGTCATGGATCGCTGCCCGGCGATTGAAATTCCGCGCCTTGGGGTGAGCCTGAACGGCTGATCAGCGCCCCAGCATCATTTTTTGAATACGCAGGTCATCCAGTACACGCCTGAGCCGGGTGGCCAGCGTATTGTCCTCCAGTTCATCCAGCCAATCGGTTTCACAGCGAGCACCAGACTGCAGCAGAAACTGCAGTAAGGCCGGGTCGCCGTGCGGCAGCGCACGCTGAAACAGTGTCATATTGTTGGCATCGAGCCGATCGATATCGGCACCCTGTTGCAGCAGACGGCTCAGATGCAGCATCAACCGATCAGGTGGGCAGTGTTCAACGCACAGGTGCAGCAGAGGAGTGCCCTGATAAAGCAGGTTCGGATCTTCTCCGGCCTGCAGTAACAGGGTGACATAAGGCAGGCTGTCAGTTTGCCGGAGCGCGAGACAGATCAGCGGAGTGCCACCGGCGGCTGTTGGCAGGGGGCGTCCTGCCTTCTTCAGCAGCTGTTCCAGGATGGCGGGGGCATCGGCCAGTATGGCCCGTTCCAGGGCGTGATGACCCTCCTTTCCCGGTGCTTGAAGTTGCTCGGCTTCCAGTTTTGCCAGAAGGCTGACTGCCTTATCCAGATCGTTGCGATCGATGGCCGTGAGCAGGCGTTCATAGCGGCTGGTAAACAGGGTGTTTAGCATGAGTATTATCCTCGAACCGGGCGGTCAGATCATGCCGATCAGGCGCAGCAGGTAGATCCCGGCGCTGAGCGTGAGTACAGATCCCAGCGTCGTCGTCAGCACGATATTGGCGGCCAGCTGTGCGTTACCGCCCATGGCGCGAGCCATGACGAAACTGGCGGCGGCGGTGGGGCAACCGAACAGAACCATCAGGATGGCCAGTTCTTCCCCATCAAAGCCATACAGCCAGGCTCCGAACGTGAGTATCACCGGCAGAATCACCAGTTTGAGTGCGGTGGCCCAGAACGCCATGGCCGAGGTGTCATGCAGGCTTTTCAGGTTCAAGGACGCACCAATGGTCAGCAGTGCCAGTGGCAGTGTCAGGTTGGCGAAGTAGGTGCCGGTTTTGGTCACCAGCTCCGGCAGTTGAATACCGAACCAGGAAATCGGCAGGGCAAACAGGACCGCCAGAATCAACGGGTTTTTCAATATTTCCAGCAGGGTGGCGCTAAGCTTCATGCTTTCGCTACGCTGCATGGGAATGCTCAAGCACAAGATTGACAGAATGTTGAAGAGTGGAATGACCAGTGCCAGCAACAGCGAGGCCTGCGCCAGGCCTGCGTCGCCGAACAGGTTGAAGCTGACCGCCAGGCCAATGATGCCATAGTTGCTGCGAAAGGCGCCCTGAACAAAGACGCCGATATCTTCGGGTGCCTTGATCCAGCGAGCGGCGAGCCACCAGATCAGGCCGAAGGTGATCAGAATGCCGGTCATGACATAGCCCAGTTGTCTGGGGTTGAACACGGCATGAAAGTCCATGCGGGCGATGGACATGAAGACCAGTGCCGGCAGGGTAATGATGAAGACCAGTTTGGAGCCGGTGGCGACAAAGGCATCATCGATCAGTTGACTGCGGCGCAGCAGGTAGCCCAGGAACAGAATGAAAAAAATCGGGGCCACAATATTGGCGGTGTAGCCAAGCGTTTGCAGGTAGAGATTCAAGGCGGGGCTCTCCGGCTTCGGTTAAGAGGATGCGAGGGTATCGCGTTCAGGGGCTAGGGGGCGGTGCAGTTTCGGGTAGTCGAACCAGACAGTCCTCGCACAGCCCGGTGCAAGATCGCGCCAATATGTCAGGGGCAGTTCAAGTTGAATGATCGCTGCCGTCGGCAGCCGATCGGGAGCCTGTTGGCACAGCCAATGCGCCAAAAGCAGCAGGCCGGGGTTGTGACCGACCAGCATCAGATGCTGATGCTCATTCGACTGTTGTCGAAGCAATGCCTCCAGTACGGAAACATCGGCCTCGTAGATTCTGTCGGTGCCGCAGACGGCGCGATCTGTCAGTCTGAAAGTGTCAATCAGAGCCGAAGCCGTGAGATGCGTGCGCAGGGCCGTGCTGTGGATAAGTTGGTCCGGTGCGGGACCATGCGCCAGCATGCGGGCACACATCAGAGGCAGGTCATGGCGACCGCGCGGATTCAGCGGTCGGTCAAAATCATCCAGGAAAGGGTCGTCCCAGCTGGATTTGGCATGACGAATCAGCGTCAGCGTCTTCATGACTGTTCTCCACGAGCGGGCATCGGTTGCAGGCGATGGCCCCAGAAGAACAGCCCCAGTCCGGTGATGACCAGCAGGCAGCCTTGCCACAGGCCTGTCGTCAAGGGTTCATCGTTGAGCCAGTGGCCCAGCATCAGGGCAAAGACCGGTGTGATCAGAGTGACCAGTGCAACAGTGCTGGGCGGCAGGTGACGCAGGACATGGAAGTAGCAGACAAACCCCAGCAGAGAGCCGAACAGTGCCAAGTACAGAATAGCCCAGAAGGAGCGACTGCCGATGTCGACGTCCAGCGGCGCGGCGCCCAGTACCCACCAGGTCAGGGCAAAGCCCGGTAACGACCAGAGCAGAGCGCCCACCGTGTGCGCCAGAGGATGAACCTGGGCACCGCTGCGCTTGACCATGACCGCACTGAGGCTGAACAGGGTGACGGCCAACAGTAGCAGAAGCAGGCCGCCCAGACTGTCTTCGCCCAGTGCGATATCATCGGTAAAGATGACGGCCAGGCCGCTGAAAGCGAGCAGGCAGGCGGCCCAGCGATAGGCACGAAAGCGGGGTTCATCCAGTAACCACTGGCCAAGGACGGCCGACAGAATAGGGGCCAGCCCGAACATGATAGAGATCAGTCCGGAAGGGACGGAACGTGATGCAATGTAGGTACAACACATGGCGCCGAAGACGCCGATAGAGGCGTAGGCATAGGTCATTTGGGCATGGCGCCCCAGTGGCAGCCGAATACGCATCAGGCGTAGCAGTATCAGGCCCAGAACCGCTGCGATGGCCATACGCAACCCGCCCGCCAGTACCGGGTCTACGGACTCGCTGCTCCAGGCAATGGTAAGAGGTGTGGTGGACCAGATCAGCACCACCGCGAGGTATGAAAAAGGTACCGACATTTGCAACTCCGTGTCAGTGGCTGCCGCCGCTACAACGACAAAAGCCGCAGAACGAGGCTGCGGCCTTGAAAACAAACAGGGTGGATCATCGGTTGGCAGTCCCTGAAACGTCACGCGCTTCGGCAGGCGTTCACCGGCACGAGTGGCTGGGCACATGGGGCTGCATAACGACCCTTGAAGAAGAAGTATGATCATCCGGCATCCACTGGTTGTCGTCAACCGTGAATAAAATGAAACAGAGAGTTGAGAAAATATCGCCACAGGGCGTTGTGGGGAATGACACAATAGCCGCCTTTCCACCCTGCCTACGGAGATAAACGAACCCCTATGTTGGATATATTGCTACTGACCTCGCCGGTTTTCATTTTGATGGCCATCGGTTATTTGGCGGTCAGGGCGGAGTGGGTCAAAGCATCGGCACTACCTTCTTTGGGCAGCTATGTCATCAAGCTGGCCTTGCCAGCCTTGCTGTTTCAGTCTCTGGCCTCGCGTCCGTTGAGCGAATCCCTGAATATGGGGTACCTCAGTGCGTACGGGTTGGGGTCACTGGTCCTGTTGCTGGGTGCCTTTGTCTTCAGTTGGCGCGGCCGTGGGCTGGACCTTTGGCCATCGGCCTTTCAGGGGCTGGGGTCGACGCTGGCCAATAGCGCCTTTATCGGCCTGGCGGTTGCGGGAGGGCTGTTCGGCAGCGCGGCTGCAGTGGCGGTGGCGTTGAGCATGCTGGTGGATCTGCTGTTACTGATTCCACTGGGGTTGATGCTGGCCGATCTGTTTGGCGGCAAGGGCACGGCGCTGAAAAATCTGCTACTGATGTTCAAGCGAACCATGACCAACCCGTTGGTACTGGCGATCATTGCCGGCGGGCTGGTCTCGCTGACCGAAGTTCAGGTGCCGAATGCGCTGGACCAGGTGGTCGGCATGCTGGGGCAGTCGGCGTCGGCGGTGGCTCTGTTCGTGATTGGTGGCAGTCTGGTAAGCACATCCGTCAAGGGACAGCTGGTGGATATCACTCAGATGACGCTGTTCAAGCTGCTGCTGCACCCGGCGGCGGTGGCGCTTTGTGTCTGGATACTGCCGCCGTTCGATCCGATCATGCAGGCGACGGCAATTCTGATGGCTGCCATGCCGATGGCCAGCGTTCTGGCTCTGATCAGCCAGCGTTACGGTCAATCGGATGTGTGTTCGCCCGCCTCCGTGGTGGCCACCGGCCTGTCCTTTCTCAGTATCAACCTGGTGCTCTGGCTGTTGGATGTGGCCGGTTTGCTGTCACTGTCGTCCTGAGGGCTGTGTCCTGCATTGAGATGGCAATAAAAAAACCCTCGGCAGAGGGTTTTTTACAGGGGTGTTCAGCGCTCGAGCGATGGGTCTACTTCAGATACACCGCTTTGAAAGTCGCCTGGATGTTCTGTTCCGGGTTGCTCAGCTTGAGTTGTTCACCGTCGATGGACCAGTTAACCTGGTTTTGCAGCAGCTGCAGGAACGAGCGCTCGTATTCCAGGCCCGGGATGCAGGCGCGCAGAGTGCCGGCGATCGGACCGAAGCTTAATTGCTTGCCTTCCTGCTTGAACTCGCCCATGAACTGGTTGCATCCCGCAAAGCCCTGTACCCGGTTGTCCTGTTTGAGAATCAGGTGGGCTTCGCGCTGTCCTTTCGTTGCTTCGATGGCCGTGCCATTCAGGCTGGTCAGTTTCCAGTAGGTGTTCTGCAGTGGAGCCTTGGCGCTGTCATCCATTTGGGGGGCAGCGGCACGATCGTTGACACGCACCATGATCAGCATCAGGTCCGTATCCTTTTCACCGGCCAGCACTCGGTATTGAGTATCCGTGATGAACATCAGGCTGTCGTCATGCGTGATACGTGCGCTGACGGTGTAGGTATGTCCCGGCTGCAGCTTGCTGGCCGGAACCTTGAAACTGAAGGGGTAAGGCGGTGTGGCGATATCATCGCGAACAATCTTGTCCAGCAAGATCGCCGGAGCATCGGCGCGGGACACATCCTGCAGGCTGACTTCCAAGCGACTGTTGCTGGGCAGCAGCATACGTTCCCGGTACAGAGCATCGCCGGAGACTTCAAGGTCGGGTTGTGGGCTACTGAGGGTGCTGCAGCCTCCCAGCAGAGCCGTGGCGGCGAAAATGGACGTGACGTAGTGCAGGCGTGGGCGGGCAGTAAGCATGGAGGGCTCTCCTTGAAAGTTGACGGGAGATTCGACCCTCACCGATGGCGAGGGTTCCGCATCTCCCTGTTTCCGATTATCAGGAAAACAGCCGGAATCGCAAACCCGGTTATTGATGGTTGCGGGGCGGTGTTGACGGCTCTTCGCTTGTGACGGTCTCGGCAGGTGTCTCCGGAGGCTCTGGCGTTGCGTCCGACACCCTGTCGGGTGCGGCTTCAGGTGCAGGCGCAGCGCTGTCGTCTTCTGTCGCTGCGGTGTCCACCTGGTCTGTTGCTGCCTCGGAGGCTTCGGAACCTTCCATCAGTTCGCCTTCATCTCCGCTTTCAGTCTCGTCCGGCTCCGCATGAAACAGCTCCTCGATTGGCGTATCCACGAACTCTTCGTTACGCGGGTCGATCTCGGGGATGGGATGTACATCCGGGATGGCCGGGATGAAATGCTCCTGGGCTTCCACTGGCAGGGGCGGTACACGGTATTGACGATACAGGGTGTAGCCGGCCATCAACGCCAGCGCGGCGGCCAGCATTTGAAACAGGGCCCCGGGGCCGTAATAGCTCATCAGAGCCGAACTGGCCAGCGGGCCGATGACACTGCCGATGCCATAGCTGAGCAGCAGTCCGGAGCTGGCTGCAATGATATGGCTGCTGTCCATCATGTCATTGGTGATGGCGACACCGATGGAATAGACCGTAGAGGCCAGTCCCATACAGATGCAGAGTGCAATCAGACGCAACGTGAAATCCTGCTCGATGACCAGGGTATTGGCGGCGCTGGCTCCGCCAGCCAGGACCAGAATGATCAGCAGAACATAGCTGCGCTTGGCCCGGTCACAGATCCAGCCAATTGGCCAGGCCAGCAGCATGGCGGTCAAAATTGAGGCGAACATATACAGTGAGATTTGATCGTTCTTCAGCCCGGTCATGCTGGCAAACAGGGGCACCAGCGAGTAGAAAGAGCCCAGAAAAATCCCGCCGGTAAAGGCCGCCGTGACGCCCAGTGGAGCCATCTGAATCAGCTGTCGCAGGGACATGCGTTCGGTGGTTTCGGGGATCTCCGGTGACTTCATGCGCGACAGCGACAGCGGAATGATACCGGCGATAATGAGGAGCGCGGCCAGTGAAAACAGGGCGTAATTGATGGGGTTGCCGCCACCAATCAGCAGCTGTCCCAGCGATGTGGCCGAGTAGGCGGCGATCTGGTAAAGCGAGAAAATCTTGGAGCGGTTGGCATTGGTTGCCACTGCACTGAACCAGCTCTCGATGGTAATGAACAGGGCAGCGATGCTCAGGCCGCCAATGCCGCGCAGAATTCCCCAGTGCCACACGTTGTAGGTCATCGGGTAGATCAGGGCAGCCATGGCAGCAATGGCGGCAAACACGGCAAAGGCTCGAATATGTCCGACCCGGCGGACAACCCGATCGGCGTAAAGCGAGCCGACCACGAAGCCGGCCGAGTAACACACCATCACCATACCGATGGTGGAAGGATCTATGCCGAGCAGACTAAAACGCAGGCCCAGCAGGGTAATCAGGAAAGAGTTGCCGATAATCAGCAATGACAGGCTGGCAAAGAGAGCCAGCAGCGAGATGACTAGGAGGCGCATTCGAATTGTCCATTAACCGCCGAGGTAAGCTTTGCGAACATTGTCATCGTTGAGCAGGGCATCGCCACTGCCACTCATCACGATGCTGCCATTCTCCAGCACGTAGCCTCGATCTGCAATCCTTAATGCCTGGTGTGCATTCTGTTCGACCAGAAAAATGGTGACGCCCTCTTCACGCAACCGTTCGATGATCTCGAAAATCTGCTGAATGACCAGTGGTGCCAGCCCCAACGAGGGCTCATCCAGCAGCAATAAGCGCGGCTGGCTCATCAGTGCGCGGCCGATGGCCAGCATTTGCTGCTCGCCGCCGGACATGGTTCCGCCCCGTTGGTTGAAGCGTTCTTTCAGGCGCGGGAACAGGGTCAGTACATGGTCGAGTTGCGCGGCGGCTTCGTTCCGGCTGCGGAAAAAACTGCCCATGAGCAGATTTTCCTCGACGGTCATGGCTGAAAAAATATGGCGACCCTCGGGCACCACGGCCAGGCCCTGGCGCATGATGTCAGAGGTTTTCATCTGCTGAATAGGGCGGCCGTCAAATACGATATGCCCGCTTTGGGCACGGGGCGTACCGCAAATGGTCATCATCAGGGTGGTTTTGCCTGCGCCGTTGGCACCGATCAACGTCAGTATTTCGCCCCGATTGATCTCCAGGGAAACATGGTGCAGGGCCTGGATCTTGCCGTAGAAGGTTGAAACATTGTCCAGCTTAAGCATCAGCTTTCTCCCAGATAGGCTTTGATCACGGCGGGATTGGCGCGTATCTGATCGGGGGGGCCGTCAGCCAGCGGAGCCCCCTGATTGATCACGGTGATATGGTCCGAAATACCCATCACCAGTCCCATGTCATGCTCGATCAAGAGAACGGCAATGTCCTGTTCGTCACGCAGGCGCATGATCAGTTGGTCCAGTTCAGCGGTCTCTCTGGGGTTCAGCCCGGCCGCTGGCTCGTCCAGCATCAGCAGGCCGGGCTCAGTGACCATGCAGCGGGCAATTTCCAGTCGGCGTTGCTGACCATAGGACAGATTACCGGCTTCACGGTTGGCAAAGTCCAGCAGGTCGACCTGCTGGAGCCAGTGTGCGGCACGATCCATGGCCTCTCGCTGGCGACGTCGATAGGACGGCGTTTTGAGCAGACCGGCGAAGTAATTGGTGTTGAGGTGGCGATGCTGGGCAACCAGCAGATTTTCAATCACGGTCATGCTGGCAAACAGACGTACATGCTGGAAGGTACGTACCAGGCCCAGCAGTGAAATACGATGGCCGCTCATGCGATGAATGGCCTTGCCTCGGTAACGGATAGTACCGTCGGTTGGTGTATAGAAGCCGCTGATACAGTTAAATACCGTTGTCTTGCCGGCCCCGTTGGGACCGATGACCGAGTGAATCTGCCGTGGCTTGACCTGCAGGTTGACGCCATCGACCGCCAGCAGTCCGCCAAAGCGCATCACCAGATTCGATACATCCAATAGATTGTCACTCATGAGGTCTTCAGCTCCAGGTGAGGGCGTTTCATCGGCAGCAGTCCCTGGGGGCGCCACAGCATCATCAGAACCATCACGCCGCCAAACATGAGCATGCGGTATTCCTGAAATTCACGCGCCAGTTCCGGTAGTATTGTCATGGCGATGGCCGCACAAATCACACCCATCTGTGAGCCCATACCGCCCAGTACAACGATGGCCAGAATGATGGCTGATTCGATGAAGGTGAACGATTCGGGACTGATAAACCCCTGTCGGGCGGCAAAAAAGCAGCCTGCAAAACCGGCGAAGGACGCGCCGAGCGTAAAGGCCGAAAGCTTTATAACCGTAGGGTTCAGGCCCAGCGAACGGCAAGCGATTTCATCCTCCCGCAACGCTTCCCAGGCACGGCCCAACGGCATGCGCTGGATACGGTTAATGATGTAGATGGTCAGCAACACCAGCAGTACCGCGACCAGATAGAGGAATATCACCTTGTGGCCGCTGCTGTAGTCGATATCGAAAAACTCGTGGAACGTCTGGCTGCCTTCGCTGGCGCGGCGGCTGAACTCCAGCCCGAACAGACTGGGCTTGTCGATACCGCCGATGCCGTTGGGGCCCCCGGTCAATGACGTCCAGTTGTTCAGTAGAATGCGGATGATTTCACCGAAGCCGAGCGTTACGATCGCCAGGTAGTCGCCGCGCAGGCGCAGGACCGGGAAACCGAGCAGACAGCCGAAAACGGCGGCCAGTAAACCGGCGAGAGGCAGGCTCATCCAGAAGGACAGCCCGTAATACTCCGACAGCAGGGCGTAGGTATAGGCACCGACCGCATAGAAGGCGACATAGCCCAGATCCAGCAGCCCGGCAAAGCCAACGACGATATTGAGACCCAGTCCGAGCATCACGTAAATCAGGGTCAGAGTGGCCAGATCAACGGCACCGCGAGACACCATGAAAGGCCAGACGAGCAGACCTGACACCACCAGAGCGATCAGCCAGGGTTTCAAGCGATGCAATAGCATCTCATTCGGCAGCAGGCCGGTAATATCCGCTGTGGGCAGGCGTTGTCGAAGCCGTTGCAGCGGCTGCTGCAACAGTTGCACCAGAAAAACGCCGATTACGGCAAAGGCGATCCAGCCCCAGGTTTCGGCATCCGCGCCGACAACGGTCAGGCTGGCGCCTTCCTGTTCCAGACGGATGCCGACCACCAGACAGGTCAGTAAAAAGGTGACGCCCGCCGCAAACAGGGCGGGAAAGATTGCTCTGTGCATGACGGAATCTCCTTACACCTTCTCCACTTCGGGCTTGCCCAGCAACCCGGTGGGACGGAACAGCAGAATCAGGACCAGCAGACTGAAAGCCACCACATCCTTGTATTCGGACGGGAAAAAAGCGGCCGTCATGGCCTCGGTGATACCCAGAATGAGGCCGCCGAGCATGGCGCCGGGAATGGAACCGATGCCGCCGAGTACCGCTGCCGTGAAAGCTTTCAAACCGGCCATGAAGCCGATATAGGGGTTGATGGTGCCGTAATAGAGACCCAGCATGACGCCGGCGATGGCGGCCAGTGCCGCACCGATGACAAAGGTCAGTGCAATAATACGGTTGGTATCAATGCCGAGCAGGTTGGCCATTTTCAGATCCTGGGCACAGGCACGGCAGGCGCGACCCAGGCGGGAGCGAGAAATGAACAGCGCCAGAGCGGTCATGGAAGCCAGGGTGACCCCCCAGATGATCAGCTGCATCCAGGACAGACTGACTTCGAAGACATCGGGGTCGCCAAACTCGATGCCGCCCGAGATCAGGGCCGGCATGGCCAGGTCGCGTGAGCCCTGGGCCAGGCGGATGTAATTCTGCAGGAAAATGGACATCCCGATGGCAGTAATCAGCGGGATGAGCCTTGGCCCGCCGCGCAGTGGTCGGTAGGCAACCCGCTCGATCGCATAGCCGTAAGTGGATGAAATGATAATAGCGGTCATCAGGGCCAGCAGTAATACGACTGGCAGGGAACTGACTCCCATGGTGAACAGACCGATGATGGTGATGAAGGCGGTATAGGTGCCGATCATGTAGACCTCGCCATGGGCGAAGTTGATCATGCCGATAATGCCGTAGACCATGGTGTAACCGATGGCGATCAGTGCATAGGTCGAACCAATGGTCAGCCCGTTGATCAATTGCTGGAGTACATAGAGGCTGGTTTCAGTCATCGAATGAACCCTCGGACAGAGGGCTCTCCCCCTGGGGGAGAGCCGGGTGATGGCTATTGACTAACCGGAGTTTTGCTGCCGTCGGTATGGAGGGTATAGATTTCGAAGGTCGGTTCGGTCAGGTCGCCCTTTTTATCGAAGCCGATTTCGCCAATGGTGGTGTTGAAGCGGTTGGCACGCAGATAATCGGCCAGATCGTAGGGATCGGTTTTGCCCGTGGCACCCATGGCTTCGGTCATGACCTGAATGGCGGTGTAGGCCGGGAACACGAACGGTCCGGAAGGGTCCTCATCACGTTCCTTGAAGGCTTCGACCAGAGCCATGTTTTCCGGGCTTTGGTCGAAGCTTTTGGGAGCCGTTGCCAGAACACCTTCCATTGCTTTGCCGGCAATGGCGATCAGATCAGAGTTCACGACACCCTCTGGACCCATAAAGCGGGTATCCAGGCCTTTTTCCCGCGACTGGCGCAGAATCAGCCCCAGCTCCGGGTGGTAGCCGCCGTAATAGACGAAATCGACATTGTTGCGCTTGAGCTTGGCAATCAGGGCGGAAAAGTCCTTGTCACCGGGCGTGACGCCTTCAAACATGACGGTATCAGTACCCGACTCGGCCAGCAGGTCGCGGACCGTGGTGGCAAGCCCCTCGCCGTATTGCTGTTTGTCGTGGATGACCGCGAGGCGCTGAGGTTTGATGTTGCGCTGGATATACTCGGCCGCCAGTGTGCCCTGCAGGTTGTCGAGGCCGATGGTGCGGAAGATCAGCTGGTAGCCCTTCTCGGTAATGCCCGGAGACGTGGATGCGGCCGTGATCATCATGACCCCTTCCTCTTCGTAAATATCGGAAGCGGGTTCGGTGGAGCTGGAGCAGAGGTGGCCGATGACATGGCGGATATCATCGTTGACAATTCGGTTGGCAACCGCAACGGCCTGCTTGGGATCACAGGCATCATCATAGATGACGCCTTCCAAAGTCATGCCGTTGATGCCGCCAGCGGCGTTTATCCTGTCGATGGCCATCATGGCACCGATCTTTTGCATGTCGCCGTATTGTGCGACGGGACCTGTGACCGGTCCGGCAATGCCGATTTTCAGTGTATCGGCTTGGGCATTCAGGGCCGCGATCAGCGTGCCCGTGGCGATCAGGGTGTTACCGAAGAGTCCGTGTTTCAGTTTCATGCGGATCCCCTTATGGGTTAGTCATCACGCGGTACCGTGTCGGCACCGGTTTATTATTTTTTTAGTACGACTATCGGTTTGATTATTACACAGTTTTTCCTCTTCCGAGAAGAGGCTTCATGCGCCTTGCCTGCTTCTGATAGACTGCGCCGCAACTGGCCATTGAGAGGGCGTCTATCGTGATCCGAACAAAAACCGTGAATGTACTGCTGGTGCTGTGCATGCTGTTGTCGCCGCTGTCGCTGACGGCCGCGACGCCGGACAGTCTTCAGGTCGAGGCGTATATAGCCTCCCTGGAAGATGTTCGACAGCTGAGCGAGCAGTTGCAGGCCTCCGGCGCGGAAGCCCTTCTGGCGCGAGAGGTGATGCCACGTGCAGGAGAGGCTTTTGATCCGCACCGGCGTGCCGTGATAGCGCTGGAGCGGGAGCACCCTGATCTGTATACGCAATTGATTCGTATAGTACGACAGCGGGGCTTTGCCGATACGGCCACCTGGGCCGCCGTCGGTGATCGAATCGTGCTGGCTTATGGTGTCATCAAGGCCGAATCGGAAAGCCCTGAAATATTTCAGCTGGCCCTGGAAGCCCGGGGCATGAACCCGCAGCTGTTGCTGTTTTTGCCTCCCGCGGAGCAGGAGCTGGTGCAGCAGGCCCTGTTGATTGCCGAGGCCCTGTCGCAGGCACCGGTATCCGACAGGGAGCAGGTGAAGCCCTATATTGCCCAGCTGGACCGGGCCTTTTCGCAATAATCCCGCCACAAGGAGTTGATGATGTCATCACTGGTTTACTGTACTGCCCAATTCAAACCGAAACCGGGCAAGGAACGTGAGTTGTTCAAGGTGTTGCAGTCGCTGGAACCCAATGCGCATCGGGAAGATGCCTGTGTTCAGTACACGGTTACCCGACATGTCAGCAGTCCTTTTGCCGAGGGCAGCAGTTTTCCGCTGGTGTTCCATGAAATCTGGAGTGATATGGAAAGCTTCGAGGCACACTGCCAGCGCAAGGAAATTGCCGAGTTTTTCGAGCGTTACTGCAAGGCGGAAGATGGGCTGGCCGAAGACTGGAATGTGTGCATTTACACCGATGAACCGGAAGATTTCGATGCCCCGCAACTAGGCTGATCGCCAGGTCGCCCATCCGGGTACGAAACAGGCGGAGTCTCTTGTGCTCGACCAGAGTCGGGCGGAGGGCTCCGCCTTTTTGTTGTCATCGTCACACGTTGACAGGCAAGGGATCAGGGCTATTCTGAATGGGCATCTTTCCGTGTATCGAGGTCGATTCTTTGCGATCTGCAAGTGTATCCGATGTGTGTGCCGACACGAGCGTGCTGTTGTCCGAGCGGGTGAGCTTGTCACCGGTTGTTGTGCTGCTGGCTCTGTTGATATGCATGAATGCTGGTGCTGGTGCTGGCGGTGCCGGTCTTTCGGCTCCGAGCGGTTATGCCTGGGAGAGCCAGGTCGCCGATCCGACGCTTGCCGCGCCACCGGTTCCGGCTCCCCTTCTGTTGTCTGCCGTGATATCGCAGTCAGCAAGGGCGCCATCATTCGCCTGCACGGCCCTCGACGGCTGCCCGAAAACCATACCGCTTTATGTGCGGCCTCCGCTTCGTGCGCCGCCTTTCGCCTGAATGACTCATCTTTGCAAGGCCTTACCGAACAGCGCCTCCTGTGCGCAAGGAGTATTCAGATGAAAAACTACCATGAGTTTAAAACAGTTGGATTGGATGCTTACACACACCTGGCCGAGGGGCGGGGACGCGAAGTGACCAGTCTCGATTCACCCGCCGAACAAGTCATGACCGATTTTCGTCAGGTGCAGCCCTTGACCATGAGTTTGACGGAAAGCATCAGTGATGCCACTCAGGCGATGCGCAAGGTGCATGTACGTTCGGTGATCGTGACGGACAGCAATGCTCACTTCAGGGGCATCCTGACCGTGCTCGACCTGGAAAGTCGCAAGGTGCTGAGCCAGGCGACGAGCCTGGGGGTGAAACGTGAGGATCTGAGTATCAAGGATGTCATGATCAGCCGTGAAAAGTTGCGGGGTGTTCCCCTGGCGGCATTGCAGCAAGGCAGTATCGGCGATCTGCTCAAAACCCTCCAGCATGAAGGCAGCCAGCATATGCTGGTTGTGGAGCCCGGCTCGCAGGAGATCTGTGGCATCATTTCGGCCAGCGAGATCGCACGTCGACTGCAAGTGCCGGTCGAAATCAATCTGCAGGCCACCAGTTTTCGCGATCTGGTGGATGCGCTGTTTGGACGGGGTGAGGCGATTTAGCATCAGATGTTGCTCCGGTGCCCGACCGGTTGGCCCAAATCAAGCGCCGGAGCAGCGGGATCTGCCATACTGAAGTCTCCAACGGGTGCTTACAGGAGCAGGGTATGGTCAGGACCGAGATGCGCATGATGGACGGTAACGAGGCGGCTGCGCTTATCGCCCATCAACTGAATGACGTGATTGCCATTTACCCGATTACGCCTGCCTCGGTCATGGGCGAACTGGCGGACAGCTGGAGTAACCGAGGGCGTGCCAACCTGTGGGGAACGGTGCCGCAGGTGATTGAGTTGCAGAGTGAAGCCGGCGCGGCCGGTGCGGTACACGGAGCCCTGCAGGCCGGTGCCAAGACCTGTACCTTCACCGCGTCGCAGGGGCTGCTGCTGAAAATTCCCAACATGTTCAAGATTGCCGGCGAGTTGACGCCGACGGTTTTCCATGTTGCGGCACGTTCGGTGGCGACGCATGCCCTGTCGATTTTCTGTGACCACAGTGATGTTATGGCCGCACGTATGACCGGTTTTGCGTTGCTGGCATCCGCGACGGCCCAGGAAGTGATGGATCTTGCCTGCATTGCCGAAATGGCAACGTTGGAAGGTCGAGTACCCGTACTGCACTTCTTTGACGGCTTTCGGACCAGTCACGAAATCAGCCCGGTCGAGGTGATCAGTGCCGAGCAGTTGCAGAACCTGATCAACCCACGTCTGGTTCAGGCCTGTCGCGAGCGTGCGCTGTCACCGGAGCGGCCGTTTATCCGAGGAACGTCACAGAATCCTGATCTGTTTTTCCAGTCGCGAGAAGCCGTTAACCCCTTTTACGAGGCCTTCCCGGCCATTGTTCAAAATGCCATGGATCGCTTTGCCGATGTAACAGGGCGTCAATATCGTTTGTACGACTATCACGGTGCCGAAGATGCCGATCGGGTCATTGTCGTGATGGGGTCGGCGGCATCCTGTGTACAGGAGACGGTGGATCATCTGAATGCTCATGGAGATAAAACCGGAGTTCTGAAAGTGCGCCTGTTCCGTCCCTTTGCTGCCGAACAGGTGCTGGCGGCGCTGCCGGACAGTGTCAGAGCCATCGCCGTGCTGGATCGTACCAAGGAGCCCGGTGCCGACGGCGAGCCTTTGTTCAAGGATATGGTCACTGCCGTGTTCGCAGCCTGCAGTGATGGGCGTTGGCCAGGAGAGCGCCTGCCGCGCATTTTGGGCGGGCGTTTCGGCCTCTCCTCCAAGGAGTTTACACCGGGGATGGTGAAGGCGGTATTCGATCGACTGTGCCAGTCCGGCGGCAAGCCTCAGTTCACGGTCGGCATTGAGGATGACGTCACTCATCTCAGCCTGCCCTGGGACGAGCATTTTCGTACCGACGCTGCCGGACGTCAGGTGCAGGCGGTGTTTTATGGGCTGGGGTCGGATGGTACGGTGTCCGCCAACAAAAATAGCATCAAGATCATCGGCGAAGCGGCGGGGCTGTATGCGCAGGGGCACTTTGTCTATGACTCGAAAAAGTCCGGGGCCGTTACCGTTTCTCATCTGCGTTTTGGTCCTGCTCCCATTCTGTCCAGCTATGAAATTCAACAGGGCGAAGCCGACTTTATCGGCTGTCATCAGCCTCTTTTTCTGCAGCGTTATCCGATGCTGGACAAGGCCGCCGAGGGCGCTCGGCTTCTGGTCAATACCGACCTGGAAGGTATGGCTTTCTGGCAGAGCCTGCCGGGCCCGGTACAGCGCGCCATCATCGACAAAAAACTGAAAGTATCGCTGGTGGATGCCTATCGGGTGGCAGCCGAAGCCGGGCTGGGCAAACGCATCAACACGATTATGCAGACCTGTTTCTTTGCGCTGACGGACATTCTGCCGCAGCAGGAGGCCATTGCTCGGATCAAGTCCGCGGTGGAATCCAGTTACGGTCGCCGCAGCCGTCGTATTGCCGACATGAACCTGACAGCAATCGATAATGCGCTTGCTCACCTGATCGCGTTCGACGTGCCGGCACGGGCCGACAGTTTGATCCCCTTGCACCAGGTCCAGGCGGAGGGCGCCGACGCATTTGTGCAGCAGGTCACCACAGAGCTGATTGCCGGTCGTGGGGATGGGGTTCCGGTGAGCCGCGTTCCCGTAGATGGCACCTGGCCCAGTGGGACTGCAGCGTACGAAAAGCGGGATCTGGCGAGAGTACTGCCGCAGTGGGAGGCCGACCTGTGCACACACTGCGGCAAGTGTGTTTTCGTCTGTCCGCATTCGGTTATCCGTTCCAAGGCTTTTCCGGCAGAACAGATGCAGCAGGCGCCGACCGGTTTCAAGGCCGTGCCGATCAAGGGAGCCAAGGATTTTCCCGAGCATACGTTGATCAGCTACCAGATCGCTCCGGACGACTGTACCGGCTGTACGCTCTGTGCCGAAATCTGTCCGATCCACGACAAAACCAACCAAAGCCGCAAGGCCTTGAACATGGTGCCCAAGCAGAGCATTTTGGATCGAGAACGCAGCAACTGGGCGTTTTTTAGCCAATTGCCGGACTTTGATCGTACCGCGCTCAAGGTCAACACCATGAAAGGCTCGATGTTGATGCAGCCGCTGTTCGAATTCAGTGGCGCCTGCTTAGGCTGTGGTGAAACGCCATATATCCGCCTGCTCAGCCAGTTGTTTGGCGATCGCATGCTGGTGGCCAATGCGACCGGATGCTCATCCATCTATGGTGGCAACCTGCCAACCACGCCCTGGACGTTGAATGCGGAGGGGCGGGGCCCGGCATGGAACAACTCTCTGTTTGAAGATAATGCCGAGTTTGGTCTGGGCATGCGGGCCGCGCTTGATAAGCAGGTGGAGTTTGCGCAGGAACTGCTGCAGTCATTGAGTCATCAGCTGGATGCGCACCTGGTCGCGGAGGTGCTGGCGGCTGACCAGAGTGATGAAGCGGGTATCAAGGCGCAGCGTGAGCGCATACTGAGACTCCGAGAACGCCTGCTGCATCTGGACGATCCCCGTGCGGCAACCCTGCATATGCTGGCCGACAAGCTGTGTCGGCACAGCGTCTGGATTCTGGGCGGTGATGGCTGGGCCTACGATATCGGTTATGGCGGCTTGGATCATGTGCTGGCGTCCGGGCGTAATGTGAACATTCTGGTACTGGATACCGAGGTCTATTCCAACACCGGGGGGCAGACATCCAAGGCAACTCCAAGAGGTGCGGTGGCCAAGTTCTCGGCCGGGGGCAAGCCGATGGGCAAGAAGGACCTGGCGCGCATTGCCATGGATTACGAACATGTCTACGTGGCACATGTGGCCTATGCGGCCAAGGACATGCAAACTTTGAACGCCTTTCGGGAAGCGGAAAGCTGGGACGGCCCGTCCCTGATTATTGCCTATTCGCCCTGTATTGCCCATGGGTTTGACCTTGCCGATAACCACGAGCATCAACGTCTGGCCGTGGCATCGGGGCACTGGCCTCTGTTGCGTTATGACCCGCGTCGTGCAGAGCAGGGACAGAACCCGCTCAAACTGGATTCCAAGCCGCCCTCGGTACCCTACGAGGCGTTTGCGCGTACAGAAGCCCGCTTCAGTATGTTGAAGCGTTCAAATCCTGACGCGGCAGACGCTTTTCTGGCGCAGGCGCAGCGGGATGTGAATGCACGTTACCATCGTTATGAACAACTGGCCGGGTTGAGTTGGGAGTTGGCCGGTGACGCCGAAAGTGAACGGGAGAGTAAAAGTGAGTGAGCGTTTACAGACTCGATACCTTGGCCTGGAGCTGGATAATCCGCTGGTGCCTTCGGCTTCTCCGTTAACGGCAACGCTGGCTGGTGCCCTGCGCCTGGAGGATGCCGGTGCCGGGGCTATTGTGATGCACAGCCTGTTTGAAGAAGAGTGCTCGCGGGATCATGAGCTGTTGCATCACTTTTTGTATGAGCAGCAGATCGGGCACGGTGAGGCAGATGACTACCTGCCGGTGCCTGACAGTTTCCGTACGGCCGAAGAGCATTACCTGGAGCGGTTGACTGACATGAAGGCGCGCTTGCACATTCCGGTCATCGCCAGTCTGAATGGGACCAGTTCCAGCGGTTGGACGGAATATGCACGCCAGCTTGCGGACGCCGGGGCCGATGGACTGGAGTTGAATGTATACCATATAGCCGCTTCGGCACGAGAGAGTGGAGCGGAAGTCGAGCAGCGCTATAGGGATATCCTGGCGGCGGTGCGACAGGCCGTACCGAATTTGCCTTTGGCGTTGAAGCTGGGCTCGCAGTTCTCCAGCCCTGTGCATCTGGTCACGCAGCTGCAGGCCCTGGGTGCGGATGCGGTGGTGTTGTTCAATCGCTTTCTGGAACCGACTCTGGATCTGGGGAGCCTGACAATACGCCCACAGTTGAAGCTGTCCAGCTCGAACGAACTGAACGAGCGCCTGCGCTGGGCGGCCATTATGCGGGCGCAGGTGGGGCTGGATATTGCAATTACCGGCGGTGTTCATTCAGCGGAGGATGTGATCAAAACCCAGCTGGTGGGAGCCCAGGTAGCACAGCTTGCGAGTGTGTTGCTGCAGCGGGGTGAAAGTGTTTTGACTGGCATGAAAGCTGCCATGCTGAACTGGCTGGACGACAATGAATATGATTCATTGGCCCAGTTGCGTGGCAGTGTGTGCCATGCCAATGCGGCGGACCCTGCCGGTTGGGAACGAGCCAACTATCTGGATACGCTGGATTTGTGGCAACCCTGATCCAGTCTGATACTGCAGTCGCTAGAATTCGTCGTTCAGGCGGTTAATCAATTCCTCGCGGCGGCTCAGGCGCTCAACGGTTTGGTGGCCCAGCAGGCGAGCGGTGTGCAGCAGTAGCGTTTCGGCCAGGAATTGGGTGGCGATCATGCTGTTGGTATAAAGCGCACTGTTGTTGTGGCTGATCAGACTGCACTCGGCCAGTTGAGCCAGCGGAGAGTGATGGCTGTCGGTCAGGGTCAGTAGAGGCAGCTGCAACTGATTGGCCACCTGAGCCAGCATGACCGAATCGCGGCTGTAGGGTTCGGAGCCGAACATGACCAGCAGGTCCCGTGAACCAAGTTCGGCCAGAGCCTGGGCCTGTCCTTCTCCTGCCGCACCAACCACGCTGACCTGTTCCCGGATCAGTCCCAGCATGTAGCTGAACATGACCGCCAATCCGTAGGACTGGCGCCGCCCGGAAATACGGACGCGACGTGCTCGTGCCAGCAACTGGGCCGCCTGACGCAGATCATCCTGGGACAGGCGGTTGGCGGATTGGGCCAGATTATCCAGTTGTGTTTCCAGGTGTTGCTTGATGCGTCTCTCGGCGGACAGTTCCTCGTTCGGATTGATCAGAGCGGTGGCCTGGGCACTGTAGTAGCGGCCGGGTTCGGCCAGGGCGTGTCGGAACAGCCCCTGAAACTGTACGAATCCCTTGAATCCCAGCAGCTTGGCCAGGCGGGTCAGGGACGCCGGGCTGATGGCGGTGGCTCGGGCCAGCTCGGTGATGCTGTGGGTGGCTACCAGCCTGGGGTCATCCAGCATGGCACAGAGTGCATTCAACAGGCGCTTGCCCATTGGTAATTCCAGTTCGCCCCGTTTGAGCAGGGAAGGCAGTTTGCGCAGCTCGGCCAGGGATGTCGGCGGGAATCGAACAGCGGAATCGGGTTTCAAAATATTTTTATCCTTTTACAGGTTGTTTTTTAATGAATTGATATTAAATGGTTTTTTTTGATGTCCGAAAAATTGTTCGGATATTTCGAAAAAAAATTTCCAAAGCATGTGTTTAAATTGAAAGGGTTTCCAGTTGATTCATAGTAGTGCATATGGATTGAATACAGGAACCCTTGGTCATGTCTATTGATGCTTATCTTCGTCCGATCAATCATTCCGAAACGCTGTTGATCAACGAGCGTTCGAGCCGATTGGCGGTAGATCGAAAGATCCACCGCTTCGGATTTGGTCAGTCACCTTTTCCAGTGCCTGCGGGAGTCGTGGCGGCCCTGCAGCGCCATGCGTCTGAAAAGGCCTACCTTCCGGTACAGGGGCTGGCGGAGCTGCGGGCGGCCGTAGCCGATTTTCATCGTTGCCAGGATGGTGTGGACTGGCAGCCGGAGCGGGTATTGATTGGTCCCGGCAGCAAACTTCTGATCTATGCCGTCATGGCGGCATTTACGCGTGCGGAAGTCCTGCTGGTATCGCCCAGCTGGGTGTCCTATGAGCCTCAGGCGCACCTGGCCGGTCATCGGGTCTCGCGTTTACAGGCATGTGCCGAGGACGACTGGCGGCTGACGCCGGCAATGCTGGAACGCTTTTGCCGGACCCGGGCCAATCCCGAGTGGCCGTTGTTGTTGGTGCTGAACTATCCGGGTAATCCCAGTGGCACAACATACAGCGAAGATCAGCTGCAGGCGTTGGCGGAGGTGATGCGCCGTTATCAGGTACTGGTGATCAGTGACGAAATTTATGGAGTATTGCATCATCAGGGTGCGCATCGCTCACTGGCGCGCTATTACCCGGAAGGTACGTTGGTAACCGGTGGGCTGTCGAAATGGTGTGGTGCCGGTGGTTGGCGGCTGGGGGTGTTGCAGCTGCCGGAGTCACTGGTGCATAACCTGCTGCCTCGCTTGCTGGGGGTGGCATCGGAAACCTGGTCCTGCGTGGCGGCACCGGTCCAGCAGGCGGCTATCGAAGCCTATCGTTTCGGCCCCGAGGTGGCGCATTATGTACAGCGGGAACGGCAGGTGCTGGCCACGCTTGGACAGGCGGCTGCGGCACGGCTGAATGAGGCAGGAGTGACAACGGCTGCGCCGGAAGGCGGATTCTACCTGTTCCCCGATTTCGCTCCCTGGCGCGAAAGCCTGGCGCGAGTGGGAATCCAGACATCGGATCAGCTGTGTCGGCGCCTGCTGGAGGAGGCCGGTGTGGCATTGCTGCCGGGATCGGCCTTTGGCATGCCCGACAGCGAGCTGGTAGCCCGCCTGTCCTACGTGGACTTTGACGGGGCGGCGGCCCTGAGTGCCGAGGCTCAGGCATTGCCGGAGATTTTTCAGCCGGTGATGGATGGACTGAGTGCCCTTTTGAACTGGCTGCGAACACAGACCCGCAGTGTCGCCTGAGTGGCGGTGACGTTAATGGTCGTTCGGCGTTGCCAGTTTCCGCGCCTGCTCTACCCATTCCGACAACTGCAGCTGTACCAGGCCGTTGACGGTGGAGGGCGGGTAGCGGCCGTCCTTATCGGCCTGTCCTGCAGCACGGTCAAACAGCAGGCCGATGAGCTGGTCCAGTGATGTGACGGCATGGATAGCGAACTGTCCGCGTCGGCAGGCCTCGACCACCGAATGGTCGAGTACCAGGTGCGCTTCGTTTGCAGCAGGGATGATCACGCCCTGGTGGCCGGTCAGGCCGCGTGCCTGGCAGAGTTCGAAAAAGCCTTCGATCTTTTCGTTGATACTGCCGATGGCCTGAATTTCGCCCTGCTGATTGATTGAGCCGGTAACTGCAAAATCCTGCCTTAACGGCAGGCCGCTGATGGCGGACAGGAGAACGCAGAGTTCAATGGCTGAAGCGCTGTCGCCGTCAACGGGGCCATAGGATTGCTCGAATACCAGGCTTGCATTCAGCGCCAGAGGGCGGTCACGTGCATAGCGCGCGCCGATACAGGCGCCCAGAATCATGACCCCCTTGGTGTGCAGGGGGCCTCCCAGCTTGGTTTCGCGCTCGATATCCAGCATTTGACCCTTTCCCATGCGTGCGGTGGCTGAGATGCGGCCCGGTTTGCCGAAACGCTGGTCGCCCAGTTGAAAGACCGACAGTCCATTGGCCTGTCCGATCACGGCACCGTCGGTGGTGATCATCAGGGTGCCGCGTTCTATCTGCTCCTGCAGCAACTCGGAGAACTGGCTACTGCGGTAGCGTTGCTGGGCAATGGTCTTGTCCACGTGGCTGCGGGATACCATGGAAGCTCCCTGGCGCAGGGCCCAGTAGCTGGATTCACGTAGCAGGTCGAGCAGCTGGCCGCGGTTAAGAGACAGCTTCTGACTGTCATCGACCTGGCGTGAGCTGTGCTCGATAACGGCTTCCAGTGCACTGCGGTCAAAGTGAGCCAGGCCCTCTTCGTGCGCCAGCGTGGCGATCAGACCCAGAAAGTTTTCCAGATTTTCCCGGTTGCGGTTAAAGCTTTCGGCAAAGTCTGCATACACTTTGAACAGGGTGGTAAATTCGGGATCATATTGCTTGAGCAGGTAGTACAGTCGGCGGTCGCCGATCAGTATGACGCGCAGGTCCAGCGGAACCGGAGCCGGCTCCAATGAGCGGGTACCGGTGATACCGTATATTTTTTCCAGTGGTTCCAGACGTATTTCCCGGTTGCGCAGTGCGCGCTTCAGACCTTCCCAGGCGAAGGGGAAGGTCAGCAACTTCTGGGCATCGACCACCAGGTAGCCGCCATTGGCCCGGTGCAGGGCGCCGGGCTGAATCAGGCTGAAGTCGGTGGTGAGTGTGCCGAAGTGGGCTTCGTATTCGATGCGGCCGATCAGGTTTTGATAGCTGGGGATGTCCTCGTAGACCACGGGGGAGCCGCCATTATGAGTGTGGCTGACCAGCATGTTGATCTGATAGCGCCGGAACTTGGCGGAACGCGCCCGCTTGTGCAGAGGGGCGCGCTCTTCTTCTTCCGAAGGAAAAAAGTCGTCCACATTCTCGATCAGGTCCTGGTGAATGGTGTCGAGAAAAGCGAGGACGTCGGCATGGGCACCATAGCGCTGGCGCAGGTTGTTCAGTGCAGGGTCAATGACACCACGGGTGGTTTCCTGCTCGAGCTCTCGAATCCGAGCCTGATGTTCCTGATGAATGTTCGGTATTTCATGGATCAGTTCGGTCAACTCTTCATTGAGCGTATCGATATTGCGCTTGATGCGGGCGCGTTCGTCTTCGGGCAGCTGTTTGAACGTATCAGGGGTCATCAGTTTGCCGTCTCGAAGCGGTCCCAACGTGTAGCCGCCCGGTGTACGCATCAGGGTAATGCCGAGCTCCTGGGCCTTCGATCCCAAAGCCTTGAAGCCCATCTGCTCACGCTGCTGGAATTCGTCGTTCAGAGCTTGCAGCTGGTTACGGTATTCATCGTTCTTGAACTGGGCGGGAACCTGTACCAGCAGGATTTCGATCAGCCGGCGCAAGTCCTCGTGCAGGCGCTGACCGGTACCCTGCGGCAGCATCAGAGTACGGGGCTGGTTAGGGCGGTCAAAATTGTGAATGTAGCAGTATTCATCGGGCATTTCGCCGCTGGCGGCTTCGGCACTGATGATACGCGCTACCAGTTCGCGCTTGCCGATTCCGGTGGAGCCACTGACAAACAGGTTGTAGCTCGCATGGTCCATACCGATGGCAAACTGGATGGCATCGACCGCACGAGTCTGCCCCAGCGCCGAGTGATCGGGTGTGATGTCGAGAGTTGAGGTAATACCGAAGGCCGACAGGTCACAACCGTGGCGCAACTGTTCCGGAGTTAACAGTGTTTCCATGATGTATCCCTTTGACGATGAGGCTCAAGTCAGACTTAAGGTTAGCAGGGCCAGCAAAATAGCTAAGGCCAATCCTGTCCACAGAGGGCGGCACAGGCTCCAGTGACCGGCAAACAGGGCCAGTGCTCCCTTGATCAACGTGTTGGTAATGGCAGCCAGGGTGATGCCGGTAACAGCCGTGTCGGCGGTGATGCTGTCTTGAGCCATGCGGGCCAGAGTCAGCGTGATGGCATCGACATCGGTCAGACCGGCAACGATGGCGACCAGCCAGAGGCCCTGCTCCCCCATTTTGGCCTGAATGCCGTGTGCAATGAGCATGATCAGGATCAGCAAGGCGCCAAACTGGAGTGCCGGCAGTAATTGGAAAGGGCGGGTTGCGAGTTGGGCGGTATCGATGCGCCCGAAGGGTTCCTTGTGCCGCCAGCACCAGAAGGCACTGGCGGCGCAACCCAATGTCATGGCCAGCATGGGCGGCCAAAGTGCAGCCAGCAGGCCGGGGTTGATGACGGCGACTTCCAGCAGGATTCGCGGGTACATGATGGCTGCAGCAAGCAGAATACCACTGGCGAGCAGGCGCGGCAGTGGCAGTTGGGTATTCATTCGGGCCAGACTCAGGGTCAGTGCGGTGCTGGACGCCAGCCCGCCAAGCAGGCTGGTAATCAGCACGCCTTTGTCGGGGCCGGTCAGGCGCATGGCAAAATAGGCGGTGAGGCTGATACCCGCCATCAGCACTACCAGCAACCAGATTTCATACGGATTCAGAGCGTTCCAGGGGCCATAGGAACGGTTGGGCAACACCGGCAGGAGGACAGCTGAAATCAGTGCCAGTTGCAGGATGCCTCTGATTTCCGAGTCGCTCAGATGCTCCAGGATACGATGCAGCGTCTGTTTGAAATGCAGGATTACGGTTGTCATGACGGCGATGGCAACGGCCAGGTTGAGATCGCCCAGCAGCGTAATGCTACCGAGCAGATAGGTCACAACACCGGCCATGACGGTGGTTAGCCCGAAGTCGTGGTCTTCGCTGGAATCGAGCCAGTGTGCCAGTCCCAGCAGCAGGGTGATACCCAAGCCAATGGCAATGCCGATGCCGGGACCCAGCAAGGGGTGAAGGACGCCGGTCAGTGCGCCGGCGACTGCCAGCAAGCCGAAGGTGCGGATGCCGGCAATGCGTCCGCCCACCCGGCTGTTGCGTTCATGCCAGCCTCGCTGTAGTCCGATCAGCATTCCCAGCGCGAGAGCGATTAAGACGCGCAGCAGTTGCGAATGATCCATAACGCCTCCGACCACCTCGGCTGTACCAGTATAAGTTCAGCCTAACAGATTACGGCAGGGGTGTGTGTGAAGAGGTGATGTTGAATTAATACATAAGTATGAAACGCGTCAGAAAACAAACGATTGTTTTAAATATTTATCGTCAATGTTGCCTTTAAATTTCATTTTTAAGTTTTGATAATGAAGTCTTAGCTTCTATAATGGGCATATTAATTGTCATAAAACGGTCATTTTTATTCGGTTAATTTGAATCTATTCAATTCGCTCGAAATTTGATCTTTTTCCTCTTGTTTGGTTGTAGTAGACGAGCTGCATCCTGTTTTTAAGCCAGGGCCTGTATTATGGAGTCATTGAGGAATTTAACCCTTTTCTGTGTAGGGTTATCCGGGGCTGAAAAGGAAAAGCTGCTTTCCGTGCTGGTGCTGGCGGAGATTCGGTTGCGTTCTGTTTGGGCATTGCAGGAACAGCCGGAGGGGGCTGACGCTTACCTGTGCAAGGCAAACGACAAGGTGACTGAACACCCCGGTGTGCTGATTCGCTACCGTGCTCCAGACTCCGAGCAGAATCCAACGACAGAGGAAGGAGTGTTCCAGCTGGGTATTGATGCCAGTGGCGTTCCCATGTTTTCCGAGCTGGTAGCAGTATTGAATCAGGCCGATGCCTGGTTGGCTGCTCGGCCTGAAAAGCCGGAGCCGGTCGAGCCTGTTCGAGTAGAAAATGATCAGTCCAGAGATGAAATTCCGAGCCTTGCGGAGACGGAAAACACTGCAGTGGCTGTTCGGAGTGTCGAAGAGATTCCGACGCTGGAGCCGGTATCAGAGCCGATCGTGATTCCTGATTTGCCGGACGAAATCATGGATAGCATGATGTCGGAATTCATGGAGACCAGTCGCAAGATCCCCTTTTTGGACCTAATAGCCGAGTATGTTCAGGATTTGAGGGTTGAATATCCCTACCATAAAATCCTCCTCCAGTCTGGAGAGGTTATACTGTTTGACCTTGATCAAGGAAAGTTTTATTCAACAGTAGAAATACAAAACTTTCTGGATCGAAAGGGTGATAATAAGACGTCTTATATATCCGCATTGGATCGGCAGGAGTTTTTGGCGGAGTTGAATAAGCAGGATTATTTCGAACGGCCTTTTTCAAATCTAAGATGGTTTTTGGCGCTTTTTTCGAATGTGGGTAGTCTGGATATCGATATTGATAACCAGGCCTTTATCCTGACCGGATGGCCGTCAACTGACTTGCCGGGGTTGAACAGGGCTCATTTGAAATTGTCGGCTTTCATGCTTGCCAAAAAGGCGAGTATTGCTGAAATTTCGGCCGAGACCGGCTTTGATGTCGCTCTTATCCAATCGTTTGTCGAAGCCTGTCATCATGAGGGGCTTATTCAGGCAAACAGGGAGCCGGAAGAAAAGAGTTATAGCGTACCACAAAAAAACAAAGGTTTTTGGGGTGGGGTGCTGCGTAAAATCAAATGGTAGCACTTGTGAATATAAGCCAAAACGGTTGAATCGGAAATACTATGTCTAAGCTGGATGACCTGCTGCAAAATATTGTTAATGATGTTGACGGTGCACTGGGGTGCGCTGTTGTCGATCTGGAAAGTGGATTGCTGTTGTCGGTCGCACATAATGTGCCTTACTTCACCTCCTCTTATCTGGAAGCGGTAGCAGCGGCTGCGGTTGATATGATGCGCGGACGCAACGTGCGTGCGGTCGAGTCCCTGCTGTCCAACCAGCGCGGCCAGCCGGTACGTCATATGATCCAGGAAGTACAGATGAGTACGGAAAGGACGTATCACTTCATGGCGGTGGTGCCCGAAAAACCCAATTCGCTGGTGGTATTGATCACCAGTCGCAATACCAACCTGGGTATGGGCTGGGCAGCCGTACGAACCAATCTTCCCAAGATTGCCGAGTTCTGCCCCTCCTGACAGGAGATGTCGTTTGAACACAAGAGCAGCCGGGATGGCTGCTCTTTTTTGTTTCAGGTGAGCCAAGCTGATGTTGAAGAAAAAACTGAAAATCGTGGGTGCGCTCAGGGAAACCGAGGGGTTTGGTCCTCAGCAGATCCGCAGTACGATTCTGAAAGGCGTCAAGGCGCTTTCGCTCAACAGTGACTTTACCGGACGTCCCAAAACACATATTTATGCCAGTGACCACGAGGTGGTCAAGATCCGGCGGGATCTCAGGTTGACGGCACGGCAAGCGATTCCCTGGCTGGACAAAGTGATGGAAAAGGAGCGTCGGCTGGGGGTGCACCACCCCAGCAAAACCTGGTTCTACATCTATCAGGAAAAAGGGGGCGAAGGGCTCCTTGATGAAGAAGTTCTGATTGGCAATATCACGCCTCGATTACGGCCGTTGCACAAACGGCTGGAACCGGTGCCGGCCGATGAGCAGGCCCGGTCCGAAAATGGTCGGATTCTCGCGGACATGTTCGAAATGTACCTGCAGACCGCCCGAACGTTCGGAATCAAGCTGGATGAAGGGCTGTCCAACTTTGCCCTGGATTCTGAAGGGCAGCTGTACTACGTGGATGACGAGCTGTATTCCTGGGACAAGTTTATTTCCTTTTCCATGATGTTGGGCGTCATGGTGCGTCGGCTGGATTGGCTGGATCGGGACTTTGCGCGCGTGCTGGCGCAGGGGCTTGGGGAACAGCTGGATCGTGTGTTTGGTGATCTGAACTATCGTGCCAGCGTTGCTTATCAGTTGCGTTCGGCGTTCATGCCGGCCGGCAAGAAACGGGATATTGCCAACCTCATGTGTGCCGTGCTGACGAGCCAGGCAACGGGGGAAGTCTGGGCAGAGAGTACGGAAGATGCCCGGCTCGGGCCGGCTCGAGCGATGTCGGAGGCTTCGGCTCCGTCCGAGCCTGCCGCGGAGGTGGCCGGGATAGCTGTCTCGGGTGGGCTTCCTGACCCTGAAGCGCCTCTGGCGGTATTGGCGGATGTACATGCCAATCTGCCGGCACTGGAGGTCGTACTGGATTGGCTGGAGCGGGAGGGCATACGTCAAGGGGTCGTCCTGGGTGATCTGGTGGGGTATGGACCGGATGCCGTTGCGGTTGTAGACCGGTTCAGGGATTCCGGGTTTCAGATTATCAAGGGCAACCATGATCACTCGGTAGCTCTGGGGATATTTGAGCGAGGTCTGTCCAAAAATGCGAGACAGGTTGCCGAGTGGACCCATACCGCACTTTCGGATGAGCAGCGTGAATGGCTCAAGCAACTGCCGCCGGTGCTGGATACCGAGCAGTGGATGGCGGTACATGGCGCCCCCCTGGATCCGGAGTTTTTCTATGGTTATGTCTATGAAATGACCTACAGGGATAATCTGGACAAGCTGGTTCAGTTGCAGCGTCGTCTCTGCTTCCATGGGCACTCTCATATGCCGGGCCTCTATGGGCGTGATGCTGCCGGGCAGGATCGACATCGTGTCGGGGAACAGGTTGCGCTGGATGAGTTCGAGTATTGCCTGGTGTGCCCGGGGTCAGTAGGACAATCACGCAACGGCGTTCCCATGGCCCAGTTTGCCATTTATGAGCCGGCGGAAGACAGGATCAGCTTTAAAGCTCTGGCCTATGATTTTGAGCCGGTGGTACAGCGGATGAAAGCGGAAGGGTTTCCGGCGGATCTGTATCGGCGTCTGGCCAAAGGAGTTTAGCCCGCACAAAAAAAAGGCGCCCAGAGGGCGCCCAAGGGCTTAGAGCATCAGGAAAAAAGGTTACATGTGCCCGGTTTCTTCGTAGCGGCGGTGCCAGCTCAGTGCTTCTTCAAGCAGGTGAGGCGTGTGCATGCCGCGACCGGAGTGCAGGGCGCGTTCGTAGTAATCGATCAGCGCCGGGCGGAAGTCTGGGTGCGCACAGTTGTTGATGATTTCATGTGCACGCTGACGTGGAGACAGGCCACGCAGGTCGGCCAGACCTTGTTCGGTTACGATGATCTTGACATCATGTTCAGTGTGGTCGACATGAGAGACCATTGGCACGATGGCTGAAATGGCACCATCTTTCGCGGTAGATGGCGATACGAAGATCGACAGATAGCCGTTACGGGCGAAATCGCCGGAGCCGCCGATGCCGTTCATCATTCGTGTACCCATAATGTGGGTAGAGTTGACGTTACCGTACAGGTCGCACTCGATCAGGCCGTTCATGGCGATAACGCCCAGACGGCGCGCCAGTTCAGGATGGTTGGAGATGTCCTGTTGGCGCAGAATGATCTTGTCGCGGTAGAAGTCGATATTGTCGTCGAACTCTTTGATGCCATCCGGACTCAGCGAGAAAGCGGTTGCGGAAGCGACCTTCAGGGTGCCGGACTTGAGCATCTTCAGCATGCCGTCCTGAATCACCTCGGTGAACGCGGTCAGGTCCTTGTAGGGGCCGGCGTCCAGGCCTTCAAGTACGGCGTTGGGAATGTTGCCTACGCCGGACTGGATCGGCAGCAGTTCCTTCGGCAGACGACCCATTTCGATTTCCCTGTTGAAGAAATCGAGGATGTGGCCGGCAATGCGCTTGGATGTGTCGTCGCTGGGCTTGAACGGCGAGTTGCGGTCAGGCGCGGCAGTTTCCACAACGGCAATGACTTTCTCCGGCGGGCACACCATGTACTGCTCACCGATGCGGTCGGCCGGATCGGTCAGCATGATCGGCTTGCGGTTCGGCGGCAGGGCGGTCCCGTAATAGACGTCGTGCATCCCTTCCAGCTTGGCATTCTGTTTGGAGTTGACTTCCAGAATGATCTTGTCGGCCTGTTCGATCCAGGTCTTGTTGTTGCCGATGGAAGAGGACGGAATCAGGGAACCGTCTTCACGAATGCCAGCCACTTCAATCAGGGCGATATCCATCTTGCCGAGGAAGCCGGACCAGGCGTACTGGGACACCTCGGAAAGGTGGTAATCGACGTAATCCATGGTGCCGTTGTTGATACGGTTGCGGCAGATGGGATCACTCTGAAACGGCAGACGCATTTCAATGCCGTCGACTTCGGCGAGCACGCCGTCAAGTTCCGGTGCGGTAGACGCGCCAGTCCAGACACTGATTCTGAACGGTGTGCTGTTTTCCGCATTCAGGCGACGGATACGTTCAGCCAGAGCGCCCGGCACAGCCTTGGGATAACCGGCACCGGTAAAACCGCTCATGCCAACCTTGGCGCCCGCCGGAATCAATTCGGCGGCTTCCTCGGCACTCATGATGCGCTGACTGAGTACCGGACAAAGGATTCGTGAAGTATCAGACATATTCAATCTCATGTCATATTGTTGACAATCTTGAGCCCGCAGACGGATGTCTGTTTTTTGCACAAGAGTGAAGGGGTGCCATTCTATCAGCGATTGGGCGTGTTTTAAGCGCTTAAAGATCGGGGATAATAGTTCTTTAGTCTAGGTTTGGCAAAATATTGTAGACATTGTTGTGATTTTGCATAAACTAAGTTGCGTTCTGCGCAACCTAATGGGGCTCGCCTCACAGGTGCGGCCGTTTATTGAACAACTGTTGCCAAGTCCTGTCGCGAAGAGATGCCACCAATAAAAACGGACCTTGTTTCAGGTCCGTTCTAGAGGGAGCGCGTTGGAACTCAGGTTTTGTCGGCAGGCTTACGTCGCATCATCGGCATGGAACCATCGCCCAAGCTGCTACGGTTGTCTGCAGCCGGAGTGCGGCTCGCTCCATCACTGCGGCGTTGCCCCACCTGCTTGCGATCGCGCTGGCGTACCTTGGTGTTGCCCTTGCCTGCACTTTTGCGGTCTACCTTCTTCTTTCTGCTTCCGGCGGCCTTGCCGGAAGTTTTCACCTTTTTGGGGCCCTTATAGCTGCCCTCTACGCCCTTGATGGAACGGCGTTCGAATTCCAGACGAAGGTAGCGCTCGATACTGGCCATCAGGTTCCATTCGTTGTGAGCAATCAGGCAGATGGCCAGGCCGTCTCGCTCCTGGCGCCCGGTACGGCCGACTCGATGCAGATGCTCATCGCCCTTGCGGGCCATATCGAAATTGATGACCAGATCCAGGCCTTCGATATCCAGCCCGCGTGCGGCCACATCCGTCGCGACCAGAATATTGATCTTGCCGGCACGCATCAGTCCCATGACGTGTTTGCGCTCATCCTGGCTCATTTCGCCATGCAGGACACCGGAACGGCGGTTTTGCCGCTGCAGGCTGTTGGCCAGCCACTGAGCCTTGTCACGCGTGTTGGTGAAGATAATGGCCTTTTCATACTCTTCATGAGCCAGCAGCCACTCGACCAGGCGTTCCTTATGCTTGTCGTCATCGGCCAGGATGATCTGCTGGCGGATATTATTCTGGGCGTTCTGGGGTGTATTGAGCAGCAGTTCTTTGGGATCGCGGAGCACGTCCGGCAGTAGCGCACGAACGCCCCTGTGGGTCAGGGTGGCGGAAAATACCATGGATTGGCGCTCGGCTCGGCATACATTGATGATGGCCATGACTTCGTCTCTGAAGCCCATGTCCAGCATTCGGTCCGCTTCGTCCAGTACCAGAAATTCCAGATCGTCCAGGTCCAGCGTCTGGCGCTCCAGGTGTTCGGCCAGTCGGCCGGGAGTCGCAACCAGTATTTCGGGATTTTTGCGGATTTCCGCGGCCTGTTCCTTAAAGCCGGTGCCTCCGCACACGGTCATGGTCGTGATACGGGTAAAGCCGGCAATATCCTTTATTGCCTGACAGACCTGTTCGGCCAGCTCTCGGGTCGGGGTCAGGATCAGTCCGCGAGTGCCGGTGTTGGGCGCACGCAGCTCCAGAAAGTGCTGCAGCATCGGCAGGACGAAGGCCAGCGTTTTACCGCTTCCTGTTTCGGCCCCGACAATCAGGTCATGGCCGGCCAGAGCTTCGGGCAGTGCCGCCTGTTGAACGGGGGTGGGGCGGGTAAAGCCCATTTTGTCGATCGCCTTGAGCAGGCGTTCATGCAGCATCAGTTCAGCAAACACGTTGGTTTCTCGCATGGTCATGTGTGTACGCATCCTAGCAAATTATGGCGTGGCTGAGGATGGAAAGTGAACCGGACAGATAAACTCCCTGCTGCTGCGGCATGGCCTGTGCTGTACCGGGGTTGTCCAAGTGCTTGTCCACAGAATCTGTGGATATTATGAAAGCAGGTGTGTTTCCATGGGGCTTCAGGCTGGCAGATCGGTCAGGGCTGCCTCAAGGTGGTCACCCAAGGTTGGTTGGGTACAGCAAAACAAGGGAGCACAAACCGTGAAAATTCGTACTCGATTCATGTCTGTGTGGGGGCTGTTACTGGGGCTGTTGCTGGTCGGCTGTTCGAGCTCACCCCCGGTAGTAAAGTCGGGGTCTCAGTCTAATGACCCCGTACGCAATCGTTTGCTGCTGGTGTATGCGACTTGGGAAGGGGTGCCGTACCGACTGGGTGGCAATGACCAGAGAGGCGTGGATTGTTCCGGATTTATTCAACAGGTTTTTCTGCAGGTGAACGGACTGGCGCTGCCACGAACGACCGCACAGCAGGTACGACAGGGGCAGCGGATAAAGCGGCAGCACCTGCAGCCGGCCGACCTGGTATTTTTCAAGACCGGATGGCGGCAGCGACATGCCGGCATCTATCTGGGCAACGGCGAGTTCATGCACGCATCGACCAGTCGTGGTGTCATGATTTCAAGGCTGGACAATCCCTATTGGCAAGATGTCTGGTGGACGGGGCGACGGTTGACGTCGGATGAATGATCATCCACAGGGAGTAGTGGGCTTGTGCAATGCGAATAAAAATGTGGACAAGGGGCTTGATTATTGTTTTTCTTACCGTGTCTGGCTGGTAAATGGCCAGTTAATCGGGGTTGACAAATCGGCGCTTATTTAAATTGTCACATACTCGATCAAGAAATGTACTCTTTTTTATAATCCTTTTAAATCAATATCTTAGGATTTATTTGTATTATTTTTCCAAAAGTTATCCCGTTGTTTATGCACAGAATGTGTGGGCAAAAATCGGGGGCTTTTCAACAGGTTGTCGTGTCAGCGCTGCCTGTGAACGAAATTGTGCATAAGGCCTGTTCTCATCGGGCTGTAGAGGAGATAAACGGGCGTTTCTGGCAGGATCCTGGATGAAATTTATTGATCTGCGCTAGGGTTTCCGGGGGACTCCATAGGATAGAATGTCGCCGTTTAACGTCAAGGAGAACCCGTTGTTGCGGATATTTCCCGTGTGGCTCAGGCTTGTCTGTATCCTGTTTCTACTGCTGGCCCAGCTGGGCTGTCTGCCCTCTCGCCCGCTTTCCTTGACGTTGGGCACCAATCTGTGGCCCGGCTATGAGCCTCTGTATCTTGCGCGTGAGCGCGGGCTGCTGTCGGCAGACCGGGTACTGCTTATTGAGCTGTTATCAGCCAGCGAAGTGATGCGAGCCTTTCGCAATGGTGCTATTGATGCAGCAGCACTGACTCTGGACGAGGTCATCATGCTCAGGGCGGCGGGCTTTCGCCCGGTTATTGTGCAAATCGCTGATATATCCGCCGGTGCGGATGTCATTATGGCCCGGCCGGGCATGACAAAAATGGCCGATCTTCGGGGCCACAGGGTCGGGGTAGAAGCAACGGCTCTGGGAGCCTACCTGCTGTCGCGCGCGTTGAAGCTGCACAACATGAAGCCTGAGGATATCGAAGTGGTCAGGCTGGAAGTCAACGAGCACCGTGACGCCTTTCTACGGGGAGAGGTGGATGCCGTGGTGACCTTTGACCCGGTACGACAGCAGCTGCTTGAAGCGGGCGCTGTGCAGGTGTTTGATTCCAGTATGCTTCCGGGTGAAATCGTGGATGTATTAGTGGTGCGTGAAGCACTGCTGGATAGTCATGATGACGCGATACAGCATCTGATACATGCCTGGCAGGCCAGTCTGGAGCTGGTTCGGCAGCAGCCCCATGCCAGCGCGAGCCTGATGGCCAGGCGCCTGAAGCTGACGCCGGATGACATTATGGCCAGCTATCAATATCTGGAGATGCCCGGCTGGCAGCGCAGTCGCGAATTGATGGGCCAAGGCGAGGCCAGGTCCCGGCTGCAGCAGCAGGCCGAGCGGTTGGCTGACAGCATGTACCAGCATCATCTGATTGACGAGCTTCCGAACCTGGAGGGGCTGATTTACAGTCGCTATCCTGACGCATGAATATTATCAACAGCTTTCCGCTGAGGCGTGTTATACCGGCTACCATACTGGCCTTTGCACTACTGGTGCTGGTGCTGGCTTTTGCAGTGATCAAGCCTTTCGTCGGCGAGTTGCTGTATCAGGATCAGGCGTCGGGACTCAAGGCAACGTTGAATCGTCTGCAGGGCACCACGGAGTATTTTCTGGGCAAGGGTGACCTTGAGGGGGTGCAGCGGGAAATTGCAGCAACCAGTGCTAACAGTGAGGTTAAAAGCCTGTTGCTGGTCGATGCCGGTGGACGGGTTGTGGCGTCCAGTCGCCTGGCCCATGTAGGCGAACTGCTTCAGACCATACCCATTCATTCCGGCATGGACCTGATCGAACAGGTCAAGCACAGCTGGAAGCCTGCATACCGACACCAGCAGCTGGGCGAGAACACGATTTACGGTGTGGCTCCCTATCTCTACCCTGACCCGGACAACCGACTGCGTGAGCGCAAGGGACTGGTCATTCTTGAAGTGGATATCGACCGCACGCTCAGTCAGCTTTATCACCGTTTGGACATGCTGTTCCTGTGGACCAGCCTAGTGGTGGTGGTGCTGGCGGCACTGGCTTGGCTACTGGTGGACCGTGCCGTCAGCAGGCGTCTGTGGCGCATTACCGAAACCGTACGTGAACTGGCGGCGGACAATCTCGGTTCACGTACGCGGCTCAAGGGACGGGATGAGTTGAGTCTGATCGGTCAGATACTGGACCAGATGGCGGATCGGCTGGAACAAAATCGTTCTCAGCTGTTGCGGGCCAATCGACAGATGGAAAACATTCTGCGTTTCATACCGGCCATGGTGTATATCAAGGATCGTAACGGTCATTACCGGTTGGTGAATGAGCGTTTCATCGAGGTGCTGGGTGAGCCGACCGAGACAGGCACCAGTGTGTTTGATGTCTTGCCCGAGCCCTATGCCAGTGAAATTGAGCACCATGACCGTCAAGTGTTGGAAAGTCGCGAGGCGCGGCAATTTCATATTAACTTTCCGGTGCGTGGCGAGATGCACAACTGGTTCATGGTTAAATTTCCGCTGGTGAATGAAGAGGGCAAGCTGTACGCAATCTGCACGGTGGCAACGGATGTGACCGAGCAGGAGCGCAACGAAAACCTGGCACGACTTGCGCAGCGGATCTTCGAGCATACGACTGAAGGGATCATGGTGACGGATGCCGACAACAGGATCGTGGATGTTAACCACTCGCTGATGGAAATGACCGGGTTCAGCCGGGATCAGTTACTGGGCCAGTCGCCTTCCCTGCAGCGATCGGGCAAACAGAATGACAGTTTTTATGCACAAATGTGGCAAGCGATTTATCGGCAGGGCAAGTGGAGTGGTGAGTTGATCAACCGGCGTGCCGACGGTCAGTTGTATCCGGCCCGCCTGTCGATCAGCACCATTGTGAACCGGCACGGTGAGCTGGATGGCTACTTTTGCATTTTCAGGGATATAACCGAAGAAAAACAGTCAGAGCGTGACCTGCACCGGCTGGCTTATCACGATACCCTGACGGGTCTCTACAACCGTACCGAATTCATGCGAGTCGTCTCCGATGCCCTGGATCATGGCGAACGATATGGTAACCGGTTTGGTCTGCTGTTTATTGATCTGGACCTGTTCAAAGAGGTCAATGACCGCTTTGGCCACGCGTCGGGTGACAAGCTGTTGTGTGAAGTTGCCCGGCGCCTGAGTGACTGCCTGCGCGATACTGATCGGGCCTTCAGGCTGGGGGGGGATGAGTTCACCGTACTTTTGCCGAAGGTGAATGATGATGCCGACCTGGTCACGGTGGCCGACAAGTTGATCAAACGCTTGGCGACGCCCTTCATCATCGAGGGGCAGCACATTCATATCGGCTGCAGTATCGGTATGGTGAGTTATCCGCGCGATGGTGTAGACCGGGATACGCTGTTGGGGCATGCCGATGCCGCCATGTATTTTGCCAAGGAGCAGGGGCGAGGGCGGCATGCGTTTTTTGATCCCCGTATCAATGCCCGCAACCAGCGCATCATGAAGATCAAAACGGGGTTGAGCCAGGCGCTGGAGCGACAGGAGCTGAGCCTGGTTTATCAGCCGAAGGTGCGACCGGATACCGGCGAGGTGACCGGCTATGAGGCGTTGATGCGATGGCGTAGCGCTGAGATGGGCGAAGTTTCGCCGGCGGAGTTTATCCCGATTGCCGAAACCGGTCAGCTGCTGGGCGAGATGACCGAGTGGTTGCTGCACCAGGTGGCCCAGGATATGGCTGCGCCCGCGCTGCAAGGCAAGCAGATTGGTATCAATTTGTCTGCGCGGCAGTTTCAGACCGGCTACTGGGTGGACGCGCTGAAAACGATTATTCGGCAGTACCGGCTGCGGCCGGAGCAGATCTGTCTTGAGGTGACAGAAAGTGCGCTGGTGGAAAACTTTCAGACAGCGGCAATCCAATTGATGGAAATGCAGGCGTTGGGCGTCAGGGTGGCGATTGACGATTTTGGCACCGGTTATTCGTCGCTGGAGTATCTCAAGCGGTTGCCGATCGATTATCTTAAAATCGATCGTTCGTTTGTGCGGGATATCGAAACGGATGCCGATGATCGTGTCATTGTCGAGACCATCGTTGTGCTGGCGCACTCATTGGAACTGCAGGTGATCGCCGAGGGGGTTGAAACCCAGGCTCAGGCCGATTTCCTGCAAGCGAGAGGCTGCGATGAGTTGCAGGGGTATTTGTATTCCAGACCCCTGCCGCTGTCTGAAATTGGTTAACAACAGTTAAAATACTAACCAAAACGGCAGTTTATGCAGTTTTTTTTAGAAAAGGTGTTGACAGAAAAATCGAAGGCGGTAGAATCTGCGCCCATCCTTTGGAGGGGTGGCTGAGTGGTCGAAAGCACCGGTCTTGAAAACCGACGAGTCGAGAGGCTCCCAGGGTTCGAATCCCTGCCCCTCCGCCATTAAAGGATGATGATTTGAGCAGTTCCTCGATAGCTCAGTTGGTAGAGCAGTAGACTGTTAATCTATTGGTCGCTGGTTCGAGTCCAGCTCGAGGAGCCAAATCATGAAGACCTTGCCTGTTCGGCATGGTCGCTGCAAAGAGCGGGTCGTTAGCTCAGTTGGTAGAGCAGTTGGCTTTTAACCAATTGGTCATAGGTTCGAGTCCTATACGACCCACCACTCTTCGCAACCGGAGGGTCGTTAGCTCAGTTGGTAGAGCAGTTGGCTTTTAACCAATTGGTCATAGGTTCGAGTCCTATACGACCCACCATTTCCGGTTACCTTTCCCGTCTTATCGCTTTCCATAGCATATTCAAGCTGTCTGTTATCCTGATCAGGTTTAAGTTTTCTGCCGGGGATGACTGCGGATTTTTCGCTTGGCGTGTGCCGGTTTGGCTGACCATCAGTATTCTATGGCCAGCACCTCCAGCCAGAGTTCGTCCTGCTCCGGTCGTTCGATCACGATTTCGTCGCCAACCTGCTTTTTCAGCATTTGGCGTGACAGCGGCGCATCAATGCTGATGTGTCCCTTGGACGGATCGATCTCGTCGGAACCGACAATTCGATAGCAGCGTTTATGTTCGTCTTCATCGATCAGTGTGACGCGGGCGCCGAAAAATATACGGCTGGTGTCGTCGGGAATGCGGTCGACCACCTTGATGTGCTCCAGTCGCTTGGACAGATAGCGTACGCGGCGATCAATTTCGCGCAACTGCTTCTTGCCATAGATATACTCGGCATTCTCCGAACGATCGCCCTGGGCCGCCGCTTCCTTGACGGCCTGCGTCACTTCCGGGCGTTTCACTTTCCACAGGTATTTCAGTTCTTCGGTCAGCCGGTCATAGCCCTCCTGGGTGATATAGGGTGAGCTTTTCGGTTGTGGCGGTCGCCAGCGTCCCATGTCTTTACGTCTCCCATGACTGCAGATTTTGAGTACAACGATACAAAGGCGTCTGATGATATCAGGTCCGGCGCTGGTTGTATGACCGGGTTGGCGGATGTCGCCTTGGATGAATCATATGAGAGGTGGGTGCTGAAGGCCCTACTGCTGCGTCTGGGCGTGCTGAGGTCCCGGGTGGAATGGACGGAGTTGCTGCGGGATGAAGTATTGGTTGGAGAAAGAAAAATATAAAGAATTACAGTCAGTTGCCGATACCCTCGTCGTGGAGGAAGGAACATGCAGACTGACAGGATACAAGACCGGATCGAAACCTATACGGCGTCGCTGCCTCAGGCCGTGCAAGCGCCCAATGGGGCGCAGTTTGCGTTTCTGCTCAGCCTGATCGCCTCCAATCAGGAAATGTCCCGACCGGCACCTGTCTCGGTGCCGGGTGAGGGGTTTGAGCTGCCTGAAATTGCTCCGGCGTACCCTGATCCGGTCCAGTTGCATACGCCGGAAGTGGTTGACCGGCTGAATCACTCCATCAATGACCCCATTCCCGGTGATTACGCCTTCATGGTCAGTCGTCTGGATATACAATCACGAACACCGCGCGCTCAGGCTTTGGCGCATGACCGTTTCGAGCAGGTGGCGCTGTATGCGGCCAGTGATCTGGCCGATCGTATTGTGTCCGCGCGACAGAGTATCAGCGTCGAGGCCTGACAGGTGCCTTCAAATATGCTTTCCTAGGCGTTTTCTTCTTCGGTCTGGGAATTCATATGTCGGAAAAATCACAGTCCAGAGCGATCCTGTTGGCGCTTATGGCCGTATTAATGTGGTCGACGGTTGCCACTGCCTTCAAATTGTCGCTTCAGCATATGAGCCCCCTGCAACTGTTGGGATGGGCTGGACTAGGCTCGTCCGTGGTGCTGGCGCTGGGCGTAAGCTGGCAAAAGGGATGGCATGAGCTGAGCTGTGAGTGGCGGCGGCGTCCGTTGTTTTACCTGGCTCTGGGCGCATTGAATCCGGCGTTTTATTACCTGGTTCTGTTCCGGGCCTATGATCTGCTGCCCGCGCAGCAGGCCCAGGCACTGAATTACACCTGGGCGCTGACGCTGGCTCTGTTGGCAGTACCTTTATTGAAGCAGCGGCTGCAGCGGGTCGATATTATGGCAATGTTGCTGGGCTATGGCGGTGCGCTGGTGATTGCGACCAAGGGCAATCTGCTGGCGCTGGAATTCGACAGCCTGACCGGTGTCTTGCTGGCGCTGTTCAGCACGCTGTTATGGGCGCTGTACTGGATTCTCAATACTCGTGCCGAGGGCAGTCCGGCCGTAACTTTACTGCTGTGCTTTCTGTGCGGGACACCGATGGTCTGGTTGTTGATGGCCTGGCAGGGAGAGCTGCAGTTACCGGCCTGGCAGGGGCTGCTGGGGGCGGCCTATGTCGGGCTGTTCGAGATGGGGTTGACGTTTATGCTGTGGCTGGGAGCCTTGCGTGCGGCAACCCATGTGAGCCGTATATCCAATCTGATTTTTCTGTCGCCTTTCCTGTCGCTGATATTCATCCATTTCCTGCTGCATGAGCCTATTGCACCGGCAACCTTCGTGGGACTGGGGCTTATCGTGACGGCGGTTGTATGGCAGCAGCACGCCGCACGCTCAGAGCCAATGACGGCGGCGGAACAACCAGAATAAACCGCCTACCAGGGCGACCAGGCTGCCCAGAAACAGCAGAAAGGCATATTCGTTTTCGGCACCGGGTATGCCGCCGACGTTCACGCCCAGCAAGCCGGTGAGGAAGCCCAGTGGCAGGAATATGGCGGAAATGATCGACAGGACATACATGCGCTGGTTGAGTTGCTCACCCTGTTGGCTGGCGAGCTCTTCCTGTGCCATGGCGGCTCGTTCACGGATGGTGTCCAGGTCCTCGATATGACGCAGCAGAGCATCGCTGACTTCGCGCAACTCCAGTTTCATATCGACCGGCAGCCAGCTCAGGCGTTCGCCCAGCATCTGGGTGAAGGCATCGCGCTGGGGGGCAAAGTAGCGTCTCAGACTCACGGTCTGGCGGCGCAGATTGCGTACTGACTGGCGTATCTCGTTACCGGGTTGTGTCAGCAGGTCCAGTTCCAGGTCGGACAGCTGCTCCTCCAGCTCCTCAACGGTATCGCCCATGCGCTCGACCAGCAGGCCGCTAAGCTGGACTATCAGGTCGGCGCTGGTGCTCGGCCCCTGTCCCCGTGTGAAGCGTTCGAGCAGCATGCTGACCGAAACCAGTCGGCGTTTGCGAGTGGAGATGACCAGACGAGCGCCGGCGCAGAGACGGATGGATACCATGTCCTCCGGGTTGGCGCCGGGATTGGTATTGACGCCACGCAGGAAGAGCAACAGGTATTCATCCAGCACTGCTGCGCGGGGGCGGGTATTCTCGGCCAGCAGCGCTTCAGTGGCCAGTTCGGGCAGGCCGCTCTCCTGCTCCAACCAATGGCGGGTCGAGTCGAGAGTGTAATCCAGGTGTAGCCAGAGGATACCGGTATCGGGTTGCCAGGCCGCCAGCTCTGTAGCGTTCATCTGGCGAGCACTGCCCTGACCATCCAGCAGCAGTGCGTGCAGGTATTCCGGTGCTGAAGTCATCCTCAGGTTCCTATTCGGTGCGCCAGTTGATTTTTTCGACGCCGTCCCCTTCAACTTTCCACCACTCGTCCGGGTCATCGCCGTCCTGCCAACCGGAGACGATGCAGCGTACCTGTGTATCCAATGCGGCAGCCGCTTCTTTGGCGCAGTCCAGATCCTGTAACCAGGGCGTTGCCTGGGAGCGGAACCAGACGCTGACCCAGGCCTTGCCCACGGCTTTTTCGTGAATCATGACCGGTATGCGGGTGCCGTCCAGAGTGGCGTTGAAGGCATGGCTTCCGCCGCCGCTGTGCTGCGGCTGCAGGCCTTCGCAGCGTGCCTGCAGCCAGGCGAGGATCTGATCCATGGAACGGCCTTTGATGTAAATTTCAATGTCGGGGTGGCGGGTTTCGTTGCTCATCGTCGTTGTCCAGAAGGTGCCAGATGCGTAAAAGGCTCAGGCTCAGATAGCCCAACAGGGCGAGTATGCTGCCGGCTACCATCAGGATCAAGCCGGCAAGAGCGAGAAGTTCGGCTTTGAGACCGGAAGAAAGGCCGTACTGTGCCATCATGATACCGCCCAGACCGCTGAAAAACAGAAAAGCGCCGCTGAGCAAGGTGCGCAGGTTGCCGCGAGGGTCCTGCGCACGCTGGCGGAGACGGGCCTTGATCGCGTCTACGCGCATGTTTCCAGCGAGCGCTTGCGAAACAGGGCCAGACGAAAGTCGGCCTGTTCCTGCAGTTGTTGACAGGCCTGAAGGCGGGCGCGTGCGTCGGCGTTGAGGCGCTGGCCATGCGGTGTCATGGCCAGCAGGTCCTGAATCGCTTCGGCACTGTCCAGGTTGAATTCGAAGGTCAGGCTCTGTTCTGTTACCGCTTCGAACCCTGGCGCCAGCTGTGCGGCCGGGTCAAAGCCGGATGTGGCACGCACGTCGGTATAGATCAGCTGACGCAGTGCCAGCAGGTGGTCCGGGCCGGGGTAAACCACCAGCAACAGTCCACCGGGCTTGAGTACTCGAGCCGTCGGCTCCGGCATCAGGCGACTGAAAATCAGAGTGGCGGCATCCATCGATGCAGGTGCCAGAGGGATATCGGCACCGGTGGCGACCAGCCAGGTGATAGCTCTGTTGCGTCGGCAAGCCGCCTTGACTGCATCCTTGGAAATATCCAGTCCGATTGTGTGGCAGTCCAGCTGGCGTTGCAAACGATCGGTATACCAGCCTTCACCGCAACCCAGATCAAGCAGGTTGGCCGCAGTGCGTGTAGGCAAATACCGTTCCAGCAGAGCGCCAACGGCCTGGCACAGCGGGGTATAGTGCCCCGCTTCCAGAAAGCGTTGGCGTGCCTGTACCATTGCGGCGTTGTCGCCCGGTGCCTTGCTGCGCTTTTTCTGCGCCAGTAGCAGGTTCCAGTAGCCCTGCCGGGCGCGATCGAAGCTGTGGCCATTGAGACAGCTCAGGGTTTTATCCACAGCCCGCATCGGTTCGCGACAGACCGGGCAGATCAGCCGAGGGGTACTCATGCGTCGACCAGCAGCCGAGCCAGAATATTCTCGTACAGCGCCGAAAGGTCATCCAGGTCGCTGGCACGGACGCGCTCATTGATCTTGTGGATGGTGGCGTTGACCGGTCCCAGTTCCACTACCTGAGCCCCGGTGGGTGCGATGAAGCGACCGTCGGAGGTCCCTCCGGAAGTGGACAACTCGGTGTCATATCCCATGATGGTCTTGATTGCTTCGCGGCTGGCATCCACCAGGTCGCCGGCAGGGGTCAGGAAAGGATTGCCGGACAGGATCCAGTCGATATCCCATTCCAGACCATGCTTGTCGAGAATGTCGCGTACACGTACTTTCAGTTCATCGGCCGTGACTTCGGTCGAGAAACGGAAATTGAAAGCGATGTCCACTTCGCCGGGGACTACGTTAGTGGCACCTGTGCCTGCATGGATATTGGAAATCTGGAAACTGGTCGGCGGGAAAAAGTCGTTGCCTGCGTCCCAGACAGTGGCGGACAGTTCGGCCAGGGCGGGGGCTGCTTCATGAATCGGGTTGCGCACCAGGTGCGGGTAGGCGACATGGCCCTGAATGCCACGTACCTTCAGGGTGCCGCTGAGTGAGCCGCGGCGGCCATTCTTGATGATGTCGCCGACTTTTTCGGTGCTGGAAGGTTCACCTACGATACACCAATCGATTTTTTCGTTGCGTGCTTCCAGATGATCGATGACACGAGTCGTGCCGTTGATGAAGGGGCCTTCCTCGTCGCTGGTGATCAGCAGGGCGATAGAGCCCTTGTGGGTCGGGTGGTGTTCGACAAAGCGCTCCACTGCGGTCACGAAAGCGGCCAGACTGCCCTTCATATCGGCAGCGCCGCGGCCACACAAATAACCTTCCTCGATTCTGGGTTCGAAGGGCGGAAATTGCCATTGCTCTTCCGGGCCGGTCGGTACCACATCGGTATGACCTGCGAAGCAGAACACCGGACCGGTGTCGCCACGGCGGGCCCAGAAATTAGTGACTTCAGCGAACGGCAGGCGTTCGATCTTGAAGCCCAGAGCCTCGAGTCGGCTGATCATCAGTTCCTGGCAACCGGCATCTTCGGGGGTAACCGAGGGGCGGCCGATCAGGTCGCTGGCCAGTTCAAGAGTTGGCGAAAGCTGTGTCATGCGAGGTGTCCTGCGTTGCATAAGGATAAAGCCCCGCAGGCCGTCAGGCGTGCGGGGCGGGGAAGGGCATGCTGCGAGTGCTTAGTTGTGCTTGTGCAGCTCGGCGTTCAGCTCGATGGCGCTCTTGTTGGTCTTGACCTCGATACGGCCGTTCTGGGAGTTGCGGCGGAACAGCAGGTCCGGCTTGCCGGCCAGCTCTCCGGCCTTGATGATGCCGACTTCGTTATTCTGGTCATCCAGCAGGGTGACTTTGGAACCGCCTGTCACGTACAGACCCGCTTCGATGGTGCAGCGATCGCCCAGTGGCAGGCCCAGGCCGGCGTTGGCACCCAGCAGGCAGTTTTCACCGACCGAAATTACCACGTTGTTGCCACCGGACAGGGTGCCCATGGTGGAAGCGCCACCACCGATATCGGAACCGTTGCCAACGACGACGCCGGCAGAAATGCGGCCTTCTACCATGCTGACGCCCAGAGTGCCGGCATTGAAGTTGATAAAGCCTTCGTGCATCACGGTAGTACCTTCGCCCACGTGTGCGCCCAGGCGGATACGGGAAGCGTCACCGATGCGGATACCGGCAGGCACCGCGTAATTGGCCATTTTCGGGAATTTGTCCACGGACTGCACGTCCAGTACTCGGCCCTGGGCACGGGCGGACAGCTGACGGCGCGGCAGGTCTTCCAGTGCTACGGCGCCTTCGTTGGTCCAGGCGACGTTCGGCAGCAGCGGGAACATGCCGCTCAGATCGATGCCGTGCGGCTGGACCAGGCGGTGTGACAGCAGAGACAGCTTCAGGTAAACCTCGGCAGTGGTTTGTGGTGCGGCGTCCGTTTCCAGAATGCAGAGCACCAGCGGCTGCCGGGTGCCTTCCAGAATCTCAACCACTTCGGCCTGCTCTTCTGCACCGACGGACAGAAATGCGGTTTCCAGTGCTTTCAACTGGCTTGCGTTCAGTTCGATGGTCTGGTTGCCACCGGCATAGCCGATCTGTTCGGTCAGGGCCGCAATCAATGCATCGTCCGCGTTCAGCAGAGGAGCATTGTAGTACACCTCCAGCCAGTCACCGGCAGAAGACTTGGTACCCACTCCCAGACCCAATGCGAAATTCGCCATCGTTTACTCCGTTGTTCAAAATTGCAAAAAATAGAATGTTTAACTGTTCGTTTTCAGCGTTGCCAAAGGGCTGCGTACTGTTCAGCCTTGAAGCCGACCTCGATATGTCCGTCCGCCATTTCCAGCACCGGGCGCTTGATCAGCGTTGGCTGTTCGACCAGCAGTGCCTTCAGGGCAGTCTCGTCGGTGGTGGACTTGATTTCATCTGTCAGCTGACGCCAGGTGGTACCGCGCTTGTTCAGGACCTTGTCCAGTCCGGCAGCAGCACACCAGCGGTCAACCTGCTCGGCGGTCAGGCCCTGTTTGCGGAAATCGTGGAAGTCGAAGGCGATGGATTCGGCTTCCAGCCATTTGCGTGCCTTGCGTACGGTGTCGCAATTGCTGATGCCGTAAAGGGTTGTCACAAACAGCTCCTTACAGAGATTCAATGTAGTGTCGAATGCGCTCGGCGGCTTCGACACATTCGGATACGGTTGCCACCAGGGCCATACGCACATAACCCTCACCCGGGTTGACGCCGTCGATCTCACGGGCCAGATAGCGTCCGGGCAGTACGGTCAGGTTCTGTTGCTCGAACAGGCCCTTGGCAAATTCGTCATCGGCGATGGGGGTCTTGGCCCAGAGGTAGAAGCTGGCATCGGATTGCTTGACCTCCATCACCGGCTGCAGCACGCGCAGGACAGCTTCGAACTTGTGGCGGTACTGGCTGCGGTTTTCCAGGACATGGCCTTCTTCATTCCAGGCCGCGATGGACGCCAGCTGGTGCTGAATCGGCATTGAGCAGCCGTGGTAGGTGCGGTACAGCAGGAAGGGCTCGAGCAGGGCGGCATCACCGGCAATAAAGCCCGAGCGCATGCCCGGCAGGTTGGAGCGCTTGGACAGGCTGTGGAACACGATGCAACGCGCAAAGTCCTGACGTCCCAGCTCGGCGCAGGCCTGCAGCAGTCCTGCCGGCTTGTTATGTTCGTCGGGATACAGCTCAGAATAGCATTCGTCGGAGCAGATGATGAAGTCATGCTCGTCAGCCAGCGCGATCAGTTGCTTCAGTGTGTCGATATCGTGCACCGCGCCGGTCGGATTGCCGGGTGAGCAGACAAACAACAACTGGCAGCGCTGCCATACTTCGGTCGGAATGGCATCGTAGTCGGGGATGAAGCCATTGTCGGCCAGGCAGTTCAGGTAATAGGGCTCGGCTCCGGCCAGGTAGGCAGCGCCTTCGTAGATCTGATAGAACGGGTTGGGCGTCAGCACCAGCGCATCCGGCTTGCGCTCGACGGCGGCCTGGGTGAAGGCGAAAATCGCTTCACGTGTCCCGTTTACCGGCAGCACATTGCGTTCGGAATCGACACTGCCGGCGGCCAGTTCGAAACGGCGTTCACACCAGCCGGCAATAGCCTGGCGCAGTTCAGGCATGCCTTTGGTTGTCGGATAGTTCGACAGGGCGCTCAAGTTATCGGCCATGACCTCCAGCACAAACGGTGGCGCGGGGTGCTTGGGTTCGCCGATGCCGAGCGAAATATGCTCAAGATGGCTCGGTGGCTGGACGCCGGCCTTGAGCACGGCCAGCTTTTCAAACGGATAGGGCTGGAGTCTGTCGAGATCGCTGTTCATGCAATTTTCCTGTCATCCCCTGTAAAAAGCAGGGTTTTCGGTCACATTCAGGGGCAAAAGTATAGCGGATGGCGGCTATTCGGCGCCAGTGAGCAACCGAGGGTTCAGCAAACGTTCGACCTCCGTGCGCGGCAGGTCGGTCTGTTCGACCACAACATCGATAATGGGGCGTCCTTCCGTATAGGCCTGCTTGGCCAGTGCGGCGGCGCGGTCATAGCCCAGCACGGAATTCAGCGCGGTCACCAGAACCGGGTTACGCGCCAGGGTTTTATCGATCTTCGTTCGGTTGACGGTAAAACCGCTGATGGCCTTGTCGGCCAGGCTGGTGGCTGAATTGGCGATCAGTTGTTCGCTCTGCAACAGGTTATAGCCGATCAGGGGCAGCATGGTATTGAGCTGGAAGTTGCCATGCTGGGCGCACAGAGTGATGCTGGTGTCATTGCCGCAGACCTGTGCTGCCGCCATCATCACGGCCTCCGAAATGACGGGGTTTACCTTGCCGGGCATGATCGAGGAGCCCGGCTGGAGGACCGGCAGGGCAATTTCCCCGAGGCCGGCGAGGGGGCCGGAGTTCATCCAGCGCAGGTCATTGGCGATTTTCATCAGCATGGTCGCGCAGGTTTTCAGTTGGCCCGAAAGCTCAACCGCAGTGTCCTGAGCAGCCTGGGCGCTGAAATGATTGCTGGCAGGCAGCAGGGTCAATCCGGTCAGAGCCCCCATGTGGCGGCAGAACAGGCGTGAAAAGGTATCCGGTGCATTCACCCCGGTGCCCACCGCCGTACCGCCCTGTGCCACTTGTGACAAGCGTGGGCGTATGTTTTCCAGGCGGGTGATACAGTCCTGTACCTGCTGCAGCCAGCCGGACATCTCCTGGTCCATGCGAATCGGCATGGCGTCCATCAAATGGGTACGTCCGGTCTTGACGACATGTGTCAGGGTGGAGCGCTTACGCATCAGGGCTCCGGCCAGATGATGCAGTGCCGGCAGCAGTTGGGTTTCCAGTAACTGTAGCGCACTGACATGGATACAGGTCGGGATGACATCATTGGAGCTTTGGCTCATGTTGATGTGATCGTTGGGGTGCAGCTGAATGCGGGTACTTTTTTGCACGAGGCTGGCCAGAACCTCGTTCATGTTCATATTGCTGCTGGTTCCCGAACCGGTCTGGAACACGTCAACCGGGAATTGCGCCTTGTGGCGGCCGGTTGCAACCTGATTGGCAGCGGTGACAATCGCTTCTGCCTGTTCTTTTGACAGCAGCCCCAGTTCGGCGTTGGCGCGGGCGCAGGCCGCCTTGACCTGGGCGAGGGTCTTGATGAACTGATGCGGCAGCGACAGATCGCTGATCTGAAAGTTATCCACAGCGCGCTGAGTTTGGGCGCCATAGAGCGCACCGGCCGGGACCTCCACGGGGCCCAGACTGTCGCGTTCCGTACGTGTGTTCCGGCTCATTGCTTTCTTCCTGTACAGGTTACAATCGGGGGAAGGCTACCCCTTGAATAGATCCATAGAACGGATAAAAGTTCAAGCGGGAATGTCTGGAGTGTATTTGAAAGGCAACATTTTTGTCGATTATCTGCCCGGACGGAACTGGTATAGACTGACGGCCCGTCCACAGCGTTTTGGTCTGAGTTAAACAGGAAATACCATGAGCATATTGACCCGTTGGCCCCGTAATCAGCTTTGTTTATCGATAGAAGAACGGCAGCATGCGGTTCAGGCTGTAGAACAGGCCTTTGCGGCGACGCTGGAATCGTTGAAAGTGGATATCGGTCTGAAGGAGATGTTCGAGGAAATTTATGTGCCGCTGGCAGCCTGGATACTGGCACGCAAGCGGCAGCTGGGAACGCCTCTGGTGCTGGGAATCAATGGTGCTCAGGGGGCGGGCAAGTCGACGTTGTTCAATCTGCTGGAAGTCATTTTGGGAGAGGGGTTCGGTTTGCGGGTCGTCGGTTTTTCGATTGACGATCTGTACAAGACCCGTGCCGATCGCGAGGCCATGGCCGAGGCGATTCACCCCCTGTTTGTGACTCGTGGCGTACCGGGCACGCATGATGTTCAGCTGGGTATCGATATTATCGACAGCCTCTGCGCCGATGACCCGGAACGGATCACCAAAATACCGGTATTCGACAAGTCGATCGATGACCGTTGTCCCGATTTTGTCTGGCAGGAATGGATCGGCGGTGCCGATCTGATTGTCTTTGAAGGCTGGTGCGTTGGTGCCCAGGCTCAGCCGGACGAGTCTCTGGATGAAGCCGTGAACCAGCTGGAAGGAGACGAAGACCCGGACGGGATCTGGCGCCGCTATGTCAATGAGCAGCTTAAGGGGCCCTATCGAGAGCTTTTTTCACGCCTGGACCTGTTGCTGATGCTGTGTGTGCCCAGCATGGATGCGGTGTATGAATGGCGCTCACTGCAGGAAAAAAAGCTGGCCGAGCGTGTGCAGTACATCTACGACACTCAGCAGCCTACCGACCATTTGCGGATCATGAATGAAAACGAGATCCAACGCTTTATTCAGCATTACGAACGCTTGACGCGGGCCATGCTGGAGCAAATGCCCAAGCAGGCCGATGTTACTCTGTTCCTCAATGAAAACCACAAGATCAATGACATCCGGATACTCAGGCCTCTGCGCGATTGCTGATGTGCCGGCTCGAGCCTGCCGCAGGCTCCTGTTTGCTGCCGGTGGCTAGATCGGCAGCAGGGTGGTTGAAGCGATGCCGTGGACAACGGTGTTGACGGCGCGGTTGGTGGCGTCCGACACGATACGCGACATCATGTCCTGGTGAGCGATCAGTTTGCCGAGCAGGCGTTCAAAGCTCAGGTTCTCCGGGCTGTTGGCCAACAGAAAGGGGCTACCGTCGGGCTGGCGGTAGGTATTCAGGCGCCAGGCGACGATTTCCAGGTTGCGCGCCGAGTTGTACAGTTTCTGCTGGTCCATATCATTGAGCATGAAAAATTCGTCTCGGTAACTGTAGGACGCATGCAGCATGCCGGTGATACCGACCATCAGCGCAAAGACGCGGTCACCCTGAAAGTTCGGATCAAAGGCCAGAGGGATGGCCTTTTCGGCATACCGATTGCCAAGCTCGGGGTGAGTAATCAAACGTGGCGAGCCCAGCAGTAATTCCAGGCGGTGTTCGAGGGTCATGCCGGGGACCTTGGCCAGCTCGCGAGGGTTGCGCTTGTACAGTTTGATGGCAAGCTTGCGGGCGAGCTTGTTGACCGTTTCGACATGCAGATCGGCTACCATGTCGATTTCGGATTTGGCCAGATTTTTCAGTTGGAACGGGCGTGGTTTTCCGCTACCGCTACAGCCACCAAGCAGCAGAGAGAGTACGGCGATCGCCACGACAGTGCGGCTGGTTCGGGTACTGGCCATCGGGTTTGGCTCCATGTGTGGACAGGGCTGAAAATGCTCCATGCATGATCGGGGGCAGTATAACCCCTGGACGATGGTTTATAGTAATGGCCCGCGTCATCTGACTGGAGAACATTATGAGTGAAACCCCTGAAATCAGTGCCTTGCGTCGTGAATATGTTGCGGCAGGCTTGCACCGTCGCGATATGGCCGCAGACCCGCTGGCGCAGTTCCATGGCTGGATGCAAGGCGCGCTGGAAGCCCACCCCGATGACGCCACATCCATGACGTTGGCAACCGCCGATGCTGCAGGTTGGCCCGCAGCCCGCATTGTATTGCTGAAACACTTCGATCATGACGGTTTTTGCTGGTTTACCGATTTTCGCAGCGAAAAAGGCCAACACCTGCAGCAGAACCCCAAGGCCGAGTTGATGTTCTACTGGCGTGGCCTGGAGCGACAGGTGCGCATCAGGGGGCAAGTGGAGCAGTTGCCCCATGCGGATGGCGAGACCTATTTTCATCAGCGACCGCACGGCAGTCAATTAAGCGCTGCGGCTTCGGTGCAGAGCCATGCCGTCGATCACCGCGAGACGCTGGAGCAACGTGTGCAGACGCTGGGGCAGCGTTATGCGGGGCAGCAGGTCCCCTGTCCCGAAACCTGGGGAGGATACCGTCTGATTCCGCACCAGATCGAGTTCTGGCAGGGACGGGAAAATCGGTTGCATGACCGCTTTCGCTATACGCGGGTCGAAGGCCAGTGGCAGCTGGAGCGCCTGCAGCCTTGAGGTTTACTGTCTGACCTGCTGGCGGAGCAGCAGGTCAGGTTGGACCGGGTTATACCTTGCGATACTTGTTGCGAATGGTTTCAGCTTGATACCAGCTGATGAATTCCGACAGCAGGCGCTGTTCCCGCACTGACAGGCCGGAGAAATTGGCGCACCAGAGGGCACCGCTTTTGCGTACCAGTTGCAGCGTGCAATCCAGCTGATGCACGCGGGTTCCGATTCTGAATTTAAGCTGCCCCGGGTAGTATTGCAGTGTCAGCTGGGTTTCGGTAAAGAAAGCCAGGCCGGTTGTGGAAAAATTGTCGACCCGTACAGGGTCACCACCGAGGCGCACGATCAACGGTGTTGTATTGTCGACCTGAAGTCGGTAGGCACGCCGTCCACTGTCGGCACAGTCAGGTATGTGAATCCGCGGTTTCATTATTCCAATGCTCGTTTTTCCAGCACAAATTCGATACGTCGATTAATGGCACGGTTGACGTCCGATGTATTGGGCACCAGCGGTAGCGATGAGCCGTAGCCGGTTGCGGTCAGGCGCCTGGGGTTGATGCCGGCATCCACCATGTAGCGTAGCACGGTTGTTGCACGTACCGCCGATAGTTCCCAGTTGGACGGGAATTGTGGAGTACTGATCGGCAAATCGTCCGTGTGTCCCTGAATTTCCAGTTTGTAATGGGGGTTCTGTTGCAGGGTTTCCAGCAATGCATCCAGCATTGGCAGCATGGCATGGTTGAATGTAGACGAGCCGGAAGTGAACAACAGTCCCCCTTTGACCCGGAGCGACAACTTGCCGTCCTTGGGTGCTCCTATCTCTACGGCCTCTTGCATCTGCATTTGCGCCAGTGCGTTGTCCAGGTCCCGCCCCAAACGTTCCCAATCCAGCTGCAGCGCCTGAGCGCGACGGGCCTGTTCGGATATTTCGTCTTCGCTGTCGTTTTGCTCAGGAGCATGTTTGGGGGGCTCGAGCAGGGTATCACGGATGGTATCGGGCAACTGAGGCGGCGCGGTGTATTCCAGAGGAATCAGGCTGTTCGGGGCGCCGGAAACAGCACGCTGGAAGGCGCTCTGGAATGAGCGTACCGCTTCTGAAAAACGCTCCTTCTCAACGCTGGAAATGGAAAACAGCAACACGAAAAAAACCAGCAGCAGCGTCATCAGGTCGGCATAGGTCACCAGCCAGCCAGGTGTCCCCGGCTCTTCGGTCAACTCGCGACGTCGGCTGTTCATGTACGTTCCTTGCCAGGAACGGCGGACGCGGGCTGTTTGCCGCGACCTACCTTCATCGGCTTGCGCTGGGCTTCCGGGAGGTAAGAAGACAGCTGCTCGTAGACATGCATGTAATGGTCGTTGGTCAGGATGCTGATGCAGCCTTCGCGGATAATTTCCAGATTGGTGACTTCGGCCAGGGTGCGGGCATGCAGCTTGCCGGCGATCGGCAGGAAAACCATGGTGGCCAGCAGTGAGCCGTAAAAGGTGGTGAGCAGTGCCACTGCCATGGCGGGACCAATGGTATCGGGGTTGGACAGCTGGCTCAGCATCTGAATCAGGCCGATCAGAGTGCCCAGCATACCGAACGCCGGTGCGTAGGCGGCCATTTTGCGAAATACATCCTGTACCGTGTGATGACGTGCAATCAGTGAATCGATTTCGTTCTGCAGGGTGTTGCGAATGACCTGTTCGGAAGCGGCTTCGGACAGCAGGTTGCAGGCACGTTTAAGCATGTGCGAATCACTTTCCACATCCCCCAGTTTGAGTAATCCGTGGCGATGCGACACCCGGCTGAGTTCCAGCATGGTATCAATCATTTCCTGAGGGTTGGTGTTGTCACGGGTAAAGACGATCCAGGCCGCCTTGAAGGCGTTGAGAACATCCTTGAATTGAACGGTGAGCAGGGTGGCGGCAATCGTACCGCCGGCGACGATCATCAGTCCGGGCACATTAAGGAAAACATCGGCATTGCCGCCCAGAAAAATAGCACTGATGATCAGGGCAAGACCTGAGATAATACCGAGAAGTGATGCGAAATCCATGTGCTTGAGTACCCTGTAATCAGTCAAAAGCGGACTGCTGGAAACGAGAGCCGAGTATAACAACAGCAAGACAATGACGTCAGACTACTTTATCGGACTGCCACAATGGAAGCATCCAGAGTGGAATAACACCCTGCTGCAAGACCCGGATCAGGGGGCTCTGGAACAGTATGCGGCCAGCTTTAATTCGGTGGAGGGCAATACCACCTTCTATGGCTTGCCAAGTGTGGTCAGCGTGCGTCGCTGGCTGGAGGAAACCCCTCCCGATTTCCGTTTTTGTTTCAAATTTCCCCAGAGTATCAGCCATCAGGGGGCTCTGCGGCACGAGAGTGAAGATCTGTCCGCTTTTCTGGAGCGCTTGCAGCCACTGGCACCGAAGCTTGGCATGCTGTGTCTGCAGCTGCCCGCCCGTTTCGGCCCTGAACAGTTGCCGGAGCTGATGCGTTTCCTTGGTACCCTGCCAGCCGGGGTGCGTTATGCGGTGGAGGTGCGGCATCCGGCATTCTTTCAGCGTGGAGAAGCCGAACAACGCCTGAACGAGGTGTTGCAGGCTTTTGGGGTGAACCGGATCAGTTTCGATACGCGGGCGCTGTTTGCCAACCCGCCGTCCGACCCGATTACGCGAGAGGCGTTGGAGCAGAAACCACGTCTGCCGTTGCGGGTACTGGCAACGGGTGATGCACCCATGCTGAGGTTTATTTCGCCGTTGAATCGACAGCAGGGCGAACGCTGGCTGCTACCCTGGGTGGATCAGGTGTTGCGCTGGATCGGAGAGGGTAAAACGCCCTTTGTCTTCATGCACACGCCCAGCAATGGTGAAGCGCCGGAACTGGCACGCTGGTTTGCCCGGCAATTGCAACAGCGCCGGCCGACACTGGCATCGGGGTTTCAGGACTGGGCCGGGCGAGAGCGGTTGCGTCGTCAGCCCGGCCTGTTCTGAATCAGTGCAGGGCGTTGGGCAGGGCCAGTGTGAATGGGGGAATCAGGGCATTGAAGGGAGAACCATCGGCGGCCTCCATGCCGTAGAGTCCCTGCATGCTGCCCACCTCCGTGGCCAGGACGGTGCCGCTGGTGTATTCGTAGGTCTGGCCCGGTTCGATTACAGGCTTCTCACCGACAACCCCTTCACCTTCCACCTCTTGCACGTGTTCGTTGCCATCGGTGATGCGCCATTTGCGGTGCAGCAGTTGCACGCTGTCGGCATTGTTGTTGGTGATGCTGATCTGATAGGAGAATACGAAACGGTGTGCCTCCGGCTCGGACTGGTCCGGCAGATAGGCGGTGGCGACATGGATCGTGATATGGCGGCTGTAATCGGTGGCATCCATCAGTTCGGAATTATCCTCGTTTTTATTCGGATGAAGGTGGCGTGTCGACCGTATCGCTCAGGGCGTCGCTGATCGCCACGAATTCGGCCAGAGTCAGGCGCTCGGGGCGCAGGCCCGGGTCAATCCCCAGCGTTTCCAGCTGCTCGGCGCTGATCAGCTGCTTGAGGTTGTTGCGCAGTGTCTTGCGGCGTTGACCGAATGCGGTGCGGACCACATTTTGCAACTGTTTCACATCCTTGGCCGGAACAGGAGGTTCGGCGTAGGGCACCAGGCGCACAATGGCGGAGTCTACCTTGGGGGCCGGTGAGAAGGCTCCCGGCGGGACGATGAACAGCGGCTCGACGCGACAATAGTACTGCGCCATGATGCCGAGGCGGCCGTAGTGGTTGTCACCGGGGCCTGCAGCCAGGCGGTCGACGACTTCCTTCTGCAGCATGAAATGCATGTCCTCGATCAGGCCATTAAAGCTCAACAGATGGAAGATCAGCGGGGTTGAGATATTGTAGGGCAGGTTGCCGACAATGCGCAGGGCACGGGCGTCCTGTTGCAAACCGGAAAAGTCGAACTTCAGCGCATCCGCTTCATGAATTCTGAAGGTGTCGGCATAGCGGAAAAACTGGGTTCGCAGGACCGGGATCAGGTCACGGTCCAGCTCTACTACATCCAGTTCACCCTTGCAGGCGTCCAGCAGTTCCTCGGTCAGGGCACCAAGCCCCGGGCCGATCTCGACCAGGTGCTGCTCCGGTTGGGGGTTAATGGCGCGAATAATGCGACCAATGACACCCTGGTCATGCAGGAAGTTCTGGCCAAAGCGCTTGCGCGCCCTATGGCCCAGGTGTTTCTTACTCATCGGGTCAATTACCTGATTGGTGGCGCGCCATGTCCAGCGCGAACTGAACGGCTGTTAGCAGACTGCCGGCATCGGCCTGACCGGTACCGGCGAGGTCCAGGGCCGTGCCGTGATCAACAGACGTGCGAATGATCGGCAGCCCCAGGGTGATATTGGCAGCGCGGCCGAAGCCCTTGTATTTCAGTACCGGCAGTCCCTGGTCATGATACATGGCCAGCACCGCATCGGCGTTGCGCAGATGGTGCTCGGTAAACAGGGTATCGGCCGGGAGTGGGCCGACCAGTCGGGCACCGCGGGTGCGGAACTGGTCAAGAACCGGGGTGATGGTGTCAATTTCCTCGCGGCCCATGTGTCCACCTTCTCCGGCATGAGGATTGAGACCGGCGACAAGAATGCAGGGGTTGTCGATGCCGAAGGAGCGCGTCAGATCCTGCAGCAGGACTTCGATGACCTCTTCCAGCAATGGGCGGGTGATGGCGGCAGGTACCTGTGCCAGTGGCAAGTGGGTGGTCGCGAGCGCCACCTTGAGCCCCTCGGTTGCCAGCATCATCACGACCTTGCGGCTGGCGGTCATCTCTTCAAGAAATTCGGTATGGCCGCTGAACGGAATGCCCGCGTCGTTGATGACGCCCTTGTGTACCGGTGCGGTCACCAGTGCGTCAAAAGTGCCGGCAAGGCAACCCTGAGTAGCGGTGGTCAGAGTCTCCAGTACATAGGCCGCGTTGGCAGGATCAAGTCGACCGACTTCACTTGGTGCGTGTAGGCTCACCGGTTGGTAATACAGGCTGCCCGGCGGTGCCGGAGTGGCCGCTGCTGCGACGTCCAGCGGCAGCAGTTGCAAGGGCAGTCCCAGCAGTTCGGCGCGGGCCTGCAGCAGAGCGGGGTCCGCAACGGCAACCAGCTGGCATGCCTGTTCCTGCTGAGCCAGCTGAATGCAGAGTTCCGGGCCAACTCCGGCCGGTTCACCTGGGGTTATGGCAATACGAGGGCAGCTCACGATCAATTTTTACGCTCGATATAGGCTTGTGAACGAATCTCACGCAACCAGTTGCCCAGCTCTTCATTGAACTTGCGCTGGCGGATACTGTTGCGGGCCTGAGATTCGAGCATCTCTTCTCCCAGATCCTGGGTACGGTAGTCCTGCACCTGCAGGATGTGCCAGCCGAAACGGGACTCGAAAGGCTCGCTGATTTCGCCTTTGCCGGAGCGGTTCATGACCTGCTCGAATTCAGGCACCATTTGACCGTCCTGGGTCCAGCCCAGATCACCGCCCTGAGAGCCGCTGGCCGGGTCGTCGCTGTAACGGCGGGCCAGATCATCGAAGGGCTGGCCTTCACGCAGTCGTTGGTACAGGTTATTGATAAGACGACGGGTCTGATCGTCATTGCGGATTTCATTCGGGGTCAGCAGGATGTGACGGACCTTGGTCTGTTCAACCAGCTGCACCTTGCCACCGCGTTTGTCTTCAACCAGCAGCAGGTGGAAACCTCCCGGGGTGCGTACCGGGCGGCTATATTCGCCTGGCGACAGTTTGTTGATTGCGTTGGCCAGGGTTTCCGGCAATTCGGTTTCACGGCGCCAGCCCAGCTCGCCGCCCTGCAGAGCGTTGGGAGCGTTGGAGATAGCGATGGCCAGTTCTGCAAAGGAAGTTCCCTGCTCCAACTGGGCGTGGGCATCCTTTGCTTTCTCTTCAGCCTTGCGAATCATTTCGGGTGTAGCGTTTTCCGGCAGAGCAAAAAGGATATTGCGGAGCTGGTATTCGGCCTGTACCTGTTGTTGCCCCAGTTCAGACTCGAGGAAACTCTGAATTTCCTGCTCGGATACGCTGATACGGCGATTAACACTGCTCTGCTGTACCTGGGTCAGCAGGATTTCGCGGCGGATCTGTTCGCGTGCCTGGGCATAATTCTGGCCTTCGGCGATAAGTGCTTCACGAAACTGGGCCAGCGTCATGTTGTTCTGGGCAGCGATGCGGTTCATGGCCTCGTTGAGCTGCAGGTCAGGTACCCGGATGCCCTGACGTTCGGCCAGCTGCAACTGGATGTTTTCAAGGATCAACCGGTCCAGCACCTGTTGGCGGAGCACGTCCTCGGGAGGAAGGCGGGTTTCCTCGCGCGCCGTGATTTGCTGGCGCACCAGCGTCAAGCGTTGCTCCAGTTCGCTCTCCAGTACGATGTCTTCATTGACGACCGCGGCGATACGGTCCAGTACTTCGGCCTGCAGTGAGGCCAGGGGCGTTGCCAGTAATACCAGTGCCAGCAGTGGCTGTCTGAGTTTAGAAAGCGCCATTGTCATCCTCGTCATATCCGGTAATTTCTTCCAGGAATTCGCGTCCCTGACCCTGTCCGAAGGCGCCCAGACCGCGCAACACGAACTGCAGGAAGACGCCATTGTCCGTCTCAAATTCTTCCACGTTGCCATCCGGGTCTACCACCCAGCTGCGGCCGCTCAGGCGCAGTTTCCAGCAGCAGCTGGAGTATTCGATACCAAGCAGGGTTTCCAGGTTTTCATTGTTGTCCAGATCCTGTTGCCAGCGGCCATAACCGGTCCAGCTGTTGCTTAACGGCCAGCGGAAGGCCAGGTCCATCTGTTGGTGCGCCGAGCTGTTTGCGGGATCGTCGTTGTATTTTTCCAGGTTGTCACGATAGCTCAGGTAGAGCAGTCGCTTGTCGCCCGGCAAATAGCTCAGTTTATAGTTGTGCTCCAGAAATTCGTAGGTATCCCGGTCAACTTCGCCATTATGAGTGAGGCGCAGGTTGCGGGTGAAGTTCCAGTTGGCCAGCGTGGCCAGGTTGGAGCTGTTATCGGTACCGCCGTTATTGCGATCGCCGGGGCGACCGGCGTATTCACGGTCGGCAAAGTAGTGCGCCTGGGCAACGCCCAGACGGAGCTTTTCAATGCCCTGATCCGAGTAGACCGCACTGGACAGGCCCAGCGTAGCCTGCTGGGTATCGGCGACACGGTCATTGCCACTCCAGCCGGTTTCATGGAACAGGTTGTAGTAGGTGAAGTCGAGCAAAGAGGAATCGAACAGGGGGATATCCTGCAGGTCGTCCGAATTCACGTCCGCATGCAGCAGCATCAGGCGCGGTTCCAGCGTCTGGATGTACTGGCCGTCGGCCAGATCGAATTCGCGTTCCAGTACCAGTCCGGAGTCGATGCTGACGATGCCGGCGCTGGCAGAGTAACCGCCGTCCAGCGAATTGTCGCGCTCGTTTTCGAGGTCGTATTCCGAATGCCAGAGCGTGGCCGATGGGCGGATATAGCCCCAGGGGCGTTCAAAGGCGGCGCTCAGGCGCGGACTCAGGTGGACACGGTCGCCCACAGTGGCATCGGCCTTGCCCTTGGGCGCGTAAATACTGTCCAGATCCCGATCAAAACGCGTATATTCGGCGACATAGCTGAAATCCAAGGCGCCGGCTAAACCCGGTTGAGTACCGCTCAGTGTCAGTTGAGGCACTTTCTCGTAAGGTGTCGAGCCATCGATGGTCTGATAGCTATGGGTCATCAACGACAGGTTCCAGCCGGGCTGCAGGTAGCGCAGTTCAAAGATCTGGTTGAGGTGGTCGTTGCGGCGGACTTCAAGGTCCGTGCCCAGGTTCTCGAAGTAGTCATCGTCGCTGACTCGGGTGAAATCGATACGGCTGTGGAGGTTGTCCATTGGCATGCCGTTGTGCTTGAAGCCAAACAGCCAACGGTCGTCGCCGTATTTGTCATCACCGGACAGCCAGGCGTTGCTGAGCGTGTTGTGCGACCAGTGGTTCATGTAGCGGAATTCGTTTTCCAGCAACAGGCCACGCTCGCCGATGTGGCGCAGTGTCAGGGTGTCGTCGTAGTTTTCCGCCAGATTGAAATAGTAGGGGATGGCAATATCTATGCCGTTGCTCTCGGAATAGCCCAGGCTTGGGAACAGGAAACCGGACTGGCGGCGATCATCGATCGGGAATGACAGGTAGGGTGTATACAAAACGGGTACGCCGGCGACATCAAAGGTTGCATGGCGCGCGACGCCACGGCCGTTTTCCGGGTTCAGTTCAATGTTGCTGGCCGCAATCTGCCAGGCATTGCTGCCGGGGGCGCAGAAAGTAATGGCCCCTTTGGACAGTTCGACCCGGCGGTCGCCGTAGCGCGTGATCTGTTCGGCCTGTCCTCGCATGTGTTCCTGGTGCATCACATATTGAGCATTGTGGAACAGGGTCTTGCCACTGAGCATATCGGCATCGGCCTGCTCACTGGTGAGCAGGAGGCCTCTCTCGCGATAGCGCACTTCCCCGAACAGGCGTGCAACACTGGATTGCTGGTCGTATTCACCACGCACACTGCTGATCAGGCGGCCGCCACGCTGCAGCTGGATACCGCCTTCCAGTTGGGTCAGGCCACCAAGTTCGGTAGACGAATTCAGGGCATTGACATAGACCGGTTGTTGGTCGAACGGCCGGTCGTCATCAAGGAAGGCGAAGTCGGGTTCAACGTAATGTCCGATACAAGCCCCCGTGGCTTCCCCGGGGGCGTAGGGGTACCAGTCCAGCGCTGCGGCGGTTGCCGGAACCAGAGGTCCCAAGGCGGCCTGCCGGGTGACCGGAGCCGTGCCCGGTACTTCCTTGCAATCCCAATCATCGCCACCGGCCGTACAACTCCATTCAGGTGCGCCGGCGGTGGCAACGGCCTGCCCCTGTGCGCGTGTATCCGGGGCTGAGGCGGGCGCGTTGTCATGGTTGCATTCCCAGCTGTCGCCTTCTGCGACACAATCCCAGGCCGCCTTGTCCGCTGAGGGGACCGAAGCCGTGGCAGACCGAGCGGCAGGTTGAGGTCGGGACGTAAAGTTCTCTGGCCAGTCGATAGGTTCGGGGGCGCCGTTTGTCGTAATGACTTCCGTAACGGGAGCGGTAGCTGTTACAGCAGCGGGTTCGGCAACGGCTTCCACTCGGCCGGCCGGGGACGCTTCGGCGGTCTGCTCGGCTGCACTGGTGTCGGACTCCGTGGTGTCGTTGCTGATCGGCGGTGTTGGCCCTGAGGGCTGCGCCAGGTGTTCATTGACTTCACAGTCCCACTCGCCACTGGGCGTAAGGTTGCAGCTCCACAGGCGGTCCGGGTTGGTTTGGGCATGCAGTGTCTGGGCACTGATCGCAGCGGCGACCGCCAGTGTCAGTTTAAATGCAGCACGGGTGTTAAAGGGCATCAGATCGCTATCCAGTTGCGGTCGAAGGCTGGTTTCACGCCAGCTCTCAAGTCGAGTACCATATCGAGCCATGCATGATAAAGCATTCACAACTTCAAGTGCTAGAGGACAGGAGCGAATGGGGCAGAGGCTGAAGCAGCTTTCACAGTGGGTACAGCAGCAGGCGAAAGATCAGGAAATGCAGGTGGCTGCCGAACTGGAGCCGGTTTCCGGTGATGCCAGTTTTCGTCGCTATTTCCGCGCACGGGGTGACGAGGGGAGCTGGATTGCGGTAGATGCCCCCCCCGAACATGAGGATTGCGAGCCCTTTATTGCCGTAGCCCAGGGCTGGCTGGCTCAGGGCGTTCCGGTGCCACGCGTAATTGCCAGTGATCTTGAACAGGGCTTTATGCTGCTGGAAGACTTCGGTGACTCGCTGCTGCTGCCAGCGCTGGAGAGCGCAACCGTTGAGACGCATTACACGCAGGCACTGGAGGTATTGCGGCAGGTTCAGCGTACCACCAACCCTCAGTTGCCTCCCTATGACAGGGTAATGCTGGCGCGGGAAATGGCACTCTTTCCTGAATGGTTTCTGACCCGCCTGCTGGGGCTGGAGTTGTCCGAGGAGGAATACACGCTGCTCGGTCTGGTGGCCAAATTGCTGATTGAGTCGGCGCTGGCGCAGCCGCAGGTCAGTGTGCATCGTGACTATCACTCGCGCAATTTGATGCTGTGCGAACAGGGACTGGGCGTGATCGACTTTCAGGATGCGGTGAAAGGTCCGGTGACCTATGATCTGGTGTCTTTGCTGCGTGACTGTTACGTGGACTGGCCGGATGAGCAGGTGCGTTTCTGGGTCGAAGCCTTTCGCCAGCGTCTGTTGCAGGATGGTGTTGAAGTGGGCGAGTCGGGCCTGTTTCAGCAGCAGTTCGACTTGATGGGCATGCAGCGTCATCTGAAGGTGTTGGGTATATTCAGTCGTCTCTGGCTGCGAGACGGTAAGGAAGGATACCTGGATGACCTGCCTCGTACGCTATCCTATCTGTATCGAGCCTCGGCGCGCTACGAGGAGCTTGATACCTTTACCCGCTGGCTGGAAAAGCGTGTCATTCCGGCTTTTGAGGCACATCCGCGTTTCAGTGGGCAGTCGCTCGCACACTGGTGGGCATGATGAAAGCGATGATTTTGGCGGCCGGGCTGGGTACACGGATGCGACCGCTGACATTAACCACCCCCAAGCCTCTGCTTGAAGCGGGGGGCAAAAAGCTGATCGAATATCATATCGAGCGCCTGGTCGCGGCCGGAATCGCGGACATCGTGATCAACCATGCCTGGCTGGGGGAGCAGATTGAAAGCTATCTTGGCAGTGGTGAACGCTATGGTGCTCGGCTCCGTTACTCGGCCGAGACCGAACCTCTGGAAACCGGAGGTGGCATTCGCAAGGCTCTACCTCTGCTGTGCGATGAGGGCGATGAAGCCTTTCTGGTGTTGAACGGGGATCTGTTCAGTACTCAGGCATTGACACCGCTGGTGGCGATACGACCGCCGGCAGGAGGCGCTCATCTGGTGCTGGTTGATAACCCGGCCTGGCATGCGGATGGCGACTTTGCCTTGTCATGCGATGGGCGGGTTTCCGAGGCAGGAGACGACCGTCTGACCTTCAGCGGTATCAGTATTCTGACCCCTGGGCTCTTTGCCGGTATCGAGGATTCCGCTTTTGCTTTGGCTCCCCTGCTGCGTCAAGCCATGGCTCGCGGGTTGGTCAGCGGTTCCCGGCATGAAGGATACTGGGAAGATGTAGGTACACCTGATCGTCTGCGGGCACTGGACCAGCGCCTGCGGTCGGACGTGTTCTGAGGAGAGTCTATGCAGGACCTGATTACACAACTGAAACAGTATCGTACCGGCCTGTTGATCGGGGGGCTGATCGGCCTGTTGACCGGTGGTCCCATCGGTTTACTGCTGGGTGGTACGGTGGGCTTTCTGGCGCAGCGTGGATTGAGTCGCAAGCTCAAGGACTACAACCCTCAGCAACTGTTCTTTCGCGCTACCTTTTGTGCCATGGGCAAGCTGGCCAAGGCCGACGGCCGTGTCAGTGAGTCAGAAATTGCCTTTGCTCGTGAGGTCATGACGCGGATGGGACTGACCGAAGCGCGCCGGCATGAGGCGATCGCTTGCTTTAACGAAGGCAAGGCGGAAGACTTCGATATCACGGAAGTGCTGCGGCCTTTGGCGATTCTGCTGCGTAACCGTGCGGCCGTGAAGCTGATGTTTGTCGAGATTCAGCTGCAGGCCGCGATGGTGGATGGTGACGTGAGTCCGGCCGAACAGGCGGTGCTGCAGCAGATGTTTGCCCAGCTGCAGTTTACGCCGCAGGAGATCGAACTGCTGATGTCGAGGATGCGAGCCGAAGATGCTTTTCGGCGTCATTCCTGGGAGTCGCATCAGCAGGGGGGCAGCCAGCCAGAGCTGCTGGCTGATGCATATGGAGTGTTGGGTGTTGCGCCTGAGGCCAGTGATGCCGAGGTGAAAAAAGCTTGGCGCAGGCTGATGAGTCAGCATCACCCGGACAAGCTGATCGCCAAGGGCCTGCCGGAAGATATGGTGCAGCTGGCCAAGGAAAAAACCCAGGAAATACAGGCTGCCTATGATCGCGTTAAAGCGGCGCGAGGCATGCGCTGATTCTGTCTATTCAAGCCGTTGACCTGGCGGCATCTGGGTCAGGGGAGGAATCGTATCCGGGGTGGAAGTGAGCGCTTCCTCCGCTGTGCTCTGGAGCAGAATACGTTCCAGCATCCCGCGAACCTGTTTGACCAGCCAGGGCATCTCGGCCTGCCAGCCTCGGAAGACACCGGGCACGCGGCCTTGGTGGTAAGCATTCAGGCCCATGCGTGCGGCCTGTAGACGCCGCTGGCCTGCATTTGGCTCTGCCTCGGGGTAGCCCGGCAAGGGAGCATGGTACAGGTCCAGGATGGTGTGTCGAGACAGGGGGGCGAACAGATTCGCCAGTGCAGTCGGCGATTGCTGCAGTGGTTGCGGGTCGATCAATACCAGTGTGACTTCCTCACCCTTTTCGAGGGCCAGTGTTGCGGCCGAAGTCGCACTTTGCCCAATTGCGAGGATGATCTGTTGCTGTGCTTCGCTGCGCTGCGCCAGTTCCTGCCAGGCCAGCGTCAGGCGCTGGCGCAGCTGTTCGGAGTGAGTCACCGATGGCGGGGCGCTCTTCTCCTCAGGGGGCGGCGCTGTCACTGAACTGGTCTCCAGCCTCTCTTCAGAGGGAAGAGTCTCGACTTCAGCCGTGCTGGAAAGTGCTGTTTGGATGGTGCGCGTCCGTGGTGGAAGTGCTTCCGATGGCAGCGGCAGGGGTTCCAGTGTCAGCACCGACCAGCCGTGCTCCGGCAGGTAGCGTGTCAGGGCTCGAGTCTGCCCCAGCCAGCCTCCGGCTGCACCGGGGTCGGGCAGGATCAGCAGCGCTCCATGGGGCTCGGGCATCATGGCGGGTCGGTACAGCAGGATAAAACGGTCGTCGTCGGACTCTAGCGTCAGCAATTCATGGCTGCTGTCCAACTGTTGCAAAAGCTGTTGTTCCGGGTTGCCGGAGCTTGTGCTCTGACGTACGGGTTCCGTTGCCAGGCAGGGGCTGCTCAGGGCGCAGAGGATAAACGGGGCAAATTTCAACATATCGGAATTATCGATCCTTCGTTCTCGCCCCGCAAGTGCCGGGGAGGGCATTAATCCTGCCGGTGGCTTGAGGTACAATGGCGTGATTACTAATCAGTCAATGAGTTCCCATGGCCGACTTCAAGATTGCTCCTTCTATTCTCTCTGCCGATTTCGCTCGCTTGGGTGAAGAGGTTGAAAACGTGCTGGCTGCCGGTGCGGATATTGTTCACTTCGATGTGATGGACAACCACTATGTACCCAATCTGACGATTGGTCCGATGGTGTGCAAGGCGTTGCGTGACTATGGTGTTACGGCACCGATTGACGCCCACCTGATGGTCAAGCCTGTTGATCGCATGATTGGCGAATTCATCAAGGCCGGGGCCTCCTATATTACTTTCCATCCCGAAGCATCCGAGCATATCGATCGGTCATTGCAGATGATTCGTGATGGTGGCTGTCAGTCGGGTCTGGTCTTCAATCCGGCCACGCCGCTGCATTATCTGGATCATGTCATGGACAAGGTGGATATGATTCTGCTGATGTCGGTCAACCCCGGTTTTGGCGGGCAGAAGTTCATTCCCTCTACGCTGGATAAGCTGCGCCTGGTGCGTGAACGCATCGATGCCAGTGGTCGTGATATTCGTCTGGAAGTGGATGGGGGAGTGGGGATCGGCAATATCGCGGAAATTGCCGCGGCCGGTGCCGATACTTTTGTGGCGGGGTCTGCCATCTTCAATACCGATGACTACGCCGCCACGATTGCACAGATGCGTGCCGAGCTGGCCAAGGTTGCCTGCTGATGCGTGCCTTGTTCAAGGGTGAATTGCCTCAGCGGGTTATGTTTGACCTGGATGGCACTCTTGTTGACAGCGCTCTGGATCTGACGGCGGCTGTGGATAACATGCTGCAAGCACTGGGGCGCGAGGCAGCGGGTGAATGCAAGGTACGCCAGTGGGTCGGCAATGGTGCTCAGGTGCTGGTCAAGCGGGCTCTCAGTGGTGAGATGCACCCGGCTGAAGATGCCGTGGAGCCTGAGTTGTTCCAGGCTGCATTCGAGGTCTTTCTGTCGGCATATACACAGAGTAATGGACGTTACGCCAAACTTTACCCCGGTGTGGAAGCATTGCTGCTACACCTGCAACAGGCGGGTGTCCCCATGGCGGTTATCACCAATAAGCCGATGGCGTTTACCACTCCGTTGCTGCAGGCACTGAAGATCGATCACTATTTTGATCAGGTGCTTGGGGGAGATAGCCTGCCGGTGAAAAAGCCTGATCCGCTGCCGTTGCTGACGGTGCTGGAAACCGCCGGCTGTACACCTGAACAGGCGCTGATGGTGGGGGATTCACGCAATGATGTGGCGGCGGCACGAGCAGCAGGGTGTCCGGTTGCTTGCGTCAGTTATGGCTACAACCACGGCGAAGCCGTGGCCAACTGCTCACCGGATCGGGTTGTGGATAACCTTGTTGAATTGATGGCGCCGGCAATATCCTGACTGATCGTGTATGCCGGCGGCGTACAACGAAGACCAATTCTGGGCAGGCTCTGATTCAAAGGGCCTGTTCACGGCTTGTCAGTGCCAGAGTCTTTCCTGCGCACCTGAACGGCAGGAGCATGCCTGTCGGTGAAAGGATACTGACCAGGTAAAAGGCATTGTCCCATGCCAGTGCAGCTCAAGGAATGGAAAAGGGCATGAGCATGAAAAAAGCCGGTCCCTGTAGGGGGACCGGCTTGTGGATTGCCAGAATCAGACTGCTCAGTCGCAGAGCGCGTCCAGCTTCTGCTTCAGAATGCCGGTGACAGCGCCCGGGTTGGCCTTGCCGCCAGTGGCTTTCATGACCTGCCCCATGAAGAAGCCCAGCATCTTGCCGCGCTTCTCCGGTTCGGCCGCCTTGTACTGCTCGACCTGCTTGTCGGCGCTGGCGATGACTTCATCGACGATTTTCTCGATGGCACCGGTGTCGGTGACCTGCTTGAGACCTTCGGCTTCGATGATTTCGTCAGCGTTGCCGCCCTTGTTCCACATCAGTTCAAACACCTTCTTGGCGATATTGCCGGAGATGGTGTTGTCCTTGATGCGGACCAGCAGGCCGCCGAGCTGTTCGGCAGAGACCGGGCTGTCCTTGATATCGGTGTCGTTCTGGTTGAGGAACTTGGCCAGCTCGCCCATCACCCAGTTGGCGGACAGTTTGGCATCGCCCGAAAGCTTGACTGCCTGCTCGTAGTAGTCCGCCTGTGGGCGGTAGGCGGACAGGACGCCGGCATCGTATTCGGACAGGCTGTACTCGCTGATGAAACGCTCGCGACGGGCATCCGGCAGTTCCGGCAGGGTTTCACGGATCGCTTCGATGTAGCTGTCATCGATAATGACCGGCAGCAGGTCCGGGCAGGGGAAGTAACGGTAGTCGTTGGCTTCTTCCTTGGAGCGCATGCTGCGGGTTTCGTTTTTGTCCGGATCGTACAGGCGGGTTTCCTGCACCACGGTACCGCCGTCTTCGATCAGGTCGATCTGACGCGCCACTTCGGTGTCGATGGCGCGTTCGATGAAGCGGAAAGAGTTGATGTTCTTCAACTCGGTACGAGTGCCCAGCTCTTCCTGGCCCTTTGGACGGATGGATACGTTGCAGTCACAGCGCATGGAACCTTCGGCCATGTTGCCGTCGCAGATGCCCAGTGTCGTCACGATGGCGTGGATCTTGCGCGCGTAGGCGGCTGCTTCCTTGGAAGAGCGCATATCCGGCTCGGATACGATCTCAACCAGCGGAGTGCCGGCACGGTTCAGGTCGATGCCGGACATGCCGTGGAAGTCTTCGTGCAGGGATTTGCCTGCATCTTCTTCCAGGTGTGCGTGATGCAGGCCTACGCGACGCTGCACGCCGTCATCGGTTTCGATATCGACGAAGCCCGGGCCAACGATCGGCTCAGCCAGCTGAGTGGTCTGGTAGCCCTTGGGCAGGTCCGGGTAGAAATAGTTTTTGCGCTCGAACACGGAGCGCTTGCCGATCTCGGCGTTCACCGCCAGACCGAACATCACTGCCATGCGCAGGGCGTTCTCGTTGAATACCGGCAGGGTGCCCGGTAGTGCCAGATCAACGGCGCAGGCCTGGGTGTTCGGCTCGGCACCGAACGCCGTGCTGGCACCGGAGAAAATCTTGGTTTTGGTCGACAGCTGGACGTGAATCTCCAGGCCGATAACGACTTCCCATTCCATGCTTACACCTCCGCTCCGGCCGGGATCTGTTTATGCCAGTCAGTTGCCTGCTGGAACTGGTGCGCCACGTTAAGCAGCTTCGACTCGGCAAAATAGTTGCCGATAATCTGCAGGCCGACCGGCAGGCCGTTGGTCTGGCCGCAAGGCACGGAAATGCCCGGCAGACCCGCCAGGTTCAGCGACAGGGTGAAGATATCTTCCATGTACATGGAGACCGGGTCGCTGCTTTTTTCGCCCAATTTGAACGCGGGCTGCGGCGTGGTCGGACCCATGATGACATCGACGTCGTTCAGCACATTGACGAAATCCTGCTGAATCATGCGACGGATCTGCTGGGCCTTGTTGTAGTAAGCGTCGTAGTAACCGGCGGACAGGGCGTAGGTGCCGATCATGATGCGGCGCTTGACCTCGGCACCGAAGCCTTCGCCACGGCTGCGCTTGTACAGGTCTTCCAGATCCACCGGGTTGTCACAACGGTAGCCGTAGCGTACGCCGTCGAAACGGGACAGGTTGGAAGAGGCTTCGGCCGGGGCCAGGATATAGTAGGCCGGGATGCACAGTTCGGTATTGGGCAGGCTGACCTCTTTCACGGTCGCACCCAGCTTCTCGAACTCGGCCACAGCATTGCGAACCTGCTCGGCAACACCGGCATCCAGAGCGGCAGAAAAGTACTCTTTCGGCAGGCCGATTTTCAGTCCGGCCAGCGGCTGGTTCAGCTCGGCGGTGTAGTCTTCCATGTCGCGCTCGGCGCTGGTGGAATCCATGGGGTCGAAGCCAGCCATGGCATTCAGAATCATGCCGCAGTCTTCAGCGGTTTGCGCCATGGGGCCCGCCTGATCGAGAGAGGAGGCGAAGGCGATCATGCCGTAGCGGGACACACGACCATAGGTCGGTTTCAGGCCGGTGATACCGCAGAGTGCCGCTGGCTGGCGGATGGAACCACCGGTATCGGAGCCGGTGGCCGCCGGCGTCAGGCGCGCTGCCACCGCTGCAGCTGAACCGCCTGAAGAGCCGCCGGGTACGCAGTCGGTGTTCCAGGGGTTGCGAGCCGGGCCGTAGAAGCTGCTCTCGTTGGAGGAGCCCATGGCGAATTCGTCCATATTCAGTTTGCCCAGCGTGACAGTGCCTGCATTTTTCAGGCGGCTGACGATGGTCGCATCGTAGGGGGAAACGAAGTTGTCCAGCATTTTTGAGGCGCTGGAGGTACGTACACCCCGAGTGCAGAACAGATCCTTGTGCGCGATTGGCAGACCGCAGAGAGCACCGCCGTTACCGGTTGCGCGGGCTTCGTCGGCAGCTTGTGCCTGGGCCAGGGCCTGTTCTTCTGTAATCGTGATGAACGAGTTGTAGCGGCTGTCCAGCGTGTTAATACGTTGCAGGTAAGCCTGAGTCAGTTCGGTGCTGCTGAAATCGCCGCGCTCCAGCCCTTGGGCGAGCTCGGCCAGTGTCTTGTCAAACATGTCGATGTCCTTGAACCTGAAGGCGGATTATTCGATGACCTTGGGAACCAGGAAGAGACCTTCCTCGGTGGCGGGAGCGACGGACAACAGGGCTTCGCGCTGGTCGGGTTCGGTAACCTCGTCGGCGCGCAAGCGTTGTACGGCATCCAGCGGGTGGGCCAGCGGCTCGACGCCTTCGGTGTTGGTGGCCTGCATCTGATCCACCAGGTTCAGTATGCTGTTCAGTGAATCACCATAGCTGTCGACATCGGCGGCGTCGATTTGCAGGCGCGCCAAGTGAGCTATTTGTTCCACATCGGATCGGTCCAGTGACATAGGTCCGCTTCTCGCTTTGATCAGTCTTTGCTTAAGGAGCCCTTAATGCTCAAGGCCCCGCCGCAATTGAATTTGGATGGAATGAATGAGGCATACGATAGCATGTTTGAACCTTGCTCAAAATCCCTGCCGTTGTTAGAGTTGTGAGTCTTTCAGACTAGCGGCCGCTCAGGCTAATCTCAGGGTACCCACAATAACATGTTGAAGAAATTTCGAGGTCTGTTTTCAAGTGACCTGTCCATTGATCTGGGCACCGCCAACACATTGATCTACGTACGCGACAAGGATGTTGTTCTGGATGAGCCTTCGGTTGTGGCCATTCGTGTGAACGGCAACCAGAAGTCGGTTGCGGCAGTCGGTACTGATGCCAAGCGCATGCTCGGGCGAACGCCCGGTAACATCACTGCGATTCGGCCGATGAAAGACGGCGTAATCGCCGACTTTCATGTCACCGAGAAAATGCTGCAGTATTTTATCAGCAAGGTACATGACAACAGCTTCATGACACCCAGTCCCCGTGTGCTGGTCTGTGTTCCCTGCAAGTCAACGCAGGTCGAGCGTCGGGCTATCAAGGAGTCGGCAATCGGGGCCGGTGCCCGTGAAGTATATCTGATTGACGAACCCATGGCCGCCGCGATCGGCGCCGGATTGCCGGTGGAAGAAGCCAGTGGTTCCATGGTGGTGGATATCGGCGGAGGGACGACTGAAATCGCCGTGATCTCCCTGAATGGTATTGTCTATGCCGAGTCGGTACGGGTGGGCGGCGACCGCTTTGACGAAGCAATCGTGACCTATGTTCGTCGCAATTACGGCAGTCTGATCGGGGATTCGACCTCCGAGCGTATCAAGCAGGAAATCGGTACGGCGTATCCATCCAGTGAAATACTGGAGATCGATGTGCGTGGTCGCAACCTGGCAGAGGGAATTCCGCGCAGCTTTACGTTGAACAGCAACGAAATTCTGGAAGCGCTGCAGGAACCGTTGTCAGCGATTGTACAGTCGGTCAAGAGTGCGCTTGAGCAGTGCCCCCCCGAACTGGCGGCGGATATTGCCGAGCACGGTATCGTCCTGACCGGTGGTGGTGCCCTGTTGCGCAACATCGACCGTCTGGTCAGTGAAGAAACCGGCTTGCCGGTGATTGTGGCGGAAGACCCGTTGACCTGCGTAGCGCGTGGTGGCGGGAAAGCGCTGGAAATGCTCGATAAGCACACTTTTGAAATACTGACCAGCGAGTGATGGCCGGCGGGTATTGTGACAGCCTGCAGTCTGTGGTGCGGGAGGTGACATATTAATCCGATCTTCCGCGGAGGCGCGCCACGACGCTTGTTTGTTCTGCTGATTCTGTTGGCGAGCCTGTTGATGGTCGTCGATTTGAACTGGCCGAAAATGAAAGAGGGGCGCGCCTGGCTTGCTCTGCTGGTTACGCCGCTGCAATGGGTTGTGGATATCCCGGCTCGAGTAGCGGACGGTCTTTCTGATGTGGTGGTGGATCGTGCCAGACTGGTGCGTGAAAACGAGACATTAAGATCCGAAGCCATGGTGCTGGAACGCAAGGTTCAGCAGATGGCGGCGCTGACTGCCGAGAATATTCGCCTGCGTGACCTGCTGGGGGGCAGCGAGCGCCTGGAGCTGGATACACGGCTGGTTGAATTGATCGGAGTGAATCCCGACCCCTTTCAACATGAAGTCATTCTCAATCGTGGCTCCGAGGATGGCGTCTTTACCGGGCAGCCGGTATTGGATGCCGGCGGTGTCATGGGGCAGGTGGTTTCTCTGGCGCACTATACCAACCGTGCCATGCTGGTGACGGATGCCCGGTCAGCGATCCCGGTTGAAGTAAACCGCAACGGTTTCCGGGCCATCGTATTGGGCAAGGGCGTACTGGATGAGCTGGAGCTGGATCATGTGCCGGATACAGCGGATATTCGAGAAGGCGATCTGCTGGTGACGTCCGGACTGGGCGGGCGCTTCCCGCGTGGATATCCGGTGGCGCGGGTGAAGAAGGTTATTCGTGATCCCGGACGCCCCTTTACGCTGGTCAAGGCAGAACCGGCAGCACGACTGGACCGCAGCCGTCATCTATTGCTGGTGGACTACCGTCCGGAACCGGTCGAAACGGTGCAAGAGGTGGTGGATGAGTGAGCGTCACGGTGGTGGTGGTCTGATCATCTTTGCGACGTTTCTGGTGGGGATGGTATTGAGTCAGTTGCCGCTGCCGGACATGCTGGTTTGGGCTCGACCCGAATGGATTGTGCTGATCCTGATTTATTGGGTCATGGCATTGCCACATCGTATCGGACTGGGCAGTGCCTTTATGCTGGGCGTACTGATGGATGTGGTGCGAGGCAGTGTGCTGGGACTGAGCGCCCTGTCGTTGACGCTGATCGCTTTCTTTGTCCTGGTCCTGTACAAGCGCCTGCGCATGTTCCCGCTTTGGCAGCAGTCGCTGATGGTGCTGGTGCTGGTTGGCATCAATCAACTGCTGTTTCACTGGATGCAGAGCATTACCGGCACCACCGGTGATTCCCTGCTGTTCCTGCTGCCCTCGCTGGTCAGTGCCCTGGTGTGGCCCTGGCTTTATCTGTTGCTGCGTGCCGTGCGGCATACTTTTTATATTCAATGAGTGTCATGCCTGAACTGATTCTTGCCTCCGCGTCACCGCGCCGTCGCGAGTTACTGGCCCAAATCGGTGTAGACTTCCGTTGTTGTGCCGTGGATATCGATGAAAGTGTGCATCCGGGAGAGGCGGCAGAGGACTACGTGGAGCGGCTGGCGCGAGAAAAGGCGGAAGCCTGCCAGCGTCTGTATCCGGAAGCCGTGGTGTTGGGTTCGGATACCAGTGTGGTTGTGGCTGGTCGCATTCTGGGCAAACCGGTCGATGAGGAGGATGCCGTGCGCATGTTGATGATGCTGTCGGGACGGCGGCATCAGGTCATGACGGCGGTGGCGGTTGTGGCCGGGCGGCAGTGCAGCGTCGAGACCGTGGTCACCGAAGTCGCTTTTGTCGAACTGGACGAGGCCCGCTGTCGAGCCTACTGGCGCACGGGAGAGCCTTGTGACAAGGCGGGCGCTTACGGCATTCAGGGACTGGGGGCTGTGTTGGTACAGGAAATCCGGGGCAGTTACTCGGCTGTGGTAGGATTACCCTTGATGCAGACGGCAACCTTGTTACAACGGTACGAGGTCCCGGTCTGGCAGCAGTCATGAATCAATAATAACAGCTGATCGAGGGCATAAAGGATGGGTGAGGAGATCCTGATCAACTTCACGCCGATGGAAACGCGCGTGGCAGTGATCGAAAATGGTATGCCTCAGGAAATTTATGTGGAGCGTGCCAAGCGTCGCGGTATTGTCGGCAATATTTATCTGGGTAAGGTGGTACGCGTTCTGCCCGGCATGCAGGCCGCGTTTGTGGACATCGGCCTGGAGCGGGCGGCGTTTATTCATGTCGATGAAGTGATTGACCAGGGGCTGACGACCGAGCAGCGCAATGCCACGTCCATTGCTCAGGTGCTGCGTGAAGGGCAGTCCCTGCTGGTGCAGGTCACCAAGGATCCGATTGGCACCAAGGGTGCACGCCTGACCACTCATATTTCCATACCGTCTCGTTATCTGGTCCTGATGCCGGGCAGCAGTCATGTGGGTGTATCCCAGCGGATTGAGGATCCCCAGGAACGTGATCGTCTGCGGGGGCAGATGCTGGAGTTGATGCAGGACGAGTCCAGCCCCTCCGAGTGGGGGGTCATTTTGCGTACGGTGGCCGAAGGCGTCTCCGAGATCGAGCTTGCCGCCGATCTGCAATTTCTGCGTCGCCTGTGGGATTCAATCGGACAGCAGATCAAGCAGGTCAAGGCGCCAGCCATTGTGTATGAAGACCTGCCGCTGAACATGCGCGCCCTGCGGGATATGGCGCATACCGGAGTCGAGCGCATCCGTATCGACTCTCGTGAAACCTTCCAGCGCGCCAAGGAGTTTGTACGGGCCCTGGTACCGGAAATCGAGAGCACGCTTGAATACTATCCGGGCGAGCGTCCAATCTTTGACATGTTCAATGTTGAAGAGGAGATGCAAAAGGCGCTGGGACGCAAAGTCGAGCTGAAATCCGGTGGCTACCTGATTTTCGATCAGACCGAAGCGATGACAACGGTGGACGTAAATACCGGTGCGTTCGTTGGCCACCGCAACCTGGAAGAGACCATCTTCAAAACCAACCTGGAAGCCGCTACTGCTATTGGCCGTCAGTTACGGTTGCGTAACCTGGGGGGGATCATCATCATCGATTTCATCGACATGGAAGATCCGGACCACCAGCGTCAGGTTCTGCGCACACTGGAGCGTGTGCTGGAAAAGGATCATGCCAAGTGCAAGGTGACCGGCGTTTCCGAGCTGGGGCTGGTTGAAATGACCCGCAAGCGTACCCGAGAGAGTCTGGAGCAGGTGCTATGCGAACCTTGTAATCATTGTAACGGTCGGGGCTCACTGAAAACGCCAGAAACGGTCTGCTACGAAATTTTCCGTGAAATCCTGCGCCAGCATCGTGCCTATGATACCGAAACCTATCTTGTACTGGCGGCCCAGTCGGTAGTGGATCACCTGCTGGAAGACGCCTCCGATTATGTGGCCGAACTGGAAGACTTTATCGGCAAAACCGTACGCTTTCAGATTGAACCGCTGTATACGCCAGAGCAGTTTGATGTTGTGCTGCGTTAGACAGGCAGAGGCATGCGCCGTCATTTGAGTCGGGCCTGGTGGCTCGGGATTATTGTTCTGCTATTGCTGGCCTTGTTGCTGGCGGCGGCCCGTCTCGGCCTGCAGACGATTGACCGCTGGCGCCCCGAATTACAGGGCGTGCTCAGCGAAGCACTGGGTGCTCCGGTTGAGATCGGGCGATTACAGGGGCAGTGGCATTATGCTCTTCCGGTCTTGAGTGCCCATAACATTGCTATCAGTACCCGTTCGGAAGACGGTGTCGAAGGACACCTCAGGCTGCGGCAGTTGACGCTGGAGCTGGACCCCATCGCCTCCCTGTTGTCGGGGGCATTGATCTTTCATCGCTTTGAAGCGAGTGGTGCCGCCATACGCTGGAACCAGCGCGGCGGTGCCTGGCTGCATCGTCCGGGCGCTGCGCCGGGAGCCGAAGCGTCGGGAGGCGTATCGGCCAGTGCCTGGGAGCGCCTGGCCGCAGTATTGTTACAACAGCCCTATGCCGTTATCCGTGATGCCGAACTGACACTGGTTCCGGAGTCCGGACAAAGTCTGGTGATCACCCCCGCTGATCTGGAACTGGAAAACTCGCCTGCAGAACATCGCCTTAGCGGCCTGTTCCGTATGCCTCTGCTGGGCGAGGCGGCGGAAATGAAGTTTATGGTGGAAACCGACTCCATCCAGCAGCAAGCGCTGGATGCCCGGTATCGCCTGTTTCTGGAACTGGAGCATTTGGGGCCGGAGCTGTTCCGACTGTTTGGCCGGCAGCTGGGAATCGAGCAGCTTGATGTCAGTACGCGGATCTGGGCTGAGCTGGAACAGCGCAAGCTGCTGCATGCCAAGGCCGAGGTGAGCCTTGCGCAACTGGACCTGGCCGCAGCGGGCGTACCTTATCCCCGCTCGGGGCGTTTCGATGCCAGTCTGCAGCCGAAAGGCGAGGAGTATCAGTTGCAGATCAGCCGGTTGCAGCTGGAGCATGAGCAGGCCCGGCTTGACTTGCCGCTGGTGATGGCGCAGGGGCCGTTGTCCTTGCCTCCAGAGCATTGGCAACTGGGGGTAGCCGAGCTGGATCTGGGCCGTTTATCGAGCTGGCTGCGTCAGGCTCCGGGCATGCCTGAATCGGCTGCCCTGTTGCTGGATGAGCTGCGGCCAGAGGGACAGTTGCGCCCATTGACGATCCACAAGCCCGAAGGAAGCGGCTGGCAAGATATGCGTTTGGCGGCGGACCTTGAAGAGGTGAGGGTATCGGCCTGGGCCGGTGCGCCGATGCTGGCGGGTATTAACGGCCGCCTGGAAACCGGCCTGAAGCAGGGACGAGTCGACCTGATCAGTGAAGACTTTGCCATGCATTTCCCCGAGCTGTTTCCCGACACCTGGCGTTATCCCGAAGCCCGAGGGCGCGTGACCTGGCAGCTGAGTGACCAGGGGGTGCATGTCGCCAGTGAGCGTTTACAGCTGAAGGATCGTCATGTGCAGGCAGCGGGGCGCTTCAGCATGGATCTTCCGTTTGATCGGCGGCGCCAGAGTGAGCTGGTACTGTTGATCGGCATGACTGACAGTGATGGTTCTCAGGCATCCATCTATACCCCGGCAAAAGAGGTTGGGGTGGAATTGCAGCAGTGGCTGGCACAGGCAATACAGGGTGGGCGGCTGCGCCAGGGCGGTTTTTTGTTGCGGACCGGGACCCGTAATAACGGCGCGCCACGCTCACCGGTTGCACAGCTGTTCTTTGATGTCGAAGACGGAAAACTGGCGTACCAGCCGGGTTGGCCTGCTGTTGAACAGGCTGATCTGTTTGTGCTGGTGCGTGATAACGGTGTCGCCATCAATATCAATCAGGCCCGTCTGCTGAACAGCGAGGTCGTTTCAGGGTGGGCGTACTTGCCGCCGAATGGGCGCACATTACAGGTGGAAACCCTTCTGAAGGGGCCGCTGGGGGACCTGGATCAGGTGTTGAAGCAGACTCCGCTGGCGGATGTGTTGGGATCATCGATACAGGACTGGTCGCTGTTGGACGGACGGGCCGAGAGCCGGCTCGGGCTGCAGATTCCGTTGCAGGACAAACCGCCACAGGTGGCGTTGTCCGTTTCTCTGCAGCAGGGGCAGTTGGCAGGTCAGGCCGGCGCTCTGCAGATCAGTGATATTGAAGGTCGATTGCACTACAGCAGCGAGCAGGGGCTGACGGCCGACCGGTTGCAGGGACGCTTCCTCGGACAGCCGGTCAGCGCCCGTATTACGAATGAGCGGGCACATTATCGGATTCACCTGCAGGGGCGTTCCGAGATGCAGCAGCTGCAGAGCTGGCTGGCGCTGCCGGTGCTGTCTCATGCTCGCGGTGTAACGCCCTGGCAGGCCGTTGTGGATATTTGCGAGCGGGTCGACTGCCCTCGGTTGGATGTGACAACGGCCCTGGAAGGGATCGCGCTGGATCTGCCGGGAATACTGGCCAAACGAGCCGAGCAGTCGGCACCGATGGAGCTGGCCCTGTCTCTGGTACCTGAAGTGAGCCTTGATCGGCTTGATCTGCAGTTGCCTGCCGACGGTATTGCCCCCCTGCAGATCAGGGCGCGACAGGCAGCCGAAGCGCCTCTGACAATTGGACTGGAGCATCCGCAGTTGAGTGGCGAGGTGCGGCTGGCAACAGCGGAGCAACCGGCCGGGTTGAATTTGACGCATATCCAGCTGGAAGCCCTGATGCCGGATACTGATGCTGATGCGGCTGAGGTGCCGAAAACGGAACAGGGGGCTGCTGGCAGCTCGGTTGTTGATTATGTCAGTGATCAGTTACCGGCGCTGGATGTGCGTATCGACGACTTATGGTTTGCCCACAAGCCGTTGGGCGAGTGGCGGTTTGCCTTGCGCCCGGAACCCGGACGAGTGCGCATTGTCGGTCTGGAAGCCTATCCCGAACAACTGGTCCTCAGTGGCGAAGCTGAATGGGTTCAGGGCGAGGCGGGTAATACGGCGATCAGTGTGAATATGGCAGGGGACAATCTTGGGCGTTTTCTCAAAAGCTGGGGCCATGACCGAATTATGGAAACGGGACAGGCCGAGGCGATGCTGCAGTTGCAGTGGCCAGGGGCGCCCTGGCTGTTTGACTGGTCGCGGCTGCATGGCGAGCTGAAATTTGCCACGACGAACACGCGTCTGATTGAAACCGCCGACAGTACCAACCTGTTGCGTGTATTCGGGATTCTGAATTTCAACTCTGTGGCCCGTCGTTTGCGCCTGGATTTCAGCGACTTGCTGAGAAAGGGGGTCAGCTTTGATCGTATCAGTGGTCATTACCGTATAGAAAACGGGCTGGCGACGACGCTGGAACCGCTGCGGATGGAAGGTCCGTCAGCCAACATGACCTTGACGGGGCAGGTTGACCTGGCCGCTCAGCAGCTCGATAACACGGTCGAAGTGGCGCTGCCCATTAGCGGCAATGCGCCGCTGGCCGCGATTCTGCTGGGTGCACCTCAGGTAGCGGGTGCCGTGTTTGTAATAGACCGCCTGATCGGTGACAAGCTGGAGCGTTTCAGCACACTCAAGTATCGACTGACCGGACATTGGGATGATCCGGAGCTGGAGCTGCAGGCGGGCAATGATCGTGACGGGGGCGGGGCGCCGATGGTGCCCGAGGGCACGACCGACTGGCCCGGGTTAAACTGAATAGAGTTCCCTGATATAGCGGAACAGTTTGCGTGCCTGTGTGGGCGGTTGCTCGCGCTGGCGTTCACGCTGGGCATTGCGTACCAGTTGACGCAGGTGCTGGATATCGGCATTTGGATGCTGGTCGATAAAGGCCTGTAGAGCGCTGTTGTCGCCTTCCAGCAAGCGGTCACGCCAGCGTTCCATTTCATGAAACTGCTGGTTGTAGATTGCCGAAGCGGAATCGAAGTGGTCCGCCACCTCGCGGATGGCATCGGCATCGGCAGTACGCATTAGCTTGCCGATATACTGCAGGTGACGGCGCTTGGCACCGTTGGCCTTGATGCGGCCATATTCTTCCAGTGCAAGACGCAACTGGCCGTCGATTGGCAGCTTTTCCTGTTGATCCGGGCGTAGCTCGGCGATGCGTTTGCCCAGCTGCTGCAGATCGTCGGCATCACGCTTGAGGCGCGACTTGCTGAGTGGCAGATCATCCGTTTCGTCGGAAGGGTGAGGGTCAAAGTGGGTCATATTCAATGTCCATCAAGCAAAAAACAGCGTTGCCAGACCCAGAAAGGCAAAAAATCCGACAACATCAGTAATGGTGGTCAGCAGGACACTGCCTGCCAGGGCCGGGTCTATACCAATTGATTTTAGAGCCATTGGCAGCAGGGTGCCAGCCATGGCACCGGCAACGAGGTTGATTACGATCGCCAGCGCAATCACGATGCCGACGGTAATATCCTGGAACCAGAGCACGGCAACCAGGGCGACAACCAGGGCCCAGAGCAAGCCGTTCAGGGTGCCGACAACCAGCTCGCGGTTGAACAGCCAACTGATGTTTGATCGTTCGACATGTCCCAGGGCCTGGCCTCGAATGACCAGCGTCAGGGTCTGGCTGCCGGCGATTCCCCCCATGGACGCCACGATCGGCATCAGGACGGCGAGAGCTACAACCTTGTCGATGGTCTCCTCGAACAGCCCGATCACGGCGGAAGCGATAAAGGCAGTGATCAGATTGATGCCCAGCCATACGGCACGCCGTCGGGTGGTTTTCATGATGGGGGCAAAGGTATCCTCGTCCTCGTCCAGACCGGCCATGCTCATCAGCGAATGGTCGGCATCCTCACGGATAACATCGACCACGTCATCGATGGTGATACGGCCCAGCAGCTTGCCCACGCCATCGGTCACCGGGGCCGAAAGAAGGTCCAGCTGTTCGAACAGGCGGGTGACCTCTTCATCGGGTGTGTCGGCGGCAATGGCTTCGATATCGGTATTCATGATCTCCCGAACAAGAACGTCGGGGTCGGTGGTCAACAGGCGTGTCAGTGGCAGTACGCCGATGTAGGAGCCCTTGCGGCTGATCACAAACAGGGTGTCGGTCGTTTCCGGTATTTCCTTGTGTCGGCGCAGGTAGCGCAGCACGGTTTCGACCGTGATATCCGGGCGGATAGTGACCGTATCGGTGTTCATCAGGCCGCCCGCCGTATCTTCCGGGTAGGACAGCACCTGCTCGACGCGTTCGCGGTTGTCCTGATCCATGATCTGTAGCAGCTCTTTCATGACCCGCTCGGGCAGCTGCTGCAGGATATCGGCCATATCGTCCGTTTCGAGGGATTCCGTGATCGCCAATACCTCGACCGCTTCCATGCGGCTCAGAATCTCGGCCTGAGCATCATCACCCAGATACTGAAGGACCTCGCCTTCCAGATCCTTGTTCAGCAGGTTCCACAGAATCTGACGTTCCCGAGGGGGTGTTTTTTCCAGCAGATGTGCCACTTCAACCGGACGCAGGCCCTTGTTCAGCATGAAGCGGAGCTGCTGCAGCTCGCCGACTTCCAGAGCAGCGCTGAGGGTTTCCAGATTGGAGGGCGTTTCGGGCTGGCTCATCGGCAGTTCTCACTCAGGAGCAGTACGGCAGTGGGATAAAACGGGAATCTGGTGGAGCCGAAATCGTTTACTCGGGTTCGTCGAACCGGTTGTTGATCAGGTACTCCAGTGCATCCAACGCGTCCTGTTCGTCATCGCCGTGCGCGCTGAGTTGCAGTTCGGTTCCCTTACTGGCCGCCAGCATCATGACGGACATGATGCTTTTGCCATCGATCTCGCGGTTATCGCGGGTGATACGGATGTCGGACTGAAACTGGCTGGCCGTGGTCACCAGCTTGGCGGCGGCGCGAGCATGCAGTCCCAGTTTGTTGATAATGGTCAGTCGCTTTTCAATCATGTTGGTGTCCCGCGGCAGGCTGACTCAGTTCACGGTGTAGCACCTGAACATTATCCATATGCGCGCGGAAATAACCAGCCAGTTGCTCGGCTACGTAGACAGAACGGTGTTGCCCACCCGTGCAACCGATGCCGATTGTGATGTAGCTGCGATTGTTGGCCTTGAAGCGAGGCAGCCACTTGTGCACGAATTCTCGAATATCGGTTACCATTTCGGCCACGTCATCGGCCTGGGACAGAAAATCGATGACTTCCCGGTCCCGGCCGGTGAAGCGGCGCAGTTCGGGAACCCAGTAAGGGTTAGGCAGGGAGCGCACATCAAAGGTGAAGTCGACATCCAGCGGAACGCCGTGCTTGAAACCGAAGGATTCGAACTGCAGGGACAGCGTTTGCTCGCTGCGCCCGGCGACGCGCAGCTTGACCTCGTCGCGCAGTTCGTAAAGCGACAGGCGCGTGGTGTCGATGCGAAGGTCGGCCAGATTGGCGATAGGCTCCAGCAATTCCCGTTCGGTACGGATGGCCTGCTGCAGGCTTTGATCGCTGTCGGTCAGAGGATGACGGCGTCGGGTCGCATTGTAGCGTCGCAGCAGTGTTGCATCCCCGGCATCAAGAAACAGGGTTTCCGTGATCAGGCCGGGCTGCTGCCGCAGTTGCTGCATGACGTCCGGGAAACGGAGCAGGTTGCTGGGCAGGTTGCGGGCGTCAATACTGACGGCAATGGCCGGGGCCGGGCGTGATTCGGCGAGCATCAGGCGAATCAACTCCGGCAAAAGTAATGCGGGCAGGTTGTCGATGCAGTAGAAACCGACATCTTCAAGTGCCTGCAGGGCGGTACTTTTGCCCGAGCCGGAGCGGCCGCTGAGAACGACCAGGCGCATGTTATCGCTCCTGACACAGGCGTTGAACGCGGGCAAGCAGGCTCTCGGAGTCCTCGCAGGCACGTAACGCTTCGCGTGTTTCAGAGTGGTTAAACAGTTCTGCCAGGCCTGCCAGAGTCTGGAGGTGTTCATCGGCACCCTGTTCGGGGACCAGCAACAGGCAGACAAGGTCTACGGGGCGGTTGTCGATGGCGTCGAAGTCGATCGGGGAGGCCAGCGTCATGAGCATGCCGACGGCCCGCTCAACCCCAGCCATTCGACAGTGCGGGATGGCGACGCCTTCACCGATACCGGTGCTGCCAAGGCGTTCGCGATTAATAAGGCCGCTGAAGATATCCTCAGCGGCCGGGCCATCCAATTGTTCCGCGATTGTTTGACTGGCGAGTTCGAGGACTCGCTTCTTGCTGACCACATCCGCATGGCAGAGAGTGAGGGACGGGGTCAGCAGTTCTGATAGTTGCATGTCGTGACGTGCTGCTACCGGTTATTTATGGGATTTCAGTTTTTCTTTGTGCTTGATGATCTGGCGATCCAGTTTGTCGACCATACCATCAATTGCGGCATACATGTCATCATGCTCGTGGGTCGCGAACACCTCACCACCTGCCAGGTGGATGGTGGCTTCAGCGGCGCGGCGCTGCTTTTCAACACTGAGGGTGACCTGAGCATTAGTGATGTTATCGAAGTGGCGTTCCAGACGGTCAAACTTGGTGCGTACGTACTCGTCCAAAGCGCCTGTCAGTTCGACGTGATGGCCAGTGATGTTGATCTGCATGGTTTTTCTCCTCGTCATGGACACGTTCTTTCCGTGTGCCTTTGTACTTCCATTAAACCAGACGCTTGCGCTCATTAGAAGGCGGAATGTTCATTGCTTCACGATATTTTGCAACGGTGCGCCTGGCGACATTGATTCCCTGTTCTTTTAACAGCTGAGCAATCCTGTTGTCACTGAGTGGTTTGGCAATATTTTCATTGTTGACCAGTTTCTTGATCAGGGCCCTGATTGCGGTGGAAGAGGCGGCGCCACCGTCGGCAGTACCGACGTGACTGGAGAAAAAATACTTGAGTTCGAAAATGCCGCGCGGAGTGTGCATGTACTTCTGTGTGGTTACCCGTGAAATAGTGGATTCATGCATGCCTACGGCTTCGGCAATATCATGCAGAATCATCGGTTTCATGCCTTCTTCGCCTTCCTCGAAGAAATCGATCTGGCGTGCGACGATCTCGGTGGCGACCTTGAGAAGGGTTTCATTGCGGCTGAGCAGGCTTTTCAGAAACCAGCGGGCTTCCTGCAGGTGGTTCTTCAGGTAGGTGTTATCGGCACTGTTGTCGGCGCGACGAATCAGGTCGGCGTACTGTGTATTGATCCGTAGTCGTGGGGATGCCTCTGCGTTCAGGGTGACACTCCACTGTCCCTGATGTTTGCGTACCATGACATCCGGGATAACGTACTCCGGTGGTTCGGAGCTGATCAGGGTGCCGGGCCTGGGGTTGAGGCTTTGAATCAGGCCGATGATCTGTTGCAGGCTTTCCTCGCGCAAACGGAGGCGGCGCATCAGGGTGCGGTAGTCATGGCTGCCGAGCAGGTTCAGATGGTCGCGTACCAGACGGAGGGTATCCTGCAGTAGCGGGGTGTCCTCCGGCAGCTGGCGCAGTTGCAGCTGCAGGCACTCGCTGAGGTCACGGGCGCCGATGCCTGCCGGGTCGAACTGCTGCACGCGGCGCAGAACCGCCTCGACCTCGTCGAGGTCAATATCGGCGAACAGCTCGGGCTCGCTTTGGTGAAAGTGCTCCAGTACTTCGTCGGTTGTGGTGCGCAGGTAACCATCGGCATCCACCGCATCGATCAGCGCGAGGGCCACCATGCGGTCACAGTCGTTCATGGGGGTCAGGTTCAGCTGCCACAGCAGGTGGTCCTGCAGGTCCTCTTCCATGCTGTCGTTGTCACCGGGCTCCCAATCGCTGTCGCGGTCGGGTCCCGGTGAGCTTTGGTGCTGAAAGGTATCATCCCACTGGCTGTCGGTGGCCAGTTCGGTGGGGATCTGTTCGTTCCAGGTCTCTTCGCTGGTGCTGTCGTCCCAGTCCCGTTCGTCATCGGAGGCTGGCTGTTCATCGGCCGTGACGCTGTCGTGTTCGGCAGTATCGCTGTTTTTGTCGGGCTCGCTGTCCGAGATCTCCTGCTCCTCATCCATTTCAAGCAGGGGGTTGCTGTCCAGTGCTTCCTGAATTTCCTGTTGCAGGTCCAGAGTCGACAGCTGCAGCAGGCGGATTGCCTGCTGCAGCTGCGGCGTCATAGTCAGCTGCTGGCCGATTTTTAGTTGTAACGACTGCTTCATATGTAAACTGCCGAATTAACCGAAGAGAAAATTGACCGGGAGAATTTGCTCAAAGGGAGAACTGTTCGCCCAGATACGCGCGGCGAACCTGTTCGTTATTCAGAATTTCCTGTGGGGTGCCCTGAGCCAGGATGCCGCCTTCACTGACGATATAGGCTTGTTCACAGATATCAAGCGTTTCGCGTACGTTGTGGTCGGTGATCAGAATGCCGATGTTGCGTGACTGCAGGTGGCGAATAGTCTGTTTGATGTCACTGACCGAAATGGGGTCAACGCCCGCGAAGGGTTCGTCCAGCAGGATAAAATCAGGCTCGGTCGCCAGGGCGCGTGCGATTTCAACACGTCGGCGCTCACCTCCTGACAGGGCCATACCCAGACTGTCACGCAAATGAGTGATGTGGAACTCTTCCAGCAGCTCTTCCAGCAGCTCCCTGCGCTGGATCGCGCTGAGTTCCTTGCGTGTTTCCAGGATAGCCATCAGGTTGTCGTGCACGCTGAGTTTGCGGAAAATGGAGGCTTCCTGGGGCAGGTAGCCAATACCCTGCCGGGCTCTTTCATGCATGGGCAAGCGGGTGACATCGTCCTGGTCGATGCGAATCTGGCCGTGATCGGCATTGATCAGGCCGACAATCATGTAGAAGCAGGTGGTTTTGCCGGCCCCATTGGGGCCTAACAGGCCGATGATCTGGCCACTGCTCATCTCCAGCGAAACATCGCGCACCACCTGACGGCCCTTGTAGCTTTTTGCCAGGTGTAGTGCCTGTAGGTGTTTGACCTGGGCGGACATCAGTTGCCTCCGCTTTTCGGCTGGATAACCATCTGCACGCGCTGGCCAGAATCCTTGTCGCTGCCATATGCGTTCACCAGCGATTTTTCCATGTTATAGACGATACGTTCACCAGTGAAGGTGTCACGCTCCTGATCGACGCGGGCAGACTCGGTAATCGTGACTTCCTGTTGGGCGACACGGTAGTCCATGCGTTTGCCGTAGGCCTTGGTCAAGGGCTGTTCCTGACTGGGTTTCTGCTGGAACTGTGCGGGGCTGCCGGTGGAAATAATGCGCTGGACGCCGGCATCGTTGCGGTGCAACTCAACCCGAGCGCCACGAATCACCATGGTGCCCTGAACGATTTCAACATTGCCGGTATATACGGTGACACCGGTCAGTTCGTTCATGCTGGCATGGTCGGCGCTGATGCGAATCGGCTGCTCACGATCTTCGGGCAGGGCCTGAGCCAGGGAGGGCAGGGCCAGAAGGGCGATCAAAAATACAGGTCGAAGCTTATTGTACATGGTATTCACCCTTCACGTTCGAGAGCAGTTCTATCCGTTGTTGGTCAAAAAACAGGTCCATGCCGACGGCTGAAGTTGTGTCCGTGCCGCGCAACATTTGCACCGGATCGTCGGTGTGCGCATAGTCGCGAGGAGGGTACAAAGTCATGCGGTCGGTTGTCATCAGGGCCCCAGGGCCCGCGGTCGGATTATCATGAAGCTGAACATTGCCTGCAAGCAGGATCTGTTCCTGAGAGTCGGGCAGGGTGCCCTCGTCGGCATTCAGAAGATAGAATCCGCCATCGCCGCGAGGCATCTGCACCTCTGGAGTGCTCAGGTGCATTTCTTCCCGGGCCGGGTAATGCCGCATCAGTGGCGTCGTCAGAACCTGGCCGATACTGCCATCATCCTGCCAGCGGGTAATTTCGGCGTTGCGGATAAAAAAATCCACCTGTTCAACCGGGCCGGCAGCAGAGGAGGGTTCACTCTGATCGGGTGTGACCAGCCCCCACCACAGAAGAGGGGCGGCAATCAGTACAGCGGCAATCAGTAGGCGTTGGCGCTGACTCAGCATCCACGATACTCCGCATATATGGTGTCCAGTTTGCCTTGGGCCGCGAGAATCAGTTCACAAAACTCGCGAGCGGCTCCCTGACCGCCGGCGGCACCCGTGACCCAGTCGGCTTCCTTGCGTACCAGGGGGTGTCCGTTGGGTACGCTGGCCCCGAAGGCGCTGGCCCGGATGGCAGAAAGGTCGGGCAGATCATCGCCGATATAGGCGGTTTCGGCAGCGCCATGGCCATTCTGGGACCAGAGTTCTTCCAGTGCCACCAGTTTGTCCTCACGCCCCTGGCGCAGGTAGGTGATGCCCAAGGCCTCGGCTCGGTGCTCGACCTGGGGCGAGCGACGACCGGTGATGATGGCGGTTTCGATGCCGCAACGCTGCAGCAGCTTGATCCCCAGGCCATCCAGGGTGTGGAAGCTCTTGATCTCGCGACCGTCGGCCAGAAAGTGCAGGTGACCATCAGTGAGGATGCCGTCCACGTCGAAAACGGCCAGGCGAATATTGGTCAGCGCGGTGCGCAGTTTGGGAGAGAGGCTGTCGAGGTGCATCAAATCACTCCTGCCTTGAGCATGTCATGCATATTGAGAGCGCCCACGGGGCGGTTCTGTTCATCAACGACCAGCAGCGCATTGATCTTGCATTTCTGCATCAGGCTCAGTGCCTCGGCGGCCAGCATGCCTGGTCGAATGCTGGTACCGCCGGCGGTCATGACGTCCTTTATCAAGGTAGTGGCCAGGTCGACACCCTGATCCAGAGTACGGCGCAGGTCGCCATCAGTGAATACACCCAGCAAGCGTTGCTGATGGTCGGTGACGGCGGTCATGCCCAGATGCTTGCGCGTCACTTCCAGCAGCGCTTCGCGTACAGGCGTGTTGGATTGAACGACCGGGATGTCGGTGCCGGTGTGCATAATGTCATCCACCTTGAGCAGCAATCGCCGCCCCAGGCTGCCTCCGGGGTGCGAAAATGCAAAGTCCTCACTGCTGAAACCGCGAGCCTCCAGCAGTGCGATGGCCAGCGCATCCCCCAGCACCAGTTGAGAGGTCGTGCTGGACGTCGGTGCCAGACCCAGTGGGCAGGCTTCACGGTCAACCGGAATGTGCAGGTTGGTGTCGGCGCTGCGTGCCAGAGTAGAGCCGGCATTGGCGGTCATGCTGATGAGCGGAGCACCCATGCGCTTGATCAGAGGCAGGATCGTGACGACTTCGGCGGTTTCACCCGAGTTGGACAGGGCCAGGACAACATCGTCACCGGTAAACATGCCCAGGTCCCCATGGCTGGCTTCGCCGGGGTGGACAAAAAAGGCAGGCGTACCGGTACTGGCCAGGGTGGCTGCAATCTTGTTGCCCACATGGCCCGACTTGCCCATGCCGGTAACAATGACGCGCCCTTTGCAGTTGAACATCGTTGTGCACGCCTGATTGAAGCTTTGGTCCAGGTGGTTGAGCAATTCCTGGACGGCTTCCAGTTCCAGCCGGATGGTCTGGCGCCCTGAATTCAGATAGTCGGTGGCTGTCATGGGGTCTGATCTCTGCCTTTAAACGCAATTGCAAAACGCTATTCTACCTCAGAGCCCGGATGAGCACGAACCCCGCAATATCGGTTTAGATTCACGTTTGCATGTGAGAGTGGTATATTTTGTCGTCAATTTCAGGCCGGTGCACATGTGGACCGGCAATATGAAGAAAGGAAGCAGGAGTTTCAGGTCAATGAAGCCTGAGCACGATAGCATTATCGATATTCGCGGACTGAGTTTCTTGCGCGGCGAACGTGCAATCTTCGATTCCGTGGATATCCGCATTCCCCGCGGCAAGGTGACCGCGATCATGGGACCGTCCGGCACCGGCAAGACCACACTGCTGAAGCTGATCGGCGGTCAGTTACGCCCTGATGGCGGCCAGATCCTGTTGGACGGTATGGATATTCCCCGCTTGGGGCGTCGCGAGCTGTTTGAAGCGCGTGAGCGGATGGGGATGCTGTTTCAGAGCGGCGCCCTGTTTACCGACATGAGCGTGTTCGAAAATGTGGCGTTTCCGCTGCGGGTGCATACGGAACTGCCCGAGGACATGATCCGGGACGTGGTGTTGATGAAGCTGCATGCCGTTGGCCTGCGGGGAGCACGGGACTTGATGCCCAGCGAACTGTCGGGCGGCATGGCACGCCGTGTTGCCTTGGCGCGGGCAATCGTGTTGGACCCGGATATCGTCATGTACGATGAGCCCTTTACCGGTCAGGACCCGATTGCCATGGGAGTTCTGGTGAACCTGATTCGTCGACTGAACCAGGCGCTGGGACATACCAGTATTATCGTGTCCCACGACATCAATGAAACGCTGGGCATCGCGGATTACATTTACCTGTTGTCGGACAGCCGGGTGATTGCTCAGGGAACACCGGAAGAGCTGGCTCAGGTCGACTCTGAACAGGTGCGCCAGTTCATGCAGGGATTGCCCGACGGCCCTGTGCCTTTCCATTTCAAAGCGCCTGATTACCGTCAGGATCTGTTACAGGAATACTGATTATGTTGGATGTCCTGCAAAGGCTGGGACGGGGAGCTCTCTCGCGCCTGGCCAGGGTGGGTCGCGCCGGGCAGATACTGCTGCAGTCGCTGCTGGCGACCCCTCAGCCGCTGATTATGGTGCCGCTGGTATTGAAGCAGATCTACTTTGTAGGCGTGCTGTCGCTGGTGATCATCGTTGTGTCCGGTGGTTTCATCGGCATGGTGCTGGGGCTGCAGGGCTATACCATCCTGGTGGATTACGGCTCCGAACAGGCGGTCGGGCAGATGGTGGCGCTCAGTCTGGTGCGGGAGCTGGCGCCGGTAGTGGCAGCCCTGCTGTTTGCCGGTCGTGCCGGTTCGGCTCTGACCGCCGAGATTGGCCTGATGAAAGCCACCGAGCAGTTGGCCAGTCTGGAAATGATCGGTGTGGACCCCTTGCGCCGCATTGTGGCTCCCCGTTTGTGGGCGGGTTTTATCTGTATGCCGATTCTGGCGATCATCTTCGCAGTGGTCGGCATCTGGGGCGGCTCTTTGGTCGCGGTTGACTGGCTGGGCATTTACGAAGGTTCTTTCTGGGCCAATATGCAGCAGTCGGTCGATTTTTACGACGATGTCCTCAACGGCATCATTAAAGCGGTCTGTTTCGGGATAGTAGTGACCTGGATAGCCGTATTTGAGGGATATGATTGTATCCCGACTTCCGAGGGAATCAGTCAGGCGACGACCCGTACTGTAGTGTACTCATCGCTGGCGGTGCTGGGACTGGATTTCATCCTGACAGCATTGATGTTTGGAGAACTGTAAACATGCGTATGCGAACCGTTGAAATAGGCGTAGGGGCATTCATGCTGGCGGGTATTCTGGCGCTGGTTGTGCTGGCCCTGAATGTCAGCGGACTCAAGCTGTCGGAACAGGCCGGAAGCTATAAAGTGTATGCCCGCTTCGATAACATCGGAGGCTTGAGGCCGCGTGCCAAGGTGGCCATGTCCGGCGTGCAGATCGGCCAGGTCAAGTCGATTCGGATCGATAAAAATCTGTTGATGGCTGAAGTTGAAATGGAAATTTTCAACGATGTGGACTATCTGACCGTTGACAGTTCTGCCAGTATCCTCACGTCGGGGCTGCTGGGCGAGCAGTATATAGGGGTGGTTCCGGGAGCGGAGGACGATGTGCTGGAAGAAGGTGCCTTTATTCAGGACACTCAGTCGGCACTGGTTCTGGAAGAACTGATCGGTAAATTCCTGTTCAACAAGGTAAGCGAGTAACATGATGAAACAATGGATAAGCGCTGTGCTGGTAGCCGCCACTTTGTGGGTGAATCCGGCCGTTGCCGAAGCCAGCTGGCAGGAAGCCAGTGAAGTGGTTGATGCGGCGACACGGGACATGCTGGCCCTGATGGATCGTGAGGAGCTGACCAAGGCCAAAAACACCGAATTGCTGATGCAAGAGGTTGAAACCATCATCGCACCGGTGGTGGATTTTCCGTACATCGCCAAAAGTGTCATGGGCAAATACTACCGTCGGGCGTCCGAAGCCGAGCAGGAGCGTTTTGCTCAGGTCTTCAAGACCACGCTGCTGCGTACATATGCCAAGTCGATTGCGGGTTTCGAACTGAAAAAATACCGCATTCAGGCTCCGGCCGGCGAAAGCCCGGAACCGGAAAAGCAGGTTGTCAGTGTGGAAGTGCAGGCCAAAAACGGCGAACTGTATACACTGGTGTACTACATGCTGAAGCAGGAGCAGCGCTGGACGCTGGTGAACGTGATGGTTGATGGTATCAACCTGCGCATTACCTTCCGTAATCAGTTCTCGGACCTGTATCAGCAGAGTGGCAGTGTTGGCGCCACGATTGAAGCCTGGGCGAGCAAAATGCAGGATATGAGCCTTGAAGATGCGAGCAGTGGCAATGGCCGTAGCAAAGGTTGAGACAGCGTCGAAGGAGCGGGTAAGAATCAGTGGCGATCTGACGTTCGCCACTGTCCTGAGTATACGTGCACCGCTGCTGAAACAGTTGCAGGCATGCGGACCCCGGTGCCTTCTGGATCTTTCCGGCGTGGAACGGGTGGACAGTTCGGCACTGTCTCTGTGGCTGGTGTGCCAACGCCAGGCGCAACGCCTGGGGCAGGAGTTGGTGCTGGAGGGCGTCCCCGCCGATTTTGATGCCATTGCCGGCCTTGTCGGACTGGCAGCCGAGTTGCCCAGAGGCAGCTGATCGCCTTTTGTCCCGTGTTTCGGTATGATTTCGCCATTATTCTGAGTACACGTTAGGCAGGGGAGTCCCGCATGCAGGCTGAAGAAGTCAAACAGGTCCTGGAGCAGCAGCTGGAAGGCTGCACTGCATATACTGAAGGTGAAGGCTGTGATTTCAGTGTTACGGTGGTAGGTGAGGTGTTTGCCGGCCTGAGCCCCGTGAAGAAGCAGCAGCTGGTTTACGGTTGCCTGAGCGAGCAGATTGCCAGTGGCGCCATCCATGCGGTCACGATCAAAACCTACACCCCGGAGCAGTGGGCTGCGCTGAGCTGAAGCCACACAGGAAACCCTGATGGACAAACTGATTATTGAAGGTGGCGCCTGCCTGAACGGTGAAGTTCGCATTTCCGGTGCCAAAAACTCGGCCCTGCCGATTCTGGCCGCGACACTGCTGGCGGACGAGCCCGTTACGATCTGCAACCTGCCTCATCTGCACGATATTACGACCATGCTGGAGCTGTTGCGCCGCATGGGGGTTGAGCTGGTCATTGATGAAAAACTAAGTGTCGAGTTCGACGCGACCACTATTACAGACCTGTGTGCGCCGTACGAGCTGGTCAAGACCATGCGTGCCTCCATTCTGGTCTTGGGACCACTGCTGGCCCATTTCGGACGTGCCGAAGTGTCGCTGCCTGGCGGTTGCGCCATCGGCAGCCGTCCGGTTGATCAGCATATTCGTGGCCTGGAAGCGATGGGCGCCGATATCAAGGTCGAAAACGGCTATATTCGTGCCAGTGTTGACGGCCGATTGAAGGGGGCCCGTGTCTTTTTCGATATGGTAACGGTGACCGGTACCGAAAATATCCTGATGGCGGCTGCTCTGGCCGAGGGCGAGACCATCATTGAAAATGCCGCTCGTGAACCGGAAATCGTTGACCTGGCCAACTGCCTGAATGCCATGGGCGCCGATGTTCGCGGAGCGGGTACCGATACCATCCGTGTACATGGTGTCGAGTCTTTGAAGGGCTGCCGCTATTCGGTGCTGCCGGACCGAATTGAAACCGGCACCTTTCTGGTCGCGGCAGCCGCGACCGGTGGCAGAGTCAAATGCAAGAACACCCGACCGGATATCCTGGATGCGGTTCTGCAAAAACTGCAAGAGGCGGGGGCCGATATCGAGACCGGCGAAGACTGGATCAGTCTGGATATGCATGGTCAGCGGCCCAAGGCGGTCAGTGTAACGACTGCGCCTTACCCGGCGTTTCCAACCGACATGCAGGCACAGTTCGCGGCACTGGATGCGGTGGCGATCGGGGTGGGCAAAATCCGTGAAACGGTATTTGAAAACCGCTTCATGCACATGCAGGAAATGATTCGCATGGGTGCGAATATTTCCATTGAAGGCAATACCGCAGTCATTGAAGGTGTTGCTCGATTGCAGGGGGCGCCGGTAATGGCGACTGACCTGCGTGCGTCTGCCAGTCTGGTCATAGCGGCCTTGGTGGCCGACGGGGAAACCGAGATCGATCGTATCTACCATATCGATCGCGGCTATGAATGTATCGAAGAAAAACTGCAGCTGCTGGGTGCGCGGATTCGTCGTGTTCCTGGCTAAGTGAGCGAAGAGGTCCATGAAACAACAGCTGACCATTGCCCTGTCCAAGGGGCGTATCCTGAAGGAAACGCTGCCATTGCTGGCGGCCGCCGATATTGTGCCCGCTGAAGATATCTTCAGCAGCCGCAAATTGATCTTCGATACCAATCATGACCATATCAAGCTGGTGGTAATTCGTGCCACCGATGTGCCGACCTACGTGGAGTATGGTGGTGCCGATATGGGGGTGGCGGGCAAGGATGTGCTGATGGAACATGGCGGAGCCGGGCTGTATGAGCCGCTGGACTTGGAAATTGCCAAGTGTCGGCTGATGGTCGCCGGTATGAGGGACGCCGTTCCGGTTGAAGGTCGCATGAAGGTAGCGACAAAATTCGTCAACCTGACACGCGAGTATTTCGCGCGTCAGGGCTGTCAGGTCGATATCATCAAGCTGTATGGTGCGATGGAGCTGGCCCCGATCATGGGGCTGGCGGATCGCATTGTCGACATCGTCGATACCGGCAATACTCTCAGAGCCAACGGACTGGAGCCGATGCAGCATATTGCTGATATCAGCTCTCGGTTGGTGGTGGGGCAGCCATCAATGAAAATGAAACATGCACTGATTCAGCCGATTTTGGACCAGTTGCAGTTGGCGATTGATGTGCGCCGGGAGGCAGAAGCATGAGTAGTGTTTCCATCAAGCGTTTGGACGCCACTCAGGCCGATTTCGAGCAGCAGCTGGAACAGTTGCTGGCCTGGGAAAGTGTTTCCGACGACAAGGTTAACGGCATCGTTAATGAAGTCATCGCGCGGGTGCGTACGGAAGGCGATGCGGCGCTGGTGGAATACACCAACCGTTTCGACCGTACCTCTGCAACCGGCATTCAGGATCTGGAACTGGGTCAGCAGCGTCTGCAGCAGGCACTGGATGGACTGCCGGCCGAGCAGCGTGATGCGCTGGAAACAGCGGCACAACGGGTGCGCGCCTACCATGAGCGTCAGAAGGGTGAGTCCTGGCGTTATACGGAAACTGACGGCACCATGCTGGGACAGCAGATTACGCCCATGGACCGTGTTGGCATCTATGTGCCGGGCGGCAAGGCATCCTATCCGTCTTCGGTGCTGATGAACGCGCTGCCGGCGCATGTTGCCGGTGTGAAAGAGATCATCATGGTCGTACCGACACCGGAAGGCGTGGTGAATGAGCTGGTGCTGGCAGCTGCCGCTTTGGCCGGTGTGGATCGTGTCTTCACGCTGGGCGGTGCTCAGGCGGTTGCTGCGCTGGCGTACGGTACCGAGACCGTGCCCAAGGTGGATAAAATCGTCGGCCCCGGCAATATTTTTGTGGCGACTGCCAAGCGTGCCGTCTTCGGTACAGTGGGAATCGACATGATCGCGGGCCCGTCAGAAATTCTGGTGGTATGCGACGGTCAGACGGATCCGGACTGGGTGGCGATGGACCTGTTTTCCCAGGCCGAGCACGATGAAGATGCTCAGTCCATTCTGGTTTGCCCGGATGCTGATTATATCGATCAGGTGGAAGCCAGCATCAACCGCTTGTTGCCGACAATGGAGCGCCAGGAAATCATCCGTATTTCACTGGAGAACCGCGCAGCGCTGATCAAGGTTGCCGATCTGGAGCAGGCTGCGGAAGTCGGCAATCGCATAGCGCCCGAGCACCTGGAGCTATCGGTGGCCGATCCTGAGGCGCTGTTGCCGCACATTCGTCACGCTGGAGCCATTTTTATGGGGCGTTATACCGCCGAGGCGTTGGGGGATTACTGCGCAGGCCCGAACCACGTTCTGCCGACATCGGGCACGGCGCGTTTTTCGTCGCCTTTGGGTGTCTATGATTTCCAGAAGCGTTCTTCGCTGATCATGTTTTCGGCGGATGGCGCCTCGGAAATGGGTAAGGTGGCTTCAGTCCTGGCGCGTGGTGAAAGCCTGACGGCTCACGCCCGTTCGGCCGAATATCGTATCAAAGACAAGGCCTGATACCGGGACTCTTGTTGCAAAGCCGCGACCGGAGGGTCGCGGCTTTTTTGTGTCAGGGAGTTGTTGTTTGGCGGCCTATTCGCGTGTCCGGGGGCGTTCGCTGATGGTGGCGCTCAGGCTCATTTCGTGACCATTGCGAAGAATGCCGAGTTCCACCTTGTCGCCGGGCTTGAAGCGAGCAATATGGTTCAGTGCCGTGCGACTGCCGGTAACCGGCTGGCCATTCATTTGCAGAAGCACGTCACCCGGTTGCAGGCCTGCCTGATGGGCAGGACCGTTGCGGAAAATACCGGCGATAATCAGTCCCGTACGGCCCTCCATATCGAAGGATTCGGCCAGCTGCGGTGTCAGTTCCTGTATCTCGATTCCCAGCCATCCCCGGATAACCCGTCCGTGGCTGATCAGATCCTGCATGACCTGCCGAGTCAGTGTCGACGGGATTGCGAAGCCGATTCCCTGGGAACCGCCGGACCTGGAAAAAATGGCCGTATTGATACCGATCAGGTTTCCACGTGCATCGATCAAGGCACCACCCGAGTTGCCCGGGTTGATGGCGGCATCGGTTTGAATGAAATCCTCATAGGTGCTCAGTCCCAGGCGATTGCGTCCGGTGGCACTGATGATACCCATAGTGACAGTCTGGCCCACGCCGAAAGGATTGCCGATGGCCAGTGCGACATCACCGATACGCAGATCCTCGTTGGCCAGGGTGATGCTGGGCAGGTTGTCCAGCTTGACCTTGAGTACGGCCAGGTCGGTTTCAGGATCCAGTCCGACCACTTCGGCCTGGGCTTCGCGACCATCGCGCAGGGCAACAATGATACTGTCTGCTCCACTGATGACATGGTTGTTGGTAACCACATACCCTTGTTCGTTCAGGATCACGCCCGAGCCCAGGCTGGATTCTATACGTTCGCGTTGTGGCAGTTGCTCGGTATTGAAGAACTTGCGAAAAAAAGGATCGTTCAGCAGGGGACTGACGGGCTGGCGTACCAGCGTGCGGGTATAGATATTGACCACTGCCGGTGCCGCACGGTCGACGGCATCGGCGTAGGAGACCGGGCCGATGTTCTGAATGCCGGGAGTGGCGGCAGCTTCGCGGATTTCCACAGTCGTGACCGGAGGTGTCAATAGCTGTGGATAAAACTGCAGCACGAGAAGGGCGGCCAGAATGCCGGTTACAACAGGCCAGATCAGGTAAGAGACTTTACGCATCGACTTGCTTGCACCTGTAAATCATTTCAGTATGCCTCATTATACGTTTATGGACTTATGTTGAACAACGCGGGAGATTTCATGTCTGTTTCGATCAAACAAGTGGTGGAGTATTGCGACCAATTGCTGGAAGCTGGACGTTTCAGAGATTACTGCCCAAACGGCTTGCAGGTGGAAGGAAGACCGCAGGTACAGCGCGTGGTGACCGGTGTGACCGCCTGCCAGGCGCTGCTGGATGCAGCGCTGGCCTGGGACGCGGATCTGGTACTGGTACACCATGGCTATTTCTGGAAAGGGGAGCCTGCCCCCGTGACCGGTATCAAACGCAAGCGATTGCATACGCTGTTGAGCGCTGACCTGAATATGGTGGCTTATCACCTGCCGCTGGATGCTCATGCAGTACTGGGCAACAATGCGCAACTGGCCCGGCGGTTGGGAATTACGCTGGAGGGGCCGCTGGAGCGGGGGCAGGATCCGGCGGTTGGCAATATCGGTCGATTGTCCGCGCCGTTAACACTGGCAGAGTTTGCTGAACGCGTCGAGCAGGTGCTGGGGCGGACGCCGCAAGTCATTGCCGGTGGCGATCATCACATTGAACGGGTGGCGTTGTGTACGGGAGCTGCCGAACGGATGATTGACCTGGCGCTTGATCAGCGTGCGGATCTGTATCTGAGCGGGGAGATTTCTGAGCCGGTGGTGCATACGGCACGGGAAGCCGGCATTCATTACTGCGGAGCAGGACATCATGCGACTGAACGCTATGGTGTTCAGGCGCTGGGAGAACATCTGGCGGAGCGCTTCGGGCTGGAGCACCGCTTTATCGATATCGACAACCCGGTATGACAGGGCTGTAGGCAGGAAGGCCCACAGCCCTGACGGGGTCAAAAAGACCTGGCTGAATCAGGCCTTTTTGTTCAGTGTTTCGGAAGGGTCGTCTTCGCCGTAAGCAGTGGCGTCACCGGCACCGGCCGGACGTGTGACGGTTTCTTCTTCGTCCTTGCGATCAAATCCGTATTCTTCGGACAGAGTACCGGCTTCGTTCGGTTTCTTCGGTGCGTAGTCACGCGGCGGTTCGGGCTGCTCGCTCTGCGTGGTGTCGACCTCAGCGTTGTCCACGTCACGGGTCTCGCTGCTCAGGCTCGGGCGCAGCTCGTGCTGCAGAGCGGCGGATGCAGGCAGGCCAGGACACAGGTTTTCCGCGCTGCCGGCCAGGTGCTGATGAACCTTGCGGTACTGGTCGGTCAGACCGTTGACCAGTTCGGCTGTTTGTTCAAAATGGTCACTGACCTTGCGCTTGTAGCTTTCCAGTTCGGAGCGGGTGTTGTCCAGTTCATCAATCAACTCCTGGTCCCGGCCGCCACGGTTGCCAGCACGGCCAAGCAGAAAGCCGATCAGGGCACCAATGCCCAGGGCAACCAGAGTTACAATCCAGATATTCGTTTGTTCCACGTATCTATCCTCGATCACATCAATCTGTCCACAGGGGGCATCTTAAAGCAAAGCGGCCCTGAAACCCATGCGGTAGAGCATTATCGTTGGCACGATTTCGTTGTCCATTGTCGTTTGGTCGAGTGAAGAGCTGCGCACCGGCTAACGCTGGCGCTTGTTTTGCAGGTTGATGTGGGCCGGCTGCACGATCAAGGGATCGGGTTCCAGGTCCAGGTCCTCATTGGCCTCGGGGTAGGGCAGTTGGCTGAGGATGTAGCGCATGGCATTGAGGCGTGCGCGCTTTTTGTCATCCGACTTGATGATGGCCCAGGGAGCGTCGGCGGTGTCGGTATGGAAAAACATGGCTTCCTTGGCTTCCGTGTAGGCATCCCAGCGGTCCAGCGACGCCAGATCGATCGGTGACAGCTTCCAGTGTTTGAGCGGGTCGGTTCGACGTGACTGGAAACGCTGGAACTGCTCTTCACGACCGACCTCGAACCAGAGCTTGAACAGGCGAATGCCGCTGCGGACAAACATGCGTTCCAGCTCGGGGGTTTCACGCATGAACTCGAGGTACTCCGATGGTGTGCAGAAGTCCATGACCCGTTCGACACCGGCCCGGTTGTACCAGGAGCGGTCAAACAGAATAATCTCACCGGCAGAGGGTAGATGCTTGATATAGCGTTGAAAATACCACTGGGCCCGCTCGAGTTCGGTGGGTTTCTCCAATGCGATCACCCGCGCCCCTCGAGGGTTCAAGTGCTCCATGAAGCGTTTGATGGTACCGCCCTTGCCGGCGGCATCGCGGCCTTCGAAAATGATCAGAATCTTTTGGCCTGACTCGCGGACCCAGCGTTGTACCTTGAGCAGTTCGATCTGCAACAGGCGCTTTTCGTCTTCATACACGTCGCGCTTGAGCTTCTTGTCGTAAGGGTAGGGGGCGTCCGGGGCGGTATCAGTGTTGTTCATTTGGCAGAATCCTGTGGGCTGAGTGCCCGTATTGCATGTAAAAGAGAGTGGTTGGCCGGGACATCGATATTCAGGCGTTCGGCTTCCCTGCACAGGTAACCGGTGATCTGTTCGATTTCGCTGCGACGCCCGTGACGGATGTCCTGCAACATGGAAGAAAAGTTATCGCAGGTAGCCTGAGCGACGGCGTTGGCTCGTACGGCCAGTGATTCGGGAAACAGTTCGATGCCGTTAGCTGTTGCCACCTGTTCGACTTCACGGCAGACATGCTGCATCAGTTCGGTGCGCGCAGGGTCTTCCTGCAGTTCGCCGTTGCGGCAGTCGTACAGGGCTGTTAATGGGTTGATGGCGCAATTGATGGCGAGTTTGCGCCACAAGTGTGGTCGTATTTCGGTGCAGGGATGTAAGGGGATGTCCAGCTGCTCCCAGCCCGCAGGTAGCAGGGATGTTTCGGCTGTCAAGGGACCGATGTGGGTGTCGCCCAGACTGACGCAGTGCACTTGGTGGCGCTGTTCCAGCCAAGCCGCGGCAGTTGTCGTGGCGGCCCAGAGAGTATGCGTATACTGCCGTTCCAGCAGTTGCTGTTGTTGCCCCATGCCGTTCTGCAGCAGTACCAGCTCGGTTCCGGCTCGCAAGCGAGGCTGTAGGGCTTCGATGGCACTCAGGGTATCATAGGCCTTGGTTGCGACCAGCAGGTGTTCGATCGGCGTGTCGGCATCCGGGGTTTCCAGCAGGCAGGGAACGTGCTGCCAATGCCCGCTTCTATTGATTTCCAGCCCGCAGTCACTGGGCCAGTGGTCAAGAGTGGTACGGTTGCGCACAATCAGGCTGACGCTGTGGCCCGCCCGGGTCAAAAAGTCGGCCCAGAGGCTGCCGATGGCACCTGCACCAAGGATATGCCAATGCATGGAGGCTCCGTCGCAAATACTGTGATCTTATCCCTGTTGTGGCAGGGAATGAAACCGATATTAACAGGAGAGGTACCATGCCTTCATTCGACGTCGTATCCGAGCTGGATATGCACGAAGTCAGTAATGCAGTCGATCAGGCGAATCGGGAGCTGCAAAGCCGCTATGATTTCAAGGGGGTCAAAGCTTCGTTCGAGCAGGACGGGGAAAGTATCACGCTGGAAGCCGAGGCGGACTTTCAGTTGCAGCAAATGCTGGAGATGCTGAAGGCGAAACTGGTCAGCCGCAAGATCGATATTAAGTGTATGGAAGTCAAGGATGCGGATATCGGCGGTGTACGAGCCAAGCAAAGCGTGTTGTTGCGTCAGGGCCTGGATCAGGCGATGTGTAAAAAGGTTGGCAAGGCTATCAAGGATGCCAAGCTGAAGGTACAGACCCAGATTCAGGGTGACAAGGTTCGCGTGACGGGCAAAAAGCGGGATGACTTGCAGCAGGCGATTGCGCTGCTGCGCGAGGCCGATATCGAACTGCCTTTGCAGTACAACAACTTCCGCGATTGATGAGCCGCGGGCGCTGCCCGAACCGGGAGCGCCCGGGACGGTTTCAGTCCTGGCAGCAGAGCAGAAACAGTTCCCGTGCCAGCGCCTGCTGTTCGCTTTCGCTGGGGCGGCGAAAATCTTCGGCCATCAGCCCGCCCTTGTTCAGCAGGCGGTGTAACTGGGCGCCCTGCCATTCCAATAGCGTCATGCCACTGTTTTTGTCGCTGATGCTAAGCTTCGGGTTGGGGCGTTCCAGCCAAGCGTTGATTTGAAAGGTCATGCGAGTCCCTCCTACACGATGATTTGACCAGACTATAGCGGGCCTGCATGACTCTGTAAATGATAATGGTTATTATTTATATATTTATTAGGGGGCGTTTTTTTCCCCGAGGGCGTTGAAGCGGTCCCGCAGCATCCATAGCATGATCAGCGAAGGCAGTACCATCAGCGCGGTCACGACAAAGAAACGTTCCCAGCTACCCAGCCAGTCCACCGTATAACCGCTCAATCCGGCCAGAGAGGTTCGACTCAGGTTGCCCAACGAAGCCAGCAGCGCATACTGGGTGGCGCTAAAGGCGCGTCCGGTCAACATGGTCAGGAAGGACACAAAGGCAACAGTGGAAAAGGCGGTGGTGAAATTGTCGATGACCAGGGTCAGCAGCAGTAGCCACTCGACAGGGCCGGCAACAGCGATGATGGCAAACATCAGATTGCTGGCCGCCATGGCGCTACCACCCAGCAGCAGGCCTTTGACGACGCCAAAACGGGTGTTGAATGCACTGCCGAGCAGGGTAAAGCTGACCGTCAGAAACCAGCCGAACAGTTTGGTATATTCGCCAATCTGCTCGTTACTGAAGCCGACCTCCTTGTAGAACACGACCGACATGCGGCCAAGGAAGGCTTCGCCAATCTTGAACAGGAAAATGAAAGACATCAGCATCAGCGCAACCTTGATGCCGTTTTTGCGAAAAAACTCGGCAAAGGGCTCAATCACGGTTACGGCAAGCCAGGTCAGCCAGTGCCTGCTGTGCAGTTTTTCGCTGTATCGATGTTCCGCCGTGTCCTGCAGTTGCTCCCGTGCCGTGCGGGGTTCGCGCACCAGCAGCGTGAACACCATCAACAGCAGTATAACGCCGGCCATGAGCAGGTAGATATTGCTCCAGCCCAGGCTGTCGGCCTGAGAAAAGGCCAAGTAGCCGGGCCAGGAGTAACCGGTCCACCAGCCGATAATGGCAATGGCAGCAGCGGGAGGAAGGGAAGCTTTCTCATGTGGAGCAAACTGGTCGATACGGAAAGCATCTACCGCGATATCCTGAGTGGCGGAGCTGGCCGCGATCCCGAAGGCGAAGAGTCCGGCCATTAACAGGTGAGAGCCGGGGTTGACCGTTGCCAGCAGCAGCGTAAACACCAGCATCATCATTTGTGTGGCCAGAATCCAGCTGCGTCTTTGGCCCAGGCGGCCCAATAACGGCAAGTGCACACGGTCGACCAGGGGAGCCCAAAGGAAATTGATGGCATATACCGTGGCGACACTGCCCAGAAGACCGACTTCGGCACGGGCGATACCGGCATCGGTCAGCCAGCCGCTGAGAATACTGCCGGTCAGCAGGAAGGGAAAGCCACTGGAACAGCCCATGAGAAAAATCCACAGTAGGCGGATATCCCGGTAGTGGGCGAAGGTTTCCTTCCAGGCATGAGGCATTGTCGGCACGTCCCTACAGGTGAAAAGGCGGCCAGTATATCAAAGCGAACCGACCGTCTGCTGAATTGCATCGAGCACACGGCAGTCGCTGCAGGGGCACGACTGCCGTGCAAATCAAAACTAGATGCGCAGGGCGCCATCCACTTCGATGCAGCGACCGTTGACGTAGTCGTTTTCAAAGATGAACGAGACGGTTTTGGCGATCTCTTCCGGTTTGCCCAGGCGCTTGGCGGGGATACCGGCCGCAATCTTCTCGCGCGCCTCTTCTTTCATGCTCATGACCATCTCGGTCCCGATGTAACCGGGGGCAATGGATGCGGCACGAATACCGTAACGGGCCAGTTCCTTGGACCAGGTGACGGCCATGGCCTGAACGCCGGCCTTGGTCGCCGTGTAGTTGGTCTGCCCCATGTTGCCGGAGCGTGAAACGGATGAAATGTTGATGATGCAGCCCTCGGAGCCGGTTTCGATCATTTTGGCAGCGGCTTCGCGAGCGCAGAGGAAAGTACCGGTCAGGTTAACGCTGATGACCTGATTCCACTGCTCCATCGACATTTTACTGATGACCTGGCCATCTTTTGCTTTCAGGAACAGGCCGTCACGGGTGATGCCGGCATTGTTGACCAGCCCGTTGATGGTGCTGAAATCACGGGTGATATCGGAGAACAGTTGCTCAACCTCGGCTTCTTCGGCGACGTTGGTGATGTAGGTACGTGCCTCTACACCCAGCTCCATGCACAGGCCTGCTGTTTCATCCAGATCTTCCTGGTTCAGATCGACCAGCGCCAGCTTGGCACCCTTGCCGGCCAGCTCGAGCGCCATGGCACGGCCCAAGCCGCGACCACCACCGGTTACCACGATGACTTTATCTTTGAGTTCCATTGAGAGTTACCTCGGCTAAGTAGGATTTTTCTTATTGTGCAGTGCAATATGCTGCATCGCAACAATTTATTTTGACTCCGGATAAAAGTCCATACTTGTCGCAATCTTTTCACTTTATAGGTATAAAATCGATCCTCCCGCAGATGCGTTAAAAGTGTTATTAAATATTTACTTCATTGATATATATGCACTTTTATGGTTTTTGACGGTGTTGCATGAATTGACTTGGTTGAACCGATTAAAAGTGGAAGAATCCAATATGGAGAATCCATGTACATCAAGCCGAGAAAATTTATGCGCTTTCTGTTTCTGTTGTTCATCATTGTTCCGATTATTGAAATCACCGTCTTGATTCAAGTAGGGCAGGCAATAGGTGCCTGGTATACCGTAGGTCTGGTGCTGCTGTCGGCATTTATCGGTGTCAATATGCTGCGGCATCAGGGGCTGTCCACGCTGGCTCGCGCCCAGCAGCGGATGGGGCAGGGCGAGGTACCCGGTCAGGAAATGGTTGAAGGTATCGTGCTGGCCGTTGGGGGCGCCCTGCTGGTAACGCCGGGGTTCGTAACCGACGTGGTCGGGTTCAGCTGTCTGGTCCCGGCCGTGCGCCGTGGTGTTGTGAAAGCTTTGCTGGGCCGTTTCACGCTGGTGGCTGCCAGCCACAGCAGCACCCATGCCTTCCATCAGGAGTACCGTTCAGTGGATGCCCGACATGATGTTCCACGGCGCGACGGTGACGTAATTGACGGCGAATTCGAACGCCGTGACTAAGAAAAACCCTCCTTGCTATTGAAAACCGGCCCTAAGCCCCCACCATCCTTCTTACAGCGGTGGTGGGACTGCAAAAAAAAATCAGATCGGGGATTGAAAACCCGTTGTAGTCCCCCCATCTAAGATGCAAACCGATTTCGGATGCTTCGGTGTCCGCATTCATAACAACATCGCACTGGATCCTAGCTATCAGGAGAACAACCAGATGAATATTCGTCCACTTCACGACCGTGTTGTAGTTCGTCGCAGCGAAGAAGAAACCACTACAGCCGGCGGTATTGTTCTGCCGGGTTCTGCAGCTGAAAAGCCCAACCGTGGCGAAGTCGTGGCAGTCGGCCCGGGTCGTACTCTGAACAACGGTGATGTTCAGGCACTGTCCGTCAGCGTGGGTGATAAGGTCCTCTTCGGCCAGTATGCCGGTTCCAACACCGTCAAAATCGACGGCGACGAACTGCTGATCATGCAGGAAAGTGAAATCTACGGCGTCCTGGAAGACTGATTAATCAGCTTCGCGTCGCATTAATCGTTAACTTTTTAACTCGATTTATTTCGATACTGATTACAGGACTAGCAAAAAATGGCTGCTAAAGACGTACGTTTTGGTGATGATGCTCGTCAGCGCATGCTGCAGGGCGTAAATACCCTGGCTGATGCTGTTAAAACCACGCTGGGTCCGAAAGGCCGTAATGTGGTACTGGACAAGGCTTTTGGTGCTCCGACCGTAACCAAGGACGGTGTATCCGTTGCCAAGGAAATTGAACTGAAAGACAAGTTCGAAAACATGGGTGCACAGATGGTCAAGGAAGTTGCTTCCAAGGCCAACGACGTGGCCGGTGATGGCACCACGACTGCAACAGTTCTGGCTCAGGCGATCGTTAACGAAGGCCTGAAGTCCGTTGCGGCCGGCATGAACCCGATGGATCTGAAGCGCGGTATCGACAAGGCTGCTGCTGCCGTTGTTACACAGCTGGCCGAAATGTCCGTTCCCTGTGAAGACTCCAAGGCGATCGCTCAGGTTGGCACCATCTCTGCCAACTCTGACGTAGCGGTTGGCAACATCATCGCTGAAGCGATGGAAAAGGTCGGTAAAGACGGCGTTATCACTGTTGAAGAAGGTTCCGGCTTCGACAACGAACTGGATGTGGTAGAAGGCATGCAGTTCGATCGCGGCTACCTGTCTCCGTACTTCATCAATAACCAGGACAGCATGACCTGCGAGCTGGAAGACCCGTTCATCCTGTTGGTCGACAAGAAGATCTCCAACATCCGTGAATTGCTGCCGGCACTGGAGCAGGTTGCCAAGGCATCCCGCCCGTTGCTTATCATCGCTGAAGACGTTGAAGGCGAAGCCCTGGCGACTCTGGTGGTGAACAACATGCGCGGTATCGTCAAAGTATCTGCCGTGAAGGCGCCGGGCTTCGGTGACCGTCGCAAGGCGATGCTGCAGGATATCGCCATCATCAGCGGTGGTCAGGTAATCTCCGAAGAGATCGGCCTGAGCCTGGATACCGTGACGCTGGAACAGCTGGGTACTGCCAAGCGCGTTAACATCACCAAGGAAAACACCGTGATTGTTGACGGTGCCGGTGCTAAGGCTGATATCGATGGTCGCGTACAGCAGATCCGTGCCCAGATCGAAGAAACCTCTTCCGACTACGACCGCGAAAAGCTGCAGGAACGTGTTGCCAAGCTGGCGGGCGGTGTTGCCGTGATCAAGATCGGTGCTGCGACCGAAGTCGAAATGAAAGAGAAGAAAGCCCGCGTTGATGATGCTCTGCATGCCACTCGCGCGGCTGTTGAAGAAGGTGTAGTACCGGGTGGTGGTGTTGCCCTGATCCGCGCACTGACCAATGTTGAAGGCCTGGAAGGTGATAACCACGACCAGACTATCGGTATCCAGCTGGCGCTGCGCGCCATGGAAGCGCCGCTGCGTCAGATCGTCGGTAACGCCGGTGGCGAAGGCTCCGTGGTTGTGAACAAGGTGCGTGCCGGTGAAGGTGCATTCGGCTTCAATGCCGGTACCGAAGAGTACGGCGACATGATGGAAATGGGTATTATCGACCCGGCCAAGGTAACCCGTTCTGCACTGCAGGCGGCGGCTTCCATCGCTGGCCTGATGATCACCACCGAAGCCATGATCGCTGACCACCCGGATGAAAATGCTGGTGCTGGCATGCCGGATATGGGCGGCATGGGCGGTATGGGCGGCATGGGCGGCATGATGTGATGCGACGTCCGCACGTCTGATTGATACCAAGCCCCGCGGTTGCGGGGCTTTTTCGTTTTTGGCAAACCTGCTAGGGTTTAGCATTTGTTGGTCACTAAAGATTGAATCCTGATGAGTGAACGCAAGGAACCGGGACTGGACCCGGCGGGGCTTGAGTCCCTGGTTGTTGATACAGATACACGGCCTGGTGATCGTATGCCGCAGCGAGGTAATGAAGCTGGCAGGAGCGGTGGCAACCTGCTGGTGACGACTCTGCTGCTGTTACTGGCTGCAGGCGGTGGCTATCTGGGCTTTGCCCAGGTAGAGCAACAGGAGCGCCTGAACGGGTTACAGAGCGATCTGGCCCAGGCGCAGGCACGGGTGGAAACGCTGGAAGGTCTGCTGGAAGTGACCAGTGACAGCGCTGAGCAGTCCGGGCAAACCTTGCTGCAGCGTCAGCAGGAGATGGATGCTCGAGCCAAGGAGCGTTTTACCCACTTCGATGCTGAGATTGCCAAACTCTGGACGATCGCCTATCAGCGCAACAAGCCTCAGCTGGAACAGCAGGTGGAGCAGCTGAAGAAACTGTCGGATCGGATGCAGGAAGCCGAAACAGCATTGGCCGGGGTACGTCAGGATGCAGATAAGGCTGCTGATGCCCTGGCTCAGGTCGGCACCCTCAAGGCCGAGCAGCAAGCGCAGGGCAAAGCTTTGCAGGCACGACTGGCGGCTGCCGAAAAACAGTTGGGTACTCTGGAGCAGGGGCTGCAGCGCGAAAGCGAAGGACGACTCAAGGTTCAAAAACAGCTGACTGAGCAGTTGGCCGGCGTTTCCGGCGGGTCGGATGCCACCGCAGCGTTGGCGCAGCGGATTCGACAGAACGAGCAGGCGATAGCGGCGATCGACGGAACACGGCGTCAGCTGAGTCAGGACCTGCTGCGTATTCGGCAGCAGTTGAACAACCTGCAATTGCGTGTAGAGCAGGGCTAATCTCTCCGGGAGACAACTTCATGATCAAGGTTTATGGTAGCGTGTTTTCGCGTGCCGGCATGGTAATGCTGGCGCTGGAAGAACTGGGGCTGGAGTACGATTCAGTGGATATGCTGCCGCGCAGCGAGCAGAGCCAATCCGAAGAATACCGGGCACTGAACCCAACCGGCAAGATACCAACTCTGGTTGACGGTGATCTGGTACTGTTCGAGACACAGGCGATTCTCTACTATCTGGCACGTCAGTATGGCGAGGGGCGTCTCTGGGCTGAAACTCCGGCGGGAGAGGCCGACATCCTGCGTTGGTCGCTGTATATCAGTAACCAGATGGAAGTCCCGGCACTGGATATGCTGATCCAGTTCAAGTTCAGTGACGGCCATCCGGATCAGGGTGTGCTGGATCGCGCAAGTGTCGAGCTGAATCGTTTCATGCCCTTGCTGGAACAGCAGTTGCAGGGACGAGAATGGATCAGTGGCGATCATTTCACCATTGCGGATATTCACGGAGCGATGGTCCTGAGCTGGCCCAAATTGGCCGGGTTTGATTATTCCGGTTATCCGGAAGTGCATCGCTGGATCAAGGCCGTGCTTTCACATCCGGCGCAGAAGCGCTTGATGGCCAAGGCTAAAGGATGAGATGCATGCCTGCTGTCTGACAGCAGGTTCCCGTTATGAAAAAAATCAGAACTTTTTTTGCGCTGCCGATACCGGAGCGAATCGCACGTCGTCTGTCGGACTGTGCCGATACCCTGTGCGGGTATGACCGAGGATTGGATGCCCAGTGGGTTGATTCATCGAATTATCACCTGACCCTCTGTTTTCTGGGCAATGTTACGCTGGAGCAGGTGACGGAGCTGGAACAGCTGACACGAGAGGCACTGGCGAAACAGTCCAGCTTTACCGTGCCGCTCAATCACTTGGGGTATTACAAGGTCAACCCCAAGCTGGGTGTGTTGGCGGCGCTGACCGGAGATCATGAGGCGCTTAATATCCTGCATGACTGTATGGTCAATATCGCCAAAAAAGCCGGAATTCGTTATGATGAGCGCGACTTCAAACCTCATGTCACCTTGGCGCGCCTGCCGGCCAGTAACTGCTTTGAAGTGCCTGAAAGTTGGCCCGAGCCTGGGCTGACCACACTGGCAGACTCGGTGGTGCTGTTTCAGAGTCGGTCGGGGAAACATGGTTCCATTTATACGCCCCTGTTTGAAGTTCACTTGCCTGCCTGAGATATTCGGTTTAGTGCCCTTTAATTTCAATACGTTACAGAGCTTATGCGAACACCAGAACTGCTGTCCCCGGCCGGGACGCTGAAAAACATGAAATATGCCTTCGCCTACGGGGCGGATGCGGTCTACGCGGGTCAGCCGCGTTACAGCCTGCGGGTACGCAACAACGATTTTACCCACGACAACCTGGCCGAAGGCATTCGGATAGCGCACGAACTGGGCAAGAAGTTTTTTGTGGCCAGTAATATCCTGCCGCATAATGCCAAGCTTAAAACGTATATGAAGGATCTGGACCCGGTGATCGCCATGGGGCCGGATGCCCTGATCATGTCCGATCCCGGTCTGATCATGATGGTCAAGGACAAGTATCCGGACCTGCCGATTCACCTGTCGGTACAGTCCAATACCATGAACTGGGCATCGGTGAAATTCTGGCACCGGGCCGGTATCGAGCGCATCATATTGTCGCGGGAGCTGTCGCTGGACGAGGTCGCCGAGATTCGTCAGCAGTGCCCCGAGATCGAGCTGGAGGTGTTTGTACATGGTTCCTTGTGCATCGCCTATTCCGGGCGCTGCCTGCTGTCCGGCTATATAAACCATCGCGATCCCAATCAGGGAACCTGTACCAACGCTTGTCGCTGGAAATACGACGCCCATGAGGCGCAGGAAGACGAGTCCGGTGATGTCGTGCCGGTGCAGTCGTTTGACCCGGCTGACGGAACGAACGGCGAGCAACCTGCCTTGGGCGAAGGCCGGCCCAGCGACAAGATCTTTCTGTTGCAGGAAGAGACGCGCCCGGGTGAATACATGCCGGCGTTCGAGGATGAGCATGGCACCTATATTATGAATTCCAAGGATCTGCGTGCCATTCAGCATGTGCATAAACTGGCCGAGATGGGTGTGGATTCGTTGAAGATCGAAGGTCGTACCAAGTCACATTACTATGTGGCCCGTACGGCTCAGGCTTACCGGCAGGCTATTGATGATGCGGTAGCGGGCAAGCCGTTTGACATGGGGCTGATGGATACGCTGGAGAACCTGGCCAATCGCGGCTATACCGAAGGCTTTTATCGTCGTCATGTGCATGATGAGTATCAGAATTATCAGACCGGCAGCTCTGTTGGCGTACATCAGCAGTTTGTGGGTGAAATCGTTGGTCATGACGTGCAAAAAGGGTTCATTGACATCGAAGTGAAAAACCGTTTCGAGCTGGGTGATACGCTTGAGCTAATGACTCCTGCCGGGAACAGACGATTCAAGTTACAGGAAATGCTGAACAAAAAGGGGCAGGCTGCGGAGGTTGCGCCAGGTTCCGGTCATCGGGTCAGTATTCCGGTGGATTTCGACACTGACATGACCTACGCATTGTTGATGCGAGATCTGCCCAACGCGCCGGAGCGAGGGTAGGATTGTTGCTGCACTCAAGAGGGAGCCTGGCTCCCTTTTTTTATGTCTAGTGGAGTCGTACAGGATGGATGCCGTCAAAACGCCATCATCGCCCGATTTGGGCAAATATGCCTTTGCCCGTGCCCTGCGCCCGTTTTCATTTCCGGTGGCGCTGGTGACCTGTCTGGTCGGGTTGATTCTTGGGGGGCTACAGGGCTCCGTCAATATCGCCGAAGCGCTGCTGGTGCTGGTAGGCGGCGTGCTGCTGCAGGCCGGGGTCAATCTGATTAATGACCATGCGGATATCGCTCAATTGCGCAGACAGCCTGACAGTATGCGGCTGATCGCGGCGGTGCAGCTCAATTTTCGTGCCGGATTGCTCTGTTTCCTGCTGGCGGCCGCAATCGGCTTTCATTTCGTGCTCCAGCAGGGAGCCGGGTTTTTGTGGCTCTGTGTGCTGGGACTGGCCGGAGCGCTTGGATATACCGTTAGTCCGGTCAATTACAAAAGCCGCGGACTGGGCGTCGTGCTGGTGTTCTGGCTGATGGGCGTGTTGATGATCGCAGGCAGTGCCGTGGCGGTGGGGGGGGCACTGACATTTGCACTGCTGTTGCAAACAGTTCCGGTCAGTGTGCTGGTGTCGCTGCTGTTGTTGAGCAATGAATTGAGAGATTACGAAAGCGATGCTCAGGAAGGTCTGAAAACGTTGACTGTACGCCTGGGCTATGCGCGGGGAGTAAGTCTTTACTTTGCTTTGCTGGCGTTTGCGTATGGATTGTTGCCGGTGTTGCTGTGGCTGGGTTTGCTGCCGGGGGCCTTATGGGTCCTGCCCAGTCTGCTGATGGCATTCAAGCCGGTTCGCTTGCTGAGGGCGCCTGCCGAGCGAAGAGCGCCGTTGACACCGGCGACTGCACGCCTGTTGCTGGTATTCGGACTGTTGTATTGCGTGGCCCTGTTGGCCCCCCGGGCATTGCCGCTCTAATACCAATACCTGAGAAGTTGCGGTGCCAAATTAATGTATAATGCGGCACCAGATCCTGTCAGCGGTCGGCTGTGCTCCATGCGAGCCAGTCCGGGCGCCGTGAACCCAAACCAAGCCAGATTGGAGAGTCGTCAATGAGCGTTATTCGCCAGGATGATTTCATCAACAGCGTTGCTGATGCGCTGCAGTTCATTTCCTACTACCACCCGATCGACTTTGTGCAGGGTGTGCATGAAGCCTATCTGAAAGAGGAAAACCCGGCGGCGAAAGACGCCATGGCGCAGATCCTGATCAACTCCCGTATGTGTGCCGAAGGCCAGCGTCCGATCTGTCAGGATACCGGTATAGTGACCGTGTTCCTGAAAGTCGGTATGAATGTTCAGTGGGATGCCAAAATGTCCGTGACCGATATGGTCAACGAAGGTGTGCGCCGTGCGTACATGAACCCGGACAACGTACTGCGCGCCTCCATTCTGGCAGACCCGGCCGGCAAGCGTCAGAACACCAAAGACAACACTCCGGCGGTGATCCACTATGAAATCGTCGAAGGCGATGAAGTGGAAGTGCACGTCGCCGCCAAAGGCGGTGGTTCCGAGAACAAATCCAAGATGGCGATGCTCAACCCGTCCGACAGCATTGTCGACTGGATCGTTAAAACCGTACCGACCATGGGGGCCGGCTGGTGTCCGCCGGGCATGCTGGGTATCGGTATCGGCGGTACCGCCGAGAAGGCCGCTGTCATGGCGAAAGAGTCTCTGATGGACCCGATCGACATCCACGAACTGCGCGAGCGCGGCCCGAAAAACCGTGTTGAAGAACTGCGTCTGGAAATCATGGATGCGGTCAACGCACTGGGTATCGGCGCTCAGGGTCTGGGCGGTCTGACCACTATCCTCGACGTCAAGATCATGGATTACCCGACTCACGCCGCGTCCTTGCCGGTGTGCATGATCCCGAACTGTGCCGCGACTCGTCACACGCACTTCACCCTGAACGGCAACGGCCCGGCCGTATTGACGCCGCCGAGCCTGGATGACTGGCCGGAAGTGACCTTCGAAGTGGGTGCCAACACCCGTCGCGTCAATCTGGACGAGATCACCCCGGAAGCGGTGAAAGAGTGGAAAGTCGGCGAAACCATCCTGCTCAACGGCAAGATGCTGACCGGTCGCGATGCTGCCCACAAGAAAATGGTGGAGATGCTGAACAACGGTGAAGAGCTGCCGGTGGACCTTAAAGGCCGCTTTATCTACTACGTAGGGCCGGTTGATCCGGTCCGTGACGAAGTGATGGGGCCGGCCGGTCCGACGACGGCGACCCGTATGGACAAGTTCACCCGTCAGATCCTGGAAAGCACCGGCCTGCTGGGCATGATCGGCAAGTCCGAGCGCGGTCCGGTGGCAATCGAAGCGATCAAGGACAGCGAAGCGGTCTACCTGATGGCGGTCGGCGGCGCGGCCTACCTGGTGTCCAAGGCGATCACGGACGCTAAGGTGCTGGCATTCCCGGAAATGGGCATGGAAGCGATCTACGAGTTCGAAGTGAAGGACATGCCGGTCACCGTGGCTGTTGATACTTCAGGTGAGTCTGTTCACACCACCGGTCCGGCCAAGTGGAAGGATATCATCGCGCACAAGGCTGTTTGATGCGGCGATGAACTGATACCTGGGCGGGCTGATGTCCTGCCCATCGGTCGCTTGAAAAACCCGATACTCGGCTGAGTACCGGGTTTTTTTGTGTTTGCGCATATGATTTCCAGTGTTCTAAATAATACGAATCATTCCCATTAGTGTAGGATGCAAGCCTGATCGCATGCTCATCCACCTGTCCTGGGGAGAAATCGTGATGCCGGTGTCCGCAAACGGTATTCAAGAGAGTCATCAATTGCTGATTGAGCGGTGTGCCCGGGTAATGCCGGGGCTCAGCGTGGAGGCTGGGGAGCCGGAAGACAGCATGCTGGTTGCCGGCAGGCGTAATCACTCGCTGCTCGATAATCTGGTGAGCAGTTTGCAGAGGCAGTACCCCGAGGCCGGGCGGCACTATTGGGGAGCCAGAGCCTGGGGGCTCAGCATCTGGCAGCCGGTGCTGCTTACGATTCTGGTAACAGAAACCCTGCAGCAGCGGGTGAACCTGGTTCACCTGGGGCAATGTGTTACGCAAAATTCCATTATCGGGATGCGTCTGGGGGCTCGGTTACTGTCGGCGGAGCAGGCATGTCGTCGGCAGGCGGCGGAGCATCTGCGTATGGTTTGTGACGAAGCGCTTGCCGAGTTGGGGCAGGTTATCAAGGTGAACCGGGTGTTGGCACAGCGCCTGTTGGGGGATCGCATAGTGTCCACTCTACTGCGTGTCCGCCCGCTGCTGGGTAATCGCAGTCATACGAGTGTACATCGGCTGGGGCTTGAATGGCTGGATGCTGCGGGCCTTGCCGGGGCAAGTGCATTGGGAGTGTTTGAGCTGCCCCATGGCGGGACTGAGTTGATGCTTGATCGCAAGGGTTGTTGCCAACACTATCGGCGTGCCGGTGGTGAGCCTTGCAAGACCTGTCCACGGCAACCCAGACACATTCGGGTAGAGCGTCTGCGAGCGGCGTGGCAAATGGGCGCGTAGCGACAGGCAGCGTGTCGAATCGTTCCGAGGATTTGCATGTGTTTCTGATATAAGGAATAATGCAAATCGTTATCATTTATTTAAACGGGTTGTTCATGGACCGGATACTCTTAAAAGCGGCCGTGCTGTCTGTACCGCTGCTTATGCCGTCTGTCGCGCTGTCCAGCACGCTGGAAAACAACCAGCAAGCACTGGAGCAGGCGCACAAACAGGGGGCTCAGGTACAACGCAATATCGATCGGCTGGATCAGCAAACACGCGATAATTATGCCGCCTACACCGCAGACCTGCGGCAGGCCGAATTGATGGAAGCGTATAACCAACAGCTGTCTCGTATGGTTGAAGATCAGGCGCGTGAGCTGGCTGATATCGAAGAACAGCTGGTGACGTTGGCTGAAACCGAGCAGGCAACCTTGCCACTGCTGGTGCGCATGCAGGACATGCTGGAGCAGTTTGTTGCCAATGATCTGCCGTTCCTGACCGAAGAGCGCGAGCAGCGGGTGGCACGCCTGGCCCGACTGATGGACCGTGCCGATATAAGTCTGGCGGAAAAATATCGCCAGATTCTGGAAGCCTATCAAATTGAAGCCGAATACGGGCGGACTTTGGAAGCCTGGACCGGTTCCCTGACACAGGGAGAGGTCAGTCGTGAAGTGACATTCCTGCGACTGGGGCGTGTGGCGTTGTATTACCAGACACTGGATGGTGAAGAGAGCGGGCGCTGGAACCGCGCCGGTGCGGATTGGGAAACGCTGGATGCCGAGTATGACTGGCCCATTCGCAAGGGGATCAGTATGGCACGTCAGCAGTCGGTTCCCGAGCTGCTTGAACTGCCGGTGGAATTGACAGGAGCAGCCTCATGAAAGGTGTCATGCGTTCAATAGCAGTCCTGATGCTGGTGCTGTGTGGATCGGTGCAGGCAAATGAATTACAGCAGCTGTTGCAGCAGGTCCGTTCGGAGATCGCCGAGGATAAGCGGGCTGATGGGGCACGTTTGGCTGAATTCCGTTCCGATCATGCCCGTCAACAGGCACTGCTGGCTGAGGCCAGGGCACGTTTGGCTGCAGCCGAAGCACGTCAGGCTGAACTCAAGGCTGCATTTCAGACCAATGAAGACGCACTGACCGAGCGAGGCGAGGCGTTGCGGATGCGCAGTGGTCAACTGGGTGAAGTCTTTGGGGTTGTCAAGCAGCAGGCGCAGGAGCTGCATGGTCTGGTTAACGATTCCATGATCACGGCCCAGTATCCTGATCGTGCCGAGCTGTTGGCGTTTGCTGACCGCAAGCGTATTCCGGCGCTTAGTGAGCTGGAAGGGCTCTGGTTCTTGCTGCAGCAGGAGATGACGGCGACCGGTGAAGTCGTGCGTTTTACGGCACCGGTGGTTCAGGCCAGTGGTGAGCGCCAGCAAGCGGAGGTGCTGCGTGTCGGGCCCTTTACGGCCTTGAGCGATCAGGGTCTCTACCTGAATTACGTTGAAGGTAACCTGCAGGTATTGCCGGTGCAACCGGATCGATCTGTACAGGCGCAGGCTTTTTCCTTTGTGCAGGGGCAGGATGAGAGCCTGGTCGTTGATCCCAGCCGCGGCAATCTGCTGGCGCTGCTGGCACAAACGCCCAATCTGCAGGAACGTATCGCCCAGGGCGGGCTGGTCGGCTACATCATCTTGGGGCTGGGCGGAATCGGTCTGCTGGTGGCTTTGTGGAAGCTGCTGACAACCTTGAAAACGGAGCTGAGTGTTCGCAACCAGCTGCGTAACCCGGAGCAGGGGCGCAGCGATAACCCGCTGGGTCGTATTATGACGGCTGGGCAAGCCGGTCGTACCACCGACGAAACCGAACTGCGTGTGGATGAGGCGCTGCTCAAGGAAGCGCCGCTGCTGGAGCGTGGTTTGACGCTGCTCAAACTGATTGCGGCTGTGGCGCCTCTGCTCGGGTTGCTGGGTACGGTAACCGGCATGATCGGGACTTTCCAGAGCATCACACTGTTTGGTACCGGTGATCCCAAACTGATGGCGGGGGGGATTTCTCAGGCTCTGATGACAACCGTATTGGGACTGTGTGTCGCCATTCCATTGTTGTTCTGCCATAGCCTGCTGGCGGCTCGCAGTCGCCGTCTGCTGCAGCTGTTGCAGCAAAAGGGGCTGGCGCTGCTGGCCGTTCAGCGTGAACAGCTCAGTGATGCGGAAGAGGCGCGCCATGCTGCCTGATATGGCCCAGTACGAAGCGGCCCTGGCAGGGTTCTTCAACGCAGGTGGTCCCGTGCTCTGGGCGTTGCTGCTGGTGAGTCTGGTGCTGTGGACGCTGTTGCTGGAGCGTCTCTGGTTTCGCTGGGTCGATTTCCCGCGCCGCATACGTCGTTACCGTGGCTTGCCGCCGGGCGGTGGTCGGGGGCTGGATCGTGCGGATCTATTGTTGGATCTGCAGGCGGCGCTGCCGTTGATTCGGACACTGATCGCGCTTTGCCCACTGATTGGCCTGCTGGGTACCGTCACCGGAATGATCCACCTGTTCGACACCCTGGCCCTGAACGGCACCGGCAACCCGCGCCTGATGGCAGCGGGTGTGGCACGCGCTACGCTGCCGACGCTGGCCGGAATGGTGATGGCGGTGAGCGGGCTGTTGATATGGAACCGTCTGGCCCGCTGGAGTCAGTTGCAAAGAACACGCTTGGATATCACAGGAGCCAGAGGATGAGGCAGAGACTCAACCTGGACATGATGGAAAATGATGCCGAGATCGACATGACGCCGATGCTCGATATTGTGTTCATCATGTTGATATTTTTCATTGTATCCACCAGCTTCGTGCGTGAAGCCGGTGTTGAAATAGAGCGCCCGATTTCCTCTACCGCCGAGGTGAAGGAGAGTCAGGGAGTGATGTTGGCGATTACCGCTACCGACGAGGTATGGCTTGATCGACAACCTGTAGACGTGCGCATGATTCGTCCAACGCTGGAGCGACTCAAGGTCGAGCAGCCGGATCTGGGGGTCATGATTCAGGCTGACAAGGATGCCAAGACGGGACTGTTGGTCGAAGTCATGGATCAGGTCAAACTGTCGGGCGTTGAACAGGTGGCCGTGGCAACACGTGAGGGGGCGGGCTGATGCGCGCCATCTTTTTTGTGCCCGGATCGCTGTTGGTGAGTGTGCTGCTGTTTCTGCTGATGGCACACCTGGCGGGCATCGGCCGTGCCGCAGCGCCAGAACCCAGTGAGTACACGGCGATTAACCTGCATCGCCTGAAGCTGGATTCCGAGGTACAGGTGCGTGAACGCGAATCCCTGCCGCCACCGGACATTATGCCGCAGCAGCCGCCCACGCCTACTCCGCCGGATATGTCTCAGCCGGTGGCAGTTAATGTGCCTTCAACCCCGTTGAACATACAGACGCCGCGAGTCGAGGTGGGTATCAAGGTCAATGCGGCGGTGGATCTTTCCGGGGTGTCGGCGGAGGTTGCACCGGCACCGGCTGCGGTAAAAGGGATTGCCGTTAATCTCAATGCCAGCCCTGTATCCAGGATGAACCCTCAGTATCCGCGCCGTGCGCAAATGCGCCGGATTGAGGGGTATGTGGTGGCAGAATTCACGGTTGATGCCAAGGGGCGTGTCGTACCGGACTCGTTCAAAATTGTCGAAGCGTCCCCGCAGGGGGTATTTGAACGTACGGTGGAGCGTGCCTTGACGCGTTGGCGCTTCAATCCGCTGATGGAGAATGGTGTGGCTGTTCCCTTCCGCACTCGTCAGCGCCTGGAGTTCAAGTTGGAGTAGTGCGAATGAAACGGATGATACGATGGCTGCCCTTATGGTTGTTGTTGAGCACCGCTGCCGGGGCTGAAAGTCTGACCCTGCCACCGGGTGTGTTGGTGCAGCTTAATGCGGCGCAAAAAGCGATGGCCGAGGAAAACTATCCACAGGCCGATAAGGTGCTGAAGGCTCTGTCGGGCAAGGAGTTGAGTGCGCCGGCCAAGGCCTATGTACTGCAGTTTCGTGGCAACCTGGCGCTGGTGCGTCAGCAGGAAAAAACGGCATTGAAACATTTCTCCGCAGCGTATGCACTGGATGCGCTGCCGGCGGTGGATCAGCGTCGTGTATTGCACACGGTTGCCCAGTTGCAGCTGTCGCAGGAGCAGTGGCGCGCTGGTGTTAATTCCATGTCGGCCTGGATAGGGCAGGTGAGGGCAAAGGGAACCAAAGCCGAACGCGTGCGTGCCGAAGATTACCTGATGCTGGCCCAGGGGTATTCGCAGCTGGAGCAGTGGGCGCAGGTGATTGCGCCGGTCAAAACAGCCATTCGCATGAAAGGGCGGGCGCCTGAAGACTGGTACAAGTTGCAGCTGGCCGCCCATTTTGAACTCAAACAGTGGAAAGGCGCGACAGCCGTGCTGGAATTGTTGGTGAACCGTTATCCACAACGGGCCAGCTACTGGGAGCAGTTGGCCAGCGTGTATCAGATTCGCGACCGCCATGCGGATGCCCTGTCGACGCTCAGAGCTGCCTGGCTGGCCGGGAAGTTCAAGCAGGAGCGGCAGTATATCTGGTTGTCCCAGCTGTTCCTGCAACAGGGGCTACCGCAGCGTGCGGCCGAACTGCTGCAGGAGTCCATGGCGGCGAAAAAAGTCAGGCGCACACTCAAGCATGAGCGCCTGCTGGCACAAACCCAGCTGCAGGCGAAAATGTATGATGCCGGTCGTGGCACGCTGGAGCGGATAGCGCAGCGCAAGCCGGATTACTCGACCTGGCGCCAGTTGGCGTACCTGGATATGCAGTTGCGGCACTGGGACGCCATGAAACGCAGTATTGATCAGGCTGTGGCGTTTAAGCCGGATGCTGCGGAACTGTACCTGCTGGGGGGAATCGCCGATATCAATCGCTCCCATTATGAACAGGCGCGCTCCAGTTTCGTCAAGGCGAGCCGACATGATGCCACGCGAGCTCAGGCGCAGAACTGGCTGAACTACCTTGATCAGGTACGGGGCAGCAGCAGCTGACAGGGGAAAAGCCGCGCTGAATATGGCAGGATACGCTCGTGTCCAATCAGGTGTAGAACATGAGTAATTCAACCTATGCGCGCTCGGGTCGATTACCACAACAGCAGTGGTCGACCCGATTTTCTTTCATTTTGGCCGCTGCCGGTGCTTCGGTCGGCCTGGGCAATATCTGGAAGTTCCCATACGTTGCCGGTGAAAACGGCGGTGGTGCCTTCATACTGGTCTATCTGGCCTGTATTGCACTGCTGGGGGTACCCATGCTCATGGCCGAGGTGCTGATCGGCCGTCGCGGGCAGCAGAATCCGGTGAATTCCATGGCGACACTGGCACGGGAAGCCGGTGCCAGCCCGGCCTGGAAAAACGTCGGTCGACTGGGGGTCATGACGGGATTCCTGTTGCTGAGTTTCTATGTGGTGGTGGCCGGGTGGGCGTTGGCGTATATGCCCTTGACGGCGACCGGCGCTTTTACCGGAGTAGAACCCCCCCGCATTGGCCAAATGTTTGAACAGCATCTGCAGCAGCCTCTGGCGTTGATTGGCTGGAGTACGCTGGTATTGGTGCTGACATTGGGCATTGTCGGGCGTGGTGTGCGCCAGGGGCTGGAAAAGGCGGCCAACTGGTTGATGCCGTTGCTGTTTCTGTTTTTGCTGATACTGGCCGTGTATGCCGGCAGCATTGGTCATTTCGGAGCGGCGGTTGAATTCATGTTCCGGCCTGACTTTGACAAGCTCAGTGCCTCTGGTGTGCTGATCGCGCTGGGCCATGCATTTTTCACGCTCAGTATTGGTGGTGGCGCGATGATGATTTATGGCTCCTATCTGTCGCCGCAGGTCTCCATTGCCCGCACCTCCATTCTGGTCGCCGTATTGGATACGGCGGCGGCGCTGCTGGCGGGGCTGGCCATTTTTCCCATTGTGTTCGCCTATGGGCTGGAGCCGGGGAATGGCCCCGGGCTGATCTTCGTGACATTGCCGATCGCGTTTGGGCAGATGCCGATGGGTACCGTATTTGGCACCCTGTTCTTCCTGATGCTGTCAGTGGCGGCGCTGACATCGGCCTTCTCGTTGATTGAACCGGCCATTGCCTGGTTGACCGAAAAGCGGGGAATGTCCCGTTTCAAGGCCAGTGTATTGGGCGGTAGCGGTATCTGGGTGTTGAGCCTGGGAACGGTTTTTTCGTTCAATATCGGCGCTGACTGGACGCTGGCCGGCAAAACCTTCTTTGAAGCACTGGACTATCTGATTTCTGGCTGGATGTTGCCGTTGGGTGGCCTGTTGATGGCGCTGTTCACGGCCTGGGTCATGAAGCCTGAGGTTACCGCGCTCGAACTGGGCGGCGACAGTGCAGGGTATCGCCTTTGGCTGGGCTTAATCCGTTTTTTGGTACCGGCCATCATCATGCTTATCTTCCTGCAGGCGATCGGTCTGATCAGCCTGTAATGCATGGGGCCGGGGGTTCCCGGCCTCCTGTTTTCTGCCCGAAGCGGCGGTCTTTCTTCTTTTCCTGATGCTCCCTGATCGAACAAACGGCGTGATTGGCAATCAATCGATACATTATGCGAATCATTATCATTCATTGAATGTTAGTGAGAATTGTTCTATCCTTCGCGCTTTACATGTTCGGGACCGGGATTGATGCGAGATATACCCTCACAAGCGGCTCCTCTGGAGGAGACGACAGAAGTGCCGACGACGTCTGTCCGGCTCAGGGCTGTCTGGATGCGTCGATTGTTGACCTGGCACTGGATCAGCTCGGCGTTTGCCCTGTTTGGCATGCTCCTGTTTGCTGTGACCGGAATCACGTTGAATCATGCGGGACAAATTGCGGCTGAAGCTCGGGTGACAACCGTGCAGGAAACTCTGCCGGAAGCGTTGATGGAGCCCCTGTTACAGGCACAGAGGGACGCCGCCGAATTGCCGTTGTCGGTCGGTGACTGGTTGCTGAATCAGCAGGGTGTGAAATTGCCGGCCGGACAGCCGGAATGGTCCGAATACGAGGTCTATCTTTCCCTGCCTCGCCCCGGTGGTGATGCCTGGCTCAGCATCGATCTTGAAACTGCCGAGTTGCTCTATGAATCCACGGACCGTGGCTGGATTGCGTACTTGAACGATCTGCACAAGGGGCGCAATGCCGGACAGGCCTGGAGTTTGTTTATCGATTTTTTTGCGCTGGTATGCGTGGTGTTCAGCCTGACCGGGCTGGCCGTGCTGTGGCTGCATGCACGTGAGCGTGCAGCGGTCTGGCCGGTTACGGGTCTTGGAGTGCTGGTCCCGGTGCTGCTGGCCGTTTTGCTGGTGCATTAAGGAGTTGTATATGCAATGGAAACCGATAACGGCAGCACTGCTGCTGTCGGCGTCAACGGGCCAGGTGGTCGCTGACGAGTTCAGGGTTCAGGTTGAAATTCCCGCGCTGCAGGTTGCGGAGTACCACCGCCCTTACGTCGCAATCTGGATCGAAACGGACAAGGGACGCCATCAGCAGGACCTGGCACTCTGGTATGACCTGGAGCTGGCTGATAACGAAGGCACCAAATGGCTCAAGGACCTGCGGCAATGGTGGCGTCGCAGTGGCCGTCAGCTTGAATTTCCGGTTGATGGTCTGTCGGGGGCCACACGTCCGGTGGGCACGCACGCAGTGAGTCTGGCGGCAGACGCGCCGCAGCTGGCCCAGCTGCCGGCTGGACAGTATCGACTGGTGGTCGAGGCGGTGCGTGAAGTCGGCGGCCGTGAGCTGATTCGATTGCCGTTCCAATGGCCGATTACTACTGTGCAGCAGCAACAGGCGCAGGGCAAACATGAACTGGGACGTGTCGCACTGGCATTGACGCCCTGAATTTTAATCCTATATTTTAAGGAATTACTATGAATATCAAACGCTTGAGTGCTTGTGCCCTGTTGGCGCTGGGAATGGGAACCGCGATGACGGCGCAGGCTCATCGCGCTTGGATGTTGCCGTCGGCTACGGTCCTGTCAGGCGAGAATACCTGGGTTACTGTTGATGGTGCCGTATCCAACAGCTTGTTCTATTTCGAACATTTTCCGCTGCGCCTGAAACAACTGGAGGTGCTGTCACCGACCGGTGCTGCTGTTGAAACACAAAATATGGCGGAAGGGCGTTATCGTTCCGTGTTTGATGTCGAGTTAAAGGAAGAGGGTACCTATACGCTGCAGATACACCGTCAGGGTGCATTTGCACGCTACACGCTGGAGGGTGAGTCCAAGCGCTGGTCGGGCCCGGTCGACAAGGTCAGCGAAATTCCGTCTCAGGCTTCCGATGTAAAAGTCAGCGAAATCGACAGTCGCATGCAGGTCTTCGTGACGAAAGGAGCACCCACGGATGAAACCTTTAAGCCGAGCGGGCAGGGAATCGAACTGGTACCGGTGACACACCCGAATGACCTGGTGACCGGTGAGCCGGTCCACTTCAAGTTTCTGGTGGATGGCCAGCCGGCGCAAGGCCTGCCACTGGTGCTGATTCGCGATGGCATCCGTTATCGTGACCAGGTTGGTGAGATTGAATTGACGACTGATGCCGAAGGTGCTGTTGAGGTTACCTTTACAGAACCGGGCATGTACTGGGTGGAAGCCGAGCTGGAGCAGCCCAGCCAGAAAATAGAAGGGGCTCCGCGCCGCCTGAGCTACAGTGCGACACTGGAAGTGCTGCCGCTTTGAAGCCGGGGTTGAAAAACCTTGGCCTGCTGACGGCCTTGGCAGTGTTATCGGTCTGGCAGCTGGACAGCCTGACGCTGGAACGGCGTTGGCTGGCCAGCGGTGCACTGGTGGCCTATGCACTGGTATTGATGTCGGCGCTCAGGCGTGTGCAGGCGGGACGGGCTTCGGCTGAGGGCGGTCGGGATTACTGGATTGCCTACGCGACGGAAACCGGTACGGCAAGGCAGCTGGCACAGGAAACGCGAAAACGCCTGCGCAAGGCGGGCTATCGTGCCGATACCCTGGCGCTCAATGCCTTGGCAACAGTGGAGCCGCCGGACAGGGCATTATTGCTGGTGGTCAGCACGACCGGTGATGGCGATGCTCCCAAGACTGGCATCGGCTGGGATGACGAGAGGGTATCGGCGTGTTATGCCGGCCTGGATTTTGCCGTACTGGCGCTGGGTGATCGCGGCTATCCCCGTTTTTGTGCGTTTGGACTGGAGGTGACGCAGCGAATGCAGGCGGCGGGCGCCAGGCCGCTGTTCGCACCGGTGCAGGTCAGCCAGGCCGACCCCAGAATGATTGATGTCTGGTTCAGGCAATTATTGCCGGAACAGGGCTGACAGTGTTGTATCGCCCGGACAGGGGCGAAGCAGGTAAGCCCCATGCGTGAAATATCCCCTGCAGTGCTGCTGGATCTGCTAAGCGGCAAAGGGCTGGGTGTGGAATATCAGCCGATTATTGCAACGATGGACGGTCGCCTGTTGGGCCATGAGGCGTTGGCCAGATTCCGTCTGGCATCCGGGCAGCGCCTGGGGCCCGACCGGGTGTTTCGTGCCCTGCATGCCAGCCCGCTGAGCCTGTTTCAAATGGAATACAGGGTCAAACAGCTGCAGTTGCAGTCGGCTCCCGAAAGTCCGAGGCTGTTTCTTAATATCGATCAAGACGCTTTTGAGGTATTTCTGCACGAGGCGGGGCACCCGATGGTTGATTTGTTGCAGCATCGACCGGGAGCAGTGGTAGAGATCATTGAGAACAGCTCGGTGTCCGATGCTCAGGTCAGCATTGCCATGCTGCGGGCGTTCGGGGCGGCGGGTATCCCGCTGGCACTGGATGATGTAGGCGCGCTGGACAGTCTGGTCTCGTTTGACCTGCTGGCCAGTGTCGACTACGTCAAGTTGGCACGGGACTGGCTGTGCCGCCTGACCGGGCCTGATGCGGAAGCGCTTTTTGCCGCCCTGATCGGTTTTGCCCGAAGCAGCGGAAAACTTGTGATTCTGGAAGGGGTGGAGACCGAGGAACAACTCGAACGTGCCCGTATGCTGGGGGTCGATGCGGTGCAGGGATTTCTGTTCCGTGATCGGTTTGTGGAAATCTGGCAACCGGGTCCGGGGGCGGGAGACCGGTTGGATGCCAGTCCGCTGGCGGTTGCTCAAAAAGGCCCGCCGTTTGGCTTTACGGCCTGATAGCGTGCGATTTTTCAATCGCAACCCTTGCGCAGTGATGTGTGGCTTTGCTTGCTGTGCTGGCCGCCATTGACAGCATCAGCAGGCTGGTTGTGATCAGGGCGGTTTTTATTGTTGTGCGCATGTTATCTCTTTTGATCCCCGGGGCGCTGATTGCCCCGAGGTATGCTTCAGGTGAGTACGGGGTTAAAACCAGAAGCTGACGCCCATACGCCAGTAGGTTCTTTCCACGTCGTGCCCGCTGGCACGAGCCATATCGGCAGAATCCCCCAGTTTGCGCTCCCAGCTCACGCCCACATAGGGAGCAAGGTCGGGGCGCACTTCCCAGGCCAGGCGCAATTCCAGATCCAGATCGGCCAGGCCGCTGCCCTGGTGTTCGTCTTGGTTGGTGAAATTGTGCGCGGTCAAGCCAATCTCGGGACTGAGTACCCACTGTCGAGTCAGGCGTATTTCTCGCTCCAGGCTCAATTCGGCGCTGAGGTCACTGCCGGGGCCTGCAAGCAGGTTCAGGTCGGTTTCGATAAACCAGGGAGCCGTGCCACTGAGGCCCAGCAGAGCACGGTCATCCCGCTTTTCTGCCAGGGGTTCATGATGCCAGCCCAGCTCCAGGTCCCAGTAGGGAGCAATCGCGCGACGATAGAACAGACGCAACTCCTGATCTTCGCTGCGGCCAGCCAGGCGTGAACCCTCACTGGTCAGAACCAGTTTGTGCAGATCGGTACCCAGCCAGCCCTCGGCGTTCCAGACCAGCCGGGCATCGCCGTCGCGGTAGGCGCCCTCCAGCTGCTTGACGTCGAGTTTGGTGAGTATCGGATCGTCATTCATGCCGGCCAGTGCCAGTGCTGGCGTCAACAGGGCCAGCAGTGGTAAATGTTGATGCAGTTTCATCCCTTGTCTCCTCAGCTGACCACGACTTTTCGGAACATGCCCATCATGTGATAGAGCAAATGGCAGTGGAACGCCCACTCGCCCCTTGCATCGGCGGTGACCAGATAGCTCAGCCGAGCGCCGGGCTGGACCACCAGCGTGTGCTTGCGCGGCAGGTGGGTGGCATCGCCGGTTTCCAGATCGCTCCACATGCCGTGCAGATGAACCGGGTGCGGCATCATGGTGTCGTTGACCAGGGTAATGCGGACACGTTCGCCATAGGTGAGATGAATGGGGTCAGCGTCGGCATACCGGATACCGTTGATCGACCACATGTAACGGCTCATGTTGCCGGTCAGGTGAAGTTCGATTTCGCGGCCGGGTTCGCGGGTATCGGGAGTGGGATGCAGGCTGCGCAGGTCGGCGTAGGTCAGGACCTTGCGGCCGTTGTTGCGCAGACCGACACCGGGGTCATCGAGGCGGTACTGAGGCGCTTCGGCACGCATATCCACATGCGGACCGTATTCGCTGTCCGCATGGACGGGCATGCCTGCAGACAGGGGGTGTCCCCGATAGGCTGTTGCAGGCCTCGGGTCAGGTGGCATGTCGTGGCGATGGTGCCGCGTCATGTCATGGCCGGCATGCGGATTAAGAGCGTCGGCAGCTGTTGCATGTCGGTTATGGGACATGGTCATGCTCTGGTGAGCTTCATGTGACACGGATATCTGTTCGTGGTGCATGCCAGGGTGATTACCGTGTTCCCTGTTACTGCCGGCGGCCGGCATTGAGTGTCCGGTGTGCTCGTTATGGGCGGGCATTGCATGGCCGCCATGCGCACTGCCGCTCATTGCCATGCCCATATCCATGTGGGTCAGCTCGGGGGCCGGGTCCATGGCTGGAGGTATGGCCTTCAGGGCCGGGTCCGGGGTCAGGTGGCCGTGGGCGTAACCGGAACGATCAATGGCCTGGGCGAACAGGCTGTAGGCCCTGTGTTCGGTGGGTTCAACAATGATGTCGATGGTCTCGGCCACGCCGATACGAAACTCGTCGACACTGACCGGTTCCACATATTGGCCGTCGCAGGCGACCACGGTCATTTTCAGGCCGGGTATGCGCAGGTCAAAGAAGGTCATGGCGGCCGCGTTTATGACGCGCAGGCGTACCTTTTCACCGGGTGTGAACAGGCCGCTCCAGCCACTGGCCGGGGGCTGGCCATTGATCAGGAAGGTATAGGTATAACCGGTGACATCGGAGATGTCACGATCGCTCATACGCATCTGTTCCCACATCTGCCGTCGCGACACTGCTGCCCCCCAGCCATCCTGTCGGGTTTCCGGAATGAGGTCATCGCTCAGGGTGCGTTCACGGCGGTTGTAATAGTGGCTCATCTTTTTCAGATTGGAGTAGATCCGCTCCGGCGGCGTATCGCTCCAGTCCGACAGCATCAGTACATAGTCACGGTCGTAATTGAAGGGTTCGGGTTCTTTCGGATCGATGATGATGGCGCCATACAGACCTGTCTGTTCCTGGAATCCTGAGTGGCTGTGATACCAGTAGGTGCCGCTCTGCTGCACATCAAATTCGTAGGTGAACCTATCACCCGGTGCAATGCCGTCAAAGCTGAGTCCCGGTACGCCATCCATCTCGGTCGGCAAAATGATGCCGTGCCAATGAATGGATGAGTCGACATCCAGTGTGTTGTGGACCTCAATACGGACGCGTTCACCTTCGCGCCAGCGCAGAATCGGGGCGGGCAAAGTACCGTTGACGGTCGTGGCCAGTTTTTCTCGGCCGGTGAAGTTGACCCGCTGGTGACCGATTTCAAGCTTGAAGTCGGCACCATTCAAAATGCCAGGCGTTCGGGGGGATGTGGTGCTCGCGGCCAATAGCGGGCGTGTTTCCAGGCCCAGCCCTGCAGCCAGCCCGCCCAGAGCGAGGCCCTGGACAAAGCGGCGTCGAGAAGGCATGGGCAGAGTCGAGTGCTTGCTCATCAAAATGCTCCTGAATAGTAGAAATGTCGGTGCCGTCCGTCAGGGAGGACACAGAGAGGGCTATTCAGGTTTTGGGAGGGCGGTGCAGTCCGGAGGGAAAGGGCGGGTGGTACAGGTCCGGAACGGTTGCGGGAGGGAGGTGTTCAGTGGTGGCCAGAGCCGGTACCGCAGCGGGCACGGGGGCGCAATGGCCGGCACAGTTGCTCAGGCATTGCTGCGAACAGAGGTGTTCATCCGCCTGGCTGTTTGCCTGCTCATGTGCGTGCTCCTGTGTCAGCCCCTCGGCCTTGGTAGCGACCATCACGGGAGCAGCCGAGGCCAATATCGGCATCAGCACCAGCACGATCAGTGCGAGTATGTAGATCAGTCCGCCGTAGCGATGGTCGAATAGTGAAGCTGGCACGCTTATCTCATAACGGAGTTGGCATTGTATAAAGTGGTGACCGAACCGGTGACGAAGAGTTCAATTTCAATCATCATGTCGGTTCACTCCAGCTTTTGTTGAGGTCCTGTGAGCCGGTCGACTGTGTTTACACGTTATCTTCTGCGTCCATTGTGGCGGGTATGCTGGCGTTTGTTGTTGGTGCTGTCATTACTGATGGGGCTGCTGGTGCTGGGGCTCAAATATGTTGATCCGCCGGTCTGGTCATGGCTGCTGTGGCGTGAAGTGACTCGGCCTGCCGGCTATCCGGACACCTACCGTCATGCATGGGTCGACCTGGAGCAGATTCCGCTTAGTGTTCGGCTGGCGGTTGTGGCATCTGAAGACCAGCGCTTTCCTCTGCATGGAGGGCTCGACTTTCAGTCCATTCAACATGCCTTGAATGATGCCCTGGAGGGCAAGGGGTTGCGTGGTGCCAGCACTCTGACGCAGCAAACGGCGAAGAATCTGTTTCTGTGGCCGGGGCGAGACTGGGTTCGCAAGGGACTGGAAGTGCCTTTGGCGCTGATGATGGAGGGCGTGCTGGGCAAGCCGCGTATTCTGGAGCTATATCTGAATATCGTGGAGTTCGCTCCCGGTGTATATGGTGTTGGAGCTGCCAGCGAGTATTGGTATCAACAGCCGGTGAATACATTGACAGCGGATCAGGCGGCAAGGCTGGCAGTGGTGTTGCCCAACCCCTGGTTGTATTCGGCTCAGCCGCCCAGTGCCTATGTGCGCCAGCGAGCGGACTGGGTACGCCAGCAGATGCGGCAGCTGGGAGAAGACTGGGTGACGGCGCTGGACTGATCCGGTTATAAACGGTTCAGTTTTTATGGCATTTGCTGTATAAAGAAATGCTTCTTGGCGCATGATGGCGCCTGTCTCCTGCATGGACGCTTGTCGAGTCGTTCGATAAAGCGGTCAATCTCTGGCCCTGCTCGTTGACTCTGCCGATCCGGTGGAGCAGTACTAATGATCTGACCTGGTCGGTCTGACAAGATTCGGATATAGATATGACGAAAAATTCACCGTTGGCCCTGTTGCCGTTAGGGCTCTTTTTGGCACTGTTTATCGGTAGTGGTCTTTACTATCACGCGGCGGGCACTGAGTTCGCGTTTTATCAGATATCGGCACCGGTGGCGATTCTTCCGGCGATTGTGCTGGCTCTGATGCTGCAGTCTGGCCCGCTGAATGAGCGTATTGAAACCTTTATAGCCGGTGTCGGTGACAACACCATTATCACCATGGCCCTGATTTACCTGCTGGCGGGTGCATTTGCCAGTGTGGCCAAAGCCGTAGGGGGCGTGGACGCCACCGTCAATTTCGGTCTGAGTATTATCCCGGCTGAACTGGTGCTGCCGGGGCTCTTTGTGATCAGCGCCTTTATTGCTACGTCGATGGGAACTTCGATGGGCACCATTGCGGCCATAGCCCCTATCGCGGTCGGGGTTACGGAAGTGACGGACATCTCCTTGCCGTTGGCCATCGGTACGGTCGTGGGCGGTGCCATGTTTGGCGATAACCTGTCGATTATTTCCGATACCACCATTGCCGCAACGCGTACTCAGGGTTGTGAGATGCGTGACAAGTTCCGACTCAACTTCAAAATTGCACTGCCGGCGGCTTTGTTGACGCTGGTATGGCTGTTTATCCAGGGCAGCAGCGCCCAGGTTGAGGTGCCGGGTGAATACGAACTGGTACGCGTGTTGCCTTATTTGGCCGTATTGATATTGGCGCTGTCAGGCCTGAACGTGATGTTGGTGCTGCTGGTTGGTATTGTTCTGGCAGGCGGCGTGGGATTGCTGGCAACAGATGGTTATACCGTCGCGCAATGGTCCAAGGACATTTACGCCGGTTATACCGGTATGCAGGAAATTCTGATTCTGTCGCTGCTGATCGGTGGTCTGGGAGCTTTGATGAAGTCTCAGGGCGGTCTGGTCTGGCTTGCGGGCATGATTGATCGGTTGTCCCGGCAGAGTGATGACCCGAAAAAACACCGGCGTTCAGGTGAGTTCAGTATCAGTGCCGCCGTGGCGTTGACCAACGTCTGTACGGCCAACAACACGGTTGCCATTATCATTTCCGGCGGCTTGGCCAAGGATATTGCGGGACGCTATGGCGTCGATCCACGTCGTAGTGCCAGCCTGATGGATATTTTTTCCTGCGTGGTGCAGGGGATGCTGCCTTATGGTGCTCAGGTGCTGCTGGCCGGTTCTATCGCGGCGCTGTCACCGCTGGAAATTATCGGCAATATTCACTACTGCTGGGTACTGGGGCTGGTCGCTCTGGCTTCGATTATGGCGAGTTATCCACAGCCCAAGGGGACGCAGGTCTGATTGCATTCGCAGGGTATCGGCTCTGAACCCAAAAAGGCCCGCTGGTATCCAGCGGGCCTTTTGCATGGTGCTCATGGCGTAAAGTGTCTTAGAAACGCATTTCCATGGAAGCCAGGAAGTTGCGACCTTCACCAATGACGGTATTGTCGTTGTCACCACCGGCCAGATAGTCTTCGTCAAACAGGTTTTCGACTTTCAGGCGCAGGGTCAGGTCGGCTTGCTTGAACTGGCGTATTCTGTGAGAAACGCCTGCATCAAAGCGCGTGTAACCATCCTTTTTGTAGGTGTTGTTGTTATCTCCGTAACGCTGTCCCACGTGGATCGCGCCCAGGTTAAAGGCGGTGTTGCCATCCAGGTCGTAGCGGGTCCAGACGGAGGCGGCAAACTCGGGAACATCGGCCGGACGGTTGCCGTCCAGGCGCGCGTTATACGGGTCCTTGAGCTCGGCATCCAGCCAGGTTGCCGAGCCTTGCAGAGACAGTCTGTCGGTGAGCTGGCCGCTGGCCATGATTTCGGCACCGATATGCTGCTGTTCGCCGACCTGAGTGGTTTCGGTAATGCCCGCGCCCAAGTCGGGGCGATCACGTTTCAGAACCTTGTTGGTCTGGGTCAGGTCGAAAACGGCTGCGCTGAGCTGCAGGCGCTCATCCATCAGATTCCATTTGGTACCCAGTTCGTATATCTCACCGGTCACCGGGTCCAGCTTCATGCCATCATTGATGTCATCCTGGTTTCTGACCGGGCTTTGTGGCTCGAAGCTCTCGGCATAGGTCAGGTAGACCGAGCCTGCGTCGCTGGGGTGGTAAATGACACCGGCCTTGGGAACCACGTTGCTTTGCGTGTCAGAACCATCGTCTTCGCGGTCATAGCGAGCGCCAACCAGCAGCTGCCATTGCGGATTCAGGGTGATCAGGTCCTGTACATAGACACCGTAGGAGTTGCGCTCCGGGTACACATTTGCTGTTGCCGAGCGATAGTCGAGCCCGGCCGGTTTGTCGATTGGCTGTCCAACCACCACGTCGATGGCATTGCTGCCGCGGAAGCTCTGCTGCTGGCGCTTGTAGTAGTAGTTGAGCCAGTTGGCCCCCACCAGTACTTCATGTCTGACCGCTCCCGTATTGAACTGGCCATTCAGGTCGGCATAGGCCGTTTCGAATTTCCAGGTATCGTGACGGTCAAAACCGGTCAGTTTGTAAGTGCCGGCTGCGGGGTCATAGCCACTGAACGAGGACGTTTCCAGATCGTGACGGATGAATTTCTGGCGGTTGTAGCCCGTGTTCAAAGACCAGTTGGGGTTCAGTTGCAAGGCCAGGTCGGCACCGATATTTTCGACATCGTTGTCGATATTGGACCATGGGGCGTTCCAGATATGCTTGTCACCCAATACGGGCTTGCCGTCCTTGATCAGGGCGCCGGAATCAACACTGCCGTCATCGCTGGTCTTGTCATAGTGAAAAGACAGGGTGGCATTGTCAGTGACGTCATAGTCGACAAAAAGTCCGCCGACAAAGCGCTCGGTTTCCGGAGTACTGCCGTCGGTATAACGGCGCCAACTGTCATATTGCTGGTGTGAGAGCACCAGGCGGGCACGCAGGCGTTCGTCTTCAGTCAGGGCGCCACTGGTGTCGATCATGGTGCGGTATTCATGATCGGAGCCGAAATCCTGACGAATGGTTGTCTGGCGTTCATGGGTCGGAGCCTTGGTCACCATGTTGACCAGACCGCCCGGTGCGGACTTGCCATACAGCAGGCCGGACGGACCTTTCAGAACCTCGACCCGATCCAGCAGTTCGATGGGCTGGCGATAATGCGACCAGTGCTGTTGTCCGTTGCGCAGGAAGCCGTTGCCACTGTCCAGATCAAAGCCGCGCAGCGCAAAACGCTCGCGGTTACGGCTGGTGCCGCCTGCCGAGATACTGGAATCGTTGCTCAATACCTGACCCAGCGAAGTTGCGCCCTGCTCGGTGATCAACTGTTCATCAATCACGTTGACCTGTTGCGGCGTTTCAAGCTGATCCATCTCCATACGCATGGCACCGGTACTGGTGCGGTTCTGGTAGCGATCATCCTTGCCGGTAATGACGATTTTCTCGCCAGCCATGCGTGTTGTCGTTGAGGATGGCGCAGCCTGGGCAATCTGTGCGGCAAGCAGTGTTGCTATGGCCAGCGCCAGGGGATGTTGTCTAGGCATAAAAAGTCCTTAATGAGGGGAATGTATTGCCGGGAACGAATAAAGTTCAATTATATTAATGATAACAATTCGCGTTATCAATGTGTTTTTTTGGTTTTGCGCGTGATTCGAGGGTTGCAAGTCGGAACTGGTTAAAAAATACGCTATAATCACGCCCCCATTACGCTCCCAGACATCAGGTTTGTACATGCACGCAGTGATGCCTATTTATGATCATCCCCGGTACTGGGCCGAATGCTTCGGTCCCGCACCTTTTCTACCCATGTCCAGGAAGGAGATGGATCAGCTTGGCTGGGATAGCTGCGACATCATCATTGTCACTGGCGACGCCTATGTCGATCATCCATCTTTTGGCATGGCCATCATCGGCCGCCTGCTGGAAGCGCAGGGGTTCCGGGTGGGAGTCATTGCTCAGCCGGACTGGCACTCGGCGGATGCCTTCAAGGCGCTGGGAAAACCGAACCTGTTTTTCGGCGTGGCAGCCGGCAACATGGATTCAATGATCAACCGCTATACGGCCGATCGTAAAATCCGCTCGGATGACGCCTATACACCGGGAGGCAAGGGCGGCAAGCGTCCGGATCGGGCGAGTCTGGTTTACAGTCAGCGCTGTCGCGAAGCCTATCGGGAAGTGCCGATCATACTGGGAGGAATCGAGGGGTCCCTGCGCCGTATTGCCCATTATGACTACTGGCAGGACAAGGTGCGGCGTTCGATTTTGCTGGACGCGCGTGCCGACCTTTTGCTGTACGGCAATGCCGAGCGTGCGGTAGTTGAAGTGGCACACCGCTTGGCGCGAGGGGAGGCGGTCGGCACGATAACCGATGTACGTGGTACGGCCTTTGTGCGCAAGGAAACGCCGGAAGGATGGATGGAAATTGATTCCACGCGTATTGATCGTCCGGGCAAGATCGACAAGATCATCAACCCTTATGTGAATACCCGGGACCTGGATGCCTGCCAGCTGGAAAGCGGTCGAGACAGCGGCGAAAGTGCCGAAATGGAGGCCGAAGACGAAGTGCAGATTCTGCATATCGAGCCTCGGGTAAAGCTGGATCGCGGCAAGACCGTCATTCGCATACCGTCCTATGAAAAAGTGCGCAATGATCCGGTACTCTATGCCCACGCCAACCGGGTACTGCACCTGGAAACCAACCCTGGCAACGCGCGGGCACTGGTGCAGTTGCACGGTGAACAGGAGGTGTGGCTTAACCCGCCGCCGATTCCGTTGAGCACGGAAGAGATGGACCATGTCTTCGGTTTGCCGTATCAGCGTGTCCCTCATCCCGAGTATGGTCAGGCGGAAGTACCGGCCTACAAGATGATTCGTTTTTCGGTCAATATCATGCGCGGCTGTTTCGGTGGCTGTACCTTCTGTTCCATCACCGAACATGAGGGGCGCATTATTCAGAACCGCTCCCACGAATCGATCCTTAATGAGATTGAAGAGATTCGTGACAAGGTGCCGGGGTTTACTGGCGTTATCTCGGATCTGGGTGGGCCGACTGCCAATATGTATCGACTGGCGTGTAAAAGCCGCGAAATCGAAGCCGCCTGCCGCAAGCCTTCCTGTGTATTTCCGGGAATCTGCCAGAACCTGAATACTGATCACAGCTCACTGACAGGGTTGTACCGCAAGGCGCGGGATATCAAGGGCGTAAACAAGATCCTGATTGCGTCCGGTCTGAGGTACGATCTGGCGGTGGAAGATCCGGAGTATGTGCGTGAACTGGTGACCCATCATGTGGGGGGCTATCTGAAAATCGCACCAGAGCATACCGAACGCGGCGTGCTGGATAAAATGATGAAGCCGGGGATAGGGACCTACGATGCCTTCAAGCGGATGTTCGAGAAGTTTTCCCGAGAAGCCGGCAAGGACCAGTACCTGATACCGTATTTCATTGCAGCCCATCCGGGCACTACCGATGAAGACATGATGAATCTGGCACTCTGGCTCAAACGCAACGGTTTCAAGGCCGACCAGGTACAGGCGTTCTATCCTTCACCCATGGCGACGGCAACGGCCATGTACCATTCTGGGCGTAACCCGCTGCGTAAGCTGACTTACAAAAAGAGCGGTGAAAAGGTCACCACTGCGAAAGGTGAGCGCCAGCGTCGCCTCCATAAGGCATTTCTGCGCTGGCATGATCCTGACAACTGGCCGCTGTTGCGCGAAGCGCTGACAGCCATGGGACGTGCGGATTTGATCGGGGATGGTGACAAGCAGCTGATTCCGAGCACTCAGCCAGACGTGGCCCGCCATGTTAGCCCGCGTCGGAAAAACTCTCCCAAGTCGGCGCGCGCAGGCAAGGGACGCTTGCTGACCCAGCATACGGGGCTGCCGCCGCGTGCAAGTGGAGGCAAGTCGGCAACAAACGGACGTAAAAAAGCCGCGTCAGCGGGGCGGAAGCGAAAGGGTTGAAAGCCGGTGGCGGCAGGCGGGCGGCCTTACGCCTGCCTGCAAGCTTGCCCGGGCCTGAATCCTGACGAAAAAATGCGGGGCCTGGCATTGTAATTGGCCTTGACTGGGGTATTATGCGGTAAAGATTGTTTATCCGGTGCTACTGAAATCCGCATTAAATCGGCTTGGTAGCGGCCTTGTTAAAAGGCAACCGGGCGACCGGAACGTATCCGGTACGGAGTTGGGTTTACTTGATACGACTGTATTTCAGCGGCTTGATGGCCGCCAGCAAAACTTCATCGGCCACACCCGCGTTCGTGGCTGCAGGTGCATTACTCACCAGCCCCCTATGCCGGCTGTCACAGGTGGTGTGTACCTGGTTGATCTCCCGCTCTTTTCCTCTGCTTCCCCTTTGTTTCCGTTTGACCCCCGCAGTTGTGCCTTGTGGCAGCTGTGTGCGTGGCGTCACGGGATCGCAATGAAGCGGCTCTAGACTGGAGAGGAGTTCAAGGCGGTACCGGTGCGATAAGTGTCTGTACCATGGAAGATTCCGTTCCTGATCCAATCGGGAACAGGATAGGCCGGTAGCCAGGAGGCTGTTGGCGGATGAAGCGGTCCCTGTGGCCGGTTCAATACGATCGGATGGCACCTGGGTGCATCCAAACATAAGAAAAACCAGCATCGCTGGTGTACATGCAAAAGAAAGAGGCAAAAAATGTCACAGCTCGTTACCGGTACCGTTAAGTGGTTCAACGATGAAAAAGGCTTCGGCTTTATCCAGCAGGAAAACGGCCCGGACGTGTTCGTTCACTTCCGCGCTATTAACGGTACTGGTCGTCGTACCCTGCACGAAAACCAGACTGTAACTTTCGAAGTTACTCAGGGCCAGAAAGGTCCTCAGGCTGAAAACGTTACTGTTGTTGCATAAGCACTGACAGTCCGGATTCGCAACAGCGGGCGCTCTGCCCGCTGTTCTGTTTTACCCCTTCACTCAGGGGGCTGGCGCTGGCAGTTGCAGATTGGTGCCATAGGCGCCCAGCAGCCAGAGCCGATTCAGCTCTATCGCCTCCTTCAGATACTGCCACAGCAGACGTACTCTCAATAACTGGCGCTGCTCCGCACGTGCCGTGATCCAGAATTCACGACAGATATCGATCTCCGGTACCAGCAAAGCCTGCAGGCCGGGCTCCTGTTCCGCCATGAAACAGGGCAGAATGGCCAGTCCAGCACCTGCGCGTACGGCGTGCAGCTGGGTGATGACGCTGGTGCTGCGCTGAACAAAATGGGGCTGGCTGGGCAGGCCATGCAGCAGTGGATCGAGATAACATAGCTGGTCGCTGAAGACCAGATCGTCTACATAACCGATCAGCTCATAGCGGGACAGTGCTCCCATATGTGCGGGTACGCCCTTTTGCTCCAGATAGCGGGTTTCTCCATAGAGCCTGAGTCGGTAATCGCACAGGCGTGAAACGACCATTTCGGCATTGGTTGGCCGGTCGATGGTGATCGCCAGATCGGCTTCATGGCGGCTCAGGTTCACGGCTCTTGGCAACGTCAGCAGCTCGATGGTGACGTCAGGGTACTGCTTCTGAAAGGCGCTGAGCAAAGGTGTGATGACGTAGGTTCCGAAACCCTCGGTGACGCCGATACGGATCTGACCGCTGATTTGAAGGTTTTGATTACTGATGTTTTCGCGAGCTCCGGTTGCCTGTCGAGCCATCTCCTCCGCAAACTGCAAGAGTTGCTCGCCGGCGGCCGTCAGGCGGTAGCCGTGTGTGCTGCGCTCGAACAGCTGCGTATTCAGGTCGGCCTCGAATCGGCGGATACGGCGTGACACGGTGGAATGGTCTATGGTTAACCGGCGCGCGGCATCGGTGAGCCGTTCGGCGCGGGCCACTTCGAGAAATATCTGAATGTCCTGCCAATTAAGCATGTGTATTCCTTGTGCATTTTTGCACAACCAATGTGCTTGGTTGAGCGTTGTCTGTCAACGGGAAGCGCGGCTAGACTCGAAGACAGCCTTACAGGGCCTTGCTTTTGCCTGAATACACAAGAAATATAAGGAGATCAGGTTTATGTCGGTTCGTGAAATCCCCCTGTTTATCAATGGCGAAAAGGTTCGTTCCAGCAGTGCCGAGTGGCGTGACGTAGTCAATCCCGCGACTCAGGAGGTGGTGGCGCGCGTGCCCTTTGCAACGGCAGCCGAGGTGGATGCCGCCGTTGCCGTCGCCAAGGAAGCGTTCAAGTCCTGGCGCAAGGTGTCGCTGGCGCAGCGCATGCGGATCATGCTGCGTTTCCAGGCGCTGGTGCGAGAGCATACTGAAGAACTGGCGGCCCTGATCACTGAAGAACACGGCAAGACGCTGCCGGATGCCGAAGGCGAAGTGGCACGGGGTCTGGAAGTGATCGAGCATGCCTGCTCCATTACGTCGTTGCAGTTGGGCGAAATCGCCGAAAATGCCGCCGGCAACGTCAATGTATATTCACTGCAGCAACCGTTGGGTGTTGGAGCCGGCATCACGGCGTTCAACTTCCCGATCATGCTGCCCTGTTTCATGTTCCCGCTGGCGATCGCTACCGGTAATACCTTTGTCCTCAAGCCATCCGAACAGGATCCCACATCCACCATGCGTCTGGTTGAACTGGCGCATGAAGCCGGTATCCCCGCAGGCGTGTTGAACGTGGTGCATGGCGGCCCCGATGTTGCCAACCAGATCTGTGACCACCCGGATATCAAGGCGCTTTCCTTTATCGGTTCCACCCATGTAGGCACACACATTTATGATCGTGCCGGGGCTGCCGGTAAGCGTGTGCAGTCGATGATGGGAGCAAAAAACCACTGTGTCATCATGCCGGATGCCAACCGCAGCCAGGCGATCAATAACGTGATCGGCTCCTGTTTCGGGGCTGCCGGCCAGCGCTGTATGGCCAACTCCGTGGTTGTTCTGGTGGGCCAGGCGAAGGAGTGGCTGGCGGAGATTATTGAGCGTTCCACGACCATGAAGGTAGGGCCCGGTACCCAGCGCGACGCGGATCTGGGACCGCTGGTGTCACCGCAGGCGCGGAACCGTGTGATCAGCCTGATTGATTCCGGTGTGGCCGAAGGCGCAACGCTGGCACTGGATGGGCGCGAGATCAGTGTCGAGGGGTATCCGAACGGCAATTTTGTCGGGCCGACAATTTTTACCGATGTGAAACCTGGCATGCGTGTCTATGATGAAGAAATTTTCGGCCCGGTCATGTGTGTGGTGACGGCGGAGACCCTGGATGAAGCGATCGAATTCATCAATGCCAACCCCAATGGTAATGGCACGTCAATCTTTACCAACTCCGGTTGGGCTGCGCGCCGTTACGAAGCGGACATCGATGTAGGGCAGGTCGGCATAAATGTACCTATTCCGGTGCCGGTGGCTTTCTTCAGTTTTACCGGGTCGCGGGCATCCAAGTTGGGGGATCTGGGTCCCAACGGCAAGCAGGCGATTCAGTTCTGGACACAGACCAAAACCGTTACGTCGCGCTGGTTTGAGCCCGATAATGAATCGGAAGGCGTTAACACCACCATCAGTATGAAATAGACTACAGGTACGCACGGTCACAAGGCCGTGCGACTGAACCCGGTTTTCACCCGCAATAACAATAAAAGGGACGTGAAATCATGAGTCAGCTCTCTCGCTTTACAACCGCTCTGAGCGCCGGTGCGACCGCACTGGTTTTGTCCACCAGCCTGCAGGCTGCAGGCCCATCGAAGCTGGACGTTGCCAATACGTTTAATACCAACCTGTTTATCGGTGAAGGCGCTGTGCGTTTTGCACAGGAGCTGGAAACGGTTACTGACGGCAAGGTCAAACTGAAGGTGCACAACCCCGGTGATCTGGTACCGGCGTTTGAGGTTTTTAACGCCGTATCCTCGGGAGCCGTGCCCGCAGGCTGGGACTGGATCGGCTATTGGGCCGGTACCGTGCCGGTCACCAATCTATACGGTGCCTTGCCCTTTGGTCCTACACCCGAGGCTTTCATGTCCTGGATGTGGGCCGATGAAGGGACTGAAATTCTGCAGAGCGCCTACGATCAATACAATGTAAAAGTGCTGCCCTGCTTTATATCACCACAGGAAACAGGTGGCTGGTACAGCAAGGAGATCAAGGATATCAAGGACTTTGAAGGCCTGCGTATCCGTATTTCCGGCCTGGGTGCCAAAGTGCTGAACAAGTTTGGTGCCTCGACCCAGCTGATTCCGGGCGGGGAGATCTACCTGGCGCTGGAGCGTGGACGTATCGATGCGACCGAATTCTCCGTGCCGCAGGTGGATCAGGTCATGGGCTTCGAGGAAGTGACCAAATACTACTACTTCCCGGGCTGGCACCAGTCGGCCAGCTGGTTCTCGTTCATCATCAACAAGGATGTCTGGAACGAATACGATGACGCCACCAAGGCCAAGTTCGAAACCGCTTGCCGTTCGACCTTGCAGTGGGCCATGGCGGAAGCGCCTGCCGAGCAGATTCGCACTATCCGTAAGCTGGAAGAAAAGGGCATTGAGGTAAAACGCTTCCCCGATCCGGTACTGGCGGAACTGCGCAAGGCCTGGGACGAGGTGCGTGAGGAGGAGATGAAGACCAATCCTCTGTTTGCCAAGGCCTATGAATCGCTGATGAAACACAGCAAGCTGGTGGATGAGTGGTATGAGCTGCAAGCAACTCCGCGATGACACCAGGCTACCCGGTTGGCGCCAGTCCGGCGCCCGCTGGTGTGCCTGTCTGGCCTGCCCGTTAATCGGGCTGGGCCGCTGGCTGGGTCAGGTCAGCAGTTGGCTGGTGCTGGGCGTGATGATGGCGGTGCTGGCCACCGTACTGATGAATGCCCTGGGCATCAATGAACTCATGCGGTGGGACGACAAGGTGCTGCTGCTGGGCAAGGCGATCACAATCAACACGGTGACCGAGCTGCAGTGGCACCTGTTCGGTGTCCTGACGCTGCTTGGTGCCGGCTACGCCATGCATGCGAATATGCATGTACGGGTTGATATGTTGCACCACCGCATGTCGCCCGCGTTGAAGCACTGGGTCGAAATTGTCGGCCACCTGGTGCTGCTGATCCCCTTCTGTATCCTGATCGCCTGGCTATCCAAGCACATGGTGCAGATGTCCTATGTCTCGGGGGAGCAGTCGAACTATGGTGGCCTGACCGACCGTTTTTTGATCAAGGGAGCGTTGCCGACCGGGCTGCTGCTGTTGGCGCTTGGCGCGCTGGGGCAGGTGTTCGATCGTTTGGCACGTATTTTGGATCCGGCACGTGATGTAGAGGAGAACTCGGATGCTGGATGAATATGGATTGGCGATTGCGATGGTGCTGGCACTGCTGGTTGGCATCTTCAGCGGTTATCCGGTCGCATTTTTGCTGGGTGGGCTGGGCATCCTGTTTGCGTTTATCGGTGATATCCCTCTGCCGTTTCTGGGTACGGTGTCCTCGCGCATTTTTGGCGGAGTGATTGAAAACTGGCTGTTGATTGCCATTCCCTTGTTCGTGTTCATGGGGCTCATGCTGGAACGCTCCGGTGTTGCCCGAAATCTGCTGCTGACTCTGCAGCGTCTGTTCGGCAATGTACGTGGCGGGCTGGCTGTTTCCGTGGCGCTGCTGGGCGTGGTGATGGCCGCCAGTACCGGTATTATCGGCGCCTCGGTCGTGATGCTGGGTTTGCTGGCATTGCCGGTGATGCTGAAGCAGGGCTATAAGCCGGAAATGGCCTATGGTGTTGTCGCGGCCTCCGGTACGTTGGGGATCCTGATTCCACCGTCGATCATGCTGGTGCTGATGGGCTCAATCATGCAGATTTCGGTTGGGGCTCTGTTCAAGGCCGCTCTGGTTCCGGGGTTGATGCTGGGTGTTTTGTATACCCTGTACTTGCTGCTGGCCGCCTGGTTCCGGCCTGACTGGGCACCTCTGGCCAGTGAGGGCGGAGCTGCCGAAGACACCGAGCAGCAGGCTCCTTTGGCAGTTGCATTGCTGCGCGACCTGTTGGGCCCCGTAGTTTTGATTGTCGCGGTATTGGGATCGATCATGGCCGGTATCGCAACGCCTACGGAAGCGGCTGCAATAGGTGCGGCGGGTGCCATGCTGTTGGCTCTGTTCCTGAGACAGCTCAATGTGGCGGCTTTGCGTGACGTCTGCCGCTCGACCTCGAAAACATCAGCGATGATTCTCTTTGTGGTCGTGGGAGCAACCTGTTTCAGCGTGGTATTCAAGCGTCTGGGCGGTGCCGACATGATTGAAGAAATGATTACCGGGACCGGGCTGGGACCTTATGGTCTGTTGCTGCTGCTGATGGGGCTGATCTTTCTGCTGGGCTTTTTCCTGGAGTGGATCGAGATCAGCTTCGTTATTTTGCCGCTGCTGCTGCCGGTTGTCAGTGAGCTGGACTTCGGGGGCGTGTTGCAGGGAGACACGGTGCTGGTCTGGTTTGCGATTCTGGTTGCCATCAACCTGCAAACCAGTTTTCTGACACCACCCTTCGGATATGCGTTGTTTTACCTGAAAGGGATCACTAACGGCAGCGTGGGTATTGGCACCATTTACAAATCCATTATTCCATTTGTACTGCTGCAGTTGGCGGGGCTGACACTTTGCATACTCTTCCCGTCAATTGTGCTTTGGTTGCCGGGGCTCAGCGGTTAGACGTTTTCCAGCGAGTAATGGCCAGGGATGGCCTGGAGGCAGGTGACTGGGCCTTATGTTAGGACAGGATGCCATGCCGGCCAGGCGGGTGAGCAGCTGAATAGGCTTCTATATGTGACTGTAGTTGGTTAGCAAGTTGCGTTGCGGCTTCTGTTGGTCGTTCATTGCGATGGAGCGCAATCTCAATATGGGGCAGCTCCGGCAAGCCATTCTTCAGTACCCGCATATCGCTGCCGAGCATTGGGGGTGTGAGCACCGTGACTGCAAGTCCGGCCCGGACAGCAGCGGACAGGCCCGATAAACTGGCACTGGTGTAGGCAATTCGCCAGGGAATATCGGCGGCATCCAGACTGGCCAGGGTGCGGTCACGAAAAATGCAGACACCTTGTCTGGATACGGCCAGGGGCAGGGGGGAACGGCTTTGGGTATCATATCCGCTTGCGCCGACCCAGATCATCGGTTCTCTGCGCAATACATCCCCTCCGGGGCTGCGAGGCTGGCGTGTGGTAATCGCCAGGTCCAGCACTCCCGACTCAACATCCTTGATCAGTTCGACGCTGAGTCCGCAATGTACTTCTAGCTCCACGTCGGGAAAACGCGACTCAAAATCAGCCAGAGCACTCGGCAAATATCCGAGGTAATCCTCCGGTATCCCCAGTCTGACGACACCGGCCAGGCGTTGGTCGTTGATATCCTGCCAGGCCAGACGGTTTTGTCGGAGCATTTGACGTGCATGTAGCAACAGCTTTTCACCTGCTGCCGTAGGTGTTGCCAGTTTATGTCCGCGACGCAGGAGTGGACGACCAAGGGTTTCCTCTAGTCGTTTGATATGTGCACTGACCGTGGGTTGTGCCAGGTGCAGGTGCTCTGCTGCTGCGGTGAATCCCCCTTGCTCGATGACGCTGACGAAGGTGTTCAGTACCACGAGGTCCAGCGGGCGTTGTGTTTTGGTCTGAGTCATTACAATTCATGATGGAAGTATTGGAAATCTTCATTTCCTTGATGCAGGCAAGTCTTCCAGAATATGCGCTGCAGAGCAAACTGATCGGCATTGTTGCCAGGGTTCGCTCGTCCTTACGCCTGTCTGCTTAATGTCAGATGTCACACCGAGCACGCTCCGAGTGAGGCGGGAATCTCAAAGACCCACTCCAGTTTCTGCAAGAAGCTGGACAAGCTCTCCAAACCCTCCTGATCTGTATGGTTTCGCCGGTTCCGCTGTGCGGAAGGGGCGTTATTGATTGCAGGTGCGGGTGACTGAAGGGGGGCAAGCGAATGTTTTATTCATCCAGTACAGGAACAGTATGAACACCGAGTATCATCCATCCGATTCAAGCCTGGCGAGCAGCACCGCCGATGCAGGCCTTCCCATGCCTGAGGGAGACTCCAATGTGATCGATACGGATTATGTGATCGGTCAGGATAATGTGAGCGCAGGCCTGCTGGGGTTGCGGGTCGATCTGCACAGTACGGTTTTTCTCTGGTCTGCCGCCGTCATTCTGTTTTTTGTCAGCATTACCTTGGGCTTTCCCGATACGATGGGGGCCGTGTTTAATCAGACGCGCAGCTTTTTGACCAACAACCTCAGCTGGGCATTCATGCTGTCGACCAATCTGTTTGTCATTTTGGCGCTCGTGTTGATTTTTTCCCCGCTCAGCCGAGTACGTCTTGGCGGTACGGACGCTCGTCCCGACTTCAGTTATCCGGGCTGGTTCGCCATGCTGTTTGCTGCCGGTATGGGAGTGGGGTTGATGTTTTACTGTGTGTCGGAGCCGTTGACCTATTTCAGTGAGTTGCGCAGTGGCACTACGGGGCCTCTGGGAGCGCAGTTGAGCGGCGAGGAAGAGGCGCGCTCGCTGAGCATGGCGGCATCGATCTTTCATTGGGGGCTCCATCCTTGGGCGACGTACGCGATTGTCGCCCTGGCGCTGGCGCTGTTCTCCTTCAACAAGGGGTTGCCACTGACCATGCGCTCCGTGTTCTACCCGGTTCTTGGTGAGCGTATTTGGGGCTGGCCGGGTCATGTCGTGGATGTGTTGGCCGTATTTGCCACGTTGTTTGGTCTGGCTACATCACTGGGCCTGGGGGCATCTCAGGCTTCGGCCGGCCTGCATCACCTGTTTGGTGTGCCGAACGATAACACGACCATGGTGCTTTTGGTCGTGGGCATTACCGCCGTTACCCTGGTGTCCGTAGTGGCCGGTGTGGAAAAGGGCGTACGCCGCATTTCGCAGCTGAATATTACGCTGGCATTCGTGCTCATGTTTTTTGTCATCATCGTTGGTCCTACGCTGTTGATTGTGACCGGGGCGTTGAATAATCTGGGGGCTTATCTCCAAAAGCTGCCGTTCCTGGCCAACCCCTTCGGGCGTGAGGACCAGGGATTTATTAATGGCTGGACTGCCTTCTATTGGGCCTGGTGGGTGAGCTGGTCACCCTTCGTGGGGATGTTTATCGCTCGAGTGTCGCGTGGCCGGACCGTACGTGAATTCCTGATTGCGGTACTGGTGGTACCGACAGCGGTGTCGGTTGTGTGGATGAGTTCTTTTGGAGAAACCGCTCTGGATCAACTCGTCAATGGCTATGACGGGGCGAAAAATGCTGCGCTGGAGCTTCAGCTTTTCGCCATGCTGGATCAGCTTCCATGGGCTTCGGTGACGTCATTGGTGGGTATTTTGTTGGTGATGGTGTTTTTCATTACCTCTTCGGATTCGGGCTCTTTGGTGATTGACTCGATCACCTCCGGCGGGAAAGTAACCTCACCCAAAACCCAGCGCGTATTCTGGGTCGTGATTGAAGGCGCCATTGCTATTGCATTGCTGCTCGGCGGAGGGTTGACTGCGCTTCAGGCCGCCGTACTGATCACCGGGGTTCCCTTCATGCTGGTTGTGCTGGTGTCAGGTTACTCGGCATACCAGGGATTGCGGAGCGAGCCGCGCATTTAATCGCCCTGTCGGCAGGTCTGAACGTGCCTTCGGGCGCGTGGGCCTGATGGAGCCCATCTACTGGCGGCCAAACATGGCCGCGTGCAGCGCTTGAAAGTCAGGAAAGGCGTAATCGGCCAGATGAGAGTAGTCGGGCAGCGTTGTGTAGTTCACCAGGCAGGACTGCATGTTGGCATTCCGGCCGGCTTCAAGGTCATATCGGTAGTCACCCACCATCAATACCTTGTGTGTCGGCAATGCAAAGTCATTGGCGATCTCCAGCAGGGCTGCAGGGTCCGGCTTGGGTGCCGAGTTCTCTCGCGTCATGACTCGGTCGATGGGGATGGCGTTTCGCTCGATTTTCAGGCGTGAAGTGTGGCAGGAGTTGCGTGTCACAATTGCCATGGGAATCTGGCGTTCAAGGCAGGTATCCACGAAGGCGCGGGCTCCCGGCATCCAGTCAGAGTGCAGCGCGTCCTGCTGCTCATGATGGTGAATGACGGCCAGGGCTTCATCCTGTTGTTCGGTCGGCAAGGAGGACAGGAACGTCAGCACATCGACCCCGGGTGGGCAGCCAATTTCCCGTTTGATGGCTGCAAAGTCCAAAGACGAGGACACCAGAGTGCCGTCCAAATCGAAAATTATGCCGCATAGTTGTTTCACGTTACCACCTCTGAATCATTGGGGGCAGGTTACCCTATCGCAGCCCTTGATGCTGTAGAAAGCGTGTCTGGAATAGCTGGCCGATGCCGTAGTACCCCTACCGGGGTAAAGCGGCCGCTGTTCCTTGTGCCAGTTGTTGCCGGTACGCCTGGGGCGTGCAACCGGCATATTTTCGGAACAGGCTGATAAAGGGGGAAGTCTGATGGTATCCCAGTGTCAGGGCTACCTCTTTTACCGAAATATCCTGGCGCAGCAGTTGCAGGCCATGAATAAATCGGTGGCGTTGTCGCCACTCGGTATAATTCATCCCGAGTTGTGCCAGGCATATGCGCGCCAGGGTACGCTCGGTGGTGCCGAGCGTGTCAGCCCAGGCCGAAAAACTGCGCCCACCCTCGGGCAAAATCTCCAATTCGGTGGTAATGGCCTGCAGCATGGGGTGATCCGTCACGGGTAAAAATGGTTGTACCTCGCGAGACTGGCTCAGCTGGTCCAGTAATACGGCCAGCAGCCTTTCGTCCGCAGGCGTCTGTGCCAGCTCAATTCCCCTGAGACGCAAGTCCGTCAAAATGGTTTCGCTGATCGGGCTCAATTCCAGCAGGCAGATATGGTTTGGCAGTGTGGCTGCTCGTTCGAGCGGCACATTCATCGAGCTGTACTGCACGCAGCGGCGCATGTAACCCTCGTGCCTTACCCCCGGCGGAATCCAGATGCCACACTGCGACAGCGACATGAATCGCTGTCCCTGAGCTTCCAGCTCCATCAGGCCGCCACGGCTCAGCTGCAACTGTCCCCACTCATGACTGTGCATGGGGGTCAGCGTGTCGGGTGAAAACTGCTGGTAGTAAAAGAAAACCTGGCGGCCATCTCCAGGGTGCCGTGCGGGCGGCTGGTAGATATTGCTCATGGGTGAATGTCCGAACGCGGATTGATTCTGTCTGATAGGCAATATGTATAATACATGAGACATGCCACAATCTGCCTCATATCGCTCAAATTCCGTTCGCCATCTTAGGCCTTGCGCGCAGTGCTGAGGAGTTCCGTTGTGTATCTGTTCCCGTTGTTGGCCGTAGCCATTTGGGCTGGCAATAGTCTGGTTAACAAACTTTCCGCTGATGTGATTGCACCGGAAGCTATTTCCTTTTACCGCTGGGCCTTTGCGCTTCTGGTTTTGACGCCGGTACTGTTGCCAGGAGTCTGGCGGCGCCGCGCCAGGATCCGGCCATTTCTTGGCAAACTGACGGTATTGGCCAGTCTTGGGATGGTGCTTAACCAGAGTCTGGCCTATTTTGCTGCGGCAACGACCAGTGCCACGAATATGGCACTGATTACATCGCTGGTGCCGGTCATCAGCCTGCTTCTGGCGGTGCCTTTACTGGGGGCCAGGCTGTCTCGGCTGGCATTGCTGGGGGCCTTTATCTCTTTTGGTGGCTTGCTGTTCATGATCAGTCAGGGCAATTTGGCAAGCCTTTCAACTTCGGTTGTGCCCGGGGATCTGCTGTTGTTGCTGGCGGCCCTGGTTTACGCTCTTTATGGCGTCTTGCTCAAGCGCTGGTCGCTGCCCTTGCCGACCTGGGACATGTTGTACATACAGGTACTGATCGCCGTCGTGCTGCTCTCACCTTTGCTGCTCTTTGCCAGCAGTATCAGTATCAGTCAGGCATCGCTGCCGCTCATCGTGTACGCGGCTATCGGTGCCTCGATTCTGGCTCCCTGGGCCTGGATGCGGGCTGTCGCTCTGTTGGGCACCGAACGCACGGCCATTTTCATGAATCTGATGCCGGTTTTTACTGCCATACTGGCCTCGATTTTGCTGGATGAGCAGTTGGGCATCCCCCATTATGTCGGTGGTATTCTGGTGCTGACCGGCGTCAGTCTGGTGCAGTTTCGTACCCGGCGGCCAAGGGTTGCGCTCAAGGCTGAAGCGCTTTAAGACAGGTCAGCAGCCCGGTTTCAATCTGATCCTGGTTCAGTGCCTGGGTACTCAGAATTTCCAGTCGTGAATCACGCCGCCAAGCGGATTCACCGACTGTTGCCGGATAGCTGTCGTTGCGGTTGTAGCTGACCCAGGCATGGCCGATTTTCAGCACGGCTTTGAGACGCGTGATGCCGTCCAAACCATCCAGATACTCCTGCACCGCTTGCCACTCGAAGGCATCGTCGGCGGCGAAGATCCAGCCGTAGCTGTAATAGCCGTCTTGTTTGCCGACTTGTGCCCGGGGCCTGCCGGGTTCAGGCATCTCTTGTCGGGGGACGGGGGCCAGGCTGTTGCGGCTCGATGAAGCGGTGTGGGAGTGTGGATAACGGGCCTTGCGTTGTGGCAGGTGGCTCAGATCAAGCCACTCAGGAGCCAGTTGTCCCCGGGTGGTTGCGTGGATCGCCAGCTTGGGCGGAAACAGGTTGGTCGAGAGACGTGTGGCTTCGGCAATCTCGTCTTTTCCGGCAAGGTCGATGCGGTTGAGTACGATCAGGTCCGCAAGATTGAGCTGGTCTATAAAACCGGGTTGACGCAAGACTTCAGGCTGGTGCAGTACCATGGGATCAAGCAGGCAGATGATGCTGCGCAGATCCAGTACCTGGCGAAAGGTTTCGTTCTGCAGGGTGTCGATGATGCGTGCCGGATGGCCCAGGCCGGTAGGCTCGATCAGCAGGCGGTCGGGACGGAAGCGGCGCAGCAGAGTGGCCAGCGTTATCGGCAGGCTGGGTCCCAGCGCACAGCAGAGGCAGCCGCCGGCCAGCTCCTTCACCTCGATGCCATCCTGCTCCCTGATCAGGCTCCCGTCGATTCCGACCTGACCGAACTCATTGACCAGCACTGCCCAGCGTTCAGCGTCGGGCTTGTGCTCGAGCAGATGGTTGATGGCGGTGGTTTTGCCTGTGCCGAGAAAGCCGGTGATGATGTTGGTGGGAACGGATTGAATAGGTGCCTGGCTCACAATGAACTCCTGATGTTGCAGGGTAACGATTGTGGGCCAGGTGCCGGTTACAGGCAAGTCACGCGTATGCCTTTTCGTGCTTGCGTTTGGCCTCCAGGTAGCGGGGCATGGGGCCGACATCTTCGTAGACGGGGTCGCCATCCTCGATACGGATGATGCGGGAACCCGGCTTGTAGGGCATGCGCGCCTCGATATCGGTCAGGATGGTGTGCAGCAGTACCGGGGTCAGCACAGCAATGTCCATGCCATAGGTTTCGGCCAGTGCCTGCAGACGGACCATGTCGTCACGGTCAATCGATACGCTGAGGGTCTGTTGTCGAGCATGCTGGCAGGCGTGTTGCTCCAGGCGCTCCAGCAGGTCGGCAATGTGATGGTCTGACATGGTGCACTCCTCTTGCCGGAACAGTACAGACAGCACCCGACAGAATTCGGGTGCCTGCCGTTCAGCATAGTTGAGCGTTACCGGCTCTGCATGGTTCAGCGCTTGATGAAGCCCTGCTTATGCAGGAAAGGCAGCATGTGTGGGCGAGCTTCCTTGACCAGCATGCCGGAGATCTGTTCGCTCCAGCTCATCTCCTTGTTACCGCCGGTGCGTGTGCGGTAATACTCGCGTACATTCTTGTCGTAGGCGGCGATGTGTTCGGCATCCTGGCTGTCGTCATAGCGATCCTGCTTGAGGACTACCTCCAGAGGCAGGCGTGGTTTGGTTTCGGGGTTCTGGTCCGGGTGACCGAGGCAAAGGCCGAAGACGGGATAAACCAGTTCCGGCAATTCCAGCAGCTCGGATACGGCAGCAATCTGATTGCGCAACCCGCCGATGTAGACGCCGCCCAACCCCAGTGATTCGGCCGCAATCATGACATTCTGGGCAAACAGGGCACAGTCGAGGGAGGCGGTGAGAAACTGTTCGGTAAAGCCGGTCTGCATTTCGGCATCATGCATGTCACAGGCCAGCTGATGGCGTTTCATGTCGGCGCAGAACACCAGAAATACGGGAGCGCTGGCAACGTACTTCTGGTTGCCCGCCATTTCTGCCAGCGCGTCGCGGCGTTCTCCCGAACTGACCTGAATGACGGTGCAGGCCTGAATGAAGCTGGATGTGGCGGCTGCCTGTCCCGCCTTGACCAGCGTGTCCACGGTGGCCTGATCGATCGGCGTTGCAGTGAATTTACGGATGGAGCGATGCGCGTTCAGCAAATCGATCGTCGGGTTCATGAGATTCTCCAAAATAATGAGCGTAGGGCGATTATACGTAGGGCGATTATACATCGCTGGGGCGTCAGGGACGGAGCGCCGTGCCGGGCGCTCCGTTAGCCGTCAGACTCAGTTCGGCGGTGTCACCGTCTCGGCCAGCAGTTCACGTACGGCAGCGGCCAGCGGCGCGGCGATGTCGATCTGATTACTCAGGTGCGGAATGCAGTCGGTGGTCACGACATCGGCCACCTTGGTCAGCTGCTCGTAGGCGTTGCCGGCAAAAATGCCGTGTACGCCGATGGCCGTGGCTTTTGGCAATCCGGCGGCCTGTAAATGGGCAATGGTCTCCAGCATGGTACGACCGCTGGAAATGATGTCGTCTACCAGTACCGGTGTATGTTGTGTGGCGCTGTCCAGATCCGGCAGGGAGACGCTGACATCGTAGTCACCGTGCCGTTCCTTTTGCAGGATCTGAAAGGGGGCCTCGGCCAGATGGGCAACCTGGGCGACCCACTGTTCGCTTTCACTGTCGGGGCCGATCAGCAGGGGCGCGCTGATATTTTCCTGGATCCAGTGTGCAATCAGCGGAGCCGCCTGTACCACACGAGAGGGAATACTGTAGATATCGTCCAGTGAATGGTAGCGATGCAGATGCGGGTCCATGGTGATCAGGTAATCGAAGGCGCTGGACAGCAGGCGGGCAAAGGGGCGAGAGCTGACACACTCGCCAGGCTTGAAGCGCTTGTCCTGGCGCATATAGGCCAGATAGGGCGTGACCAGACCGACGCTGCGAGCACCACATTCGCGCAGTGTGTCGGCCAGAAACAGCAGGGGCAAAATACGCTTGTCCGGGTGGAAAAGGTTACACAGAATCACGCAATCCTGATCGGTACAGTCGGAATGGACGCGCAGGTAGCTCTCGCCATCGGGGAAGCGCCGCTGCTCTAGGAGGCCGGCCTGCGCATCAAGCAGGCTGGTCAGTTGAGCTGCCAGCGCGGGATCGGAATCGGGGTTGAAAATCAGCATGGTGATACCTGTTCTCCTTGGGTGTCGCTTTCCAGCTGGATCACTTGGGTGTGATCATTGAGATATTCCACGGCGTAATTCAGTTCCCCGGCATTTTCGGCATGGATCATCAGCAGGATATCCTGGCACTCCACTTCATCCCCCAGCTTGACGGGAATTTCGACCCCGGCGGCCGGGTCGGCCGGGGCACCGGCCAGCTTGGCGATTTTGGCCAGAATACGATTGTCGATGGTACTGACACGGCCCCTGCGCTCGGCTACCAGTGCATAACGATAGGGAGCTACGGGTGGGTGACGCAGGCCGCCCTGAGCTTCACAAATGGCACGGAACTTGGCCCAGGCCGCGCCACTGCACAGCGTTTCTTCCGCCAACGCCTGAGCGTCTTCCAAACTGATTTCTCGCACCATGGCCAGCATTGCTCCGGCAACCTGTTCGGCACGCTGTTTCAGATCCAGAGGGGCGGTGGGCAGGTTTTGCAACACGGCCAGCAGGTCGTGCGCCTCCAGTGCCGGACCAATGCCGCGCCCGACCGGCTGGCTGCCATCGGTAAACAGGACCTGCAGTTTCAGCCCCAGATTGTCGGCGACGGCGCGGAAGCTGTCGGCCAGTCGATCGGCCGCATCCTGGCTGCGTACCTTCGCCGTTGGTCCCACCGGGATGTCGATCAGTACATGGGTGGCGCCGGCGGCAATCTTTTTCGAGAGTACCGATGCAATCAGCTGACCCTCACTGTCGATATCCAGCGCCCTCTCCACCTGAATCAGCAGATCGTCCGCAGGGCTCAGGCGCATGGCACCACCCCAGGCGAGACAACCGCCTTCGCTGCCGACGACTTCGCGCATCTGTTCCAGGCTCAGGCTGACCTCGGTAAGGGTTTCCATGGTGTCCGCGGTGCCGGCCGGAGAAGTGATGGCGCGTGAGGAGGTTTTGGGTACGGTCAGGCCGCAGGCTGCCAGAATGGACACCACAATGGGGGTGGTGCGGTTGCCGGGCAGACCGCCGACACAATGCTTGTCCACTACCAGAGGCAAGCGCCAGTCCAGCGTACTGCCGGACTTGACCATCGCCTGGGTCAGCGAGGTGATTTCACGGTCGGTCAGGCTGTCATCGCCGCAAGCGGTAATGAAGGCGGCCAGATGAACATCGGCATAACGCCCGTCCACGATATCGTTGATAATGCTTTGAAACTGCAGATCGTCCAGTTCATGGCCATAGACCTTGGCGCGGACATGGGACAGGGATTGAACGGGTTTGGGGTGCGACAGCCAGATGGGGTCTTCCGGGTGCAGCTGAAGCCGTTGCCAGGCGGATTCGGAAAAGCCCACTTCATCATCGGCCAGCAGGACACCGGTGACAATGTTCAGTGACGCGATCAGGTGCTGCCCCTGGTGGGTCGTAATCAGAACTCGGGAGAGGCTCTCGAACCCTTCGGAACGACAGACATGACTGTTTGCCGGTAAATACAGTGTGGGCTCGTGGTGGGTATCGATGCCCAGACGGCGGGCCTTCAGTGGCGCCATCCTTTCAGGGGTCAGCATCATCATCTACAGCTCTCCTTTCAACAGCCAGGCGCCCAGTGTAACGCAACTGTTGTTCAGGCGGATAATGATGATGCGGGTAACAATGCTGTCGAGAGTGCGATGCTGCTGTTAGAATGGTGGATTCGACTTTGGATCTAGAGACTGGATGCGAGCACAGTATATGGAACGCCGTTACCGTTTGGTTCTTTCCTGCCCGGACCGCGTGGGCATTGTATCAATGGTCAGTAATTTTATCTCCAGCCATGGCGGCTCGATCACCGACGCCAATCAGCATTCCGATGCCAGTACGGGCTGTTTCTTCATGCGAGTCGAGATCGACGCCAGCAGTCTGCCGTTTACACTGGATGAACTGAGAAAGGCGTTCGAGCCGATTGCCGCGTCTTTCCAGATGGATTGGGAAATCCGGGATTCGGCTCGTCCCAAGCGTGTCGTACTGATGGCCAGCCGAGAATCACACTGTCTGGCCGACCTGTTGTACCGCTTTCACAGTAACGAGCTGTTCTGCGAAATACCCTGTGTAATTTCGAACCATGATGATCTGCGTTCCATGGTCGAGTGGCATGGTATTCCCTATCATCACGTACCGGTGGATCCGAGCAACAAGGAACCTCACTTTGCCGAGGTGAACCGCCTGATTGAAGCGCATGAAGCCGATGCCGTGGTATTGGCGCGCTACATGCAGATCTTGCCGCCGGATCTGTGCGAGCGCTATCCGCACAAGATCATTAACATTCACCACAGCTTCCTGCCGTCCTTTGCCGGTGCCAAGCCCTATCATCAGGCCCATGAACGGGGGGTCAAGCTGATTGGTGCTACCTGTCATTTTGTGACGCAGGATTTGGATGCAGGGCCGATCATCGATCAGGATGTTACCCGCATCAGTCATCGTGATCTGCCGGAAGATATGGTACGCCTGGGTCGTGACGTGGAGAAAACGGTACTGGCACGTGGCTTGCGCTGGCACCTGGAAGATCGGGTTTTGGTATACGGGAACAAGACCGTCGTCTTTGCCTGATGGTAGAGCCGGGGGACTGGGCTAATATAAAGTCAGGGCGGTGCCGGTTTGGCTCGGCCGCGTTGGAAAGCTGGAGGCGGGGCATGCTTAGATCTGTGAAAGTACAGGATTACATGGCAACCAATCTGATTTCATTCCGTCCGGAAACCCGGCTGTTCGATGCTATTCGGGCATTGCAGGAATATGGTATCTCGGGGGCCCCGGTCGTCAATGCTGCCGGGCAGTTGGTGGGGATGCTGTCGGAGCTGGATTGCCTGGGTGCGATCCTGGCGCTGACCTATCATGAGGAAGAGATGGGCAGCGGTGGCCAAGTGGCCGACTATATGACGGCCACAGTGGATACCATTGCCTATGATGCCGACCTGACGGAAGTGTCGCGCCGGTTCATGGAGTTGAAGCGGCGGCGTTTGCCCGTGGTGCGTCAGGGAATGCTGGTAGGACAAATCAGTCGTCGAGACGTGTTGCGGGCGGTGGAGGAGTTTGCCAAAGATGGTTGATATGAGAATCGAGCCGGACCATGCGTGACTGGTTGCCGGAAGCGCCGGTGCTGTTTTACCCGTCACTGGCGCGTGAGCTGGGCAGTGACGAGGCGCTGTTGCTGACACTCTACGCCGATTATGCACGTCACGCGGGCATGCACGAGGATGACGGCAGTGTGGAGTGCCTCCTGCCGCATGTACGCTGGCTGCAGCTGGTCGATTTCTGGAGCGAGGCGCGTTTGCGTACGGCCACTGAAAGTCTGGCACAACAAGGATGTCTGCAGGTCAACTTCAACCAGGGGGGCAGTGTACGTCTGCGGTTGCTGCCGCGGCCCGAGAAACAGGCTGTGCCCGAGACTGGCGTCGCGAAGGTTGATGAAACATCGGCACCGCAGCCGGTCAGGCAACTGCCGGTCTATGATGCACCGCCGTCGCGCCCGGCACGACGTGAATCGATGATGCAGCGGCGAGGTCCGGCGCCGACCTTCGGCGGCAGTATCGGCTGGCGGCGGCACAAGGATGAACTCCAGGCCATTTTTGAACAGGCCGAAGAGCGTAATCAGCTGCTGCAACCGATGCAGTTGGGCTGGCAGCCGTCGGACCTGTTTCATGCCATGCTGCCTCGGCATTCCATTCCGCCCGAGTTTGCCGGTGAATGCCTGGACGAGTTCGTGCTGTATTGGCTTGACAAGGATCGCAAAGAAAGTAACTGGGACCAGAAGTTTCTGGCCTGGGTCAAGCGTGAATGGGTGAAGAAGCAGACGCGGACTGCACGCGAGCAACGCTATGAGCAGGAACGTCAGTCAGGTATGGGGAACAGTAGTGATGAAAACACCCGCTTCGATTCTCGGGAAAAACGCAAACGGATTACCGCAGCCATCATGGACATCAAGGACACCGACTGGTGAGGGGGCCGGTGATGCGGCCTCGAAAGCCATCACTCCCAAGACCAAAACACTGGTGAACATGATCTTTGCCCGTTTCATGGCGATCTACGGGCACAAGTTCAAAAGCTGCTTCGAAACCGAAAACGAGCTGCGCCTGGCCAAGCGTGAATGGGCCTTGAGCCTGGAAGGCTATGGTGAGGCGGAGTTGGTGGCTGCGGTCAATCGGTGCAAGGAAACCACGGCCTGGATGCCGAGCATTGCCGAATTTATCGAGATACTGCGTGATATCAATGGTGATTTCGGCCTGCCTGGAGTGCGTGATGCCTATGCTGAGGCCTGCCTGCATGCGGAGCATCCGACTCGCCACCAATGGTCGCATCCGGCGGTGTATCATGCCGGTCGCGCCACTGGCTGGTTTATGCTCAGGGGTGAAGAGGAAAGCAAGGCACTGCCGGCCTTCGGCTATCACTATGATGTCATCTGTCGGCGGGTACGGGGCGGCGAAGCGCTGGATCAGCCGGTAGCGCCTGCCCTGGAGGATAAGCAGGCCAATACGGTTGCCGATTTTATCCAACGATTCAGCACCGAGCATGCGCTGGCGCCCGAAGAGGGAGCAACGCTGTTGTACTACCTGACGTTGCCGCAGGGCAGCCGTATTCGCAAGCGCCTGCAGGCACAGGCGCAGCAAAAGCTGGATCAGCAGGGGCGGGCGATCAGGCTTCCGGATGTCGTCGGCTAGTCGGTCAATGGCTACGAGGAGCTTCGAACGCCTGGCCGAGCATTTCGCCGATTGCGCGGCTTAAGGCTTCGCTGCGTTCGGTGCTGCGGAATGCCTGTAGTATCAGCGCTCGATGCACCGGCATGAACATCAACTCGGCCAGAATACGGCTGAAACCGGTCTGTCCTGCCTCTCCCTGTGCCAATTGTTCCAGAAAAGCCGAGAGCACCCGGGGCTCAAGCAGCGCGCTTTCACAGCGAGTGGCGATGACGGTGATGACCTCGGGCTGACGTGCATGGGGGCTGGAGAGCACTTCCATGACCCAGTGCTGTTTGCTCGACTCGTCGCGGATGTTGGAAAGTGCTCGACAGAGTGCAGCCACGCGATTGCTGTCGTCGGTTGCAAGTGCCTGTTGCAGTTGTGCCAGGAGTGCCTGTTGCAGAGGATCGGAGGGCTGTATGTGCTCGAGCAGAGGGCAAAGGGTTTCCAGTACGGCTGCGGGCATCAGGGGCAGGCGTTCGCACAGGGCGTCGGCGTTGCCGTCCTGATCCAGACGAAGGACAAAATCGGCCAGCCCCTGATAGGCCAGGGATTGCCACTGTTCCAGCGGTAGTTGTCCCTTGAACCAGGCCTGAGCACTTTCATAGTGGGGTGAGGCCGGTGATTTCATTTCGCGGGCGGCCAGTGCGTGAAAGGCGGCCATGCGACTCTGGTCCGGAGTGAAAGAGTACGGATTGTCCTTGAGCGCATCTTCATCCGGCTGGCCATTGCGGCTGTTGATGACATTCTGCACCAGGCGCTTGACCAGATCGTCCCGCGCTGCCGGCGCAACCAATCCCTGTTCGTCCAGAGGCAGACGCAGAAACCAGACCGCATTTTCGTTGCGTTGTTTGGGGTTCCAGATCAATACCGCCAGCCAGGCCAAGTGCTGGAAAGGGGTGGGGTAAGGAAGCAGTGACGCTTCGATACGGCGAAACTGTTCCAGAGGCAGCTTGCTGATGCGTCGGCCCATGTCGAAGATGCGCAGGGCTGCACCGGTGGAACGCAGCAGGTCGGTCAGGGAGTCGGGCAGGGTATTTTCAGCAGACATACACGCTCACGCAGTAATATTGAGATCGGCCGCCATTTTAGCACTCCTCCGCCAACCATGCTCTTGCACTTTGAGATGGCAGGGCGAGTCAAAGTGGCGTCTGTGATAGATTAATTGTTGAACACGCATAAAAGGACCGCAGTCACCATGATCCTGACCCTGTTGTTTGCCAGCGCCATGTTGCTGGTCAGCATACTGCTCAGCCCGCTTTCCAATCGCATCGGCATGCCGGTGCTGTTGCTGTTTCTGGGGGTTGGCTTGCTGGCGGGGCAAACGGAAGCGGGGCTATTGATGTCGGCCGACGTTGAGAGCACCTTTCTGGTCGGTCATCTGGCACTGGCCGTGATTTTGCTGGATGGCGGCATGCGTACGCGCTTTGAAACCTTTCGTGTGGGGTTGAAGCCGGCGCTGTCGCTGGCAACCTTCGGTGTTGTCATTACGGCGGGCATTACCGGCTGGGCTGCGCACTGGATTCTGGGGCTGCCGCTGCTGCCGTCATTGCTGGTGGGTACTATTATTTCCTCGACAGATGCGGCGGCTGTATTCGCGCTGTTGCAGAGTCACGGCCTGCGGCTGAACGAACGTGTCAGTGCGACGCTGGAGATTGAGTCGGGCAGTAACGATCCCATGGCGATTTTTCTGACCATTATTCTGCTGGAGCTGATTACCCGCACGACTCCACCGGGGGCCGGAGAAGCGTTGCTGCTGCTGGTGAAGCAGATGGGGCTTGGAGCCGTGGGCGGGCTGGCAGGCGGGTGGATACTGGCACGCATTCTGCCGCACCTGCAGCTGCAGGCCGCTTTCTATCCCCTGCTGGTTACGGCAGCGGGTCTCAGTGTCTTTGCGCTGGTAAGTCTGTTGGACGGCAGTGGTTTTCTGGCGATCTACTTGATGGGGATTTTGGTCGGAAACAAGGGCCTGCGCAAGATGGACGATATTCTGCAGGTACATGACGGCCTGGCCTGGCTGGCACAACTGAGTCTGTTCCTGATGCTGGGTCTGTTGCTGTCACCACACGAGAAAATGAACTACATTCCCGAAGGGTTGGCGCTGGCGGCAGTGCTGATACTGGTGGCCCGACCACTGGCGGTGGGGCTCAGCCTGTGGCCGTTTGGCTTTCGCTGGCGCGAGCAGCTGTTCATTGCCTGGGTTGGGCTCCGTGGAGCGGTTCCCATCGTGCTGGCGCTGTTTCCTTTGATGGCCGACATTGAACACGCGGCCGTGTTTCCGATCATCGCGTTCATCATTGTCACGTTGTCGCTGCTGTTGCAAGGTGCAACGCTGGCGCGGGTGGCGCGTTGGCTCAAGCTGGAGCTGCCGGCTGAACCGGCAGCCGTGAGGCGTCTGAATATCGAGTGGTCATCGCCACGTAATCATCGCTTGATGGTGTTTGAGCTGGATGGCGAGCACTGGACCCCGCCCCGGACATTGAAAGGCGTCCGTATGCCGCCGGACTGTGTGGTGTCGGCTGTTCTGCGTGACGGTGTCATGCAGCCCTATGCCGCAGATCTGAAGCTTCAGAGCGGTGATCAGTTGGCCGTGATTGGCGATGAGGCCACGGAGCGCCCACTGGCCCGATTGTTCAGTTCGGTAGAGTCGATTCCGGCGCTGCAGGAGCGCGCTTTCTTTGGTGTGTTTGAATTGAACGGCAGTGTGCAGTTACAGGCGTTGGCGCAAAACTTCGGGGTCGAGGTGGATGAGGCGCTGAAGGCGGACAGCCTTGCCGATTATATGGCAGCGTCCCTGCAGGCGCCGCCTGTCGTGGGCGACCGGGTGGCATTGGGTTCCATACAGTTGGTGGTGAAGGCGCTGGAAGAGGGGCGAGTCAGCCGCGTCGGCCTAAAATTCTGATCCCTGTCGCTGACAGTATTCACACGTCATGGTTTAATGCGCGCATTTGCAGGATCTATGGAGAGTCGTTTGTGATTGAAGCGGTTTGGATCACCTTTGCCTTCGGGTTGGGGATGGGGGTGAAGTTGATAGGCTTGCCGCCCTTGATTGGATATCTGGCGGCCGGGTTTGCCATTGTGGCGGTCGGCAATGTGGCCGGAATCGCCATTGAGGGGACCAAGGTACTCAACTATCTGGCCCATCTGGGCGTACTGTTGCTGTTGTTTACAGTAGGGTTGAAGCTCAAAGTGCGGAACCTGGTGCGCCCGGAAGTGATCGGCGGCGGGGTGCTCCACTTTGTGATATCGATCTCCCTGTTAACGCCCGCGTTGTATCTGTTCATGGATGTGGAATGGTACACCGCTCTGATGCTGGGCGTCGCGTTGTCGTTTTCCAGTACGGTGCTGGCGGCCAAGGTACTCGAATCCAAGCGTGAGCTGCGCGCCTTTCACGGTCGAGTCGCCATCGGTATCCTCATCGTTCAGGACCTGCTGGCACTGCTGGTTATGGCACTGGCCAGCGGCAAAATGCCATCGGCTTGGGCGGTGCTGGTCTTTGCCCTGCCATTGCTGCGACCGCTGATCTATAAGCTGCTGGACCTCAGTGGGCATGAAGAGCTGCTGGTGCTGCTTGGGCTGCTGCTGGCGCTGGTTATCGGAGGCAAGGGTTTCGAGCTGGTCGGGTTAAGCTCTGAGCTGGGGGCGTTGGCGTTTGGTGCTCTGCTGTCCGGCCACCGTCGCGCGGGTGAGCTGTCTCAGTCGCTGTGGAGTATCAAGGAAGTATTTCTGGTTGGCTTCTTCCTGCAGATCGGCATGGGTGGTCTGCCAAACATGGATGCATTGGTTTTTGCACTGGTGATGGGGGTGGTGCTGCCGCTGAAGGGGATACTGTTCTTCTTCCTGTTGCTGATGTTCAAGCTGCGCGCGCGCAGCGCCTTTCTATCCAGTCTGAGTCTGACCAACTATAGCGAATTCGGCTTGATAGTGGCCAGTATTGTGCTTCCCGAATGGTTGATACCGCTGGCGATAGCAGTATCGGTGTCTTTCCTGGTATCGGCACCGTTGTACCGGGTTGCACATCCGCTGTATGAGTATCTGGGCAACTGGCTCGGCTGTTTTGAACGCAAGGGCTTTCACCCTGACGAGCAGCCGTTGTCACTGGGGGATGCACAGATTTTGGTAATCGGTATGGGGCGTACCGGGACGGCGGCCTATGATCACCTGCAGCCACGCAATATTCCGATGGTGGCGCTGGATTCGGATCCGACCAAGGTGAAGGCACATGTGGAGTGCGGCCGTAATGTGGTGTTTGCCGATGCCGAAGATGTGCAGCTTTGGAAACGTTTGAGTGCACCGCAGCTGAAGTATGTGATTCTGGCTGCCAATGATGTCGAAGCCAAGGTGACAGCGGCGCGTGAGCTGCGTGCAGTGGGTTTCGAGGGTGTGATCGTGGCGCACAGCATGTTTGCCGATCATGCGGATGCCATTACGGAGGCGGGGGCCGACCATACCTACCAGACCATGTCCGAAACCGGTGTGGGTCTGGCCGAACATATCTTTACGGCTGCGCGGCGCAAGGAGGAGGCGCTGATCTGACCGTTTAGTCGGATTCGTCGCGGGGGCGATCGTTGCGGTCGCTCTTGTCCGTCCCGGCTTGTGGAGTCTCGCTGTTGTCCGGGGGTGTGCTTTTGGGGCTGCTTGATGTTTGCAGCAGTACCAGCATGAATTCCAGTTGCTTTTCAATGGCTTCCAGCCGGTTTTCCAGTCGCGTGATGCGGTTCAGGTTCTGTCGCTCCCGTTCGGCAATCTGGCCCTCGTCCTTTTCGATAAAGAACACTGAAAAGCTGGCGGTCAGCAGTGAGAACATGCAAATACCGATCAGGATCAGCAGGGAACCGAACAGGCGCCCCTCGTCGGTGCTGGGCACCAGGTCACCGTAGCCGACGGTTGTCATGGTGACCCAGGCCCACCAGATACCGTCCAGAGGACCGTCAAAGGCCGGGTCCAGGGCCGCAATCAGAAAGCCCGAAAAGATCAGGAACAGCAGGCAGACCATCAGGGTGGTGCCCAGGTTGTGCCGGGACAGGATGCTGCGCAGGTCCTTTGAGACCTTGAATAGAATACCCAGCATGACCAGGAGTCGGAGGCTGCGCATAGCGCCGGGGTAAAAGGCGTAATCGCCCCAGAGTGCGGGAAGCCCGGCAATAATAATGACCAGGCTCATCCAGTTGCTTTTCAGGTAGCGCCGCCGGTCATCCACGATTGACAGCATCAGTACCAGCTCGATCACAAAGCCCAGCCAGAGCACCCAATCGGTGACCTGATGCGTCATGCCGCGGATAATACCGTCGGCACGGAGGTACCAGTCAATCAGAATCCAGAATGCCAGGAGCAGCATGGGCCACTCCAGGCGCTTGCCCCAGTAGCGGGCACGGCGGTTTTCGGCGTTGGATACGCCACCGAAGCCCATGCGAAACATCAGCGAGTGGTGTTTGTCAAAACTCATGGGCGATCCTGTGGCGTTTCAGTTAATGGCGAGTACTCAGTCGTTGATCCAATTGCTCGATCAGGCCCAGCAGCGTTGAGGTGTCTGCCTGCATCTGCTTGAACACCTCTTCGGCCATGGGTTTGATCTCACTGTTCTGTGGCAGTGGCGCTTGACGCGCCACCATTTCTTCCAGCCGTGGCAGCAATAGCCACTGTACCCACTCGGTAAAGTCCAAAGTGTCCACGCAGAAAGGTTCACGACTGGCCAGTGCCGCCGGTTGTGGCGGCTGGGTCTGCCAGAATCCCAGGGCCTGCATTTCAGTGCGGATCTGGATCAGCAAGGCGCTGACATGCTGGTGCTGGCTCATGGTTACTCCTTGCGTGCGGCCTTGAGTGTATCGGCAATCAGGAAGGCCAGTTCCAGTGACTGGTCGGCGTTCAGACGCGGATCACACTGAGTGTGGTAACGGTCGGCCAGGCCTTCTTCCGTGATACGGTAGGCGCCACCGATACACTCGGTGACATCGTTACCGGTCATTTCGAAGTGTACGCCCCCGGCATGCGTGCCTTCGGCATTGTGCACTTCAAAGAAGCCTTTCATTTCAGCCAGAATGGCATCAACGCTGCGGGTTTTGTAACCGCTGGATGCCTTGATGGTGTTGCCATGCATGGGGTCTGAACTCCAGACCACATGGTGGCCGCTGGCTTTGACCGCACGGACCAGTGGCGGCAGCATCTCGGTGATCTTGTCGGCTCCCATGCGCGCGATCAGGGTAATGCGGCCCGGGGTCTGCTGAGGGTTGAGAATATCCAGCAAGCGCAGCAGGTCGTCGACCTGAGTGCTGGGACCAACCTTGATGCCGACCGGGTTGCGTACGCCGCGCAGGAATTCCACGTGGGCGTGGTCCGGCTGACGGGTGCGGTCCCCGATCCACAGCATGTGCGCGGAACAGTCGTACCAGTCATCGGTGAGGCTGTCCTGGCGGGTCAAGGCCTGCTCGTATCCCAGCAGCAGTGCTTCGTGAGAGGTATACAGGTTGGTTTCTTTCAGCTGGGGCGTGTTGCTTGAGCTGATGCCGCAGGCTTCGATAAAGGCCATGGTCTGGTCGATTTGATCGGCCAGGTGGCGGTACTTTTCACCCTGGGGGCTTTGCTGAACGAAGCCCTGAGTCCATTGGTGGACCTTGTGCAGATCGGCAAAGCCGCCGGTCGCGAAGGCGCGCAGCAGGTTCAGTGTGGCCGAGGACTGGTGGTAGGCCGACAGCAAACGCTCGGGGTCAGGCGTGCGTGCATCGCTGGTGAAGGCGATGTCATTGATGATATCACCGCGGTAACTGGGCAGCTCGACTCCGTTGATGACTTCGGTGTCCGATGAGCGTGGCTTGGCAAACTGGCCCGCCATGCGACCAATCTTGACCACCGGACAGCTGCCGGCAAAGGTCATGACCACAGCCATCTGCAGCATGACCTTGAAGGTGTCGCGGATCTTGTTGGCGTTGAACTCGGTAAAGCTCTCGGCACAGTCGCCGCCTTGCAGGAGGAATGCCTTGCCTTCGGCGACTTGAGCCAGTTCCTGAGTCAGAGAGCGGATCTCGCCGGCAAAGACCAGCGGCGGATACTCGCCCAGCACCTTCTCAACCCGATACAGGGCGTCCTGATCGGGGTAGGTCGGGTGCTGTTTGATGGGCTTGCTGCGCCAGCTGTCTGGAGTCCAGAGTTCCATGCTTACTCTCTCATTGCTAGATGGATGAACAAAGTCATGATCTTACCGCAAATATGCGGCGGCGGCAGTAGACTTTCCGGCAGGATAGACGGGTTGTTGACAGGCGGGGCATGCTGGTGCCGGAGAGTGCCCTTCCGACCGGAGGGTCGAAAGGGCATGTGCGTCAGGCCGAGCGAATGCCATTGAGGTTGCGGAAGGTGACCTCGCGGGCCGTATTCAGAAAATCGACCATGAAATCGGCATCTTTCTGATCTTCACGCATGGCGGCGTAGAGTGTACACCAGAGTCCCTTTTCACCCAGTGGACGGGCGGCGATATATTCCCGTTGCAGGTATTCGTGTGCGGCCCAGTTGGGCAGGGCGGATACGCCGCGTCCACTGGCAACCAGCTGCATGACCATGACGGTCAACTCGGAGGTGCGAATGGCGGCAGGCTCGGTACCGGCCGGGTCGAGGAAGCGGGTGAATACATCCAGTCGGTCTTGCTCGACCGGGTAGGTAATCAGTGTTTCCTGTGCCAGATCCTGGGGCTGGATGTGACGCTTGGCCACCAGTCTGTGCTGGCGCCCCATGACCAGTATGGACTCATAGCTGAACAGGGGAACGTAGTGAATGCCGGTACGCGGCTCGGGGTCAGAAGTGATGACCAGGTCCAGGTCGCCACGAGCCAGAGCCGGTAGTGGTAAAAAGCTGAAGCCGGTTGACAGGTCCAGTTCCACTTCGGGCCAGTGCTGGCGGAAATGGTCAATGGTGGGCATCAGCCAGTCAAAGCAGCTGTGGCATTCAATACAGATATTCAGTCGGCCGGTTTCGCCACCGGCCAGACGCATGATGTCGCGTTCGGCGCTACGGACCATGGGCAGCAGCTCATCGGCAAGATTGAGCAGGCGTTGCCCGGCGCTGGTAAAGCAAAGAGGTCGGGTCTTGCGAATGAACAATGAGCAATTCAGCCGTTCCTCCAGATCCTTGATCTGATGAGACAAGGCGGATTGGGTCAAATGAATGCGCTCGGCGGCTTCGACCAGGCTGCCTGCATCGCGAAGCGCGGCAAGCGTTTTCAGGTGACGAATTTCTATCATACCCACTATCAAGCCCTTAGGAGTGCGGATAACAGCCAGTATAGTACTTAATGTAAATGTCTGGCGAATGCGGCGCTCGGGGCCTCCCGAGGCCGCAGGGAAGGGTGTCAGGCCTTTGCCAGCAGGAATTCCAGCAGGGCCTTTTGAGCGTGCAGGCGGTTTTCGGCTTCTTCGAAGACAACCGAGCGGGGGTCTTCCATCATTTCTTCACTGACTTCTTCACCGCGGTGGGCAGGCAGACAGTGCATGAAGATGGCATCGTCATCGGCCAGGTCCATCAATGCGGGAGTGACCTGGTAGCCGCGGAATTCACGGATACGTTCACGCTGCTCGTCTTCCTGGCCCATGGAGGCCCAGACGTCGGTAACGACCAGGTGTGCACCCTTGACGGCTTCTTCCGGGCTTTCGAATACTTTGACCCGGTCGCTGTTGAGTGAGACCAGATCCGCGTTGGGGGCGAAGCCTTCCGGGCAGGCAACGTTCAATTTGAAATCGAACTGGCGTGCCGCGTTGATGTAGGAGTTGCACATGTTGTTACCATCGCCAATCCAGACGACGGTCTTGCCCTTGATAGAGCCGCGCTGCTCGGCAAATGTCTGCATGTCGGCCAGCAGCTGACAGGGGTGGTAGTCGTCGGTCAGCGCATTAATAACCGGCACTCGGGAGTAGCGGGCGAAGGTTTCAACCAGTTCGTGGCTGAAAGTACGGATCATGACGACATCGACCATGCTGGAAATAACGCGGGCGCTGTCTTCGACAGGCTCGCCGCGGCCCAGCTGAGTGTCGCGGGGAGACAGGAACATGGCATGGCCGCCAAACTGGGCCATTCCTGCTTCAAATGAAACTCGGGTGCGGGTTGAAGCTTTCTCGAAGATCATGGCCATGACCTTGTTCTTCAGAGGTTCGTAGATCTCGCCCGCGTTACGCATCTGCTTGAGGGTGATGGCGCGCTGCACGATCTGTTGCAGCTCTTCCGGCGTCATGTCCAGCAGGGTCAAAAAGTGTCGTGTACTCATAGATATTATCGGTCGGTGGCTAAAGGCCGCCGGCTCCCGGTGTCGGTTGAATAAAAAATGCTCAGTTGGCGCTGGTGCGCTCTTCACCGGCATAAACCCGGATCAATTGAGCAACGGTATTAACCAGTAAATCGGCTTCCTGATCGGACATGATCAGGGGTGGCAACAGACGAATGACACGACCGCCGCCGGTTATGTTGAGCAAAATGCCTTTTATTTTGGCCAGAACCGCAAGCTCGCTGCCGGCTTCGGTCAGCTCGATGCCGATCATCAGGCCCTTGTTACGAATGTCCTTTATATAGGGGCTTTTGTCCAACTGGGCACGAAATCCGTCGGCAATGCGATTGCCGAGTGTTTCGGCGCGCTGGCAAAGATTATCGTGCCGGATGGTGTCGACGACAGCCAGTGCCGCCGCGCATGCCAGCGGGTTGCCGCCAAAGGTCGTGCCGTGGTTGCCGGGGCCAAATACCTTGGCGGCAGCGCCGCGGGCCAGGCAGGCACCGATCGGGAAGCCGTTGCCCAGCCCTTTGGCCGTGGTAACGACATCCGGCAGGATATCGTTGTGCTGATAGGCGAAATAACGGCCGGTACGGCCGTTGCCGCTCTGGACCTCGTCCAGCATGAGCAGCCACTGGTGATCGTCGCAGATCTGGCGCAACTGGTTCAGGTAGTCCGGAGCCGGGATGTGCATGCCGCCTTCACCCTGAATCGGCTCGACCAGAATCGCAACGACATCGGGGTTGTGGCGGGCAACCTGGCGAACGGCGTCGACATCATCGAAGGGAACCCGGACAAAACCTGTTACCAGCGGCTCGAACCCCTGTTGGGTGCTGCGGTTGCCGGTGGCGCTCAGGGTTGCCAGCGTGCGACCATGAAAGGCATGTTCCATGACAATAATGGCCGGATTGTCGATATGGCGGCTGTGGCCATAGCGGCGAGCCAGCTTGATGGCGGCTTCGTTGGCTTCGGCACCGGAGTTGGCAAAGAAGGCGTTGTCCATGCCGGACAGTCGAACCAGTTGCTCAGCCAGTCGTTCCTGCTGCGGAATTGTATAGATATTGGAGCAGTGAATCAGTTTGGCGGCCTGTTCGCTGATGGCGTGCGTCACGGCCGGGTGGGCGTGGCCCAAGCCGGTAACGGCGATACCGCACAGGGCGTCCAGGTACTTGTTGCCTGCAGTATCGTACAGCCAGGCCCCTTCACCGTACTCGAAGGCGACCGATAGCCGGTTGAAAACGTTCATCAATGGCTGCGTAGCCATGGGAGTCTCCCTACAACGCAAAAAGGCAGCCAGAGCTGCCGATAAAGTAACCATTCTAGGAGCAGATGTCCGGTTTGGCAATTCCAACCGGGACTATGGGCGGGCTGTGCCTGCTTTGCTGCTGGTGGCACAAGGCGGCGAGGACGCTTGCGGGTCCTATTGCGGATGAGAATTTATCGGGCGGGTGCAGGGTCTAACTTGAGTGTGGCGCTTGGTTATATGTTAAGCTGTCAATCAGGCCCAGGTCCTCATGATTAGATGTAAGAAGGTGTATAAATGAGCGTAGTCGACACGATCAAAGAACAGATCGAAAACAATACAATTCTGCTGTACATGAAAGGTACTCCACGCTTCCCGCAGTGCGGTTTTTCCTCCCGTGCGGTTGAGGCAATCATGTCCTGCGGCGAGCGCTTTGCGTTCGTGAATATTCTGGAAAATCCGGATATTCGTGCTGAATTGCCCAAGTATGCCAACTGGCCGACATTTCCTCAGTTGTGGATCAATGGCGAGCTGGTCGGTGGCTGTGACATCATCTGCGAGATGGCTGCCAGTGGTGAGCTGAAGGATATGGTTGTTGCCGCTGCCCAGACTGAAGGTGATGCCGAGGCATGATGCCGTTTATCCCGCCAGCAGGCTAAGCCTGTCGGCGGGAGGTTGCATGATTACATAACAGGTAAGGGGAGAATTAGCATGGGCGTACTGGTAGGCAAGCAGGCACCTGATTTTAACGCCGCGGCAGTGTTGGGCGATGGTCAGATTGTTGATAGCTACAACCTGAAGGAAGCGATCAAGGGCAAGTATGGTCTGGTCTTCTTCTATCCGCTGGACTTTACGTTCGTGTGTCCATCGGAGCTGATTGCGCTGGATCATCGCATGGACGCTTTTCAAGAGCGCGGTGTCGAGGTGGTCGGCGTTTCTATCGACTCTCAGTTCACGCACAATGCCTGGCGCAACACGCCGGTGAACGAGGGTGGTATCGGCCAGGTCCGATATACACTGGTCGCCGACATCAAGCATGAAATTTGTCAGGCATACGATGTCGAGGCTGATGCTGGTGTGGCCTTCCGTGGCGCTTTCCTGATCGACAAGGAAGGTGTTGTACGTTCCCAGATCGTGAACGATCTGCCGTTGGGGCGTAATATGGATGAGCTGATTCGTCTGGTCGATGCCTTGCAGTTCCACGAGGAGCACGGTGAAGTGTGTCCGGCGGGCTGGAACAAGGGAGATAAGGGAATGGATGCGTCTCCGGTCGGAGTTGCCCAGTACCTGGCGGAAGAGTCCGATAAGCTGTAACTATTTGAGTCGGATATCCGGATGCACAAAAAAACCGCGCTGCTACTCAGACGCGGTTTTTTTGTGCGGGTTTTTCAGGGCGACCGTTCAGTCACGGGTCGCCAGGAACATGTCCCAGCCGCCCATGTCTTTCCACTGATTAATGATCGTGCAGAAAAGCTCGGCGGTTTTAACGGTGTCATACAGGGCCGAATGAGCCTGTTTGCCGTCAAAGTCAATGCCAGCCAGGTCGCAGGCGCGGGCCAGAACGGTTTGTCCATAGGCGAGGCCGGACAGGGATACGGTGTCGAAGGTTGAAAACGGGTGGAAAGGGTTGCGTTTGATATTGCAGCGCTCGGCGGCGTTGGTCACGAAGCTGTGGTCGAAAGATGCATTGTGCCCAACCAGAATGGCCCTTTTGCAGTCATGGGACTTGATCGATTTTCGGATTGGCTTGAAAATCTTTTCCAGCGCCTCCTGTTCGGCGACGGCCTGGCGTGCCGGGTCATCGGGGTCTATGCCGGTGAACTCCAGAGCGGATCGCTCCAGGTTGGCGCCGGGGAAGGGTTTTACATTGGCATCGTAACTCTGGTCGATCATCAGGTAGCCGTTCTCATCCATGGTCAGTGTGACGGCGGCGATTTCCAGCAGGGCATCGGTGCGCGGGTTGAAGCCGGCAGTTTCGACATCGACAACAACGGGCAAAAAACCGCGAAAGCGATCAGCCATCGGGTGAGGGGCGTTATGGCGGTGAGTCACGAAAATCCTTATTTACAGGTGAGAAAAGTGGCCGCAGGCATTCTAACAGCCTGGTCGGCAGCGTCAAAATGAGCTTAAGGCGAGCCCTGTTCGGCCGTTAAACAAAGTGCAACTGATCATTGGAGAGTGCATGTGAACACCCCTAGTCTGGTCCTGTTACTGCTGCTGTTGATGCCGGGCTGGGCGCAGGCCGTGGTGTTTCGGGCATCGATAGACGAATCGGTATGGGAGATGGAAACATCACGCTTCTTTTGCCGCCTCAGCCAGCAGGTGCCCGCGTTTGGGCAGGCCCTGTTCGAACATGAGGCCGGGGAGTCGTTGCGTTTTGTCTTGCGGCCGACCCAGCAGGATCAGCTGGCGGGGGAGGTGCTGTTGATGGCACGGGCATCTTCCTGGCAACCGGGCGTGGCGCCGTTCAATATTGCACGAGTCAAGGTCGAGGAAGGCGGCGCGCTGGCGCTGAGCAGTGAAGCGGCAAATCAGATGTTGGTTGCGTTGCACCGCGGCATGACTCCGACCTTCTCCAGTGCGCACTGGTTCAGCAGCGGCGAGCCGGTCGAGGTCGGCATCTCGGCCGCCAACTTCCAGTCGGCCTATGATGACTATCTTGGGTGTCTGACAACGCTGCTGCCGGTGAACTATCGCCAGGTGGCGCGTACTGCCGTGCTCTTTCCGTCCGCTACCTGGCGTCTGTCGGATGCCACTCGCGAGCGGCTGGACCTGATTGCGCTGTACGTGAAAACGGACGACAGCGTGAAGTCCATCTATGTGGATGGTCATTCAGATAACTATGGTCGCCGTTTGCTCAACCGTGACCTGTCCAAACAGCGAGCGGAGGAAGTGAGCCGTTATCTGCGCAGTCAGGGCATACCGGAGGAAATGATCATCACCCGCTTTCATGGAGAGCGCTACCCGGTTGTGCCCAATTCCAGTGCAGAAAATCGAGCCCGTAACCGCCGTGTGGCGATTCGCCTTGAACGCGACTAGTGTGCGCAACAGTTCAGCGGGGCGGGGCTTTCTGATATATTAATGTCACTTGTGCCGAGTGAATCTTAGCGGCCGGTCGATCATGGTGTTCGGCCGGCAATTGTTTCTGGAGCAGCAACATGTCCGATATTAAAAAGGTCGTTCTGGCGTACTCAGGCGGTCTGGATACTTCTGTAATCGTACGCTGGTTGCAGGATACCTATAACTGCGAGGTCGTAACCTTTACGGCCGACCTGGGTCAGGGTGAAGAAGTGGAACCTGCGCGTGCCAAGGCCGAAGCCTTGGGCGTCAAGGAAATCTACATCGAAGACCTGCGTGAAGAGTTTGTACGTGACTACGTTTTCCCGATGTTCCGTGCCAATACCATTTACGAAGGCGAGTACCTGCTGGGTACCTCCATCGCCCGTCCGCTGATTGCCAAGCGTCTGATCGAGATTGCCAACGAAACCGGTGCCGATGCGATTTCTCACGGTGCGACCGGCAAGGGTAACGACCAGGTGCGTTTCGAGCTGGGCGCCTATGCGCTGAAGCCGGGCGTACAGGTGATCGCTCCCTGGCGTGAATGGGATCTGACATCCCGTGAAACGCTGATGGCCTACTGTGAAGAGCGTGACATCCCGGTGGACTTCAGCTCCAGCAAGAAAAAGTCTCCCTACTCCATGGATGCCAACCTGCTGCACATTTCGTATGAAGGCGGCATTCTGGAAGATCCCTGGGCTGAAGCCGAAGACGACATGTGGCGTTGGAGTGTCAGCCCGGAACAGGCGCCCGATGAGCCGACTTACCTGACGCTGACCTATAGCAAGGGTGATATCGTTGCCATTGACGGTCAGGAAATGTCTCCGGCTACCGTGTTGGAATACCTGAACAAGGTTGGCGGTGCCAATGGGGTGGGGCGTCTGGATATCGTTGAAAACCGTTTTGTCGGTATGAAGTCACGCGGCTGTTACGAGACGCCGGGGGGCACCATCATGCTGAAGGCGCACCGTGCGATTGAATCGCTGACGCTGGATCGTGAAGCGGCGCATCTGAAAGACGAACTGATGCCACGCTACGCGAAAATTATCTACAACGGCTTCTGGTGGTCTGAAGAGCGCAAAATGCTGCAGCAGCTGATCGACTACAGCCAGCGCAACGTGAACGGTGATGTGCGCGTCAAACTGTACAAGGGCAGCGTGTCCGCCGTGGGCCGTCGTTCCGAAGACAGCCTGTTCGACGAAAGCATCGCAACCTTCGAAGACGATGCCGGTTCCTACAACCAGCAGGACGCGGAAGGCTTTATCAAGTTGAACGCACTGCGCATGCGCATTGCCGCCGGTAAGGGACGTAACCTGCTGGACGACTGATTTGCTCCGGAAGTGTTCCGAAAGCCCATGCAGGTTTTGCCTGCATGGGCTTTTTCAATTGTACGCAGATTCAGGTCAGGCACCTTGGCGGCGGGTGTTGGTGTGCAATAATTGCATCCCTCGGTGTGGGTGGCTTAAAATTCGCGCAGCCTTAGATCTTTCGAAGGGTTGTCCGGCTGGGCAGCCCTTTTCTATTTAAAGGATGCGCCGAGCATGAAGTCACACAAAATACTGGAAGCGCCGATCCCGATGCGCTGGGTCGGGCCGATCAAGATCAGCGGTGATGTCGTCGACGAGAAGCTCAGCGTGCCCCTTGCAACCTATGAGACGCCACTGTGGCCCTCGGTCGGTCGTGGTGCTCGCGTTTCGAATCTGACGGAAAGGGGAATTGTCACCACGGTGGTGGATGAGCGGATGACCCGTTCCATTCTGCTGGAGGCCGATGATGCTCTGGCGGCACACCAGGCGCTACAGTCGATCAAGGCACGTCAGGATGATCTCAATGCCGTGGTTGCCACCAGCAGTCGTTTTGCCAAACTGATCGATATGCACAGCCAGATTGTTGGCAATCTGATTTACCTGCGTTTGGAGTTCACCACCGGTGATGCCTCCGGCCATAACATGGTCACTAATGCAGCGGATAAACTTATTCCCTGGATTCTGACCGAGTATCCACAGCTGCGTTACTCCTCGATCTCCGCCAACTACTGTTCCGACAAGAAGGCCACGGCCGTTAACGGCATTCTTGGTCGCGGCAAGTATGTGGTCAGCGAAATCCTTATTCCGCGTGAAATCTGTGCACGCAGGCTCAAGACCACGCCGGAAAAAGTGGTGGATCTTAATATCAAGAAAAACCTGATCGGCACGTTGATGGCCGGTGGGTTGCGCAGTGCCAACGCTCACTATGCCAACATGTTGCTGGCGTTCTATCTGGCGACAGGGCAGGATGCGGCCAATATCATTGAGGGCTCTCAGGGGGTTGTACACGCGGAAGTCCGTGATGGTGATCTCTATTTCTCCTGTACGCTGCCTAACCTGATTGTGGGCTCGGTGGGCAACGGCAAGGGAATCGACTTTGTTGAAGACAACCTGCGCCAGCTTGGCTGCAAGGAAGTCCGTGAGCCGGGCGCCAATGCGCGCCGCCTGGCCGCCATCTGTGCGGCGACCGTACTGTGTGGAGAACTGTCATTGCTGGCTGCGCAGACGAATCCGGGCGAGTTGATGGAAGCCCATATTAAACTGGAGCGGTAATGACCGACCCGACCAACGAGCGCAAGATCGAGCATATCCGAGCCATTGAGCGTGACCCTGAAACGGACCGTCATGGCCACTGGTTTGATCGTATTCTGCTGACCAACCGGGCGTTGCCTGAGCTGGCACTGGATGAGATCGATCCGTCGACCGACTTCCTCGGTAAGCGACTCAGCTTTCCGTTGCTGGTTTCGTCAATGACCGGCGGTGACCATGAGCTGGTGCGTACCATCAACACCAATCTGGCGATCGCGGCCGAGCGCTGTCAGGTGGCGATGGCAGTGGGCTCCCAGCGGGTGATGTTCACTCATCCGGCGGCCGAGGCCAGCTTCGCCCTGCGTGAGCATGCGCCGAGCACGGTGCTGATCGGTAACGTCGGCGGGGTGCAGCTCAACTATGGTTTCGATCTTGACCAGTGTCGGCGAGCCGTCGATATCCTCGCAGCCGATGCGCTCTATTTCCACCTCAATCCGCTGCAGGAAGCGGTGCAGCCGGAAGGCGATACCGACTTTCGCGGTATCGCCGACCGCATCGGCGAGGTGGGGCGTCAGCTTGGCGTTCCGGTTTTGCTGAAAGAGGTGGGTGCCGGGCTGTCGGCAGCCGATATTGCACTGGGTCTGTCGCAGGGCATTCAATACTTTGATCTGGCCGGCAGTGGCGGGACCTCCTGGAGTCGGATCGAACACCACCGGCGTCATGACGGCAGTGATATCGGTCTGCGGTTCCAGGATTGGGGGTTGCCAACGCCACTGGCACTGCAGCAGGCGGCGCCGTTTCTGGATCGGGCAACATTGATTGCCAGCGGGGGGCTCAGAGATGGGATTGATATGGTCAAATCTGTTATACTCGGCGCCTCGCTGTGCGGTATGGCTGCCCCCCTGCTGCAGCCGGCGATGGAATCTGCCGAAGCCGTGGTAGCTGTGATTGAGCGGTTGCGGCGGGAATTTATCACTGCGATGTTTCTGCTCGGTACGCCGGATATGTCGGCGCTGTTCCGAAACAGGGCGCTTATTGTCCAAGAGCGTTGAGGACCCTGGCCTAGTATGTCCGTTGGTATTGACGAAATCAGCTTTTACACCTCCAACTACTATCTTGATTTGAAGACGCTGGCTGAAGTACAGGGGACGGACCCTGAAAAGTACTACACCGGTATCGGTCAGGAAAAGATGGGTATGGCGGCGCCCGATGAAGATATTGTCACCATGGCGTCCAGTGCCGCACTGCCGCTGATTGAGCGGGTCGGTCCCGAAGCGGTCAGCACGCTGCTGTTTGCGACCGAAACCGGTATCGACCAGTCCAAGGCGGCCGGTATTTATGTTCACCGCTTGCTGGGGCTGAGCAGTAACTGCCGAGTGGTTGAACTCAAGCAGGCCTGTTATAGCGCGACCGCAGCCTTGCAGATGGCCTGTGCTCTGGTGGCCCGCAAACCGGATTGCAAGGTGCTGGTGATCGCCTCCGATATTGCCCGCTACGACCTGGATACGCCGGGAGAGGCAACTCAGGGCTGTGGTGCCGTGGCGATGTTGATCGCCAGTAATCCACGCCTGGTCAGTATCGATCCTGAAGTGGGTAACCATACCGAAGATGTGATGGACTTCTGGCGCCCCAACTATCGCTCCACCGCCCTGGTTGACGGCAAGTACTCCACCAAGATTTATCTCAAGGCGCTGAAAAAGGCCTGGGACAACTTCCGCGACGTCAGTGATCTGGCCTTCGGCGATTTCAGTCGCTTCTGCTATCACCTGCCGTTCAGCCGCATGGCGCAGAAAGCGCATCAGCAGCTGGTACGTCACAATAAGGTCGGTCTGTCGGCCGATGAGCAGGAAGCCCAGATCAGTGACACGCTGCTCTACAACCGCATCATCGGCAACAGTTACACGGCCTCCATGTATATCGGTCTGACGTCTCTGCTGGAGAACACCGAGGAAGACCTGTCCGGCAAGCGAATCGGTTTTTTCAGTTACGGTTCCGGTTGTGTCGGTGAGTTTTTCTCCGGCACTGTCGTCGCAGGCTATCGCGAGGCACTGCACACGGAATATCACCAGGCGTTGCTGGCGGCACGTCGTGAAATCGAGCATGACGAATATCTGCAACTGTACCGCAATCAGGTGCCCGCTGATGGTGGCGAGCATCGTTTTGCCGAAGGTACAACGGGACGCTTCCGCCTGGCCGGCATTGCGCATCATAAACGCGAATACGTAATCTGCTGATGCCGACCGCCTGTGCACCGGGGAAGATTATCCTCAGCGGTGAGCATGCGGTCGTGTATGGTGCACCGGCGTTGGCATTGGCGGTGGATCGGCACATGCGAATCCATTACCGCCCGGATCGTTTGCCGCGGCTGAGCTGGCATGCTCAGGAGCGTACGCATGTGCTCGGTCTGGACAAGCTGGCAAGCCTGCGTCGCCGGCTGGACAGCCATTTTGAACGCTACCTGCGCGGCGAACTGCCGATCACCCGAATCCTGCAAAAACCGGCCGAACTGGCATTTTATGCCGTGGATATGGCACGCATGCTGTCGGGGCTGGAGATTCGCCCTCAGGGCAGCCTGAAAATCGATTCCGATATCCCTATTGGCGCGGGCATGGGGTCTTCGGCGGCATTGATTGCCGCACTGCTCAAGCTGTTTGGTCGCTTTGACAGTCTGGATGAGCTGATTCGGCAGGTACGTCACTGTGAACGTCTGCAGCACGGCCGTGGCAGCATTATTGATGCCGCAGCTGTCTGTTCCGGTGGTCTGGTGCGTGTGCAGGAGGACGAGGTACAGCACTTGAAACTGTCAGATTGTGGCGTCGGCCCCGGTCTGTTTTGGCTGTTTACCGGGACTCCGGCCTGTAGCACTGGCGCTTGTGTCGATCAGGTACGGCGCAACTTCGCCAACGCATCCATCTGGGATGAATTTACCGAAACGACGCAAGCCGTCGAAGCGGCATTGTTGTCGGGCAGTTCGTTGGTTGAGCCGATTCGCCACAATCATCGCCTGCTGGCTCGTATCGGGGTTGTGCCAGCCCCCTTACAGCGGTTGGCTGAGCAGGTCGAACAGGTCGGTGGCGCAGCCAAGGTGTGCGGTGCAGGGGCCGTATCCGGTGATCAGGGCGGGCTTATGCTACTGTTATTGCCGGAAGGGATGACTCCGGCAGGATTTCCTCTGCTGCCTGATTGGCACTGGGGGGTATTGAAGGAGGATCCCGAAGGTGTCCGTATACTCGAAGATTGAAGTCAGTGCCCCGGGCAGTACCATGCTGATGGGCGAACATGCCGTGCTGTTTGGCGAGCCAGCGCTGGCATGTGCCGTTGCAGCACGACTGACCGTGACCTTGCTGCCTCGTGCTGATCGGCAGGTACTGATTGACAGTGCGCTGGGGCAGTACAGCGGATCACTGGATACATTGGCGCCGATGCCGGAGCTAGCCTTTGTACTGGCCGTAATCGAACGTTATCGAGCCAGTTTGTCACGGGGTTTTCAGCTGACCATTCAATCCGGCTTTTCCCATACGGTCGGTTTGGGGTCTTCCGCTGCGGTAACCGCCGCGACAACGGCTGCCATGGCAGCGTATAGCGGGCAGAGTACCGCCCCGGAAGTACTGTTCGAAACGGCATTGGCTGCCGTCCATCAGGTCCAGAATGGGCGAGGATCGGGGACCGATCTGGCGGCCAGTATTTATGGGGGCGTGATCGGCTATGACATGGCGCCGGCCGGGGTTCGACCATTACCGGGCCTGCCTCCGATTGTGCTGTACTATAGCGGTTACAAAATGAAAACCCCCGATGTGCTGGCTCTGGTTGAGCGCAAGGCCGAACGCCATCCTGAACTGTATACGGGGCTGTATCACCTGATGGGGCAGACCTGCCGCCAGGCGGAGCAGGCGGTTCGTGATCAGGACTGGTCTGCCCTGGGAGAGTTGATGAATATCTACCAGGGCCTGATGGATGCCCTGGGTGTCTGTGATGCGACGCTGGCGCAGATGATTCATCGCCTGAGAGCGGAGCCGGGTGTGCAGGGTGCCAAGATATCCGGCTCGGGACTGGGCGACTGTGTGCTGGCGTTGGGCGTTGTCGAGTCGGACATGCCTTGGGACGTGATTCCGGTATCAGTGGCCGCAACGGGAGTGGAGATCCATTATGAAACGAATTGAAGTGATTGAACGACTGCTGCCGAAAGTGGTCAAGGCGTCTGCCTCGGCGGAGCAGTTTGCGCCCAGCAACATTGCCCTGTGCAAATACTGGGGCAAGCGTGACACTGAGCTCAATTTGCCGATCAATGCCTCCCTGTCGGTATCACTGGACTACCTGGGCAGTCACACGCGTCTGATCCCGATTGAAGGGCAGGTGGATGAAGTCTGGCTCAATGGTCAGCAGCTGCAGCCGGGAGCAAAGTTCAGCCGGAAGGTCAGCGAATTCATCGATTTGTTTCGCCGTGATCAGCTGCTCTACTTCCGGGTGGAAACCCGCAACAATATTCCGACGGCGGCCGGTCTGGCCTCGTCCGCGTCCGGTTTTGCGGCACTGACCCTGGCGCTCAATGACGCCTTGGCACTGGACCTGCCGTCAGAGCATTTGTCGATCCTGGCACGTATGGGCAGTGGTAGTGCCTGCCGGTCTCTGTTCACGGGGTTCGTCGAGTGGGAGATGGGGCAGCGTGAAGACGGCCTGGACAGTCATGGTATTCCACTGGATCATCACTGGCCCGGATTCTGTATCGGACTGGTGGAAATTGATGCCGGTGAGAAGGCGACGGATTCGCGTTCGGGCATGCAGCGTACCGTTGAAACGGCTCACCTGTATCAAAGCTGGCCGCTGCAGGCGGCAGCGGATTTGAGTCGTCTGCATCAGGCTATCGCCGAGCGTGACTTTGCGCTTCTGGGACAGACAGCCGAGCAGAACGCCCTGTCGATGCATGCCACTATGATCGCCTCCTGGCCGCCGCTGCTGTATTGGCAGCCGGACTCGGTAGCGGCGATGCAGAAGGTCTGGCGCCTGCGCGAGCAGGGACTGCCGGTCTACTTCACTATGGACGCCGGCCCCAACCTGAAACTGCTGTTCCAGCGTGAGGACCGCGATACTCTGCTGCAACACTTTCCCGACCTGGAAACCGTGGAGCCATTCGGCCACTGATGGACGCGCGGGTTGGCCTGCCGCTGACCCGCCGTCAGCGCGATCACCGTGGGCGCTTACAGTTGGTTTACTGGCTGCGTACCGAGACCGGCGCTGAAGAAATCGTTATCGATGGCGAATCGGCTATCGCCTTTCTGCAGGCGGCCGACCGTGAGCGGGCTCAGGCCTTGCTGTGCGACCTCAAGGGTTGCCTGCTGCGGCCACTGTCATTACATACCCTGTCTCATCAACCGGTCTGTGGACTCTATGCCGACAGTCTGTCCGTCTGGCACGAGGCTCTTGCACGCCTGCAGCGGGCGGGGATTACGCTGATGGAAGAGGATGTGCGTCCGGTGGATCGCTATCTGATCGAGCGCGGTATCTTCGCAGGCGCTCGAGTTATCCACAGGAACAGCGGGCCTGCTCTGGTACGTGATACCTTTATCCCCACCCTTCGCTTGTTGTCACTGGATATTGAAACCACCCTCAGAGCCGACCGTATTCTGTCCATTGCCCTGCAGTGCGGGACACAGGAAGTCGTACTGTTCAATGGCAGTATTCCTGCAGCGGCGCATATTCTTCCGTGCGTGGATGAACGATCCCTGCTGCAGGCGCTGGAGACGCAAGTCAGGCGTTTGGACCCGGATCTGTTGATTGGCTGGAATGTCATTGGTTTTGACTTGCGGGTACTGGAGCAAAGGGCTCGGGCACTGGGTGTCAGGTTATGCCTGGGACGTGATCAACAGCCGTTGCGGGTAGAGCAGTCGCAGACCGGGCGCTGGTTTGCCCGGCTGAACGGCCGAGTCGTGCTGGATGGCATTGAAACACTCAAGGGCGCAACCTGGCAATTTGAGCGTTACAGCCTGGAGTTTGTTGCACAGGAATTACTGGGGCGTGGCAAACTGATCCACGACCCGGGTGACCGGGGTGAAGAGATTCAACGCCTCTATCGTGAAGCGCCCGAAGCGTTGGCAGGCTACAACCTGGAAGACTGCCGTCTGGTGACTGATATTTTCGAGCGCGCCGAACTGGTGCCTTACTTGCTGGAGAGAGCCCGTCTGACAGGGTTGCCATTGGACAAGGTTGGTGGCTCATCACAGGCTTTTGATAACCTCTATTTGCCGCGTCTGCACCGGGCGGGCTTTGTTGCACCCGAATATGCTTCGGGGCTGGGCGATCTGGAAGTACCGGGTGGTTTTGTCATGGATTCGCGCCCCGGCCTTTATCGCCATGTGCTGGTGCTGGACTTCAAGAGTCTGTACCCGAGCATTATCCGAAGTTTTCAGATTGACCCCCTGGGGCTGGCAATGGGTACACGGGGGGATTCTCCGCCTGAAGCTCTGGTGCCGGGCTTTCATCACGCGATTTTCGATCGCCGCCACGCCTTGCTGCCAGGCATTATTGAGCGGCTATGGGCGGCGCGTGATCAGGCGAAGCGAGACGGCAACTCGGCGTTGTCTCAGGCAATCAAGATCCAGATGAATGCTTGTTACGGCGTACTGGGCTCAAGGGTCTGCCGTTTTTTCGACCAGCGCTTGTCCGGCTCTATTACTTTGCGCGGCCATCAGATTTTGCAGCAGACTGCCGAGCATATCGAGTCGGTGTATGGCCATACCGTCATTTATGGTGATACCGATTCGGTCTTTGTGTGGCTGGGAGACGAATGGGCGGATGTGGATACGGATGCCTACGGTGAATATCTGGCCACGGAGCTGAACCGGTGGTGGCAGGCGCAACTGCAGCGACGCTTCGATATCGAAAGCGCACTGGAGCTGCAGTATGAAGCGCATTACAGTCGTTTTTTGATGCCGCGTATGCGTCACTCGGAAAAAGGCAGCAAGAAGCGCTATGCCGGGATCAAGCGGCAGGGGAATGGTGACGAGGCACTGATTTTCAGAGGGCTGGAGTCGGTACGGACCGACTGGACGCCACTGGCGCGTACATTTCAGCAGGAACTGTACGGTCGTATCTTCCATGACCGTCCCTGGCGTAGCCTGCTGCAACAGCAGGTCGAGGCCGTTTTTGCCGGTACCTGTGACGAGGCCTTGGTGTATCGGCGCCGCATTCGCCAGCCCTTGAGCGCCTATATTCGCAATCGCCCGCCACATGTGCGTGCCGCACAGCAGTTGGAGGATGCGCGGCACCGGCAGGGACTGCCGCCAGCCTACCGGGTAGGGGATAGCATTGCCTATGTGATGACCGTTAATGGCCCGGAACCGGTTGAACTGTTGCGTTCACCGATAGACTACCAGCATTATGTGGACAAGCAGCTGCTGCCGGTGGCGGATACGATTCTGCCGTTTATTGGCGAATCATTCGCCCAGCTGGTTGCCCCGCAGATTGACTTGTTCTGAAGCGGGAGCAAAGCGCTTGTTTTCGAGGTCTCAGGGATAAAGAGCTACAGGTAACGCAGATGTCGGACTATCAGGACCCGGACAGTACCCGTCGAGGCTTGGCCAAGGGCATGCACTACCTTGCCTGGATTGTGTTGCTGGTATTGTTGACGGTGTATTTCAATGATTTTGTCGGTGAACAACGCAACCCGAATCAGCACTTGAGTCTGGTCGAGTCGGGCAGTGGTGAAGTGGTGCTTGAGCAGAGCCGGAGTGGGCACTATGTGGCACCGGGACGGATCAACGGTCAGCCCGTAACCTTTCTGCTGGATACCGGTGCCACCCGGGTCAGTGTGCCGGAAATCCTGGCGGATCGCTTGGGTTTGAAACGTGGGGCTGAACAGAAAACGGTGACAGCCAATGGGGTCATCAGTGTGTACGCCACGCGACTGGAGCGGGTGCAGCTGGGCAGCATCGAGCTGCGCAATGTATCTGCCAGCATTAATCCGTTCATGCCGGATGAAACCGTCCTGCTGGGGATGAGTTTCATGCAGCATCTTGAACTGGTGCAGCGGGGTGGACAGCTGACCCTCAGCATACCGCGCCAGGATTAACAGGCTGGCCAGATGAACGGATCAGCCTGAAAGGCGACAGGGTTTACTGCTGCAGGAAGTAAGGCTCGGTGCGGCTGGCCAGCCAGGCCTTGGCCTGCTCTTCGCTGGTGCCAAAAAATACCACGCGGGGAATGCTGCTACGACGGCCGTGACTGGGCAGATCAGTTCGCAGAATCCACCAGCTGTTGGTATCGGCCTGCTTGATAGTAAGGCAATGATCGGCTTGAGCAAGGTTGCGAAAAGCGGTCATGAAAGGCTCGTTCGTTCAGGTGAAAATAGGCTGGGTTCAGGTGGCTAATTTATAGCCAAAACGGATGTTCTGCAATAGCCTTGTGCACTTTTATGGTGCGTTTTTGACTGATCTTAACAATCATGTTCGGTTCATTTAGCGGCATTTAATGCCGAAAATTCGGAAATACGCCGATTGTCATAAATTTCTGAGTAATGTCCCACTAAAATGCACCATGGTAGTGCGCTTTAGTGAGGCATGCCGACCACCTGATACGGGGCAGGGCATGCACACAAGATCGGTATTCGCGCCTCAGCAGCCGACAGGTTCAAACAATTCCATTTCAGTGATTGAACTGACGGTCGTATAACATGCGCCTGTTTTCAGCTTCAGCAACATCCATCAACCGAAACTCGACAATATCACCGGGTTTGCGCTGGGCAAGTTTGGCCAGATCCAGAGAGAAGACGCAGCCAATCTTGGGATAGCCCCCGATTGTCTGCCGGTCTCGCATCAGCACAATGGGTTGTCCATCTTGAGGAATCTGTACCGCTCCCAGAGCGATTCCTTCCGAAATAATCCCGTTTTGTTCGCTGGCGACAGGTTCTCCCTGGAGCCGATAGCCCATGCGATCAATATTGGAAGTCACCGTGTAGGGGGCGGTAAAGAACTTCATCCGCTGGGTGATTGAAAAACACTCATACTGATAGCCCAGTATGAGTCCCATCTTCAACGGCTCGGAATAGTCCGGTATAGCCCAGTCCGGCATGGCACGTTGCTCAGCGACAGCACTTTCCATCGAGAGCAAGCGATCCCCCCTTTGCAAGGGTTTGCCACTGCCGTCCAGCCCGCCCAGCTTTTCACGAGTGACGGTTGCGGCACTGCCCAGCCGTGCCACGGTCTGAATGCCTCCAGGAAAGGCCAAATAGGCCCGTAGACCATTCTCTGGAGTGCCGAACTTCAGGCGATCCCCGGCCTGAACCTGATATTGCTGCCATGGCAACAGAGGTTTACCGTTCAATGTGGCGCCCAGGTCTGCCCCGGCCAATGCAAAGGTCATGTCGCTCAGTGCTTCCAGCACCAGCATGCCGTAGGTGATTTCAAGGGCCGCAGACCCTCGAGGGTTGCCCAGCAGCCAGTTGGCCCAGTCAAAGGCATGTTCATCCATAGGGCCGCCAGTGGTGACACCGAGATGCTGGTAGCCTGCTCGGCCACCATCCTGAACCAGCGCGATCATGCCGGGATCAATAACTTTAAAGCTCATCCAACCGGCCTCCCATGTCGATGAATGTTTCCCGGTCAATCGGATCGAAGCGCACTCGATCTCCCACGTTCACGCGTGTCAGTGTCTCACTGTCCCAGTCGATCATGTCCAGTGGTGTTCGGCCTATAATTTGCCAGCCTCCTGGAGTCTGAGAGGGATAAATCGCCGTTTGGTTGTCCGCGATTCCGAGGCTGCCGGCCGGCACCTTGAGTCTCGGGGTCGACTTTCGCGCAATCCTTAGAGACTCCGGCGTGTTACCGAGATAGGCAAAGCCGGGGCTGAAGCCGATGGCATAGACACGGTATATCTGCTCGGAATGTAGCCGAATCACTTCTTCTGTACTGAGCTGACACTCACGGGCGATGTATTCCAGATCCAGCGCTACCTCCGGACCATAATAGACCGGCAATACCACCTCTTCAGTATCAGACAAATCCTCGGACACGCCTTGAACCTGCTCAAATGCTGTCCGCAGCAGGGCCTCAACGGCAAAGCGATCGGCCTGTTGCAGGTCAAAACTGACCAGCACACTGGTATAGGAGGGAATGATATCGGTCAGACAGTTGCCCAGACTGGCGCGAATGTTGCGGGTCAGCTGCGCCACTTGTGCCGCTACTGCTTCACTGATTTCATCCCCCAGATAGATGATCCAGGTACTTTCGTTGACAGGCTGCATGCGGGTCATGCGCCCACCACTGCTCGAATATGGCGCGCTGCCGCTACAGCATGCTCGCTGTCACCATGAATACAGATAGTGTCGGCACAGATCGGTATTCTGTGACCACCCAGAGAGGTCACCGCCCCTTCCTCAATAATCTGCAGCACCTGCGCTTCGATGGCCTCGGTTGTCTTGTGCACGGCACCGGGGATGCTCCGGTTCGCCAGCCGCCCGCTGTCATCGTAGGCACGGTCCGAAAACGCCTCGAACCAGACCTCGATGCCGTGTCGATCGGCCAGCCGACGCACCGCATCGGCTTCCGGTGTTGCCATCACCACCAGCGGGCAGTCTCGAGAATAGCCCGCAACCGCCTGCATCAGCGCCCCCAGGGTCGCCTCGTCAACCATCATGCGGTTATAGAGCGCCCCGTGAGGCTTAACATACTGAATGCTGGTGCCATTGACCCGGCAGATACCATCCAGCGCCGCCAGCTGATAGACCGTCATCAGGCGCAGTTCATCGGCCGACAGCACCATATCCCGCCGCCCAAAGCCCAGCAGGTCCGGATAGCCCGGGTGTGCCCCTACCATCACGTCTGACTGTTGTGCCAGTTGCACGGTATAGTCCATGGTTTGCGGGTCTGACGCATGATAGCCGCAGGCGATGTTCGCCATATCGATGTAAGGCATTACATCCGCATCCATGCCTTTGCTCCATGAGCCGAAACTCTCACCCATGTCACAATTAAGCTTCATCTGTGATCTCCAGATATAGATAGCCCCTGCAGCCGGCTGACCGCAGTCATGCCTGTCTTTCAGACCAAAGCCGGCGGGTCAGGGGCGTTATGCGATTGATTAGCGTTGTGTCATGGTGGTCGGGAGATAGGTCACAATCTCCGGGAACCAGTAGATCAGCACGATCGCCAGCAAAATCATAAGGAAGAAAGGCAGCGCGGCCCTGGCTACATACAGAATGTTCTTGCCGGTCAGCGCCTGAATCACGAACAGGTTGAACCCGACAGGCGGCGTAATCTGCGACATTTCGACCACCAGCACGATGTAGATGCCGAACCAGAGCAGATCAATGCCTGCCTGCTGTACCATCGGCAACATCACCGCCACGGTCAATACCACCACTGAAATGCCGTCCAGGAAACAGCCCAGCACTACAAAGAGAACGGTCAGGTAGATCAGCAGCTCCAGCGGAGACAGACCCAGGGTGCCGATCCATTCGGTCAGTGCGCGCGGAATACCCAGAAAACCCATGGCCAGAGTCAGAAAGTGCGCCCCAACAAGTATCAGGCCGATCATGCAGGAGCTTTTGACCGCTCCCAGCAGACTTCCCTTGAAGCTTTCCATGCTGAGCGAACCGGTCATGGCCGCCAGTACCAGCGCACCGAACACACCCAGGGCGGCCGCTTCGGTCGGCGTGGTGAAACCGCCGTAAATGGAGCCCAGTACAAAGCCGATCAGACCCATAATCGGCAACAGCTTTCTCAGCGCTGCGATCTTGGCCTTCAGCGATACCTGCTCCTTGCTGTGCTTGGGCAGCTCGTCCTTGTTCATGAGTGCCCACACCATGGTGTAGCCCATAAACAGGGTTACCAGCAGCAAACCGGGCAAGGCACCGGCAATGAACAGTCGACCAATCGATACCTCCGCCGCAACCCCGTACACGATCAGGATAATGGAAGGGGGAATCAGCAGGCCCAAGGTACCTGAACCGGCCAGGGTTCCGACCGCCATGCGATCACTGTATCCCTGCGCCTTGAGCTCCGGTAGCGTCATGCGGCCGATAGTGGCTGCTGTCGCCGCTGAAGAGCCTGATACTGCCGCGAAAATACCGCAACTCAGCACGTTAACGTGCAGCAGCTTGCCCGGCAGGCCGCCGAGCCAAGGCGATAGCCCGGCAAAAAGATCGGAGGACAGACGTGTTCTGAACAGCACCTCTCCCATCCAGATGAACATCGGCAGTGCCGTCAATGACCATGCGGTACTGGCTCCCCAGCTTGAAGTACCGAACAACAGGCCAACCTGCTCATTGCCGGACAGCATCAGGCCCAGCGCAGCAACCCCAACCAGCGCCAGGGAAACCCACACGCCAACGGCCAGCATCAGCAGTATGCTGATCGCGAGGACAATGGATAACGTCATCGGCTCCATTAAACTTCCTCCAGATTAATTTCGTCTTCGGCCCCGATGTAGGCCGGCATCTTGCCTCGCAAGGCATCAATGAGCGCGTCCAGAACCGCCAGTGTAAAAGCGGTAGTACCCAGGCCCAGTGGCACTTGTGGCATCCACAGCGGCAGGGCGATATAGCCGTGCGTCATCTCTTCAAATACAAAGGATTCCCACACCATGAACCAGGAGTACCAGGCCATGAATCCGCTCAGCACGAGCCCGATCAGCAAAACCGCCAGCTCCTGTACCCGCCGCAACGGGCGGGGCAAGTGCTGAATGGCGAGTGTGACCCGGATATGGCCACCGTCACGAAAGGTGTAGGCGAGGCCAAAGAAGATGGAAGCCGCCAGTGAATAACCCGCAAAATCTTCGGCTGAAGGAATAATAAACCCGAAAAAACGGCCTACTATCTGCGCCAGTACCAACACCATAATGGCGATGATGCAGGCTCCAGACAGGTAACCGGATGTCAGATATAGATTTTCTTTAAGTGCTGACATGGATGTTGCCTCATCAACAGGCCCCCAAAGCGCTTCGGGGGCCATGCGGGTTTACTGTTGCTGGTACTGCTTGAGGATCTTGCCAATTTCGGCAGGCGCTTCAGCCTCCCATTCCTTGATCATGATCTGGCCGATTTTTTCCAGTTCAGCGATCAGTTCGGCCGAGGGCTCGCTGACCACAATGCCATTAGCCGCCAGAGTTTCGGTATCCTGCCGGGTTGTTGCACGAACACCTTCCCAGCCCTTGCTTTCAGCATTGGCCGCAGCGGTCAGAATCATCTGCTGAGTGGCCTTGTCGAGGCGGCGGAAGGCACGTTTGTTGGCAACCACGATGTTCTTGGGAATCCATGCCTTGATGTCGGTGTAATGGGTCAGGTAATCCCATGCCTGGCCGTTTGCACCGGTAGACGGAGACGTGATCATGGCATCAATGATACCGGTGCTGAATGCCTGCGGAACCTCAGGTGCCTGCACGGTGGTCGGCGATGTATGCATCAACTCGGCCAGGCGTGAAGTTGAAGGGCTGTAGGCACGCATCTTGGTGCCTTTCAGGTCATCCAGGGTATTGACTGGGAACTTGGTATACAAGCTCTGTGTCGGCCAGGGTACAGTGTACAGCAGTACCATGCCTTCCTTATTCAGCAGTTTTTCAAGTTCAGGCTTGGCCGCTTCCCACAACTTTTTCGAATCATCAAAGTTGGTTGCCAGGAATGGGATGTTGTCGTGCTTGAAAACCGGGTGAGAGTTGCCCATCACGCCGATAAACACTTCACCCAGCTGTACCTGTCCTGTTCTCACGGCACGCGGGATTTCGGGGTGCTTGATCAGAGACGCTCCTGAATGCACATTGATATCCAGTTTGCCGCCACTCTTTTCACGGATTTCATCCGCAAACTCGTAGGCGAGCTTGGTGGTGAGGTTGGCATCACCGTAAGGGGTCGGCATATGCCAGGTATCGGCCTGTGCCGTGGCGCTTATGGCACCCGTAAGGGCAATAATGCCGGCGATTTTTTTCAACATGAAAAGTCTCCACTTTTTATTGTGTCAGCCTAACAGGCTGTCGAAAGCCTATCCGTTCTGCCGCATACCGTGTGAGAAACCGACTCAAAGTGCTCCTCTATTCTGAGCGGCACTTTTCGCCGGATGACGCTCCTCGGGTTTCAGCGGCCTCGAACCGTTTTTCAACAACCTGCTAGAGAATGGCCAGCTCATCGTTGAGCTTGTCGGTCACCAGCATTTTGCCGGGGACATGAGTAATGCAAATCGGTGGCTTCGCATTACGAATCGCAACCTGAGGCGTGACACCACAGGCCCAGAAAACGGGAATTTCGTCATCATGTACCGGCACGCTGTCCCCGTACTGGGGCGTTGCCAGATCATCGATGCCGATCAGGTCAGGGCGGCCGATATGAACAGGCGCGCCGTGTGCCTTGGGCAGCCGTGTCGTCACCTGAATGGCACGAATCGCATCAGCCGGTGAAAACGGACGCATGGTGACCACGGTGTTGCCATGGAAGCGCGAGCTGGGCGTCGTTGCCAGGCTGCTGTCATACATGGACACATTGCGACCAAGATCGATATTGCGTATTGCCAATCCCGCCCGCTGCAGTGCTTCTTCAAAGGAGAAGGAGCACCCCAGAACAAACGTCACCATTTGGTCATTCCACAGGTCGGCAATATCCGTGCGTGTCTGTGTCAGCTCGCCGTCTACGAACAGGTTGTACTCGGGTACGTCGCTACGAATATCGATATCCTTGCCCAGCTCGGGCAACAGCGGCTCGCCGGGGCGGGACATCGCAATCAGAGGGCAGGAGACCGGGTTAAGTTGGCAAAAATGGAGAAAATCCTGAGCCCAGTCGGCAGTCAGGATCACGATATTGCCTTGCATGAGCCCGGAAGCAAGACCGCTGGTCGTGCTCGTAAACTCACCGGCACGAATCTGCTGCCGCAGTGTTCGAGCGGTATCGAGCAGTTCCTGCTTGTAGGAAGAAATTGCCTGCCTGGTCATGTGTGGCCTCTAACTTGATTGCAATATTGACGCCTCGCTAAGACTAATCAAGAAGAGAAAAAAGTCTAATTATGATTATTTCTATTTAATGATAAATAAAATTTATATACCTTCGTTCGCATAGGTCTCCGAAACGATCACGGCCAGTTCAGACGCCTGTTCAGCAATCGAATTATAGGGTACCGCCGAGTAGGATGCCGTGAACTGCAGTTCAGAGGGGGTCCAGCTGGCATTCAGTTGGGTAATGATTCCTTTTTCCAGCTCTTCCTTGATCATGCGATACGGCAGCGTGGAAATCCCGACTCCATCGACGGTTAACCGATAACAGGCCGAAAGAGAACTGGATGACATGAAACGTACGGACGAGCCTTCTATGGCGCGAAAACGCTGGCTGATTTCGGCAAACGGCTTGGTATTCCGTGCGTAGGTAATAATGGGCCACTGTGCCAGTTCTTCGATGTTCAGCAGCCTGTCCGGAAGACCAAGCGACGGACTTGCAATCCAGGCCAGAGGAAAGCTGCATAACGACAGGTTGGCGATACTGGGGTCTGAAATCGGCCCCATCAGGAAAGCAAGATCAACGGAGCGGTCCAGCAACCCGGCCCGCAAGTTGCTGGTGACATCCACCGTCATCTCGACTTCAAGATGCGGCATCTCATTATTCAGACGGCGCAGAAATTCGGGTAGCCAAGTATGCACAATGGTCTCTGAAACCCCCAGTCGGAGCAGCCCTGATACTCCCTGAACGTTGTTGGCGCGCTTTCTGAGCTGTTCCTGCATATAAATTATTTTTTCAGCGTAGGGCAGCAGCTCTTTACCCTTGGCTGTCAGCGATACGGGCCCGGGCCCCATTTCCCGTTCAAACAGCTTCACACCCAGCTCTTCTTCCAGAGTCGAGATGCGGCTGGATATCGCAGGCTGTGTGGTGTGCTGGCGTTCTGCTGCCTTGCGAAAGCTGCCCAATGTAGCCACCCACACAAAAGTTTCGAGTCGTTTAAAATTCACATTTATTTACCCAATAAAGAAGCCGCTACCCGTTGCTGCATCACCAGATGTCACGACTCGACGCTTGTCTCAGTCCCTTCTTAACCGGCCCTGCCGCATTTTGGAGCAGACTATAGATGAATTGGAATCAAAAGTTCACGTTTGAGGCGGCTATTCACGACGGGGGCGGGGTTGAATTGCGCGGGATTGCGAATGGTTTGGCAGGCGGTCCTGTGAGCAATCGCGTATAGCAATTATGTAATGCGTTCACTCAAACAGTAGCGCCGAAGCCGTGTGGCTTCGGCGCTTGAGAGTCAGCTGCGGTTGGCCAGTTCCTTGAGTTCACTGGCAGCAACGGTCAGCAGCGCAATATCCGGGGAGGAGCCTTTGGCTTCCTGACCCAGTTGCAGCCAGCGGTCCAGCTGGCTGCGGTTGCGTGCCTGCCAGGCGCTTAGTACACCGCTTTCCGGTTCTGCCGCGGCCTGCATCAGGCTGCGGCAGATGTTCAGCTGGCTGCCGGTCAGCACATCTTTCAAGCCTTCAATGGCCAGTGCCTGCCACTGGGTCTCGACCGGCAGTCGGACCAGTGCAGCAGCAAAGTGGTGCAGTTTCAGCTGTTGCCCCAGGTTGAAATAGAGCTCTGCAACCAGGTCGAGGCTCTGACCGGTCTGATCGGCGACCACGACGATACCCAACAGTTGATCGAGGTTATCCACAACCGCAAGACGGGCGGCCAATGCCTGGTCGACACCCGCCTGCAGCAGGGTTTTCTGTGCAGACCCGCAGCGGGTTTCCGGGCTGTCGCACAGCAGCTGTGGCAACTGGTCGATCAGCGTGCGGATGCCCTTGCCATACTGTGCAATGAGTTCAGCCGTCGGGCGGTTGAATTCTGCCTGGCGCAGGAACCAGCGAGTGGCACGACGCATCAGTCCGCTCAGGCTGGCCAGCATCTGCTGCTGCAGTTCGCTGCTGACCTGATTGTCCAGCGCATGGATCTGCTGCCAGATCGAGCGGGTATCAAACACATCCCGTGCGATCACCCAGGCACGTACGATGTCGGCCGCAGTGGCTCCGGTGCTCTGACCAAGCTGGTCGACAAAGGTGATGCCGACATGGTTGACCAGTTCGTTTGCCAGCTGCGTTGCCAGAATTTCGCGACGCAGACGGTGCTGCATCAGCTGCTCGGGGTAGCGCTGCAGCAACTGCCCCGGGAAGGCGGTCAGCAGTTCGCGGCCGAGGTGCTCGTCCTCGATGAGCGGCGAGTCGATCAACTGCTCCTTGAGAGCGGCCTTGCTGTAGGAGATCAAGACCGACAGCTCCGGACGGGTCAGGCCCAGGCCTCGAGCCTTGAGCTCTTCCAGTCGTTCGTCGTCGCGGATGAACTCCAGTGAACGGTCGAGGCGACCGCTCTGCTCCAGCGTGCGGATCAGGCGGATGTACTCGTCCGGTGCCTGGCGGGCATGACGTTCGGCGCTGCTGATGGCCAGTGCCTGGTCATAGTTGTTCTGCAAGACCAGTTCGGCGACGCCATTGGTCATGTCGCGCAGCAGCTTGTTGCGTTGTTTCGGCGTCAGGTCGCCCTCGGCCACGACTTCGTTGAGCAGGATCTTGATATTGACCTCGTGGTCGGAGCAATCCACACCACCGGCATTATCGATGAAGTCGGTATTGGCCTTGCCGCCCTGTTCGCAGAATTCGATACGACCCGGCTGAGTGAAGCCAAGGTTGCCGCCTTCGCCGAGCACGCGGCAGCGCAGCTCGTTGCCATTGACGCGCAGCAGGTCATTGGCCTTGTCACCGGCATCGGCATGGGTTTCATGGCTGGCCTTGACGTAGGTGCCGATACCACCGTTCCAGATCAGGTCAACCGGTGACTTGAGCAGGGCGCGGATCAGTTCGTTGGGCGACAGGCGCTCCGCCGCAATATCGAAGCGTGCACGGATCTCGTCACTGAGCGTGATCGATTTGGCATTGCGTGAGAACACGCCGCCGCCGGCCGAGATCAGCTCGGCGCTGTAATCCTGCCAGCTGGAGCGGGGCAGGTTGAACAGGCGGTTACGCTCGGCATGGCTGGCGGCGGCATCCGGGTTGGGATCAATGAAAATGTGCTGGTGGTTAAAGGCCGCGACCAGGCGAATATGTTCGGACAACAGCATGCCGTTACCGAACACATCACCGCCCATGTCGCCGATGCCGACAACCGTGAATTCTTCGTTCTGGGTATCGAGCCCCAGCTCACGGAAGTGCAGCTTGACCGATTCCCAGGCACCGCGAGCCGTGATGCCCATGCCCTTGTGGTCATAGCCGACGGAGCCGCCAGAGGCGAAGGCATCGCCCAGCCAGAAACCGCGTTCGGCCGCGATGCCGTTGGCGATGTCGGAGAAGGTGGCAGTACCCTTGTCGGCAGCAACCACGAAGTAGGGATCGTCTTCGTCGTGACGTACCACCGCTTCCGGCGGTACCACTTCACCACCCAGCAGGTTGTCGGTGACATCCAGCAGGGCGCTGATGAACAGGCGGTAGCAGGCAACGCCTTCGGCCTGGAACTCTTCACGGCCGACTTTATCCGACAGCTGCTTGGCGACAAAGCCGCCCTTGGCACCGACCGGCACGATCACGGCGTTTTTCACCTGCTGGGCCTTAACCAGTCCCAGCACCTCGGTACGGTAATCTTCCAGACGGTCGGACCAGCGCAGACCGCCACGGGCGACCTTGCCGCCGCGCAGGTGTACACCCTCGACACGTGGCGAGTAGACGAAGATCTCGAACATGGGGCGTGGCTGCGGAATATCGGCAATGGCACGCGGGCTCATCTTGAACGACAGACAGCCTTTGGCGCTGCCATCGGCGTTGGGCTGAAAGTAGTTGGTGCGCAGGGTTGCCTGCATCAGTTCAAGGTAACGGCGCAGGATCTGGTCATCGTTGAGATTGTCAATCTGATCCAGGGCGTCGAGGATGCTGCTTTCGAGGCGCTCGCTGACGGCCGTATTGCGATCATGCGCCTGGCGAGCCGGCTCGAAGCGCGCCCGGAACAGGGCGACCAGCAGTCGGCTGACCTGCAGGTGGCGGGACAGGGTGGCGGCGATGTAGCTCTGGCTGAAGCCGAAGCGCAGCTGCTGATTGTAGCGGGCATAGGCGCGCAGCATGGCGACTTCGCGCCAGTTCAGACCGGCACCAATGACCAGCTGGTTGAAAGCGTCATTTTCGGCCTGACCTGCCCAGATCGCGGCAAAGGCGTCCTGGAAGATCGTGCGTACCTCTTCCAGCTCGACGCTGTCGGCGTGCTGGTAGCTGAGGGTGAAGTCGTGAATCCAGAAGGTCTGGCCGTCGGCCGCGTCCAGGCGATAGGGATGCTCGCCCAGCACGCGCATACCCAGGTTCTCCAGCACCGGGATCACATCGGACAGGACCAGCGGCTGATCACGCTGGAACAGCTTGAATCGCAGCAGGTCCGAGCTTTGCTCCAGGACCCGGTAGAAGCTCATGCCGATCGGCTGCTCGGCGCTGAGAATATCCAGGTGACGCAGATCGAAGACCGCCTTGGCCGGGCTGAAATGCTGGCGGTAGGCGGGCGGACAGGCAAAACGGAAGCGGTTGGACAGCTGGCTGCCCTGGGCTTCGCCGCACTCATCGATCAGGGTCTGATGCAGGTCGTCGTTCCAGGAGCGGGAAATCGCCACGACCTCGGCTTCTATGGCTGCGAAGTCGAACGCTGCAATGGCTTCGGGATCAATGTGGGCAACAAAGTGCACGCGGGCCAGGATGGATTCGCTGTAGTAGGTGGTGAAGTCGATTTCATGCGTGTTCAGCGCCTTGGCCAGAACCTTCTGGACCTGCTGTCTCAGCTCGGTGTTGAAGCTGTCGCGGGGCACGTAGTACAGGAAAGTGACGAACTTGCCGCAGCGATCGGGGCGCATCAGCAGACGGGCACGACGGCGTTCCTGCAGGTTGAAAACGCCCATTGTGGTGTGCAGCAGCTCTTTATCGGACGACAGGCATACTTCGTCGCGCGGCAGTTCGTGCAGAATCTGTACCAGAGCCTTGCCGCTGTGACCGGTACGGCTGAAACCGCTGGCTTCGATCAGGCGACTCAGCTTGAGGCGCAGCAGCGGGATACGGTCGAGGCGTTCGCTGTAGACCGGAAGGGTGTAAAGACCGTAAAAGCGGTGTTCGCCGTTGACCCGGCCCTCGCTGTCGAAGGTTTTGACCACGACCAGGTCCATGTAGGCCGGACGGTGGATGCGTGAACGGCGGCTGTACTTGGCCAGCTGCAGCGGCGCCTGCTCTTGCATGGCGCTGCGTTCACTGTCGCTCAGTTCGGTGAAGCGGCGGCTGCGCTCGGCCTTGCTGGCCAGACGCTGAGTGCCAAGCTCCTGGCCGTCCAGTCGAGTGGCTACAAATTTGCCTTCTTCTTCAGTGAAGGAGAGTTGATCGCAGGCGAGGAAGGTAAAGTTGTCGTCCTGCAGCCAGTCGATAAAATCGGCCGCTTCAGTGGCATCATCGTCATTGCGGCTACGCAGCTTTTCGCTCAGCTGAGCTGCGCGGGTGCGCATGGCATCGTAGTCGCTCACCGCAGCGGCTACCAGCGTATGCAGTTCGCTCAGCAGTTTACGCAGCTGCTGCAGGCACTCGGCATCGCTCTGCAGATCCACTTCAAGGTAGATGAAAGACTCGGCTTCGCCGCCCTGGCCCAGACCGGTCAGTTGACTGTCCTGGCGCGCGCTGAGCAGAACGGTGTTGTAGATGGTGTGGATGCCGATTTGCGCCTGGTTGAGCGCCATGCGTACCGAATCCACCAGGAAGGGCATGTCCGGGAATAACAACTGGATGACCGTGTGGCTGCTGTGCCAGCCGTGCTGCTCGAGGTCGGGATTGAACAGTCGTACCTTGGGGGCGGTGTAGTCATATTGTTGCACGAACTCCCAGCTGGACAGCAGTGGACCCAGCAGGTCTTCAGGATGGTGCTGGTCCAGATCCTCTGCCGAGGCGACCTGGAAAAAAGACTGGGCGAAATGCTGGACCGACTCGGCTTCAGCAGCCGGGACAGTGCTGATGATCTGCTCGGCCAGCGGCGACAAAGCCTGATTTATTTCTGTTGTTAGACCGGCGTTCATGGTAATGCGCGACTCCCGTAAGGCAAGGATATGGACAACCCGGAGTGATTCAGGGCATAGCGGTACTTTAGGGGAGAATGGCGGAAAAAAATTGCCGGGATACGACGCGGTTTTTTGAAAAACACCGGTCTCTATCAGCATGAAAAGAGAAAGATGAGGCTGTCGATCAGAGGCGCGGTCGAGGTCTGAACAGAGGCTTTTGGATTAAAAGCAAGCTGACCGGGACAGACAATTGTATTGCCGGGCAGGCAATTCGTGCGGGTCTGATATAAAATTCCCGGCCGAATTGTTTTTCCATATGCGACCTGCTTTTTCGTAGTTGCGACAAAAAGAGTCTGTCAAGCTTCTGTATTGCACATGTATATGCGAATTTTCGGAAAAATATCACAATAAAACAGGTTGAATACCTATGATTCAAAACAACCGACCTATGCCATTTTTGCTGGCAATCACGCCGATTGTTCTGATGGTAGCTGCAATGCTGATTACCATTGTTGTGCTGGAGGGCGCCCCCCATATACCTCTGGCATTCGGTACCGTGATTGCTGCACTGGTGGCCGCCAAGCAGGGATTCAGCTGGAAAGAGATTGAGGAAAGCATCTACAAGGGCATTCGTCTGGCGTTGCCGGCGGTGGTTATCATTATCCTTGTGGGACTGGCGATCGGCTCATGGATGGGAGGTGGCATTGTTGCCACCATGATTTACTACGGCCTGCAATTGATGAGCCCGGAGCTGTTCCTGGTGTCAATTGCACTGATGTGTGCAGTGGTGTCCATTGCCATCGGCAGCTCCTGGTCTACCATGGGAACCATCGGCATTGCCGGCATGGGAATTGGCATCAGCATGGGCATTCCCGCGCCCATGGTGGCCGGTGCCGTGATCACGGGGGCCTACTTCGGTGACAAGATGTCGCCTCTGTCCGATACCACCAACCTGGCATCCGGCCTGACCGGTACGGATCTGTTTGTACACATTCAGCACATGCTGTACACCACTATTCCCGGCCTGCTCATCGCACTGGGGGTGTACTGGTATATCAGCACCGGCTTCGCGGCGGGTGAGGCTGAAATGGCGCGTATCAATACAACGCTGACCGTGTTGCAGGACAGCTTTGTCATCTCCCCCTGGTTGCTGCTGGTGCCGTTGACGGTTATTGCCATGGTGGCCCGCAAGGTGCCGGCTTTGCCTGCGCTGGTGGTTGGTGTGGTACTGGGCTTCCTGTGCCAGATCTTCATCCAGGGTGATGATGTGGCGACGGCCATGAGCGCTCTGCAGAACGGTTACGTGATCGAGTCCGGTAATGAAGTCATTGACTCCCTGTTCAACCGGGGCGGCATCGATTCGATGATGTATACGGTCTCCATGACCATTGTGGCGATGACCTTTGGTGGCGTGCTGGAAAATACCGGTATGTTGCAGGCAATTGTGGACAAGATGAAAGGCCTGACGCGTTCAGCGCGGGCGCTGGTGCCGACAACCATCGGTTCCTGTTTCCTGACCAATGCTACCTGCTCCGAGCAGTATATTTCGGTTGTCGTACCGGCGCGCATGTTCTCCAAGGTTTATCATGAGCGTGGTTTGCACTCCAAGAACCTGTCGCGGGCACTGGAAGATGGCGGCACGCTGACGTCGGTCTTCATTCCCTGGAACACCTGTGGTGTCTTCATCCTGGCGACCTTGGGTGTCGGGGCCTGGGAATATGCGCCCTACGCCATTCTGAACTTTGCGGTGCCGATCATCTCGATTATCTATGCCATTACCGGTTTCTCGATCGTCAAGCTCAAGCCGGGCGAAGAGAATGAGGCCTTTGTCATTGATGATGATCAGGGTGTGAAAGCACACTCTTGATGGCGCAGGCGTGAATGAAACCTGCCTCCGGTTCTGAAAGCCGGAGGCAGGTTTTTTTTGCTCCGGCGCCATGTTTACTAACCATCCGGGACCTGCCAGTGATCAAATTTCCTCGCCTGCTTTGGAGTGAGTCAAAACTCAGAAGCAATATCCGTTTCCTGAATCGCCTGTTTGCGACGGCCGGTGCCCCCATGAACTGGACCCCGGTATCCAAGGCGGTCTGTGCCAATCCGGAGATCGTCGGTCTGCTGCTTGATGAGGGGGTGACGGAAATTGCCGACTCTCGCATCGAAAACCTGAAGCGGATCAAGTCGCTGTCAAGTCACTGTTCTACCCTGTTGCTGCGCCTGCCCGGACTGCATGAAGTGGATGAGGTCGTGCGGTATGCCGATACCAGTCTGGTCTCTGAAGCAACCACGATTGAGCGGCTGTCGGCGGCGGCAAGGGACGCGCAGGTGAGGCATCGCATTATCCTGATGGTCGAGCTGGGTGATCTGCGTGAAGGTGTCCTGCCGCAGCAGGTGCTGGCGCTTGGGCGTTTTATTCTGCAGCAGCCGAACATCGACTGGTGTGGCATCGGCACCAATCTGACCTGCTACGGCGGCATTCTGCCGACACGGGAAAAAATGTTGCAGTTACTGGCGATCAAGACGCGGATCGCTGATGAGCTGGGTCATGTATTGGATGTGGTATCCGGCGGCAATTCCAGCTCCCTGCCTTTGCTGCTCAGGGGCGACATGCCGACGGGGGTCAGTCATTTGCGCCTGGGTGAATCCCTGTTGCTGGGGCGCGAGACGGTACGAGGGCAGACCATTGCCGGGATGTATGACGACATTTTCAGACTGGAAGCGGAAGTGATTGAGGTGCGAGTCAAAAGTTCTGTGCCCGAAGGGGAAAGGGGAATGGATGCGTTTGGCAAGGTGCCCGAGTTCGAAGATGTGGGTGAGCACCGGCGTGCGATTCTGGCGATCGGCAGACAGGACGTTCCCATCGATGAGCTGGTGCCGCTGGAGGCGGGCATCCGGATTCTGGGAGGCAGCAGCGATCACATGATTCTGGATGTCGGCAAAAACCCGGTCAAAATAGGCGATATCCTGACGTTTGGCGTCAACTACCCGGTATTGTTGCAGGCAATGACATCGCCTTATGTCGCCAAGGTGCGTGTCTGACGAGCGGCTGGCGTCAGGTGTCGGGCATCAGGACCGAATGGCTCAGCCCGCTGCCGGCCATGGGGTCCTGCTGAGTCTGGCCGATCAGGCGCTTGCGCTCTTCGCGAGGCGTCAGACCGTAATGATTGCGGTATGCCGTGCTGAAGTAGGAGGCACTGGCAAAACCACAATCGAGGCCGACCTGCAGAATCGGCTTGTCGCTGTGACGCAATAACTGTCGGGCTTTTTCCAGCCGTATTTCAAGATAGTACTTGGAAGGCATGGTGTTCAGGTGGCGTTTGAACAGACGCTCCAGATGACGGCGTGAAATACCGACATGGTGAGCCAGGTCATCGGTGCTCAGCGGCTCCTCGATATTGGCCTCGATCAGCTGCACGGCGTCGACCAGCTTGGGCTGATTGATGCCCAGTCGTGTCTGCAGCGGCGCCCGCTGTGGATCTTCACTGGAGCGAATACGCTCATGTACGAACTGCTCTGAAATCGATGCCGCCAGCTTCATGCCGTGATGCTGCCCGATCAGTGACAGCATCATGTCCATGGCGGCGGTGCCGCCGCTGCAGGTGTACCGCCTGTTGTCCAGTTCAAACAGGTTGTTGGTCACCCGTGTCTGAGGGAACTCTTCGCGCAGGTTGTCCAGGTCCCACCAGTGGATAGTTGCACGACAGCCATTGAGCAGACCGGCGCAGGCCAGCAGGTAAGATCCGGTACCTATACCTCCCAGGGCCATCCGGCCGCCACGCTGTCGGCGCAGCCATGCAATGATGTCTTCATTGCCGGTGCGAGCGATGGGGCTGGCACCACACACGAACAGGGTGTCCAGTGGCGGAATATGCTCGATGGCATGATCGACTTGTGTCAGTACACCTGCACTGCTGGGGACCGCCTGCCCGTCCTGGCTGATCAGTAGCGTCTCATAGCAAGACTCGCCCGAAACCCAGTTGGCCATGCGTAACGGCTCGATTGCGGAGGAGAAGGCAATCAGGGAAAAGTTGGGCATTAATAAAAAGCCGATGCGGGCTGGCGTAGTGGTATGGACTTCTGACAACACAGTGATTGCTCGGTTGGTCTTGAAATAAAACGCTGGCAAGAGGGTAATCGTTTTGGGGGCTGCTGTTCAGTCCCAAGCGTAAATAATGTCAATATAGCGCAACTGAAGGTCGCGCTATGTAAATTTGGTGGCTGTTATCTGGCGCTGCTTTTCCTGATAATGATGAGCAGGTTCCGGCACCGATGACACAGGCAAGCGTAGTCGTGGTCGAACAGTGTTGGATAGAGACAGTCAGTTGTCTTGGTGAAGGCCAAGCGGTTACGAGAGGTAAGGTAGCGATATGAGTACTTCACAGGTTACCCGTGCGCTTTTTAATGAGGTCATGGTACCCAATTACAACCCCCAGCAGATGGTACCGGTGCGGGGCCAGGGAAGTCGAGTCTGGGATCAGGACGATAACGAGTATATCGATCTGACCAGTGGCATAGCAGTAACAAGCCTGGGGCATTGTCACCCGGCCTTGGTCAGGGTGCTGAAGGAACAGGCCGACAAGGTTTGGCATCTGAGCAACGTCTATACCAATGAGCCGGCCCTGCAGTTGGCGCAGGCACTGACGCGCGCAACCTTCGCCGACAAGGTGTTTTTCTGCAACTCCGGTGCCGAGGCCAATGAAGCGGCCTTCAAGCTGGCACGCAAGTATGCCAGCGATCATTTCGATGAAGATAAGAACGAAATCATTTCGTTCGTTCAGTCCTTCCACGGCCGTACTCTGTTTACCGTAACGGTCGGCGGTCAGCCCAAGTACTGTCAGGGCTTCAAGCCGGTACCGGGGGGAGTTCACCATACGCCGTTCAACGATCTTGATGCACTGAAGCAGCTGGTGTCCGACAAGACCTGCGCCATTGTCATGGAACCGGTGCAGGGGGAAGGCGGCATCATTCCCGCAGATCCCGAGTTCGTACGCGGTGTGCGTGAACTCTGTGACCAGTTCAATGCACTGCTGATTTTTGACGAAGTACAGACAGGCATGGGGCGTACGGGCAGTCTTTATGCCTACATGGATACCGATGTGACGCCGGATATTCTGACCTCGGCCAAGGGGCTGGGCGGTGGCTTCCCGGTGGGCGCGATGCTGACAACGGACAAGGTTGCACCGAGCTTTTCGGTCGGTACGCACGGCACCACTTATGGCGGCAACCCGCTGGCATGTGCGGTGGCCGGTGAAGTGCTGAATCAGGTGAATCGTCCCGAAGTACTGGACGGCGTGCAGCAGAAAGGCGCTTTGCTGGTAGCCGAGCTGGAAGCGATCAATGCCCGCCACAATATTTTCAAGGATATTCGTGGCAAGGGGCTGCTGATCGGTGCCGAGCTGGTGGACGAGTGGGCCGGCAAGGCGGGTCTGTTCCTGGCTGCCGCACGCGAACAGGGACTGATGATCCTGATGGCGGGCCCGAACGTGCTGCGTTTCGCGCCTTCACTGATCATTCCCGATGAGGATATCCGCGCCGGTTTGCATAAACTTGAGCTGGCCATCGATCAGCTGGTCAACGCGGCAGACGCTGACTGATCCCTCCTGTCTGAACGGCTTTCTTGGCTGTAGCGACTCCTTAAGTTAAAAAAGGGGTCGCATTTTCAACAGACCTGCCTGTATTCAGGCGACATAATTTCAAGACATCCACAATCAGGACGTAAGCATGACTCACGACTTTACCCCCTGGCTGGCTTGGCTGGACGCCCAGCATGAGCCAATGCTCGAAAGTACCCTGGCACTGGCCGAGATTAACTCCGGCACATTGAACCACGAGGGTGTCGACCGGGTGGGTGAAGCCTTGATTCGCCTGTGCCAGCCGCTGGGAGGTGAGGTTGATGTCATCCCGGTTGCGCCTTATCGGCATCTGAATGCCAAGGGGGAGCTGGAGTCCTTCCCGTTGGGCAAGGCGATTCGGGTACGCAAGCGCCCCGAAGCCGAGGTGCAAGTGTTTCTGGGCGGTCACATGGATACGGTTTTTGCCGTTGATCATCCCTTTCAGCAGGTAAGCTGGCTGGATGAAGATACCGTCAATGGTCCCGGAGTGGCGGATCTCAAGGGAGGTCTGGTGGTAATGCTTAACGCCCTGATGGCCTTGGAGCGCAGTCCCTGGGCTAACCAGATCGGCTGGGAAATACTGTTTAACCCGGATGAAGAAATTGGCTCGCCGTCTTCGGCAGAACTGATTGCCGAGGCTGCGAAACGGGTGCATCTGGGCATGATCTATGAGCCCAGCTTCCCGGACGGCAATCTGGCCGGTGAGCGCAAGGGCAGCGGTAATTTCAGCGTGGTCGTGCGTGGCAAGGCTGCCCATGCCGGACGCGAGCATCACCTGGGCCGTAACGCCATTCGAGCCATGGCTGATTTTATTGCGGCGCTGGATGATCTCAACGGTCAGCGCGAGGGCGTCACCATCAATCCCGGATTTATTGAAGGGGGCGGTGCAGTCAATATCGTCCCGGACTTGTGTGTATCGCGTTTCAATATCCGCCTGGAACAGGAGGATGATGAGCATTGGTGTCAGCAGCACCTGGATCGTTTGCTGGCCGAGCTCAACTCCCGTGAGGGCATCAGTATCGAGTTGCATGGCGGTTTTGGGCGTAAGCCCAAGAAGCTGAGTGAGGCCAACCGGAGGCTGTTTGAGCTGGCACGCGACTGTGGGGCAGAGCTGGGCATGCAGATTGCTTGGCTGCCGACCGGTGGTTGCTGTGACGGCAATAACCTGGCTGCGGCCGGTATTCCCAATATCGATACACTGGGCGTACGCGGCGGTAAAATTCACTCGTCGGCGGAATACATGCATGTCAGCAGTCTGACCGAGCGAGCCAAGCTCAGCGCGCTGATTCTGATGAAGCTGGCGACCAGTCAAGACCGCGACTGGCTGGGGGGACGCTGATGCTGGTATTGCGACCGGTCGACTTTCGTGATTTGCAGGGACTGGAGCGATTGGCCGTGGCGTCTGGCGGAAGTCTGACAACCTTGCCTGCCAATCGGGACCACCTGGGCGAACTGATTGACGCTACCGTGCAATCGCTGCGCAAGCCGGTCAGTCAGCCGGAGCAGGAAAGCTATCACTTCGTACTTGAAGACAGCCACAGTGGCGAGATCGCTGGGGTATCCGGTATCGAAGCTGCGGTGGGCATCGCGTCCCCGTTTTACAGTTACCGCATCAGTGAAGTGATTCATGCTTCCAGTGAATTACAGATTCACAATCGTATCCCGGCATTGCACCTGTGTCAGGACTTCACCGGTGCCTCGCGGCTTTACACCCTGTTTCTGGACAAGGCGCATCGTCAGCGCAGCAACCTGCATCTGTTGTCGCGTGCCCGGTTGTTGTTTATCGCGGCACACCGGGAGCGTTTTGACCGACGCATGATTGCCGAGCTTCAGGGCGTGATGGATACGGCGGGACATTCGCCCTTTTGGGAAAGTCTGGGACGTCATTTTTTCAATATGGACTTTGCCAAGGCCAACTATCTGACCGGCATCGATTCGAAGGGCTTTATCGCCGAGCTGTTGCCACAGCACCCGGTATACCTGCCGCTGCTGAGTGAGGCGGCGAGAGCAGCACTGGGGCAGCCGCGCAGCGATGCCGCCAGGGTCAAGTCTCTGCTGGAAGATGAAGGTTTTGCCTACCGTGGCTATGTGGATATTTTTGATGCCGGCCCAACTCTGGAAGCGCAAACGGATCGCTTGCGCACGCTGGTGGAGTGCAAATCCGTCCGCGTCACGGTCAGCAGTCGGGACGAAGACGGTGACAAGGTATTGGCGCTGGTGGCCTGTGGGCAGTTACAGGATTTTCGCTGTTTGCTGGCCGAGGTTGATCCGGTGGACCCGGAGCTGACGCCGGCACAGGCTGCAGCATTGAATGTAAGCAGTGGCGACAGCGTACAACTGGCCAGACTCTGACAGTCGAGACTGGTCGATCAGGGCCGCGGGACAGCTGGCCATCAACACTATTCAATATGAAGCCTGGAGCACAGGGAAGCGCCGGGGTATTCAGCGACGAGCACGACTGGGGTACCGATCATGATGGTAGTTCGCCCGATTACAGCAGCCGACCATGAGGCACTGCGGGAACTGGCCCGCAAAACAGGTCAGGGGTTTACCTCCCTGCAGGATAATGACGAGCAGGTAGCACGCAAGCTGGAAACGGCACTGGCGGCCTGGGATGCGGGCGGTATTCCGGAAGAGGCGCTGTACCTTTTCGTAATGGAAGACACTACCACCGGCGAAGTCGTGGGAATCAGCGGTATTGAAGCGGCCGTGGGCCTGAGTGAACCCTGGTATAACTACCACATGGGTACGCTGCTGCATGCCTCCCGCGAGCTGGGCGTACGCAATCTGATTCATACGCTGACCTTGAGCAACGACCATACCGGTTATTCGGAGTTGTGTACCCTGTTTTTGGCACCGGATGCCCGGCACAGCAAGAACGGCGCTTTGTTGTCCAAGTCGCGTTTCATGTTCATGGCTGAATTTCCGCAGCGCTTCAACGAATACATGCTGGCGGAAATGCGCGGCTACTCCGATGAAAACGGTGTGCCGCCTTTCTGGGAAGGCGTGGGGCGTCATTTCTTCTCGCTCGACTTTGGCGAAGCGGACAAGTTGTCTTCCATGGACAAGGTATTCATCGCCGAGCTGATGCCGAAAAACCCTATTTATATCAACCTGCTGCCGGAAGATGCCCAGCAGGCGATTGGTCAGACCCATCCGGCAACGACTCCGGCACGCAAGCTGCTGGAGGCGGAAGGATTGTGCTTTACCGGTTATATCGACATCTTCGATGGTGGCCCCACGCTGGTGGCACGGATGGGAGATATTCGTGCCATCAACGAAAGCTGCTATGCCCGTGCTCACGTGACCAGTGAGCAGCCTGAAGGCGAGCTGTACCTGGTCAGTTCGACCAGTTTTAATGATTTCCGCTGCTGCATGACCCCGCTCAGCGGTGTTGGCAAGCATGTGGTCGGTTTGCCGCAAGCGGTAGCCGACGCTCTCAAGATCACCGAAGGCAGCACCGTTCGCGTGGTGCCGCTCTCATCTGGCAGGAGAATCTGATATGACCGCATCCGTAATGATCAATGGCGACTGGCTGGATGGCCAGGGCAAGGCCTTCAGTTCGCTGAATCCGGCCCGTGGTGAGGTGTATTGGCAGGGGCAGGCAGCATCGTCGGAGCAGGTCGATGCTGCCGTCAAGGCTGCCCGTACCGCTGCGACCGACTGGGCGCTGGCGGGTTTCGAAGCGCGTGTGGCCATCGCACGTCGCTATGCCGAACTGCTGGGAGAAAACAAGGAAGCGCTGGCAATTGCCATTGCGACTGAAACCGGCAAGCCGTTGTGGGAGGCGCGTACTGAAGTGGGCGCAATGGTCGGCAAGGTCGAGATTTCGGTGAAGGCGTATAACGAACGCACCGGCGCGCGTGAAAGCGACATGGCTGGTGCTCGAGCGGTACTGCGCCACAAGCCCCATGGTGTGGTCGCGGTATTCGGCCCTTACAACTTCCCGGGCCACCTGCCCAATGGCCATATTGTACCGGCATTGATCGCCGGTAACACGGTTGTCCTCAAGCCCAGCGAACTGACTCCCGCTGTTGCCGGTGAAATGGTCAAACTCTGGCTGGAAGCCGGTCTTCCGGCCGGTGTGCTTAATCTGGTACAGGGGGAAAAGGAAACCGGTATCGCGTTGGCATCACATGCCGATATCGATGGTCTTTTCTTCACCGGCAGCTCTAATACCGGCCATATTCTGCATCAGCAGTTTGCCGGTCATCCGGGCAAAATTCTGGCACTGGAAATGGGGGGGAACAACCCGTTGGTCGTGGCGGATGTGGCCGATCTCACGGCGGCCGTGCATGAAACCCTCCAGTCTGCCTACATTACTGCCGGCCAGCGCTGCACCTGTGCTCGCCGTCTGATCGTGCCGACCGGGGAGCAGGGGGATCGTTTTCTGGAGGCCTTGGCCGAGGCGGTACGTGCCATTCAGGTGGGCGATGCCTTTGCTGAACCGGCGCCGTTCATGGGCAGTCTGATTTCCGAGGCTGCTGCCGACGGTATACTGGCTGCTCAGGAAGGTCTGCTGGCACAGGGTGCTACCTCACTGGTACGCAGCGAGAAACTGACGACCGGTACCGGCCTGATTTCGCCGGGGCTGATCGATGTGACAGCCGTATCTGAACGAGTGGACGAGGAAATCTTTGGACCATTACTGCAGGTGATCCGAGTGGCCGACTTTGATGCCGCTATTGCCGAGGCCAACAATACCCAGTTTGGTCTGTCGGCTGGCCTGTTCAGTGATTCCGAAACACAGTTCGACTACTTTTATGATCGTATCCGTGCCGGTATCGTAAACTGGAACAAGCAGTTGACCGGCGCGTCCAGCGCGGCGCCGTTCGGTGGTATCGGTGCCAGTGGTAACCACCGTGCCAGCGCCTACTATGCGGCGGATTACTGCTCCTACCCGGTAGCCGGCATCGAGGCGGATAAGTTGGTGCTGCCGCAGACATTGTCACCGGGGTTGAAACTTTAAGACTCGAGCGGGAGGTTCTGATGCGGGCGATTGAAGCGAATTTTGATGGTCTGGTTGGTCCGACTCACAACTATGCGGGTCTGGCTGTCGGCAACCTGGCTTCGCAACGTCACCAGGCACAAGCCTCCAACCCTCGCGAGGCGGCCCTCCAGGGGTTGGCTAAAATGAAGGCCCTGCACGATCTTGGGCTGGTGCAGGGTGTGCTGGCCCCGCTGGCTCGCCCTGATCTTAAAACCTTGCGTCGGCTGGGATTTTACGGCAATGATGCCGAGGTGATCCGTAACGCGGCGCTGGCCTCCCCGCGATTGCTGGCCGCCTGCTGCTCGGCTTCCAGCATGTGGGTAGCCAATGCAGCGACGGTTACGCCCAGTGCCGATGCTGCCGATCAACGGGTGCACTTCACGCCGGCCAACCTGGCCAGTCAGTTGCACCGTTCACTGGAAACCGAGCACACCGCGCGGGTATTGCAGGCGACGTTCAATGACAGCCGCCATTTTGTGCATCATCCGGCACTGCCCACTGTGGCAGTACTGGGCGATGAGGGGGCTGCCAATCATACGCGTCTGGGGCACGATTACGGCGCACCGGGCGTCGCCCTGTTTGCCTACGGCAGTGGTGGCCCCGGCCCCGAGCCGACGCGTTATCCTGGGCGGCAGACGCTGGAAGCGTCGCGGGCCGTTGCCCGTCAACATCGCCTGGACGAGAGTCAGGTGGTCTTTGCTCGTCAGCACCCGGAGGCCATTGACCAGGGCGTTTTCCACAACGATGTGATTGCCGTCGGCAATCTGGACATTCTGTTCTGTCACGAGCATGCCTTCTACAATCAGGAGCAGGTGGTGCGTGAGCTGAATGTGCGGCTGGGTGGAGCGCTGAGGTTGATACAGGTAGCCGAACAGGATGTGGCTTTGGCCGATGCGGTACGCAGCTACCTGTTCAACAGCCAGTTGCTGAGGTTGCCGGATGGCCGTACCTTGCTGGTGGTCCCCGCTGAATGTCGACAGGTGACATCGGTGTGGCAGTACCTGCAAGAGTTGGAACAGACATCTTCGGTCATTGATAAGGTGCAGGTGTTTGATCTGCGGCAGAGCATGCATAATGGCGGCGGCCCTGCCTGTCTGCGTCTGCGCGTGGTTATGAATGAGGCGGAACAGTCGGCGTTCAACCAGGCTACGCGGATGGATGATGCCCTGTATCAGCGTCTGGTTGATTGGGTGGGGCGGCACTACCGTGATCGGCTGATGCCGGCGGACTTGGCCGACCCCCAGTTGATGGATGAATCCTTCACCGCTCTTGATGAGCTGAGCCGCCTGCTGCAGCTGGGAGCGATTTACCCGTTTCAGCGTTGAAGTGGGGGAGGGGGTCTACACAAATCTTTATAGTTTGTCCTGATCTTCTGTACCTGCCTTGCGGGGCAGAGTCATCGCGCTTTGTGGTGACTCAGGGTATAATCGGCGTCGAGCGGGTCGACTACTGGTATCTGTCGCTACCCCGGGCTCATCGAATTAATACTCAGAGACGCTGGCCTGTCGTAGGGGTCACGTCTGAATTTCAAGGATTACCCCATGCCTGTTATTACACTTCCGGATGCGAGCACTCGCACCTTTAATCATCCTGTTTCCGTGCACGACGTGGCTGCCGATATCGGTACCGGCCTGGCCAAGGCTGCGCTGGCCGGCAAGGTCAATGGCGAACTTGTTGATACCAGCTACGTGATTGAAAATGACGTCGATCTGGCGATCATTACGGTACGTGATGACGACGGCCTGGAAGTGATCCGTCACTCCTGTGCTCACCTGATGGCGATGGCGGTGCAGGAGCTGTTCCCGGGTGCTCAGGTGACCATCGGGCCGGTCATCAATGACGGCTTTTACTACGACTTTGCCTACGAACGTGCGTTTACGCCGGAAGATCTGGAAAAGATCGAAGCGCGGATGGGTCAGTTGGTGAAGGAAAACCTGCCGGTGTCCCGTTCCATTATGGAGCGCGCCGAGGCGGTCAAAATGTTTGAAGGCATGGGCGAGAAGTACAAGGTCGAGATCATCGAGTCGATCCCGGGTGAAGAGCCGCTGTCCTTCTACAAACAGGGTGATTTCATCGACCTGTGCCGTGGTCCGCACGTACCGTCCACAGGCCACATCAAGGCGTTCAAGCTAATGAGCGTAGCCGGTGCCTACTGGCGCGGCGATTCCAAGAACGAAATGCTGCAGCGTATCTATGGCACCGCCTGGGGCGACAAGAAGGCGCTTAAGGCGCATCTGCACCGTTTGGAAGAGGCCGAGAAGCGCGATCACCGTAAGCTGGGGCGTCAGTTGAACCTGTTTCACATGCAGGAAGAAGCACCGGGTATGGTGTTCTGGCACCCGAACGGCTGGACCCTGTACCAGCAGATCGAACAATACATGCGTACCAAACAGCGCCAGCACGGTTACCAGGAGATCAAGACGCCGCAGGTGGTCGAGCGTACTCTGTGGGAAAAGTCCGGCCATTGGGGCAAGTTCCAGGAGCAGATGTTCACCACGCACTCCGAAAGCCGTGACTTCGCTATCAAGCCGATGAACTGCCCCTGTCATGTGCAGGTGTTTAACCAGGGTCTGCGGTCTTACCGTGATCTGCCGTTGCGTCTGGCCGAGTTTGGCTCCTGTCACCGCAATGAGCCGTCCGGTTCTCTGCATGGCATCATGCGTGTACGCGGCTTTGTTCAGGATGATGCGCATATTTTCTGTGCCGAAAACTCGATCCAGTCCGAAGTGGCGTCGTTCATCGAGTTTCTGCATGAAGTCTATGCCGATTTCGGCTTCACCGATATCATCTACAAGTTGTCCACGCGTCCGGAAGAACGTGTCGGTTCCGACGAAAGCTGGGACAAGGCCGAGAAGGCTCTGGCGGATGCGCTGGATACTGCCGGTCTGGATTGGGAAGAGTTGCCGGGCGAGGGAGCCTTCTACGGTCCCAAGATCGAATTCTCGCTGCGTGACTGTCTGGACCGTGTCTGGCAGTGCGGTACCATCCAGGTAGACTTCTCCATGCCGGGCCGTTTGAGTGCCCAGTTTGTCAACGAGCATGGCGAACGTGAAACTCCAGTGATGCTGCATCGTGCAATTTTGGGCTCGTTTGAACGCTTTATCGGTATTCTCATCGAGCATTATGCCGGTGCTCTGCCGTTGTGGCTGTCGCCGTTGCAGGCGGTGGTGATGAATATCACCGATAATCAGGCTGCATATTGCACCGAATTGGCAGAAAAACTGGAAAAAACCGGCCTTAGAGCCGTTGCAGACTTGAGAAATGAGAAGATCGGCTTTAAAATTCGCGAGCGTACTCTGCAAAAAGTGCCCTATCTGTTGGTAGTCGGTGACAAAGAAGTCGAGTCTGGAACTGTTGCAGTGCGTACGCGCTCCGGTGAGGACTTGGGTACGATGACTGTCGATGCGCTGTTAGAACAGTTGGCTCAGGAAGCCGAGCGTAAAGGCCGTCAGGCATAATAAAATCGTCAGGAGATATAGCTATCAGGCGTGATAACAGACGTGGTGGCCGTGCGCCACTACCGCCGATCAATGAAAATATCCGTGCCACCGAATGCCGTCTGATCGGTGCGGATGGTAATCAGGTCGGTGTTGTTTCGATTTCAGAAGCGCTCGAGAACGCTCGAGAGGCTGAACTTGATCTGGTTCAAATCTCGGATTCTGATCCCATTGTCTGTAAGGTTATGGACTATGGTAAACATCAGTACGAGTTGAAGAAAAAGGCAAATGAGGCGAAGAAAAAGCAGTCTCAGATGCAGGTCAAGGAAGTGAAATTCCGTCCGGGTACGGAAGAAGGGGATTATCAGGTAAAACTGCGCAACCTGATACGTTTCCTTGAAGCCGGGGACAAAGGCAAGGTGACCTTGCGTTTCCGTGGTCGTGAGATGGCTCACCAGGAGCTGGGCATGCAGTTGATGCAGCGGATCGAACAAGATCTGGTTGATATCAGCACTGTAGAACAGCGTCCGAAAATGGAAGGTCGTCAAATGGTCATGGTGCTGGCCCCGAAAAAGAAATAGTCACCCGACTGCACAAACCCGATGCCGCTGTTGAGCAGCTGGCAACGGGTTTTGTTGTTTGTCAGAGGCTGGCTGGTTAACAAACGAATGCGTGGAGAAAGTTAATGCCTAAGATCAAAACTGTCCGCGGTGCGGCAAAGCGTTTCAAAAAAACTGCGAATGGCGTCAAGCACAAGCAGGCCTTCAAAAGCCACATTCTGACCAAGAAAAGCACCAAGCGTAAGCGTCAGCTGCGCCCGATGCTGCAGGTTCATGCTGCTGACCAGGCTCTGGTCAAGCGTATGCTGCCGTATTTGTAAGTTCTCTCTCGGTCATTATTTAGTTTTTATTAAGAAGGAAATGCTATGCCTCGCGTAAAACGTGGTGTACAGGCTCGCGCCCGTCACAAGAAAATTCTGAAACAGGCCAAAGGTTACTACGGTGCTCGTAGCCGTGTATTCCGAGTTGCCAAACAGGCTGTCATCAAAGCTGGTCAGTACGCATACCGTGACCGTCGTCAGCGCAAGCGTCAGTTCCGCGCTCTGTGGATTGCACGTATCAACGCTGCTGCACGTATCAACGGTCTGTCCTACAGCCGCTTCATCGCTGGCCTGAAGAAAGCTCAGATCGAAATCGACCGTAAAGTACTGGCTGACCTGGCTGTATACGAGCAGGCTGCTTTTGCTGCGGTTGTCGAAAAGGCTAAAGCTGCACTGGCGTAACCCAACCGTTTGGTAGGGATGGACGACACTGATGACGTACCGATGTATGGATCTGTCGTCCACACATGATCGAATCAAACAGGGGAAGAGTGCGAGCTCTTCCCCTGTTTTTGTTTGGAGCCGGAAATGGAAAATCTTGAGACCCTGTTGGCACAAGGCAAACAGGCGGTTGCTGAAAGCGATACACTGGCTGCACTGGACGAAATCCGAGTGCAGTATCTGGGTAAAAAGGGCGAGCTGACCTCGCTGCTGAAAGGTTTGGGTAAACTGTCTGCCGAGGAACGTCCCGCAGCCGGAGCCCGCATCAACGAAGCCAAGGAAGCGCTGCAGGCAGATATCACGGCCCGTCGTGAGGCGCTGGAAGCTGCGGCGCTGGAAGCCAAACTGGCGGCCGAAACCGTTGATGTGAGCCTGCCGGGCCGTGGTCAGTCGGTGGGTGGCTTGCACCCGGTTACCCGGACTCTGGAACGTATCGAAGCCTTTTTTGGCAGCATCGGTTACAGCGTTGCCGAGGGTCCCGAGATTGAAGATGACTATCATAACTTCGAAGCGCTGAATATTCCGGCTCACCATCCGGCGCGAGCGATGCATGATACCTTCTACTTTGATGCCCACCGCCTGTTGCGTACCCATACCTCGCCGGTACAGGTGCGCACCATGGAGTCTCAGGAACCGCCGATCCGCATCATCTGCCCGGGTCGTGTTTACCGTTGCGATTATGATCAGACTCACTCGCCGATGTTCCACCAGGTGGAAGGTCTGCTGGTCGACCGCAATATTACCTTCGCCGATCTCAAGGGCACGCTGGAGCAGTTCCTGCGCGAGTTCTTCGAGGAAGACGTGAAGGTCCGTTTCCGCCCTTCCTACTTCCCGTTTACCGAGCCTTCCATCGAAGTCGATATCGACCGTGGCGATGGCAAGTGGCTGGAAGTTTTGGGTTGTGGCATGGTGCATCCGAAAGTCTTCGAGTGCTCAGGTATTGATCCGGAAGAATACACCGGCTTTGCGTTTGGTATGGGTGTTGAGCGTCTCGCGATGCTCCGCTACGGCGTGGATGATCTGCGTCTGTTCTTCGAGAATGATCTGCGCTTCCTCGGCCAGTTCAAGTAAGACATCAACGCAAACAAACAGATTTTTCAGGAAAGCAGCATGAAATTCAGTGAACAGTGGTTGCGCGAGCTGGTTCAGCCGCAGATCGGAACTCAGGAACTGGCAGACCAGCTGAGCCTGTCCGGCCTTGAAGTAGACGATGTTGAAGGGGTTGCCGGCGATTTCACCGGTGTGGTCGTGGGCGAAATCCTGACCGCCGAACAGCATCCCAATGCCGACAAGCTGCAGGTATGTCAGGTCAGCGATGGCGAGCAGACGGTGCAAGTTGTCTGCGGTGCACCCAATGCCCGTGCCGGTCTGAAGACCGCCTTTGCCCGTGTTGGGGCGGTGCTGCCGGGCAACTTCAAAATCAAGAAAGCCAAACTGCGTCAGGTTGAGTCTTTTGGCATGCTCTGTGCCGAAGACGAGCTGGGCCTGTCCGAAGACCATGGCGGCATCATGGAGCTGGCGGCGGATGCGCCGGTGGGCCAGGATATTCGTGAGTTCCTCAATCTGAACGACACGATCATCGATGTCGATTTGACACCGAACCGCGGCGACTGCCTGAGCATTGCCGGCATGGCCCGCGAAGTCGGTGTGCTGAACAAGGTGGCGGTAGCGGATGTTGAAGCCTCCGCTGTGGCTCCGCTGGTTGACGACCGTTTCGACGTGCAACTGGTTGATGGTCATGCCTGCCCGCGTTATCTGGGGCGTGTTATTCGCAACATCAATCCGGGTGTGGAAACGCCGCAATGGCTGCAGGAAAAACTGCGCCGTTCAGGTGTGCGCAGCATCGACCCGGTGGTCGATGTCACCAATTACGTGCTGCTCGAATTGGGTCAGCCGATGCACGCTTTCGACCTGAGCAAACTCGACAGCGGCATCAAGGTGCGTCTGGCGGAAGAGGGCGAAAAGCTGGTTCTGCTGGATGGCCAGGAAGTAGCGTTGAGCATTGACACCCTGGTGATCGCCGATGCCAAGGGGCCGGTGGCCATGGCCGGTATCATGGGCGGCGAACCGACTTCGGTAACCGACGCAACCCGCAATATATTCCTTGAGAGCGCTTTTTTTGCGCCGCTGGCGATCGCCGGTCGTGCGCGCAGCTACGGCCTGCACACTGATTCCTCACACCGTTTCGAGCGTGGTGTCGACTGGCAGCTGCAGCGTAAGACGATTGAGCGTGCTACTGCACTGTTGCTGGAAATCGTAGGTGGCGAACCGGGTCCGGTTGTAGAAGCGATCGCAGAAGCCGATTTGCCAGCCGTACGCAAGGTGCACCTGCGTCACGGCAAGGTGACAGCCGTACTGGCACTGGAAATTCCGGCTCCTGAAATTGAAGAGATTCTGACCCGTCTGGGCATGCAGCTGGACGCAGTTGAAGACGGCTGGCAGGTGACCGTGCCGAGTTACCGCTTTGATATCAGTATTGAAGTGGATCTGATCGAAGAGATCGCCCGTGTCTATGGCTACAACAATCTGCCGGTACATACACCGACAGCGGCACTGCCGATTCCTCCGATTGCTGAGGCGCGTCTGACCTTGCAGTCTCTGCGCCGTCATTTGGTGGCCCGTGGTTATCAGGAAGCGATCACCTACAGTTTCATCGAGACCGGTCTGCAGAAGTCTTTCGATGACCAGCACGAAGCTATTGCGCTGGCCAATCCTATCTCTGCCGAAATGGCGGTGATGCGCACCACATTGTGGCCGGGCCTGGCGAAAGCACTGCAGTATAACCAGCACCGTCAGCAGAATCGTGTGCGTCTGTTCGAAACCGGACAGCGCTTCCTGCCCAAGGCGAACGAGCTGGTACAGGAAAACGTAATCGCCGGTATTCTGGCGGGTAGCCGTGATGCAGAAGGCTGGACCGCTGGCAAGGAGAAACTGGACTTCTTCGATGCCAAGGGCGATCTTGAGTCTCTGTTGGCACTGGGAGGCTACGGCGACCGTTTCACCTTTGTGGCAGATCGTCATGTGGCGCTGCATCCGGGACAGACGGCCCGTATCGAGTGCAATGGCGAAACCGTCGGCCATATCGGTGCACTGCACCCTTCGCTGGTGAAAAAGCTGGACTTGAATGGCCCGGTCTACCTGTTCGAGGTTGCCCTGGAGGCGGTGATTTCAGGCAAGCTGCCACGTTTCAGTTCGCTGTCCAAGTTCCCTGAATCGCGTCGCGATCTGGCAGTAGTGGCTGATCAGACAACCGCTTTCGAGGAGATCCGTCAGGTCGTCGAGGCCGAAGCGGGAGAGTTTCTCCAGCAGGTCACTCTGTTTGACGTATACCAGGGCCAAGGTATTGAACCGGGACGAAAAAGTCTGGCGCTGGGCTTGACCTGGCAGCACCCATCGCGCACTCTTAACGAAGAAGAGATCAACAGTGCCGTGAATGCCGTTGTATCCGCACTCCGTGAGCGCTGTGGTGCTACATTACGAGAGTAAACACTGGACAGGGTGACCGACATGAGCTCGTTGACCAAAGCTGACATGGCTGAACGCCTCTATGAGGAGTTGGGCCTGAACAAGCGTGAAGCCAAGGATATGGTTGATTCGTTTTTCGATGAAATTCGCACCAGCCTGGCTCACAACGAGCAAGTGAAACTCTCCGGCTTTGGCAATTTCGACCTGCGCGACAAACGTGAGCGCCCGGGTCGAAACCCCAAGACCGGAGAGGAGGTCCCCATTTCTGCCCGCCGGGTCGTGACCTTCCGCCCAGGGCAGAAACTCAAGGAACGAGTGGAAATTCATGCCGGAAACCAGCCAGACAGCGTCTGAGCTGGGGCCCATACCGCCAAAGCGCTACTTCACCATCGGCGAGGTCGCGGATCTCTGTCGCCTCAAGCCACACGTGCTGAGATACTGGGAGCAGGAATTTGCCCAGATTCAGCCGGTCAAACGTAACAGTCGCCGTTATTACCAGCAGCAGGATGTATTGCTCCTGCGTCAGATTCGCAGCCTGCTGCATGAGCAGGGGTATACCATTGCCGGCGCTCGCCAATGGCTGGCCGGAGAAGGCGGCAGTGATGATACGGCACGTTATCGTCAATTGCTGCGTCAGACCATCGGTGAGCTGGAAGAGATTCAGTCACTGCTGAAATCCGTGTCATTGCGCTGACGGTTGATGGCCGCTGAAATCAATCTGTACCATGAGTCCCTGTTTGCCGTCCTTACGATCGATCAGCTGGAGCTGAGCATGGTGCCGCTCTGCGATCAGTTTCACGATCGATAATCCCAGTCCGCTGCCCGGTTCTGTTCTGTCTCGGCGATAGAAGCGCTCGAATACCCGTTGCTTGTAAGCGTCGTCGATACCGGGGCCTGAGTCGGTCAGGCAGCATCGAACGGCGTGATCAACCAGGCTCAGCGACAGGGTGACTTCGCCGTCTGCGGGAGTATAGCGCAGGGCGTTGTCGATCAGATTGCGCAGCATGAGTCCCAGGTAGAGTGGGTTGCCCTGCACGTACAGGTCGGTATCAGGCGCGTTGAGCCCGAGGTCGATCCGACGTTTGATGGCGAAGCCGACCTGGTCGCCAATCAGTTCGCGGCACAATTCGCTTAAATTAATCTGACCACTGTCGGGCAGCTGCTCTTGGGGATCAAGCCGACTCAGCTGCAACAGCTGTTCGACGATACGATTCAATTGGGAAAGCCCCTTGAGCATCTGCTGGCAACTGGTTTTTCCTTCCTGATGATGTAGATCCTGAGCCAGATTCTGGCAGTGGATCTGCAGAGCGGCCAAGGGAGTACGCAGTTCGTGTGCAGCGTCGGCCGTGAAGCGTCGTTCCCGCTCGAAGCTTTGCTGCAGGCGGGCGAGCAGAGCGTTGAGTGCACCGACCAGTCCGTCTATTTCGTCGGGTACCCGCCTCAGCTCCAGAGGTTCCAGATGGTCAGAACTGCGGGTGGATACTTGCTGACTGATCGTCACCAGCGGTTTCAGATGAAAGCCGATCAACCACCAAATCGTCAGTCCGAGAATCGGGAAGAATATCAGCAGTGGCAGAATGTTTGTCAGTGCTACCTTGATGGCCAGCTCATTGCGGATGTGCTTGTCTTGAACCACCTGAATAAGGCGTTGCCGAGCCGGTTGTTCCAAGGTAAACAGACGCCACTGTTTATCCAGCTGCAGGTCCCGATATCCCTGCTCCATGGTACTGACACCCTGTGGAAAACTGGGCGATACCAGCAGGATGTCGCCGTTCGGGGCAGCGATGCGGTAGGACAGCTGTTTCTCATAAGGATGGGCCGGGAGCCACTCGGCAGTACCGCCGAGAGGGTTTCGGGTCAGTTCACCGGTGTGCACCAGTTGGCCAACCAGGCGGGCCATCTGGGCCATCTGGGCGTCGAACAGCTCTTCGGCTTCGTCCGTGGCGGCCCAGAATGATAGCGCGGCGGCCACCAGACCGGCGCAGGATACGAGGCCAAGCAGGCTGGCGCTGAGAGCGCGGCGGATGGAGGTCATGATCCCGGTTTATCCATCATGTAACCGACTCCGCGTACTGTGCGGATGACGGAGGCGGAGAGTTTCTTGCGCAGGTGGTGAATATGCACTTCGACCGAATTGCTCTCGACCTCGTTGCCCCAGCCGTACAGAGATTCTTCCAGTCGACCCCGGGTGAGCACTTTGCCGGCATTCTCAGCCAGCGTCAGGAGTACGCCATATTCGCGTCGTGACAGGTTGACCGGCTTCCCCTGGAAGCTCACGTTCTGGGACGGAAGGTCGATCTCGATATGCCCCAATTGCAACCGAGTGTCGCTGTAACCCTTATGACGACGAGTAATGGCGCGCAGGCGAGCACGCAGTTCGGCCAGATCAAAGGGCTTGAGCAGGTAGTCATCGGCACCGGCATCAAGGCCGGCGATACGGTCTTCGATGGCGTCGCGCGCGGTCAGGATGAGCACCGGCAGGGTGCTGCCCGCCTTGCGCAACTGTCGCAGCAGGCTCAGACCATCCATACCGGGCAGTCCCAGATCGAGGATCAGGCAGTCAAAATGCTCCACTTGCAGGCTGTGCCAGGCATCCTCGGCATTGGTAAGCCAGTCGGCGGCATCGCCCTCCCGAGTCAGGGCGCGGGTGATGCCGTCGCCCAAGAGGTCGTCATCCTCGATGACCAGTATGCGCATGCGGGTGTCCTTATCTCAGTTGTTGCAGCAGCTGATTGATTTCGCTACGCCGGCCAGCGTCGGCCTGCTCGCGTCCCGGGCGGGGCGAAGCCAGCAGGGCCTGTTGTAGCCGTGCCCGTGCGCCGGCTGAGTCACCCTTGTCCGCCAGGTAAGCCCCGTAAAAGTAGTTGCTGTCGATGCCGTTAGGGTTGACCGCCAGCGCCTGTCGGAACAGTTCGTGAGCCTTGTCGTCATTGCCGAAACCGATCGGCCAGCTCGGCACCTGGTGATACAGCGTGGCCAGACTGGTCAGCGCCGAGCCCTGCAGGGCCTCCGGGTTGCGGTCGATCGCCTGTTCGAACAACTTGCGGGCCTGCTTCACCAGTTTGAGCGCGCCCAGACCGCCCTTGGCGCCGGCTTCGGAACTCAGCGTAATGCCCTGCCAGATCATCAGATCAGGGTCGTCAGGCGTAACGCTGCGCTGGGCTTCCAGCTGGCTGGCCAGTTCGGCAAAGGCCTTGGCGCGGCCGTCGGTGTCCAGTTCATACTGAATCTCGGCCCAGCGTTGCTGGAATGGCAGCAGTTGTTCGGGTGTCGCCGCATGCACCATAGTGGCACAACCCAGGGTCAGGGTCAGCAGACCGACACGGATTAGAGGAGTCTTGTTCATCTTCAGCCTCATGTTCAGATTTAGGGATCAGGGTTGGTTGGCGAAGGTTTTGATCTTGCCCAGTTGTTTGCCCAGCACGCGGCTGATCAGCTCGGGACGCAGGCCGTTGAGGCGCACCAACAGCTTTTCGGGCCAGCCGACAGCCGCCTGTGCCCGGCCTGAGCGCAGCAGCTTGAGCGCAGCCCGGGCCACCCGTTCGGGACTGTCGATGGCGCTGCCGGTGGCGGCGGTCATGGCGTTGGCGTTGTCACTGTTGATATGGGTGCGGGTCGCGCGCGGGGCCAGGTACTGAACACGCAAGGCGGTATCGCTGAACTCGCGCGCAAGTGCCTCGCTGAACAGGCGGATGGCGCCCTTGCTGGCACAATAGGTGCTGTACCCCGGGAAGCCGATGGAACCGAAGGCGGAACCGATGTTGAGAATCACCGGGGCTTCGCCATCGCTGTTCAGCAGCGGGGCGATCAGGGCGCGGGTCAGCAGGATCGGTGCGGTGATGTTGGTGGTGATCAGTTGCTCGATTTGTTCGGGGGGCTGCTGGTCGAACAGCTGGAAACGGCTGATGCCGGCATTGTTGATCAGGGTGTCGAGTCGGGGGAAACCCCGGCTGACGCAAGCCACCAGCTGTTCTCTGCCGGTAGCGATGGCCAGATCGGCACAGCAGATCTGCACCTCCTGAGCGCCGAGATGCAGGCATTGGCCGGCCAGATCGTTCAGCGCATCCGGGTTGCGGCCATGGAGCAGCAGACTGGCGCCTTCTCTGGCCAGAGCCTGGGCCAGAGCGGCACCGATGCCCCCGCTGGCGCCGGTAATCAGGATATGACGGTGATTAAAGTGCATGTTGGCCTCTCAAGCGGTCGGCAGGCTGCGGAAAATATCGGCATAAAGACGGTAGAACACGCGGGCGCTGTGAATGATCAGTGCTTGCTCCTCTGGGTCTTCGATCCGGTCCATGAGGCCACGGAAGAACTGGAAGTGTTCCTGATCGAGCGAGCCGTGCGAGCGCAGGTAACTGAAGGCCGCATCCGGAAGACCAAGCTGATCCTGAATGATCTGGGCCAGGGGAGTCGCCAGGTTTACGCTGGTGCCTTCCAGTACCTGGACCATGCCGAAGAAGCCAACCGGGTTGATGCGGTGGATCAGGTCGTAGGCGTAGGCGACCATCAGCTCGGTCTCGATCGCAGGCTGGCCATGGCGAACTTTTTCCTTGTCCACATCACAGGCGGTCAGGTCATTGAGAATCCACTCCTGATGACCGGTTTCCTCCTCGATATATTCCGCCACCGCCTCGCGCAGCCATTCATGTCGTTCCGGCAGGCGGCTGCCACAGGCCATCAGCAGCGGCAGGGTATGCTTGACGTGGTGATAGGCCTGGGTCAGAAAGGCGGTGTACTGGTTGAGACTGATGTCGCCGCGCTGGCAGGCGACCAGGATCGGTGCGTCCAGCAGGTATTGGCGGGCGGTTTGGGTTTCCAGTTGCAGCTGTTCGTAAAAGGACATGGTGGCTTCCTGTTCAGCAATCGGTTGCATAGATGGATTCAAGGGTGTCGGCAAAGTGGGTCGCAATGGCGGCGCGGCGCGGGCGTCCGTTGAGGGTATACAGCCCGCTCTGCTTGCGCATGGAGATTTCCGGACGTGTCCATTGGCGGACGCGGGCGTAGTCCGGCAGGCGGGCATTGATCCTTGCCAGATGTGCATCGAGCTGATCGTTATTCAGAGAAGGCGCATGGATCAGCGCGCAGTTGAACGGCCGAGCCTCGCCGTAGAGCACAGCTTCCTCGATGCCGGGCTGAGCCAGCAGCTCTGACTCCACCCATTCAGGGCTGAGATTTCGGCCATAACTGTTGATGATGACGTTGCGGCGGCGCCCCTCGATATGCAGGAATCCCGAGTTATCCACACGGACCAGATCGCCGGTGGCATAGACACCCGAGTGCGGCGGCTCGCCGAGATAACCGAGCATGCAGTTGCCCTCGATCAGCAGTTCGCCTTCGGCGCTCAGGTTCAGATGGTTATGGCCCAGAGCGCGGCCGGCGCTGCCGATGCTATCCTGGCCGGGCGTATTCAGGCTGACCACCGAGGCGCATTCGGACAGGCCGTAGCCCTCGTAGGCGGGCAGCCCCTGGGCGCGGGCGCGCCGGATCAGGTCTGCGCCCACCCGTGCGCCACCCACGGCGATAAACCTCAGCTCCGGCAGGGTGGTTCCCCGCTCACCGGTGGCCGCCAGCGCAGACAGTATCTGGGGCAGGGTAATCAACGAATCCGGCCGGTGCTGGTGCAGGGCACTCAATAGCTGTTCGACATTAAGTCCACTGGAACCTTGCCAGCCCAGAGTTGCCAGCGGCGGCAGCTGTACGCTGGCACCCATCAGCAATGCCGTATAGACACCGGCGATGTTCTCCAGCAGGGTCGCCAGCGGGAGCAGGCAGAGATGACGCCGGATGCCGAGGCCTGACAGTCGCTCCGCGAGGCTGTGCGCCACCTGCAGCTGTTGATCGGCACTCAGGCAGACGCCCTTGGGCGCGCCGGTGGTACCCGAGGTAAAGGTGATCTTGGCGGTGCCCGGGTGCAACTCAGTGGCCGGTATTTGTAAACGGCGGATCTGCAGCTGGTCGTCTTCGACGGTCATTAACGTATCAATGCCAGCACGGCTGAACAGGTGGGCTCGCTGCTCTTCGCTAAAGAACAGTGGGACCGGAATCAGGGGACGCTGCAGCTTGAGTGCCGCCAGATCGGCCAGGACCCAGTGACGGCTGTTGTCGGCCAGCAGCGCGATACGCTGTCCCGCATCCCGCTCAAGGCGATCCGCGACCCGGTCGATAGCCGCTGGCAGTTCACCCCAGCTCAGGGATGCATGGGCATCCTGCAAGGCGATCGCATCGGGCTGCTGCCGAGCCCAATGGTTCAAGGTCATGAGCAGTTGTTCAGACATGGGGACGATCTCCATTATTGTGACCCTTGGAGATGCCGCCCCGTGGGCGATGCCGATGGGCCTGCGCGGCTTTCCTCAAGTGCCGGGCACTGGCCGGAATGGAGACGGCCACAACCCTGGGGTGTTGTGCATAGTAGTGGCCCCAGTCGCTCAGTGAGTGCAGGAGTCGCGACTGCACCGCCTCTGCCAGCAGGTGAACCTCCAGGCCCAGACGGCGGAAGCTGTTGATCAGCACCGGGGTCAGTGTCAGCACGGCCCACTCCAGCTGACGACGGTGGAACCAGGCCGCCAGCGTGATGATCAGCTGCCGAGCCTGTCCCGGCCGTTGTGTGGCGAGGTTGCCCACCTCGACAATCCTATCGCGTGAGCAGCCGGTCGTGCCGAGCGAGGCCAGGCACGCTTCGATCGGGGCATCCAGATAGGCCTCCAGAAACAACACGCCTTCACTGGCCAATTGGAAACCGGCGGCGGCCATCAGCTCGCCTTGTGTACCACGGCAACTGACCAGCGTAGGCAGAAAGTCCCTGACCTCTGCGTTGTGTTCGGTGACGAAACGATCATGGATGAAATGTTCAACTTCGGCCCGCGTCTCCGATGCCTGCTCATGCAGGCTCAGCTGAGACGGACAACTGACCATGGGAGGGTTGATGCTCATCGGGTAGCTCCTCTTCATGGCTACCCAGTCTGGATTTGAAAACTTAAATAAGCCTTAAGGGACGAAAAGAAAAAACTGCATATTGAAAGCTTCCATTTTTCAAAAGCTTGGGGTAATATTCGCATCCTCTTCGGAACTGATCCTTCAGTTCCCGCCTAGTCGGGGCGTAGCGCAGTCTGGTAGCGCACTTGCATGGGGTGCAAGGGGTCGCAGGTTCAAATCCTGCCGTCCCGACCATTTAACTCAAAGAGTTACATTCCATCTGGGGCATGGATGGGGCAAAGCCAGTCATATCTTGTAGTTCCCTCAATCATTCATCATCCTAAATCATGCTGTGGCGTGTGATCGGTTTGTGCGCGCGCTAAGCGTGGATTACCATCCTGATAGCCTAGTCATAGGCCATGAAGCGTTACATGGGGAAACAAGCGTAGCTGCTATGCAATGCAGCTACGCAAACGAGAGAAGGGGCTAGAGATGGGCCGTAGATGGCTGGTGTTGTGCTTCAGCAGGTTGAGGGTTTTATTTAAGTGAGGGGAGCGCTATGGAGGAACCCGCATGTATCGTGAGTCCTCCGAAAGATGGCAGGTTTATGTTGCTCAGGTGTCGTTTGTCTTCTTCTGTTTTCATCCACGTTGCGTAGTCTTTCGCGAGAGTGGTCACTGAATGACCCAGCTGCTTAGCAATCAAGCCTATAGGTATTGCTTTCATGAATGCTAGGGAGGCATATGTATGACGGGTGTTATAAGGTCTCCGATAACGGATGCCCTGTTCCTTGAGTACATTTTTCCATACCTTTAAAGGGGCTTTGTATGAAGTGACTGGCTCCATTGTCTGAGGAGCGAGAAATAGTAAACGGCTGTGATGTGTTCCAGTCAGCTCCCTTAGCGCACAGATCGTGCGAATTGAATTCTCATTTAATGACACGTGTCGAAAATTAGCGGTTTTCGTGGTATTTCGCACGACACCACGGACCTTAGCCTTATCTACAAGTGCGTAGCCGCTTTTGAAATCGATATCATCCCACTCCAATGCTAGGAGCTCGGAAGTTCGCATGCCGGTATTGAATGCCAGCTCAAAATAGTGGAAATAGATCCGCTTCATTCCCGTGAACTCGCTGTGCATATAACCCAAAATCTTTGCTACTTCTTCCCTTGTGAATGGATCGACAGGCAATTTCTGGTGCTTTAAGTTCTTGAGTTTGGCGGCTGGGTTCGAATCAATCAACTCGCCATCAACAGCCCACTCGAATACTCTGCGTAATGGCGTTAGGCAGTTGTTACGGGTTTTGTTACTGGGCCATTGATGATCACGCGTCATTTGGCGAAGTTCCGGGAATGTAATGGAGCTAATAGCGCGATCGGCAAGTAGAGGCATCCAGCGTGATTGAAGAATTTTACGGTATTCGTTACGCACTGCTGGAGAGACTGTTAGGTCATCCAAGTACCCCTGAGCGGCATTGGCGAAGGTGATCACGGCATCGTGTATCTCGATCTGTGTCGTGTTAGGGAATAAACTCAGGTAGTGTTGCTCGTCAAAGGCATCCAGCTTGATGAGGTTGATTACCTTAGCTCTAAGGCGGCCCGCTGCTTGGATGTTAGCTTTTGTCGGTACGTACGGGTACGGTTCCCGCCAACGCTTGCCTTGCCACATGAACCAGATACGGAGGCCGTTGCCATGATGCTCGACGCCTGTTGGGAGTTTGTGCTGAGCTGAGCTGAGAACCATGCGTTATATCCTTTGATGCTGTACTGAATTCTTCTACCGACTCTGATCCATACTTGCCCCTCGGGGAGTTCTCCGCTTAATCGCAGCTTCTTCAGGTGAGAAGTGGACACACCGATGGCTTCTGCCATTTTCTGTTCGGTTAATGCGTCAGGGGCCGTGTTGATATCTTTTTCGATAAGTTGATATTTGGCTTTTCCAAAAATCAATGTGTTGGGAGGCTTCTCACCAGAAAGCATCTCAAAAATGCTGAGCTGAATATGACCAAGTATGGTACGTGTAATTTCGTTGGATATTTCGATGATATTTTCAGCTTGGTGCTGCATTTCATTCCGTCCCCAAGACTGTGGCCGCTGCTCCGGTTTAATTGATTTAGGCACGCGTTGTGCGGAACTCGGCCCGGCATGGGCGAGTTTTTGCAGTGCCTGACCGCTAAACAGCGGAGCGGTGGGGCAATGCAGCCTTGCAGGGGAGGTGGTGCGGAGCACTCCTTGGCCTACATATCGGGCAGCGTAAGGACGTGATACGTGGACTGGCGAAAGCGGTGGATAACTCGACACCGTCGATCACGTTCGTGAATATAATTGTGCTGCAGTTATTTTTCAATATTTAAATTCAAAAAAAACATCATTTTTTAATTGTACAATTTCATGATGTTTTGCGATCTATTTAAATTGTACAAGGTTAAATGGTGTTTATTATTTTGATAGTCTTTGTACAATTTTAGAGCTTGTGGGTGGCTTGTTGTACAACAATGAAATTCATCGTCAATGGCAGGGCTAATACTTACCTAAGGTCCATTGTTGCTTGGAGAGAAGTATAGGGGTGTCAGTTTGACAGGCCCACAATCGCGACGTAATGTGCCAGTCTTGAGGTATTGTACAATTAGGGAAAAAACATGGGGCAGAGGGCGTTTGCCGAGATTCCTCAACCGCAGCAAGAGCGTCTGGCTCATGTTGAGTTCAGACTATTGTTCTTGGGCTGCGTCAATCGCGTGGACCTGATTAACCGTTTCCGACTCAGTGAATCAGCAGCCTCACGGGCTTTCGCCCTCTACCGCCAGCTCGCGCCCGGCAACATCGTTTACGACCACGCCGACGAAACCTACCGCCCTGCAGCCGATTTCACGCCGTTGTACAACTACACCCCGGCACAGGTACTTACAGCACTGTCTGAAGGCTACGGTGACGACTTCGTGTCCACCCCGCCGTCGTGGTTACCCTCCGAGCTTTCGGGCCGCCTGTCGGCCCCGTCACTGGATGTCTTGATACCGGTAAGCCGAGCGCTGTTCAGCGGTAAGGCGCTCAGAATCGCCTACAGGTCGCTTTCCAGCGGTTTTTCACATAAGAGCATCGTTCCACTGGTTCTGGTCGATAACGGCCTTAGATGGCATCTGCGGGCCTTTGACGCGGATCGGGGACGCTATGCCGACTTCGTGATTAATCGCATCGAGTCCGCAACCGTTGATGACACTGACACCAATCTACCGTCACTGCGTGATCAGGACAGGAACTGGCATACCGAGATCAGCCTCGAACTGGTTCCACACCCAACACTGGCACACCCCGAGACCATCGCCTTCGAGTACGGCATGACGGATGCCATGATGACGCTGCCGGTGCGCGCCGCACTGGCGGGCTACCTGCTGCGCCGCTGGAACGTGGATTGTACAACTGACCACAGCCAGCATGGCCCTGAGTATCACCTGTGGCTGCGCAACAGCGACATCCTGTGTCGCATGACCGATTACCCTATACCGAATATGACGCTGGCACCGGGCTTTGTACCACTGCCGCCAGCCGCGACCCCATCTGTACACCCCCGAGGGACTGTATGAACAACACGGAACAGCAATTCCTTAACGATCTGGACGCCAAGCTCTGGAAAGCCGCCGACAAGCTGCGCTCCAACCTTGATGCCGCCAACTACAAGCACGTGGTACTGGGGTTGATCTTCCTCAAGTACGTGTCCGATGCCTTCGAAGAGCGGCAAGAGTCGCTGCTGGAGCTGTTCAGGACCGACACTGACGACAATATCTATTACCTGCCCCGTGACGACTTCGACAGCGACGAGGATTACCAGCAGGCGCTGCGTGGCGAGCTGGAGGTGCTGGACTACTACCGTGAGGCCAACGTGTTCTGGGTGCCCAAGGCGGCACGCTGGAGCACGCTGAAGGAAAAAGCAGTGCTACCGGTGGGCACAGTGCTCTGGCAGGATGATGCCGGTCACGACGTCAAACTGCGCTCAGTCTCGTGGCTGGTCGATAACGCGCTGGAAGAAATCGAACGCAGCAACGCCAAACTCAAAGGCATTCTGAACCGCATCAGCCAGTACCAGCTGGACAACGACAAGCTGCTGGGCCTGATCAATACCTTCTCCGACACCTCGTTCACCAAGCCGTTGTACAACGGCGAGCCGCTGAGCCTGCACAGCAAAGACATCCTCGGCCACGTCTACGAGTACTTCCTTGGCCAGTTCGCACTGGCAGAGGGCAAGCAAGGTGGTCAGTACTACACGCCCAAGAGCATTGTGACGCTGGTCGTCGAGATGCTGGAACCCTACAGCGGGCGTGTCTACGACCCAGCCATGGGCTCCGGCGGCTTCTTCGTCTCCAGCGACAAGTTCATCGAGGAGCACGCCAAGGAACAGCACTACGACGCCGCCGAGCAGAAGAAGCACATCTCCGTGTACGGGCAGGAGTCCAACCCCACCACATGGAAGCTGGCCGCCATGAACATGGCGATTCGGGGCATCGACTTCAACTTCGGTAAGAAGAACGGCGACACCTTCCTTGATGACCAGCACCCGGACCTGCGTGCCGACTTCGTGATGGCCAACCCGCCCTTCAACATGAAGGACTGGTGGAGCGAGTCACTGGCCGAGGACGCCCGCTGGAAATACGGCACCCCACCCAAGGGCAACGCCAACCTCGCATGGATGCAGCACATGCTGCACCACCTTGCACCCACGGGCAGCATGGCACTACTGCTGGCCAACGGCTCCATGAGCTACAACACCAACAACGAAGGTGAGATTCGCAAGCGTCTGATCGAAGAAGACCTCGTCGAGTGCATGGTCGCCCTGCCGGGACAGCTGTTCACCAACACCCAGATCCCGGCCTGCATCTGGTTCCTGACCAAAGACAAGTCTGGCAAGGACGGTAAGAAGCGCGACCGCCGCGACGAAGTGCTGTTCATCGACGCACGCAACCTCGGCTACATGCGTGATCGTGTGCTGCGTGACTTCGCCACTGACGACATCCGCAAAGTGGCTGACACCTTCCATGCGTGGCAGCGTGGTGAAGGTTATGAGGAAGTGGCCGGGTACTGCGCATCGGTGGACTTCCAGCAGATCGAGAAGCACGACTTCGTGCTGACACCGGGCCGCTACGTCGGTGCGCCGGATCAGGAGGACGACGGTGAGCCGTTCGCTGACAAGATGGCCCGGCTGACTGAGCAGCTGCGGGCGCAGTTCGCCGAGAGTGACCGGCTGGAGGCTGAGATCAAGCGGAATCTGGGGGGGCTGGGGTATGACTGTTAATGTCGACAGAGTCCCCTTGGGGGACATAATTTCCCATCAGAAAGGTTTCGCTTTCAAATCCAAGGACTACTTAAATGAAGGCCACCCCGTAGTTCGCGTTAGCAACTTTACAGCTGACAGCATTTCTTTGGATGACCTCAAGTTCGTTGGTGATGAGGTTGCCGTTCAAAACACCAATGTCGTATTGAAAGAGGGCGACATTGTCATAGCTACAGTAGGATCGTGGCCGAGCAACCCTGCTTCTATCGTTGGGAAAACAGTGTCAGTACCTTCTGGCTTGGAGGGGGCCTTACTAAACCAAAACAGTGTTCGGCTGAGGGTTACGAATGGGCAGATTGATGATCAGGAGTACCTGTTCTATGCGCTCAAATCTCCGAAATTCTCCGAGTATTTAGTATGTAGTGCTCAAGGAAGTGCTAACCAAGCCAGCATTACACTTAAGGATATTTTTGGCTACGAAGTGGAGTGGCCTGAGGCGTACGTCAGATCTTTTATTGTCGCCACTTTGGGCTCAATACGTCGGAAAATCCAGCTCAACCAACAGATCAACCAGACCCTCGAACAGATGACGCAGGCGATCTTCAAGAGCTGGTTCGTCGACTTCGAGCCGGTCAAGGCCAAGACCGCCGCGCTGGACGCCGGTGGCACCGATGACGACGCTCTGCTGGCCGCCATGCAGGCGATCTCGGGTAAGGACGCTGACCAGCTAGCCCAGATGCAGGCCGAACAGCCGGAGCAGTACACCGAACTGCGCGCTACCGCCGAACTCTTCCCATCCGCCATGCAGGACAGTGAGCTGGGCGAGATACCGGAGGGATGGGAAGTCGTACCCGTATCAGATTTTGGCCAAGTGGTGTGCGGCAAAACACCTTCGAAGAAAAAGCCGGAATTCTATGGTGAAAGCGTTCCCTTCATCAAAATTCCCGACATGCACGGCCAACTCTTCGCAACTCGAACAACTGAATGCTTAAGTGCAGTGGGTGCAGCATCGCAGCCCAAAAAGGCAATCCCCAAAGGCGCAGTGTGTGTCAGCTGTATCGCTACAGTCGGTCAGGTAGTCATCACAACAGAAGAAAGTCACACGAATCAGCAGATCAATAGCATTGTCCCCTTCAACCAAAGCTATACGACATACCTCTACTTTCGGATGGGGTCGCTGTACAAACACCTTCATGACTTGGCTAGCGGCGGAAGCGCAACGCTAAACCTCAACACGGGTAATTTTTCCAAAATTCAGGTTTTGAAGCCCTCACTTGATGTGCTAGAACGTTATCACTCCTGTACCTCAGCCATGCTCGAAGGCGCCCTCAATAACACTTATGACATACACGCTCTTGAGAGCCTTCGTGACACCCTCCTACCCAAGCTTCTATCCGGCGATTTGAGCATATCTCAAGTCATAGAGGAGCCGGATTATGAGTAACCACATCATCGGTAAACCAATCTACCGTTTTGAACCAGCCGATTGCAGCCGCATTGAATCGTTACGAGATGGGCGTTTATTCATAGCAGATCCGTCTAGATTTAATGATCCGCTAGACCTTCAGCTGGACGTGAGATACGTGGCGGGGCGAACAGGTTTCACAGACGACCAGCTCAGAACGGCGGCGGCAGCACTGTTCGGTAGTGTAGAGATTGATCATGTCCACTGGCTATTCAGTTCCGAGATGTTAGAGGATGTGAGGCGCTGGATTAAGGGTGGCATGTCAGACGACCCTGATCACATTGCAGCTAGCCTTAAACGCCATATAGGTACTTTCGGCGCTCAGTGCTTTTCAAACAGTTACGAGATCCCGTTGAGCTGGTCGCACTACGCATCAGGCCACCAAGGGTTCTGTATTGAGTATGATCTGCACAAAATGACTCTCGCCAGCGAGAACCCTCAGCTTGCGATGTATGACGTCACCTACAGCAATGAACTGCCACAGGTGTGTGTTTCCGAAATACTGTTCACGCCTCATCAAGCAATTTCTAGGTTACTGGCGACCAAAACAATCGACTGGGCGTACGAGCAAGAGTTCAGGCTTGTTCACTTCGAACAAAAAGGTTGTAAGGTCGACATGCCGGAGGGGCTTCGAATAGCCTCGTTAATCGGCGGAGTCAGCATGTCGTGGGCTCACTTTGAACTACTCCGCACGGTTGGCCAAGAGCTTGGTGTGCCCGTTTACAGGATGGCTAGAAACGACCGATCAGGCACAGGTAAGCCATGGCATAGAGAGCTTGTATCTGAACCAGCTAAGGATGACGTTAGTGAATAACAACCAGCAGGTTCACTTGTTCGTCTCACAAGATGGCAAAGCCCAGCTTGAAGTCGCTCTAGAACAGGAGACTGTCTGGCTCAGTCAGGCGCAGATGTGTGAACTATTCGGACGCGACCAGTCGGTGATCTCCTGCCATGTTTGCAACGCCTTCAAGGAGGGGGAGCTGCCCGAAGAAAGCAATATGCAAAAAGTGCATATTGCCGGTTCGGACAAGCCGGTCGCCCTGTACTCGCTTGATGTGATCATATCGGTCGGCTACCGCGTCAAGTCTCAGCGCGGCGTGCAGTTCCGCCAATGGGCCACTAGCGTGCTCAAACAGCATCTGGTGCAGGGCTATACGCTGAATCAGAAGCGGCTGGCCGAACGTGGCGTCGAGTTTGAACAGGCGGTGGCCCTGCTGTCGCGCACGCTCAGCAACAGGTTCCCCTTTCTGCTTCACAGGACACCGACCTAGCACATGTTCCATTTTGGAACATCAGAGCACAAAATTGGTAGCAACCGGAAAGAGTTGACCGTTCAGTCAGGATCGCGAGATGCCAAATCACCTTAAACCGTGGAAATCCCTAAATGACCAGCTTACGTTGCTGCAACAGCGAGGCATGGCAGTAGACGATCCTGTAGCGGCCAAAAGCTATCTCGAACGCCTTGGCTATTACCGCCTGAGTGGGTACTGGTATCCATTTCGGCAGTTGGACCCAGTGCAGACCGCTAACACCCCGATACCGCGCCGTTTAGATAGTTTCGTCGAGGGTAGTCACTTTGCTGACGTGGTTCAGCTCTACGTGTTCGACAAGAAGCTTAGGTTACTTGCGATGGACGCTCTGGAGCGCATTGAAATGGCCATTCGCGTGGACATCGCCCACCTGCTAGGCAAGGTTGATCCATACGCACACGAAAACCCCAAGTGCCTGCATGGGCATTTCAGCAAGAAGATCCAAACGCGTGGTCCCGCCCGAGGGCGCACAGAGCATGACCTGTGGCTCGACAAGTATCGCAGCCACTTATGGCGCTCACGTCGAGAGCCTTTTGTTGAACATTACCAGAGCAACTACGGCAGGCTACCAATTTGGGTTGCTGTCGAAGTGTGGGATTTCGGGATGATGTCCAAGCTTTACGCAGGAATGAAAATCGCTGATCGAGACTTTATTGCTGCAAAATATGGTGCGGTGGATGGCTCCACCTTCGCGTCGTGGTTGCGTAGCTTGAACTTCATCCGCAACGTATCGGCTCATCATAGCCGACTGTGGAATATCAACGTGTTGGAGCGTTCCCCTGTGCCTGTAGATGCTTCCTACTGGCAGGGTATGAACAATGCGCGTCCGTTCTTTTATTTCTGTTTGATGCAGGCCATGCTGCAGGTGATCTGCCCGAACTCGAGTTGGCATCAGCGCTTGTTCGATGTCATGGCCGAGTTCCCGATGTCATCCACGGGCGTTATAAAAATCGAAGATTTCGGTGCAGTGCAAGGGTGGCAGGCGTGGGGTTTATGGCCCCAGAAATGAGAACCGGTGCGTACACAACAGAGTTGTGAAGAGGCACCGGGCGTATTGCTGATTAGTATAAGCGCCGGGCTGCCAGTGTCAAACGAATTGTTAGGGTCTGTCTGCAGCACAGACTGTTAAGGGATTAACCGATGAACGAAGATCAACTGGAACAGCTCTGCCTTGAATGGTTCGCCGAAAATGGCTGGGAGGTAGCCCTCGGGCCAGACATTGCCTGTGACGGCCCGACACCCGAGCGTGCCGACTACCGGCAAGTGTTGTTACTGGCTGATCTGGAAGCGGCCATCCGTCGCATCAACCCGCACCTGCCGGAATCAGCGGTCGAGCAAGCCGTTGTACACGTCAGCAAGCCCGACAGCCTCGATTTAGTCACCAACAACCGCAGCTTCCACCGCCTGCTGCTGGAAGGCGTGCCGGTTGAGTACAAGCGCGACGACAAGCCGGTACATGATCACGCCTTCCTGATCGACTTCGAAGCACTGGAGCACAACCGCTTCCGCACCATTAACCAGTTCACCATCGAGGGTAGCAAGCAGCTGCGCCGCCCCGATATCGTGTGTTTCATCAATGGTGTGCCTATTGCGGTGCTGGAGCTGAAGAGCCCCGGCAGCGAGACCGCCGACATCTGGGACGCCTTCAACCAAATCCAGACGTACAAGGACGAAGTACCGGAGCTGTTCGTGTACAACGAAGCGCTGGTGATCAGCGATGGCTACACGGCGCGCTTGGGCTCCCTGACCGCCAACCAAGAACGTTACCTGCCGTGGCGTACCATCAAGCACGAAGACGACAAGCCGCTGCTGGAGTGGCAGTTGGAAACACTGGTGCGCGGCTTCTTCGACCGCGAGCTGCTGTTGGACTACATCCGCCACTTCGTGCTGTTTGAGACCGATTCGGACCGACTGATCAAGAAGATTGCCGGATACCACCAGTTCCATGCGGTGCGGGAAGCGGTCAAAGCCACCGTGATCGCTGCCGAGCACATGGACGGCATCGGCGAGCGCCGCGCCACCTACGCTGAACGTGTGGTGCCGGGCAGTAAAAAGGCCGGGGTCGTCTGGCACACACAGGGCTCCGGCAAAAGCATCTCCATGTGCTGCTACGCCGGTAAGTTGCTGCAACAACCGCAGATGAACAACCCCACGCTGGTGATCGTCACCGACCGTAACGATCTGGACGGCCAGCTGTTCGCCACCTTCAGCGCTGCCAAGGAGCTGCTGAAACAGACGCCGGTACAGGCGGAAGACCGCGACACCCTGCGTGAGATGCTGGCGGAGCGCGAGTCCGGCGGCATCATCTTCACCACCGTGCAGAAGTTCGCGCTGCTGAACGACGAATCCGGGCACCCGATCCTGAACGACCGCCACAACATCGTGGTGATCTCGGACGAAGCCCACCGCAGCCAGTATGGCCTGAAGGCCACACTGAAGCAGGACGGCAGCTACAAGTTCGGCTACGCCAAGCACATGCGCGACGCATTGCCTAACGCATCCTTTATCGGCTTCACCGGCACCCCAATCTCCAGCGACGACAAGGACACCCGCGCCGTATTCGGCGACTACGTGTCGATCTACGACATTCAGGACGCCGTGGCCGATGGGGCAACCGTCCCCATCTACTACGAGTCCCGGTTGGCCAAACTGGACATCAATCGCGAGCTGATCGAAGAGCTATCGGATCAGGTGGACGAGGTGGTCGAAGACGAAGAGGACGTCAGCGCCCGTGAACGCACCAAGGGCGAATGGAGCCGACTAGAGAAGCTGGTCGGTTCCGGCCCTCGCCTGCAACAGGTTGCGGAGGATCTGGTCAACCACTTCGAAGCCCGCACCGCGAGCATCGACGGCAAGGCCATGATCGTCGCCATGAGCCGCGACATCTGCGTGCAGTTGTACAACGCGATTGTACAACTCCGCCCCGATTGGCATGACGACGACCCGGAAAAAGGCGCGATCAAAATCGTGATGACCGGTTCGGCATCAGACAAGGCCGAACTGCAGCCGCACATCTACAACAAGCAGACTAAGAAGCGCTTCGAAAAGCGTTTCAAGGACGTGAACGACCCGCTGAAGCTAGTGATCGTACGCGACATGTGGCTAACCGGCTTCGACGCGCCCTGCTGCCACACCATGTACATCGACAAGCCGATGAAGGGGCACAACCTGATGCAGGCAATTGCCCGCGTAAACCGGGTATTCAAGGACAAGCCCGGCGGACTGGTAGTGGACTACATCGGCATTGCCAACGAACTGAAGCAGGCGCTGAAAACCTACACCGACTCCAAGGGCAAGGGTTCACCGACCCACAGCGCCGAAGAGGCCTACGCTATCCTGCTGGAGAAACTGGACATCATCCACGGCATGTTCGCCAAGGGGCCACAGGGCGACGGCTTCGACTACAGCGCGTTCGAGACCCAAGCCCACAAGCTACTGGTCGGTGCCGCCAACTACATACTGGGGTTACCCGACGGCAAGAAGCGCTTCCTTGATACCGTACTGGCCATGACCAAGGCGTACTCCCTGTGTGGCACACTGGACGAAGCCCGTGCGTTGCAGAAGGAAGTGGCGTTTTTGTCCGCCGTGAAAGCCGCCATCACCAAGGGCACGAGCGTTGACCGTAAGCTGACGCAGGCTGAGAAGAACTCGGCGCTGAAACAGATACTAGACAACGCCATCGTCGCAGAGGGTGTGGACGACGTGTTCGAGCTGTGCGGTTTGGACAAACCCAACATCGGCCTGCTGTCGGATGAATTCTTGGAAGACGTACGTCAGATGCCGTACCGCAACCTTGCCGTCGAGCTGCTGGAGAAACTGCTCAAGGATGACATCAAGGCCAAGACCGGCAACAACGTTGTACAAGAGAAGAAGTACGCCGACCGCCTGCAGGAGACTTTGCGCAAGTACAACAACCGCGCCATTGAAACAGCACAGGTGATCGAAGAGCTGATCGCCATGGCCAAGCAGTTTCAGGAAGAGATGGCCCGCGAAGCGGCGCTGGGCCTGAACGGTGACGAGGTCGCCTTCTACGACGCCTTGGCCAACAACGAAAGCGCTGTTCGCGAGCTTGGCGACGCTATCCTGAAGCAGATCGCCGTCGAGATCACCGACAAGCTGCGCAAGTCCACCACCGTGGACTGGCAGGTGCGAGAGAGCGTTCGTGCCAAGCTGCGTATTCTGGTGCGCCGCACCCTGCAACGCTACAAGTATCCGCCCGATCAGGCACCGGAGGCTGTTGAGCTGGTGTTGAAGCAGGCAGAAGTGTTGTCGAACGGATGGACAAGGTAGGGCCAAGCAGGGAGTTGTACAACGCGCCAAGCGAGATCGTTGTACAACTCCATTTTTGCCGGTCGCGGTGTGCTTAGTCCAGCGCCGCCTCGGCGGAAGTCTGGCTAATGGCACGTTCGCCCTTGGCTACACTGGAGATCAGCTTGCGAGAGCACTTCAATGCACTCTGAATCTCACTGTAACTGCACCCACTCTCAAGCATCTTGGCAATGCTCGCACGTTTCTCAGTGTCAGGCTCACGACCTCGGTACTTACCCTTAGCCTTCGCATCAGCGATACCCTGCTTCTGTCTGCGGCGCCGGTCCTCGTAGTCTTTACGAGCAACTGCCGCCAGCATATCCAGCAGCATCGCGTTCACTGCTCGCAGGATAGAGTCCGTGAACGCATCGCTATCACTCTGTCTCAGCGCCATGTGTGACGTCGGGATCTCCTTCGAAACAATCGACAATCGCTTCTCAGCCAGTCTGGACTTCAGTGTGTCCCAGTCCTGCTGCGTCAAGCGGGCGAGTCGATCGATCTGCTCAACCAGTATCACATCTCCAACATGCGCATCTTGAATCATGCGCATCAGCTGAGGCCTGTCCAGCTTGGCCCCAGACTCATTCTCAACGTAAAACGATGCAATCCTATGCCCATGCTCTTCCACAAACGCCTCAAGATCCGAGCGGGCTCGCTCAGCATTCTGTTCGTCAGTTGAAGCACGGAGGTACGCCCTGATGAACATACGCCTCCACCTCTCTCATCTCATACTCAACCCCATCCAGTTCACTTAGGATGGTTTCTTTATTATGGTTCATTTAGAGTGGTTTCGCAAATACTATCTACAGGCTTTGGCCCACATCACAGCCGGTTTCCTTGAGGCATACCTTTTGGAACCGATTGTCATGCGTGTGAACTCAAGGCTCTCTACCCCTTATTCCTGATCTTCCCTAAAGGTGACTGATCCGTTGGGCTGCAGCTGCTTCCGTCGAAATCCAGATCATTTAGCAGCAGTCAATCCTGCAAGCGGCCCTTCTTTTTATGCCCCAAACTGTCTGTGCCACACTGCAACAAACACTTCGTCTGAACAAATGCCCTCATAGATGAGACCGCCAAAATATTTCTGCTGCAACCATTTACACAGGGTGTTTGTTCGACCTGAGGCATGAAAGGTGCGTTCATTACGGACTAGCTCTTTTGCCCGTAATGTCTTCCGGCACACCCGAATACTGGCAATCTCTTAGGTCCAGAGAGCTATATGCAGGGGTAGTACCCGCCAGACATAACCGGGGGTAGTAAGAGGGAAATTGGACTTCGCAAGATTTCGTGCTGTCTCCGCGCCTGTGCCGCAGGGTGTTGTAGTAGCGGTGATCTAAGTGAGAAACATATTTCTGCAAAGCCCAATATCGAAACCATGAGGTGAATATACTGTAGTTTTTGGTTGCCACCTTGGCAGTGATTTGATGGGAGTCTGCAGAGAGGGTCACCATGGGTGGTGTACCACGGTATGGTTTACCCTGTGGCATGTGGTCTACGTGCCGTTACGGCAAAGTGCGCCCTTGAAAAT
>NZ_JACEMT010000051.1 GCF_013868415.1 Marinobacterium marinum | reverse complement strand
AGGCGTATTCTACTGATCCCTGAACCGGTGTCAACGCCCTGAGGTAAAAAAGTTTCAAAATGATGAAAGCAGCGTGAAAACGAACACAGGCGCCCAAGGGCGCCTGTGTTCGTTTTACTATTCCCCTATAAGGAAACCCTGTCGTTATTGCCGGTTCCGTTTCTCTTCTTCCATGGCTTCATCCAGCTCCTCTTCAACATCATTTGTTTCACGAGGGCGCTTGATCAACACCTGCCCCAGCAGGATCCCCAATTCGAACAACAGCCACATGGGAACCGCCAGCAGGCTTTGCGAAATGATATCAGGAGGCGTCAGCAGCATCCCCAGCACAAAGCAGCCAACAATAACGTAAGCACGCTTGGCTCGCAGCCCCGCAACCGTCACAACACCTGACCACAGCAAAAGCAGTGTGGCAACCGGTATTTCGAACACCAGCCCAAACGCGAAAAACAGCTTGAGCACAAAATTGAGATAGCTGCTGATATCGGTCATAACCGCTATATTGTCCGGACCGACACTGGTGAAGAAACCGAATATTAACGGAAACACAACGAAGTAGGCGAAAGCGACTCCCAGATAGAACAGGAAAATACTGGAAGCCAGCAGCGGAATCGCCAGTCGTTTCTCGTGCGAGTACAACCCCGGTGAAATGAAGCTCCATGCCTGATGCAGTAAAAACGGCATTGCCAGAAAGGCCGACGCTACCAATGTCAGTTTAAAGGGCGCAAAGAAGGGGGAGGTTACGTCTGTGGCAATCATACTGGTCCCTTCCGGCAGCAAAGCCGTCAGGGGTGCGGACAACCAGGTATAGAGGTCGTTGGCAAAAGCAAAGAGCCCCAGAAAAATCACCAGAATCGCCAATACCGAATACAGCAGGCGCTGACGCAATTCCACCAGGTGCGCAATCAGTGGCTGCGCCTGATCCATATGTTCAGCACTCATGCCTTGTCCTTACCCTGGCTATTGTCACCCGCACGTATATCGCGGCCCCCCGAAGCAGCCACATCTGCAGAGGCAGCAGTTTCGCTCTCTCGCTTATCATTCTCAGTGGACTGGACAAAGGGTTGACGCATCTCATCCAGTTCGCGGGTCAGCTGCTCCTGTTGCAGCGCCGTGGTTCGCTTGAGCTCTTCCAGTCTCAGCTCTTCACGAATCTCGGACTGAATGGACCCCAGTGAACGACGTACACGCCCCAACCAGAGGCCGCAGGTGCGCGCAGCCATGGGCAAGCGCTCAGGCCCCAGCACCAACAACGCAACGACACCGACAACCAGCAGTTCAAAAAAGCCAATATCAAACATGGCCGCGCAACTTATTTCTGCGTTGTCTTGTCAGTCTTGGCATCCGCCGAGTCACTGTCCTTGAACTGAGCATCCTGCCCGGAGGTCAGTTGTTGCGGCTCTTCGCTTGCAGACTTGCCTTTCTGTTCCGGTCCATCATCGTTGACGGCTTTCTTGAAGCTTTTCAATGCGCCTCCCAGGTCACCCCCGATATTGCGCAGCTTTTTTGTGCCGAACAACAGGATGATGATGACCAGAACAATCAGCAACTGCCAGATACTAATTCCACCAAGCATGAGAACTCCTAGGCTAAATGACGCTCAATTTGATTAAATGGGTTGGCACGTAAGGCCTGTCACCACGTCATGGGCATGACGCGGCAATCATGTGCTTCTGGATGCTTTTTCTTCCAGACCTGACAGATCGAACCGGCGCGCCAATTCGTCCAGTACGGCCTCATGGCTCTCACCCAGGTGGGACAACATCACCAACGAGTGAAACCAGAGATCGGCCGTTTCGTAAATCAGATCGGACGTATCGCCACTCGATGCGGCATCCTTGGCGGCCAGCAGCGTCTCGACACTCTCTTCCCCCACTTTTTCAAGGATCTTGTTCAGACCTTTGGCGTGCAGGGAAGCAACATAGGAACTCTCGGGGTCGGCACCTTTGCGTGCTTCAAGCACGTCATGCAAACGGGAAAGGACATCAGTCATGGCTCAAGCCTTATTCGTATAGATCTCTTCGGGGTTGCGGCGCACGTCATCTACGGTTTCCCACTCGCCATCCGCTCGCAGAACACGGTAGAAACAGCTTTCTCGTCCAGTATGACAGGCGATGGCACCCAACTGCTCGACACTGAGCAAAATCACATCACCATCACAGTCAAGACGCAGTTCATGCAGCTTCTGCACATGCCCGGACTCTTCGCCCTTGCGCCATAACCGGTTACGGGACCGGGACCAATAGATCGCCCTATCTTCCTCAACGGTCAAGCGCAAGGCCTCCTCGTTCATCCAGGCCACCATCAGCACACGTCCGCTCCGATGATCCTGGGCAATCGCCGGTATTAATCCCTTTTCATCCCATTTGATCTGCTCAAGCCAATCTGCCGACATCCGCATTCCATCTGTTCTGTTAAGTATAGTCAGTCGCGAAGCATAACCGATCCATGCTGCAGCGACTACCTCAAGCACGCCACAATAACAAGCCGCCCAATCCCCCGGAAAGGTATGCGTACCAGGGCCAACCCGCTACCAGCGACCTATATTCGGGCTGTGCAATCAATACCGCCCCGATCAGCAGCGCGCTGCCCAGCAACAGGTGGCGACGTTGTCGCTGTTGATCAGTCTGACGACGCTCCAGCAGCAGCAGCTGGACCCGGGCATCCGCTGCCGAGTGCAGCTTCAGCTGTTCAAGACTGTCATAGACCATTTGAGGCAGATGCGGCAGTTTCTCCAACCATTCGGGTGCCTGTGCCTTGACGTGGCGATACACGGCCTTGGCGCCCATCCGTTCCTGCATCCAGTTTTCCAGGAACGGTTTGGCGGTTTGCCAAAGGTCAAGTTCGGGATAAAGCTGCCGCCCAAGCCCTTCTATATTCAGCAACGTTTTCTGCAGCAAGACCAGCTGTGGCTGGACTTCCATATTGAAGCGACGCGCCGTCTGAAACAGGCCCAGTAACACCATGCCAAAGGAGATATCTTTCAGCGGTTTTTCAAAAATCGGCTCACAGACACTGCGGATGGCCGTTTCGAACGCATGCACATTGGTATCCCGCGGCACCCATCCTGAATCAATGTGCAGCTGCGCCACCTGCCGATAGTCACGCTTGAAAAAGGCCAGAATATTGCGCGCCAGATAGCTCTGGTCTTCGGCATTGAGCGAACCGATGATGCCAAAATCCACTGCGATGTATTGAGGGTCAGACGGATTATCACGAGAAACAAAGATATTCCCGGGATGCATGTCCGCATGGAAAAAACTGTCACGGAACACCTGTGTGAAAAAGATCTCGACGCCACGCTCCGCCAGTTTTTTCATATCCGATCCCTGGGCTTCAAGCTGCGCGATATCGGCCACTGGGATTCCGTGGATACGCTCCATCACCAGAATATGCTGCCGGGTGTAATCCCAAAACACTTCTGGCACGTAGAGAATGCTGGACCGGTCAAAATTACGACGCAGCTGAGAGCCGTTGGCCGCTTCCTTACGCAAGTCCAGCTCGTCAAAGATGGTTTGCTCGTATTCGGACACGACCTCTACGGGACGCAGACGCCGCCCCTCCGCCCACAAAGCATGTACCAGTCGGGCAATCAGGTACAGCAGCGCCACATCCTGGCGAATGACCGCCCCTATTCCCGGGCGAATCACCTTCACCACCACCTCCTGCCCCGTATGCAGTGTTGCGGCATGGACCTGAGCAACGGATGCCGACGCCATCGGTTCTATATCAAACCGCGCAAAGACCGCCTCAATCGGCTGCTTGAGCTCTCGCTCGATAATCCGGCGAGCCCGCTCGCCGGAAAACGGGGGAACCCGGTCCTGCAGCCTGGCCAGTTCTTCCGCCAGATCCTCGGGCAACAGATCGCGCCGCGTTGACAGCATCTGACCAAATTTGATGAACACGGGACCTAATGCCTCCAGCGCCAGACGCAGGCGTTCTGACTGGCTGCGTTTGGCCGGGACAAAGTAGCGCCAGGGCAGCAGCCGACACAGCCCCCTTACATACCAGGGCAACAGTGGCTGATCAAAGAAGGTATCCAGTCGATAATAGGCGAAGATCCACGCGATCTTCAGCGAGCGCATTAGAGTCCGCACAGCCAGAAAAATCCTATCCTGTTCAAGAAGAGGGCCATTTTAGCCTGTAAAAGCGGCTTCTGTCTGGTTTCGTCCCTGTTCTTTCGCCCGATACAGCGCCTTATCGGCACGAACGAACAGAGATTCGGCGTCATCACCACTCCGAATCTCTGCCACTCCAAAGGATAATGTCACCCTGACCGGCTCACCCTTGAAGTTGAACGGGCTGTTCTGAATGGCAATACGCAGCTTCTCGGTCGCCTGCCTGGCCTGCTCTGCCGCCGTGGAAGGGTACAGGATCACAAATTCTTCACCGCCAAAGCGGGCAATAAAATCAGTACTGCGCAGGTTGTGCTTCAACACTCGAGCAACCAAACGCAACACCCGGTCACCTGCCAGATGCCCCAAGTGGTCATTGATCTGCTTAAAAAAGTCAATATCGCCAACCGCCATGGAGAAACGAGACCCATAACGTTGCCAGCGCTGCATTTCGGCCTGCAGGTGCTGTTCGTATGCGGCCCGGTTGGGCAGACCCGTCAATGGATCGGTGCGCGCACGCAGCTGCTCTTCCTGCACCCGAGCACGAGCCTTGTGTGTTTCCTGCTCCATCTCATCCACTTTGCGCAACAGTGCTTCATAGCGCTGGTTACGCTGCTGCTCCCGTTCCAGCTCATGCGAACGAAACTGTTCCATGCTACGGATAATGGAAACCAGCTGACGCGTCACGGTCTGCTTAAGATGGACAATATCCTGCGAGTCCTGAACTGAACGATGGATGGTACGCACGTCACGACGCACATCATCGTTCAATTTCTGCTGCGCATCCCGAGAACCGCGCCTCTCGCTACGGCTTTCTTCCAGAAACTGCTGTATATAGGACAGCTGAGAGTTCAGGATACGCAAATAGCTTTCAAACTCTCCCTGGTTGCTGCCGGTCGACATACGTATCAGGCGATTTAAAACGGCAATGGCCCCCGGCAAACGTTCCAGCGACACTCCCTGCTCCAGCTCACGCACCAGTTCTCGAGCCTGCGCAACACCCTCTAGAGGTATCTGCAGCAACTCCAGCAGGTCGATCAGCTGTTGTGCAATTTCGGCCTGCAGCAACTCCAGATTCTGCTGGTTGTCCCGGTTCAGTTCGAACTCGCTGTTTCGAACCTCGGCTTCGGCATTCTGCAAAACTCGGCTCTGTAACTCTACCAGCTCCGCCAGCAGACTCGACAATGTCGAAAGCTGTCCGGTTTCTGTTGGCACTCTCGATTCCACGCTTTGAATAGCAGGCTCCAGCCGGGAGGTACTGTTCAACTGATGCAGTTGTTGCCCCCACTGGGTCAGGCTGCGCAGCACCTTCTCTCGGGTCTGCTCGCGATCAAAGTCCAATTGGTTCAACTGCTGTTTCAGCCGACTGCTCAGTGGAAAGAGCCGCGTCTCGTCCTGCGACTGGAGCGCTTGATCGAGCGCCTCAAGCGCGTGATCAAGCTCGGACTCATGCCCGCGCAACCCCATGCCTAAATGGCGCACCAGGGCCACCAGTTCCTCCCGCCAACGTGCATCTGTCTGCCGCTGCCGATCAGTTTCACGGGTCAGCTCGGTATATCGCCGTTTCCAGTCGACTTGCTCAGGCACGCGCTACCTCTTTCACCAAACCTTAGGGAATGTCATCGAATAAAAGATTCACTTCACCAGGGAATAAAAACGCAAAACCGCCTGATGCAGGCGGTTTTCTGGGCGTACGGAAATACCGGCAGGTATCAGTTCCCGGCACGCTCCTTTTCAACAAGGTAGTCCACCACCTTGAGCATCTCTTTATGTCCGCCTGCAGACTGAGCGGTTATACGGTACTTGCCATTCACCACCATGGCCGGCACACCGGTGATTTCATAGCTGCGCACACGCGAGTCACCCTGCTTCAGCTGCATATTGACCGCAAAGGAATCGAACAGCTTGCCGAATTGCTCCGGCTCAATCCCGAACGGCTTGTAAAAGGCCGCCAGATCATCAACATTGCCAAAACGCTTGCGCTCAAGATGTACGGCATCAAACATGGCCTGATGCGTTTCATCCACTTTATCACTCAGTTCGGCTACATAATAGGCGCGCGCGAACGGTTCCCAACTGCGCCCGAAAACAACCGGCAAACCGACAAATTTCACATCTTCGGCCTGTTGCTTGCGCCACTGTTCCAGCATCGGCTCAAAGGTATTGCAATGCGGGCAGGGATAACCGAAGGCCTCTGTCACTTCAATCTTGTCCGCCGCAGCGGTCTTCACCGGAAAGGACAACTCGAAATAATGCTCTCCAGCACGATATTCCTCGGCCCATGACAAGGTCGCAACCAGAGACAGGGCTACCGTTGTCAGTAATTTTTTCAACATGCTTCTCTTCCTGTTTGTCGTTTTGGCGAATTCAGGGTAGACCCCGTAGCACCCAGTTTAGTTCAGCTGCCGCCGATTGCAGATACAAAAAAGGCGGCCATGGCCGCCTCTAGTGGTGCTGCACCCCATCAAGATGGATCAGTGCAGACCCTGAACATACTGAGAAACCGCCTTGATTTCGGCTTCACTCAGTCGAGCAGCGAGATCGCGCATCATGTTGGCCGGGTCGTTGTCACGCTCGCCCTTGGCAAATTTGTTGAGGCTCGATTCAACATACTGCGCATGCTGACCGCTCAGTGATGGATAGGCCGCGCTGTCGATACCCTGGCCTGTCGGGCCATGGCAAGCGGTACAGGCCGCAACACCCTTGTCGGCAACACCGGCACGCCAGATTTTCTGACCCAGTTCAACCTGATCGGCCGCCGCCTGACCCAGTTGTACCTTCTTGCTGGCATAGAACGCAGCGATATCAGCCAGGTCCTGATCGCTCAGGTTGGTCAGCATGCCGGTCATTTCCGGCACCATGCGTGTTCCGCTCTTGATATCATTCAGCTGCTTCAGCAGGTATTTTTCACCCTGTCCAGCCAGTTTCGGGAAGTTACCTACAACGCTGTTGCCATCTCCGCTGTGGCAGGCTGCACAAACGGCAGTCTTGGCCTGGCCTGCAGCCGCGTCACCTGCCGCGTGAGCGACGCCGGTGAGGCCGATGCTTACCAGTAAGCTGATCAGTAGTTTGTTCATTGACTAACCCAGACTCTTGCTTGACGAAATGTGTGTATATTTCCGCCCTTTGAGGTCAAACGGCGAAAATGGCCAATTTCTACTATTACCCTGACTGGAGACAGGCTCTGTTCGCGGGTAAAATTGGCGGCATTATAAACCAATATCCCCACAAACTGGAACGGATATGTTCAGTTTGTCGCCACCGAGCCTTGCATCATGTCAACCCCAGACCTCGAGATCCACTACAACCTTGCCCGCTTTGAGACCAGTGCAGCCCGACTGGATCAGTGTCCACCAGACACCGGAGCCGAAGTTGCCTTTGCCGGTCGCTCCAATGCCGGCAAGTCCAGCGCGATCAACGCCCTGACCCAGCAAAACGCCCTCGCGCGCACCTCCAAAACCCCCGGCCGAACCCAGTTAATCAACTTTTTCAGTCTCAATATCGAAGGCCTGAAAATCGTTGACCTGCCCGGTTATGGTTACGCCAAGGTGCCCATCGCCATGAAACAGCATTGGCAACGCCATCTGGATGCCTATTTGCAACACCGTGAAAGCCTGCGTGGTGTCGTGCTGGTCATGGACATTCGTCACCCGATGAAGGAGTTCGACGAAATGATGGTGCACTGGTGCGAAGCAACGGGCGTTCCCCTGCACGTCCTGCTGACCAAGGAGGACAAGCTCAAGCGAGGGCCCGCCAAAAGTACTCTGCTGCAGATCCGCAAGATTCTGAAGGAACGATTGGGAGACAAGGTCAGCGTTCAGACCTTTTCGGCCCTGAAAAACACCGGTGTCGATACCCTGCGGCAACGCATCAACCAGTGGCTCCTTGGCGATCCGCTCCTGGAACACATTGATGCCGATTGAGGTACAATAAAAACCCCGGCTCCGAGAGGGGAAACCCGGGCCGGGGCAAGAAATGTCATGACAGAGCGAGCCACGGTCCACGCCGGCACAGACGATGGATTTTTCTTACGTGGCTCCTGTTATAAGACAGCACATGAACAGAAAGTTCACGACTGTTCAAAAAAAGATCAGTGCGCCTGTTCCCAGTTATCCCCAATTCCCGCTTCAATCAGCAGCGGCACCGACAGGTTGGCGGCCTGCTCCATTAGCGGCGTGACCTGTTGACAAAAGTTATCCACTTCCGCTTCACGGACTTCGAATACCAATTCGTCATGTACCTGCATGATCATACGGGCATCCATTGCGCCCTGTTCCAGCCAGTTATCCACCGCAATCATCGCCCGTTTGATGATATCTGCTGCCGTGCCCTGCATCGGCGCGTTGATTGCAGTGCGCTCTGCGGCCTGACGCTTCATCGGGTTCCGGTTGTTGATGTCCGGCAGGTAGAGACGACGCCCAAACAGCGTTTCGACATAACCCTGATCCCGTGCCTGGGCACGGGTTTCATCCATGTAGCGCTGCACCCCGGGGTAAGTGGCAAAGTAGTGCTCGATATAACGGCCGGCTTCCTTGTTGCCGATCCCCAGTTGTTTTGCCAGGCCAAAGGCTGACATGCCATAGATCAGTCCGAAGTTGATCGCCTTGGCACTGCGCCGCTGATCCGCCGTCACCTTATCCACAGAGGTGCCGAACACCTCCGCCGCTGTTGCTTTGTGGATATCTTCACCATGACGGAAAGCATTCAGCAACCCTTCGTCACCGGACAGATGCGCCATGATGCGCAACTCGATCTGTGAATAATCCGCCGCAACGATCTTGTAACCCTCGGGCGCAATGAAGGCGTTGCGGATGCGACGGCCTTCCGGAGTGCGCACCGGGATGTTTTGCAGGTTGGGCTCCGACGACGACAGGCGGCCGGTGGCGGTCACCGCCTGATGATAGGAAGTGTGAACTCGCCCGGTGACGGGGTTGATCATCTGTGGCAGCTTGTCGGTGTAGGTGCTCTTGAGCTTGCTCAGACCACGCTGTTCAATCAGCAGTTTGGGCAGAGGGTAATCCAGCGCCAGCTCCTGCAATACCTCTTCCGCCGTGGAGGGCGCCCCCTTGGGGGTTTTCTTCTTCACCGGCAGCCCCATTTTATCGAACAGAATGGCCTGCAACTGTTTGGTGGAGTTGAGATTAAACTCTTCGCCGGCCAGTTCGAAAGCGTCCTTCTCGATTTCGCCCAGCCGCTGCTCCAGCTCCAGACTTTGCTCGCCCAGGATACGCGCATCAATCAACGCACCCCTGTATTCCATCCGTGCCAGCACGGGGATTAACGGTCGTTCGATCTCCTCGAACACCTTCAGCAGCTCACCTTCGGCCGCCAGCTGCGGCTGCAGTTTTTGATGCAGCCGCAGAGTAATATCGGCATCCTCGGCCGCATAGGGTGCGGCCTGTTCCAAATCAACCTGATTGAAGGTCAACTGCTTTTTGCCCTTGCCGGCAATGGCCTCGAAACTGGTGGTCGCGACCCCCAGGTGACGATCAGCCAAGGTATCCATATCGTGTCGGCTGGCCGTAGAGTTAAGGACATAGGATTCCAGCATGGTGTCGGCGCCGATACCCTGCAGGGCGATGCCGTAATGGCGCAGTACGTTCATATCGTACTTGATGTGTTGACCGATTTTTTTCAGTGCCGGATCTTCCAGCAACGGCTTCAGCTGCGCCAGCACTGCCGTACGGTCCAGCTGCTCCGGAGCCCCCATGTAATCATGGGCCAACGGTACATAAGCCGCTTTGCCCGCTGCCACCGCGAAGGACACCCCGACCAGCTGTGCTTCCATATAATTGAGGCTGGTGGTTTCCGTATCGAAAGCGAATGCACCGACCGCTTTCAGCTTTGCCAGCCAGGCATCCAGTTCGGCCTGGGTCAGCACCGTGTCATATTCAGTTTCGAGTACCGGTTCTGCAACCAGCGGCACATCGGCCCCTCGTATCTCGGCATCACCGGCTTCCAACTCCCGCACCCAGCTTTTGAACTCGAATTGCTTGAACAGCTCGATCAGCTGTTCCGGTTCCGGCGCGGGCATGCCGATGTCATGCAGGTGAATATGCAAAGGCACGTCGGTCTTTATCGTCGCCAGCAGGTAGGACAGCTCTGCCGCTTCGCGGTTATCCTCCAGCTTTTTCGGCATGGATTTGGCACCCCGGAACGTCAATTCAGGAATCCTGTCCAGGTTGTCGTACAACTCACTGATGCCTCCAATCCCCTGCAATAGCGCCAACGCGGTTTTTTCACCCACGCCCGGTACGCCGGGGATGTTATCCACCTTGTCACCCATCAGCGCCAGCAGATCAATCACCAGCCGAGGCGGCACGCCAAACTTCTCCTTGACCCCGGCTTCATCCATGGTCGTGTCATTCATGGTATTGATCAGGGTAACGTGCGCATCTACCAACTGAGCCATGTCCTTGTCACCGGTCGAAATCACGACCGGACGACCGGACTCACTGGCCTGACGCGCCAGGGTGCCAATCACATCATCCGCTTCAACTCCCTCTTCTACATACAGGGGCAAACCCATGGCACGAATAATGGCGTGTATCGGCTCTACCTGAGCACGCAAGTCATCCGGCATCGGCGGGCGATGTGACTTGTACTCTGCATAAATGTCGTCGCGGAAGGTCTTGCCCTTGGCATCGAAGATCACGGCTACCGGGCTTTCGGGATAGTCCTTGAGCAGACGCTTCAGCATGGAGGTCACAACTCGAATGGCCCCCGTCGGTGTGCCATCGGCGGTACGCAGATCAGCCTGCTGAGAGGCGAAAAATGCGCGGTAAAGGTAAGAGGAGCCATCCACCAGAATGACCGGGGCGTGCTGTTCGCTCATGGGAGTATCCATATATCTGCTTCGAGGGGTTGTTCATGCATGCGACAAGGCCCACAATCATAGACAATTAGACCCCGACTCACCAATTGGGAAGCAATGATGCTGAAAAAATTCATCCTGATCGCCGCTTTGGCCATCACGCCCCTCGCTCAGGCCGAAGTTGTGGACGACCCCACGCTGGGCGAACCGGAAATCACTATTACCCATGATGGCGACAACACCTATTACGAATACACCATCAACGGTCAGTTGAAGGAGATCAAGGTGGTTCCCAAGGTCGGCAAACCCTACTATCTGGTACCGGCGGATGGTGCCCAGAAACTTATCCGCGTGGAGGAATCACAGCTGCTGATTCCAAAATGGGTCATCTTTCGCTGGTAATCGATCTTGGCCGTATATACCTCTATCAACCGCCCCCAGCTTGACGCCCTGCTCGAGGATTACACTCTCGGGCAGCTGGTCGACTTCAGCGGTATCGAAGGCGGCATTGAAAACAGCAATTTCTTTGTCACGCTGGAGCAGAACGGGCAGCAAAGCGATTATGTACTGACCCTGTTCGAAGAGCTCGGTCAGGATGAAATGCCCTTTTTCGTCGAGCTGGGCCAATGGCTGCAGGCACGTGGCGTCACGGTTCCCCACGCCATTGCGGACCGCAACGGTATCGCGCTGAAACAATTGTGTGGCAAACCGGCCATGTTCCAGCCACGTTTCCACGGTCGTCACCTGGAACGTGCACAAATCCGGGCTGAACACTGTGCCGAAATCGGCCGCGCCCTGGCACGCTTTCATCTGGCCGGCGAAGATTTCTACCTGAAACGCCAGGCACAGCGCGGTGTCTTCTGGTGGCGTCGCGAAAGCCAAGCGATTCGTCATCTCCTCACACCCGAGGATGCCGAACTGCTGCAGCAGGAAGTCGCCCTGTTCGACACTTTACGCGAGCAGCCTTTCGGATTGCCGCTAGGCATCATTCATGGCGATCTGTTCCACGACAATGCCCTGTTCGTCGGTGATCGGCTGGAAGCCATTCTCGATATATACAATGCCGCTACCGCATTCCTGCTGTTTGACCTGGCCATTGTCGCCAACGACTGGTGCAGCGATGATCAGGGCCGTATCGACCCGATCCGCGAACAGGCACTCATTCGTGCCTATGCAGGTGTGCGCGCACTCAGTGATGAGGAGAAGGCTGCCTGGCCGGTGCTGACACGTACAGCTGCCATGCGCTTCTGGCTGTCCCGCCTGATTCCCTGGCTGGGTGTCGAGCAGAGCTCCCGCTCCGGTATCGAGACCCGGTTGAAAGACCCCGCCGAGTTCCGCCGCATTCTGCTCCAGCGCATCGAAATCCCGCCCATGATCTGACCCGCATCGAGGCGCTCCGGCTTGCCTGCGGGTTCAGGCCGGATGCCACCGACTGCTATACTGCTCCGTCATCCTTCATCTTGATAATTCCAGGCAGCTGTTCCCATGGACGTTACACACATCATCGATTCACTCAACGACGCCCAGCGGCAAGCCGTAACCGCTGACCTGAACAACCTGCTGGTTCTGGCCGGTGCCGGTTCCGGCAAGACTCGAGTCCTGGTACACCGCATCGCCTGGCTGATCGAAACCGAAGGGCTGTCACCCTACTCCATCATGGCGGTGACCTTCACCAACAAGGCGGCACGCGAAATGCGCGGCCGTATCGAGCAGCTGCTGGGCATCAACACCCACGGCATGTGGGTGGGCACCTTCCATGGCCTGGCCCACCGCCTGCTGCGTGCACACTGGCGCGACGCCGGGCTGCGCGATAATTTCCAGATCATGGACAGCGATGACCAGCTGCGCCTGCTCAAGCGACTGTGCAAGGAAATGAACCTGGACGATAGCCGCTGGCCGGCCCGCCAGTTCCAGTGGTTTATTAATGCGCAAAAGGATGAAGGCCTGCGCAGCCCCCATATCGAACGCACCGGCGATCCTTACCAGACCATGATGATCCGCGTGTACGAAGCCTACGAAGATGCCTGCGAACGCGGCGGCATGATCGACTTCGGCGAACTGCTGCTGCGCGCACTGGAACTGTTGCGTGACCGTGCACCTCAGCTGCTGCAACACTACCGTGAGCGTTTCCGTTACGTCCTGGTCGACGAATTTCAGGATACAAACGCCATTCAGTACGCCTGGCTGCGCCTGCTCTGCGAGGGCGAAAGCAAGTTGATGGCCGTCGGGGATGACGACCAGTCAATCTACGGCTGGCGTGGTGCCCGCATCGAGAACATTCAGCATCTCGGAGAGCACTTCCCCGGCACCGAAACCATCCGCCTGGAGCAGAACTACCGCTCCACGGGAACCATTCTGCAAGCCGCCAACGCCGTGATTCAAAACAATTTCGGTCGTCTCGGCAAGCAGCTGTGGACCGAACTCGGCGACGGCGACCCCATTTCGCTGTACAGCGCGTTTAACGAGCAGGATGAAGCCCGCTTCATCGTGGCACAGATTCAGACATGGGTCGAAGACGGCAACCGACGCGATGAGTCCGCCATTCTCTATCGTTCCAACGCCCAGTCCCGCGTACTGGAAGAAATGCTGATTCGTGCCGGCATGCCCTACCGCATCTACGGCGGACAACGCTTCTACGACCGGCTCGAGATCAAGAACGCACTGGCTTACCTGCGACTGCTGGCCAACCGTGATGACGACACCGCCATCGAGCGCGTCATCAACGTGCCCACTCGTGGTATCGGCACTCGCACCGTCGAAATGATCCGCGAGCATGCCCGTGGCGAAAACGTGTCCATGTGGCGCGCCGCCAACGAAATCACTGAGCTGAGAACGCTCCCGGCGCGTGCCAACAACGCCCTGCAGGCGTTCATCGACCTGGTCAATCAGCTCGACACGGATACCCGCGATATCGAGCTGCACGAGCAGACCGAGCACATCATCAAGCACTCCGGCCTGATCCAGCACCACGAGAAGGAAAAGGGTGAAAAGGCCCAGTCACGCATTGAGAACCTGGAAGAGCTGGTCAACGCCACCCGTCAGTTCTCGACCCAGTGGCAGGATGACAACGAAGAGGGCTTCAGCTCGCCGCTGGCGGCCTTCCTCGACCAGGCCGCTCTGGATGCCGGGGAAACCCAGGCTGATGTAAACACCGACAGCGTCCAGTTGATGACGCTGCACTCAGCCAAGGGACTGGAATTCCCGCTGGTATTTCTGGCAGGAATAGAAGAGGGCCTGTTCCCGCACAGCATGTCGGCGGAAGAGCCGGGGCGCCTGGAAGAGGAACGCCGCCTCTGCTACGTGGGTATCACCCGTGCCATGCAGAAGCTGTATCTGACCTACGCCGAGTCACGACGCCTGCACGGCAAGGAAACCTTTAACCGGGTCTCCCGTTTCGTCAATGAGATTCCGACCGAGCTCATCGAGGAAGTACGCCTGAATGCCACCGTCCGCAGACCCTACGGTGCCCAGCAGGATGCCCCCAGCAGTCTGTTCTCCGGCGGCTCGTCCCTGTCCAGCGCCGATGTGCCGAATACCGATCTGAGCCTGGGTCAGCCGGTCATGCATGCCAAGCTGGGAGCGGGTGTAGTCACCAACTTTGAAGGCAGCGGTCCCAAAGCCCGTGTACAGGTGAATTTTGAAGAGGTCGGCAGCAAGTGGCTGATCGTCGGCATCGCCAACCTGCAACCACTCTGATCAGGCCCGCAACATCATCCCAACAGGCGAGGCAGCCATGTCTCGCCTGCCTGCCAGAGCAGGCGTAACGCCAGCAGCGTTACGACTATGCGGAACAGGCGTCCGAACCAGACGGACGACACCCGCCGCAACAGATTCAGCCCGATCCAGGTCCCGAGCATGCCACTGAGGACCATCAGTGCAGCCAGTGGCAGCCAGTCCGTAAAGACAAAACCGATCGCCGAGAATACCAGCCCCTTCAACAGGTGCTGCCCTGTCATCGTCGCGGCAAAGGTAGCTACCGTCTGCATCTTGTCATGACTGTGACGGTGCACAAAGGCTGCAACCAGTGGCCCGGTCGCACCAACAAACATGGAGAAAAAGGTCGTCAGACCACCGGCAAACAGCGTTTTCAGTGGCGAGAGCGCTCGTGCAGCAGGCTTTGGCCCCCAGACCATCCATAAGATAAAGCCGCCCACCGCCAGTTGAATCATCTCCAGCGGCAGCTGCACTACGACCAGTGATGCCAGCCCGGCCCCTATTAGCCCGCCCAACAGAAAACGGCGGCACAAGGGCCAATCGATATGCTGGCGTGTCATCAGGGCTCTATTGCCGTTGGAACCCAGCTGAACTAGGCCATGAACCGGAATCAGCACGGCCACCGGCACCAGTTGTGCCATAACCACCAGCAGCAACACACCACCACCTATCCCCAAGGTTGCGGTCATCAACGACGTGAATCCGGCGGTCAGTATCAACAGCAGCGCATCCAGCGGCGGCAGACCGGCAGGCAACCAAACCAGAAATTCAGCCATCACTCGGCCTGCATGGCCTGCAGTACCTGCTGTGCCCAATTCAGGCTATGACGGTAGGCGACTTCGTAGTAGGGCGCATCCAGGGCACGGCTCAATTGATCAAACTGTCCTCGCTCGTACAGTTCCACCTGTCGCAACAGTTCGCCACAGGAGCCGGTACGTTCGAGCAATGCCGCCTTCATGTTCTGTTGCAACGGTACCTGATCCAGCAGGTCCGTCATCTCCATGTTCAGCAATGCATCCAGCTGTGACAACAGCCCCACAATAAAGTGGTTGATCGGCTCGTCCCGCCCCATCATCTCGGCCAACAGTTCACACATGCGCCCACGGGTCAACATGTTTCGGGTCAGCTCATCCGGCTTGTCCTTGTCGGCAGCGCTGAGAAACAACAACACCCAACGTTTGACCTGCTCAATGCCCAGCAACGTAATGGCATGGGACAGGGAACTGATTTCACGCTTCAGGTTAAAGGCTGCCGAGTTCACGACGCGCAGAATACGATAGGTCAGCGCCGGGTCCTGCAGGGCGATCTGTTCAATGGACTGGGCCGTGGCATTGGGTCGTTGCAGCTCACTCAGAATCTGCAGCAGTACCACCTTGTTGCCCGTGATTTTCTTGCCCTTGACCGCCTCGGGCTTACTGAGAAAATACCCCATATAGAGGGCGAACCCCATCTCCAGGCAACGCCGAAACTCATCCTGTGTCTCGACCTTATCGGCCAGCAGCTCCAGCTGGTAAGGGCGCAGCTGCTGCAACAGCGGAGGAATGTTGTCCAGCCCCAACAACTGAATATCCAGCTTGAGCACATGCACCACATTCAACAGGGGGGCGAATTTGGGATCGCGGGGATCGTAGTCGGCCAGAGCCAACCGATATCCCTGACGGGCCAGCTCCTTCACCCGCTCAACCAGTGCCGGCGTAATATTGGAATGTCCCAGCAGCTCCAGCACAAAATTCTGTCTGGGCAGCTCGGGCAGATCATTGTTCAGCAGGAAGCTGTCGGTCACCTTGAGAAAGCAGGGCAAGGACCGGACTGAACCGCACCGGGCGATGCTGGAATACGTCCCCAGCAACACACCCAACGTGGCTTCATCATCCTTGAGCCCTTCAACAAAACGTCCATCTGCATCCCGGAACAGCAGTTCGAACGCCACCACATCCTGGCTTTTGGTGTAGACAGGCTGACGTGCCATCAGAACCTGCAATTGATGTTCCTCTGCCATGATATGAGAGCCGGTTACTGCCACTGCGGACTCCTTGCGGGTTGATAATGCCAATGGGTTATAGGGGACCGAAAGTATATCGGCTCCCCCTTCATCCTAACAGTCCGGAACCGGCAACGATTGACTACAATACAGCCCCCTGACGCTCTGTCGTTACCGGTTATACTGCCTCGAAGACTTGATTGATACACAAGGAGATTCCCATGCGCTGCCATGAACTGGATTACGAACTGCTCGGCTCAGAGATGCAACTGGTCGAAATTGAGCTGGACCCAGGCGAAACCGTTATCGCGGAAGCGGGCGCCATGACCTATATGGAAGAGGATATTGTGTTCGAAACCCGCATGGGAGACGGTTCCGACCCTGACGAAGGCCTGATGGGCAAGCTGTTTTCCGCCGGCAAACGCATGCTCACCGGCGAGTCCATGTTTACCACCCACTTCAGCAATCACGGCAACCGCAAGCGCCGCGTTTCTTTTTCGGCGCCTTTCCCCGGCAATATCGTACCGCTGAACATGGCTGAACTGGGCGAGAAAATCATCTGCCAGAAAGACGCCTTTCTCTGTGCCGCACTCGGCACACAGGTCAGCATCACCTTCAACCGCCGTTTTGGCGCCGGCTTCTTCGGTGGCGAAGGCTTCATTTTGCAGAAGCTGGAAGGCGATGGCCTGGCGTTCATTCAGGCGGGCGGCACCGTAGTGCGCAAGGAACTGAACGGTGAAACACTGCGCGTGGATACCGGTTGTCTGGTCGGTTTTACCGATGGCATAGACTATGACATCCAGCGGGCCGGTGGGCTCAAATCAATGATGTTCGGTGGTGAAGGGCTGTTTCTGGCAACGCTCAAGGGCACAGGCACCGTCTGGCTGCAAAGCCTGCCCTTCTCCCGCATGGCCGATCGGATCATCGATCATGCGCCAGGCAACGGCGGCAACGACCAGGGCGAAGGCTCCGTGCTGGGCGGGCTCGGCCGCATGATCGGAGGCGATCGCTGATACCTGAGCCGCTCCGGAACAGCTTCAGGCCTGAGGTCAATACCTGCGCCACCCTGCATGACAACGCGGCACCATCACCCTGCAGAAACAGGTTCTGCAGGGTGACAGGAGCACACCGTTACGAGTTGTGCAGCTTGAAAGCGGCCATCAACTCGACCGGTTTCAGTGTCTTGTTGTCACTGCGCAAGACATACACCAGAGTTTCACCTTTGGGGCCGGCTCCTATTTCGGTATACCGCAGCGGCGCCTCTCCCGTGGTCCGAACTGCGGTCATGTCCTCGATACGGTCAAACACGTAGATACGTCCTTCCATCCGCATTTCGCCATAGAAACGCTCAGCGGCAGGCAGGTTGCCATGATAGAGGTTATAACCGGCCACCTGGTCAACAGTCTTTTCCTTGTCGGCACCCGCTACGCCAAACACCAGGGTTTCGCCCTTGGGACCTGCGCCAATAAACGTCTGGCGGTAAGAGGTTTCGCCGACTTCAAGAAATTGCTGGTAGGTCGCACGATCATCGAATACGTGGATACGCCCATCGTGATGCACTTCATACAGATCTTCATTGTTCAGATCGGTCACGGCTACCGGTGCGTTCTTATTACCGGCGGTACAAGCCGTGATAACCGCCATCAGGCCACCCAGCACAAATGTCTTGAATACTCGCATTACATGATTCTCCCAGTTCCTGATTAGCAGGCGCAGAGAGTAGCCACATAATATTGCGATTGATTGACAAGCGGCACACGCTACAACATCCAAAGCAATGTTGACCGCGGATCAATAAGAGGGAATAAAAAATGGCGCGCCTGGAGGGATTCGAACCCCCGACCAACAGGATCGGAACCTGCTACTCTATCCAGCTGAGCTACAGGCGCGTAATGGAAGTGTTTGCGGGGCTATATACTACGGATAGGACCGGCCTTTGCCAAGTAAATTATTACTGCAAGTATTTTGCTTCCATCCGTACAATGTCTGCTGCTTTAGTCGTGACCAGGCTGACAAAGGACAGATGCGTCCTTAACGCAATTTCCGTATGGACATTTTGCCGGTATAATCCCCCGTTAGATTTTGTGAGCGCAGTCATGTCTGCACTGGCCCTGCCCCGCACATTCAGGCCTTAAGCCAGGCATCGCTGCCCCGACAACTTACCAAGTGATGAGGTCGTGACTGTGAATAAATTTGCTGCCAAAGCTGCATCCGCACTCTGCGCGTTCGGTCTGAGCATGGCGCTGTCTGCGTCGGTACATGCCGCTACTGCCGCAGATGAGGCGATCATTGAACGTATCAAGCCGGTTGGCTCTGTCTGCGTTCAGGGTGATGAAAACTGTGGTGGTGCCGCCGCCGCTGCCGCAACTGCCAGTGCCGGCGGAGGCCGTTCAGGTGAAGAGATCTACACCGGCAAGTGTGCCGCCTGTCACGCGACCGGCGTTCTGGGTGCACCCAAATTCGGCACCAATGAAATGCAGCTGCGTCTGGACGAGAAAGGAATGGAAACACTCCTGTCCCACGCCATCAACGGCTTCAACGCCATGCCTCCTCGCGGTACCTGCAACGACTGCTCCGACGAAGAGATCCAGGCTTCTATCGATCACATGCTCAGCAACTGATCGATACCCTGAACAAAAGGCTGCTACGGCAGCCTTTTTCACATCTACCGGTCAAGGATCGACCGGTATCGGCTATTCAAGGAGGAATGACCATGTTCAAGCAATCCCCTCTGTTACTGTTGCTCGGCCTTGCCCTGCCTGCAACCGCTGTATCCGCACCCGCCCTGATGCAGGGCGTGGAAGTCGGTGATGACCTGTCACTGCCCACCGATCTGGCCCAATGGATGATCAGTGAAAAATACGACGGTGTACGCGCCTATTGGGACGGTACTCAACTGCTGACCCGCAGCGGCTACCCCATCCAAACGCCGGACGGCTTTACCCACGGCTGGCCCGCCCAGCATCTGGAAGGTGAGCTCTGGATCGACTACGCGGCCTTTTCGACCCTGTCGGCGCTGGTGCGCAGTCATGACGGCTCCGAACAGGCCTGGCACCCGGTACGCTTCATGTTATTCGACTTGCCACAATGGCCCGGTACCTTTGCCCAGCGTCATGCCCGGCTCCGGCAACTGCTACTCGATCAACCGCAGCACAACCTGCAGCTGATCGAACAGCGGCAGGGCACCACCACTAAGGCTTTGGAACAACAGCTGGAGCAGGTCATCGACAAGGGTGGCGAGGGGCTGATGCTGCACCGCGCCGGCGCACTGCACCAATTGCAGCGAACAACCGATATCCGCAAGCTCAAACCCTTCCAGGATGCCGATGCAGTCGTAGTCGCCCACCTGCCCGGCAAGGGCAAATATACAGGTCAGTTGGGATCTCTGCTGGTGGAGCGCTCCGATGGCTCACGCTTTCGCATCGGGTCTGGGTTCAGTGATCGAGAGCGGGCTCATCCACCCGCGCTCGGCAGCACCATCACCTACCGTTACAACGGACTGACTCGCCATGGCAAGCCCCGGTTTGCGCGTTTTCTGCGCGTACGTCCTGACTAAACCCGCCGCGATGACTGGTATTGGGGCTGGGTCTCACGTAGGATTTTGGGCTTATCATCATCAGGCCTGCCTGCTCCATGAACAGTCCCTCGCTTTTCAGCCTCGTTTTTACGCGCATGCTGCTCTGTTGTCTGTTGTTAACCAGCGGACATGCAAGTGCCAAAACACTGGTCCTGGCACAAATCGGTGACCGGCCGAAAAAGGACTTTCGCCAGCTACGCCCCATGGCCGACGCCATGGTTCAGGTACTGGCCCCATTTGGTTACGACCAGGCCGATGTGCAGATTTACCCCGACCGGCCCCAGCTTGAAAACGCCATTCGCGAGGGGCGTGTACACTGGATCACCGAAACGCCCCTCACGGCAGCACGCCTTTATCAGCAGCAGTTGGCCACACCGATCGCACGCAAGCGGAAACGCCGGCAGCACGCCTATCAGAGCCTTATCTATGTGCGAGCCGACAGCCCCATACAAACCCTGAGTGACTTGACCGGTCAACTGATCGCACTTGAGCACAGAAACTCCTTCAGCAGTTATTTTCTACCCCTGATGGCCTTGCGTGATGCCGGACTAAGCAGTGTCCACCTGGAAACACCTCGGCAGGCTGTCCCTGCCGACAAGGTCGGCTATGCTTTCAGTCGTAACGAACGCAACAATCTGCTCTGGGTCGACAAAGGGATCGCTGCTGCAGGTGCTCTGAATGACGGCGACTGGCAGACACCCGGTCGCCTGCCGGCCAAGCTGCTGCAGAATATGCGTATCATTCATCACTCCGCCCTCTACCCCCGTGCCTTCGAGCTGCTGACTGACAATCTGGAGCCAGAAGCCCGTCAGGCCCTGCAGCAAGCCCTGCTGGCTCTGGATCCGAGCAAAGACAGCCAGTTGCTGATGCAGTATGAAAACAGCAGCCATATTACGCCACTGGGGCCTCATGACCTCCAGCAGCTGCGCTCACTCGATGTCGAGACACTGCCATGAGTTCGCCTCTCAAGCGCTCTCTACCGCGACGGCTGACCACCAGCTTCGCGGTCATGCTCGTTTTCCTGACCAGTATCCATTTCATCCTCCTGGCGAACGGCTTCAGACAGTACAGCCGCTTCTTCATCGACAGCGGCAATGCGCACCTTGTCAGCTCGCTGAAGGAGCAGCTGGAACGTGATGCAAGCCTGCTGAGCGGCGCCCTCGCTGCCCGCCTGGATATTCCACTCTACCATTTGGATCTGAGCGAAATCGGGGCACACCTGCAGCAGATCCGCAGCAACCGCAATCTGGACTATGTTTACCTGTTCAGCCCGGATGGAACACTGCTGCACGATGGCAGCGAAACCATCCCCGATTTCAACAGACCATTGGCTGAACTGGTCCCGCTGACACCCGCCGATCACCTGCAGCTACTCTGGAAAAATGAGCGTCTGCATGTACTGCAACCGGTCGACACGGCCGAGCATACTGCCGGACACCTGGCGCTGGCGATCAACTTTGCCTCGGCGTTGGACGGGCTGGCCATTCATAATGCCCAGTTTCAGGCAACCGCAAGTGCCAAAGAGCAGCAGATGCTGAGCCAGATGATTCTGGTCACCCTGTTGCCGCTACTGCTAACGCTATGGATTGTGTACCGCTTCAGCCATCACCTGTTCAAGCCGTTACAGCAACTGGCTGACAAGAGTCGGCGTTTCGGTGAAGGTGACCGCAGCGTACACTTCAACATGGCGCAGCAGGATGAAATCGGACAGCTGGGGCACGCACTGGAACAGATGCGCTGCAGTCTGGAACAGAGCCACCGCCACACCCACCAGCTGGCTTACCTGGACAGCCTGACCCAGCTGCCCAATCGACACTGGTTCCAGCAATCTCTGGACAGCCTGCTGCAGCAGGCCCAGCAGCATGATCGACGCCTGGGTGTGCTGTTTATCGACCTCGACCATTTCAAAGAGGTCAATGATACCGCCGGGCATGAGATGGGGGATCTGCTGCTGTTCGAAGCGGCCGCGCGTCTGCGCAACCTGCTGCTGGAACTGGACCTGTCTGATCCGAACAGTGAAGACGTACTCTTGGCCCGCTTGGGTGGCGATGAGTTCGTTATCCTCTACCCGGGCCTGGAACGAGGTGAACAGGCAGCGGAACTGGCCCGGCATATTGCGACAACACTGGACGAGCCCTTCCTGATCGATGGTCGCTATTTCAGTATTTCCAGCAGCATCGGTATCACTGTTTATCCCGATGATGGTGTCACCAGCAGTGCCATACTCAAGCACGCCGATATTGCCATGTATGCCGCCAAGCAAAGCGGCCGCAACCAGTACGCCTTCTTTTCACCCCGCATGAACCAGCAGCTGCAACAGCGTATCGAGGTACTCCAGGGCGTTCACACAGCATTGGAACAAGGCCAGTTCTATCTGGATTACCAGCCAATTCTGGATCTTGCCGATGGCCGGATTCGCGGCGCCGAAGCGTTGCTCCGCTGGCAGCATCCCGAACGCGGGTTGATTCCGCCAGGGCAGTTCATACCGACCATCGAGGATTCCGACCTGATAGGCCCGGTTACCGAATGGGTGGCCCGACAGGCCGTCCAGGATCTGCTGCTCCTGCAACAGCAGCAGCCCGGATTTGCCGTCTCGATCAATATTTCCGGTGCCGCGTTACATCAAAAAACGACGCGAGATTTTCTGATCAAGCTTAAACAAAGCCAGCGGGTCCCGGACAACGGCCTGCATGTCGAACTGACGGAAACCAGCATGATGCGCCACCTGGACGACTGCCGGCAGACCTTGCAGCAATGGAAGGAAACGGGGATCAATATCTGGGTGGACGACTTCGGTACCGGTTACTCATCACTCAGTTACCTGCACCAGCTACCGATTGACGGTCTCAAGATCGACCGCAGCTTTGTTCGCGAACTCAAGCCGGGCAGCAACAGCTCACTGGTCGCTACCATCATGACACTGGCTGACATGATGCAGCTGAAAGTCGTCACAGAAGGGATAGAAACCCGGGATCAGCGCGACTGTATCACTCGCCTGGGTCCCTGCTTTGGCCAGGGCTTCGGGCTGTACCGGCCCATGTCGTTGGCAGCCCTGCAGGCACTTCTGGAACGGGAGCCGTCCGCCCCCGATGATACCCCGACCAGACCTCAGCCCTAGTGGCCGAGGTCATACTCGGGCTCAGAGACGCACTTCGATTCCGTGTTCACGCATGTAGCGCTTGGCTTCGGGGATGCTGTATTCGTTGAAGTGGAAGATCGAGGCCGCCAGTACGGCATCAGCCTTGCCGTCAAGACAGCCTTCAACCAGATGGTCCAGATTGCCCACACCACCCGAGGCGATAACCGGTACCTGCACAGCATCACTGATGGCACGCGTCACACCAATGTCATAGCCGTTTTTGACACCGTCCTGGTCCATGGAGGTCAGCAGGATCTCTCCAGCGCCCAGCTCGACCATCTTCCTGGCCCACTCAACAGCATCAATCCCGGTCGGCTTGCGGCCGCCATGGGTAAAGATCTCCCAGCGATCCGGCTCACCGGCCTGACTCACCTTTTTGGCATCAATCGCCACAACAATGCACTGACTGCCGAAGCGATCGGCTGCTTCACGCACAAAGTCGGGGTTTTTCACGGCAGCACTGTTGATCGATACCTTGTCGGCACCGGCATTAAGCATGGTGCGAATGTCCTCGCAGGTCCGAATTCCCCCTCCAACCGTCAGCGGAATAAATACCTGTGATGCCATTTTCTCCACCGTCTGGACCATGGTGGCACGGCCCTCGTGGGTTGCCGTGATATCCAGAAAGGTGATTTCATCGGCACCCTGTTCATCATAGCGCTTGGCAACCTCGACCGGGTCACCAGCGTCTCTGATATCAACAAACTGAACCCCTTTGACGACCCGACCGTTTTCCACGTCCAGACAGGGAATGATGCGTTTTGCCAGTGCCATAGGTATCTTCTCTCTTAATTGCCGATCAGGTTGTCGCTCAGTGTCTGAGCTTCGGCCACGTCCAGTGTCCCTTCATAGATGGCACGACCGGTGATGGCGCCCAGAATACCCTGATCTGCCACTTTGGCCAGCGCCTTGATATCTTCGATATTGGTCACGCCACCGGAGGCAATCACCGGAATACCGGCTTCACGGGCCAGCTCAACCGTCGCTTCCACATTAACACCTTGCATCATGCCGTCACGGCTGATATCCGTATAGACAATGGCGCTGACGCCATCGTTCTTGAAGCGCTTGGCCAGCTCGACCGCCTTGATGTCCGTAATTTCCGCCCAGCCATCAATGGCGACATAGCCATCCTGAGCATCCAGTCCAACAATGATATGACCGGGGAAGCGCTGGCACATTTCGGTAACGAAATCGGGGTCCTTGACAGCCTTGGTACCAATGATGACGTACTGCACACCGGCATCCAGGTATGCCTGAATAATCTCGGCAGAGCGGATACCGCCACCAATCTGAATCGGCAGGTCCGGATACGCTTCCGCAATTTTTTTGACAATCTCGCCGTTCACCGGCTCGCCGGCAAAAGCACCGTTCAGGTCCACCAGGTGCAAGCGTCGACAACCGGCTTCAACCCACTTGGCGGCCATTTCGACCGGGTTGTCCGAGAAAACGGTGGAGTCATCCATACGGCCCTGACGCAAGCGAACACAGGCACCATCTTTGAGGTCAATCGCGGGAATAATCAGCATATCGGCTCGAATCCAGAATTATCAGTCAAAAAATGTCAGGTCAGGGACTGACCGTCCCAATTAAGGAAGTTCTGCAACAACTGCAAACCTGCCTTCTGGCTTTTCTCCGGGTGGAACTGCACGGCAAACACGTTATCTCGCGCAATGGCCACATCGAAATCAACGCCGTAATTGCAGCGTGCCGCCACTTGGTCACGCTGCTGTGCACGGACATAGTAGCTATGCACGAAGTAGAAGCGGCTACCGTCATCAATATTGGCCCACAGCGGATGTTCCCGCGACTGGTACACCTGATTCCAGCCCATGTGCGGCACTTTCAGGCGTTCGCCCTCGGCATCCCGAAGGTCATTGCCGAAAAAATTGACCCGCCCCTCGAATTCGCCCAGGCAATCGACGCCACCGTTTTCCTCGGAAAACTCCATCAGTGCCTGATAACCGACACAAATACCCAGAAACGGCTTGCCGGACGCGATGGCTTCGCGCACTTCTGCATCCACGCCCAGACGGCGAATCTCGGCCATACAATCACGAATGGCACCCACCCCAGGCAGCAGCACCCGATCGGCGCTGCGAACCTGTTCCGGGTCGGCGGTTACCCGCACTTCGACGCCCGGCTGGACATGTTCCAGCGCCTTGGCCACCGAGTGCAGGTTACCCATGCCATAGTCAATTACTGCAATACTGCCCATGCTCAGAGGCACCCCTTGGTGGATGGCATGATGTCGGCAGCACGCTGGTCGACTTCCAGCGCCATGCGCATGGCCCGACCAAATGCCTTGAAGATGGTTTCAGCCTGATGATGGGTATTCTTGCCCTTCAGGTTATCGATGTGCAGCGTCACCATGCCGTGGTTCACGAAGCCATGGAAGAACTCGCTAAACAGATCTACATCGAAGTTGCCAACCCGACCCCGGGTGAAGTCCACGTTCATTTCCAGCCCCGGACGCCCCGAAAAATCGATCACGACACGGGTCAGGGCTTCATCCAGCGGTACATACGCATGACCGTAGCGACGGATGCCTTTTTTGTCACCCACGGCCTGCTTGAAAGCCTGGCCCAGGGTAATGCCAATATCTTCCACGGTATGGTGATCATCAATGTGCAGATCGCCAATGGCGCTGATCTCCAGATCAATCAGCCCATGTCGGGCAATCTGGTCCAGCATATGGTCCAGAAAAGGTACGCCAGTATCCACATCCAACTGCCCGGTGCCGTCGAGGTTGACTGCAACAGTAATCTGGGTTTCCAGGGTGTTGCGGGTTACCTGGGCTTTACGCTCGGCCATTTCTCTCTCCGCCTGGGGGTTTACGAAAACGCTCAGTATACATCCAACAGCAGCGTAACGGCAGGCTCAGGCTCGATGCTGCTGCATGACAAAGCGGGCAACTGATCCCTATACTCCATCCTGTAACCCTATTCCATGGAAATAAGGAGCCCTCGATGAAAGCCATCAAGCTACTGTTTGCCTTCCTGCTGGGGCTTCTGCTCTTGGCCGGGGTGGGCCTGCTGGCCCTGACCACCCTGTTCGACCCCAATGACTACAAGGATGAGATCCGTGATCAGGCATTGGCACTGGCCGGTGTGGAACTGCATATAGAGGGGAATATCGGCTGGTCTCTGTACCCAAGGCTGGCGCTGGAGCTGAACCAGGTCGGCGTCGGCTATCCCGACAAGCCGGCACTGGGCACATTAAAGCGTGCGGAAGTTGCCGTGAGCATACCCGCTCTTATCGACGGCAAATTGCAGATGAATCGACTGCTGGTGGATGGTCTGACGCTGGCACTGGTGCAGAATGCTCAGGGTGATAACAATTGGACGCCGCTTGACGTGGAGCCCACTCCCGAACAGCTGGCTGCGGTTGCCGCTGCCAAAGACGAGGCTGACACCACTCCGGTCCCTGCTGTGACCAACCGCCCCCTCGCGCTTGAAATCGAGTTCGTCGACATCCGTCATGCCGCCCTCACCTTCATCGATCAGAGTAATGACAGCCGCATCGAACTGCAGGATCTGAATCTGCAGGCGCGCCAGATCAGCGCCACCCAGCCCTTTCCTCTCACGTTGAAGTTCGGTCTGCGCCAGCTGACCGACAACCAGCTTCAACTCGGCGGCAATCTCGCACTGAACACCGACATCAATCTGGATCTGCCTGCCCAACATTACCGGCTGAACAACCTGAACGGCACACTGAACCTCCGTGAAGGCGCACGCCTGCCAGCACCTCTGGCCCTGGTGTTCAGCGCCGATCTGGACACCCGCCTGAACGAAGAACAGATCGAAATCAGCCAGCTGCACCTGCAGGCCGACCCGCTGACACTCAGTGGTCACGTAACACTGAACGGCTTTACCCTGCCACAGATCAGCGGGCAGCTGAACAGCAACACCTTCAATCCCCGGCAATTACTGGCGGCTGTTGGGCTGAACGCACCCGCCACCGCCGATACAACAGCTCTGACCACCCTCGCCTTTGACACCACCTTGACCGGCCCGGCAGGCACGCTCACGCTGAATCCCTTGAACCTGCGTCTGGATGAGACCCGCTTCAATGGCGACGCCGCTCTGTCGCTGGCGACCCAGCGTCTGTCAATCAAGCTCAAGGGTACAGCTCTGGATGCCGACCGTTACCTGCCCCCGGCTGCCGACAACAGCAACCCCGAGGCCAGCACAAGCAGTGCAAGCCCGGCCAGTGCCGGTACAGCCCTGAGCTGGTCCAAGGAGGCATTGATTCCGCTAGCCCCTCTGCGTGCGCTTAATCTCGACGCGGCTCTGGATCTGGACAGCCTGAAAATTCATGGCCTGCAGCTGGAACAGCCCGGACTCAGTCTCTCGGCGCATCAGGGGCTGGTTCGACTGACCCGTTTCAACACCCGTGTTTTCAGCGGACAGGTCAGCACCACCGCCCAGCTGGATGCCCGCAAAACACCCCTGAGTATCACAGTGGCTCCCCGCATCACCGGCCTGCAGTTGGGTACGGCTCTGCAAACCCTGGCACAAGTTGATGTCATCACCGGTAATATGGACAGCCGTGCCGATCTCAGTATGAGTGGCCAGTCGATACATGCCTGGATCCATTCACTCAACGGCAGCGCAAATGTCCAGATGAAGGAAGGCGTCATCAAAGGCATTGATGCTGCCCGGTCCCTGTGCCAGGGCATCAACAACCTGTCATCTCTTTGGATCAACGCCGAGCAGGTGGATACCTCCACCCCGTTCGCCAACCTGGACACCCGCTTCACGCTGCGCAATGGCGTTGTCAGTAACCGGGATCTCAGCGTCAAGCTGGATGCCATAAGTGTCAACGGTCGCGGCAGTATCAATCTGCCCCTGCAGACACTGGATTATCGTATCGGCATGGTGCTGGAGAAAGACCTGTTCAATGAAAGCTGCTCGGTCAACAACCGGCTGGAAGGCGTCGAGGTTCCCGTGGACTGCAAGGGACGTTTTGATGACGAACCCGCCAAGCTCTGCCGACTGGATACCGGATTCATCACCGATATCATCAAGGCCGAAGCTCGACGCAAGGTAGAAGACAAGGTCGGCACCCAACTGGAGGAGAAATTGAAAGATAAACTGGGCGAAGACAAGGCCGGTCAGGTACTCAAGGGGCTCTTTGGCCGATGACTCCTGATCAATTCAACGGTGCCGTGCTGGAATGGTTTGACCGGCACGGTCGTCACGACCTGCCCTGGCAGGCCGAGAAAACCGCCTATTTTACCTGGATTTCGGAGGTCATGCTGCAGCAGACTCAGGTTAAAACCGTCATCCCCTATTTTCAGCGCTTCGTCACACGCTTCCCGACTGTGCATGATCTGGCGGCCGCCGAACAGGACGAGGTGCTGCACCTGTGGACCGGGCTGGGCTATTACGCCCGGGCCCGCAATCTGCATAAAACCGCCCGTATCGTCAGTCAGGAACTGAATGGCGAATTCCCGCAGACGGTTGAAGGTATGGAGGCCCTGCCCGGCATTGGCCGTTCGACCGCCGGTGCCATCGTTTCCATCTCGACCGGTCGCCGGGCCGCCATTCTGGATGGCAACGTCAAGCGCGTACTGGCCCGCTTTTACGCCGTTGAAGGCTGGCCCGGTACTCCTGCCGTGATGAAGGAACTCTGGGCCTGGGCCGAACGCAATACGCCCCAGCACCGCGTGGGTGATTACACCCAGGCAATGATGGATCTGGGCGCAACCCTCTGTACCCGCAGCAAGCCGAGCTGTCTGCTCTGCCCATTACAGACGCATTGTCAGGCCCGCACCCTGAACCTGACGGATCGGCTGCCGTCCCCCCGCCCCAGAAAAACCCTGCCGGTCAAGCACACCATGATGCTGCTGATCCAGAACGATGCGGGTGAAACTCTGCTGCAGCAACGCCCTCCCAGCGGTATCTGGGGCGGTCTCTGGAGCCTGCCCGAAGTGGCTGACCTTCGCGATGCTGCCTCAACTCTGGGCCTGGAACTGGATCTCGCCGCCACTGAAGTACTGGAGCCGGTACGCCACACCTTCAGCCACTATCATCTGGACATCACGCCTGCACGCGTCGTCAGCAAAGACCCTACAAACTCTGTCATGGAAGGTCTGTCGGCACTCTGGTATAACGTGGAGCAACCTGCAAATATTGGTCTGGCAGCCCCGGTCAAGCGTTTGCTTGAGCGTTATGCCAGCTGAACCCGGAGATCATCAATGAGCCGTACCGTTTTCTGCCGCAAGTACAAACAGGAACTGGAAGGACTGGAGCGCCAGCCCTATCCCGGCGCGCTGGGCCAGAACATTTTCGACAACGTCTCCAAAAAGGCCTGGCAGGAGTGGACTGATCATCAAACCATGTTGATCAACGAAAAACACCTGAACCTGATGGACCCGGAAAGCCGCAAGTACCTGCAGCAGGAGATGGAAAAATTCCTGTCTGGCGAGGATTACGATCAGGCTGAAGGCTACGTCCCACCGGAATCGAAATAATTCACCGATATCGCTTGACCTGAGCGGGGCTTTCCGGTTTAATACGCCCCCGTTGCCCGGATAGCTCAGTCGGTAGAGCAGGGGATTGAAAATCCCCGTGTCGGTGGTTCGATTCCGCCTCCGGGCACCAAAATTCAAACGAAAAAGCCTCGCAAACGCGAGGCTTTTTTGTATTCGCCCAAAGACACCCATCCATAGACATGAGGCCAAACGTCGTTCATACGACTCACAATGGTGGCCCCACATTCTCGTCACCTCTTGCACAACACCGGGTTCAACACCAGATACGTGTACAGGGACACCGCACACCCAACTCCCGCCAGTGCAACCCAGTCGGTAACGGTCGTCACATACACCAGTTTCGACCCTGTCAGGGCCGGTGCCAGCAACGCTGCCACAGCACCAGCAATCAAACTGATCCACACCAGACGGGGACACCGCTTGCCCGACCGTTTTACGCCCGCCCACTGCGCCACACACAATACGGCAACGGCCACTGCAATCCAGACCGTGTAGGGCTTGAGGGTATACAGCATCACAACCAGAATCTGTTCGATAGACATTATCTTTAAGCCTCACACGCGACCGTTCAGCATGGCGTAATACGCCGGCTGCAACATTTTTTCCTTCATTACCCATACCGCCCAGGACTCTTCGATCGGACTGATGAACGGAAACGAGGGCATCAATTCTGCACCATAGCCAAACTCCGCCAACATGGCGCGCCCCATCCCGGTAATCAGCGGACAGGAGGTATATCCGTTGTAGCGGGCGGTCAGCGAGCGACCGGCCAGATAACTCAGTATATTTTCTTCCAGTACCGGTGCCTGCTTTTTCACACTGGCGGCCGTTTTGCCGAACGGCGTGCCGATAACATCGCCGATACCGAATACTTCCGGGTAGCGACGATGCTGCAGGCTATACTGATCCACTTCGAGCCACTCGCCGGCCCACTCACCCTCCCGCCATACCAGTTCACTTTGACGCACCGCATCGGGTGCACTCATCGGCGGAACAATATGGATAAATTCAAACTCCTGGCGTTCGGTTGTGCCATCTGCGTGACGAAATAACGCCACCCGAGCTGCGGGATCTATCGCACTCAAATGCCTTTGGTCCTGCAATCTCACCTGCTGCTCACGCCAGCGCCTCAGTACAAAATCGTTGTACACCGGTACCGAAAACACCTGGTGTCTATAGGGTGTGTAGAAATCGACCTGGAAATGCTCACGCAATCCCGTCTCTTCCAGCCGGCTCAGGCTCGTAAAAATGGCTTTCAGCGGAGCTCCGGCACATTTAATCGGTGTATTCGGCAAGGTAAATATTGCCCGTCCCTTGCCTCTTGCCATGAACTGTTCAAGCGCACGACTGGTGCCTGCAGCCGCTTCCGGGCCTGCATAAATGCTGCCAATACCATACTGACCAATCAGGTCCGTCGACATGCCCTCAATTTCGCCGTAATTGAGTTGACACCCGGTTGCCACCACCAGCACATCATATTTCAGGCGCACACCCGTGCTCAGGCTGATGCGCTGGCTGTCGGGGTCAAAAGCGATGGCATCCGCCTCAATCCAGGCAACATCAGCCGGAATCCAATCACGCGTATCGGTAACCACATCCTGTTGCGACCAAAGACCGGCACCAATCAATGTAAACCCCGGCTGATAAAAATGCCTTTCGCGAGAACCCACCAGCGTGATCCGTACTCCGGAAAGGGAACGTTGTAGCCTGCTGGCCATGGCAAGCCCTGCGGCGCCGGCCCCGATAATAACAATATGGGCCGATGTCGACTGATGAGCCAACAACTTGGCAGCCGGCAACATCGACAAAGCGCCAGCCCCCAGCTTCAATAACCGCCGTCTGGACTGGTTCAGTTCCTTGTGGGGATGAGTAAGTGACACTGATAACCTCCAAGAATATGCTTATGCATATATTCTAATTTATGCCTGGAAGTCTAGAACGTGACACATTGTCACACTGCCGCCGACCAATAGGGTTCATGGCACCGCGATCATATTGAAGCTCTAGATGTTACCCACAACCGGGACGGCCTGTGCATAACCTGAATAACGGTCAGGCTACGGATTTATCCATCGCGGCGATTGTTGATAACCTCGGATTTTAATATCCACAAAGCTCCTGCATACAGCTGTGGAAAACCTTTTCACAAGGTCGTAACACCTTCTTTAAGGCCTTATGGAACCTGACCTGCAGAAAACAGATCGTTTTTTGAACAGGGGCAGGGATAACACACCTTATACTTACCTTATCCACATTTATCAAAAAACCCGCGTGTAAATCGACCTATTGTACGGTTCATTGATATCCTGTGCATAACAGGATCCTGTTGATAACATCCTGTGGGCAGTCATGTAACCCGCTTGTCATCTCAACTCGGTAAGCTGCTCTTCGACTGCTCAGGACAAGTAGCAGAGGGAAGGGCACGGAAGCCACCTCCCCACGTCATCACGTCATCACGTCATCACGTCATCACGTCATCACGTCATCACGTCATCACGTCATCAACATGGCAGCATGTCTCTCGAACCCTTCGAGTGCTGCACGGCACATTCATGCGCAATCCTGATCGCGGAAGAGCAGAGGTAACGTTATCCTGAATAACGGACACGGAAAAACCTGGCGCTAGAGGCCAAGGAAGATAGGATATCAACTTAACAGGGGATTATGCATCCGGCTTCAGAATGAAGCACAGATGGTGCAGATGGGGAGACTCGAACTCCCACGCCCGTGAAGGCACTAGCACCTGAAGCTAGCGTGTCTACCAATTCCACCACATCTGCTTCGAAAGTGGGCCGCATTATATCGGCCCTTTCTGGGCTTGTGAAGCCTTTTTTACATATTTAATGCGTTTTTTCCTTCAGACAAGCGACAAAGTGATCACCCAGCTTTTGTAGATAGTCGGTATAGCCATTCGGTCCCAATACTGCCGTACGGGCCAGCGGGTCCAGCTCGCCCAGGCGTACCGGCAAGCCACTGATGATCGCATTCACCACGGCACTGGTAAACTGCGGCTCGCTGAACACGCAAACGGCCTTGCTGTGCTCCAGCTGCTGACGAATTTCGGCCAGGTGGCGTGCACCAGGTTTACGCGCCGGATCCACGGTAAAATAGCCCAGCTGATTCAGGCCATAATGGTTCACAAAGCCGCTATAGGCATCATGAAACACGAAGAAGCCGCGCTGATTATAGGCCGACAATTGTGATGCCAGTTCGGCATCCTTGCGGCGTACCGCCTGTTCAAATGCGGCACGATTGGCCAACAGCTGTTCCTGTTGATCCGGGAAGGCCTGTTGCAGCGCCGGCAATACCTGATCGGCGATGGCCAGGGCATTCAGGGGATCAAGCCAGATATGCGGATCCTCGCCTTCTACATGAGACTGGTGTTCCTCATGCTCATGCTCATCATGAGATTCAACTGCAACCTCTGCCTCGTGTACATGGGGAGTGCTGTCAGGCAGGAGGGTTACAATCTTGGCGTTGGTGCGGGACAATGGCTTTTGCAGAAACTGCTCCAGCCCTGGCCCAACCCACAGCACCACACGGGCGTCGGCCAGTTTGCGCATGTCCGAAGGCTTGAGCGCATAGTGATGCGGCGTGCCTTCCGGCGGCAATAACAGCTCGGGCTCAGTAACGCCATCCGTCAGGGCCGACGTGATCAGCTGCAAGGGTTTGATGCTGGTCACAACATCTGCAGCGCTGGCCGGCAGCGCGGCCAACAACATGACGGACAGGGATACGCCCGGAAGGGTGGTACGGAGGAAGTGTTTCATCGGGACACGATCTCTTTTTTACAAGCAATTTAGTTATACTATAACAAAACATCCGTTGAGCGAACTGGATAACCATGCATAACCTGGCTTTTGAATCCGGCCATGACCATCAACACTGCATTGATCAGGCCTTGCAACAGGCACGTCAGCTGTGTCGCGAGCGTCAGCAACGGCTGACCCCCGTACGCGAACTGGTCCTCAAACTCATCTGGCAAAGCCACAAACCAATTGGCGCCTATGAGCTCCTGCCCGCGCTGGCCGAGGCCGGTTTCAACTCGGCGCCGCCCACCGTTTACCGGGCATTGGAGTTCCTGCAGGAGCAGGGACTGATCCACCGTATCGCGTCCTTGAACGCGTTTGTCGGCTGCCCACACCCGACACGGACGCACCAGGGCTGCTTTCTGATTTGCCGTGCCTGCCATGCCACTTCCGAACTGGATTCCGGCCCGGTGCATGCCACACTGGAAAGCAGCGCGCGAGCGGTCGGCTTTACCATTGAGGAAGAAACCGTCGAGGTGACAGGACTCTGCCCAAACTGCCGGCATGAAGAGGGGCACAATGTCTGAACACAACCCGGATCTGGTGCGCCTGGAGCAGGTCAGCGTCCGCTTTAACGGACAAACGGCTCTCAACACGATCGATCTGCACCTGCATGACAACTGCATCACGACCCTGATCGGCCCCAACGGGGCCGGCAAAACGACGCTGGTCCGTATCGTGTTGGGCCTGATTAAACCTTCCACCGGAAAGGTTTGGCAGAAACCCGGCCTGCGTATCGGCTACATGCCGCAGAAACTGCATATCGACCGAACACTGCCATTGTCAGTGGAACGTTTTCTAAACACCCCGAACAAAGTTGATAACCAATTGATGCTAAAGGCTCTTAATGATGTCGGGGCCGCCCATCTGGTTAAACATTCCATTCACAATCTATCTGGCGGCGAGACCCAGCGCGTGCTGCTGGCCCGCGCACTGTTGCGCGATCCTCAACTGCTGGTACTGGACGAGCCGGTACAGGGGGTAGACCTGAATGGCCAGCTGGAGCTCTATCAGTTGATAGCCGATATTCGCAAACAGCGCCGCTGTGGCGTCCTGATGATCTCGCATGATCTGCACCTGGTCATGGCATCCACGGACCATGTCATCTGCCTGAACCGACATATCTGCTGTTCCGGCAACCCCGAACATGTCAGTAGCGACCCTTCGTTCATCGAACTTTTCGGCCCCGCCCAGGCCAGCACCCTGGCGCTTTATAACCATCATCACGGGCATGCGCACGATGCCCATGGCGACATCATTGTCGATCACCCCCAACCTGACGAATGTAACGGACATCATTGTGGCTGAGTTTCTGATTCTGGCCCTGGCGGGCGGCCTGGGTATTGCAGCACTGGCGGGCCCTTTGGGTGCTTTTGTGGTCTGGCGCCGCATGGCCTATTTCGGCGATACCCTGGCACATTCGGCCCTGATGGGAATCGCGCTCGGTTTTCTGTTCGACATCAACCTGAACCTGGCTGTTGTCGCCTGTTGCGTGCTGCTGGCCATTATGCTGGTTTCTCTGCAACGACAACATCTGGTAGCGACCGATACGCTGCTGGGCATCATGGCGCACAGCGCACTGTCGCTGGGCCTGGTTGCCGTTGCTCTACTCGATAACGTGCGCATTGACCTGATGGAATACCTGTTTGGGGATCTGTTGGCGATTGCCCCTGCCGATCTGTACTGGATTTACGGCGGCGGGGCACTGGTCCTGTTACTGCTCTGGCGGCTCTGGAACCCCTTGCTGGCACTCACCATCAACGAGGAGCTGGCTCAGGTAGAAGGGGTGCCCGTTGCCCGTACCCGCCTGGCCTTGATGCTGCTGATCGCCGTCGTCATTGCCGTCGCCATGAAACTGGTGGGCATCCTGCTGATCACCTCGCTGTTGATCATTCCGGCCGCCTCCGCTCGCCGTCTTGCCAGTACTCCCGAGCAGATGGCAGTCTTTGCCTCACTGCTGGGAATGCTGGCCGTAGTCGGTGGCATCAGCGCTTCCTGGTTCTGGGATACGCCGGCCGGACCTTCCGTGGTCGTCACCGCACTGGTGGAGTTTCTGCTGCTGTACAGTCTGCCTGCCCGAGCGCTGCCGGCACGATGAACACCTTTGCCTACTGGCCGGACAGGGCCACACACGCTCGCGTATGGTCTCTGGCCTGGCCGATGATGTTATCGAACATCACCGTGCCGCTGCTGGGCCTGATCGATACCGCCGTCATTGGCCACCTGCCCGAACCTCATCATTTGGGCGCCGTGGCGGTGGGCAGCATGGTGTTTTCGATTCTCTATTGGGCATTCGGCTTCCTGCGCATGGGTACCACCGGCATGGTGGCACAGGCCTGTGGCCGCAACGATGGCGCACGCATACGTACACTGCTGGGCCAGTCACTGATTCTGGGCGCCGGGATAGGGCTGTTGATTCTGCTGCTGCGCACCCCCTTGACCACCCTGGCACTGCAACTGATGGACCCGGAGCCTGCCGTTCTGGCCTCGGCAACACAATACACCGCAATCCGTGCCTTTGGTGCCCCGGCCGTCCTGTGCAACTTTGCGCTGCTGGGCTGGTTTGTCGGCAACCAGAACACTCGCATCACATTGATCCTGCTGACGACCACCAATGTACTCAACATGCTGCTGGACCTGCTGTTTGTGTTCGGCTTTGGCATGGCGGCGGATGGCGTCGCACTGGCCACGGTCTGTGCCGAATATTTCAGCCTTCTGCTCGGCCTCTGGTTCTGCCGCCGTATGCTGGGACGCCTGCCCGGTCACTGGGCCTGGCAGCAACTGCGACGCTTACATGATTATCGCGAGCTAATCAGCGTCAATCGCTATCTCTTCGTACGTACGCTGCTCCTGTTGATGACTTTTGCTTTTTTCACCGCACAGGGCGCCCAGCAGGGCACGACCATCCTCTCGGCCAATGCCGTGCTGCTCAATTTTCTGCTGTTGATTTCCAATGCTCTGGACGGGTTTGCTCACGCCACCGAGGCCCTGACTGGCAAGGCTCTGGGGCAGAAAAAGCGGCGGGGCTTTTACCAGATTCTGGTCTGCGCCACACTCTGGTCGGCGGTCAGTGCTCTATTGCTGACACTGATTTTCGGGCTGGGCGGGCGACCGATCATTCAACTACTGACCGATATCCCGGCCGTGCGGGAAGAGGCGATACGCTATCTGCCCTGGATTGTCCTCCTGCCATTGATCGGCACCTGGAGCTTTCTGCTCGACGGCATTTTCATCGGCACGACTCGAGTCAAGGCGATGCAGGACACCATGCTCGTCTCGGTGTTACTGGTGTTTATTCCCGTCTGGTGGCTCAGCCAGCCTTTGGGAAACCATGGCTTGTGGCTGGCCTTCCTGTCCCTGTTCGCGGCACGAGGACTCACCGGAGCCTGGGTTTTTCGGCGCCTGAACCGGCAGCATGCCTGGTTCAGACCCGAGCGCTGAGCACTATCGGCCACGCGGTATGCCGGCATTGGACATGCCGCGTGGCCCTGGTGTCAGTGCCGTGTCGGTGTCATGATCCTGATCGGCTGTGGGCTGTCATCCGCAACGGCGGCCGGTGCCTTGTCGGAACGCTCGCCACTGACACGCGTCTCGATCTGCTCCGGATCAGGCCGACCATCCAGTCGCAGGGAGTCGGCAAAACCGCATTTCACGCATTCCCGATGCTCTCGTTCGTCATCTCGGTACATGCGCACCGTATCCATCTCACCACAGCGCGGACAAACCGCGCCGGCGATGAATCGTTTTTGTACACTCATATCCCAACCTCTCAACGAATACCGGAGTGACGCAACAGAGCGTCGACGCTGGGCTCACGGCCACGGAAGGCCACGAACAGATCCATGGGATCACCGGAACCACCCTGTTCCAATATTTCCTGACGGAAAGCCAGACCGGTCTCCATGTTGAAAATGCCTTCCTCCTCAAAGCGCGAGAAGGCATCCGCAGACAACACTTCAGCCCATTTGTAACTGTAGTAGCCCGCCGCATAACCGCCGGCAAAGATATGACTGAAACCGTGCTGGAAGCGGTTATCTGCCGGTGGACGGATCACCGCCACCTGCTGACGCACCTGGTCCAGCAGCGCCTGAATTTCGGTCTCTCCCGGCTGGTATTCATGGTGCAGGCGGAAATCGAACAGAGAGAACTCCAGCTGGCGCATCATCATCATGCCGGACTGGAAATGCTTGGCCGCCAGCATCTTGTCCAGCAATGCCTGTGGCAGGGAAGCACCGGATTCGTGATGACCGGAGATCAGCGCCAGCGCTTCCGGCTCCCAGCACCAGTTTTCCATGAACTGGCTCGGCAGCTCCACCGCATCCCAGGCGACACCGTTGATGCCGCTGATATCGGCCTCTTCCATCTGCGTCAGCATGTGGTGCAAACCATGACCGTATTCATGGAACAGGGTGGTGACCTCGTCATGGGTCAGCAGTGCCGGCTGGCCGGGCAGGGGCGGGGTGAAGTTGCACACCAGATAGGCCACCGGCAACTGCAGCTCGGTATCGCTCAGGCGGCGACGCACCCGGCAATCGTCCATCCAGGCTCCACCACGCTTGCCGCTGCGTGCGAAGGGATCGAGATAGCAATAGGCGAAGGGTTCACCGTTACGCTTGAGCGCAAACAGACGCGCATCCGCATGCCAACTGTCAATGTCCGTCTGCTCTTCCACCTCCAGCTCGAACAGACGACCGGCGATGGTAAACATCCCCTCCAGTACCTTCGGCAGCGGAAAGTAGGGGCGCAGCTCCTGCTGGGATATTTCGAATCTGTCCTGCTTCAGCTTCTCGCCGTAATAAGTCACATCCCAGGCTTTCAGTTCCTCGATGCCGTCACGCTCGCGGGCAAAGGCCTGCAGCTCGGACACTTCGCGTTGCGCAACCGGGCGTGTTTCCGTCGCCAGATCTTCCAGAAAGCTGACCACCTGCTGCGGCGACTGTGCCATCTTGGTCGCCAGCGAGTAGTCGGCGTAGCTATCAAAGCCCAGCAGCTGCGCCAGCTCATGGCGCAGAGACAGGATCTCGTTCATCACCTCGGAGTTGTCCCACTCACCCGCCTTGGGCCCCTGGTCAGACGCGCGGGTACTGAACGCACGGTACAGCTCCTCGCGCAGGCTGCGGTTGTCCGCAAAGGCCATCACCGCATAGTAGGCGGGGAAGTCCAGAGTGATCACCCAGCCATCCAGCTCCTTCGCCTTGGCGGCTTCCTGCGCTGCCGCAACCGCATGCTCCGGCAGGCCTGACAACTCGGCTTCATCACTGATCTCTTTCCACCAGCCTTGAGTGGCATCCAATACGTTCTCGGAAAATTTGGTGGTTAACTCGGACAGGCGTTGCTGCAGCTCGGCATAGCGCTTCTGTTCCGCTTCCGGCAACGCAATGCCGGACAGACGGAAATCGCGCAGGGCGTTGTCGACCACCTTGCGTCGCGCCGGGTTCAGCTGCCGATACTCATCGCTGCCGGCCAGGGCTTCGAACGCCTGGAACAGCCCCTGATGCTGGCCCAGCTCGGTCCAGTATTCGGACAGTTTCGGCAGGCAGGCGTTGTAGGCCTCGCGCCAGGCATCAGAGTTCATCACCGCATTCAGATGCGATACCGGCGACCAGGCTTGAGCCAGCGCATCATTGAGCTGCTCCAGTTCGGCCACCAGCGTCCAGCCGCTGATCGACGCATCGGCGGTCAGTTCAGCAATGCGGGAGCGGTTACGCGCCAACAGCTCATTGATGGCGGGCACGGCATGTTCCGGCAGAATGCGGCTGAACGGAGGCAGCGGATGGCGTTCAAGCAGAGGGTTGGACATGGGACTTCTCCATTAAAGGGTCAACTCGTCAATTAATATACAATGGGGTTCCGCCCACATGATTTCAATCACAATAAGGAGACCGTCATGAATGTGCGCAGCTATCAGGGGATGACACCGAAACTGGCCGACAATGTATTTGTCGACCCCAGTGCCGTCGTATTGGGGGATGTCGAGATCGGTGAACACAGCTCCGTGTGGCCGATGACCGTTATCCGCGGCGATATGCATCGTATCCGAATCGGCTGCTACACCAGCCTGCAGGACGGTGCCGTCTTGCATATCACCCATGCCGGTCCCTACAACCCGGACGGTTTCCCGCTGATCATCGGCGATCATGTCACCGTCGGTCACCAGGCGATGCTGCACGGCTGCACCCTGGGCAGCCGCATTCTGGTGGGTATGGGTGCGATGATCATGGACGGTGCCGTGGTCGAAGACGAGGTCATCGTCGGCGCCGGCAGTCTGGTACCTCCCGGCAAAACGCTGAAGAGCGGCCACCTCTATGTGGGCCGCCCGGCCAAACCACAGCGCGAGCTGACCCAGAAGGAAAAAGAATTTTTCACTTACACGGCCGAAAACTACGCTCGTTTGGCCAGCAAACACAATGACGAGGCATGGGCTCAGAGCTGAGTTCATCCCGGAAGGGCAGGCAAGACCGGCAAGATACATGCCGATTTTTCCTGTCCATTCAAAATAATATTATTGATAACGATTTGCATTTAGTTTAGTGTAGCGGCATCTCATTTTTGCCAGGGAGCTGTCATGTCACTGAAACGCCTTCTGCTGCCCGCCGCCATTACTGCTGCGGTCATGACCTCATTTTCACCGGTTGCTATTAGCCAGGCCCAAGCGGCCAGCAGCATTGTCGAAACTCGGGCGGCTGGCATCAACCAGCACTATGCCGATATCGCCGAAGCCGTTTTTGCCGACTCACTGGCTGCTGCCCAAGAATTGCAGAAAGCGATCAACACCTTCCTGGACGCCCCCACCGATGCCAACCTGAAAGCGGCACGGGCTGCCTGGGTCGATTCCCGCATTCCCTATCAGCAGTCTGAAGTCTACCGCTTCGGTAATGCCATCGTTGACGACTGGGAAGGCAAAGTGAATGCCTGGCCGCTGGACGAAGGCCTGATCGACTATGTTGACGGCACCAGCTATGGCACCGAATCCGACATTAACGCCTGGTACAGTGCCAATATTATTGCCAATCCGATCCTGAACATCGGCGGCAAGCAGGTTGATGCTTCAACCATTGATAAACAACTGCTGACCGAAACCCTGCACGAAATTGATGGCGTTGAAGCCAACGTGGCCACCGGCTATCACGCCATTGAGTTTCTGCTCTGGGGCCAGGACCTGAACGGCACCAAGCCAGGCGCCGGCGATCGTCCCGCAACGGACTTTGATCCGCAGAACTGCAGCAACGGCAACTGCGAACGTCGCCGCGCTTACCTGAAAGCTGCCACCGATCTGCTGATCGATGATCTGACCGAGATGGCCGACAACTGGAAGCAGGGCGGTGCCGCTCGCCAGCAGCTCGCCGCCAAGGGCGATCTGGGCGGACTGGCAACCATCACCACCGGTATGGGCAGTCTGTCCTATGGCGAGCTGGCTGGCGAACGTACCAAACTGGGCCTCATGCTGCACGACCCGGAAGAAGAGCACGACTGCTTCTCCGACAACACTCACTGGTCACACTTCTACGATGCCCTGGGCATTCGTAATGCGTATCTGGGCGAATACACCCGTATTGACGGCAGCCAGGTGAAGGGTCCCTCTCTCTCGGCCCTGACCCAAGCCACCGACCCGGCCCTGGATCAGAAAATGCGCGAACATCTGGACCTTACCCAGGCGGCAGCCCAGGCAATGGTTGATGCAGCGGCTCACGGTGAAACCTTTGATGTACTCATCGCCGCAGGCAATACGGAAGGCAATGCAAAAGTGCAGGCCTTTGTTGATGCACTGACGGCACAAACACAGGTCCTCGAAGAGGTGATGGCAACACTGGGTATTGCAGACGTTGAGCTGGAAGGCTCCGACAGTCTGGATAACCCTTCAGCCGTTCTTGGCGGCTGATCAGTCGATGGCCCGTTTTGCACTCAGTCTGACAGGCTGGCTCTCCCTCTGGCTGGCGTTGTGCACCAGCCAGGCCGCTATGGCAGTGGCGGCCAACTCGGACCGGGCTCAGCCCGGTCCTCCCTTTTCTGCGGCCGAGCAGCAAGTATTCATGCATGCCGTTGCAGACCTCCCCTTCGAACAACGCATGGACTTTGTACTGGGCCGCGCCATTTTCGAAAAACTGTGGGTTTCCTCACCGTCGTCAACCACGGCAAGTGATGGTCTGGGGCCGCTGTACAATGCCCGTTCCTGCCTGCAGTGCCACGTCAACAATGGCCGGGGATTGCCGCCTGACGAGCAGGGCAGCAGCAACCGCAACGGCATTCTGGTGCGCCTGGGCATTCCCGGCGATGGACAGCATACACCGTCCGGAGTAACCCCCGAACCGACCTATGGCACCCAACTGCAAACCTTCGCGGTTGCCGGGTTGCCGGCAGAAGCACGGATCAATCTCGAATATGCACGCCACACCCAGACCCTGAACGGCGGCGAGCACGTCGAATTACAGCAACCCATCTATCGACTGACCCAGCCCGGTTATGGCCCTTTCCACCCGGATACCCGGTTATCGCCACGGCTGGCCCCCGCCATGATAGGGCTGGGGCTGCTGGAGCTTATTCCGGAAACCGACATCCTGGCCCTCGCCGATCCGGATGACCGTAACGCCGATGGCATTTCCGGCCGCCCCAACCGAGTCTTTCACCCTGACCACAAAGAACGCCAGCTGGGACGTTTCGGCTGGAAAGCCGGTCAGCCCACGCTGCAGCTGCAGAACGCCAGCGCACTGAATACCGACATCGGTATTGCCAATCCCGACTACCCCTTTCCAGGGGGCGACTGCACCTCGGCACAACCGAATTGCCTGAATGCCCCCAACGGCAACACCGATACTCAGGACGGACTGGAAGCCTCGGCACAGATGATGGCGGTGCTCCTGTTCTATACACGACACCTGGCGGTGCCGCCAAGGCGCAACACGCACCATGCCGAGGTCCAGGCCGGTGAGCAACTGTTTGCCCGACTGGGATGCAGTCAATGCCATACACCTTCACATACGACCGGAGTCGCTCCCGACCGTCCGGCCCTGAGTAATCGGGTCATTTGGCCCTATACCGACCTGTTGCTGCATGATATGGGCGAAGGTCTCGCCGACCGACGTCCCGAATTTGCCGCCAACGGCCGTGAATGGCGTACCCCGCCACTCTGGGGCCTGGGGCGGCACCATGCCGTTACCGGCGAACGAGCCCTGCTGCATGATGGCCGCGCTCGTACCCTGACCGAAGCCATTCTCTGGCATGGCGGCGAGGCTGAAAGCGCCCGCGAGCGCTTCCGCCAACTGCCCCCACAACAACGCAAGCAATTGATCTCGTTTCTGGAGTCACTGTAATGCCATCAACACACACCCGCATGTGGCCAATCTGGCTGCTTGCAACCGGCCTGGTTCTGACAGCCGGATTAACCCATGCCGACAGCATGCAGCCGGACTGGCCCCGTTTCAACCATCAGGCGGTCCAGCAGCACATTTTGCCACGCTATGCTCAACTGGATACCCATACTGCCGAACTTTCGCGCGCAGCGACCGCGCTCTGTCAGGCCCCCAGCGAAGAGGCACTGAACCGCACACGCAATGCCTGGCGTGAAGCCATGCACGCCTGGCAGGGCATCCAGCATGTGCAGTTTGGCCCGGTGCAGTTTTTGATGCGCAACTTCGGCCTGGAATTCTGGCCCGACCGCAAAAACATCGGAGCCCGCCAGCTGCGCCAGGCATTGGCCTCGGAGCTACCCTATGATGCCGAGTTTTTCCGCCATGCCAGCGTATCCATCCAGGGCTTCCCGGCACTGGAACGCCTGCTGTTCGCCGACAACGCCCTGACACAGCTGCAGCAGGGACGTCATTGTGAACTCACTCAGGCCATTTCGAGTCATGTTGCCCAGGTCGGTCACGCCATTCATCAGGAATGGCAAACTCTGGCTGCCAACGATTTCCCGCCCGAGCAGGAACCGGTCAGGGCCGCGGAACAGGCTGTCGATCTGATGGCCGCCCTGGTTGAGCCCATTGAAGCCATTCGCGACAGCAAACTGCTCAAGCCCATGGGCAGCAGTCCCGAGAATGCACGCCCAAAACTGCTGGAAAGCCACCGCAGCGGCAATTCACTGGCCAATATCCGACACAACCTGGTCGCCTTGAGCGAGCTGTACCAGGGTACGAATCCCAGTGTTGACAGTCTTCTGCAGCAAGCTGGCAAGGCGGATCTGGCACTCGATATCCGGCAGACCTTCACTGCCCTGATCAGCACTTTCGAGCAGCTTGATCCGCCACTCAAAGCCGCCCTGACCCGGCCAAACACCCATCAGCAGCTGCTGGACATCACTGCCCGGCTCAAGCACCTGAGCGAACAGCTCGACAGCGCCATGGGGGTTCTCAATATTCAACTGGGATTCAATAGCCGTGATGGAGACTGATCGCCGCCGTTTCCTGGGCCTGCTCGCCGCTAGCCTAACCCTGCCGGTAACCGGCGTTCTCGCCAACGACAGGACAGACGAGCGCATACTCATCAGTGCCGCCAGCGATCGACATCAACACTGGCTGCTGGTTACTGATATCGAGGGACAGACACGGTTGCGCCACCCATTGCCGGGCCGGGCGCACCATGTGGAACGGCACCCGCACCAGCCCTGGGCAGCAGCCGTTGCACGCCGCCCGGGCACTTTTATAGACGTGGTGGATTACGAAACCGGACAACTGGTCAAGCACATCGAAGCGGGGGAGGGCCACCACTTCTACGGCCACGCACTGTTCACGCCCGATGGCCGCTGGCTGGTCAGTACCGAGAACGACCTTGCCAGCGGCCAGGGACAGATCAGCATTCGTGATGCAGACCATCACTTCGCCGTCGTCAGCCGCCTGCCAAGCCATGGCATCGGCCCGCATGAACTGCTGCTGAGCGGAAATGAAGTCATTGTCGCCAATGGCGGTATTCTGACCCGCAATCGCGAAAAGCTGAACCTGAACACTATGGCACCCTCGCTGGCCTATATCGACCTGACCTCCGGCACCCTGCTGGAACAGGTTGGCATGAGCTCCGACAACCACCAACTCAGCATTCGACATATGGACCTCAATGCAGCAGGCACTGTAGCGATAGCCCTGCAGTCCCAGGGGCCCTTGAGTGACAACAGGCCTCTGGTTGCTCTGCACCGACGCGGCCAGCCGTTAAAACTGTTAAAGGCCCCCGAGCCGATCAACGGACAGATGAAGCAATACGCCGGCAGCGCCCGCATTGACCGCTCCGGCAAGATAGCCGCCATTTCCGCACCGCGCGGTAACCTGATCACCTTCTGGGATATCGAACGGGATACCTTCATCACCGCCATGCGCTGCCGTGACGGCTGTGGTCTGGCGGCTACCGACCGGAATGGGGAGTTTCTGGTCAGCTCCGGTATCGGCCAGGTATACCGCATGCAACCCTACAACAACCTGCGGGAACGCCTGCCGCTGGGCCCCATCGCCTCACGCCTGGCCTGGGACAATCATTTAAACCTGCACCTCGGTTAATCATGCGGCGTTCTCTGTACTGGTTCGGCGTCTGCGTACTGAGCCTGAGCGGCAGCCTGGTCAGCCAGGCCGCCGATTTTTCTGCCGCCGACTACCGCCAACCATCACAACACTGGCCCGCCGCACACACTCATTCTGAAGCCGGAGCAGTCCCCGAGCTGGCGCCACTACCCAAACTGCCTCCCGTTGACTGGCACACACCGGCAACGGAAGCCCTGGGGCAACAGCTGTTTTTTGATCCCCGTCTGTCCGGGTCGGGGCAGATTGCCTGTGCCAGCTGTCATGACCCGGATCTGGGTTGGGCTGATGGCCGCCGCACGGCTTTCGGACATGACCGTCAATCCGGTCCCCGCAACAGCATGAGCATACTGAATGTTGCCTGGTTTGAGCAGCTGTTCTGGGATGGCCGCGCCGAAGGTCTGCTGGAGCAAGCCCTGCAGCCGATCAGCAACCCGATCGAGATGAATGCCGACCTGCAGGAAGTGCTGGCGAGACTGAACCGTATCCCCGGCTACCGCCAGGCCTTCATAACCGCCTTCGGTCCCGGTGCCATCGATGCGGAACGCCTGGCCAAGGCCCTGGCCGCTTTCGAACGCAGGATCGTCTCTCGACCCAATCGGCTGGATCGTTTTATCGGCGGTCAGTACCAACTCTTGAATGACCATGAAATTTTCGGTCTGCACCTGTACCGTACCAAGGCCGGATGCCTGAATTGTCATAACGGCCACCGGTATTCAGATGGCCGGTTCCACCATACCGGGTTAAGCTATTACGGGCGTCAATATGAGGATAGCGGTCGCGAGCAGGCAACCGGCCGTACCGCAGACCGAGGCAAGTTTCGTACCCCCAGTCTGCGAGACCTGCATTACACGGCCCCCTGGATGCACAATGGTTTTTTTCCCAGTCTGCGCGGCATCCTCAACATGTATAACGCAGGCATGATCGGCAACAGCCAACTACACCCGTCTCTGCCGCCGCTGTCGCCGCTGATCCGCCCGCTGCAGCTGAATCACCGAGAACTGGACGCGCTGGAAGCCTTCCTGAACACCCTCAGTCAGCGCCCTCTGGCACTCCGCCCCCCGGTGCTGCCAACGGAACCCGCAGTCGAAAGCATTAAATAATAATGATTCTTATAAGCAATTGGTTTATCATATGCTTGTTATGTCGTGCAGTCGCCCTAATGTGCCCCCTGGGGCGGCTGCACTGCTCGCATTGCCGACCGGTTAAAAGGACATTATGCTTTCTGACTCCCATCTCCCCTCCATTGTCGCACTGCTGACAGGTTTGTATGGCGCTTCGGCCAACGCACAAACAACACAGACCAATGAAAACTGTACCGACCGTCAACAGCACTCCTGTGTGCAGACCCTCCCCGAAGTCACGGTGACCGGCCAAAATCTCGCCACAGGCGTACAGGTCCTTGATCACGCACTGATCGAGCAGTTGCCCACCGGCGCAGGCAACCTGGCCGATCTGCTGCGTATCAACCCGGCGGTGGATTTTTCACGCAAAGGGCGTGGCTCAACCAACAGCGGCGTCATGCGACCGGAAGAGTTCTCCTTCCACGGCCAGGCCTACTATCAAAACCTGTTCATGATCGATGGCATCGGCGTCAACAACGATATCAACCCGGCCTCCGGCAACAGTGATTACGGTACTCCCGGTCTGACCAAAACCGACAGTGGCAGCTCACCTCAGGGCTATTATCTGGATGTGGGTCTGCTGGAGCAGATCGAGGTATATGACAGCAACGTACCGGCCGGCTTTGGCGGCTTTACCGGCGGGGTGGTGAACGCCAGAATGAAGCGCTATGACGGTCATGATTTCGTCGACCTGCGCTACGGTCTCCAGCGAGATGAATGGGAGTCCTTTCATGTGGATCCACGCGATCTGGACAAGTTTCAAAATGCTGGCAGCTATAACGCAAAATTCACCCCCATCTACCACAAGGACAGCTACCACTTCTCGGCTCAGCAGGGACTGACCGAGCGCAGCGGCATGACCCTGGGTATGAGCCGACGAACGTCCGACTTCCGTCAAACCGAGCCGGACGGTGATCAAATCGACTTCAATGACCGGATCGACAACCTTCACGCCCGACTGGACACCCACTGGAACCAGCAACTGGAGTCCGGATTCAGCCTGCGCTATTCCGAGCGCCACCACGATGGTATTACCTCACCACTCTATGATGCTCCCTATGTGCAAGACCACCGCGGCATCGGCCTGGGCGGCAATATCAAATACCGTCTGCCCGGCGGCCACACTTTCAGCATGGATGCGGGGCTGGACCGCATGCAGGATGACATCGACAGTACCAGTGCCGTTGCGTTTCAGGACCTCAATACCGGCGTTTCCCGAGGCGGTTTTGGCGACAGTGAGCGGACCCAGACCAGCTTCACCCTGGCACCCAAACTGGAACTGGCTACCCGGCGCGGTAGCACCGCTGAGCACCAGCTGACCGTCGGTGGCGAGCTGCGTTATGTCGACAGCCATTACAACCGCCCGGAAGACGTCATCATCGATCGATATTACCGACCCAGCCCCCGTCCCAATGGCAAACAGCGCGAGGTCACCCGGTATGCCAGCGGCAACATCGGTGTCGACTATCTAAGCAAATCCATTTATCTGGATGACCGGATACGCTGGCACCGCCTCAACCTGCGCCTGGGGTTGCGTGCCGACCACAATGACTGGCTGAACAATCTGGATATCGCGCCCCGTCTGAGTGCTGACTGGGACCTATACGGTGATGGCCGTACCCGTCTGCTGGCCGGGGCCAATCGCTATTATGGCCGCAGTTTTCTGCAATACGCGATCAATGATGCTCTCAACGGCATGACCACCAAGACCCGCTACAAGAATGACGGCAGCATCGAGGTCATCCATGGACTGGATCGCTCCGGGCAACTGGATCTGGCAACACCATACTCGGATGAGCTCATGCTGGGCTGGGTCCAGCAGGCCGGGCCGTTCAACAGTACCCTCAAGCTGGTTCAGCGCGACAGCCGCAACGGCATTCGTAGCATCAGGGAAGATGGTCAGAAGCGTTACGACAACAGCGGACGCAGCGAAACACTGAGTCTGACCTGGGAGCTGGATCATGCCGATACGCCGCTGATCATCGGCAATAGCGCAACGGTCACGCGTCTGGCCTTGGGCTGGAAAGACAGCACCGGCAACCTTCAGGGCAACCCCCATACCGGTCTGGGTGATGATTATGAAAGCGTCGGCAATGATGAACCTGTCCTCTACCAAGGCGTGCTGATCGACCGTCGCGAGCTGCCGGCCTGGGACTACAACATCCCGTTGCACGTCAGCTTGAGCAGCGTCACCCGAATGCCCGCCTGGAACCTGACCTGGTCCAACTTCATCAACCTGAACAATGGCGGCACCATTGCCCGCGACACTCGCCGGAACAGCGCCGACGGCCATGATATCTACGAGGATTTTACGCTGGAGGATCTGATCACTCTGGATACCAAGGTGCAGTGGAAGCCCCGTCTCTGGACGGCCAGCCAGGGGTATGTAAGGGTGGAAGTCAGTAATGTGCTGGATCAGGTGATCAACACCAAGACCAGTGACCTCGACGGCGTCCGCGACGCATATACACCCGGCCGCAAGGTCTGGCTGGAAGTCGGCATGCGCTTCTGACACCCCCACGCCGGGTAGCGGGGCGGGGTATAAACCCCGTCCCTGCTGTGCTCATGCCTTCGCCTTGGCCAGCTCTCGCAGGCGCTTGACCACCAGGGCATTGATGCTGCGCTGGGTAAAATGACCGTCCTCCTTGCGTACTCCAGCCGCTCGGCCCATCAGGATCTCCAGGCATTCGTCCACAGTGGCGACCGCATGGATATGGAAAACGCCATCCTCGACTGCCTGTACCACCTCGGCCTTCAGCATCAAGTGGCGCACATTGGCGCGCGGAATAATGCATCCCTGCCAACCGGTCAGGCCACGTGTTTTACACAGATGGAAAAAGCCTTCGATTTTCTCATTCACACCACCAATAGCCTGCACTTCACCATACTGGTTAATGGACCCGGTAATGGCAAACTGCTGACGAATCGGGATATGCGTCAGGGCCGAAATCAGCGTACAGATTTCGGCAAGGGAAGCGCTGTCTCCGTCCACATAACCGTAGGACTGCTCCATCGCCAGGCTGGCCGACAGTGCCAGCGGAAAGTCACCGGCATACTTGTGTCCCAGATAGCCGGACAGTATCAGCACGCCCTTGGAATGGATGGGCTGCCCCAGCGTCACCTCTCGCTCGATATCCACTATCCCCTTATTGCCCGGGTGCACCGTGGCCGTAATCCGCGCCGGACTGCCGAAAGAAACATCTCCGACCTGAAGTACCGTCAGGCCGTTGGACTTGCCCACTGCCTCAAGATCGGTGTCGATCAAGACCGTTTCGTTGAGCATGCTTTCCAGTATTTTCTGTGACAAGCGCCCGGTACGGCGCTCCTTCGCCTCCAGCGCCAGCTCCACATGTTCAGCGTTGATCAGGGCATCATTTTGCTCACGGCGACGGAAATCCGACTCACACAGCAGATCGACCAGCTCCCCGACATGGGCGGACAACAGCTCCTGATCACCGGCCAGACGCGAACTGTGTTCCACCAGACGCGCAACGGCTCGGCGCGTCAGCGGTGCCAGGCTCTCCTCATTCGCCAGCGTTTTCATCAGCCGTGCGTACTGGCGAATCGAGTGGGGCGTGCGATGCACATCTTCATCAAAATCGACCACCACACGAAACATCTTCTCGAAATCGTGATCCAGCTCCTGCAGCAGGTAATAGGTATCACGCTCGCCCACCAATACCACCTTCACTTTCAACGCGGCTGGCTGAGGGCTCAACGTAATCGCGCTGATACCGGTATACTCGCTGACCGGGCTTTCAATACGAACCTCATGCGCCTTCAGCGCCCGCTTGAGCGCCGAATAGACGAACGGCTGCTCCAGCAGTTTTTCCGCTTCCAGTACCAGGTAGCCGCCGTTGGCGCGATGCAGGGCGCCTGCACGGATCAACGTATAGTTGGTTACCATCGATCCCATTTCACTGACGTACTCGACCCGTCCAAACAGATTCTCGTAGCTGGGGTGCGATTCAAACACCACCGGCGCCCCCTTGGTCTTGTTGTTGTCGACCAGCAGGTTCAAACCGTAATTCTGCTCCAGATACTCTCGTCGCACGGCATCACTCTTGCCCTCCAGCGCACCATCCTCTCCCAACAGATCACTGCCGTTGCGGATCAGGTCGGTTTCCACATGCTGCAGATAATCCACGATACCGCCGATATTCGCATACTTGTCCCGCAACGGCTGAATCAGCGGCTCCACCGCCTGACGCGCACTGTTTCGGTCCAATGCCCGCATCTGTTCAGCCGCCTCGCGGCGCCAGACCGGCAAGCCGGTCAGACTGTCATTGAGCATTTCCTCCAGTTCGGAGATATGTGACTGAATGGCTTCCCGCTCGGCTTCCGGCAGTTGCGAAAACGCCGCCTCATCCATTGCCTGGCCATTCGCCACCGGTGTAAAACCGACCGTTGCGCCATCCCGGTAGACCGCGATGCTGTACTCACGCCCCTTGCGCTCGACCTGGTTCAAGGCCTCGTCATAATGACGATTGAATTCACGCTCGATCTGACTCTTCAGACGCTGATAGGCAGGGTTTTCAAACGCTGCCGGCAATTCACCCAGCACACTGTCGAGCAGGTAGCGAATATCACGCTTCAGATGTACCGCTTTGCCGGCAGGCAGTTCCAGAACACTCGGATAGCGGTTGTCCACCAGGTTATTCAGGTAACACCAGTCGCTGGGCTTGCCCTGTTTCTTGGCCGACGTTTTGAGGCTTTCCATCGCAAAGGAAAAACGACCGGTGTGCGGATTACCCATGACAAAGAGGTTGTACCCGGGACGCTGCATGCCAATCCCGAACGCCATTGCTTCGATGGCACGGTCCTGGCCAAAGAAACCGGCAAACGGCTCCAGTGATTCGGTCGTCTTGAAAGGCAGGAGTTCCGGGTCGCAGGTACGGTACAGCGCCGCAGGCGCCAGTGGCAGATGCTTGTCCATGCGCGTACTCCACTAACAGAGGGTGTGTCTCTGTTATACCGCCTCGCATTTGCCGGATGCAAGGCGGTTGTGGCAAAGAGAACGGGAAAAGGCGTTCAGATTCAGCGTGCTAGAACTTTAATCCAGGCTTTGCCAAGACAATGGCTCAGCCGGCCTGAAGCGCCGCGCGCAGATCCGCGATCACCGACTCCGTGTCGGGTTGAACGCCGCGCCAGATACGGAAGGACTCCGCTGCCTGTTCCACCAGCATGCCCAAGCCATCGACCACCCGGGCTGCACCCTGCTCGCTGGCCCAGCGGCAGAAGGGCGTCGGCTCGGCCCCATACATCATGTCATAGCAGGCGGTAGAGGCACCGACCGCAGCGGCAGGCACCGGCGGCAGTTCGCCCTGCAGGCTGGCCGAAGTGCCATTTATGATCAGATCAAACGCCTCGGCGGGCACCTGATCGAAACCGCTGGCCCTTACCCGGCTATCATCGGCAAAGAGTTCAGCCAGCGTCTCGGCTCGGGCAAGGGTGCGGTTGGCAACCAGAATAGAAGCCACGCCCGCCGCCAGCAGCGGCTGGAGCACGCCGCGCACCGCGCCACCGGCACCGAGCACCAGCACCCGGGCGCCGTTCAGGGTCACACCGCTGTTATCCGCCAGATCCCGCACCAGGCCGATGCCATCGGTGTTGTCACCGGCGATGCGGCCATCGTCCAGTCGATACAGGGTATTAACCGCACCCGCCAGCTCGGCGCGTTCGCTGCGCCACTGCGCCAGCGCCCAGGCCCGCTCCTTGAACGGCACCGTGATATTCAGCCCCTTGCCGTCACCCTGCAGAAAGCGTTCCACCGCCGCCTCGAAGTCATTTTCCTCGATGTGCTCGGCTGTGTACGTCAGCACCTGCCCGGTCTGCTTGGCAAAGCGGGCATGGATCTGCGGCGACTTGCTGTGCGCGATGGGGTTGCCGAACACGGCATAGCGATCCGCCATCTCAGACCTCCAGCCAGTTGCGCGGCTGCAGGTAACGATCGTACAGCTGAGCTTCCTCGCTGCCCGGCTCCGGCTTCCAGTCATAGTCCCAGCGCACTTCCGGCGGCAGCGACATCAGGATCGATTCGGTACGACCGCCGGACTGCAAGCCGAACAGGGTGCCACGGTCCCACACCAGGTTGAATTCCACGTAGCGGCCACGGCGGTGCAGCTGGAAGTCGCGCTGACGTTCACCATAGGCGGTATCCTTGCGCTGTTCGATGATTGGCAGGATCGCCGGCACATAGGCATCACCGATCGACTGCATCAGGGCAAAGCTCTGATCGAAACCCAGCTCGTTGAGGTCATCAAAGAAAAGACCACCGATGCCCCGAGGTTCCTGACGATGCTTAAGATAGAAGTAGTCATCGCACCACGTTTTGAAGCGGGGGTATATATCCTCGCCAAAGGGCGCACAGGCATCGAGCGCCGTTTGATGCCAGTGGCGACAGTCATCGTCATTGCCGTAGTAGGGCGTCAGATCAAAGCCGCCGCCAAACCACCAGACCGGCTCTTCACCATCCTTTTCCGCAATGAAAAAGCGCACATTGGCGTGAGAAGTCGGCACATAGGGGTTGTGCGGATGGATGACCAGCGAGACTCCCATCGCCTCGAAGCTGCGCCCGGCCAGTTCGGGGCGATGTGCCGTAGCCGATCCGGGCAGGGTCGCGCCATGCACGTGGGAAAAGTTGACGCCGCCTTTTTCGATCACGGCTCCCTGGCTGATCACCCGAGTACGGCCGCCACCACCCTCGGCCCGTTCCCAGCTATCCTCGACAAAGCGACCTTCGCCATCGACCTGCTCCAGCGCCGCACAGATACGGTCCTGCAACGCGAGCAGATATTCTTTCACCATTTGAGCATCAGGTGCCGACATGAATCTCTCCATCTACTTGTGAGCGAATACTTACTTACGCCCTGATCGTTTTCATATCTATAATATTGCGGATAACACTGGGCTTATCCGACCCTCCCAGCTCACCTGGCAATATAAAATCAAGGCTAGAGCCGAAGTAAGCACTAACTTTCAGCTTAGACCTTGCAGGGTCTGAGGTACTTCGGTTGGCTGAGGTCGATATAAGAGGGCCACCATAGGCTCGGCAAAGCGCCTGAACCAGCGGGTGCGCACTGATACGCACGGCAACCTGGCTGTGGCACCCCTTGACCCAATGCGGAATCAACCCCTGCGGATCAGGCAATAGCCAGGTGTTAGGCCCGGGCCAGGTCTCACTCAGACACTGCCGCTGCTTGCGACTGAGCGGTGCCAGCAGAGGTGCAATCTGGGCCTCGTCCGCCGCCACCAGAATCAGCCCCTTGTGCTCGGGGCGGCGTTTCAGGTCCAACAGCCGCTGCACGGCCTGACGATTATAGGGGTCACAGCCCAGCCCCCAGACAGCTTCCGTCGGATAAGCGATAATACCACCGCCCTTGATGCAGCGAACCGCTTCCTTGAGTTGCCAGTGATTCATGTTGTCACCACCGCGAAAGAAGGGAAGAGCGGAGTAACAACGCGACGGTCATTACTCCTTGCAGAATGGACAGCAGGACCGATCAGCCCTGCAGTTGCGCGATACTCCAGTCGAATACGACCTTGTCGTCATCATCGACCAGGGCCTGCAACGCTTGCAGACTGTCGATCAACGACGCCACATCGGCTCGGCAGATATTCACGTGGCCGACCTTTCGCCCCGGACGAATTTCCTTGCCATACCAGTGGACATGCACACCCGGTACCTGCAGCCATTCGGGCTTCCAGTCACGTCCCAACAGGTTGTACATCACGGACGCGCCCTCTACCGGTGGCGTGATCAACGGCAAGTCCGCCAGCGCACGCAGGTGCAGTTGGAACTGACTGATGGCAGAACCTTCCTGCGTCCAGTGGCCGGAGTTGTGCACCCGTGGCGCCAGTTCATTGACCAGCAGTTCGCCATCCACCACGAAGCACTCCATCGCCATCACGCCGATATAGCCTTCGTCGTCCATAACACGACCCAACCAGGCTTCGGCATTACGCTGCTGTTCGGCAGGAACCGGCAGATTGGCCACACTGGCGCGCAGGATGCCATTCTCATGCCAGTTGCGTGTCAACGGATAGAACACCTTTTCGCCGGCCGCATTACGTGCGCCAACCAAAGAGACTTCATGACTGAACGGGATCATCGCCTCGGCGATGCATTCACCGGCCCATTCCGTTTCCGGCTGATCGCCTTTTTGCCAACGCCACTGACCACGGCCGTCATAGCCGCCACGGCGGCGCTTGACGATCACCTTGTCACCAATCGATTCCAGTTGCGTCTGAAGGTTATCGCCTTCCAGACTGACCCAAGGTGAGGTCGGCACCTGCAGACGGTCCAGCAGGGCCTTCTGACGCTGACGATCAATAACCGCATACAACGCAGCGGCATTGCGGAAATTCGGGTGCTGTTTCAACTGCAGGCCGCTAACACTGTCGGACCAGTGCTCGATTTCGACAGTAATCACGTCATCGGGCCGCAGGCCCAGCTCGACATCACCATTGGGATCAACCGGCAACACCTCGATCTGCATGGGCGCACCGGCCTGTGACAGCATTTGACCCAACTGACCGTTACCGGCTACGACTATTCGTGGCAGCATGGCAATCAACCTCGCGGATCGGGGTTGTCGAGGACAGTCTGGGTCTGGGCCTGACGCCAGTCGGCCAAACGCTGCGCAAGAGCCGCATCTTCGGTCGCCAGCATCTGTGCCGCCAGCAGCCCTGCATTGAATGCACCCGCACCGCCAATGGCCAGCGTACCGACCGGGATACCACGCGGCATCTGCAAAATAGACAGCATGCTGTCCTGACCACTCAGCGCCTTGCTTTGCACCGGTACGCCCAGTACCGGTACCAGTGTCTTGGCCGCAATCATGCCCGGCAAGTGGGCTGCGCCCCCCGCACCGGCAATAATGACCTTATAGCCGTTATCAGCCGCCTGCTCGGCAAAACGAAACATTTTGTCCGGCGTACGGTGCGCGGATACTACCTCGGCATGGTACTCAACGCCCAGGGTATCAAGGATACCGGCCGCTTCCTCCATGGTGGGCCAATCCGAACGCGAACCCATCACGATCGCCACTTTTGCACTCATCTGTTACTCCCGTCATCACTCTGACTGCGCAGCAGGGCAAAGGGCGCCGCCACCACACGTACGGTCTGGCTTCCGGCACAGCCGGAAAAAAGGAAAGGGCGCAATTATAGCAAGCACCGGATGAAAATTCCCCCACTTGAAAGGCGGTGAATGAGATCAGCTGTTCATCCGCTGCTAGCGTACGCGACGAACCCGAGAGCCACGCAATTCAATATAGCCATCCAGCTCCAGCAGCATCAGCCCCGACTGCAGCTCGGCCACGCTCAGCTGCAGTTGTTCGGCCAGCTGGTCCAGCCAGATACTGTCAAACGGAATTTGGGCCAACAACCCCGTCGCGGCAACGAGCGCCTCCGGTTCAGGCGACATCGGTGACACCTGAACAGTCAGCAACCCACCCAGCAAGGGCCCTAATTGTTCGATGATCTGATCGACCTGTTCAACCAGTGTCGCACCCTCACGAATCAGGGCGTGGCAGCCTCGACTGAAGGGGTTATGGATGGAGCCGGGGATGGCAAAGACTTCACGCCCCTGTTCCAGGGCCTGCCGGGCCGTGATCAGCGAACCGCTGCGCAGCGCCGCTTCAACGACCAGAGTGCCGACGGACAAGCCGCTGATCAGCCGGTTGCGACGGGGGAAATTGCCGGGCAGCGGAGCCGTACCGGGTGGATACTCGGAGACGATAGCACCTCCCTGATCAACAATAGCTGCGGCCAGCGCCCGGTGCCGCTGCGGATAGACACGATCCAGACCGGTGCCCACCACCGCCAGCGTGGGGGCTTGCCGATCAACGCAGGCACTGTGGGCCGCTGCATCAATGCCCAGCGCCAGCCCACTCACCGGTATCAGCCCGGCGGTCGACAGGGCTCCGGCAAACTCGTAGGCCAGGCGTACACCTTCTCGGCTTGCCTTGCGACTGCCCACCAGCGCCAGTTGCGGCAGAGATAAGAGTTCCGGATCGCCATCAACCCAGAGCAGGGCGGGCGGGTCAGGGATCTGCCGCAGCAGGTCAGGGTATGCGGCATCGCCGAACGTCAGCAGGTGCAACTGATGCTGCTGCGCATAGTCCCGCAATTCACCGGCCCGATCATACAGGGCGCCCTGGCGCTGATAATCGTGCAGCCCGGCCAGGGTTTCCGGCCGTAATCGGCAGTCTGGAGGAAGAGCCGTACGCCCTGTCAGCAGACAGGGGATACTGATGCCCGCCTGGCGGAGTCGCGCCAGCGTTACCGGGCCAATACCCGGCAGCAGACTGGCAGCGATCCACTCCCTTGGATCGCTCATGGTAATGTCCCGTTTTAACGAGGGTCAGGGCGCACGCAGTTCGTCGCCGACCGAAATGACATTGGTGGCCTTCATGACCAGTGCATAGCTGACCCGGTCAAAGGTCTTGAACACCATCAGCTCACCGGCCCGTTCGGACGGCAACCTGATCACTTCACCCTTGATGGGGTCCTTGACGGCCTCACCCTTTTTATAGATAGCGAAAACATCGCCCGGCTCCAGCCCATCGTCTTCACCCGCACTGATCGCCACGGCGTCAAACTGACCGATCTTGGCCACACCACCCAGCACATCAATGATCAGACCATCCCTCAACTCGTCACCCGGCTGCGGATGAAAGATGGACTGGATACGCTCGGAGCTGTTCGGCAGCACACGGTCACGCAGGCGCACCTCTTCTCGCGTTTTTTGCAGATCCAGTGTAATGATGTCATCGTCATAGGCCGCCACTTCGACATCGGCCACCTTGTGCAACTCATACCCCAGCAGCGCACCCGTCACCGGATGTGTGTACTGACGTGACGGCCGATACAGCGTCTGCTGCTTGGCATCCTCGTCCAGCAAAGTGCCTCGAGCATACACGCGATCGCCGGCACCGGAGATGATGCTTTCATTACGTCCGCCAATCACATACGGAGCGGCTTCCAGTGCATCCTGCTGAGTGACCAGGTTGTCATTAAGGAAACTGGCAATATCACGCAGCGGAATGGCCGGCACCGGTTGTTCCAGCTCCTGAACACGCACGTGCGGGCTCAGCTTGCGAATACCGCGACGCAGGTTCAGGCGTGGTTTGCCGTCCACCCAAGTCAGGTAGATCTGGTCTCCGGGGTAAATCAGATGAGGGTTGGAGATTTGCGGATTTACGCTCCAAACTTCCGGCCAGAGCCAGGGGCTTTGCAGAAAACGGCCCGATATTCCCCACAGGGTGTCCCCCTTGACCACCACGTACTCGGTCGGGTGGTTTTCCTGCAACTGTAACCGGTCTGCGCGTTCAGCCGCAGCGGTTCCCGCCCACAGCAGGCAGGCACCTACCACGCCATACAGCAATCCTCTCATTGTTCAGCTCCCTTGTACGTTTTATGGCCACAGACAACCCGCCGTTTCTACGTGCTCTCGGCCTGCAAAGCAATGCATTAGACAAGTAATTAAGTATAATGATGGCAGTAGATTTTTTTTGCCACTCAAGGGGCTGATTTTAACGCCCGGAAAAGCAGATACCTATGGCTAAGCTCAATATTCTAGAATTTCCTGATCCGCGTCTAAGAACCATTGCCGAACCGGTCGAACAGGTCGATGACGCAATCCGTCAACTGGTCGATGACATGTTCGAAACCATGTACGACGCACCGGGCATAGGTCTGGCCGCAACCCAGATTAACGTACACAAGCGCGTGGTGACGATCGACATTTCGGAAGACAAAAGCGAGCCGCTGGTGCTGATCAACCCCGAGTACACCATTCTGCAGGAAGACCTGGAAAGCATGCAGGAAGGGTGCCTGTCGGTCCCTGGCTTCTATGAAGATGTCACTCGCCCGAACCGGGTGTTGCTCAAGGCGCTGGACCGTGACGGTACACCCTACGAAATGGAAGCGGAAGGTCTGCTGGCCGTCTGCATCCAGCATGAGCTGGACCACCTGAACGGCAAGCTGTTTGTGGATCACCTCACAGCTCTGAAGCGTAACCGCATCCGCACCAAGCTGGAGAAACAACACCGGCTTGAAGCTCAACACCAGGCCTGAGTGGCACTGGCATGATTCAAAACAGGTTTGCCGAGGCAAGCCTGTTTTTGTATGGAGTCTCGATACATGAGTGATACCCCTCTGCGCATCATTTTTGCAGGCACCCCTGAATTTGCGGCCGAAAGTCTGGCTGCCGTGCTCAATACCCAGCACGAAGTGGTAGCGGTCTATACCCGCCCCGACCAGCCGGCCGGTCGGGGTCGCAAGTTGCGTCCCAGCCCGGTCAAGGCGCTGGCGCTGGAGCACGGACTGCCCGTTTATCAGCCGCGCAGTCTGAAAGAGGCCGAACAACAGGCGATTCTGGCGGAGCTCAAGGCCGACCTGATGATCGTGGTTGCCTACGGTCTGCTGCTGCCTCAAGTGGTGCTTGATACTCCCCGTCTCGGCTGTATCAACGTGCACGCCTCTCTGTTGCCACGTTGGCGTGGTGCCGCTCCGATCCATCGCTCACTGCTGGCTGGCGACACCACTACCGGCATTACCATCATGCAGATGGACGCCGGCCTGGACACGGGTGACATGTTGAGCAAGGCTGAATGCAACATCCAGACCGACGACACCAGTGGCCTCCTGCACGACCGCCTTGCAGTATTGGGAGCCGAATTGCTGGTCGATACGCTAGCGCCTCTCGCAGCAGGAACACTGACGCCCGAACCGCAAGACAACGCTCTGGCCACTTACGCGCATAAACTGGAAAAGCAGGAAGGGCAAATTGACTGGAGCCTGCCGGCAAAAGAGGTCGCTCGCCGGGTCCGCGGCTTCAACCCTTGGCCGGTCTGTTTTACCCGCCTGGGAGACGACAACCTGCGCATCTGGGCTGCCGAACCGGATACGACTGCAGCCGAAGCAGAAGCGGGTACCATTATTGCCGCAAATGGGGAGGGCATCCTTGTGGCCTGCGGCCAGGGCAGCGTTCGCCTGACTCAACTACAGTTGCCTGGCGGCAAGACACAGCCGGTCAAAACACTGATGAATGCCCACAAGGAGCGTTTTGCACCAGGAGTTCGCCTTGGCTGATTCAATCAACATCCGTGCGCTGGCAGCCAAAGTGCTGGCGCCTCTGCTACGCCAGCACGGCTCCCTCAGCACCCATCTGCCCGACGCGCTTGAACACTGCCCACCTCAAGACCGGGCCCTGCTGCAGCAACTTTGCTACGGCACCATGCGCGAGCTTTTTCGGCTCCAGGCATTAACAGCACAGCTGTTGAAAAAACCGTTCAAGACACAAGATATGGACCTGCAGGCCCTGCTGCTGATCGGCCTGTGGCAACTGCGCTCCAGCCGCATACCCGCCCATGCGGCCCTGAATGAAACTGTCGAGGCTACCCTGGTCCTGAACAAGGAATGGGCCAAAAAGGTGTTCAACGCAGTCCTTCGCCGATATCAACGCGAGCGCGACAACATTGAGCAGGCATTGGCGAAGGACCCATGTTTCACGTGGAACCATCCACAATGGTTCATCGACAAGCTCAGTCACAACTGGCCAAATCAGTGGCAGGCCGTACTGGAAGCAAATGACCAGCAAGCCCCTCTGACGCTGAGAGCCAACACCCGTCATCAGTCTCGGCAGTCGGCCCTCGAGCAGCTGGCCGCCGCCGGCATTCCCGCCGATCCATGTCGCTTCAGTACAACCGGCCTGACCCTGCAACAGGCAATGGACGTCAATGCCATTCCCGGATTTTCAGCCGGTCGGCTGAGTGTGCAGGATGAAGCTGCCCAGCTGGCCGCCCAACTGGTTGCCGCACAACCCGGTGAACGCATCCTGGATGCCTGTGCAGCCCCCGGTGGAAAATTATGCCACCTGCTGGAGACCACCCCCGGACTGCAGGATGTCGTCGCCGTCGAATTGGAACCGGCACGCGCCCAGCGCATCACCGACAACCTGCAACGCCTGGGCCTGGAACTGGAGTGCCGTGTACTGACGGCTGATGCCAGCAGCCGGGAGTGGTGGGATGGGCATGCCTATGACCGCATCCTGATCGATGCGCCCTGTAGCGGTACCGGCGTTATCCGTCGCCACCCGGATATCAAGTGGTTGCGGCGGGGCGATGAGATTGCCGCTCTGGCTCAGGTGCAGCTCAATATCCTGACCAACCTCTGGTCGATGCTGAAACCGGGAGGGCGTCTGGTGTACGCCACCTGCTCGATTTTCAGCCAGGAAAACGAACGTATCATCGAGCGCTTTCTGCAACAGCAGCAGGATGCACGGCATCATACGATTGATGCCGAGTGGGGCGAAGCCCGTCCCGTCGGCCGCCAACTGTTCCCTGAAATCGGTGGTCACGACGGTTTTTATTATGCCGTGCTGAACAAGACGGCTCTGAATGAAACGACGGACAACACTATCGTATGAAAATCATCATTCTGGGTGCCGGGCAGGTGGGCGGTTCTCTGGCCGAGCATCTGGCCAATGAGGCCAACGACATAACCGTGATCGACACCGACAGTTCACGCCTCCGCGAGCTGCAGGACCGGCTTGATATACGAACCATCGAGGGCCGGGCCTCCCATCCCAGCGCGCTGGAGCACGCCGGGGCACAAGACGCCGACATGCTGATTGCTGTCACCAACAGCGACGAAGTCAACATGACCGCCTGTCAGGTTGCCCGCACCTTATTCAACGTGCCGACCAAGATCGCCCGTGTACGCGAGCATGACTACCTGCAGCGAGACCATGCCATTTTCGGTGAAAAGGGTATCCCCGTTGACGTCCTGATCAGTCCGGAAGAACTGGTGACCCAGCATATCAAGCGGATGATTCAATACCCCGGAGCGCTGCAGGTACTGGACTTCGCTTCCGGCCAGGCACAGCTGGTTGCGGTAAAGGCTTACTATGGCGGCCCTCTGGTCGGACGCGAAATTTCCTTCCTGCGCTCACACATGCCCAATATTGATACCCGTGTTGCCGCCATTTTCCGCCAGGATCACCCCATGATTCCGAAAGGTGATACCGTGATCGAGGCCGATGACGAGGTGTTCTTCATTGCCGCCCGGCGCGATATTCGAGCGGTCATGAGCGAGCTGCGACGCCTGGATCGCTCCTACCGCAGAATCATGATCGCAGGCGGTGGCAACATTGGTGCGCGACTGGCCGACTCGCTGGAAAGCGATTATCAGGTCAAGCTGATCGAGCGTAGCATGGACCGCTGTACCTGGCTGGCCCAGGAACTGAACAACACCATAGTCCTCCACGGCAGCGCCTCTGACCGAGACCTGCTGATCGAAGAAAACATCGAAGATACCGATGTCTTCTGCGCCCTGACCAACGACGACGAAGCCAATATCATGGCGTCCATGCTGGCCAAACGTCTGGGGGCACGTACCGTCATGACCCTGATCAACAACCCGGCCTATGTGGATCTGGTGCAGGGCGGGGTGATCGACGTGGCCATCTCGCCACAACAGACCACTATCGGTGCTCTGCTGACCCATGTCCGCCGTGGTGATGTGGCAGCAGTACACTCGCTGCGTCGCGGTGCCGCCGAAGCATTGGAAGCGGTTGCCCATGGCGACAAGCGCAGCTCCAAGGTGGTCGGCCGCTCCATTGAAGAGATCGATTTGCCGCCGGGAGCCACCATCGGCGCCATTGTCCGTGGCAGCGAGGTGCTGATCGCCCATGACGACCTGATCATTGAAAACAGTGATCACGTGATTCTGTTCCTGGTCGACAAGCGCCGCATCGCGGAGGTCGAGCGTCTGTTCCAGGTTGGTCTGGCCTTCTTCTGAGGTTACGTCAATGCACTTTCAAGTGATCCTGCGCATCCTGGGCATCCTGCTGATGATTTTCAGCATCACCCAGTTGCCGCCTCTGGCGGTATCACTCTACTACCAGGACCTGGGCCACTGGGCCTTTTTCACCGCCTTCGCCATCACCCTGATTACCGGTTTCATTATCTGGGTACCGGTCTACACCGTCCGTCAGGAGTTGAGTATTCGTGACGGCTTTCTCGTCACAGTGCTGTTCTGGACCGTTCTCGGCGTGTTCGGTTCGCTGCCCCTCATGCTCTCGGAAGAACCCGGATTATCCGCCGTGGATGCCGTGTTCGAATCCATATCCGGCCTGACCACAACCGGTGCCACGGTAATGACTGGGCTGGATGACCTGCCGCCGTCTATTCTCTTCTACCGTCAGCAGCTGCAGTGGTTGGGCGGCATGGGGATCATCGTGCTGGCAGTGGCCATCCTGCCCATGCTCGGTATCGGTGGCATGCAGCTATACCGCGCCGAAACGCCTGGGCCGGTCAAGGACAACAAGCTGACCCCCCGCATCACCGAAACCGCCAAGGCGCTCTGGTATATTTACCTGTCGCTGACCGTCACCTGCGCACTGGCCTACTGGCTGGCGGGCATGACCCTGTTCGATGCCATCGGCCACAGTTTTTCGACCGTGGCCATTGGCGGCTTCTCGACCCACGATGCCAGTATGGGGTATTTTGACAGCGCGGCCATCGAGGTGATCGGCATCTTTTTCATGACCGTAGCCGGGATCAACTTCGCACTGCACTTTTTTGCCTGGCGACACCATACACTGCTGCACTACCTGAAAGACCCCGAGGTACGTTTCTACCTGTCCCTGCTGGGGCTGATCACCTTGCTGACCCTCTTTGTCCTGGTCATGACCGAGACCTATCCCGCCGTCGAGTCTCTGCGCAAAGCGGCCTTTATGGTTGTGTCCGTGGCCACGACGACCGGCTTCGCCACTGCAGATTTTGCCAACTGGCCCGCCATGCTGCCCTTTATGCTGTTTGTGCTGGCGTTCGTCGGCGGCTGCGCCAGCTCGACAGCTGGCGGCATGAAGGCTATACGGGTCCTGCTTATCCTCAAGCAGGGGTATCGGGAAATTCTGCGCCTGATCCACCCCAATGCCGTCATTCCGATCAAGCTGGGACAGCGACCGATTCCCGATCCCATTCTGCAAGCCGTGTGGGGCTTTTTCTCGGTTTACCTGATGGTGTTTGTGGTCATGCTGCTGGCGCTGCTGGCAACCGGACTGGATCAGGTCACGGCCTGGTCCGCCGTGGGCGCAACCCTGAACAACCTGGGCCCGGGACTGGGAGAAGTCGCTGCCCACTTTGGCGGTCTTAACCCGACCGCCAAGTGGATTCTCTGCCTGGCCATGTTGCTGGGCCGTCTGGAGGTATTCACCATGCTGGTGCTGTTCACACCTGCCTTCTGGCGACGCTAAGTCCACCGGAAAAAGGGAACAGCCTAGTCGTAGAAGCGGGGCGCGCCTTCCGGGCGCGTACTGAAACGACGGTATTCCCACTGATACTGGGCGGGCAGAGCACGGACGCACTGCTCGACTGAGACATTCATTGCCGCCGCCGCGTCTTCCAGGTTACGGCTATTGATGCGCTCATCCGCCATCACGAAGTGCAGATCAAACCCCGCCGCATCCGGCAGGCGTTCGGCATATCCGCAGACCACAACGGCACCGGTCTGCGCCGCCAGCTGCGGCAACAGCTTCATGGTTAACGCCTGAACACCAAAAAAAGGCACATGAATCCCGCCACTGACATCCGGCTCCTGGTCCGGCAAAATACCAACCATTTCGCCACGCCTGAGGGCCTTCATTACCATGCGGACCCCACGCGTATCCGCCGGTGCCATTCGTGTGCCCAGACGTGCTCGCATGCGCTTGACCAGGTCGTCCATTAATTTCATTCGGGGCGGCTTGTACATGGCCGTGAACGGATAGTGAGCCGACAGATACAGATTCAGTACCTCCCAGTTACCCAAGTGCGGGGCAATCAGAATCACGCCCTTGCCCTGATCAATCGCCGCCTGCACCCGATCTTCATGGTACACATGGCGCACCTTTTTCAGCGTTCGCCGGGCAGGCCACAACCAGGACATGCCCATCTCGCACAACGAACACCCGGTTTGCTGCAGGCTGGCATGAATCAGCGCCTCGCGTTCCGATTCGCTCCATTCCGGAAAGCAGGCATTGATATTGCGCCGTGTCTGACGTGTAACTTTGGCCGCATCGCCCTTGCGCCAGTAGCGATTGCCCAGCCCACGCCCCAATGCTTGGGATAAACGTAATGGCAGCAGAGCCAGTACCCCCAGCAGGGCGACAGCCAACAGCGACTTGATCCGCTTCACAACACTCTCCGTCCAGAAATAATAAAGCAGTGATTATAGACAGACCCGCTGGCAGGGGTAAGGCCAGGCGACTCAACGTGCAGAAATATGCGTGGGGGTCAAGGGAGTGGGGGTCATTCAGACTCGCGAATCATGTATAATTCTGCTCCTATTTCGACCACATTCAACAGCAATGGTGATTTCCGTGACTGACAAGGTGACTCCAGACGTTAGCACATTCCAGGGACTGATCCTGGCCCTGCAGCAATACTGGGCCGAACAGGGCTGTGTCATCGTGCAGCCACTGGACCTGGAGGTGGGTGCAGGTACCTTCCACCCCTGTACCTTCCTGAGGGCCATTGGCCCCGAAACCTGGCGTTCCGCCTACGTGCAGCCCAGCCGCCGCCCGACCGACGGCCGCTACGGTGAAAACCCCAACCGACTGCAGCATTACTACCAGTTCCAGACTGTACTCAAGCCTTCACCCGATAACATTCAGGAACTCTATCTGGGCTCCCTCGAGCATATCGGCATCGACTTGAATGTCCACGATGTGCGCTTCGTTGAAGACAACTGGGAATCTCCCACGCTGGGAGCCTGGGGACTGGGCTGGGAAGTCTGGCTGAACGGCATGGAAGTCACACAGTTTACCTATTTCCAGCAGGCCGGCGGCCTGGAATGCTATCCGGTCACCGGTGAGATCACTTACGGTCTCGAGCGTATTGCCATGTATATCCAGAACGTGGACAGTGTCTACGACCTGGTGTGGGCACGTCACCCCGATGGCAGCAACGTCAGCTACGGCGACGTCTTCCACCAGAACGAAGTGGAGATGTCGACCTACAACTTCGAACACGCCGACGTACCGGCCCTGTTTGCCAGTTTCGACCACTACGAAGCAGAGTGCCAAAAGCTGCTGACAGCCAATCTGCCGCTGCCGGCCTATGAAATGGTGTTGAAGGCCTCACATACCTTTAACCTGCTGGACGCGCGCCACGCCATCTCGGTCACCGAGCGTCAGCGCTATATTCTGCGCGTACGCACGCTGGCCCGCGACGTGGCCCATGCCTATTTCGATGCGCGCCGCGCCCTTGGATTCCCGATGGCCCCTGAAGCGATCCGGGCAGAAGTTCTGGCTGCCTGTGAGGAGGAGAAATAATGTCTCAACACGACTTTCTGGTTGAACTCGGCACCGAAGAGCTGCCACCCAAGGCTTTAAAGACACTGTCAGGCGCCTTCCTGGAAGGTATTACTGCCGGGCTTGGCGCTGCCGGTATCGACTATACCGAAGCTCGCCCTTATGCTGCTCCCCGTCGCCTGGCCGTTCTGATCAGCGGTATCCAGCTGCAGCAGCCGGATCGCCAGATCGAGAAACGCGGACCGGCCATCCAGGCTCCCGAAAAGGCCGTGCAGGGCTTTGCCGGTTCCTGCGGTGTCGGTATCGACCAGCTGGACAAGATGGAAACCCCCAAGGGCAGCTACTATGTTTATCGTGGCGTCGAGCAGGGGCAAAGCACCGCGTCTCTGCTGCCAGGCATCATTACGGAATCACTGAACAAGCTGCCGATTCCCAAGCGCATGCGCTGGGGCTCATCTCGCACCGAGTTTGTACGCCCGGTCAAATGGCTGTGCATGCTGCTGGGTGACGAAGTGGTCGACGCCGAGATTCTCGGCCTCAAGGCCGGTCGCAAGACGCGTGGCCACCGCTTCCATTACAACCATGACATCGAACTGATCGCCCCGGCGGACTACGCCCGCGTGCTGAAAGAAACCGGCAAGGTTATCGCCGACTTCAGCGAACGTCGCGAATTGATCCGCGAGCAAGTGATCCACGAGGGCGACCGTATCGGCGGCGTAGCACAGATCGACGAAGACCTGCTGGACGAAGTGACCGCACTGAACGAGTGGCCTGTCGCCCTGACCGGTCGTTTCGAGGAGCGCTTCCTTGACGTTCCGGCGGAAGCCCTGATCCTCTCCATGAAGGAAAACCAGAAGTACTTCCATGCGCTGAATGCCGACGGCAAACTGATGCCGTACTTCATCACCCTGGCCAACATCGAGTCCAAGGATCCGCAGCAGGTGATCGAAGGGAACGAGAAGGTCATTCGCCCGCGTCTGGCTGATGCCGCTTTCTTCTTTGAAACCGACAAGAAACAGCCACTGGAGGCCCGGATTGAGAAACTCAAATCCGTTGTTTTCCAGCAGCAGCTGGGCACCGTTTATGACAAAACCCGGCGTATCGAAGGCTTGGCCGCCGCTATTGCCGGGCTGATCGACGGCAATGAAAGCCATGCTCGCCGTGCTGCCCAGCTCAGCAAGTGCGACCTGCTGACCGACATGGTGTTCGAATTCACCGAGCTTCAGGGCCTGATGGGCTATCACTACGCACTGCATGACGGCGAACCGGAAGAAGTAGCCCGGGCCATGAACGAACAGTACATGCCGCGCTTTGCGGGTGATGATCTGCCGACCAGCCAAACCGGTATCGCTCTGGCAATCGCCGACCGCCTGGACACCCTGACCGGCCTGTTCGGCATCAACCAGCCGCCGACCGGCTCCAAGGACCCGTTCGCACTGCGCCGTGCCGCCTTGGGTGTGCTGCGTATCATTGTCGAACACAAGCTGGACCTGGACCTGCACCAGCTGCTGACTCTGGCTGCCGAACAGCATGGCAAGCTGCCGGGCAGTGAAGGTCTGGCCGATCGCGTACTCGACTTCATGCTCGACCGCTTCCGCGCCTGGTATGAAGACCGTGAGATCAGCGCTGAAACCTTCCTGTCCGTCCACGCACTCCGACCGACCAGCCCGTTGGATTTCGATCGCCGTATCGAAGCCGTTAGCCACTTCCGCCGTCTGGCAGAAGCTGAATCATTGGCTGCAGCCAACAAGCGTGTCAGTAACATTCTCGGCAAGCAGAAAGGCGAAATCGGTACTGATATCAACAACGACCTGCTGCAGGAAGAAGCCGAACAGGCACTGGCCAATGCTCTGACTTCGGCCGAACATGATCTGCAGCCGCTGTTCGAGCAGGGCGACTATCGTACAGCGCTGGAACGTTTGGCTGGCATGCGTGAAGTCATCGACAGCTTTTTCGACCATGTTATGGTCATGGCCGACGATGAAGCGATCCGAAATAACCGCCTGGCACTGCTCAAGCGTCTGCGTCGTCTATTCCTCGGTGTCGCCGACATCTCTCTGCTGGGCTAATCGCCAACGATCATAACCTGTATAAAAAAGCCCTGCTGGTAACAGCGGGGCTTTTTTGTTTCACGTGAAACATGTTCTGCAACCTGTCTTGTCGCTCTGGTACCCTAGGGTCCAGTACCTCAGTATGACGACAGGACAAACCTGCCCACTGAAAACGACCAACCAGACAGTCAAAACAGGGCAGGCATTGATGAGCAAGCAACCAACCCACAGGTGATGTACCAACATGCCCTTATGTAAGGCCCTCAAAGTTGCCTGGCTTGTTTCTAGTGTATTGGCTGTCATCATCAGCGCTGTCGCCATGTATGGCGCCTGGCAACATAACCCTCAGCAGGTTTTTCATAGCCACACTCACGTTAACTGGGCGGCTCTTTTCTCGATCGGAATCTCATGGTTTCTATCCATCACCGCAGCAGCAGGGGGCGTATTATCGATTGGCCTTGTCATTGTCGGCATGTTCCTCCGCCTGTACCAGTCCAACCGGTCAAACCAGCCCTCAGGCCGAAGTGACAAAACAGAGACCTGATGTTGAAAATCTGCTGCTTGCGGCCAGCCAAAAAGCCTGCAGCCATTGCATGTCCGTTTGTTACAGACATAAAAAAAGCAGCCTTTCGGCTGCCTTTTGATGTCTGCTGAAATACGAAGACCCGGTCAGATATCCAGGTTGGCCACGCTCAACGCATTGGACTCAATGAAATTGCGGCGCGGTTCCACTTCATCACCCATCAGGGTGGTGAACAACTGGTCGGCTGCAATGGCATCATCCACGGTGACCTGCAACATACGGCGGGCATCCGGGTCCATGGTGGTTTCCCACAACTGATCCGGGTTCATCTCACCCAGCCCCTTATAGCGCTGCACCATATTGCCACGGCGGGACTGCTCCAACAGCCAACGGATACCTTCACCCAACTCGTTCAGGGCAAAGCGGCGCTCCCCGCGTGCCAGGTAAGCGCCGTCATCCAGCAATGACTGCAATTCCTGCCCCAGTTCAACAATCGCACGGTAATCGCGGGAGCGGAAGAACTCCACATCCATGACGTAGTCAGTATCAACCCCGTGCTGAATGATTTTGATCAAAGGCTGGTAGAGACTCAGCTCGCGATCTTCCTGCAACGAACATTCATAGCGCTCACCACCTTCTACGTAGGCTTCCAGAGCCTGGCACAGCTGCCGCGACCATTCCTCTACCGCCGTTTCAGATGCCAGCTGTTCGATCGTCAGCTCAGGCAGGTACAGCAGGCGTTTGAGTACTTCCAGCGGGTATACCCGGCTCAGACGCTGGCACATCCGTTCAACCTGACGATAACGGGTAATCAGCGTCTCCAGTGCCGGACCAGAGATTGCCGGCGAATCCTCGCTCGGGTGCAGGCTGGTACCATCCAGTGCCCCCTGCAGCAAGTGGTTGTCCAACGCCTCGTCGTCCTTGAGGTACTGCTCCTGCTTGCCTTTCTTGATCTTGTACAGTGGCGGCTGCGCGATGTAGATATGGCCACGCTCGATCAGCTCCGGCATCTGACGGAAGAAGAACGTCAACAACAGGGTACGGATATGCGAACCGTCCACGTCGGCGTCGGTCATGATGATGATGCGGTGGTAGCGCAGTTTGTCCGGGTTGAATTCCTCCCGCCCGATGCCACACCCCAGCGCGGTAATCAGAGTCCCCACTTCGGCCGAGGTCAGCATCTTGTCAAAGCGGGCCTTTTCAACGTTGAGGATCTTACCCTTCAACGGCAGAATTGCCTGAGTGCGGCGATCACGCCCCTGTTTGGCTGAACCGCCCGCAGAATCACCCTCCACCAGGTAAAGCTCGGACAATGCCGGATCCTTTTCCTGGCAATCGGCCAATTTGCCGGGCAACCCGGCCACGTCCAGCGCGCCCTTGCGGCGGGTCATTTCCCGCGCCTTGCGTGCCGCTTCTCGGGCCCGGGCCGCATCAATCATTTTCTGCACCACCGCCTTGGCATCCTGGGGATGCTCCAGCAGGTATTCATGCAGTTGCTGACCCATCAGCTGTTCCACCGCCGTTTTGACTTCGGAGGACACCAGCTTGTCCTTGGTTTGCGACGAGAACTTGGGATCAGGGACCTTCACCGAGATGATCGCCGTCAAGCCTTCACGACTGTCGTCACCACTGGTGCTGACCTTGCTGTTCTTGTTCATCTGCTCGTTTTCAATGTAGCTGTTCAGGCTACGGGTCAGTGCAGTACGGAAGCCGGACAGATGGGTACCGCCATCGCGCTGGGGAATGTTGTTGGCGAAACAGTGCAGGCTTTCCTGAAAGCTGTCATTCCACTGCATGGCCACTTCAACGCCCACGCCATTTTCATGCATCAGGTTGAAGTGGAAAATCTGGTTGATCGGTGATTTGTTCTGATTCAAAAATTCGACAAAGGCCGCCAGACCACCTTCATACTCGAACACGTCTTCGCGACCACTGCGTTCGTCCTTGAGACGGATGCGTACTCCCGAGTTCAGGAATGACAACTCTCGCAGGCGCTTGGCCAGAATGTCATACTGGAACTGGATATTGGTGAAAGTCTCTTCGGACGGATTGAAACGCACAATCGTACCGGTCTGTTCGGTTTCACCCACCACCGTCAGCGGAATTTCGGGTACCCCGTGATGATAGATCTGTTCGTGCACCTGGCCGCCACGTCGAATCGTCAACTTCAATTCCGAGGACAGGGCGTTGACCACCGACACCCCTACACCGTGCAAACCGCCCGACACCTTGTAGGTGTTATCGTCAAACTTGCCGCCCGCATGCAGTACGGTCATGATAACCTCGGCAGCGGAAACACCTTCCTCTTCATGAATATCCGTCGGAATGCCACGGCCATTATCCGATACGGTGACGCTTTCGTCCGGGTGGATGGTTACACCGATCTCGGAGCAGTAACCGGCCAGCGCCTCATCGATGCCGTTATCGACCAGCTCGAAGACCATATGATGAAGACCACTGCCATCATCCGTATCACCAATGTACATGCCCGGTCGTTTTCTGACTGCATCAAGCCCCTTCAGGACCTTGATACTGGACGAGTCGTAATTCTGGTTTTCACCACTCATGTTTGATCTCCTGGCGCACCCTTGTGCGTTAACGTACCGGATTCCACCCTGAACAGTGCAACATCAGTCTCTGGCTGCCAGATCCGGCTCAACAGGCTCGGTTCTACGCAGGTGATAAAGCACTGATTGGCACTCGCCTCCAAAAACTCGCAAAACTGCCGACAGTGGCGCTCATCGAGCTCCGACGGCAAATCATCGATCAGATAAATGCAGGCGCGATTGCTGAGGCGATGATACAACGCGCCCTGGGCCAGCCTGAACGCACTGACCACCAGTTTTTTCTGACCTCTGGAAAGACGGTCGGCGGCATTCAGGCTACCAACCTTGAATCTGAGATCTGCCCGTTGTGGTCCTGGGCTGGTAAAGCCCTGCCGCAGATCTCGCTCAAAGCTCTCTGCCAACACGGTTTCCAGCCCTTTGCTTTGGTCCCAGCCCGGACTGAATAACAGACGCACTTCAAGTCCCTGCAACAACGCGCTCATCGCGGCCTCGAACTCAGGCAGCAGGCAGTCCAGGTAAGCCTGGCGCTGCTCCGTCATCCGCTCGGCATACTGGATCAGTTCGGCATCCCAGACTTTGCGAACACGAGGGTCGATTTTACCACATTTCAGTAATGAATTTCGCTGCTTGAGTGCCCGGCGAAAGCCCCGCCAGTACTGGATGAATGCAGGATCAGCGTGAAAAGCGCCCCAGTCGAGAAACTGTCGCCGAACCCCCGGACTGCCATCCAGCAGATCAAAGGTATCACTGTTGATCACCTGCAGGGGGAGCAGCCCGGCCAGCTCGGTCGCGCCCAGATTCTGGCCGGCAAAGCGTGCTCTAACGTCTCCCTCCAGGCTCCGCTCGACACCCAACGGTCGGCACTGCCCCTGTCCCATGGGATCAGCCTGGGCAAAAACCAGTGCCTGTGCCTGACCTTCCTGCACCAGATGGCGAAACTGGTTACCCCGAAACGAGCGGGTGAGACCCAGAAAGTGGATCGCCTCCAGCACACTGGTTTTGCCGCTGCCGTTATCGCCATAGAGGATATTAATACGGCTCAGGGGATTGAGGCTGACCGAGGCAAGGTTGCGGATATGCTGAATATTAAGCTGCTTGAGCGGCATGAAAAATGCGAGGAGCAGGGTGCCTGGACAGGCACCCGGTCAGATTACATGCGCATCGGCATGACAACGTAGAGCGCTTCAGGTTCATCCTGACTCTGAATCAATGCGCTGCTGTTGGAGTCCAGCAGGGTGAAGCGCACCACATCGGCATTGAGAATCGACAGTACGTCCAAGAGGTAGTTTACGTTAAAGCCGATTTCAAGATGACCGCCCTGGTAGTCCACGGCAACCGTCTCTTCCGCTTCCTCCTGCTCGGGGTTGTTCGCCATGACCTGAAGATAACCGTCATTCAAAGTCAGACGCACACCGCGATATTTTTCATTGGACAGAATGGCAATACGGCTGAACACCTGACGCAGCTCCTGCCGATCGCCCAGCAGCTCCTTATCGCCATTACGCGGAATAACACGCTGATAGTCCGGGAACTTGCCATCAACCAGCTTCGATGTGAAAGTAAAGTCACCCACATTGGCACGGATATGGTTATCACCGATCACCAGCTTGACCAGTTCCTCGCCCCCCTGCAGCAAACGAGCCAGCTCCAGGATTCCCTTACGCGGCACAATGATCTGTTGCTGAGTCGTCACATCAGTCTGTACCGGGCTGACCGAGGTCGCCAAACGGTGGCCATCGGTCGCCACACTGCGCAACTCGCCATCCTTGATTTCCAGCAGCATGCCGTTGAGGTAATAGCGCACGTCCTGTTGCGCCATAGAGAAACCGGTCTGCTCGATCAGACGACGCAGAGCGGACTGCGGCAACTGCAGTTCGAAGGTTTCGGGGCTGTCTTCCACATTGGGGAACTCGTGCGCCGGCAGGGTGGACAGGCTGAAACGGCTGCGGCCGGACTTGATCATCATTTTCTGACCCGACAGCTCCAGCTCGATCCGAGCATCATCCGCCAGGGATTTGCAGATATCCATCAGTTTGCGTGCCGGCACGGTCACGGAACCGGCCTCGACCGGCTCTTCCAGCTGTACACGCCCGACCAGCTCAACCTCCAGGTCAGTACCGGTCAGCGACAACTGATCACCCTCAGCCACCAAAAGGATATTGGACAGCACCGGCAGTGTCTGACGGCGCTCCACAACACCAGCGACCAGCTGCAGTGGTTTGATGAGCGCTTCGCGGGATATAACAAGTCTCATGATTCTGGCTACCCTGTCAGGTCCATCACTACGCCGTCAGGTGACGCAGCAGGTTTTTGTAATCTTCAGCAATATCGGTATCGGTTTCGCGCAGCTCCTTGATCTTGCGACAGGCATGCAGCACCGTCGTATGATCTCGACCACCGAAAGCATTACCGATTTCGGGCAAACTGTGGTTGGTCAGCTCCTTGGCCAGGCTCATCGCTACCTGGCGCGGTCGCGCCACCGAGCGACTGCGACGCTTGGAGAGCAGATCCGCCACCTTTATTTTGTAATAGTCGGCCACTACCCGCTGAATGTTATCAATACTAACCTGTTTGTCCTGCAACGCCAGCAGATCCTTCAGGGATTCCTTGATAAAAGGCGTATTAATCGCATTACCGGTGAAGTGAGCGTTCGCTATCACACGCTTCAAAGCACCTTCGAGTTCACGAACGTTAGAGCGAATTTTCTGAGCCAGGAAAAACGCGGCATCATCCGGCAGATTCACCTGTGCTTCCTGTGCCTTTTTCATCAGAATGGCGACACGGGTTTCCAGCTCCGGTGGTTCAATGGCAACCGTCAGCCCCCAGCCAAAACGCGACTTCAATCGCTCTTCGACACCGTGAATCTCTTTCGGGTAGCGGTCGCTGGTCAAAATCATCTGCTGACCGCCTTCCAGCAGGGCGTTGAAGGTATGGAAGAACTCTTCCTGTGAACGCTCCTTGCCGGCAAAAAACTGAATATCATCAATCAGCAGCGCATCCACCGAGCGGTAGTAACGCTTGAAGTCGTTGATCGCGTTCAGCTGCAACGCCTTGACCATGTCCGCCACAAAGCGTTCCGAATGCAAATAAACGATACGCGCATTCGGGTTGCGCTTGAGCATTTCGGTACCCACCGCATGCATCAAGTGGGTTTTACCCAGGCCCACACCACCGTAAATGAACAGCGGGTTATAGGAACCGCCCGGATTGTCCGCAACCTGCTGCGCAGCCGCCAGCGCCAGCTGGTTCGACTTGCCCTGCACGAAGGACTCGAAGGTGAACATCGGGTTCAGATTGGACTGGTGACGTACACCACCTTCGACATCAACACGACGCCCACCGATGGAAGACAATCCTCCCATGGGTTCCGGCTGTTCCAGCTGATCAAAGAAGCCCATCTGAGGCGTGGGCTCAACCATCGGCTCGACGTCCGGCTCCGGCATGCTTCCCCTGGTCGAAGCCCTATCAACTACTGCTTCGGGCTCAAATGCCCGACCCGCCTGAGCAGGAGCAGGAGCAGGAGCAGGAGCGGGCGTCATCGGCGGCGGTTCCGGGGGGATGTAGGCGGGTTGACTGGCCGGCACCATCCGTTCGGGTGATGGACGCTGGCTACGCATGCGCCCTGGAGCCGTACGATTGCGTGGTACCGAAGCAGCACCGGCCTGGCCGGCCACATCCAGTCTGACTTCAATGCTCATGTCGCCAATGGCTTCGCAAACAGCCTGCTGAATACGTGCCAGGAACTTATCTGCAACCCAGTCCCGAACAAAACGGTTGGGTGCCAGCAACAGCAGTTCATTGCTTGCACTTTCCTGTGCACGCAGAGGTCTGATCCAGGTGTTGAATTGCTGGGAGGGAAACTCCTGCTGCAAGGCTCTCAGGCACTGCTCCCAAAGATCAACTGACATCCATCCTCTCTCCTGACCACTCAGCCAGCGGAGCTCCAAGGGCGACCATGGCTAAACGTAAAGTAGCGTCTATTCTAACGTCTAGAAAGACGGTTATCCACAGTAAAAGCGCCATTTGTGCAAAAAGATGGATAACATCCGATATGCCTTAAAAACCCTGAGTTCCGAGCCTTCTGATACGGGAAAAAACACATTAAAACAGCTTAAATACAACTTTTATTCAGAGTTACCAACAGACTAACCTTATGTTTTTAAATTTATTTTCAGGATTAGTAACAGAAAACACCAACCCCCGACCAAACACAAAATATGCCCCCGCAGCCTCAACGAGGGCCTCCTACAACAACTATGAGCCTGCCCCAAATAACAGCCTAGAAATCCGCAAAAACTGTTTGCAATATAACCAATAATTCCCTAGAATCTCGCGTCTTGATTTTTTACCCGTGGATATCAGCCACCTCACGTACATCAGTGTAAGTAGGACTGAGGCAATGAAAAGAACATTCCAACCCAGCGTTCTGAAACGCAAACGTAATCACGGTTTCCGTGCTCGCATGGCTACCAAAGGTGGTCGTCAGGTTCTGAACCGTCGTCGCGCCAAAGGTCGTAAGCGTCTGTCTGCTTGATTCAGACTCTGCATAAGGTCGCATGACTGAATGACCGACTTTCGATATCCCCGCCAGTTGCGCTTGTTGACTGGCGGGGATTTCAAATACGTTTTCGACCGTGCGGTCGTCAAAGTACCAGACCAGCATCTGCTGATCCTGGCCCGCCCCAACGATCTTGGTCATCCCCGGATCGGCTTTGTCATATCCAAGAAAAATATCCGTCGGGCAGTGCAACGCAACCGTGTTCGGCGTATTATTCGCGAGTCGTTTCGCCTGCACCAGCATCAACTTCCCGCTCTTGACATTATTATTCTGGCCCGCAGGGGACTGGATGGTCTTGATAATCCGGATTTGCATGCCATGATCAGGCGCTGCTGGACTCGTGCCGGCAAAAAAGCCCGAAAGCTCACATAACAAACTGATGGTTCTACCACCATGGATGTACAGCGAGTCATACTGATCGCCGCTTTGGCACTGGTTTCATACCTGATGGTGCTGCAGTGGAATGACGATTATGGTCCTGCCCAGCAACCGCAGCAGGCAGCTACCGTTTCAGCCTATGCCAACAATAGTGGCAACTCTCAAACCTCTGAACTGCCACAGGCCACAACAGATGCCACTGCCAGTGCCGACATCCCGGTTACTGACAGCAGTGCGGGCGTACAGGCCGAAGCCGAAAGCGGCAACCTGATCCACATCCGTACCGATGTGCTGGACCTGCTGGTCGACCCCCGGGGCGGCGATATCATCCAGGCGGCTCTGCCACAGCACGACGCCTTATTGAACAGCGAACAGCCGTTCGTATTGCTGGAACAGAACAGCAACCGTACCTATGTTGCTCAGAGCGGCCTGATCGGCACCCATGGCCCGGACGCAACTGCAGGTGCTCGGCCGCTGTATACCAGTGAGCAGACTGAATACGTGCTGGACGGCGACACACTGGTTGTCGACCTGAAACTGACTGCCGACAGCGGCGCTCAGATCACCAAGCGCTTCACATTTGCCAAGGGCGAGTACAAGGTCGTTGTTGATTTCATCGTCAACAACACCACAGCCGAAAATTTTGATTCAGTGCTGTTCGGTCAAATCAAGCGCGACGGTTCTCCCGATCCGTCACAGCAGACCTCCATGGGCATGCAGTCTTATTTGGGCGCCGTATTCTCAACGTCTGAAAACAACTATCAGAAAGTTGATTTCGACGATATGGACGAGGAACGCTTCAAGGCCACAACTCCCGACGGCTGGGTGGCCATGGTACAGCACTACTTCCTCAGTGCCTGGATTCCGGCACCGGGTGCCGAATACACCTACGAATCCCGCAAGGTCAACGGCCAGTACCTGGTCGGCTTCATGTCACCGAACTTCAGTGTCGCGCCGGGGCAAAGCCAGACCGTCAGTGCTACCTTCTATGCGGGTCCAAAAGACGTAGAACAGCTGGAAAAAATCGCACCGAATCTGGATCTGACCATTGATTACGGCTGGCTGTGGTGGATCGCATCCCCTCTGTACATGCTGTTGAAATGGATTCATTCCGTCGTCGGCAACTGGGGTCTGGCCATTATCGGCATCACCATTTTGGTCAAGGGCGCACTGTTCCACCTGAATGCCAAGGCGTTCAAGTCCATGGCCAAAATGCGCAAGTTCGGCCCCGAAATGGCCCGTCTGAAGGAACTCTATGGCGACGACCGCCAGAAGATGTCCCAGGAAATGATGAAGCTGTACCAGAAGGAAAAAATCAATCCGCTGGGTGGCTGTCTGCCGATCCTGGTACAGATGCCGGTATTCATTGCCCTGTACTGGGTATTGATGGAATCCGTCGAGTTGCGTCACGCACCCTTCTACGGCTACATCCAGGACCTGTCGCAGATGGACCCATACTTCATCCTGCCGATCCTGATGGGCGTGACCATGTTCATTCAGCAGATGCTGAACCCGACCCCGCCTGACCCCATGCAGGCCAAGATGATGAAGATGCTGCCGATCCTGTTCACCTTCTTCTTCCTCTGGTTCCCGGCAGGTCTGGTACTGTACTGGCTGGTCAACAACATCCTGTCGATCGCCCAGCAGTGGGTAATCAACAAGCAGATCGAGGCAGGCGAAGCAAAAGGCTGACGCTGGCTTCCTCCTCACAGAAAAGGCTCCTTCGGGAGCCTTTTTGCGTTTTGGCATCCGGCAAACTCTCAGATACTCGCCGCAGGCTCATGCAATCGAATGCCATGTTCGCTATCATGCCAATGCATCAACGAGGAAAAGAGCCATGGATACGGCACCCCACCCCGCGAAGGCAATGCAGCCCCTCGCAAGCGCCACCGAAATCATTCCACTCGTCCGGCGTATCGTCACGCTCGAGCGTTGTTTACCATCACCTTGCATTCTCAAGCGCGGATACCGCTTTGTACTGCTGAGCATTCTGACAGCCAGCGCCAACCCGGCAATGGCAGCCCCGTCCTGTAGCGCCGACGAGGTCGAAGCCGTTGCAATGATCATCCGCCATGAGACAACCTTCCAAACCAACGGCAGCGGAGCAGACCTGCAACTCAGAGGCCGCGGGGAAGCGACTCTCTATTTCAGCCAAAAGGGAGACGAATACTCGCGTGAAAGTGGCGAACGTCGCATTCCCGACGGCCTGCTCGCAAGCGGTGATTTCCACTATCGATGGGTTCCCTATGAAAAGGAAAACTGGCATACCGGTACAGACATCTATCGTTCCAGCACCGGTGAAAAACGCCAACGCCACCGACATACCCAAGCCGTCACACGTTTCCATAACCCCAAGATCCCTATCGCCCAAGCTTCCGCCCGCCACGCTAAAACATCTCGTGTTGCCGGTTTTCGCTGCCGGATGGCGCAGCAGACACTGGCAACAGGGACAACCCTTTCCACCTGCAACCTGAAAGTCTATGGCCGCCCGGTACCACTGGATTGGGAAATGCGACACAAGGATGGATCAGCACAAAGCAAACGTCTGCTTTCATTACAGACAACCTGTGTCGACGCATCCCTGTTCAAAGTGCCTGAACGCGACTGGAAATGAGCTGATGATACCCCATAGGAAACACTGCTCCGCTCCATTCCGAATAGCATTTTTTAGATGATTCAATACAGTGATAATCAGCATGTTTGACTGGAAAAATATTATCAATGAACCTCCTTCAAAACACATACGCAGAGGCTCGCTAATCAAGTTAAGAGATCATTCATGGCGTGATGAAACAGCCGTCTTCATGGTCGGTGAGTGGGTTGGCGATAGTGACTTCCCGATTTCAATCGTGCGTATTTCTGGCAGCAAGGGAGGTATAAACCCTTTCCGAATAATCCCGGCAACAAAACTGCCGGAAAGAGTGATGACCATAGGCTGGCTCATTGAAAACTGGAATGATTGGATCTTCTCAGAATCCACTGTGTCCACAGCCATGATCTGCTATGGCCCGGTTTCTGCTGAATGTTTTGGTTAACCGAGTGATAAATCATCTAAATAAATGAAACGAGAGCTGATATATAAAAAACAGCCCGGATTCTAGAAAGGAGGAGATCCCGCCAGTGTCTGGACCGGGCTGGCAGGGCGGCGGTTTTACAATCACCCTGAGTGTGAACTTCAACCAATCCCTGTAAATTGAGCTGGAAGATTACAAGGGTGAAGATGCTCGTTTTAACAGGACGTACAGCATGCCTGAAGGGCGACTTCTGGACTATTTTTCCCTGGGACTCATAAATTTTGTGCCGGCCCGGATAAAGCAGTTACTGGAACAGAACGAGGCTGAGGCCTTTTTCACAGAAGCATCTGTCACCATTGAGGATGAGCAGTATCCGGAGCCGTTTTTCCTTATCGCTCCTCGGGATATGTTGCCGGTGTAACCGTAGATAAAGTCGGTGCAGAGTATAGTTTCTATTAAAAGGAAATCTCAATGAGGCCAAACTGTTTTTTTGATGATCTTGATACTTCTGATAGCGTCAGCTGGCTGTAAAGGCTCCCCATGTGGCACCTGGTTGCTTGTGTGAGAGCTCGTCAGCCTACAGCCAGTCTGGCTCTCCTGTCTAAGTCTAAGTGTGTCGGTTGTTCTGGGAATCTAGGTGGTACCGTCGTGCGTCTGTACGGCGGTACCAACGCCACCGGTAATACAAAATTCTATGAAATCCATGATGTGCCGGGCTCGACATCAAGGGTAAAAGTGGACCGTGCCGGCTCCGAATATCAGTTTTAACGATAAGGATAAACGATGAGATCCAATCAATTTTTTACTGACCTCGACACCACGAACTATATTCAGTGGCTGATTGAGAATTCCCAGACGTATTGTAGTGAAGCGTATATTACAAAAAGTATTGAAGAGTGTAATGGTCGCCAAGACATACGCGTGTCTAATTACAGAATGTCATGTTCCCTTTCCATAGACCTTTTGCGCTCACTCTATCTTCGGGGCGACAGTATCGAGTCTCTGCGTCCTTTCTACCTGCAGACCCGTGAGCGTTTATGTCTTCTGGAGGAGAGCATTTATGCCTGTGGGATGGAAAAGGCCAGAATGGACATTATCAACCCAACTAAGGTGGGTATGCTTCTGGCACTTGGCCATGCTCTGGGTGAAAGCCGAGATGAGATCGGACGTAATACTCGCGCCATGTCAGCCGGTTATGATCTCTTTATCGACCGTCTCCTGAGCGTATATGACCCCGCGCGCCCATTAGCTGATGATATCGATCACAAACCCGTCTACAAAAACCTCTATGAGGTATTCGATGCGCCGCCGGAACAACGCCCCGGCGTGATCGCCCGCTACCTAGATCAGTGGGAAAAGCTACTGCTGAAAAATAAAATACCGGGACAAGGCTACCCTGTAACAGAGGATCTGCAACCGTATTGGACAGGCTTCTGGTGTTACCCTGCCGCCGCTGTAGTCGCAGCGTTGAATATCGACGACAGCAGCTTTATAAACCACGAGTTTTACCCCACCGACCTGATGAAGGCCTGCGCCCAATACCGTGGCGAACCGGTGATCCTGCCGCCACTGAAAGAGCCCACCTTGCCGGAACCACCTAAACGCTCACCCAAGCGCAAGCCTGCACCCGAGCTACTCGCCCCATGGCAGCCGCTGTTCGAGTCGCTGGTCACGGTCCTGCCCAAAAGTCTGCAGGCCTGCCTGTGGAACGCACTGCTAAAGTGGCTGAACGAAGAGTGGGAAGAGGATACCTTCGAGGCCGAAGATCTGCTCGGGGCACTGGCCGCCGCCCAGTGGGAGATGGCGCTGCTGACCACCTACCGCCGCTTAACCCTCCTGCAGGTGGACTGGAAGGATGATGAAAGCGCCCTGAGCTTTTGTGAGGCGATCGCCCGCACACTGGGCATTGAGGATGCCTTTTCACCAGACCCGGTTACGCTGAACCGCCCCGAACGGGTATGGGAGGTGCTCTACACCTTCCATCAGTGGCTGGCACCCCACGGATACCGCCTGGTCGCGCCACTCACCGGCGAGGACGCCTACTATGCACTGGCGGTCAAAACAAAAGAGGCGGACACGCTTATTACAGCGCTGGAACAGGCGGGCCTGAAGGTGAAAACCTTTGCCGATGATCAGCCTTTTTAAGGCAGGGGAGTGACCTGTAAGCAATCGGCTTATCGACTAAGAGGAAAACACATGAGTGTACAAACTGTTGGCACTCGCGGGGTTACCAATCCGGGCAATAATTTTCAAATTTGCATACCGGAACACTGGAAAGCTTCAGGTTACCAGGATAACCCCGGCCTGTTAATCGTCCAGTCCGATGTATTGAATTTGGATGAAACTCTAAATTCAAAAAAGACAGCGACAGCACTAAGCGAAGTGCCGCAGAATTCCATAGAAAGGATACTTTTATGCATGAAGAACTATCAAAGACATTAAATATAATTTTAAATCTTAATGATGTATGCGGGAAAAAAATAATCACTCAAGAAGAAATAAATGAACAGAAAGCCAATCTTGAAGATTATCAAAGAATGTTTTTTGAACTTGATAATATCTTGTCAAGAATAGAAAGAGATGAATTAGATTCTGTAGATGATACTGTTGAAGCACTTGTGCAGCTTCATTTAAAATATTCAGACTATATATGGCATATAGACCAAATACACGAATTAGTTAAGAAGATGGTAGGAAACTATCGGGAAAATTTTAAAAATAATTAAGCAGTAAATTTCACAATAAAAATCCAAAAATTTAAGTTATAGAGATATAGAGATATAGAGATATAGAGATCAGCCTAATTGATAGCTGATTTCTATTTTGCAAAGCCGGCTCTGGCTGTGAACCCCAAGTATGGCAATAGGAGGAGTCAAAGTGGACTACTTACAAATTACGCAAATATCGTCACGGCATAACTTCACCTATACCGAATCGACAAGGGAATGGTTTTTGGGAAATGAAAGGTCTGTAAAGGAGTGGAGAAGGCTTGCTTCTCTTCGCTTTTATCAAGACCCGAACCTGCTGCCGGCATCAACGCTGCCTGTCATTCAGATTGAAAACTACAAAGGTTACGGAGCCTGGTTTGATGAGCACTATACCCTGCCTGAGGGGCGTTTGCTCGATCTGTTTAAAGTGGGAACTTCTTTTTTTGTGTCTTCCCGCCTCAGGGCGTCGTTCGAAGAGGCCGCCGTTGAAGCCTACTTTACAGAGGTAGCGGTGACGATTAAAGGCGAACCCTATCCGGAGCCCTATTACTTGCTGTGCCCCAGAGATATGTTGCCGGTATTTGATGAGGAAAACTCTCTGTTTACGATTGAGACAGACACTAGTGGAAAGTTGCAAATAGGATCAGTCGAACACTATGTACTATTGAATGATGAGATACCGGAAAATCAAAAGATGTTTTATGTGCATCTAAACGGAGGATTCAGACCTTTAATGCTGCGCTCAGACATTGTAGAAAAAATGAAAAATTCAGGTATGACAGGGATAAAGTATACCCCCGTTGATGAAATGCGAAGTATATAGCCGCATTGAATCAGCCGGACTCTACGTCAAGGAGACCCAATGAGACCGAATCGATTTTTCACTGACCTGGACACCTCTGCCAGTATCCAGTGGCTCACCGATAAATCGCAGACTTACTGTAGCGCGGAGTACATAGCCCAAGAAATTGACGAATGTGATGGTCGCCAAGATTTGCGCGTCTTCTACCACCAACAATCGTGCTCTCTCTCCATGGACCTGCTGCGAGCGCTCTATCTCCGGGGAGACAGTATTGAGTCTTTGCGCCCTGTTTACCTGCAGGCCCGCGAGCGGTTGCGTCTTCTGGAGGAGAGTATCCATGCCTGCGGGATGGAAAAGGCCAAAATGGACATTATCAATCCGATTAAAGTGGGTCTGCTTCTGGCACTTGGTCATGCTCTGGGTGAAAGCCGGATTGAGATCGGACGCAACACCCGCGCCATGTCAGCCGGCTATGATCTCTTTATCGACCGTCTCCTGAGCATATATGACCCCACACGCCCATTAGCTGATGATATAAATCACAAACCTGTCTACAAAAACCTCTATGCGGTGTTCGATGCAGCACCGGAAAAACGCCCCAGTATGATCGCCCGCTACCTGGATCAGTGGGAAAAGCTGCTGCTGAGCAATAAAATCCTGGGGGAGCTATACCCTGTACCTGAACGCCTTCAAAACGAATGGGACGGCTTCTGGTGTTACCCCGCCGCCGCCGTGGTTGCCGCGCTGAATATCGATGACAGCAGTTTTATCGATCATGAGTTTTACCCCACCGACCTGATGCAGGCCTGCGCCCAATACCGGGGCGAGCCGGTCATCCTGGAGCCACTGCAAGAGCCCGTCTTGCCGGCCCCCCCGAAACGCTCGCCACGACGCAAGCCCGCGCCCGAGCTGCTTGCCCCCTGGCAGCCGCTGTTCGAACTGATGGCGACCACTTTGCCCAAAAGCCTGCAGGCCAGTCTGTGGAATGCTCTGGTCGAGTGGCTGAATGAAGAGTGGGAAGAGGAAACCCTTGAGGCCGGCGGCTTTCTCTGCGCCTTTTCCGCTGCGCAGTGGGAGATGGAACTGCTGACCACCTACCGCCGCCTGGCCCTGCTGCACGTGGACTGGAAGGATGATGAAAGCGCCCTGAGCTTTTGCGAGGCGATCGCGCGCACCCTCGGCATTGAGGAGTTCTTTTCACCAGACCCGGTTACGCTGAACCGCCCCGAGCGAGTCTGGGAGGTACTCTATACCTTCCATCAGTGGCTGGCGCCGCACGGATATCGCCTGATCGCTCCGCTCACCGGCGAAGACGCCTACTATGCACTGGCGGTCAAAACAAAAGACGCCGATACACTCATTACAGCGCTGGAACAGGCTGGGCTGAAGGTAAAGACTTTTGCCGATGATCAGCCGTTTTAAGGCAGGGGAGTGACCTGTAAGTAATCGGCCTATGAACCAAGAGGAAAACAGATGACCGTACAGAATGTGGGTACCCGCTGGGTTGCCAACCCAGGCAATCATTTTCAAATTTGCATTCCGGAGCATTGGAAAGCATCCGGCTACCGGGATAACCCCGGCCTGTTAATCGTCCAGTCCGATGACACGACCGTCACCCTGACGATTTCGGCCTATGCCCGCAAACCGGATATGGATGTAGCCCGATTTGCCGATATACGGCTTTCACTGGTGGATGACAACCTGAAACCGGTGAGCGAACGCTGTGAAGAGCAGGGCGTCATCTTCCAGCGCTTCGAAGGGCTGGCGGAAGGTGAAAGTGTGTACTCGCACTATGTGATTGCCGTCACGGATATTTCCGGCGGCTACTTTTCGTTCTCGCTGGTGACCGATGCCGATAACTTTGAGCGCAACCGCGCCTTTTTTCTCCAGATGCTCAAAACGGCACAAGAAATCTCTACCCACTAGACAAAGTGCAGAAGGCACCCCCGGATAGCCATCCGTTGGAGTAACTCGCCAAAATGATCTGTTCACGGATGAACATGCCATGCTTAACCAGCTCAGGAACCTGATCCGGCCCCTCCGTCAACGCGGGGCCGCCGCCGTTGAATCGCTGATCGCTCTGCCCATTGTCATCCTACTGATGCTGGGTGCAGCCGAATGGGCACGTATCTATGAGGCCAAAACCACTCTCGACCATGCTGCCGTTCAGGACGCACGGGCCGGCGCAGTCAATCATGCTCAGCCCTCCGCCATTCAGCGGGGCATTGCCCAAGGCATGCTACCGTTCTACGCACCACGCGCCGGCAATATCGCCCAAACACAGGCCGCGCTAACCGCCACTCTAGGCACCCAGTCCCGCCTGCGTATCCTCAATCCCACGCCAGAGGTGTTCGACGATTTCGGCATCACTGAAAACGGCCGCCGGGTACTGCCCAACACCGACCTGCAGAATCGCAGTACCGCCATCGGCGCCAGCAGTGGTCTGAATATCCAGGATGCCAATCTGCTCAAGGTGGAGACCACCTGGGGCGTCGAGCTGCGCATGCCGTTCATCGCTCAAGTGATCAGCGTCATCGGTCAGAGCACGACCGCACCCGGCAGTTTCGAGCATCAGCTGTATCGCAACGGCATGATCCCGGTCAGTGCCACCACGCTGGTGCGCATGCAAAGCGAGGCCTGGGAAAACAGCTTGATGGTCTCCATTGCTGACCAGGGCACCGAGCGCACACAGGGGGGGCCACAAGAACAGCTGGCCAGCGACGGGACTTTCCGGCCAAACAGGCTACGACGGCAGCCTGGCCTCCAGTTATGTACCCGATCATCTCGGCAACGGCTCTGACTTTGCGCACCCCGACTGGGCCAATGGCCATGGCCAGGGTGGAACAGGTTCGGATCTTGATACCGGTGACACCGAGGGCAACAGCAATACTCCTCCTTCGGATACCGGCAACGAAGACAGCAACCCGCCAGGCACCGATACACCCAAAGGGCCTGAGTGCCAAACCATGTGGAACGATCCCAAGTATCAGGTGGAAGAGTGCGACAGCTGGTATTGCAGGGGCATCGGTGAAACGTTCCATAACCTGGCTCAGGGCGTCAAAGTCGCCATCCACGTTCTCGGTGACTTCATCGAAGGCCTGATTGATGGCCTCGGTGACTAGGTCAAAGATCTGCTGGAGATCCTTGAAGATCCCTCCGTGCTGCTGGACGTCGCCAAGGCTTTCGCCACCGACCCCATCGGCACCATGGAAGAGCTGATCGGATCGGTACTCGACGATGTCGAGACCGTGATGCAGTGCGGTCCCTACGACATCGGTCGAATCCTGGGGCAGCACATCAACCCAGCCGTCGCGCTCAAGGTCGTAACCAAACTGGCCAAGCTCAGCGGCAACGACAGCCTCGCCCGGTATGCCGACGATCTGGAGCACGATATCAAGTGTGCCAGTTTCCCGGCCAGTACCCTGATCTGGACGCCCACAGGCCCTGTGCCCATCGAGCAGCTCAGCGTGGGCGACCGGGTTGAGTCTCGCAACACCTCAGGCTTTACTGATGCAGATCAGCCGATCATTCAGGAGCTCAGCCGCACCGCCCCCGGCTACCAGCGCATCGACACCGAGTTCGGTACTCTCACCGCCACCCCGGAGCATCCCTTCTGGGTACAGGGCAAGGGCTGGACCGAAGCCAAGGACCTGGAGTGGGAAGATCCCATCGCCACGCTGGAAGGCGATGTGGTGGCCTATGGCAACACCTATGTTGAAGAACCCACCAGGGTCTACAACTTCAGCGTGGCCAACACGCCGAACTACTTCGCCGGTGAGGCGAAGGCCTGGGTGCATAATGCGAATTGTAAGGGAAGTTTGGATGGAAGTGGTCCGGGGCTCAGAAAAAATATAGATCCAGACGGGCACTATGCAGGTAAAGGCTGGGCAGCCCATCATCTAATCACTACTAAGCATGCTAAGAATTCATCAGCATTACAGGCGGCGGCTGATAGAGGTGTTTATAATTAGGACTCTGCTATGAACGGCATTATGCTTCCTGGAGCAGTAGGTGCCACACCACCAGGTGGTGGTATCACAAGGGACCCCGTACTGCCTATACATAAAAGTGGCCATACAGGTTGCGGTACCGGGGATTGTGTTTCAAACAGCTACCAAGACTACGTAAAGACTAAACTTGATAAGCTGGACTCTGATTTTGAAGCAGCTGACAGCGCGGGTCGGCATTGGAGCGATGAAAAACTGGTTGCAGAGATTCAGAAAATACAGGCAGATATAGAATCTGATCTTCTAACCGGGCGCGTATTACTATGTGCACGTGATAAGTGTGGCCCACAGGCATGGCAGTAAACCGTTTTATAAATACTTATAAGGTTCTGTATGGAATATTTCGAAATCAGCGAACTAATCTCAACCCACTGTATTACCTATACCGCGAGCACCCGCGAATGGTTTCTAAAAATAGCACCCGGAAATCCCGCCAATGTCTGGACCGGGCTGGCAGGACGGCGGTTTTACAATCACCCTGAGTGTGAGCTTCAACTAATTCCTGTAATTGAGCTGGAAGATTACAGAGGTGACGATGCTCGTTTTAACAGGGCTTACAGCATGCCTGAAGGACGGCTTCTAGACTATTTTTCCCTGGGACTCAGAAATTTTGTGTCGGCCCGATTAAAGCAGTTACTGGAGCAGAACGAAGCTGAAGCCTTTTTCACAGAAGCGTCTGTCACCATTGAGGAGGAGCGGTATCCGGAACCGTTTTTCCTTGTCGCTCCTCGGGATATGTTGCCGGCATTTGATGAGGAACGGTCTGTATTTCAGACATGTTACGACACCTCTGGGGAAGCATCTGTTGGAAGGATTGATACATTTGTCCTGAAGACTGATGAAATCCCGGCAGAACAGAAGTTGTTTTATCTACATATTAATGGCGGATATCGTCCCCTCATGCTGCGCTCTGATATTGTGGAACAGATTCGGTCTGCGGGCATGACGGGGATGAAATTTACCCCAGTTAACGAGATGAAACGGCCGTTCTGAAGCCCGAGTTTATCGATGTGGTTTATCCAGAAGATAGTAAGCGACCTAGGGAAGCTGCGAATAAGTCCGACCCACGTTCTGAAATGTCGTTATCATTGCATTAGAGGTAGATATTCAGCACTTTTCACCCTTTTTAACCGCTCGCACCTGCCTTTTCAGGCAGTACAGGCGGATTAACCCTGTACTCTCAACATCTGATCCACCCGCACAACGTTGGCCAGCGCGAACAGCATGGCAAGCTTGCCATCGTTCTTCTTCAGCTCACGGTAGCGTACTTTTACAAACCCGAACTGACACTTGATGATCCAGAACAGATGCTCAACTTTCGCACGGATACTGGCCTTCAGGCATTCTGTCTGAATCCCGACTTTGTTGATACGAGGGCGTTGTTTCAAGGCATTTAGTCGTCCCGGCTGTTCGGCAATATACCAGTCAGCCTGATTGAGGTCGTGCTCATTCGCCGAAGTTGTCGTGAAGCTGGCATTATCCCATGCGGCGAACTTATTCGCAGCTTCCTTAGCCCCAGGCATGGCAATAGGAGGAACTGCTTCAGGCTGCATAGGCGAGTGTCGCACTTTGGGGTTGAGTTCGCGTGTCCTCATACTGATCCGCTGATACGCCTGTATCAACTCAATGGTAGAATATTGGGTAAGCACACTTTGAGACGAGCATAAGATCCTCTGACTGCTTTATTACCCCCAAGGGCTGAAGAAATTGGGCCTTGTGGATTTCTCTCAAAGCTTACTTGCGTTTCAGGTTCAGGAGATTCCCATGCTCAGCACTCAACAGGACACCATCGCCGCCCAAGCCACACCGCCCGGACGCGGCGGCGTCGGCATTATCCGTCTGTCCGGTCCCCAGGCGCTGAGCATCGCCGAGCAGCTGCTGGGCTTTGCGCCCAGGCCGCGCCATGCCCACTACACGCCGTTTATGGGCGAGGGCGCTCAGGTGCTGGACCAGGGCATAGCGCTGTATTTCCCCAATCCGCACTCGTTTACCGGCGAGGATGTGATCGAGCTGCAGGGCCACGGTGGCCCGGTGATCATCGACCTGCTGCTGCAACGCTGCATCGCTCTCGGCGCCCGCCTGGCACGTCCCGGCGAGTTCTCCGAACGGGCCTTCCTCAACGACAAGCTGGACCTGGCCCAGGCCGAGGCGATCGCCGACCTGATCGACAGCTCCTCCGAGCAAGCCGCCCGCTGTGCGCTGCGCTCATTACAGGGCGCCTTCTCCGAGCGGGTGCATGCGCTGGTCGAGGCGCTGATCCAGCTGCGCATCTATGTTGAAGCGGCCATCGACTTCCCCGAGGAGGAGATCGATTTTCTCGCCGACGGCAAGGTCCAGAACGACCTCGACCGAATCCTGCAGCAGCTCGGCGAAGTCCGCCAGGAGGCACGCCAGGGCAGCCTGCTGCGCGAGGGGATGAACGTGGTGATCGCCGGTCGTCCCAACGCCGGCAAGTCGAGCCTGCTCAACGCCCTGGCCGGGCGCGAAACGGCGATCGTCACCGATATCGAAGGCACCACCCGTGATGTCTTGCGCGAACATATCCACATCGACGGCATGCCGCTGCATATCATCGACACCGCCGGCCTGCGCGACGCGCCGGATGCGGTGGAGCGGATCGGCATCGATCGCGCCTGGGAGGAGATCCGCAAGGCGGACCGCATCCTGATGATGGTGGACAGCACCCGTTCGGCCACCACCGATCCGGCCGAGCTCTGGCCCGAGCTGGCCGACCACCTGGATGATTTCAGCCATGTCACCCTGATCCGCAACAAGGCGGACCTGAGCGACGAGCCCATCGGCCTGGAACGGCAGGGCGAGTACACCCTGATCCGGCTGAGCGCCAAGGGCGGCGAGGGCGTCGACCAGCTGCGCCAGCATCTGAAGGAGGTGATGGGCTTCAGCAGTACCACCGAGGGGGGCTTCATGGCTCGCCGCCGCCATATCGATGCTCTGGAGCGCGCCCGCGAGCTGCTCGATACCGGCGCCGAACAGCTGCAGCTGCACGGTGCCGGCGAACTGCTGGCCGAAGATCTGCGCCAGGCGCAGCAGGTGCTGAGCGAAATCACCGGCGAGTTCACATCGGATGACCTGCTGGGACGCATTTTCAGCTCGTTCTGTATCGGCAAGTAAAATTTATCCACACCCCGCCTCGGCATACCGGACCTGCCGGGGCAACTCTTCCGCTCCACGACCGAAGACATCTCCCTCAGCTACCCATTGTCTGTGGATAAAATATATCTTGGGTGATAGACTGACATATTGTTTGAATTCAAATTAATTGAATAGGATTTACTGTGCCGGCACCCGCTCCCAGTCAACAAAAATTCGGCATCCGCTTTACACTGTTGGCCCGCCTCTGGCGCCGAACGCTGGACCAGTTATTGGCCCAGGAAGGCGTCACCGATATCAGCTGGTCTCCTCTGATCCATCTGCTGGAAGGGGGTGATGGCTGCACCCAAAAGGAACTGGCCGCACGCGCCGGCATTGACGGCTCCAGCCTGGTCCGTCTGCTGGACACTCTGGTGGTACGCGGCTTTGTCGAGCGTAAACCCGATCTGAATGACCGTCGCCGTCGCTATGTTCTGCTGACACCGTCCGGGCATCAGGAAGCAATGCGTATTCGGGGCATTCTCGACGGCATTGAAGCCCGTATGCTGGAGGCGGTCAGCGACGCCGAAATAGAGCAAACCACCCGCGTCCTGAGCCGCATCCGCAAACGGCTGCAAAGTCTGTCAGACGAGGCCGCCCAGTGAATAACCGGCTTCTGCTCACACTCGGCTTCGACCGTCAACGCCTCGAATTCGCCATACGGACCGCTGTTGCAGCCGGGCTGGCCCTCGTTGTGGCCTGGGCCTCAGGACTGGAGCATCCGCAATGGTCCGCCATGACCGTATGGGCGGCCTCGCAACCCGTGCGCGGCATGTTGATCGAGAAAAGTCTGTTTCGCGGCCTGGGGACACTTATCGGCACCGGTTTTGGCGTCGCTCTGGTTGTCATCGCCGACGGCAGCATTCCGCTTCTGGTGCTGGGACTGGCCTTTTGGGTCAGCCTCTGTGCCGGTGCCGGTAATCTGATTCATGGCCTGGCCGCTTACGGCACCCTGCTGGCGGGCTATTCCGCCGCCATGGTTGCGCTGTTAAGCACCGATGCTCCGGACTCCATCCTGAGCTTCGGACTGGACCGCCTGTTGACCGTTCTGGTCGGTGTCAGTATGGCACTGCTTGTCGGTCTACTGCTGGCACCAGCCAGCCGCCCCAATGCAACCACCCGGCAACTCTATCTCCTGAGTGCCCGGCTGCTGCACCTGCTCGCCGGACAACTACAGCCCCGCTCACCCCATACTCCGGCCATACAAGGCTGGCTGGAGAAAATGGCCGTGCTGGAGGAACAGTTACAGGCCCAATCCGCCGGCTCCATCAGCGCTCAGCGCCATCTGCGTTCGGCTCGGCGGCTCCTCAACGCACAGGTCGAACTGTTGCTCTGGCTCAGATCCGAGCCGAACCGACCCACACTAACGGCAGCAGGCATTACGGCCCTACAGCAATTGGCCGACAGTCTGGCCACTGCAATCGATCCCGAGCGCCAACGCCTCTGTCTTCACGACGCCCGCCAACAGTGCCAGAGCGCACCCGCCATCGTGCAAACGTTACTGGCTCGCCTGGCCTCTCTGCTGCAACCCGATACAGACGAGCCACCATCGCGGCCGGCCCGACAGCCTCCGGTTATTCTACACCGCGACTGGGTCGGAGCCCGCCAAGCCATGTTGAGAGCCAGCGCTCTGATCCTGCTGCTCGGCAGTCTTTGGTGGCTGACCGACTGGCCTGCAGGTCCTTACCTGCTGCTGGGTGCTTCAGTCATGATTACCCTGTTTTCAACTACCGACAATCCCGCCCGGCTGATGCGCTTCATTTTTATCGGCCAGGCGTGCGGGGCCTTGGTGGCCCTCGGGTGTGAATGGCTGATCTGGCCACTGGGCGAAAGCAGTCTGTTCCAACTGGTCAGCATGCTACCGCTGGTCATGCTCGGAGCCCTGCCCATGGCCCATCCACGCAGCCAGGCCGGTGCCATGGACTTCAACATGATCATGCTGCTGTTGCTCCATCCGACACAGGCCGGTAGCGAGAGCTTTTCCCACTCATTGTCCATGGCACTCGCGGTGATCGCCGCACCACTGATTGCCATGATCGCCTTCCGCTATGTGTTTCCCACCAACCTGCGTCAACGCAGCCGCGTTCTGGTTCAGATGATGCTGCATGAACTGCAATCGCTGGCAGCCTCTCCCGATGCCCTGTCACGCCATTCGGTCTGGCAGGCGCGTCTGAACCATCGCGTGCTGCACCTGTTGCGTCTGTATCAACGCAACAACGCCGATACCGGCTCGGCCACTTCAGGATGCCTGGCCGTGCTCGATACAGGTCAAAGCATTTTTCTGCTGCACCGCCTGCAGAACAGGGACGATCTCAGTGTTCGGGAGCAGGCTATGGTCCAGCAGGCCCTGAAACGCTTAAGCCGCCTGGAGCAGGCACCGGAGCAGGCCGGTCTCGGCCTCAGGCGCTGCGCCCACCTGCTGGCTCGCAATGCACGTTCAGATATACAGCCCCTGTCACGCACGGCTGAACTCTTGCTCGCACACCGCCCCTGGTTCAAAACCTCTCGCTCCCCTCGCAACTGATGCACAGGTCCCGTTTCGGCGGGACAGCCCCATCGATCAACATATCTGATCTGTATCCACCAATCCTTGGCATGTATCCCTGCTTCAGTCGGTGCCACAATCATGGCCTGACTGTAGGGAGGATAGACAATGCAGATGAAAAACAGCACGGCCGCCTATGGCCTGGTGAGCATCGTGCTGCACTGGGTCATGGCACTGGCCATATTCGCGCTGATAGCCCTGGGCCTGTGGATGGTAGAACTGAACTATTACAGCCCCTGGTATCAGCAAGCACCTTTCTGGCACAAGAGTGTCGGCCTGCTGCTGGTACCTATATTGCTGTTCCGTTTGTACTGGCGCCTGCAACAGCCGACGCCTGAAGCCCCCGCTGGACATGCCCGCTGGGAACGCCGACTGGCAACACTGACACACGGACTGCTCTACCTGCTGCTGCTGCTGACGTTGATCAGCGGCTACATGATTTCAACCGCCAAGGGTGACGGTATCAGTCTGTTTGGCTGGTTCCAGGTACCCGCCCTGGTCAGCGGTCTCGACAATCAGGCCGATCTCGCGGGCACTCTTCATTACTGGTCGGCCATCAGTATTCTGGGACTTGCGGCACTTCATGCGCTCGGCGCACTCAAACACCATGTTCTGGATCGTGACACCACTCTGGTGCGTATGCTTAAACCCGAAACCTCTACACATAAGGAAACGTAAGATGAAAAAAGTATTGGGCAGCCTGCTGTTGGGCACTGCCGTTAGCCTGAGCAGCCTGTCGGCCCAGGCCGCAGACTATGCAATCGATATCCCGGGCCAGCATGCCTTTATCAACTTCAAAATCAGTCACCTGGGTTACAGCTGGCTCTACGGTACGTTCAAGGACTTCAAAGGTAGCTTCAGCTGGGATGCCGAGCAGCCGGAAGCCAGTCAAATCAGCGTTACCATCGACCCGTCAAGTGTGGACAGCAACCACGCCGAGCGAGACAAGCACTTGCGTGGCAAGGATTTCCTGGCTGTGGACTCCTTCCCGAGTGCCGAATTTACCTCAACATCCGTCAAGCAGGTGGATGCTGACCGTTTGGCCGTTACCGGTAACCTGACCTTGCACGGCGTCACCCGTGAAATCGTCATTGATGCTGCACCAATAGGCGAAGGAAAAGACCCCTGGGGCGGTTACCGTGCCGGATTTGAAGGTACCACGACCCTCAAGCTGGCCGACTTCGGCATCAAGGCTCAGTTGGGCCCCACTGCTGAAGAGGTCACTCTGATTCTCAGTATTGAAGGCATTCGCCAGTAAGCCTGTCCGCGGCCGCGTCCGTCGGCCGCGATTTATTCACAGCAATCTCGACAGACCCCATACCGACTTACCCACAAGTCATTCAACTCAGCCTTAAAGTGGTTAAAATATAGACAGCTATTTCAGGGGCTTGAAAAGCGGCCTTACTCCCATCCTGAAACCCACAAACTTATAAACAAATAAATATAAAGCAACTCTTTGATTTAAATGAACTTATTGGGATATCTGCAGTATTAAAAATTTATTATCCACAATTGCGATGGAGAAACAAGCCGCAGGTTATACAGTTCATTAACAGAGTTGCACACAGGCAGAGTCACAGATTTCCGGGATCATTTTTATCCACATTCCAGTTACACAAAGGATATCCTCTCCTTATCCATAGCAACTGAACAATTGTATGCTTGTTCAAAACTATTCACACAGGGCTGGTGAGTAGCTGTGATCCTGACCGGTGAATAACTGTGCCTGGTCGTTGGATAACTCTAGCGTATGTATAACTGGCCACTTTGCACACATGCTGTCCTCAAGCCGCCACCAGCCAACCGGGTAATGGACAACAGGGTTTCATGATCCGTAACGTGCTGAAGTTAAAGGGTAAAATGGGGATATTCAGGAAAAAGGGGCTGCCCATATATAAGAACAATAACAATCTTCTTTTATATATATATATTTTCTTTACCTATATGACCCCTACTTAAAGGTTGAACAACAAGGGGACATGATTGACCAAATTTTGCGCGTTTCTTAACGCTTCATGGAGCGCTATACTTGTCCTCCTTTTCTCCGGCCACTTACGGCCAGCTCTAACTTGCAAGATATGAGGCCTTCAGTGGACTATCCTGACCGCTTTGATGTGATCGTAATTGGTGGCGGACATGCCGGCACCGAAGCGGCTTTGGCAGCCGCCCGCATCGGTGCCAAAACACTGCTTCTGACCCATAACATCGAGACACTCGGACAGATGTCATGTAACCCGGCCATCGGAGGAATAGGGAAAAGCCATTTGGTCAAGGAGATCGATGCTCTCGATGGAGCCATGGCGCGTGCAACTGATCGCGGTGGTATCCAGTTTCGGGTGCTCAACGCTCGTAAGGGACCGGCAGTCAGAGCCACCCGTGCCCAGGCTGACCGCATACTGTACAAAGCTGCCATTCGCTCGATACTGGAAAATCAGCCGAATCTGCAGATCTTCCAGCAGGCCGCTGACGACCTGATTATGGAAGGTGACAAGGTCAAGGGCGTTGTCACCCAGACCGGTATCCGTTTTCATGCCCACTCGGTCGTATTGACCGCCGGGACTTTCCTTGGTGGTGTCATTCATGTCGGGCTTGATCACCATACCGGTGGTCGTGCCGGAGATCCGCCCTCGATTCGTCTGGCTCAGCGATTACGCGAACTGCCTTTACGGGTTGATCGTCTTAAAACCGGGACACCGCCTCGCATCGATGCTCGCAGTGTTGATTTTTCAGTGATGCAGCCTCAGCCGGGTGACACACCGATTCCTGTCATGTCATTCATGGGCCAGGCTGATGAACATCCCCGCCAGGTAAACTGCTTCATTACGCACACCAATGCCCGCACGCATGAGATTATTCGGGGCGGACTGGACCGGTCACCGATGTACACGGGCGTGATCGAAGGCATAGGACCTCGGTATTGCCCCTCGATTGAAGACAAGATCAACCGTTTTGCCGATAAGGACCAGCATCAAGTATTTGTCGAGCCGGAAGGGTTGACTACTCATGAACTGTACCCGAACGGTATCTCGACCAGTTTGCCGTTTGATGTACAGATGGAATTGGTACGTTCGATTCGCGGTTTTGAACAGGCTCATATCACTCGCCCCGGTTATGCCATCGAGTACGATTTCTTCAACCCACAGGATCTGCGGCACACGCTGGAAACACGCCATATTCAAGGGCTCTATTTCGCCGGACAGATCAACGGAACCACCGGCTATGAAGAGGCCGGAGCTCAAGGGTTACTGGCCGGCTACAATGCAGCTGCCCGCGCACTTGATCGCGAAGCCTGGTATCCGCATCGTGATGAAGCCTACATGGGGGTCATGGTGGATGACCTGATCACACTGGGCACCTCCGAGCCCTACCGCATGTTTACCAGTCGAGCCGAATACCGACTGATTCTGCGCGAAGACAATGCCGACCTGCGCCTGACCGAGAAGGGTCGAGCCCTGGGGTTGGTGGGAGATCAGCGCTGGGCCCGTTTTGAAGCCAAACGTGAGGCAATGGAGCAGGAACTGCAGCGCCTGAAAAATACCTGGATCCACCCGGGTACGGCGGAGTCCGAACAGCTGAACGGCAAACTGAAAACGGAACTGAACCGGGAATACAACCTGGCCGATCTGATCAAGCGGCCCGAACTGGGATACCGGGATGTGGCGGGGCTCAAGGGCTTTCCGGCAGAGGACTCTCAGGCGGCCGAACAGGTCGAAATCCAGCTCAAGTATTCGGGCTACATCGAGCGCCAAAAAGCTGAAATCGAGCAGGTACGTCGTCAGGAAAACACGCGCTTACCCGACGATTTTGATTACAGTCAGGTCAGCGGACTTTCCAACGAGCTTAAGCTGAAACTGGATCAGCAACGCCCGGAAACCCTGGCACAGGCATCACGCATTCAGGGTATGACTCCCGCTGCAATTTCGCTGTTGCTGGTGTATCTGAAGAAACGACAGCTGAATCACAATGTCAGCAGGCAGGAGACTGAATAATGTCCGACTATCGTGACCTGCTGCAGCGCTATTTGAAACCGCTGAACATCGAACTGGATGACAGCAAAATCGAGCAACTGCTGGCGTATCATCAGATGCTGGTGAAGTGGAATCGGGCGTACAACCTGACCGCTGTGCGCGATCCGGCCCAGATGATTTCCCGTCATCTGATCGACAGCCTCAGCGTGCTGCCCTGGATCGGTAGCGGACGCTTGCTGGATGTAGGAAGCGGCCCCGGCTTGCCGGGTATTCCACTGGCCATTTGCCGTCCCGATCTGGAGGTCACAACGCTGGACAGTAACGGCAAGAAGACCCGCTTTCAGGTACAGGTCAAGGCTGAGCTGGGGCTGGACAACCTGACCGTTATCAATGGCCGGGTTGAAGCGGTGGTGGCAGAGCCTTTCGACCAGGTGATTTCCAGGGCCTTTGCCTCCATTGCCGACATGCTGGAATTGAGTGGTCACCTGGCTGGCGAGCAAGGTGTTTTTCTTGCCATGAAAGGGCTGTATCCTGAGGCCGAGATTGAACAGATACCGGCAGGTTTTGTATTGCGAGAGAGTCACCGGCTGCAAGTACCGGATACCGAGGGCGAGCGGCACCTGCTGATTCTAGGGAGAGCATAGGCGTGGCCAAAATCATCACGATCACCAACCAGAAGGGCGGCGTGGGCAAGACAACCACCTGCGTCAATCTGGCGGCGTCACTGGCGGCGACACATAAACGGGTGCTGATGATTGACCTGGATCCCCAGGGGAACGCCACGATGGGCAGCGGCATCGACAAACATCAACTGGAATGCTCTGCCTACGAGCTGTTGACGGGTCAGGCCGATGCCAGGGAAACCATCATCAAGGGGCTGAAAAGCGGCTACCACCTGATCGGTTCCAATGCCGATCTTACCGCTGCCGAGGTTGAGCTGCTGCAGCTGCCGCGTCGCGAGTTCCGTTTGCAGACGGCCCTGCAGCCGGTGCTTGAGGAGTATGACTACGTCCTGATCGACAACCCGCCGTCATTGAACCTGCTGACCGTCAATGCGTTGACCGCCTCGGCAGGGGTCATCATCCCCATGCAGTGTGAGTATTACGCTCTGGAAGGGATCAGTGCGTTGATCGGGACCATCAACAAGATCAACCAGCGTCTGAATTCGGCACTGCAAATCGAAGGGATATTGCGGACCATGTTTGATCCGCGCATGAGTCTGACCAAGGACGTTTCGACTCACCTGGTGGAATATTTTGGCGACAAGGTCTATCGCACGGTTATCCCGCGCAATGTGCGTTTGGCAGAGGCGCCCAGCCATGGTTTGCCGGCCTTGCAATACGATAAAAATTCACGTGGTGCCCAGGCCTATTTGGCCCTGGCAGGGGAGCTGATTCGGCGCACTGAGCGGGAGCGACAGGCCCGACCGACCCCTGAAACAGCAGCGCTGACGGAACAGGAAACAGAGTAAATGGTAGCGAAAAAACGCGGACTGGGACGAGGTCTGGATGCGTTGTTGTCGGATGTCACAAGCAGCCACGGGCAGGAAGCAAACACGACTGCACCGGCCCCGGCCATTGATGACCGTGACCATCTGCGCGAGCTGGAAATCGGCCTGGTCGAACCTGGGCGTTATCAGCCGCGCCGGGACTTGAACCCTGACGCGCTGGAAGAACTGGCCAGTTCCATCCGTAGCCAGGGGGTCATGCAGCCGATAGTGGTGCGTCCGCTGGCCGGTGGCCGGTATGAAATCATTGCCGGTGAGCGGCGCTGGCGAGCCAGCCAGATGGCGGGCCTGAGTACCGTACCTGCCATCATTCGAGATGTGCCGGACGAGGCGGTGATCGCGATGGCGCTGATCGAAAACATTCAGCGGGAAAACCTGAACCCGATTGAAGAAGCCATTGCGCTGCAGCGTCTTCAGAGCGAATTCGAGCTGACTCAGCAGCAGGTGGCGGACGCCATCGGCAAGTCACGTTCGACCATTGCCAACCTGATGCGCTTGATGAATTTGACACCGGAAGTGCGTACCCTGCTGGAACATGGCGACCTGGAAATGGGCCATGCACGTGCCTTGCTGGCCCTGCAGGGGCTGGTGCAGATCAAGGCGGCCGACGAGGTTGTGTCACGGGAACTTTCTGTTCGACAAACCGAGCAGCTGGTCAAGCGTTACCAGGGGGTGGAGGAAAATCCGTCCAAAGCGGAAGCGCTGCCGGATGCCGAGCTGGATCAGTGGGCGGGTTCTTTGGCACAGCGCCTGTCCACGGGGGTTAGCATCCGTCGCGGTGCCAGTGGCAAGGGCAAAATCTCCATCGACTTCAAATCACAGGACGAACTCGAGGCGATTCTGCAGCGCATTTCTTGACCCGAAGCAGCCGACAGGTACGAAGTTAAGACCTTAGTGCAAAACTGTCGGGATTGAGTTGAGAATGTGAGGGGGAATGCCTATAATCGGCCCGCTATTTGGGCACTGTTCAGGCTGGTGGCAGGATCAAAGTTGAGTAAGAGTGAAGCAGAACAGGCGCCGGCTGCGGTCAGTCGTCATGTTCGACGCAGTTTCCGGGCATTCATGCGCATTCTACTCATGCAGGCCGTGTTGGTACTTCTGGTATCTGCGGCCTGTTTGCTGATGGGTGTCGTAGAGGCCTATTCGGCACTTCTGGGGGGCGTGATCTATCTGCTGCCCAACCTGTACTTCACCTGGCGTACCCTTGGCAATCGGCAGGCGATCGGCGCGCGCGGCGTGCTGGTAAGCATGTATGCGAGCGAAATAGGGAAAATGATGCTGGTGGTGGCGCTGTTCAGTTCCACCTTTATGCTGGTTCAGCCTTTGAGCCCATTTTCCCTATTTGGCACCTTCATACTGCTGCAACTATCCGGCTGGATGCTGCACTTGAGGTTGTTCAACACCGGTTCCTGAAAAACTTTGAATGAGAGAAGCTGAGAATGGCAAGCGAAAACCCTACATCCTCAGAGTATATATCGCATCACCTGAGCAATCTCACCTTCGGCAACCACCCCACTGAGGGCTGGACATTTGCTGGCGGCGAAAAAGCGGCGGAGATGGGATTCTGGGCGATCAACGTCGATACCATGTTCTTTTCCATCCTGATGGGTATGGTATTCATCTGGCTGTTCCGCAAGGTTGCCGACTCGGTTACCAGTGATGTGCCGGGCAACCTGCAAAACTTTATCGAATCCGTGATCGAATTTGTCGACAGCAACGTCAAGAGCATCTTCCATCACAAGAACCCGGTAATTGCGCCTCTGGCTCTGACCGTATTCGTCTGGATCTTCCTGATGAACTCGCTGAAGCTGATCCCGGTTGATTTCATTCCGTACATTGCCGGCGAGATGGGCATTCCGTACTGGAAAATCGTACCGACGACCGACATCAATGCCACCATGGGCATGAGTATTTCCGTCTTCTTCCTGATCATCTTTTACAGCATCAAGGTCAAGGGTGTGTCCGGTTTTGCCGCTGAACTGTCGCTGCAGCCGCTGGGCAAATACTTCATCCCGTTCAACCTGTTCCTGGAAGTGGTTAACCTGCTGGCAAAACCGATCTCTCTGGGTCTGCGACTCTTCGGGAACATGTATGCGGGTGAAATCATCTTCATCCTGATTGCACTGCTGCCGTTCTGGGCTCAGTGGGTATTGTCTGTTCCCTGGGCGATTTTCCACATCCTGGTTATCACGCTGCAGGCGTTCATTTTCATGGTGCTGACCATCGTCTATCTGGCTATGGCACACGATGAGCATTAAGGTGCACGTCACCGGGCAAAAACCGATTTAACTTGAAAATTTAACTTAACTGAAACCTTGAAAACTCTGGAGAAATAAAATGGAGATCACTTATATCGCTGTTGCTCTGCTGCTGGGTCTGTCCGCGCTGGCAGGTGCTCTGGGCGTGAGCCTGCTGGGCGGTAAATTCCTGGAAGGTGCTGCTCGTCAGCCGGAACTGGTTCCGGTTCTGCGTAGCCAGTTCTTCATCGTGGTAGGTCTGGTCGATGCGGTGCCGATGATCGGCGTTGGTATGGCACTGTACATTCTGTTCGCAGGTTGATTCCGGTTTAAAACCAAAGTTGAGACCTCTTTCGGGTCTCACGAGACTATTCAACTGCGAGGGGTAATGGCGTGAATATCAATCTCACCATCATTGGTCAGGCCATTGCATTCTTCATTTTCGTTGTATTTTGTATGAAATACGTCTGGCCGCCGATTACCGGTGCGCTGGCAGAACGTAAGAAGAAGATTGCCGAAGGGCTTGATGCGGCCGACCGTGCTGAACGTGATCTGAAGCTGGCTCAGGAAAAAGCCGCTAACGACATGCGTGCCAGCAAGGAAGAGGCAGCCGCCATCATTGAGCAGGCCAACAAACGGGCTACCAAGATCATCGAGGAAGCCAAGGAGCAGGCACGCGAGGAAGCCGATCGCGTGAAGGCGTCTGCCGAGGCCGAGGTGGAACAGGAACTCAACCGTGCGAAGGACGCTCTGCGTGCACAGGTGGGTGCGCTGGCAATTGCCGGTGCGGAAAAAATCCTGGAAGCCTCTATCGACGAGAAAGCCCACGCTAAGCTGGTTGAGAAACTGGCCGCTGAGCTTTAAACGAGGTTTACGATGGCTGAACTCAATACAGTCGCCCGGCCCTACACCAACGCCGCATTCGAATATGCGCGCGAGCAGGGTACCCTCGATCAATGGTCCAGCCTGCTGTCCCTGGCCGCTTTGGCGGCTCAGGACGGCGAGATGGATCGCGTGCTGAGCAACCCGGCACTGACGGCAGAACAGAAAGCGGGACTGGTTATCGCGGTGTGCGAAAAGCAGGCCGACGCAGCAGGCAAAAACTTCATTAGCCTGCTTGCTGAAAACCGCCGCCTGGCTCTGTTGCCGGAAATTGCTGCGCAGTTCGATATCCTGAAAGCAAACTTCGAGAAGACGGTCGATGTTGACCTGACAACCGCGTTTGCTCTGGGTAAGGCGCAGCAGGACAAGCTGGCGAAAGCTCTCAGCAACAAGCTGGGTCGCGAAGTGAAACTGACCTCCCAGGTGGACAAGTCCATCATTGGGGGTGTGGTGGTTCGTTCTGACGACCTTGTGATCGATGGTTCCGTTCGTGCGCGTCTGGCGAAACTGGCCGAAGCGATGAATTCCTGAGTGTGAGGAATAACAATGCAGCAACTGAATCCTTCTGAGATCAGCGAGATTCTCAAGAAGCGCATCGAAAAACTCGACGTGTCTTCTGAAGCCCGTAACGAGGGCACCATCGTCAGCGTTTCCGATGGTATTATCCTGATCCACGGTCTTGCCGACGTCATGTACGGCGAGATGATTGAATTCCCGGGCGGCGTCTACGGTATGGCGCTGAACCTGGAGCGTGACTCTGTAGGTGCCGTAGTACTGGGCGAATACCAGAGTCTGGTAGAGGGCATGACTGCCCGTTGTACTGGTCGTATCCTGGAAGTGCCGGTTGGTCCGGAGCTGCTCGGTCGCGTCGTTGACGCACTGGGTAACCCGATTGACGGCAAAGGCCCGATCGAAGCGAAACTGACCGACGCCGTTGAAAAGGTTGCGCCGGGCGTTATCGCACGTCAGTCCGTTGATCAGCCGGTCCAGACCGGTCTGAAAGCGATTGACGCGATGGTACCGGTAGGCCGTGGCCAGCGTGAGCTGATCATCGGTGACCGTCAGATCGGTAAAACCGCAATCGCGGTAGATGCGATCATCAACCAGAAAGGTACCGGCATCAAATGTATCTACGTTGCGATCGGACAGAAACAGTCCACCATCGCCAACGTGGTACGCAAGCTGGAAGAGCACGGTGCGATGGATCACACCATCGTGGTCGCTGCCGGCGCAGCCGATCCGGCCGCCATGCAGTACCTGGCGCCGTACGCCGGTTGTGCCATGGGCGAATACTTCCGTGACCGCGGTGAAGATGCCCTGATCATCTATGATGACCTGACCAAACAAGCTTGGGCCTACCGTCAGATCTCCCTGTTGCTGCGCCGTCCGCCGGGCCGTGAAGCATACCCGGGTGACGTGTTCTACTTGCACTCCCGTCTGCTGGAACGTGCTGCGCGCGTTAACGCCGACTACGTTGAGCAGTTCACCAAAGGTGAAGTCAAGGGCCAGACCGGCTCCCTGACCGCACTGCCGGTGATCGAGACTCAGGGTGGCGACGTATCCGCGTTCGTACCGACCAACGTGATCTCCATTACCGACGGACAGATCTTCCTGGAAGCCAGCCTGTTCAACTCCGGTGTACGTCCTGCGATCAACGCAGGTCTGTCCGTATCCCGAGTCGGTGGTTCAGCTCAGACCAAGATCATCAAGAAGTTGGGTGGTGGTGTACGTCTGGCTCTGGCTCAGTACCGTGAACTGGCTGCGTTCGCGCAGTTTGCTTCCGACCTGGATGATGCGACTCGTAACCAGCTGGAGCACGGTCAGGCCGTGACCGAGCTGATGAAGCAGAAACAGTACTCTCCGATGTCCGTCGCCGAGATGGGTTTGAGCCTGTACGCTGCCAACGAAGGCTTCCTGAAAGGTGTCGAGCTGGACAAGATCGGTGCATTCGAAGCAGCCCTGGTCGCCTACTTCAACAGCGAACATGCTGACTTGATGGCGAAAGTGAACGAGAAAGGCGATTACAACGACGAAATCGCGGCTCAGTTCAAGGCTGGCATCGAGAAGTTCAAGTCTACCCAAACTTGGTAATAGCTCATTCGAGCGGGTGACCGGCCAGCGGTATCGGCCGGTCCAATACTGAGTCAAGTTTAATAGGCGGAACTAATGGCAGTCGGAAAAGAGATCAAGACACAGATTGCGAGTATCGGCAGCACACGCAAAATCACCAGCGCCATGGAAATGGTAGCTGCGTCGAAAATGCGCAAGGCTCAGGACCGCATGCAGTCTTCCCGTCCGTATGCACAAAGCATCCGCGGTGTGATCCAGCATTTGGCAACAGCCAATCCTGAGTATCGTCATCCGTACATGCATGAGCGCGAGATCAAGCGGGTCGGTTTCATCGTGATCGCGACCGACCGTGGTCTTTGTGGCGGTCTGAACGTGAATACGTTCAAGGCGGCTGTAGGCAAAATGAAGGAATTCCATGAGCAGAATGTCGAAATCGACATCTGTGCACTGGGTTCTAAGGCAATCACCTTCTTCCGTAACTACGGTGGTAACGTTGTGGCGGCAAAATCCGGTCTTGGCGATGCGCCTGAACTGGAACAGCTGCTCGGCTCAATCAAGGTGATGCTGGATGCCTATGACGACGGCAAGCTGGACAGGTTGTTCATTGTCTCCAGTGACTTTGTCAACACCATGACCCAGAAGCCGGTTGTTCAGCAGCTGCTGCCGATCGCGGCGAGCGAAGAAGACACAGAAACACTCAAGCACAGCTGGGACTATCTGTACGAACCCGATGCGAAAGAGCTGCTCGATGGCTTGCTTTTGCGCTATATCGAGTCGCTGGTCTACCAGGCCGTGGTTGAGAACAATGCCTGTGAACAGGCAGCCCGTATGCTGGCGATGAAGAACGCAACCGATAACGCCGGCAACCTGATTGATGAGCTGCAATTGGTATACAACAAGGCTCGTCAGGCGGCGATTACTCAGGAAATTTCCGAGATCGTCGGTGGTGCTGCTGCTGTTTAATGCAGTGAACAGGTTCAAAAGTTAAGAGGATCCGAACATGAGTAGCGGACGTATTGTTCAGATTATCGGTGCGGTTGTTGACGTGGAATTCCCGCGTGACAGCGTGCCGAAGGTTTACGACGCATTGGTCGTCGGTAAAACCGGCCTGACACTGGAAGTTCAGCAGCAGCTGGGCGACGGTGTCGTACGTGCAATTGCAATGGGCCAGACCGAAGGCGTAAGCCGTGGTCTGGAAGTCTCTAATACTGGCGCACCGGTTTCTGTACCTGTAGGTACTCAGACCCTGGGCCGTATTATGGACGTTCTGGGTAACCCGATCGACGAATGTGGTCCGATCGGTGAAGAAGAGCGCATGCCGATCCACCGTAAGGCACCGTCTTACGCGGATCAGTCATCCTCCAATGACCTGCTGGAAACCGGTATCAAGGTTATCGACCTGGTATGCCCGTTTGCCAAGGGTGGTAAAGTTGGCCTGTTCGGTGGTGCCGGTGTAGGTAAAACCGTCAACATGATGGAGCTGATCAACAACATCGCGACTCAGCACTCAGGTCTGTCTGTATTCGCGGGTGTCGGTGAGCGTACTCGTGAGGGTAACGACTTCTACCACGAGATGCAGGAAGCCGGCGTTGTAAACGTTGAGCAGTTCGACAAGTCCAAGGTAGCGATGGTCTACGGTCAGATGAACGAGCCGCCCGGCAACCGTCTGCGTGTAGCCCTGACCGGTCTGACCATGGCGGAAAAATTCCGTGATGAAGGCCGTGACGTACTGCTGTTCGTCGACAACATCTACCGTTATACCCTGGCGGGTACCGAAGTATCGGCTCTGCTGGGTCGTATGCCGTCTGCGGTAGGTTACCAGCCGACACTGGCGGAAGAGATGGGCGTTCTGCAGGAGCGTATCACTTCTACCAAAACCGGTTCCATCACGTCCATCCAGGCGGTATACGTACCGGCGGATGACTTGACCGACCCGTCTCCGGCGACCACCTTCTCCCACCTTGATGCGACTGTAGTACTGTCTCGTCAGATCGCGGAGCTGGGTATCTATCCGGCGATTGACCCGCTGGACTCCACTTCTCGTCAGCTGGATCCGCTGGTTATCGGTCAGGAACACTACGAGATCGCCCGTGGCGTACAGCAGACACTGCAGCGCTACAAGGAACTGAAGGATATCATCGCGATCCTGGGTATGGACGAGTTGTCTGAAGAAGACAAGCAGACCGTATCCCGTGCGCGTAAGATCCAGCGCTTCCTGTCTCAGCCGTTCTTCGTAGCGGAAGTATTTACCGGTGCGCCGGGCAAATACGTACCGCTGAAAGAAACCATCCGTGGTTTCACCGGCATCCTGAACGGTGAGTATGACGACCTGCCTGAACAGGCATTCTACATGGTCGGCTCCATCGATGAGGCTGTCGAGAAGGCGAAGGGCCTGTAAGTTCCGAGCGGAACCTTTTAAGAGGTAATCAAGATGGCTATGACTGTTCATTGTGACATCGTAAGCGCCGAAGAAGAGCTGTTCTCCGGCCTGATCGAGTTTGTCTCCGTGACAGGTAGCCTGGGTGACCTGGGTATCTACCCGGGTCACGCTCCGCTTCTGACGGAACTGAAACCAGGCCCTGTCGAGCTGCGCAAGCAGGGCGGTAAGGAAGATGTATTTTACGTCTCCGGTGGCTTCATCGAAGTCCAGCCGAACAAGGTGACAGTGCTTGCTGATACAGCCTTGCGTGCGGGTGATCTGAGTGAAGCAGCTGCGATTGAAGCCCAGAAGCATGCTCAGCATGCGATGGCGGATAAAGCAGGTGAGTTTGAATACTCACGAGCTGCAGCTCAGTTGGCCGAAGCAGCGGCTCAGCTGCGTACCCTGCAGCAGATTCGTCGCAAACTCGGTAAATAACCGGCTTTCGACAGCGTTCAAAAAGGCAGCCTAGGGGCTGCCTTTTTTGTGCCTGACGTGTGCGGTTAGAGCAGCTTCCAAAGCGTATTGAAAATGATCTGTTGCGCCGTTGCCACTTCGCGGGAGTCAATCACGACGGCAGTCGGATAATTGTCGGACGCCAGAGAAATGATTGCGCAGCGGGGGGGATAGATGGCGATATAGGCGGCATCTACAGGGCCTTCCGTTCGTATCCATTTGCGCTCTGAATAATCGGCGCTTTCTCCGCCTTCTCCAAGGGCAATGACTCTGACCTGAATCTTGCGTGCCACGCGCTGCGCCGTGAAGTTGGGAAAGGGGCGGTAGAGCAATGGCCGTATCGGCTTGGATGAGAATACCGAATACACCGGATTTTCCTGTGCGCCCACGCGATTAAGGATGTCGCGCAGCACCTGCTCAATTCCGGCATCACCTTCATAGAATTCAACATTGGCAATGCTGAAGTCGGGTTTGAGATGATGCAGTTCTGGAATAACCGTATTCTTGAGTCGCTCCATCGCCTGCTCCATCTGCTCGCGGCGGTCATTGGCCAGTTGGAGCAGTACTTCCGGTTCGCGTGCCGAAAAATAACGGCGCTTGCCACGGGGCTGATAGGTGACGATTCCACGCTGCTGCAGGCTTTTGAGACACTCATATGTGCTGCCGCGATTGACACCTGAGCGTTCAGCGATGGTTCGAATAGAGCTGGGTCCAATAGCCAGCAAGGCCTTGTATATACTGATATCGCGTTCGCTCAAACCGAGCAGGTTGAAAATTTCTGCAGTCATTTTGTCAATTTTTTTGTGACAATTGGTCTTGATCGAGACTGAGTATACGCTAAAGTTTTGGGCACTTTTATATTTCCAGGTCGTGACAGGCCGTTGTGACCTTAGGGTACCGAGATAATATGAAAACGGATGTAGTGATTCTGGCTGCCGGACAAGGCAGTCGTATGAAATCGGCATTGCCAAAAGTGATGCATGGCTTGGCCGGAAAACCGATGCTGCAGCATGTGATCGACAGTGCCCGGGGCCTGACGCCCGAAGCGCTGCATGTGGTGATTGGCCATGAAGGCGAACAGGTTGAGCAGGCCATGTCGGGGCAGGCGCTGAATTTTGTTTGGCAGCGTGAACAGCTGGGCACCGGTCATGCCGTTGCCCAGGCGATGCCGAATATTGACCCCGATGCCGTGGTACTGGTGCTGTATGGCGATGTGCCCCTGACGCGCCGGGAAACGCTGCAAAAGTTGGTGGATATGGCAGCCAAGGGGGATTTGGGACTACTGACGGTAACGCTGGACGACCCGAGCGGCTATGGGCGTATTATCCGCAATGCCGTGGGTGATGTGGTCGCGATTGTTGAGCACAAGGATGCCACCGAGCAGGAAAAGCTGATTCGCGAAGTGAATACCGGCATTCTGGCTCTGCCGGCGGCGGCGCTGCACGACTGGCTGCCGCGTCTATCGGCTGACAATGCGCAAGGTGAGTACTACCTGACGGATGTGATTGCCATGGCTGCCGAAGAGGGTATGCGTGTGCGCGCCATCCAGCCGCTGGCCGAGCAGGAAGTTCAGGGCGTCAACAACCGTCAACAGTTGGCTCAGCTGGAACGCTGGTATCAGCGTCGATTGGCCGATGCCCTGATGGCTGAAGGCGTGACTCTGGCCGATCCGCATCGGATTGATATTCGCGGCAGCCTGCAGGCGGGTCGTGATGTGCAGATCGATATCAATACGCTGTTCGAGGGCGAGGTGATTCTGGCAGAAGGGGTTCATATCGGCGCCAACTGTATCATCCGCGACGCTCGTATCGGCACGGGAACTCGTGTTGAAGCCAATTCCATTATTGAGGGTGCCGTTATCGCGGAAAATGCCCAGATCGGTCCTTTTGCACGCCTGCGTCCGGGCACCGAAATGGCGGCCGGCAGCAAGATCGGCAACTTTGTTGAAACCAAAAAGGCATGTATCGGCGAAGGTTCCAAGGTCAATCACCTGACCTATATCGGTGATGCCGAGATCGGCCGTGAGGTGAATGTAGGTGCGGGCACCATTACCTGCAACTACGACGGGGTGAACAAATCGATGACCATTATCGGCGACGGGGCCTTTATCGGTTCCAACAGCGCTCTGGTAGCACCGGTGGAGATCGGTGCCGGCGCGACTGTAGGAGCGGGATCCACGGTCACCAAAAAAGTCGGTGACAACCAGTTGACGGTTGCCCGTGGCAAACAGGTCAACCTCGACAATTGGGCTCGCCCGCAGAAAAAAGGATCCTGATCATGTGTGGAATCGTTGGCGCCATTGCGGCGCGTCCGGTTGCTGGCATTCTGTTGGAAGGCCTGCGTCGTCTTGAGTATCGCGGTTATGATTCGGCCGGAATGGCGGTGCTCGATCAGGGCACAATCAATCGCCTGCGCCGTATCGGCAAGGTGCAGGCATTGGCCGATGCCTGCGAGCAGCAACCCTTGCCGGGTGGGCTCGGTATTGCCCATACCCGCTGGGCGACCCATGGCAAGCCGTCGGAGCAAAATGCCCACCCGCACATGTCGGGTGAAGGCCTGGCAGTGGTACATAATGGCATTATTGAGAACTTCGAACCGCTCAAGCAGGAGTTGCAGCAGCAGGGGTATGTATTCACCTCTGAAACCGATACCGAAGTGGTAGCGCACCTGCTGGATCGTGAACTGCAAGGCGGGTTTGATCTGCGGGCAGCGCTGCGCAACACACTGGCCCGGCTGGCGGGAGCTTTTGCACTGGGTGTTATTCATGTTGATCAGCCGCATCAATTGCTGACGGCTCGCAAGGGCAGCCCGTTGGTGATCGGAGTGGGGATCGGTGAAAACTTTATCGCCTCCGATCAACTGGCACTGCTGCCGGTTACGGATCGCTTCATGTATCTTGAGGACGGCGATATTGCGCTGCTGGAAGCGGATCACATCCAGGTGTGGGATGCTCAGGGTCAGGTGGCCGAGCGTGCGGTCACAACTTTTGAGCGCAGTCAGGGCAGTGCTGAAAAGGGCGAATTCCGCCACTTCATGCTGAAGGAAATCTATGAGCAGCCTCGTGTCATGCAGGCGGTGCTGGAAGGGCGTATTGCGTCCGGTCATCTGCTGGAGCAGGCGTTTGGGGCCGCTGCCGGAGCGGTCTTTGATCAGGTGAAACAGGTGCAGATTGTAGCCTGTGGGACCAGTTTCCATGCGGGCATGGTAGCCAAATACTGGATTGAGGAGTGGGTCGGCATTCCCTGCATGGTCGAAGTGGCCAGCGAATTTCGTTACCGTCCGGTCGTCCTGCCCAGGGATACCCTGCTGCTGACGCTATCTCAGTCAGGCGAAACGGCTGATACTCTGGCGGCACTGAGAGCCGTGCAGGACCGAGTGTTGGCCACCCTGGCGATCTGCAACGTACCGGGCAGCTCGCTGGTGCGTGAATCCGATTTGAGCCTGATGACCAATGCCGGTCCAGAAATCGGTGTGGCCTCGACCAAGGCCTTTACCTCTCAGCTGGTAGCGCTGATGCTGACGACCATTGCGTTGGGGCGGCGTCACGGCCTGTCGGGCGAGCGCGAGACCGAGCTGGTGGCAGCGCTGGAGCAGCTGCCCGGATTGCTGCAGCAACTGCTGGCGCTGGATGGCCCCATTGAAGAGATGTCGGCGCACTTTGCCGAGAAGCATCACGCTTTGTTCCTGGGGCGGAATGTGCTCTATCCGGTGGCGATGGAAGGGGCGCTCAAGCTCAAGGAAATCTCCTACATCCATGCCGAAGCCTACCCGGCCGGTGAGCTCAAGCATGGTCCGTTGGCACTGGTTGACAAGGAGATGCCGGTAATTGCCGTGGCACCTCGCAACGGCATGTTGGACAAGCTGAAGGCCAACCTGCAGGAAGTTCGGGCACGGGGTGGCGAATTGTTTGTCTTTGCCGGTTGTGATCAGAGTATCCAGGCACAAGAAGGGGTACATGTGATTCATTTGCCTGCATTGCCGGCCGTGCTGGACCCGATTGCGTTTACCCTGCCGCTGCAGCTGTTGTCCTACCATGTAGCGGTCCTCAAGGGGACTGACGTGGACCAGCCACGCAATCTGGCCAAGAGTGTAACGGTTGAATAACCTTTCGTGCTGAAGGTCAGGCTGAATCCCGAGAGTCGGGCCAGGCGGTATCGCCTGTGCCGGGCTCCGGGCGCGACCAGACCGTAAAGGCGCCGATACCGATCAGCAACAGAATAGCGGCCAGCAGAAGCGGGTGGCTGATGCTGATCAGGACCATTACCGTTGCCAGCAGCATGCCGGCGCTGGCAGTCCATTTGGTCTGACGGTCGATATAGCCGCCCTGTTCCCAGTTACGCAATCGATGGCCGAACAGCTCATGCTGTTCCAGCCAGCGGCGCAGCCGTGGCGAGCAGCGTGAGGCGCTCCAGGCAGCCATCAAGACAAAAACGGTGGTTGGCAGTCCCGGCAGCAGGACACCCAACAGGGCCAGTGCAACGCAGGCCCAGGTAAAAACAAGCCAAAGCCAGCGCATGGGGCCTGCAGATCTCGATTGGCGGTTATGTTGCATGGCAAGGTTCCGGCTGTTTGAGCACCTTCAGTATAGATCAGGCCCCAGGCTCATGGGTATGGGCCAACACATCCAGAATATAATCCATGACACGACGGGAATAGATCAGGCTGGTATGGCTGAGCGGGAAGATCTTATGTTCATGCATGCCGGTGACACAGGTTTCGTTGATCAGGACCGTACCATCTGATTCCGACTTGGGACTTAACAGGGGTAACAAACCGACCGGCAGATCGCCGGCAATGCTGTATAGCCGAGCGGGAAAAGGCCAGTGTCCGCTGTCAGTGAGCAGGTAGTCGATGCTGTTCTTTAATAGCCCCTTGAGCTTGGACTGGCTGATTTCCCGGGCCAGAAAGCTGCCCTTGTGCGGCGTCCCCAGGGTGATGACCGGATTGACCAGGCGGCTTTGCTCTGAAGCCTGTTCAAGGTATCGACGCGCAATCAGGCCGCCCATTGAGTGACAGACAAATGCGGTGGGTTCGTTGTCGATAAAGGCGTCTATCTTGCTGCAGATCGTCTCGATATCGGGGGAGAGGGTGTTGTAGGTCAAATTGAGTGTGGCGTAGCCCCGTTTATTCAGGCGTCGGCACAGCGGGCGCATGACCAGACCGGACATATAAAGCCCATGCAGAACAACGACTTTTTGCACATTCACGTTACAGTTGGCTCCTTCCGTTTGTCAGCTACAGCTTAACGCCGACAGGAGGAGTGGGGAAGTGGATTCCATCCGCTTACGGCGGCAGGTCATGGTCGTAGATCGAGTGGCGGGTTAGGATAGGGCCACGTTGATATAGAGCGGACAAGGAATGCTATGAACGATACCCTCTACACGCTGGCGATCGGTTTTATCGCACTGATCGGGGTGATTGTACTGTTGACCGTTGTGGGGGCGCTGGTGGCCGGCGTTGTCATGTACCAGCTGGACAAACGGCAGACGGCTCACACCATTCGTCGAAACTATCCGCTGTTGGGGCGGTTTCGTTACCTGTTTGAAGAATTGGGCGAGTTCTTTCGGCAGTATTTTTTCGCTATGGATCGCGAGGAGATGCCCTTCAACCGTGCCCAGCGCTCTTGGGTGTATCGTGCGGCCAAAAATGTTGATAACACCGTTGCCTTCGGGTCGACGCGTGATCTGCGCAAGCCGGGTACGTATTATTTTCTCAACTGCCCGTTTCCGACCTTGAGCGAGGATGCCGCGAGCACACAGCCGGTGCGTATCGGTCCCTATTGCCGTACGCCCTATGATGCGGCATCGCTGTTGAATATATCAGGGATGAGCTTCGGAGCTCTCTCGGCCCCGGCCGTCCGTGCTCTGTCGAAAGGAGCGGCCAAGGCCGGCTGCTGGATGAATACGGGCGAGGGTGCGCTGTCCCGATATCATCTGGAAGGCGGCTGCGACATCGTGTTCCAGATCGGGACGGCCAAGTACGGTGTACGGGATGAGCAGGGCCAGCTGGATGACGAGCGTCTGCGAGAGGTAGCGGCACATGAGCAGGTGCGGATGTTCGAAATTAAGCTGAGTCAGGGGGCCAAGCCGGGCAAGGGCGGGATACTGCCGGCCGACAAGGTTACCCCCGAAATAGCGGAAGCGCGTGGTATTCCGGTGGGGCAAGCATCCATCAGCCCGAACCGCCATCCGGAGATCTCCAGCATCGACGATCTGCTCGATTTTATCGCCAGAGTGCGTGAGGTCACCGGTAAGCCGGTCGGCTTCAAGCTGGTACTGGGCACAACGGATTGGCTGGACAGCTTTTGCGAGGCCGTGACGCAGCGGGGCAGTGAATCCGCGCCCGACTTTATTACGCTGGACAGTGCCGATGGCGGTACCGGTGCCGCTCCGATGCCGCTGATGGACAGTGTCGGGCTACCGTTGCGCGAGAGTTTGCCATTGCTGGTGAACAAGCTGACACAGCATAACCTCCGTAATCGGATACGGGTGGTGGCATCGGGCAAACTGATCAATCCTACCGAAGTGGCTGCCGCCATCTGTCTGGGCGCCGATTTCGTGGTGACAGCGCGGGGCTTCATGTTTGCCCTGGGATGTATTCAGGCCTTGCAGTGCAACAAGAATACCTGTCCGACGGGCATTACAACTCACGATCCCAAGTTGCAGCAGGGACTGGTGCCGGAGGTCAAGGCCGAGCGTGTTGCCAACTTCCACCGAAATCTGGTTCACGAGGTGGAATTGATAGCGCATTCCTGCGGGGTGACGGAACCGCGTCAGCTGCGGCGTGAGCATGCGGCGGTGGTTGTGGACGGTGGCGGTGCCGTGCCGCTGAATATATTGTACCCGACGAACTGAGGTTCAAAGCCAGCCCGGAGGGGCTGGCTTGCCCTCCGGTGTCAGTGTTCGTCTTCGAACCAGGATGTCTCGTCAATCCATGACATCAGCTCTTTTTCCTCCCGGCGCCGTTCTATGGCGCGCCGCGCTTCCAGCAAACGGCGGGTTGCGTGCTGCTTGCGACGATTTTTCTGTTCGACATCGTAACCAACCATGATGTCGAAAACCTCGGTCTGGATGGGGTCCAGGTCCTGTTCTTTCCGTATCAGCATAGCCTTGCTCCGATCTCAGGGTCGCTGTAATCAGGAGATATAGGGTGCCTGACGACAGCAAACACACATGGAGATTTTTTTGTACTCTGTTGAGAACAAAAGATCAATTCCCCGAAGGGCTGTGAAAGAGTATGGCGCAGGCGTATTGCAGCGGGATGACGGCGAGTGGTTACTCGCCGTCGCTGTCGGGGGAAAGGCGGCGCATGGGGGGCAGTCGCTTGTCGTTCTGGCGCAGGTTGCGCAGGCCCCGCTTGATCGTTTTCAGGTGATCGACCAGTGCCGGCCCCAGCTTCATGGCGACACCCACGGCGAGAATGTCGATGATCACCAGATGCACGACGCGAGACGACATCAGCGTGCTCAGGTCCTTGTCCTCTTCTACATCCACATGGATCGGAATGGTCGCCAGATCCGCCAGTGGTGTATTGCCGGGGCAAAGCGTGATCACGGTTGCGCCCTTGTCCTGAACCAGCTTGGCAGTATGCAGCAGGTCCTTGGTACGGCCGGTCTGGGAAATGGTGACCACTACATCGCCTTCACCCAGTGTCAGTGCCGAAATGGTTTGCATATGCGGGTCGGAGTAGGCGGCTGCCGAGATCATGAGCCGGTAGAACTTGTGTTGTGCATCGGCACAGACCGGTGCCGAGGCACCAAAACCGTAAAATTCGACACGACGCGCCTTGGCCAATGCATCAATGGCTTCTTCAAGCGTACCGGGGTCAAGCTGATCACGGATGTTGATCAGGTTGCCGATCATGGAGTCGAAGATTTTCTGCTTGAACTCAATGACCGTGTCTTTGGAGTCGAGCGAGAACTGCTCATAGCTGGCATTACTGGCCAACCCCTGTGCCAGGGTCAGTTTGAAATCCTGAAATCCGTCATAGTCCAGAGCGCGACAGAAGCGTACGACGGTGGGCTCACTGACCTGGGCTTCCGACGCCAGATCAACGATGCGCATGTGAATGACCTCGTTCGGGTTGGCCAGTACATAATCAGCCACCTTCTGCTCGGATTTGCGCAAGCGGGAACGGGCGTCAGCGATCGATTTGAGCAGATTGAAGGAGTTCATCTCCGTTGCTTCCATGTTTACTGCTTGAGGCCTGAGTATAACAATGAAACAGGCCCCGCCCAATGCTACCGAGGTTCTGTATCATCGGTGGAGCCGGGAGTGAGAGGGATAGCCTGGTGGCGTCGGGTGTGGGGGCCGGCTTAGATAAAGGGGACGAAGGGGACCCCTGAGCAGCCAGTCAGCCACAGGGTGGCGGCGGCAAGGATTAGACCTCGGTACATGTCATGTGTCTCCTGAAAATGGGCGGTGGGCCGGTACCGGGCGAGTATGCGGATGAAAGATATCGGTTGTATGAATGTACCGGTCGACATACTGAACGGCCCCTTCTATGGCCCGTCAGGACGCATAGAAGGGGGATTCAGCGTCGGGATTACACCTTATGGTAGATCTCGGCGCCGCTGTCCTTGAACTCTTCCGACTTCTCCTTCATGCCCTGTTCCGCCTGGGCATTGATTGCCGCGACCTGGCTTTCGTCCAGATCACGCACTTCCTGAGAAATCTTCATCGAGCAGAACTTGGGTCCGCACATGGAGCAGAAGTGGGCCACCTTGGCGGATTCCTTCGGCAATGTTTCATCGTGGTAGGCGCGGGCGGTATCCGGGTCCAGACCGATGTTGAACTGGTCTTCCCAGCGGAATTCGAAGCGCGCCTTGGACATGGCGTTGTCGCGGATCTGTGCTCCCGGATGACCTTTCGCCAGGTCGGCGGCATGCGCGGCGATCTTGTAGGTGATGATGCCGGTCTTGACGTCGTCCTTGTTGGGCAGGCCCAGGTGCTCCTTCGGTGTGACGTAGCAGAGCATGGCGCAACCGTACCAGCCGATCATCGCCGCACCGATACCGGAGGTGATGTGGTCGTAGCCCGGCGCGATGTCGGTGGTCAATGGGCCCAGGGTGTAGAAGGGGGCCTCATCACACTCCTGCAGCTGCTTGTCCATATTTTCCTTGATCATGTGCATCGGCACATGCCCCGGACCTTCGATCATCACCTGTACGTCATGTTTCCAGGCGATCTTGGTCAGCTCGCCCAAAGTTTCCAGTTCGGCGAACTGGGCTTCATCGTTGGCATCGTAAACGGAGCCTGGACGCAGGCCGTCACCGAGGGAAAAGGCCACGTCGTAGGCCTTGCAGATCTCGCAGATCTCTTCGAAGTGGGTGTAGAGGAAGTTCTCCTCATGGTGCGCCAGACACCACTTGGCCATGATGGAGCCGCCGCGGGAGACGATGCCGGTCATGCGCTTGGCGGTCAGCGGTACATAGCGCAGCAGTACGCCGGCATGGATGGTAAAGTAGTCTACGCCCTGCTCGGCTTGCTCGATCAGGGTGTCGCGGAACACCTCCCAGTTCAGGTTTTCCGCGATGCCGTTGACCTTCTCCAGCGCCTGATAGATCGGCACGGTGCCGATGGGAACTGGCGAGTTGCGCAGGATCCATTCGCGGGTCTCGTGAATATTCTTGCCGGTGGACAGGTCCATGATGGTGTCGGCACCCCAGCGGGTCCCCCAGGTCATCTTCTCCACTTCTTCCTCGATGGAAGAGGTGACGGCGGAGTTGCCGATGTTGCCGTTGATCTTTACCAGGAAGTTGCGGCCGATGATCATCGGCTCCAGCTCCGGGTGGTTGATGTTGCACGGGATGATGGCGCGGCCTTCGGCCACTTCCTTGCGTACGAACTCCGGTGTGATCTCTTCCGGCAGGTAGGCACCGAAGTTGTGGCCCGGGTGCTGCTCGGCGACGATGTTGCCTTCCGCTTTGGCCTTGGCCAGTTTCATGTTCTCGCGGATGGCGATGTATTCCATTTCAGGGGTGATGATGCCCTGACGTGCATAGTGCAGCTGGGTCACGTTCTTGCCCGGCTGGGCGCGGCGCGGCTGGCGGGTCAGTTCGAAGCGCAGTTCGTCCAGACGCAGGTCGGCTGCCCGGGCACGACCGTACTCGGAGGTCAGGCCGTTCAGCTGTTCGGTATCATCGCGTTCCAGAATCCAGTGTTCACGTAGCGGCACCAGGCCCTTGCGCACATCAATGGCCACATCCGGGTCCGTGTAGGGGCCGGAGGTATCGTAAACGTACAGCGGGTCGTTTTTTTCACCCCCCATGTCGGTGGGAGTGTCATCCAGAGTGATCTCGCGCATCGGTACGCGGATGTCCGGGCGGCTGCCCTCGACATAGACCTTGCGTGATTTCGGGAACGGCTGTACGGAGTCCTTGTCGACAGTCGCGGTGCGACTCAATTGCTGTGTGCTCATCATCTCTCCTGCGTTTTATCGTTGTAATACTCAGTCGGCCAGATCCAGGCCCATCTGCCAGAAGCTCGCTTCCATGCGGGTGGCGGTACGAAAACGTTTGCTCAGTGCCTCCAGGCGGGCGGGAGGCAGGTTCTGGCCCAAAGTGTCCAGCAGTTCACGTTCGGTATTGGCGGCCTGCTGGTACTCATCGCTCAGGTACATGTCGATCCAGGGGGCGTAGGGGCTGTCCTCGCGCACCGTATCGGGTTGTGCGGCCAGCCAGTTGGCAATCTCGGCATAGCCGATGATGCAGGGGGCCAGTGCCACGTGCAGATCGAGCAAGTCACCGGCAAAACCGGCGTCCAGTACGTAGCGGGTGTAGGCCACGGTCGCCGAGGCCTCCGGCAGCGCCTGCAGCTGGGCTTCGCTGATGCCCCAGTCGCGGCAGTAGTCCACATGCAGGCCGATCTCGGTATCCAGCATGGCGTTGAGGCCGGACTGGGCGTAGCGCATGCTGGTCAGGTCTTCGCTCTTGAACACCGCCAGGCCCCAGGCGCGGCTGAACTGGATCAGGAACAGGTAATCCTGTTTCAGGTAGTGCTGGAAGCATTCCCTGGGCAAGGTTCCCTGTCCCAGATGACGTACGAAGTCGTGCTGGATATAGGCGTTCCAGTCATCGGCACAGCGGGTTTTCAGATGGTCATACAGTGACACGTGGCACCTCCGGTTGGGTTACGGATTCGGGGTCAAGGCTGGCGCTGAAAAACTGATGCTCAAGTACACACATGCGCTGGAAGAGTTCTGCCAGCCGTTCCAGGGTGGCGTCATCGCGATCGGCAAAGCTGTCCACCTGGCCACGCAGCCAGACAACGAACTGCTCGAACTCGGGCAGGACGTGGATATCGATCCATTCCTGCAGATAAAAGCGCTTGCCGCGCGGTTTCTCCGCCTGCAGCTGTGACCAGCTCAGGTAGGACCATTCCGCCACACAAAGGCAGATGATGGCGTCTTCGTAACTGGCCTCCGACGCTTGCATGGTGTCGATGATCGCCCGACTGACCGGATGCAGCTTTGGATTCAGGTAATCCACTTCGCCCAGCTCCAGGGCTTTGAAAGCACGCAGGAAATAGGTGTTCTCATCGCTGGTCAGCGCTGCGAGAAAGCCGGCCAGCACGGTCTTGGGCGGCATCGCCGGGGCGTTGGCAATAGTGCGGGCGACCAGGTTGACCAGGGTGTCGATGAAGGCGTAGTCCTGCACCAGATAGCGGGCGTAGACGTCATCCTCCAGGCGGTCATCGCCCAGCGCTTCGGTGAAGGCATGGCTCACTGCCCGGTTCCAGTCGGCTTCGGCGTAGCCGCGCAGCTGCTCGTTCAGCGGCTGCTGCGGGTGCTGTTGGCGGTAATCGGCAAAGGTCATCAGGCGTTCCATTTTGTTTGGCTCAAGGCTGCCCATATGGGTGCTCAGGGCTCGATGGCGTAGTCGGTTACCGGCGGGTTGCGTTTGGCCAGACCCTGTTCCTGCATGAAGGCGCCGACGCGCTGGTAACGGGCTTCATCCAGTGCGGCCGGGCGCAGCGCAAAGCGGCTCAGGGTATCGGCCCAGGCGCGGCGGTTGAGTTCGGTGTTCAGTTCATCCGGCTTGTAGCTGACGAAGGATTTCCAGGCGTCGTCCGGGTGGTTGACGATGTACTGGGTTGCCTGTTCCAGTGCGGCCATCACACGGGCGAAGCGTTGGTCACCCCGATCCTGGTTGTTGATCACCAGCACCAGCTCGTCATAGGCGGGGACGCCTTCCTCTTCTACGTAGAAGGCGCGGCCCGGGTGGCCCTCGATATCCATCTGGTTCAGCTCGAAGTTGCGGTAGGCACCGATTACGGCGTCGACCTGACCGGTGATCAGTGACGGTGACAGCGACCAGTTGACGTTGACCATCTCGATATCGTCCAGCGTCAGGCCGTGGGGTTTGAGCATGGCGCGCATCAGGGCTTCTTCGTAGCCGCCCACCGAATAACCCACCTTCTTGCCCTTGAGGTCGGCCAGGGTCTTGATCGGGCCTTTATCCAGCACCACCAGCGAGTTCAGCGGTGTCGCGATCAGGGTGCCGATGCGGGTCAGCGGCAGCTCTTCACCGACCATTACGTGCAGCTGTGGCTGGTAGGTCAATGCCATATCGGCCTTGCCGGCGGCCACCAGCTTGGGTGGCATCGACGGGTCGGCAGGTTCCACCAGACTCACCTCCAGTCCCTGGGCGGCGAAGTAGCCTTGCTGTTGGGCAACGATCAGCGGGCCGTGGTCAGGATTGATAAACCAGTCGAGCAGCAGCTCGACCTTGTCGGCGGCCAGTGCCTGGGCGGACAGGAGGCAAGCGCACAGCAGGGCTGTCAGTCGTTTCATGGGGTATCACCTCGGGTTACGGACGACGTGGACTCGTTCAGCCAGGGCGTGAGTCGTCGTGCGATCAGGTTGACGGAAAAATAGAGCGCCAGCGCCATCACGGCGAGCACCAGCAGGGCGGCGAACATCAGGTCTACTTGCATGCGGGCATTGGCGTGCAGCATCAGGTAGCCCAGTCCGGTCGATGACCCTACCCATTCGCCGACCACCGCGCCGATCGGCGCCACCGACGCGGCCACGCGCAGGCCGGAGCCGAAGGCAGGCAGGGCGGCGGGCAGGCGGATCTGCAGCAACTGGGTGCGGCGGCCGGCACCCAGGGTGCGGGCCAGTTGCAGATAGCCGGTTGGCGTCTGGCGCAAGCCATCGAAACAGGCGGCGGTGACCGGGAAATAGATGATCAGCGTGGCCATTGCGACCTTGGACGTCATGCCATAGCCAAGCCAGAGCATCAGCACCGGTGCCAAAGCGAAGACGGGGATCGCCTGGCTGATCACCAGCACCGGCAGCAGCCAGCGGCGTAACCGGCCCCAGGTGATCAGCGACAGGGCACTGATCAGCCCCAGTCCGGCACCCAGCAGCATCCCCAGCAGGATCTCGGCCAGGGTGACGCCGGCATGTTTCATCAGCAGCGGGAATTGGTCGATCAGCGTATTGAACACCAGCAGGGGACCGGGCAGGATGAAGCGGGGGGCATCGGTGAGCCAGACGATCAGCTGCCAGCTCAGCAGCAGGCCCAGGGTAATGCCGATCGGGCGCAACAGCGACATCATGATGCTTCTCCTGCCAGTAACTCCAGCAGTTGTGCCTGCAGCTGCAATACCTGTTGGTCGTGTATGGCGCGGGGTGTCTGCCCGGCCGGGATAATCGGGTCGGACAGGCGGGCCGGCGCGCCCCGCAGCACCAGAATGCGGTCGGACAGGCGCAGCGCCTCCAGCGGATCATGGGTGATCATCAGCACCGTGCGATCGGCCAGCAGTTCGGCAGCCAGATCCTGCAGCTTCAGGCGAGTGATTGCGTCCAGAGCGGAGAAGGGCTCGTCCATACACACCAGCGGCTGGTCCTGAAACAGAGTGCGGGCCAGGGCTACGCGCTGGCGCTGGCCGCCGGACAGCTGGGCCGGACGAGCGTTGGCGCGATTGCCCAATTCCACTTGCACGAGCAGGTGGCGGGCCTGCTCGACCTGTTCAGAGCCGACCGTGCCGCCCTGAAGGCGAGCGCCGAGCAGCACGTTATCCAGTACCGATAGCCAGGGCAGCAGCAGATCCTGTTGTGCCATCCAGGCAACGCGGCCGGCCAGCGGTTGGCCGTCACTGCAGAAAATCTGCCCCGTTATGGCGGCTTCGTCGGCGATGCCGCACAATAGCTGCAACAACGAACTTTTGCCGACGCCGGACTGACCCAGAATGCTGGTCCACTGGCCACCCGGAAGGGTCAGGTTCAGGTCGCTGAATACGCAGTGATGCTGCCAGTGCAGACTGGCCTGCTCAAGCCGGATATCCAAGACTTACCACCAGGCGTGGAAATGATGCGTGGGGCCGTGGCCGGAACCGACCTGCAAGCGGTCGGCGGCTGCAATCGCTGCGGTGATATAAGCCTTGGCGTCGATCACGGCGGTCGGTACGTCCAGCCCCTTGGCCAGGCCGGCAGCGATGGCGGAGGACAGGGTGCAGCCGGTGCCATGGGTGTTGGCGGTGGCGATCCGTTTGGCCGGCAGCCATCGGGGTTCCCCGGCACCGAGCAATAGATCGGCACTCTCGTCGCTGGCAGAGTCGGCCAAGTGGCCGCCCTTGACCAGCACGGCCTGAGAGCCCAGGGCCAGCAGCTGTTCTGCCTGGGTCTGCATCTCATCGGCATTCTGGGCTTCTTTGCAGGCCAGCAGCACAGCCGCTTCCGGCAGGTTGGGCGTGATCAGCGTGGCCAGGGGCAACAACTCCTCGCGCAGGGCGTTGACGGACTCATCGGCCAGCAGCTTGTCGCCGCTCTTGGCGACCATTACAGGGTCAAGCACAATATTGCCCAGCCCGCGCTCGCGCAGGATCCTGGCGATGGTGGCGATGGTTTCGGGTCGGCTGAGCATGCCGATCTTGATTGCATCGACCTGGATATCGTCCAGCACCGTATTGAGCTGGTCGGCAATAAAGGCCGGCGGGATGTCGTGAATGGCGCGGACTTCGCGAGTGTTCTGCGCCGTCAGTGCGGCGATTACCGAAGTACCGAATACACTCAGAGCGGAAAAGGTCTTGAGGTCGGCTTGAATACCGGCACCGCCACCGCTGTCTGAACCGGCGATGGTGAGGGCGACGGGTGTGCGTGTCTGTGTCATGCGGATGCTCCTGTACGGGAGAAAACCGCACCGACCATGCGTGCGCATGGAGTGATAGTAACGGCCATCTCGATTTCCTACGCCGGTACCAACCGGATCAGGTTCAGCGGGTTTCATCTCAGCCCGTCCAAGCGGGCACCCCGACCAAGAATCAGCCGCTAGTTTAGGCACTCCGGACTGAACTGTCTATGCTGTAACCAGAAGACCGTTGAGGTCGGTCGACAGGTACTGAGCGGAGGTAGATGGCCCATGAACCCTTTGGAAGTGGTAGAGCTGATGTGTCCCTGGTGCAGCGAGCCGATCAGTCTGACAGTGGATGTGACTGAGCCCGAGCAGGAGTACAGCGAGGATTGTACGGTCTGTTGCAGTCCGATCACGGTACGTGTGGCCATCGGCGCTCAGGGGGAGCCCGAGGTGGATGTCGAGCGGGAAGGCGGCTGAGGCAAGCATGCTGAAAAGCACTCCTCATTGCCTGCGGTCGGATACGACCGGTCTGGAGATACGCTCAGGTGCTCAGGACCTGATCAGGCAGGGGCTGGTGAGAGCAAGGGAAGCGCTGAGCGGACGTGAACGGAACCGGGAGGAAGTGATTCATCAGACCCGCGTCGACATGAAACGCTTGCGGGCGCTGTGGTATCTGGCGCAACCCGGATTGTCCGGAAATGCGCACGCGGCCCTGCATGATGGAAGTCGGACAGTGGCGCGATTATTGGGGGACAGCCGGGATCGACAGGTCATGCATATGACGCTGGCGACCTATGTTGGAGCCTTGCCCGGCGATGTGGCGCAGCGTTTGCTGGCGGAGTTTCCGTCAGCGACGGGTATGGTGGTGGAAACATCGCTGTTGGAGCAGGTGGAAACCGGCTATCGGCAGCTGGAGGCCGGTCTTCGGGGGATAGCATTTTCCGGTGTGCGACGCCCGCATATACGGCATGCGCTGGCGGTCAGTTTCAGCAAGGGGCGGCGCGGCTACCGGCAGGCGGGCGATGGCAAGGGGGAAGCGCTGCACCGCTGGCGCAAATGGAGCAAGGCGCTGGCCTATCAGCTTGAGTGGCTCGGATTGACACCCGGCTGGGGACGTTCACTCAAGCCTCTTGGGGCCTGTCTTGGGGATATCCATGATCTGGATGTGCTGGTTGAACGGCTGCAGGTGCCGGCTATTCGAGTGACGGACCGGGCCTTGCTGGAACCGCTGTTACTGGCCTCACGGCGTCAGCAGGTTCAGCAGGTGCTAGGGCAGGGGCGTGTCCTGTATGCCAGCCGCCATTCCGAACGACGCTGCCGGCGTTTGTATCGGCGCTGGCTCGAAACAGATGGACTCATGCCCTGATTTTCCATGGCCTGATCGATATACTGGGGCGCTTGAACGTTAGCAACGGCGGAGTACCATGAAATATCGCATCATTCCCGTAACGCCTTTCCAGCAGAACTGTACGCTGCTCTGGTGTGAGCAGACCCGCAAGGCGGCGGTAGTTGATCCTGGTGGTGATCTGGATCGCATCAAGGCAGCAGTGGTTGAAGAGGGGGTCGAGTTGGAAAAAATCCTGCTGACTCATGCTCATATTGATCACGCCGGTGGTACGGCGGCCTTGGCCCGCGAGCTGACGCTGACCATCGAGGGGCCCGGACGCGATGACGAATTCTGGATCGAGGGGCTGCCGAAACAAAGTCAGATGTTCGGTTTTCCCGCAGTGGAGGTGTTCACGCCGGATCGCTGGCTGCAGGACGGCGATAGCGTCAGCTTTGGCGAGGTCGTGCTGGAGGTCATTCACTGCCCGGGGCACACGCCGGGCCATGTGGTGTTCTATCACCGTCCAACGGCACTGGCGCTGGTCGGCGATGTGTTGTTTCAAGGGTCCATCGGACGTACCGATTTTCCCCGTGGCGATCACGCGACATTGATCCGTTCGATTCGCGAGAAGCTGTTCCCGCTGGGTGACGAGATCGACTTTATTCCGGGCCACGGCCCCATGTCGACCTTTGGTCAGGAACGCCAGACCAACCCCTTTGTGGCGGATCGCTTCGGCTAATGCTCGTCTTTGCGAGAGGAGACGCCCCCGCTGACAATAAAGGTGGTGACCTCTCCTGCCGGTTGCTGCAGCGGGGTGACCCGGCTGGCGGGAACGATGATCAGGTTGCCGGCAAAGTTGTATGATTGGGGCAGATAGACGGCCACGTCCTGCTCCAGTCCCCAATGCGACAGATCGTCGGCGGTGATAAAGCCGGCCACCCGAATGGTGCCGTCTTCGCCCAGGCTGACCAACACCGGCTTGTCGAAACGCTTGTCCTCGCCCAGAAAGGCCTGAAACAGGTCGCGCAGCGCGTTATAGAGTAACTTGATGAGCGGGATCTTTTTCATCAGCCGTTCGAATTTGTTCAGGATGAACTGACCGAGAAGGTTGGAGGCCAGAGCGCCCACCAGCGTGATGACGACCAGGGTGAAGGCAATCGCCAGCAATGAGGCCCCCAATCCGGGCTTCAGCAGTGGAAACATCTGCTGAAACAAGCTGCTCAGAGCACTGAACAGGGTGTTGTTCAGCGCCGTGAAAATGGCGTACACCAGGTAAATGGTGAGTACGGCCGGAAGCAGAATCAGCAGTCCCTGAAAAAACAGACGTATGATCAGTCGCATGGATGTCCTTATTTATGTAGTAGTAGGGCCAGTTCAAACAGTTTGGGGTCCAGCCCCTTGCGGTAACGGATCACACTATCCAGAGGGACGTCCAGGATGGCGCCGTTGGCTACCCCGACCATGATGTCGCTGTAACCCGCCTGCAGATACCTGACGGCCATGGCTCCCAGACTGGAGGCCAGAACGCGGTCGTGGCCACTGGGGCGGCCGCCACGCTGGATATGACCCAAAATACAGACTCTGGGCTCTTCGCCCTGCTGCTTGAGCTGCTGTGCCAGTCGGTAGGTCAGTCCGGGGGTCTGGCCTTCGGCCACGACAATAATGCCGCTGGAGCCCTTGCCCGAGCGGCGGTTGTCGCAGAGCTGTTGTCCCAGTTGTTCGATCTGTACCTCATATTCGGGAACGACCACCTTTTCCGCTCCTGCCGCAATGCCGACATGGGTTGCCAGAAATCCGGAATTGCGGCCCATGACCTCAACCAGAAAATAGCGCTCGTGGGATGACGCTGTGTCACGGATCTTGTCGATGGCATCCAGCGCCGTATTGACGGCGGTATCGAAGCCGATAGTGTCCTCGGTACCGAAAATGTCGTTATCGATGGTGCCTGGCAAGCCGATAACCGCAATATCGCTCTCTTCGGCCAGACTGTGTGCCCCGGTCAGGGAGCCGTCACCACCGATTACCACCAGCGCGTCAATGCCGTTCTGTTCCAGTACCTTGATCGCCTGCTGGCGGACCTCTTTCTGCTTGAAGGCCTCGCAGCGGTCGCTTTTCAGAATGGTGCCGCCGCGCTGTACGATATTGCGCACCGAGGCCGAGGTCATCACGCGCAGATCACCGGCCAGCAGGCCGCTGTAGCCTCGCTGGACGCCATAGACCTGAATGCCGTTGTTCAGGGCGGCACGCACGACACCACGAATGGCCGGGTTCATGCCGGGAGAGTCGCCGCCGCTGGTCAGAATGGCGATGGCATTGAAGTCACGCAGGACTTCCAGATCGGGCAGGGTATACATCTCGGCTCCTTCCTCCAACAGGGGTTAGAGTCACTATAGCGGAATTGGATGACGCTGGTGAGTCCGCGCAGATCAAAGGATTACAGACCTATGTCACCGTTTTTACAGTAAAAAACCGTTCAACGGTTGAACAGAACCCGACCCTGGCCAATACTGAATACCGAGCTGGCCCTTGATGTTGCTGCAGGGCCTTTCCGATAAGAAGAAGGAGAATTCTATATGGCACTGAATAAAACGCTGATGTCTGCCGCCATGGCTGCAGCCGTAACAGCGGGTGGTCTGATGACGGCCTCGGTTGCACAGGCGGAAAGCTTTATCACCATTGGCACCGGCGGAGTGACCGGGGTGTATTACCCGACAGGCGGTGCAATCTGTCGACTGGTGAACAAGGATCGTGCGGAACACGGCATTCGTTGTTCAGTGGAAAGTACCGGTGGCTCGGTTTACAACTTGAATACCATTCGTGCCGGAGAACTGGACTTCGGCGTGGCTCAGTCCGACTGGCAGTTTCACGCTTACAACGGGACTGATACCTTCAAGGATCAGGGGGCGAACCCCGATCTGCGTTCAGTGTTCTCCTTGCATGCCGAGCCTTTCACCGTGGTGGCGCGAGCCGACTCGGGTATTCGGGAAATCAACGACATCAAGGGCAAACGCGTTAATATCGGTAACCCGGGCTCCGGTCAGCGCGGTACTATCGAAGTCCTGATGGAAGCCAAGGGCTGGACGGAAGATGACTTCTCTCTGGCGTCCGAGTTGAAGGCATCCGAACAGGCCAGCGCGCTGTGTGACAACAAGATCGATGCCATGGTGTATGTGGTCGGTCACCCCAGTGGCGCGATCAAGGAAGCCACCACCTCCTGCGACAGCGTACTGGTTGCAGTGAATGACCCGGATGTCGAAAAACTGATCGCCGACAACAGCTACTACCGTCAGGCCACAATTCCAGGTGGCATGTACCGGGGCAACGCGGATGACGTGCTCACCTTTGGTGTCGGTGCCACGATTGTCAGCTCAGCCAAAGTGCCGGACGAAGTGGTCTACCATGTCGTCAAGGCGATCTTTGAAAACTTCGATACCTTCCGCAAGCTGCACCCGGCCTTCGCCAACCTCAAGAAAGAGGAAATGGTGCGTGATGCACTGACAGCTCCCCTCCACCCGGGAGCCGAGAAGTACTATAAGGAAGCTGGTCTGCTGTAAGCCGACCTCGAGTGGGGGTGCCTGGCACCCCCATGATCCCGTTTTTCTGCTGAAGGGTGCTCGCCGTGTCTCAGGATGATACCTATAAAACCTCGAACGACGACATTCAGGAACTGGTGGCTCAGTCCGACAGTGGTGCACGTGCACCAGGCGGGCTGTCCGGAAAGTTGCTGTGGGGAATAGCTTTGGCCTGGGCGCTGTTCCAGCTCTGGTATGCTTCTCCCTTGCCTTTCATGCTGGATTTCGGAGTGATCAACGATTCCAAGGCGCGCGCCGTGCATCTGGCGTTCGCCATTTTTCTGGCATACACCGCATACCCGGCACTGAAAAGTTCGCCCCGCTTTCATATTCCCTGGCATGACTGGCTGTTTGCATTGGGAGGGGCGTTTTCGGCAGCCTACCTGATGATATTCGAAGCTTCGCTGGCGACGCGAGCGGGAGCCCCGATTACGGCCGACATTGTCGTTGCCGTTGCCGGCATGCTGTTGTTGCTTGAAGCGACTCGTCGTGCCTTGGGGCCGCCATTAATGGTTGTGGCGGCGCTGTTTCTGATCTATACCTTTGCGGGGCCCTATATGCCGGATGTCATCGCGCATAAGGGGGCCAGCCTGGCCAAGGCAATGTCGCACCAGTGGCTGACGACGGAAGGTGTCTTCGGGGTCGCGCTGGGGGTATCAACCAGCTTTGTTTTTCTATTCGTGCTGTTTGGCGCACTGTTGGAGAAAGCGGGCGCAGGCAACTATTTCACCCAGGTTTCATTCTCTCTGCTGGGCCACATGCGTGGGGGGCCCGCCAAGGCCGCGGTAGTATCCTCGGGTCTGAGTGGGCTGATTTCCGGTTCATCGATTGCCAACGTGGTGACAACGGGAACATTTACCATTCCACTGATGAAGCGAGTGGGGTTCCCGGCGCACAAGGCCGGTGCGGTCGAGGTTGCAGCATCTACCAACGGCCAGTTGACTCCCCCCATTATGGGAGCGGCCGCCTTTCTGATGGTCGAATATGTCGGGATTTCCTATATCGAGGTGATCCAGCACGCGATTCTGCCGGCACTCATTTCCTATATCGCTTTGATCTACATTGTGCATCTGGAAGCGCTCAAGGCCGGGATGCAGGGACTGCCGAAACGAGACGATGGTCGAACGCTGGCGCAACGGTTGGCAACCTGGTGCGGCATTGTTCTGGGTGTCTGCTTGCTTTCACTGGGACTATATTACGGCTTTGGCTGGACCAAGGGGTATCTGGGCAACGCCAGTTATTGGCTCATGTCCGCGCTGATTCTTCTGGCCTACGTCTTTCTGGTGCGGTATGCCGCCAGTTATCCCGACCTTACAATGGATGACCCGGATGCGGAAATTGTCGCCTTGCCGCAAACCGGTCCAACGGTAAAATCCGGCCTCTACTTTCTGTTGCCGGTCTTCGTACTTGTCTGGTGCCTGACGGTCGAACGCTTTTCACCGGGATTGTCTGCGTTCTGGGCCACGGTTTTCATGATTGCGATCGTGTTAACCCATAAACCGCTCAAGGCAATGTTTCGGTCAGGAGAGGAGCGCTTTGGCGGCGGTGTGACTGCCGGGTTCCAGGATCTTCTGGATGGTCTGGTGGCCGGTTCGCGCAACATGATCGGTATTGGGGTGGCGACGGCAGCGGCAGGTATTGTGGTAGGGACCGTTACCCTGACGGGGATCGGACTGGTCATGACCGAATTTGTCGAATTCATTTCCGCCGGCAATATCATGCTGATGCTGTTGTTTACGGCCGCGATCAGTCTGCTGCTGGGTATGGGGTTGCCGACAACCGCCAACTATATAGTGGTGTCTACACTGATGGCACCGGTCATTGTAACTCTGGGGGCTCAGCAGGGGCTGATCGTGCCACTGATTGCCGTGCATCTGTTCGTGTTCTACTTCGGAATACTGGCCGATGATACGCCTCCGGTCGGGCTGGCAGCTTTCGCCGCAGCCGCGATTGCACGTTCGGACCCTATTCGAACAGGGGTGCAGGGCTTTACATACGATATTCGTACGGCGGTGCTGCCTTTCATGTTTATCTTCAATACCGAGCTGCTGCTGATTGGCATAGAAAGTATTCCTCACTTGCTGATTACAATAGTGACGGCAGTGATCGCAATGCTGATATTTGCGGCCGCAACTCAGGGATTCTGGCTGGTGAAAAGTCGCTGGTATGAAACCGGGCTGCTGCTGCTGATCGCGTTTACACTGTTTCGCCCCGGTTTCTGGTGGGATGAAATTTATCCACCGATGGTGATGTCACCGCCCGCACAAATTGAACAGCTGGCAGAAAAAGTGCCACCTGGTGGCTACCTGACGCTGCAGGCGGAAGGGATGAATATTGATGGCGATATGGTGAGCAAACTGGTCAAACTGCCGTTGGGAGAGGCACCAACGGGTGCTGAAAAGTTGAGTGAAGCAGGCTTGACCCTGGATATTGGCGAAAGCGAAGTGGTGGTGGAGCTGGTCGGGTTCGGCAGTCCTGCTCAGGACGCCGGACTGGACTTTGATTGGCGAATACTGGGTGTTCAACAGGAAAACGAGCGTCCATCCAAACAGTGGATGGTGGTTCCGGCGCTGGCCCTGCTGATCATTTTGGCCATGTTGCAATTACGTCGCCGTCGTCAACCGCTGGCCGTGTAGGAGGACTCATGTTCAAAAAAATACTGCTGCCCGTAGATATGCAGGATAAGAAAACGGCACGTACGGCCTTGCTTGAATGTCGTCGTTTCCTGTCGGAGGGTGCCGAGCTGCATGTTATGGCAATACTGCCCGGGTTGAATATGCCGCTGGTTGCGGCGTATTTTCCGAATGATACGCTGGAAAAGGCGCTCTATGGTTTGCAGCGTGAATTGCACCAGCTGATAGCGGATAGCCTGCCGGATTTGAAGGGATGTCACGAGCATATAGGTGAAGGAAATCCGGCCCGTGAGATTACGAAATTGGCCAAGCAACTCCGGGTCGACCTGATCCTGATGCCCAGCCACAATTATACTCGTGTCGAAAACATATTGATCGGCTCGGTGACGTCCAAGGTGGTTGAGCGGGCACACTGTTCGGTCATGGTGTTGCGAGAAAGCAAAAAGGAATAGCGGTATCGCATGAACACAGGGATTTTCGGGCGCCTGTGTTCGTTTTCACGCTGCTTTCATCATTTTGAAACTTTTTTACCTCAGGGCGTTGACACCGGTTCAGGGATCAGTAGAATACGCCT
>NZ_JACEMT010000050.1:113072-147548 GCF_013868415.1 Marinobacterium marinum | reverse complement strand
ATCTTTTAAAGCTTCTTAGCTTTAAACGCTCTTTAACAAATTGGATCTGAAAGATTGTCTTGTATTGTTTGATACAAGCGCCAACCGGCGATAATCGTTACGAACCATTCATTTGAACAGACGCCTTCGGGTTATATGGTCAAGTGAATAAGCGTGCACGGTGGATGCCTTGGCAGTCAGAGGCGATGAAGGACGTAGTAACCTGCGATAAGCCTCGGGGAGTCGGTAAACAGACTTTGATCCGAGGATTTCCGAATGGGGAAACCCACCCGCTTGCGGGTATCTCTTCACTGAATACATAGGTGTAGAGAGGCGAACCCGGGGAACTGAAACATCTAAGTACCCGGAGGAAAAGAAATCAACCGAGATTCCCTTAGTAGCGGCGAGCGAACGGGGAGCAGCCCTTAAGCTGTCTTGTGGTTAGCAGAACACTCTGGAAAGTGTGGCCATAGTGGGTGATAGCCCCGTATGCGAAAACCTATAGACAGTGAAATCGAGTAGGACGGGACACGTGTTATCCTGTCTGAATATGGGGGGACCATCCTCCAAGGCTAAATACTCCTGACTGACCGATAGTGAACCAGTACCGTGAGGGAAAGGCGAAAAGAACCCCTGTGAGGGGAGTGAAATAGACCCTGAAACCGTGTACGTACAAGCAGTGGGAGCCGTTTTCGGACGGTGACTGCGTACCTTTTGTATAATGGGTCAGCGACTTACTTTCAGTGGCAAGCTTAACCGTTTAGGGGAGGCGTAGGGAAACCGAGTCTTAATAGGGCGCCAAGTCGCTGGGAGTAGACCCGAAACCGGGCGATCTATCCATGGGCAGGTTGAAGGTTGAGTAACATCAACTGGAGGACCGAACCGACTGTCGTTGAAAAGCCAGCGGATGACCTGTGGATCGGAGTGAAAGGCTAATCAAGCCCGGAGATAGCTGGTTCTCCTCGAAAGCTATTTAGGTAGCGCCTCATGTCTCACCTTGGGGGGTAGAGCACTGTTTCGGCTAGGGGGTCATCCCGACTTACCAACCCGATGCAAACTCCGAATACCCAAGAGTGCAATCATGGGAGACACACGGCGGGTGCTAACGTCCGTCGTGGAAAGGGAAACAACCCAGACCGCCAGCTAAGGTCCCAAAGTTCTAGTTAAGTGGGAAACGATGTGGGAAGGCTCAGACAGCTAGGAGGTTGGCTTAGAAGCAGCCATCCTTTAAAGAAAGCGTAATAGCTCACTAGTCGAGTCGGCCTGCGCGGAAGATATAACGGGGCTCAAACTAGACACCGAAGCTGCGGATGCCTTAGGGCATGGTAGAGGAGCGTTCTGTAAGCCGTTGAAGCGGAAGCCGGGAGGCACCGTGGAGGTATCAGAAGTGCGAATGCTGACATGAGTAACGATAAAGGGGGTGAAAAACCCCCTCGCCGGAAGACCAAGGGTTCCTATCCAACGTTAATCGGGGTAGGGTGAGTCGGCCCCTAAGGCGAGGCTGAAAAGCGTAGTCGATGGGAGACAGGTTAATATTCCTGTACCGCGCATAACTGCGACGGGGGGACGGAGAAGGCTAGGCCAGCGCGGCGTTGGTTGTCCGCGTTTAAGGGTGTAGGTTGAGAAGTTAGGCAAATCCGGCTTCTTAAGACTGAGACCTGATGACGAGACTCTTTATGAGTCGAAGTGGTTGATGCCATGCTTCCAGGAAAATCCTCTAAGCTTCAGGTTATGTGTGACCGTACCCCAAACCGACACAGGTGGTCAGGTTGAGAATACCAAGGCGCTTGAGAGAACTCGGGTGAAGGAACTAGGCAAAATGGTGCCGTAACTTCGGGAGAAGGCACGCCGATGTTGGTGATGGACTTTGCGTCCTAAGCTGATGTCGGTCGAAGATACCAGGTGGCTGCGACTGTTTATTAAAAACACAGCACTCTGCAAACACGAAAGTGGACGTATAGGGTGTGACGCCTGCCCGGTGCCGGAAGGTTAATTGATGGGGTTAGCTTCGGCGAAGCTCTTGATCGAAGCCCCGGTAAACGGCGGCCGTAACTATAACGGTCCTAAGGTAGCGAAATTCCTTGTCGGGTAAGTTCCGACCTGCACGAATGGCGTAACGATGGCCACACTGTCTCCACCCGAGACTCAGTGAAATTGAACTCGCTGTGAAGATGCAGCGTCCCCGCGGCTAGACGGAAAGACCCCGTGAACCTTTACTATAGCTTCACAGTGGACTTTGACATTACTTGTGTAGGATAGCTGGGAGGCTTTGAAACCATGACGCCAGTTGTGGTGGAGCCAACCTTGAAATACCAGCCTGGTACTGTTGAGGTTCTAACTCAGGTCCCTTATCGGGATCGAGGACATTGTGTGGTGGGTAGTTTGACTGGGGCGGTCTCCTCCCAAAGAGTAACGGAGGAGCACGAAGGTACCCTCAGGCTGGTCGGAAATCAGCCAATGAGCGCAAGAGTAGAAGGGTGCTTGACTGCGAGACTGACACGTCGAGCAGGTACGAAAGTAGGTTCTAGTGATCCGGTGGTTCTGTATGGAAGGGCCATCGCTCAACGGATAAAAGGTACTCCGGGGATAACAGGCTGATACCGCCCAAGAGTTCACATCGACGGCGGTGTTTGGCACCTCGATGTCGGCTCATCACATCCTGGGGCTGAAGCCGGTCCCAAGGGTATGGCTGTTCGCCATTTAAAGTGGTACGCGAGCTGGGTTTAGAACGTCGTGAGACAGTTCGGTCCCTATCTGCCGTGGGCGTTTGAGATTTGAGAAGAGCTGCTCCTAGTACGAGAGGACCGGAGTGGACGCACCTCTGGTGTTCCGGTTGTCACGCCAGTGGCATTGCCGGGTAGCTACGTGCGGACGGGATAACCGCTGAAAGCATCTAAGCGGGAAGCCTCCTTCAAGATGAGATCTCACTGGACCCTTGAGGTCCCTGTAGAGCCGTCCGAGACCAGGACGTTGATAGGCTGGGTGTGTAAGTGTTGTAAGGCATTGAGCTAACCAGTACTAATTGCTCGTGAGGCTTGACCATATAACGCCCAAGGCGTTTGCAATGAATGGTTAGACTGAAGATCAGTCAAGAATATGATTATCGCAGCTCGCAAGAGCACCGGTTGAACGCTTGTAGCGACAACACAGACAGTCACCGAATTTCAGATCCGATTTGTACCAGTTTTGCTTGGCGACAATAGAGCCGTGGAACCACCTGATCCCATACCGAACTCAGCAGTGAAACGCGGCATCGCCGATGGTAGTGTGGGGCTTCCCCATGTGAGAGTAGGTCATCGCCAAGCATTTATTCAGTGAAAACCCCGGTCTCGTTGAGATCGGGGTTTTTGCGTTTTGGGGGCGATGAAATCCGGCACGCCGAGTAGTATCCTTGCGCGTTGAGTCGGCAGGAGGAGAGTGAGCGTGAGTGATCGGAACAGGGAAGCCTTGCCCACAGGGTTGGCCATTATCCATGGCAACCGCCTGGAAGCATTGCGAGAAGTCCTGGTGTACTGGATACGCAGCAACCCGTTGGGTGTACTGGAGAACGAATCCATACTGGTGCAGAGCAATGGTATCGCTCAGTGGTTGCAACTGGCTCTGGCACGTTCACCTGATGATACAGTGCAGCCTGGGTGTGGTATCGCCGCAGCGCTGGATATTCAGCTCCCGGCCTCTTTTTTGTGGCAGGCCTATCGTGCTGTGCTGGGGGCAGATCGCGTGCCCAAAACCTCACCTTATGACAAATCCCGATTGGCCTGGCGTTTGTTACGGCTACTTCCGGACCTGATTGCACGCCCCGAGTGTGCGCAGTTGCATCGGTTCCTGGCTGATGACGGGACGGCACGCAAGGAATATCAGCTGGCCGAACGTCTGGCTGATCTTTATGACCAGTACCAGGTTTATCGGGCTGACTGGCTGAGTGCCTGGGCTGCAGGCCGAGATGTTTTGATTGATGCTCAGGGGCAGGAACAGCCATTACCAGTGGAGCAGCTGTGGCAGCCCTTGTTATGGCGTGCTATTCGGAATGATCTTAGTGAGCCCCAAAGGGGCATGAGCCGTGCCGACTTGCATCGGCAATTCCTTCAGGCCTGCGAAGCGTTGCCCCGACGTCCTCAAGCTCTGCCGCGCCGAGTGATTGTCTTCGGTATCTCTGCGCTGCCACAGCAGTTTATCGAAGCGCTGTCGGCGCTGGCGGCGCATACGCAAGTGTTGCTTTGTGTACATAACCCTTGTCGCCATTACTGGGCTGATATTATCGACGGCAAGGACTTGCTGCGCAGCAATCATCAACGTCAGCGGCGCAAGACCGGCATGCCTGAAGAGATCAGTGCCGGCGATATGCATTTGCATGCCCAGCCGCTTCTGGCAGCCTGGGGTAAACAGGGGCGTGATTATATACAGCTATTGGACCAGTTTGATGATACGAGCGCGTATGCTGACTGGTTTCAGCGTATTGACCTGTTTGACGAACCAGAGTCCGACCGAACAGCTCTGCCGCTGCTGAATCAGATTCAGCAGGATATCCTGGATCTTGAGCCACTGCCCGAAATACAGCGCTATTGGCATGAATGTGATGACTCACTTACCTTCCAGGTTGCGCACAGTCGTCAGCGAGAGGTCGAAATTCTGCATGATCAGATGTTGCAATGGTTCCAGGATGATACTGATTTAAGGCCCCGTGACATCATTGTGATGGTGCCGGATATTGATCAGTATGCGCCGCATATTCGGTCGGTCTTCGGTCGCTTGTCGAAAGCAGACCCGCGTTTTATCCCCTTCACGTTAAATGATCAGCACCATCGTGGTCAGGCCCCCTTGTTGATTGCTGTGGAACTTCTCCTGCAATTGCCACAGGAGCGTTTTGGTATCAGCCAATTGTTTGATCTGTTGGAAGTACCGGCATTGCGTGAGCGTTTCGGCATGGAGGAAAGCGATCTTCCCCAGTTGCAGCAGTGGATACGGGATTCGGGTATTCGCTGGGGATTGGACGGCGCTCAACGCGCCGGCCTTGAGCTGCCGGCAGGTCTGGAACAGAACACCTGGCTGTTCGGGCTGAAGCGTATGCTGCTGGGATATGTGATGGGGGAAGGACAGACCTTCTCTGATATTGAAGCATATGGTGAAGTGGGAGGGCTCGAGGCCGCCCGTGTTGGGCCGTTGGCTGAGCTGGTTGCCGCACTGTTGCAGCTGCGTGAGCACTTACTGACCCCTAAGCCCTGTCATGAGTGGAGCCAGATTTTAATCGCGTTACTGGAGCGCTTTTTACAGCCGGTCAGTGATCAGGATCTGATGTTGTTAGAACGCTTGCAACAGCGCCTGCAGGACTGGCAAGAGGCCTGTCTGGAAGCGGAGCTGGAACGCCCCTTGCCGCTTGAGGTTGTGCGCGACAGCTGGCTGGATGGCATTGATGAGATGAGCCTGTCACAGCGCTTCCTGGCCGGTGCCGTGAACATTGCAACGCTGATGCCGATGCGGGCAATTCCCTTTCGCCGCGTGTGCCTGCTGGGCATGAACGATGGCGATTACCCGCGTCTGCAGCCGCCAATGGACTTTGATCTCATGGCGGGTCGTTACCGACCGGGGGATCGGTCTCGCCGCGAGGATGACCGTTATCTGTTTCTGGAAGCCCTGCTGTCGGCGCGGGATGCACTCTATATCAGCTGGGTGGGGCGCAGCGTGCGTGATAATGCCGAACAACCACCTTCAGTGCTGGTGTCCCGTTTACGAGATCACCTGGAACAGGGGTGGCAGACAACCGATGGGGAAACGCTGTTGACGTACCTGACGACCATACATCCCCTGCAACCTTTCAGCTCGCGCTATTTTGAGCAGCATCCGCGTTTATTCACCTATGCTGCCGAATGGCGTGAAGTACATGATCAGGTAGCCCGGCAGGAAAGGGAGGCGTTGCCGCCACTGGAGTTGCCGTCGAGTCTGGATCTTAAACGGTTGCAGCGTTTCCTGCGATATCCGGTGCATGCCTTCTTCAACCAGCGGCTTGGGGTTTGGTTTGAGGCGCTGGAAGAGGTACAGGAGGAGCATGAGCCTTTCGGCTTCAATCGTCTGGACCAGTTTCGCCTGGGATCGGAATTGATCGCTGCCGGGCTCAAGGCCGGCTCGCACGAAGCGGGTATTCAGATACAGCTGGCCCGTTGGCAACGAGCAGGAGAATTGCCACTGGGGCCTTATGCCGAGCGGGCCTTGCGGGAAATTGTCAGTCCGGCGGTATCGACGCTGAAACATCTGGAGCGCCTGTACCTTGATTGGCGACCGATACAGGACCCAGTGGAAGTCCGCCTGACTCTCAAGGCCGACGGCGTGGAGATCCTGCTGGAAGACTGGGTGGACGGCCTCTTCCGTCTCACGGAAGGGCAGGACAGGGCGTTGATTCTGTCGTCGCCTCAGGCAATCAGTGATAAGGGAGCGCCCAGGTGGCATCGTTTGGTCCGTGCCTGGTTGGATCATTTGGCACTCAGTGCAAGTGGGTACTCACTTACAACCTTCCTGGTGGGGCCGGATACCAGTGCTCGTATTCGGCCACTGGCGGCGGAACAGGCGCGGTCTTTGCTGAATGATTTGTTTGGCCATTATCTGCAAGCGCTGTCCAAACCTGCACCGTTGGCTTGCCGCACAGCTCTGGCCTTGCTTTCTACAGCGGACGATAAGGACCCGAATGAGGCCGCCTTGCAAGCGTATATGGGATCCGCTCGCTATCCCGGCGAGGGGGTGGTGGATCGTTATCTGCAACGTGCCTGGCCTGATTTTGAAGATTTACTGGCGGCGGGTCTGCTGGACTGGGCCCAGGCGCTCTACCGCCCCTTAATTGAACAGGGCGAGCTGTTGTCATGGGAGGACGCATGAACAGGCTGGATACGCAGGCGACACGCCCCGAGACATTGAATCCGCTGGATTTTCCCTTGCAAGGCGTACGGTTGATCGAAGCCAGTGCCGGGACCGGCAAAACATTTACCATTGCGGCGCTGTATGTACGTCTGGTGTTGGGCCATGGTTCTGTCGAATCCGGTTTTGGCCGTGTGCTGCTGCCACCTGACATTCTGGTCGTAACCTTCACCAATGCCGCCACGCGCGAGCTGCGTGATCGAATACGCAGTCGCCTGGCCGAGGCGGCACAGGTATTCAGGGGCAAGGGAAAGGCAGACCCTTTCTTGCAACAGTTGCTGGCGGCACCAGAATATGAGGATGAAGAGGCCAGAGGGCAAGCGGCCTGTCAGTTGGAGCTGGCTGCTGAATGGATGGATGAGGCCGCGGTCTACACGATCCACAGCTGGTGTCAGCGGATGCTGACTCAACATGCGTTTGATACCGGCAGCCTGTTTCGACAGGCGCTGGAACAGAATGACAATGAGTTGCTGATCGAGATGGCCCGTGACTACTGGCGCAGCTGGTGCTACGCCCTGCCGCCGACTGCGGCGGAGGCGTTGAGTGAGCTGGCAGCTGATCCGGACATGCTGTTGAAATCGATTCGCCCGTTGCTGCAGCCAGGTAGCGTCCAGGTGCGTTATCAGGGAGAGCCGATTGAGTTGACCCAGTCCCCGGCCGCCTATGCCGAAAGTCTGGCTGCCTGGTTGCCACAGCAGCAGCAGCTGGAGCAACAGGCACGTACTCTGTGGCGTGATGAGCGGGAAATTATCGAAGCGCAGTTGCTGGAAGCGGCACAGCATAAGATTCTCAATAATCAGAGTTATAAACCGGCTACGTTGCCTGATCAACTGACTGAAATGATGACCTGGGTCGAAGGGCGCTCGTTGCCGGCAGAGAGGCTGGAGTACTTTTCACGAGACCGCCTGACAGCCAAAACAGCCAAGGCCCGGCAGGGGCAGACCCCGGCCCACCCGGTTTTTGAGCAGCTGCAGCAGTTGGTGGATTATCTGAAGACACGGCCACCGCTACAGCCGGTACAGCTGCATGCGGCCGACTGGATTCAGCAGCGCTTTGCCCGTTCGCGCGAGCGTGCAGCCACGCTGGGGTTTAATGACATGCTGGTAAGACTGGACGAAGCTCTGCAAGGGGAGGGGGGAGACCATCTGGCGATGACGATCCGGCGCCAGTATCCGGTTGCTCTGATTGATGAATTTCAGGATACCGATCCGTTGCAGTACCGCATCTTCAGCCGTATCTATCCGGCCTCGTTCGCGACCCGGACCTGCGAGGACGAGCGTCATGCGTTACTTATGATCGGTGACCCCAAACAGGCCATTTACGCCTTTCGTGGTGCCGATATTCATACCTACTTGCAGGCGCGCCTTGATACGGCCGGGCGTCACTATACGCTGGGCCGTAACTTTCGTTCATCAACGGAGCTGGTCGAAGCTACCAACAGCCTGTTCGAGCAGGCCGAAATCAATCAACCTGAGGGAGCCTTCCGGTTTGCTCGGGAGGGTGAGAATCCACTGCCGTTTATTCCAGTCGAGGCCAATGGCCGTCAGGATGTGTTTGAAGTTGAAGGCAGTCGTCCGCCGGCGTTGACACACTGGCTGCTGTCGGATGACACCGGAGATGGTGTTGCCGTGGGGCAGTACCGGGTGTTGATGGCGGAGCACTGTGCCAGTGAAATCTGTCGATTACTGACCTTGGCACAACAGCAGCAGGCAGGGTTTCGGACCGAAGAAGGCCAGCTGACCGCGCTTAGACCGAGTGATATTGCCATTCTGGTGCGCAGTGGCAGCGAGGCGCAGGTGATACGTGAAGCTTTGGAACGGCGAGCCGTGCGCAGCGTGTATCTGTCCGATCAGGCATCGGTCTATAGCACGTCTGAAGCTGAAGACTTGTGGCGCTGGCTGCGCGCCTGTGCCGAGCCGGAACAGCCCCGCTATCTGCATGGGGCCTTGGCAACGGCAACTTTGGGGCTGGGTTACGCACGGCTGGAACGGCTGACCCGTGATGAGCGCGCCTGGGAGCTGGAGGTCGAGCGCTTTCGTCAGCTGCGGGACATCTGGCAGCGCCAGGGTGTGCTGGCGGCGGTGCGGCAGTTGTTGGACGGCTTTGAGCTGCCTGCCAAACTATTGCAGGCTACAGGCGGTGAGCGAGTACTGACAAACGTACTGCATCTTGCCGAGCTTCTGCAAGCGGCAAGCAGTCAGCTGGAAGGTGAGCTGGCATTGATTCGTCATCTGCAGGAACAGATCCTCGACAGCAGCAACGGCGGTGAAGAGCATATCATGCGGCTGGAAAGCGATGCGGATCTGGTTCAGGTCGTGACCATTCACAAGTCGAAGGGGCTGGAGTACCCACTGGTTTTTCTGCCGTTCATCTGCAGTTATCGCGAGGTGACCGCCGACCACGGCAGCTATCGCTACCAGTCCGGTTCGAGTCGAGTGCTGGAATTGGACAGTCAGGACAGCGCGGCCAAGGCCGCTGCGGATGCCGAGCGTCTGCAGGAAGACCTGCGGCTGTTGTACGTGGCGCTAACTCGACCGGTTCATGCCTGCTGGTTGGGTGTGGCGGCAATCAAGTACGGGCGTTCGCTCAGCCTGCACAAAAGTGCCTTCGGCCAGTTGCTGGGTTGTGCGGCCAAAACGGATACCGATCAGCTGAAGGCCCGACTGCAGCCGCTGGTGCAGTCGGGAGTGATCGCCCTGGAAGCGCCACCGGAAATTCAGACGGCATTATTACCTGCAGCCGGTGCGGCTGAGCAATTGATGTCGGCGCGCCGTTGCCACCGCCCTGTTGCCGGTGAGCGCTGGTGGGTCGCGAGTTACAGTGCTATTGCCCAGCTGCAGGCGCGGGTCGAGATGACGATGCAGGACGAGGTTGAGCCGGTTGAAACGGCACGGGACGAAACGGCACGAGAAAGTCGGGATGAAGTTCAGGCCGCATCCGCTATCGTGGAGTTTGCGTATGACCCGCATCATTTCTGGAAGGGTCCTCAGGCCGGTACCTTTCTGCACGGTTTGCTGGAGTGGGCCGCGGATCAGGGCTTTGCCCGAGCGGCCGAAGATGAGGCTCTGCGCCATGCCTTTCTGGCGCCGCGCTGTCAGCGTCGCGAATGGCAACCTTGGTTACCAGTGTTGAATAGCTGGATGGAGCAATTGTTGACTACGCCCCTGCCGCTGGTTGATGACGGCATCTCCTTGAGTGGGCTGAGCGTGTATCAGGCCGAACTGGAGTTTTGGTTTGAAGTGGCTGACGTACCGGTAACCCGTCTTGATCGCTTGATTAGTGAGCGGGTTTTACCCGGAAAGTCACGCCCGGCACTGGCCCCCCAGCAGTTGGGGGGTATGTTGAAGGGGTTTATTGACCTGGTTTTCGAACACGAGGGGCGCTACTGGGTCGCCGATTACAAATCCAATTGGCTGGGACCGGACGACAGCTGCTACAGCCCGGCTGCCATGCAGACTGCTGTGCTGGAAAAACGCTATGACGTGCAGTATGTCCTGTATTTGCTGGCACTGCACCGACTCCTCAAGGCGCGTATGCCCGAGTATGCCGAAGACCCGATCAAAGGCTATGAGCAGCATGTCGGGGGGGCCGTGTATCTCTTTCTACGCGGCATCAATGAAGCGGACAACCATGGTTGCTGTATCGACCGACCTGCAGCCGAGTTGATTGAAACACTGGATCGCCTGCTGGCGGGTGCGGAGGTGACACATGGCTGAACAAAGCGATCTGTTTGCCATTGGCGGCAATCTGCATCCTGCGCTTCAGAACTGGTCGGCACTGGAGCAGTTGCTGCAGCGTTGGCAGGAGCGTGGCTGGATTCGCGCTCTGGATCTGGCGCTGGGGCGCTTTCTGCATGCTCTGGCACCTGACAGCTCTCCTTTGGCGCTGCTGGCCGGGGTGCTGGCCAGCCATCAGCTGGGCCGAGGGCATATCTGTGCGGATATCGACAACCTGTTGTCGGCACCGGACACGGCATTGTCGCTGCCGCCGGATGGCGAATTTGGCGAGGCCTTGCCGGATCGGCCCGTGGAGCTGCTGCAAGGTCTCGGGCGTAGCGAATGGCTGACGGCACTCCAGACATCGGCACTGGTCGGAAGCGGCGATCCGGCGACCCCGCTGGTGCTGGAGCCGGATTCAACACGTCTGTACCTCTATCGTCAGTGGCATTATGAAGTGGCAGTGGCTCGGCAGATAGAACAACGTCTGCAGACACTGCCGGTTGATGAAACCCGCGTGAAACAGCGACTGGATGAGCTGTTTGCTACGGCTACAAAGCCTTTGGACTGGCAGATGCTGGCCTGCGCATTGATGACCGGTTGTCGCTTCGGAATCATCACAGGGGGACCGGGTACGGGTAAAACAACCACGGTTGTGCGCCTGCTGGCACTGCTGCAAAGTCTGGCCCGTGATGACGGGCAGCTGTTGCGTATCCGCCTGGCGGCACCAACGGGCAAGGCTGCCGCACGGCTGACGGATTCGATCAGCGGTGCCATCAAGGGGTTGCCCGAGCACTTGCAAGCAGGGATTCCACAGGAGGTGACAACCTTGCACCGCTTACTGGGATCGAAACCGGGTACGCGCCGTTTTGTGCACCATGCCGATCGTCCGTTACATGCAGACCTGGTTGTTGTGGACGAGGCCTCAATGGTTGATTTGGAAATGATGTACCAGTTGCTGACGGCATTGCCGGCACGGGCACGCTTGGTGCTGCTGGGAGACAAGGACCAACTGGCCTCGGTGGAGGCGGGCTCAGTGCTGGGGGATCTCTGCGAGCATGCCGAACGGGGCGGGTATCGACCTGAAACCTTGGCGTTGCTGCAGCGGCAGACCGGTCAGGATGTGGCGGCCTGGCAGTCTGCCCAGGGGCAGGCCTCGGTCCAACCATTGGCACAAGCCACTGCCATGCTGCGGCACAGTCACCGTTTTGGTGCCGACAGCGGGATCGGGGCGCTGGCACGAGCAGTCAACAGCGGCCGACCGGAGGCGGTAAACAGGGTCCTGCAGCAGGGCTATGCCGATCTGGCCGTGACCGTACTGAAGGGGCCGGAAGATCCGGCATTGGAGCGGCTGGTTCTGGATGGCGGGCAGCTGGCTGTGGCAGCGGGCGAGGGCGGTCCGGTGGGGTACCGCCACTACCTGCAGTGTCTGCAGACGACGCGACCGGCAGAAGCGACTCCCACAAGCTTGGATGACTGGGCACGGGAAGTACTGAGTGCGTTCGGCTGTTTTCAGCTGTTGTGCGCCCTGAGGCGAGGCGACTGGGGAGTGGAAGGGCTCAACGAGCGGATTGCCCGGGTCCTGAGGCAGGCAGGACTGATTGCCCGTGAGCAGGGCTGGTACGAAGGGCGTCCGGTCTTGGTGACTCGCAACGACTACGGGCTGGGGCTGATGAACGGTGATATCGGTATCACACTGGCGGTACCTGAGCGGCAGGGAGAGCCTGTACTTAAGGTTGTTTTCCCGCTGGCCGACGGGACCTTGAAATGGGTTCTGCCCAGCCGTCTGCAAATGATCGAAACCGTATATGTCATGACCGTACACAAATCACAGGGTTCCGAGTTTTCCCATACGGCACTGTTGTTGCCGCCGTCGATTAATCCGGTACTGACCCGTGAGCTGGTATATACCGGGGTCACGCGAGCCAGCCGCTGGTTCAGTCTGGTTTTGTCGCATCGGGGGCGACTGGATGATGCGGTTCGTGCCCGGGTAAGGCGTGCCAGTGGACTGGGCAAAAGGTTGATCGTCCCGGAACAGGAGCTAGATCAATACAATGGTGCGCACGAATGTTAGGCTGTTGAGTGTATACATAATGGAATAGAATGCTTTCTGTTAAGCATAAACTTTATTAGACATGTGCAATATGGGGAGAGTGCCATGTTGAAACGATACTGGCGTCTGACGCTGGCCAGTGCCCTGCTGGTCAGTGGAGCGGTTCAGGCTCAGGGAGTGGCGGCCAATGGCCAACAAATCGTCATGCAGGGAGACGGCAGTGGAGCCCCCTGTTTGGCTTGTCACGGAATGGACGGTGCAGGCAACAACCTGGCCAGCTTTCCGCGTTTGGCTGGGCTGGATGCCGAATATATTGCCAAGCAGATCCGTGATTACAACAGCGGTAAGCGGGTCAGTGTGGTCATGCAGCCCAACGTTGATAACCTGACCGAGCAGCAGATCCTGGATGTGGCAGCCTATTATGCGTCACAGCCGGTACCGAAAGTGGAAGCGGCGACCGCAGATGCGGAAGTGATGGCGCTGGGTGAGAAAATTGCCAAGCGCGGTGACTGGAACAACTACATTCCGGCCTGTGAAAGCTGCCATGGCCCTGACAACCAGGGGATGGGTGTCAGTTTCCCGGGAATTGCCGGTCAGCATGCCAATTATATCAAACAGCAGCTGAACGCCTGGCGTTCCGGCGAACGTCATAATGATCCCAACCAGTTGATGACCGGTGTCGCCGAACGGTTGAGCGAGCAGCAGCTTGAAGCCGTTGCTGCCTATCTGGGTGCGCAGCAGGCGGTAGCAGCCGAGGGAGGGCAGTGAGATGAACCGTAAACATCTGATGCTGGCGGTTGCAGCCGCCATGATGAGCCAGTCCGTACTGGCGGCCGATGCCAAGGTGCCGGTGAATCTGCCGGAATACAAGGAAGGTCAGTATGTCCACCAGGCGCCGACCATCGACGATCTGATGGCGGACGAATCGGTCAACCCCGAACTGCGTAAAGTCATCCTTAAGGGGTATGACATGTTCATGAATACCCAGCAGTTCCGCGGTGAATACGTGTTCAACGATATGAACTGCAAGACCTGTCACATGGGTGAAGGGCGCATGAACTGGTCGGGCCCCGTCTGGCCTGCCGTGACCACTCTGCCGGATTACCGTGGCAAGAACAAGCACGTCAACTCGCTGGAAGAGCGTATTGCCGGTTGCTTCGCCTACTCCATGAACGGTACACCGCCTGCCTATGGCAGTGACGACATGCTGGCCATGGTTGCGTACCACCAGTGGGTTGCCAAGGGTGCGCCCGTCTATGAGAAAAAACTGGGTGGACGCGGTTTCAGCCATCTCGGCAAGACCATTCCGGAAGACATCAGCTATGAAAAAGGACAGGCGGTCTATGAGGCCAACTGCGCCATTTGTCATGGTAACGACGGCGCCGGTCAGAAAAAGGACGGCAAGGTCGTGTTCCCGCCGTTGTGGGGAGATGGGGCCTATAACTGGGGGGCGGGCATGACGCGTATCTTTACTGCGGCCTCGTTCATCCAGAACAATATGCCGTTGAGTAAACCGGGCTCACTGAGCGATGCCGATGCCTGGAACGTGGCCTGGTATGTTAACAGCCAGGAGCGCCCGCAGGATCCTCGCTATACCGGCGATGCCAAGGAAACTCGAGAAAAATTCATCGACTTCCACAAGCACTCCCGCTACGGCACCGAGGTGAATGGTGCGGTTTTGGGCCAGCATGATAACACTGGCGACAAACCCTTCCTGAAGCCGGACAGCCTTAAGCCACGTACTTTCGAGTAAACGGCTTGTCAGCAGCGGGCACTGCGCCTGCTGCTTTTTCCTTCCGTTTCCCATTCCTCCTGCGGCCCGGCATAGTGAGTCGACGGTCACCTCTGGCATAATGCCGAGGCCGTCCACAGTGCAAGAGGATAAACATGAGCCCCGTCCTGATTTACAGTCTGATCGCCGTTGGCGTATCGGCGATCCTGATCCTGTCTTTTGTCATCTATCGTCAGCTGGGGCAGTCCCGTGCGCGGCGAGCCGAACAGGCTGCACGTGAGGCCAAGGCGCTGGCGCACTTTGAAGAGCGCCACCGTTACCTGCAGGACAGTATTCAACGGGTTGCCATAGCCATGCTGCATGATGACAAAATGACCCTGTCCGAAGGCTGTATTCGTCTCAAGGTGTTGCTGGAAAACTTTCGGCCTGCACTGCTGCAGCAGGAAGCCTATGCCGTGATTACCACCGTTTACGACCGAACCAGCCATATTCCCATCAAAGAAGAATGGCAGGCCTTGCCGAAAAAGCTCAAGCGCAGTTATGAACAGGAAATGCGTGAGCTGGAGCAGCAGCATCACGACGCAATACAGGCGGCGGCCCGAGAATTGAGCAGCGGTGAAGCGCTGAAGCAGGGGGGCTAATGGCCGAATTCCTGGTCGTGTTTCTGATCTCGCTGCTTTTTATCGGTGGGCTGGTTGTGGCGCTGGCGTACGGCCGGGCTCCTACCTGGCGGCCTGATCGGCGCAAGGTACTGGCGCTGATGCAGCAGGTGCAGGTGGGGGAAGCACGGCGGGATGCCTGGGAAATGTTTGTTGGTTTACCGGTGTTGCATGATCCCGAACTGGAACAGATTCGGCGCCGTTGCGTCGCCATTCATGAAGGCGATGAAACACATCCTCCGGCCGGTGAGGGTCTGGAGCCCTATTTGTATGATCGCGCGGCTCGTGCACGGTTGCTTGAAGTCGAGAAGGATCTGGAGTTATTGATCAGGAAAGAGCCCTTCTTTCGGCGTTTTTGATCAGTGGTATTGATGATGTCTGACGAGCCGTTGCAGGCGGAAATAGCGCTTCCAGCATAGAGGAATATCGCCGCTTAGTGTGGCCTGATGCAGTTCTGCGACGGCCGCTTCCAGCTCCGGCATCTGGTAGAGCCCGGCCAGCCCCAGCAATTGGTGGGCATGTGCACGTATCACGTCCAGCTGCCCCGCTTTCACCGCGGGCCCCAGCGCTTCCAGCTGTTGTTCCAGCTCTTGGTGTAGCGCCTGCTCGTCCACATGATCCAGCAGGGTATCATCGTGTCGTTTGGACGGTGCTGAACACGTGACTTTGCATAGCCTGTCCAGATGGGCGAACAGTTCGGGCAGTTTAACCGGCTTTAGCATAACGGCACTGACGCCTGCCTGTTTCAGCGCCTGGTGCTCGTGCGGCATGATATTGGCCGTGAGCGCAATAATCGGGACCTGGCGATTGATGCGGCGGATTTCCCGCGTGGCTTCAATGCCATCCATGTGTGGCATGTGAACATCCATGAGCACCAGGTCGGGCTGCTCCTGATGAAACCGTTCCAGTGCCAGAGTGCCGGACACCGCCGTGATGACCTGTGCTCCTGCCTGTGTCAGCACCTTGTAAATCAGCAGGCGATTGAAGTCGTTATCTTCGGCCAGCAGGACTTTCAGCGGGCAGCCGAGGGTGAAGTTGTTGGCATACTCCCGGGCGTGGCTTTCAGGCGTATCCTCGGGCATTGCCTGGGCCAGTGGTAATGTCAGTGTCAGGGTGATGCAGGTGCCTATGCCTTCCTGACTTTCCAGCTCCAACTGGCCGCCCATCATCTGGGTCAGCCGGTGCGCAATCACCAGTCCAAGCCCGGAGCCGCCGTAGCGTCGGCTGATGGTGTTGTCGGCCTGGCTGAAGGCCTGAAACAGGTGGCGCTGGTGCTCGGCTGAAATGCCGATGCCGGTATCGCTGACACTCAGGATCATTTTGCAATGTTTGCCGGCGCGTATGGCCTGGGCCCGCAGGCGCACCTCGCCGTTCTGAGTAAATTTGATCGCATTGCTGAGCAGGTTGGTCAGGATCTGCGCCAGTCGGGTCGGGTCGCCTACCAAGGCGTTTGGCAGGTCGGACGGCAGCTCCTCGACCAGAGTCAGGCCCTGGTGCTGGGCCATGGGGGCCTGCATTTCGAGCAGGTTGAGAAGGCATAGCCGTGGGTTGAATACCAGTTTTTCCAGCTCAATGGCATCGGACTGCAGGCGGGAAAAATCCAGAATGTCGTCAATAATGGTGAGCAGCAGTGTGGATGTCTGGTTGATGATCTGGCAATACTGTTGCTGTTCGGCGGTCAGGCGGGTGCCTTGCATCAGTTTGGAAAAGCCCAGTACAGACGTCAGCGGAGTTCTGAGTTCATGACTCATGCGGGCCAGAAACTCGTCCTTGGTGTGATTGGCTTCGTCGGCCTGACGTCGGGCCAACGACAGGGCCTCGTTCTGCTGTTCAAGGTGGCGCAGTGTCGTGGTCAGCTGCCGTGTGGCCTTGCCGATCTGCTCGGCCTGTTCACGGCTGGAGGCCTGAATACGGGTGGCCATGCGATTGATGCCGCGAGCCAGGCTACCCAGCTCGCCGGATACCTGAGTGGTGGCGGCGCGAGTATTCAACTGGCCCTCTTCCAGTCGTTCGACAACCTGACTCAACGATTGGATGGGACGGGTGATGCGCAGACCAAAACGGCTGGCAATGATGGCGGTCACCAGTAGCCCGATGGCGATCAGCAGCAGACTGTTGAGCAGCATGTCGCGGCGGGTACCGGCATGGGCATCTGCGGACAGGACCATGGCGATCCAGCCATTACGGTTGTCGCGGCGTTCGTGGGTGGTCACAATGGCCAGTTCAGGGTTGTTTTCCAGTATCAATACGCTGGTGGTTATGGGAGTGAAAAACAGCCAGCCATCTTCAAAGGCCTGATGAGACGGGCTGAAAGGCGTCAGCTCGACCGGGAAGTCCTGGCTGCGGTGCAGCAGGTTGAAGTTGGAATCGAAAAACAGGATATCGCGGACTTCGGGGTGTGTTCTCAGGGTTTTCTGGCTGAGAATGCGTAACTGGTAGCGATTGCCACTCAGCACACCGAATTCGGCTGCCGACGCCAGCAGATCGGTAATCAGGTGGCCGCGCTCCAGCAGCTTGTCGGTACTGTCAGACAGGCGGCTGTAAGTGAAGTAGGTACCCAGTATGCCGGTCAGCGTCAGCATGGGAATCAGTGCCAGCAGGAGCACTCGGCTGCGAATACTCAGTTGATTACCCAGCTTGCACATCAGTGAGTATCCTCAAGGTGAAGCAGCGCCTGTTTCAGACTGTCGAGGTCGACCGGGCTCAGTTTGAGCGTACGCATGGCAACCGGGTTAATGCTGATATCGAAATATGCAGGATAGCTGGGTGGGGGCAGAGGTTCCCCGGCCTGGAGGCGTGTCAACCACTCCCCGGTTTGCTGGCCAATCTGAACGGCGGAGGAGTGAATCGAGGCAGCCGCTCCGGCATGGGTGTAGTTTTCAGAAAAGCCGATCACCGGTACCTGGTGGCGAAGGGCCAGGTGCAGCAGCCATTTGGAAGTGGTTCGATTGAAGACTCTGCTGTCCGGGATGACCAGAAACAGGTCACTGCCCTGAATCACCGGGATCAGTTTTTCAGCCGGATTGTCATGGGTGCTCAGATAGGTCAGGTGCAGAGTGAGTCCGACGGATCGCGTACTGTTCTCCAGCGGACGGCGCAGAGAGCGACTGGCACTGCTCAGGGCCGCTCCCAGCGTATTGGCATCGGGCTTGATCAGGTGGGCCAGGCGAATCTGACGCAGCAACGGCTGATCGATGAAAATGGCGCTGACACCCTGGTGCTCCTGTTTTGGCAGCAACTGTTGGATCAACTGCTGGAACGTTGTAGAAGGCAAAAAGCTGCAGACCAGCCGGGAGTCCGACTGGTAGCGGTTGAGCATCTGTTCGCAGGCGCGGCTGCCAACCGCCAGAATGATGCTGCGTTGACGATGATCGGCCGGGGTCAGCTGGTCCAGTGTGCGTACATCGATGGATTGTCCGGATGTCGCCCGGGTTGCATCACGTACCTGCTGGTAACTGTGGCCAAAATCACTGAGAACCATTAGCGCCCGTTCTGCCTGTGCAGCGGAGCACAGCAGGCAGCACAGCAGGCCGGCCAGTAATCTGCGCGATAAGAAACGGGTCATCCTGTTCTATCCATACAGCCTTGGGAGCGTCCAGGCGATGGAATCGCCCTATCGAGTGTTGGTTGCAGCCAGGTGCACCATTCGAACAGCTTGCTGGAGACACCTGTCAGCTCCAGGCAAACATGATCATTTGACCTTCAGCCCCACATACAGCACGATCAGGGCCAGAACGGCCGCTTCGATAATGAAGCCGTTGTGCTCCAGAATCCAATCCAGCATTCGACATTCTACCTCTCGCTTGCGGTTAGGCCAGCGCATTTGTTGAGCGCTTCTGGCTCTGTCCGGTACTATTTGATCTCAATCATGAGTCGAGCATGTCATGCATTACCCCGAAACCAAGTTGCCCAGGGTCGGTACCACGATCTTCACGCAGATGTCCGCGTTGGCGCAAGCCCATCAGGCGATCAATCTGTCGCAGGGTTTCCCCGACTTCGATGGCCCCCAGGTCCTGCTGGAGCGAGTCGGACATTATATTCGTCAGGGCGACAATCAGTATGCCCCCATGAGCGGAGTGCCTTCGCTGTGTGAAGCCATTGCCGCCAAAGTCGAGCGCTGTTACGGTCGGCGTGTGGACGCCGGTACGGAGGTAACCGTGACCTCTGGAGCAACCGAGGCCCTGTTTGCTGCCATTGCGGCTGTGGTTCGCCCCGGTGATGAAGTGATTCTGTTTGATCCGGCCTATGACAGCTATGATCCGGCCATCACCCTGAATGGGGGCAAAGCGGTCCATATACAGCTGATGCCGCCGGTGTTTGCGATTGATTGGGAAGCTGTGGCCCGAGCGATCACGCCTCGAACGCGGATGATTATTCTGAATACGCCGCACAACCCGACAGGGCAGACTCTGGGCCCGGATGACTTGCAGGCGCTGAGCGAACTGGTGGCGGACACCGATATCCTGCTGCTGGCGGATGAAGTATACGAACATATCGTATTTGACGGCGCCGCTCATCAAAGTATCAACCGTTACCCCGATCTGGCGCAGCGCAGTTTTATCGTGTCGTCCTTCGGCAAGACCTATCACACCACCGGCTGGAAAATCGGCTACTGTGTTGCCCCGGCCCCGTTGACCGCCGAGCTGCGCAAGGTACACCAATATCTGACGTTCAGTACCAGCACACCGATGCAGTTGGCGCTGGCCGACTTCATGCGTACCGATACCGAACATGACCAGAGATTACCGGCCTTTTATCAGGCGAGGCGCGATCGTTTCAATGCGCAAATGGCCAGCAGCCGCTTCCGCTTTACACCGGCTGCGGGTACTTACTTTCAGGTCATGGATTACAGTGGTATCAGCAACTTGCCGGATACCGAATTTGTGCTTTGGCTGATTGAACAGGCCGGTGTGGCAGCGATTCCGCTGTCGGTTTTCTGTCAACAGCCCCCCGAGATGAAACTGATTCGCTTCTGCTTTGCCAAAAGCGAAACAACCCTAGATCAGGCAGCGGAGCAATTATGCAAAATTTGAGAATCAGTCTGGTACAGACTCATCTGGACTGGCAGCAGCCGGAGGCCAACCGTGAGCGCCTGACGGCGCTGTTGGCACCCTTGGAAGGACAGACCGACATCATTGTCCTGCCTGAAATGTTTACCACCGGTTTCACCATGGAGCCGCAAACCGTTGCCGAGCCTGTGACCGGGCCGACGCTGCAGTGGATGCAGCAGCAGGCTGCCGTGCTGGGAGCCGCTCTGTGCGGCAGTATCGTGGTTGAGGACGACGGATACCGTAACCGCCTGCTGTTTGTAACACCGGAAGGAGAGGTGCATCACTACGACAAGCACCACCTGTTCCGCATGGCCAATGAGCATGAATACTATGCGGCCGGCACCGAGCGTTGTCTCATCGAATACAAGGGGTGGCGTATTCTGCCACAGGTGTGCTACGACCTTCGCTTCCCGGTCTGGTGCCGCAACCGTGATGACTACGACCTGCTGCTGTGCGTCGCCAACTGGCCGGCACCACGCCGTCATCCCTGGCGCACCCTGCTGTTGGCGCGCGCCATCGAAAACCAGTGTTATGTTGCGGGTGTTAACCGTGTTGGTGAAGATGGCAAGGGGCTGGATTACAGTGGCGACAGCCTGCTGGTGGACTTCAAGGGCCAGGCCTTGCTGGATGGTCCTGCCGGAGAACCCTTTATCAAGACCGGACTGCTGAACGGGGAAGACTTGAAACAGTTCAGGCGTAACTTCCCGGCCTGGCAGGATGCTGATGATTTTACGCTGCAGCCAGGTGGTGACAGGGCATGACCCGCACCATGGCCAAGGTGGCCCGCAATCGGCCGCGCCTGTTGCTGAACTGTGACATGGGCGAAAGCTTCGGTGCCTGGCGCATGGGGCTGGATGAGCAGGTGATGCCGCTGGTGGATCTGGCCAACATCGCCTGTGGCTTCCATGCCTCCGATCCGATGACCATGACCCACACCGTGCTGTTGGCCAGGCACGCAGGCACGACCATCGGTGCCCATCCCGGTTACCCCGATTTGACAGGTTTCGGGCGGCGCAGCATGCAGTGCCATCCGCAGGAAATCGTTTCGATGATGCAGTATCAGATCGGGGCCTTGGCGGGCATTGCACGTGCACACGGTGTGAAGGTCAGCTATGTCAAACCGCACGGGGCCCTGTATAACGACATGATGAAGGATCATGACATCCTGCGGGCAGTGCTGGAGGGTGTGACCCGTTATGATCCATCCCTGCCGCTGATGCTGATGGCCACGGCCGACAATCGACCGGTGCAAGCGGTGGCTGCCGAATTCGGGGCGCAATTGATGTTCGAGGCATTTGCCGATCGGGCTTACGATGCCAACGGCTTTCTGATATCGCGCGGGGTACCAGGCGCGGTCTACGAGGATGAAGCCCGAATTCTGGGACAGACCCTGCAATTGGCTGAAACCGGCATGGTACGCGCGCTGGATGGTACTCGGGTCAGGCTGGAGGCGGATACTCTTTGTGTACATGGCGATAATGCGGAGTCAGTACGAGCCGTACAGCATATCCGTACCGAACTGAACCGGCTGTACGGGAATGCGGGGTGAACATCTGGCATACCGATAATGCAGGGCCGGGTGCCCTGCTCATTTGTTCTGATCCGCACATTGATGAGACGTGGCGTGTGTGCCACCGGTAAACATGCCTGCCTGTGGGCGGATCGCCATGTTAGGCCATGTCGCTCAACGAGCCGTTAATTGAACCCAGGCAAGCGCTACAGCTGAAGCCGGGAGAGCATTGGCGGCTCCTCCAAATAGGGTAGCGTTCTTGCCCAAGGTGCCTGCATGCTGACGCAGCGTCAGCCCCATTCCTTTATATGCACCTATTCCGATGCCGCTTAGCAGGCTTTGGTTCGGCTTTATGGTTTATTGGTGTTTAAATTGAGTTCTGTATTTTGTTTTCCCTCAGCAGGAAGCTGGGGGGCTGGTCCAAAGTATGGTTGAAAAAAAAGTTGCATCTTAGCTACAGTGTAGACTTCGGCTTTGAGTACTGACGGCCTCTTAGAGGTTACTTCGATTCATGCAAACTTAATGGGTCAGTATAGGCAGGATGCAACATGGACGACTTCTCACCTTCAGACCTAAAGACGATTCTTCATTCCAAACGCGCCAACATTTACTACCTGGAATACTGCCGGGTGCTGGTGAATGGCGGTCGGGTGGAATATGTCACCGACGAGGGGCGACGTTCCAACTACTGGAACATCCCCATCGCCAATACCACCACCGTATTACTGGGCAACGGCACCTCCATCACCCAAGCCGCCATGCGTGAACTGGCCAAGGCAGGAGTTCTGGTGGGCTTTTGCGGCGGGGGCGGAACACCCCTGTTCAGTGCCAATGAAGTGGATATTGAAGTGGCCTGGTTTTCACCGCAAAGCGAGTACCGGCCCACTGAATACCTGCAGCACTGGGTGGGCTTCTGGTTTGACGATCAAAAGCGGCTGGAAGCGGCACGGATGATCCAGCAGGCCAGGCTGAACCAATTACAAAAACATTGGACTAGCAATCGACTGCTGAAAGATCAGGGGTTTGGCATTGCATCTGAAATGTTAGTGCCGTTACTCGACCAACACCGGGCCAGCATTCAACGGGCGCCTGACGTAACCACTCTGCTGACCGAAGAAGCCCGGCTGACCAAGCATCTGTTCAAGCTGGCGGCACGGGCCGTGGACTACGGCGACTTTGTTCGTGCCAAACGAGGCAGCGGCACTGATCCGGCCAACCGTTTTCTCGATCACGGCAATTATCTCGCATACGGGCTGGGTGCTACAGCGACCTGGGTGCTGGGTTTGCCACATGGTCTTGCCGTGCTACACGGCAAAACCCGTCGGGGTGGCCTGGTGTTTGATGTGGCCGATCTGGTCAAGGATGCTCTGGTCTTGCCGCAGGCATTTCTATCGGCGGTGAAAGGAGAAGAAGAGCAAGAATTCCGACGACAATGTATAGAGTCTTTGACCCGTGCCGAAGCGTTGGACTTCATGATCGATACGCTCAAGGAGATTGCTACAACACTCGGGAAACCAGCCGCATGAACGTATTGCTGATCTCCCGTTGCAGCAAGAATGCATTGACCGAAACCCGCCGTATTCTGGATCAGTTTGCCGAACGCAGAGGGGATCGCACCTGGCAGACGCCCATCACTTGGGATGGCCTGACCACGCTGCGCAAATTGCTGCGTAAAACGGCACGCAAAAACACGGCGGTGGCCTGTCACTGGATCAGGGGCAAGGACCACAGCGAACTGATGTGGATCGTTGGTGATACCGGTCGTTTCAATGCCGAAGGCGCTGCGCCGACCAATACCACCCGGCGCAACATTCTGCGGCAGCAGGACGAAAATGACTGGCACACCGCCGAGGATATAAAGCTGCTGGCCGCCATGGCCGCGCTGCTGCATGATCTTGGCAAGGCGTGCGCCGCCTTCCAGCTGCGGCTGCAGGGCAAGGGGCCTGAAGGTGCCAATCTCTATCGTCATGAATGGATATCCTTACGCCTGTTTCAGTCTTTCGTGGGCACGGATGACGATGCGGGCTGGCTGTCCCGCCTGGCGGATACGGAAGCCACCAGCGATGCCTGGCTGTCAGGGCTGATCAGAGACGGCCTTGGAGATACTGAAGCCTATCCCTTTCGGACGTTGCCGCCGCTGGCGCAGGCGATCGGCTGGCTGGTGCTGACCCATCACCGCTTGCCCTGTCGTCCCGAGCTTGAGGGGCTGAGATCCGAGGATCTTGAAGCGCCATTGCTGGATATCGATGCGCAGTGGAATCAGCGCAACGTCAACGCCGATCTCAAGGCGATTCAGCCCTATTGGACGTTTAACGCACCTCTTCCGGTAGCCACTCGGCGCTGGCGTACCCAAGCCGCCAAGTATGCTCAGCGTCTGCAGCAGCGATTGGATCGCGCCGCTGATGGTTGGCTGAGCAACGCCTATGTCCTGCACCTGGCCCGGTTATCGTTGATGCTGTCTGATCATCACTACTCCAGTCTGACCAAATCCGGCGACCGTGTGCGGGGCGAAGCCGATTATCCACTCTACGCCAACACCGAGCGCAAAACGGGGGAGCTGTGCCAGCGCCTGGATGAACACTTGCTGGGGGTCGCCAAAGTCAGCCGCAGTGTCAGCCATCACTTGCCTACGCTAAGCGACAACCTGCCCCGGCTGGCGCGGCACAAGGGGTTCCGCCAGCGGAGCAAGGCCCAACGTTTCAGATGGCAGGATCGGGCCTTCGATTTGGCCGAGGGGCTTAGGGAAAAAGCCGCCAACCAGGGTTTTTTCGGTATTAATATGGCATCGACCGGATGCGGCAAGACATTGGCGAACGGGCGTATCCTCTATGCTCTGGCCAACCCGCAGCAGGGTGCCCGTTTCTCCGTTGCGCTGGGGCTTAGAACCCTGACGTTGCAGACTGGTCAGGCCTATCGTGACCGGTTGAACCTTGGCGATGATGAACTGGCCGTCAGGGTGGGCGGTAGTGCCAGCCGTCAGCTGTATGAATTTTATGAAGCACAGGCCGAAAGCAGCGGCTCGGCATCGGCGCAGGCACTGGTGCCCGAAGACAGCCATGTGGTCTATGAAGGCAACTTTGCTGAACATCCCGTGCTGCAAACGGCCGGACACGATGATCGGATCAAGGCGCTGATATCGGCCCCGGTGTTGGTGTGTACGGTCGATCATCTGGTACCGGCGACCGAAAGTGAGCGCGGCGGGCACCAGATCGCCCCCATGCTGCGGTTGATGAGCAGTGACCTGGTACTGGATGAGATCGACGATTTTGACTTGAACGACCTGCCGGCCCTGACACGGCTGGTGTACTGGGCCGGCTTGCTGGGCAGTCGGGTGCTGCTGTCTTCGGCGACGTTACCGCCGTCACTGTCCGAAGGGCTGTTCCGTGCCTACAAGGCTGGCCGGGAAGAATATCAGCGCAACCGTGGCGAGCCGGGAACGCCTGTGAATATCTGCTGCGCCTGGTTTGATGAGCATGATCGCCTGCACCAGGACTGCCCGGACGAGCAGAGTTATACACAGGCCCATCGTGCCTTTGTCGAGAAGCGTCACCAGACGCTGGCGCAGGATGAGATACGTCGCCGTGCAGAACTGGTGCGGATATCGACACTGTCGGGTCAGCAGGATGAGCTGCGCCGGAGCTTTGCGCGGGACCTGCTGCAACAGGCCCAGCGTCTGCACCAATGTCACCATACTCTTGATCCGCACACCGACAAGCAGGTCAGCTTTGGCCTGATCCGCATGGCCAATATCGAACCGCTGGTGGAGGTCGCCAAGGCCATCTACCGAGCCGGTGCCGAGACCGGTACGCTGATTCACCTCTGTGTTTATCACTCCCAGTATCCTTTGCTGATCCGTTCCGCGATTGAGCAGCAATTGGATGGAGCGCTGAATCGACAGGACAGTCACGCCGTCTTTGATCGGCCGGATATCCGCCGGCGCCTCGATGCTTATCCACAACAGGATCAGCTCTTTATCGTGCTGGCCAGCCCGGTTGCAGAAGTTGGCCGGGATCACGATTATGACTGGGCCATTGTCGAGCCTTCCTTCATGCGCTCGCTGATTCAGCTGGCCGGGCGTGTCCGCCGGCATCGACCGGAAACCTGCACAACGCCCAACATCGTCCTGATGCACACCAATTTGAGGGCATTGGAACGTAGAGGGCAGCCTGCGTTCTGTTTTCCCGGATTCGAGAACAAAGACAGTTTGTTGAGCAGCCATGATCTGGAAAAAATTCTGCATCCTGAGGAGCGGGATGTGATCGATGCCAGGCCTCGTATATGGCCGCGTGACGAACTCCGGGCCCGCGATAACCTGGTCGATCTGGAACACGCCCGTCTGCAGTCACAGATGCTGGGTGAACCTCAGGCCCAGGAGGCCTCCGGTGGCAATCGGCGCCGACGCAGCAGCCGGGTGACACAACCGCTCTCCGCCGCCAGTTGTTACCGCCAATCCGGTGCCATGCTCACGGCCATGTTGCAACGCAAGCAGCGCTTCCGTAACAGTCCTACGCAACAGGATGATCTGGTGTTGTTGCCGGATGAAGAGGGGGCGAATACATGCCTGCATCGGGTTGAATTCAATCGCCACCAGCGCCGGGATATCTATATTCCGGTGGATCACTTGTTCCATCAAACCGAGCTTGAAGCGGCTGACGGCATCGTGACCTGGGGTGTGGTGAATTATCTCGAAGCGCTGGAACTGCTGGCCGACGCGATGGGCTTGAGTCCCGAGGTATGCGCACGGCGTTTCGGCACGCTGTCGCTGGATCAGAATACCAATGGCTGGATATTTCATCCGGCATTGGGTTTTACGAAGAAAGGTTGAGAAAAAGGCCGGCTGTGAAGCCGGCCGCTGCCTATTCGGCAGTAAAGGAAAGGTGTGCTTGGCAATACCAGCATGCTTTTTCTCAGCTGCTTGTTCAGCAGTGAAGATAGAATACATAACTTGCTTTGCAATGTCAGCATGCTTGGTATTGATTGTTAGTTGGATGAGGCTTATAGTGTGAAAACACTGAGGCGGGTGGAGCCGCCCCAGTGCTGAAGTTGGCTAAACAACAGTAATCGGGAAGAACTGAGCTTGCCAGGTTTGCAAGCAAGGAGGTGAGTGCGTGGTTGGCTATCGCGCCGTGATAATAGGAGTTCACCACAGTTAAGGAACCAACAAGTAGCAAGATACCTATCTGCTTACAAGTGGGTATCTTGCCATACCTGCTATCAAACCCAAAGGCAGAATGTTATGGATAGCATGCTTCAGGAAAAAGGGCAGACACTGCGTCAGTTGATGCAAGCGTTCATCGATGAGCGCCTGGCTGCCAAGCTGGAAAAGCTCAAACCTGATGATCCCAAATATGTGGAGCTTCAGGAGCAGTACCGATTCGACAACTGGATCGAAGATGCTGCCCGGCGTGTCGGGCAATTGCAGGTGGTGACGCATACCCTGAAGGCGGTTCATCCTGATGCCAAGGGTACGAATCTTTTTATTCCCCCCAACGCCCTACCGGATAAACCCTGGGTTGGAAGTCACCTGCTGGACGATAACTATGCCACCGATGTGGTGGGTAATGCTGCCGCGCTGGATGTGTACAAGTTCCTCAAGCTGGAATTTCAGGGGCAGACTCTCCTGTCTCTGGCGTTGGAACAAAACGCCGAGCTATCGGATGCCCTGAGTGCAGATCCGGGTAAAGCCCGGGATTTTTTGGAGGCTTTTGCCTCAATCACTCAAGGTAAGGGAGGTGATCGTTCCAGTACCCGCGCCAAGCAGATCTACTGGCTTGTCGGTGATGAGCCGACCCGGAATGAAGACTTTCACCTGCTGTCGCCGCTCTATCCTTCTTCACTGTCTCATCGTATTTTTCAACGCATTCAGCACGACCGTTTCAGTGAGGAAGCCAAAGCCGCGCGTCAGGCTCGCCGGGAAAACAAGTTGTCCGCAACGGGTCATGCCGACTACCTGAATTTCGCCACCCAAAAGCTGGGAGGCACTAAGCCGCAGAATATCTCTCAACTCAACAGCGAACGGGGCGGCAATAATTACCTACTGGCCTCTCTGCCGCCGGTTTGGCACGCCCGAGACAACAAGCCTCCCTTGAAAGTGGAGTCAGTTTTCCCGCGTTTTATGCGTCAGAAACAGCCTCGCTGGCTGATGCAACGGATGCATGAATTTCTGCTGAGCAACCCACCGGTCAATGTGCATACCCGCACGCGAGTTGATGCCTATGTCGATGCGCTGATCGAGGAGCTGATCCTGTTCAGCGCTCACCTGCAGCAACTGGAGCCTGGCTGGTCGGCGGATCCCGATTGTCGGCTGGTCGAGGCTGAACAGCTGTGGCTTGATCCCTGGCGCGTTGAGCTGGATGAGAATTTTGCAGCACGTCGTACTTTTGGCGACTGGGTGGAAGAGGTGCAGAGCCGGTTTTCCAATCAGGTGAACAAAGCACTGTCGGGCCTCCCGGCAGGGGATGCCGAGCACCGTGAATGGAGCCGCCGTATCGACAAAAAACTGAATGCCTTGCGGGAGGTGCTGGATGTCTGAGCCCGATACTTTACTGGTGCTGCCGCGGCTGCGTATTCAGAATGCCAACGCCATTTCAGGGGTATTTACCTGGGGCTTCCCGGCCATGACCGCCTTTGTCGGCATGATGCACGCACTGGAACGGAAATGTGCAGCGGCCAATCTGGATGTGGCGTTCAACGGCATTGGTGTGGTCTGTCACCAGCATGAGGCGCAGGTGACGCAAGGTGGCTATACCCGGGCCTTCCATCTGACCCGCAATCCTGTGGGTAAAGACGGCAAGACCGCCGCCATTGTTGAAGAGGGGCGTATCCATCTGGAAATCAGCCTGGTGCTTGAGGTTGATCTGAAAGACCTGCGCTTGAGCGGGGAAGAAGAAGCACGAGCCTTTGCTCAACAGGTGGCTGACGTTCTGGCCACGCTGCGTATAGCAGGGGGCACCATTCAGCCGCCGATGCCGGGAAGAAAACAGCGCCTCCCCTGGTTGCTTCAAGTCGATGAGGCGCAGGACGTGAGGGACTGTCAGCTGCGCCGTCTTAAGCAACAGCTGTTGCCGGGTTTCTCGCTGGTGCTCAGAGATGATCTGTTACAGCAACATCGAGGCCTGATGCAGCAAAAAGACCCTGACGCGGATCTTTTGGACGCCTGGCTCGATCTGTCGCGGCTGAATCACGACTGTCGTGAAACTGAAGAAGGCGTTGAATGGTTTATCCGCCGTGATCATGCCGGTTGGCTGGTGCCCATCCCCATTGGTTTTGCAGCCCTGTCTGAGCTGTATGAGGCCGGGCAGGTCGAAGCGGCCCGCGACCAAACAACCCCCTTCCGGTTTGTGGAAGGCATTTATTCCATCGGTCAGTGGGTCAGTCCACACCGCTTCAAATCGTTCAATGACTTCATCTGGTATGTGGATAACGACCTGGATACCGGTACCTATCGCTTGAATAACGACTATCACAAGACTGCACAGCGTGACGCAGAAAAGGAGTTTTGACATGGCTAAACAAGAAACCCTGAAGACCGCATCCGTACTGGCATTCGAGCGCAAGCTGGATGTATCCGATGCGCTGATGTTTGCAGGCAACTGGTCGAACCGACAGGATGCGGACAACTGGCAGCCCATTGAAGTGCGTGAAAAGTCGGTACGTGGCACCATCTCCAATCGGTTGAAAACCAAGGATCAAGACCCAGCCAAGCTGGATGCGGCGATTGAGAATCCGAACCTGCAAACGGTGGATGTAGCCACTCTGCCCAGCGAAGCCGATACCCTGATGCTGCGCTTTACCCTGCGCGTCCTGTCCGGTGCCGGCACTCCTTCTGCCTGCAACAACGCCGACTATCAGCAAAAACTGAATGAAGTGATTACAGGCTATGTGCAGCAGCATGGTTTTGCGGCACTGGCGCATCGCTACGCAACTAACCTGGCGAACGGCCGTTTCCTGTGGCGCAACCGGGTCGGTGTGGAAGAGGTGGAAGTGCAGGTGTCACACCTCAAACAGGGTGTGCGTGAACACACCTGGGACTTCGATGCCTTGAGCTACTCAATGCGTGATTTTGAGGCAACAGGCAACAACGAAACGGGCCTGAAAGCCTTGTCGGAACTGATCGAGTTCGGTTTGGCGGGTGAGCAGCATGTTCTGTTGGAAGTGACCGCGTTTGCACGCATTGGGGCCGGTCAGGAAGTTTTTCCGTCACAAGAGCTGATCCTGGATAAAGGCAAGGGGGACAAGAGCCGTACCCTGTACGAGGTACAGGGGATCGCCGGGATGCACTCCCAGAAGATCGGTAATGCCCTGCGCACCATTGATACCTGGTACCCGATGGAGGAGGGCGTGCACCTTGGCCCAATTGCCGTTGAGCCTTATGGATCGGTGACAACCCAGGGCAAGGCCTACCGCCAGCCGAAGGCAAAAGCGGATTTTTATAACCTGCTGGATAACTGGGTACTTAAGGACAAAGAGCCTGCCGAAGGCGACCAGCACTTTGTGATGGCAACGCTGATTCGCGGCGGGGTATTCGGGGAGGCCGGTTGATATGGATGCCTATCTGGAAATCAGGCTCCTGCCGGACCCGGAGTTTCCGGTCAGTTTCCTGATGGGGGCGCTCTATGGCAAGTTGCATCGTGCGCTGGTGACGCTCGAGTCCAGTCAAATCGGTGTCAGCTTTCCGGGCTACAGCCAATCCCCCCGGGGACTTGGTGACTGCCTTCGACTGCACGGGGATCAATCTGCATTATCACAGCTGATGATGCAGAACTGGCTGAAAGGCATGTCTGATCATATTCAATGCTCGGACATCCTGCCGATCCCCGAATCAGTACAATACCGGACCGTTTCCCGGCGTCAGTTCAAAACCAGCAGCGAACGTCTGCGCCGGCGCCGCATGAAGCGCAAGGGCGAAACCTGGGAACAGGCAGCAGCCGCAATCCCTGATAGTGTTGAGCGCAGACCGGATCTGCCTTATGTGCACCTGAGAAGCCAAAGCACGGAGCAGAGTTTTATTCTGTTTATAGAGCAGGGCGAGTTGAGGGAACAGCCGACCAGTGCCGAGTTCAATACCTATGGGCTCAGCCGGCAGGCAACGATCCCCTGGTTTTGACCCTTTTTCGGGGGTACAGAAAACCACACTGCTAAATCAAATACTTACCTGCCCCCTTGAGAAAAGGGGGCAGGCAGGTATTTGTGTATTTGTTCTTTAAAAATCAGCGAGTTATAGCTTTATTGTTCTAGTTCGCTGCCGCACAGGCAGCTGAGAAAGTTGGTTTCGGGCGCTCCGCGTGTTCCACCTGGTTCGCTGCCGCACAGGCAGCTGAGAAAACAGGCGCTGAACCTGCCCTAGGTAATAATACGTTCGCTGCCGCACAGGCAGCTGAGAAAATCTGTTGACGTTAGGCTGATGCCAATGCAGCGTTCGCTGCCGCACAGGCAGCTGAGAAAGGCGAGAAAAAGCAGGGCAACTGGATCGATGCGTTCGCTGCCGCACAGGCAGCTGAGAAACAGGTGGGCGGGGCGGTGGGCCTCTCCGGCGTGTTCGCTGCCGCACAGGCAGCTGAGAAAAGCTGGGCGCTTTCGTGGTGGTCAACACACACGTTCGCTGCCGCACAGGCAGCTGAGAAAAGAGGAAGAAGCAAGGCTGCTGAAGGTATACCGTTCGCTGCCGCACAGGCAGCTGAGAAAGAAGGCAAAGCAAAATTTATCATCAAGTAAAAGTTCGCTGCCGCACAGGCAGCTGAGAAAGAAGTCACTCAACCAGGCGAACGGCGGTTACGGTTCGCTGCCGCACAGGCAGCTGAGAAAAGGATGAGGCGTTACTGAATGCCATGGCGGTTGTTCGCTGCCGCACAGGCAGCTGAGAAAGGACACGGCCCCGGCTGAATACGTGGTCAGGGGTTCGCTGCCGCACAGGCAGCTGAGAAAAAGGAGGAAGAGAAAAAGCAGCTCGAAAAGGAGTTCGCTGCCGCACAGGCAGCTGAGAAATCATACAGGTCTTTTACGGACTGCTCGCTTTTGTTCGCTGCCGCACAGGCAGCTGAGAAATGGAGGCCATCTTCAGCACGGACAAAAATCGGGTTCGCTGCCGCACAGGCAGCTGAGAAAAATGGAAATACACTGGATAAAACCATGTTCGTGTTCGCTGCCGCACAGGCAGCTGAGAAAAGCGTGCGATAACCATGGGCTTCTTTGATCAGGTTCGCTGCCGCACAGGCAGCTGAGAAAAGCATGGGCTTATTGCAAAGATGCTGCATCATGTTCGCTGCCGCACAGGCAGCTGAGAAATGCAAATACGAGCTGGGAGAGCTGGTGTTCGAGTTCGCTGCCGCACAGGCAGCTGAGAAAATCAACGCACCGATTCGATGGCGGAATTCTGCGTTCGCTGCCGCACAGGCAGCTGAGAAAATGCAGAAGTACAACAAGCTCGGCGTTGCGGTGTTCGCTGCCGCACAGGCAGCTGAGAAATAGGTGCGACAGCGCTAGGGCTAAGAAGCGATGTTCGCTGCCGCACAGGCAGCTGAGAAATGCCATGCGGATTTCAATCACATCGTGGCCGGGTTCGCTGCCGCACAGGCAGCTGAGAAATGCAGCAGCTATCAGATGCCATCAACGAAATCGTTCGCTGCCGCACAGGCAGCTGAGAAACAGCATGCTGACTCCATGATATGTCCGATGCGGTTCGCTGCCGCACAGGCAGCTGAGAAACACTATTGAAGATCTTTTTGCCGACGACGAAAGTTCGCTGCCGCACAGGCAGCTGAGAAACAAAAGGACTACACCCAGACGTCCGCATCTACGTTCGCTGCCGCACAGGCAGCTGAGAAAATAAAACTGAACCAGCAGGTGACACATGGCAGGTTCGCTGCCGCACAGGCAGCTGAGAAATTACGGCTATCTGCGCTGACGGAACGTACAGCGTTCGCTGCCGCACAGGCAGCTGAGAAAGCAATCGCACTACCAGCCGCGACGGTCAATGCGTTCGCTGCCGCACAGGCAGCTGAGAAAAGCCTGCGCGGCGCGTTCGGTAAGTGCGACAAGTTCGCTGCCGCACAGGCAGCTGAGAAAAGAGGGATGATGGCATCGGCGCTGATGAAAAATGTTCGCTGCCGCACAGGCAGCTGAGAAACTTCTCCTCGTGCGGGTCGTCCACGATGTATTGTTCGCTGCCGCACAGGCAGCTGAGAAATGAGTGGCTGAAGCGTCAATACGGAATCAACTGTTCGCTGCCGCACAGGCAGCTGAGAAATGAATCAGCCGCGTAGACCGTGCCGAGGATCAGTTCGCTGCCGCACAGGCAGCTGAGAAACCGTACCTGCACGGCCCTAACGATTTCCCACATGTTCGCTGCCGCACAGGCAGCTGAGAAATGTCCGGGGCAGGGGTCTAGTGGGGAACTGGTGTTCGCTGCCGCACAGGCAGCTGAGAAAGATAGGGTAGAAACCTATTGCTCTATCCAATTGTTCGCTGCCGCACAGGCAGCTGAGAAACTGCGGCGGCTGTGCATCTGTTTTGCCTTGCTGTTCGCTGCCGCACAGGCAGCTGAGAAAAGCAAAATTTCTACCTGTTCGTCATACGATTTGTTCGCTGCCGCACAGGCAGCTGAGAAACACGTGTGCCCTATGCCCGTCCGTCGCGTAGCGTTCGCTGCCGCACAGGCAGCTGAGAAATGCGCTAATGACTTAATTCGACCAGGGACTACGTTCGCTGCCGCACAGGCAGCTGAGAAAAACACCTGACCCCATACGGGTCAGCAGCTCTTGTTCGCTGCCGCACAGGCAGCTGAGAAAAGCATGGGCGCTACGTTCTGGCCTGGTGAATTGTTCGCTGCCGCACAGGCAGCTGAGAAAGTTGTGGTCCGCGACTTGGAATGTTTCGCCCCGTTCGCTGCCGCACAGGCAGCTGAGAAAGCGAAAGCATAGTGGGGCCACTGTTGCCGAAGGTTCGCTGCCGCACAGGCAGCTGAGAAATCGGTCTGCCTCACCTGCGCCTCGGTTATCTGGTTCGCTGCCGCACAGGCAGCTGAGAAATGCCACGTCTGTATTTCAAACTCTGGGTAACGGTTCGCTGCCGCACAGGCAGCTGAGAAATGACATATCAGCGGGAGCATCGCCCCAGATATGTTCGCTGCCGCACAGGCAGCTGAGAAAGGTGCGTTCCAGTTTGATGTGGCGATACTGGTGTTCGCTGCCGCACAGGCAGCTGAGAAAGGGGAGCGTGTGATGACCCGGCCTTCGATTTCGTTCGCTGCCGCACAGGCAGCTGAGAAAGACAGTGAGCGCCACCACGTTCATGATCAGATGTTCGCTGCCGCACAGGCAGCTGAGAAAAGGAGTTACCGGGCTGGGCCGTACTCTCCGCCGTTCGCTGCCGCACAGGCAGCTGAGAAAGTCAACTTCGATGATCGAGCTGATGAGGGCATGTTCGCTGCCGCACAGGCAGCTGAGAAACACGCACCGGACATGCCGCGGCGATCTGACCCGTTCGCTGCCGCACAGGCAGCTGAGAAAAGGCCGCCATGTTGGGCAGTAGCGCAACCGGCGTTCGCTGCCGCACAGGCAGCTGAGAAATCGCACGATACCCATGAGTCCCGGTAAGAGGAGTTCGCTGCCGCACAGGCAGCTGAGAAATCGACGCGGCGTTCTACCCGATTTGGGGAGCAGTTCGCTGCCGCACAGGCAGCTGAGAAAATTCGGCGAAACCTACCTGCTGCAACGCCCGTGTTCGCTGCCGCACAGGCAGCTGAGAAATCTTGCGGATGGCATGCAGTACTTCCATACCGGTTCGCTGCCGCACAGGCAGCTGAGAAATGTAGATAAGTACGCCGGGTGGGAGTGGTTGGGTTCGCTGCCGCACAGGCAGCTGAGAAATATTGAG
>NZ_JACEMT010000050.1:0-113022 GCF_013868415.1 Marinobacterium marinum | reverse complement strand
GCGACTTGTTCGCTGCCGCACAGGCAGCTGAGAAACAGCCCAGTTCGAACAGGTGGCTAACGCCCTCGTTCGCTGCCGCACAGGCAGCTGAGAAAATCGCAAGCGCAGACTCGGCGGCGTCCTGTCCGTTCGCTGCCGCACAGGCAGCTGAGAAAGCGCTCTACACTGCTGATCGTCAGGCTGGCACGTTCGCTGCCGCACAGGCAGCTGAGAAAGGACAGCTGCGCGTCGTATGTATTGTCGCGGTGTTCGCTGCCGCACAGGCAGCTGAGAAACATCTGGCACAGCATTGATCACCGTGCCGTCCGTTCGCTGCCGCACAGGCAGCTGAGAAATGTAGATAAGTACGCCGGGTGGGAGTGGTTGGGTTCGCTGCCGCACAGGCAGCTGAGAAATATTGAGGCGGTCGCATTTTTCGAGAATACAAGTTCGCTGCCGCACAGGCAGCTGAGAAAAATCTTGAGGCGCAGTGCCCTCTGCACCACGCGTTCGCTGCCGCACAGGCAGCTGAGAAAATCGGGTCGGTGCTGTTGGCGATCTTGTCTTTGTTCGCTGCCGCACAGGCAGCTGAGAAACGGTAGCAAAGCTTGCGGCGGTGTTCCGACAGGTTCGCTGCCGCACAGGCAGCTGAGAAAGGACAGCAGTTTTTCCATGACTGCATTCATGCGTTCGCTGCCGCACAGGCAGCTGAGAAAACCGTCAACCCGGATATCGGCATGTGCCGCTAGTTCGCTGCCGCACAGGCAGCTGAGAAAATCATCACCACCCAGCTCCGACACTATACCGTGTTCGCTGCCGCACAGGCAGCTGAGAAAAACCTGAACGCAAGCGAGCTGAAGTCTGGGACGTTCGCTGCCGCACAGGCAGCTGAGAAACGCATGGTCGTTTTTGTCTCCCAGCGCCTGCTGTTCGCTGCCGCACAGGCAGCTGAGAAAGGTCTGCTGCTGAGCCGAGAAGATGCGGAAGGGTTCGCTGCCGCACAGGCAGCTGAGAAAAGCCGGGCAGTTAGTAACTTTTTGACCTGACGGTTCGCTGCCGCACAGGCAGCTGAGAAAGCTATGCTTTCGCGGCAGCCCTGTTTCTTCGAGTTCGCTGCCGCACAGGCAGCTGAGAAAAATTGGCGCGAAGGCGTCCCTTTAGTTTTCTTGTTCGCTGCCGCACAGGCAGCTGAGAAAAGATCGCCCCACACCTTGCGGATACGGGACACGTTCGCTGCCGCACAGGCAGCTGAGAAAAACTCTCGCTCTGCACGGGCTGCATCACGTGCGTTCGCTGCCGCACAGGCAGCTGAGAAACGGAAACATCGACTTGGTGTCTATGCTCAGCAAGTTCGCTGCCGCACAGGCAGCTGAGAAAACAATGCTGATCGCTCTGCGCCGTCATGCTTGTTCGCTGCCGCACAGGCAGCTGAGAAATGCAAGAAGCGGTAAAATTGGCTCCGGTGACAGTTCGCTGCCGCACAGGCAGCTGAGAAAGTAATCGTCGCGTTCTCCTGCTGGAAGATGACGTTCGCTGCCGCACAGGCAGCTGAGAAAAGAAGATGAATCGCCACCATCACCATACTCCTGTTCGCTGCCGCACAGGCAGCTGAGAAAGCCCTGGCTGAGTCCATCAGCTCTGTCGCACTGTTCGCTGCCGCACAGGCAGCTGAGAAAGGATAGTGCAAACAAAGGGTCAGGTCGTCGGAGTTCGCTGCCGCACAGGCAGCTGAGAAATGGCTGACACTCTGGCACGAGCAATGCAGGCCGTTCGCTGCCGCACAGGCAGCTGAGAAAGGATTGGGATGCGGGTTTTTATTGGTGCTCCAGTTCGCTGCCGCACAGGCAGCTGAGAAAAGGTGGGCAATCCGCTGGATCAGCGTCGGCTCGTTCGCTGCCGCACAGGCAGCTGAGAAAACTGGCCGTGAGCCCACATGAAGTCTTGCAATGTTCGCTGCCGCACAGGCAGCTGAGAAATCCTGCATCTTCGACAGTCGCGCCTGCAATGCGTTCGTTGCCGCACAGGCAGCTGAGAAACAGGGCTGCGGCCATCAACCAGCACCGCCTGAGTTCGCTGCCGCACAGGCAGCTGAGAAACGCAGAGACCTGAATTACTCCCAAAATGCTCTGTCCGCTGCCGCACAGGCAGTTTTCTACTGCTGTGGATAAATGTTATGTGTACTGGTGAATTTTATAGTGAGTTATAAAAATGAAAATCACCCTCTTGGGTACCTCTTCAGGTACGCCGACGCGACAACGAAATGTCAGTGCTACTGCTGTGCAGCCGGAGAGGGGGAAGGCTTGGGTGCTGGTTGACTGTGGTGAGGCGACGCAGCATCAGTTGTTGCGCACGGGACTGTCTCTGCTTCAGCTGAAAGTCATTCTGATTACCCATGTACATGGTGATCATTGCTATGGCTTGCCGGGGGTGCTGGCATCCTGTCAGTTGAATGGTCGTACGGCACCGTTGACACTGGTGGGGCCTGCCGCCGTGTGGCGTTATATACAGGCCGTGATTGAGCTGACAGAGTTGCACCTTGAATATCCGCTGGAATTTGTCGAGGTATCGGATCAATTACAGCTGCCATGCGGGCCGTTTGATATTACGGCAGCCGTCCTGAGTCACCGAACCGAGTGCTGGGGGTATCGCCTGGAAGAGGTGGCGGTTACTCGGCGTTTGGACACGGTGCGCCTCAATGCAGAGGGAATAGAACCTTCCGCTTGCTATAGTCGCCTGTACAGGGGAGAGCGAGTGCGTTTGGGCGATGGGCGTGAACTGGAGGGACGGGACTATTGGATGCCTGCGCATGCGGCACGGGCGGTGGTGGTGGCCGGAGACAATGATCGCCCCGAGTTGTTGGCAGAGGCATGTTGCGGTGTGCAGTTGCTGGTACATGAGGCAACTTATACCGAAGCTGTATTGCAGCGTGTGGGGCCAGGACCAGGGCACAGTTGTGCGGCCCAAGTCGCACGTTTTGCCGAGACGCAGGGCCTGCCTGCTTTGCTGCTGACACATTTCAGTCCGCGTTATCTTTTACATCCGAAACGTCCGAAAGACCTGTCAATTGAATCCTTGCGCGATGAGGCCGAGCAGTATTATTCCGGCCGGCTGCATCTGGGGCAGGACTTTGACACCTATTCGATAGCGCGTAATGGTGAGGTTTCCAAACTGCCGGAGTGAGTTTTTCGGCGGCTTCCAATGTTGGGTGGGGGTTTTGGCTTGGTGGTCGTAGAATGGATCTTTTTGGGCAGCACAAGGATAGCCAGGTGAGTGTAACCGAATTCAGGCGTGGGGGTGTCGCCCCGGAAGTGGTTGTTATGCTGGCGGGTATTGTCGCCGCGTTACATATCGGGAAATTGCCTCCGGCCATTCCGGTGTTACAGGCAGAATTGGGCGTGAGCCTGGTGCAGGCCGGATTTCTGCTGTCTTTGGTACAGCTGGCCGGAATGCTGGGCGGGGCGCTCATTGGTGTGCTGGCGGATAGTGTTGGATTGAAACGCAGTATTGTGACGGGCCTGGCGGTGCTGACGTTGACCAGTATGCTGGGTGGGCTGGCCGACTCAGCGGCCGCATTGTTGGTGCTGCGTGCACTAGAGGGAGGCGGTTTTCTGCTGGTGACTCTGTCGGGGCCTGGGTTGATTCGGCAGCTGGTGATGCCTGAAAAATTGAGCCTGAGGTTGGGCTGGTGGGGTTGTTACATGGGCTTTGGCACCGGTGGTGGACTCTTGGTCGGGCCCTGGCTGATCCAGCAGCTCGGTTGGCAGGGATGGTGGTGGCTCTGTGCGGTTATCACGGCGCTAATGCTGGTCTGGGTCGGGCTGTCGGTACCCGTGCTGTCGCAGGGAGATCGCATGCATGGCGGGTCGCCGTTGTCGGGGTTAAGGGTGCTGCTAAGTCGTTTGGCGTTAACTCTGAGCAGCCCCGGTCCCTGGCTGGTCGCGTTGATCTTCGCGGCCTATTCGGGGCAGTGGTTATCGGTGATTGGTTTTTTGCCCTCCATTTATACGGAAGCAGGATTGGATGGGGCGCTGGTTGGGGTATTGACTGCGATTGCGGCTGCGGCGAATGTGATCGGCAATGTGATGTCGGGGCGTTTGCTGCATGCCGGTGTTGGCGTACGGCAGTTGTTGTATAGCGGTTTTGCCGTGATGACGCTGACGACCTGGGTCGCGTTTTCAAACTGGACGGTTGCAATGCCCTGGCTGCGTTATGTTGCCGTGGTGATTTTTTCTGCGGTGGGAGGCATCATCCCCGGTGTGCTGTTTTCTCTTGCGGTGCGCTTGGCGCCAGACAGTAGCGTGATTTCGACAGCAGTGGGGTGGATGTTGCAGCTGTCGGCTTTGGGACAGTTGGTGACTCCGCCCATGATCGGGGCTCTGGCCGCGTGGGCCGGTGGGTGGCAGTTGACCTGGCTGGCAACGGGTTGCCTGTCGGTACTGGGTGCGTTGCTGGTGACACGCGTGGCTCGACTGCTCCAGTCCTGAGGACTGGAGCGACCGCAGATCAGCAGGCCTGAAAGGCGGGTTCCAGAACGGGGGTGGTGCGTTGTGGAGCGGGTATGTTCTCGGCACCAGCCTGCACCATGGCCCAGTGTACGCGCTCTTCCGGGGTCAGATGGGCTCGTTTCAGCGCTTCAACGGCCTTGAGCCTGGGGAGAAGTCCTTGGCCGTTGGCGATTTGAATGGCCAGTCCGGGACGGGCGTTGAGCTCCAGCAGCAGGGGGCCGTACTGTTCATCCACGACCAGGTCTACGCCCATATAGCCCAGCCCGGTGGCTTCATAGCAGCGGCTGGCCATGTTCAGCAGGTAGTGCCAGTTGTCGATACGGATATCGGCGAGATTAAGGCCATTGTCGGGGTGCTGTTCCAGTGGGCGGTCGAATTGCACCGCATTCAGGGCCTGGCCGTTGGCCAGGTTGAGGCCGACGCCCACGGCTCCCTGATGCAGGTTGGCCTTGCCGTCCGAGGCATGGGTGGCCAGTCGCAGCATGGCCATGACCGGGTAGCCTTTGAAGACCACGATGCGGATGTCGGGCACACCTTCATGCGAATAGCGGGCCAGCCGTGGGTCGCAGCGTACCAGGTCTTCAATGACGGCAACATCCGGTGAACCGCCCAGTGAATACAGGCCGGCCAGGATGTTGGACAGGTGGCGTTCAATCTCCTCCAGGCTGACCTTGCTGCCCGACGGCTTGATAAAACTGTCGCCCTCACGCCCCGTGATCACGAGGATGCCTTTGCCGCCTGAGCCCTTGGCGGGCTTGATGGCAAAGCCGTCCAGGTTGGCGACCCTTTCCCGAAAACGACCGATTTGGTGTTGTTCGCTGACAACCTGTAGCAATTTGGGGCTGGCGACTTCGTACTCCTCGACGACCAGTTTGGTTTTCAACTTGTTGTCGACCAGTGGGTAAGCGCGGCGGTCGTTGTAGCGGGCGATATAGTCGATGTTGCGCTTGTTCATGCTGAGCATGCCCAGTTGGTTCAAGTCGCGTGGACGTATCCAGTCGAACATCACTGATACCTCTTCATGGGGGCAAAGCGGCGCAGCTCGGTGAGCTTGTAGCCGGTGTATTGGCCCAGCAGGAGAATGATGCCCAGAACGACCAGGTGCAACTCCGGAAAGTTGAAGCTGATGTGTTCGGCCAGCGGGGCACGCATGACCAGGTAGGCGAGTACGGCCACGGTGAGGCTGCCGGCACCTTGGATCAGCACTTCATGGGCACCTTCTTCTTCCCACAGGATCGACATGCGTTCAATGGTCCAGGCCAGAATGACCATTGGGAAAAAGGTAACGGTCATGCCGGTACTGAAACCCATCTGGTACCCGATAATGCTGATGCCGGCGGTAATGAACAGCACCAGAATGATCAGGGCCGAGATCCTCGAAACCAGCAACAGGTTAAGGCTGGAGAGGTAACCGCGCATCAGCAGTCCCAGAGTGACAACGCTGATGAAGGCCGCGAGTCCGGGCAACAGCGAGGTTTGTACGAAGGCCACGGCAATCAGGACTGGCATAAAGGTGCCTGATGTCTTGATACCGACCAGAATGCGCATCAGACAGACGACCAATGCACCGAAGGGCAGCAGCAGCAGCATGCGGAACATGCCCTGCTGCTCAACGGGCAGCTGGTAGAGGCTGAGTGCGCCAAAGGCACGTTCATTGGCTTCGGCACGGACGATCTGCAATGCCGGAACCGTTTGACGCAGCATGGAAAAGCGTACGACAGAGTTGCTGCCACCGGTGACATCCAGTAAGGAGCCCACAGCCTGTCGCCACAGGAGTACATCGGCTGGAACGCCCTGAGTGCCGGTACGCGGGTTGAATGTCAGCCAGCGATCACCGTCATAAATCTGGAGCCAGGGCTGCAGGCTTTGCTGACGACGCGCATCTTCCAGCTGGAGGCCGTCGGCAATGCGTGCCGGAATGCCGGCAAAATTGAGGAGCTGATACAGGGTCGTGGCCGGGGCGGCATTGCCGAGTAACAGGCGTGTGTTCTGATCGGGTGTGGAGCTGTTCAGCAGTGCAATCAGTTCTCGGGTCAGACTGCTGGCATCACTGGAACGTGCCTTGGCCTGTTCCAGCAGCGCCTGTGCGGCAGTGGCATCGGGCTCTTCCAGAAAAACCTCGGCCGGTTTGACGGGACCCGGAGCCAACAGGGGCTCACTGGCATACTGATCGGGGATCAGACGTGTTTTGAAATACAGGGTTTGCGGGCCGGACGCTTCACGGATGCTCCATTCGGCACGGCGGTTACCCTGGTGTTCGGTAATGGCATACCCATAGCCGGGCGAAGCCGCCTGTTCGGTCAGGGTATAAAAACCGGGTGGCTGATCGGGGATATTCAGATTGACACTGACCGGGTCCCCCCAGGCTTGAAAGTCGATACGGGCTTCCACCAGCCAGACGGGCTGCTGCTCGCCCGGCAGCCAGGGGACGCCCATCTGGACATGACGCAAAACGGCCAGCAGCAGGCCAGCCGCAATCAGCAGCAGAGTGGCCAGGTAAAACGGAGTTTTGGAATGCTGGGTCAAGGTTTTTCTCCTGTAGCCTCAGGCCGGGTCAGGGTATCGGGCAGTGTGGTAACGTATTCCCGGCCCACGTCGATCAGCATGACATCGCGCAGAATATTGCGGCCGATCAGTACAGGATAGGTCAGGTGGCTGCGATCGCTGAGTGTAAACTCGGCACTTTGGCGATGGTCGCCAATGATAAAGGGGAGCTCTACTACGGGGCGGCGTTCAGCATCTTCCGTATTGGCCTGGATGATTTTGGCATTACGCGATAACTCTCGCTCGACCGTGACATTGTCACCGGATTGTGGGTCCTTGAGCTCAAAACGCACCCAGTTTTCGCCATCGCGTTCAAAGCGCTGGATATTGCTGGCGTGGATGGAAGAGGTGGTAGCACCGCTGTCGATGCGGGCTTCCAAGGTCAGGCCGGGCACGGCAAGGTGGAGTTTTTCGACTTCACCCACCACCAGTTTGCCCTGATAACGGCCCGAGATGTCCGGCGGACTCTGGATGGCGGTGGTCTGCAGAATGCGGTTACGCGCGGGTTCCAGCTTGTCCAGTTTCCGGCTTTGCTCCTGGAGTGCATTACGCAGTTCCTGGCGCTGGAAGTGCTGGGCCTGGCTCAGGGAGTCAAACTGCTGTTGATTGACGGCAGTCAGAGTATCCAGTCGGCTCTGCTGCTGATGCAGTTGTTGGTTCAGTTGATCGAGTTCAGCACGTTCAAGAAACAGGTAGCGATCATGACTGCAGGCTGTGCTGAGGCCTGCCAGCACCAGTACGAGGAACGGGCGAAGCCGCTTGAGGGAGCGTTTATGCATTACAAGTCTCCATAGCGCAGAATCCCGGCATGGTTGCGTCCACGGGAGGGAATTGATCATGTGTGGATGTTGCCGTTTATCGGCTGAACAGATGATGAAACAGGCGGGTATTATAGCGGCTGAGGCCGGTCTGCGTGGAGGTGGCGAAGGGAAAATTACCGGGGCTGGATCAAAAAAATATCTGCGCAGGGTGCAGATGAGCACCGCTACGCAGATACCTGCATCGGCTGATACAGGAGCGAATCTCTCCTTCGGTAACCCGGCAGCCGTTTCCATTATGGGCCCTGAGCTTTGCGTCAACCGGATGTCGCATTCGGTTGTTGCCTTTTCGAGAGAGACTCTTCGCTGGAAAGTGGTAAGCCTGACATCAGGGCCAAGCTCGAGAACATCTTAGCAACATTCCCGCGCCCATGCCAAACAGAGAGTTGCGATTAATTAAACAAAATTCAAAATTGGTCATCATACAGTGACGGTTTTTTAATGGTTTGGCGTGAGTAAGTGTTGCCATTTGACAGAAGACAGGGAGCCGCAACGAGAAAGCCAGAGGGCCTCAGATTTCGAGGGTTGTGCTACTGCGGGTGGTTATTCGCCTGCGCTCCGTCTGTCGCCGGACCGTTTACAGTGTCACTATGGTTCAGGAGAATTTGAATTATTATTTCGTTAAATTCAGTTTTGTGAAATTTTATTTCAAATAGTACGCGTTTGAACTGAAAAATTCGAAGCACCTTTCATTGAGAGCGGGGTAGACTGCTTTCTGTTCCATTTATTGTTGCGTAGTGAATACATCTGGACCGCTATAACAAGAACAAGTGATGCCGAGGTACAGCATGAATCGCAAGCGAGCGTTGTCTCCCCATTTCCCCTCCTGTGCCCCATCCCGACTCGGGATGTGTCTTGCTGCCCATGCGGCTCATCGGTGGCGCTGTTCAAGGCGGTCATGCTTGGCCCGGCAGATAGTGCCGGCATAACGGCGTGACAAGCACCCGGTAACACAATGCGGCATGACTTCTTCGGTACCCGTTTCCCCATCGAGGGAGCTGTGCCTGTATCCATAACCATTCATCTTGTATGGGGGAAACAGGAGCGTTTATGAAAATAAAAACACTGGCGCTGGCTGTTGCAGCCGCAAGTGCCCTTTCGGCCACACCCGTCACGGCAGCGAATTCCGATAACGAGCTGCAGATCAATCTGGGGTTGCGTACCTTCTATATGAACCGTGACTTCGATGCCGGGATTCCCGACACCATCGCGGGGGGGCAGGCGTTCCGTCTGGAAGTGCTGTCGCCCTACTGGAATGACATGATTGGGGTCGATGTTTCGGCGGTTCACGTCGCCAAGCTGGTGGGGGACAAAACGCTCAATTCGTCCGATGTCCTGACTCCGGAAGGGGATGGCTACACCAAGCTTGAGCAGGCCTACCTGAAGCTGCGTCCAATCGAACAGGCGGAATTGAAAATAGGTCGCATGATCCTGATGACGCCGCTGTTGAACGATATTACTTCGCGTATTTCCGCGCCCAGCACTCAGGGCGCCTATGCCGAAGCGACGCTGGGCAGTGGCAAGCTGTATGCGATTTATTCCGACCGTGCGTCCATGAATAACAGCGAGAAGTTCGAAAAATACCGGGCCAAGGGCCAAACCTATGACATCAAGTCATTGGGGGCAACCTATGCGTTTGATAACGGGCTGAGCACTCAGCTGCAGTATGCGGTAGCTGATGACTATCAGGAGCAATGGTACCTGAATGCCAATTACTCGACTCAGCTGGCCGGACAGGATCTGATGTTGGACGTGACGCACATGAGGGGTGAAGCGGATGGCAATCTGTATGCCAACCCCGATTATGACAGCCATCTGACCGGTTTGACGGGGCGTCTGTCCACGGGCAATTGGGCGTATACGCTGGCCTATCAGGCGATAGGCGGCAGTGATGGCTATGACCAGCAGTGGGGCGGGGCCGACAACACCCAGTTCTTTACCTGGGGAGCGGTCCAGTTGCTGGACTTCAATGCGAAGGATGAGCAATCCCTGCAGGTACGTGTCGACTATGACGTGCCATCCGTGCCCGGACTGCACCTGATGGCACGTCATACGGAGTCCTGGGATATCGATTACCTGGGTGAAGATGATGGCGAGCGGCGCGAAACCAATTTTGATGCCAAGTACACCCTGCAGAGCGGGGCCGCCAAGGGGCTGGACCTGCGGCTGCGGGTGGCGCATGCCAATGGCGATGATGCCGTTGTGCCGCGTATCAATGATGTTCGCCTGATCGCGGAATACAACACCAACCTGCTCTAAGTTGCGGAGCTGAAACACCGCCCCCGGTTCTCGTGACCGGGGGCGTCAGGTTTCCGGCTTTTCAGGCGAAATGAGTCCTTCCATGAACCAGGCAATAAAATCCGGCTTCCCGGTTGTACCGGATTTCCGGTAGACGCTGGTGAGCTGGTTGCGCACGGTTTTCTCGGATGCGTTGCGCAGTCCGGCAATTTCTTTCGCGTTAAACCCTTTCAGAGTAAAAAAGGCCACTTCTGCTTCGCTGTCGGTGAAGGCCCAGTCCGCAAACTGTTTCCAGATTTCTTCCCCAAAGGTGCGTTTGGCAACCGCCAGTTTCAGTGACGCCTTGGCCGATCGGTCCATTACGTCCGTCAACTCATGCCGCAGCTCGGTATTGTGCCGTGCCTGCATACGGGTATTGATAAACAGGGCCAGCAGCATGGCCAGAGCCAATATTCCGATCAGGCATTCCAGCAGCACATGAAGGTGGCTGGCCCCCTGTTTGATATCAAAAAAAACGTCGGAAATGCTGGTGACAATTATCAGAATAAAGAATGTTCTGACCCAAAGGATAAACTTCCTGTCGTTGATCATGTTTCCGTACCTTGCCCCGGTTCAGTCCTGATATGGCTATGGGTCATGCGACCCAGAGGCCCCTTAAAAGTTCATTTTCGGGATCATGGGACAAGGCTCCCATAGTCTCCTTCTGCCGTGCGCTCTAGCATCCTCCAGACTTTCCCGATCGTCAGGCGTGATGCCTCGGGGGACTTGTTTAATCAGCCTTAAAGTGTGAACAGTGGTGGATGATCAATGAAAAAAACGGACCGTATATTTGCATGTGTTGCCGCTTCTCTTTCCCTGTTATGGCCGGTCGCGAATCACGCTGTGGCTGCGGAGATGGATCTTGGACCGTTGGAGCCGTTAATAGGCACCTGGAAAACTGAAGCATCTGGCGTGGATGTCGCTCCCGGCAAGGAAGGGTCTGCCGTTGGCAAGGGAGTCTCGGCGGTTGAACCCTTTTATGAAATCAGGACGTTTGAAGCGGTTGCCGATGCGGTGAATGCCAGCAGCCAGAATCTGGTGGCGGTGTATTACAAGCAGGAGGTCTTTCGCGAAAAGGATGATGTGAAGTTCCACGATCAGCGTGGCTATCTGATCTACGACAAGGAAAATCAGATGGTATACAACACGTTCTGCATCCCTAGAGCGGCTTGTGTGGTTGCCGAGGGTGAGGCTGCCGCGAAAATGACCCTGACGTCTGCGCCGCGAGGAGTGGCCGAATCGTCGTTCATGACCGAGAATGCGACGACCGAGTCATTCTCCATGACCATGGATATTGGCGAGAATACGCTGACCTATTCGCAAAATACGCAGTTGAATATCTACGGTCAGGCCTTTCCACATACGGACAGCGCGACCTTGAAAAAGGTGCTGTGACTGCTCCGGCATCGGATCCGGTTGCCGCCTGAGCAGGTTTATGAACGGGCGCATTTTTCGCTACGGGGGCCGGTATGGCCCCTGTTGTCGTTTGCAGCCGCTCAGGTCGAAGATGATCAGGCCGGCAACTCGGTCAAGATAGCTCTTCTGATCCGCTCAACCGCCTGCTCCAGCAGGGCTCTGGGGCAACCAAAGTTCAATCGCATGAAGCGGTCATCACCAAAATCACGGCCTGGCGACATGCCGACCCCGGCCTGTTCGAAAAAGAGCGGTGGATTGTTCAGGCAGGCACCGGAAACGTCAATCCAGGCCAGATAGGTTGCTTCGATCGGGTCCAGCTTCAGGCCGGGGATGGCGTTGATGGCGGCTACCAGATAATCGCGATTGGCGCGCAGGTAATCGAGCTGACTGCGATTCCATTCATTGCCGTCGCGGTAGGCGGCGAGGGCGGCGGTATAGCCCAGCAGGTTGACATCGGGAACGATGCCCTTGCGGACGCGCTGAAAACGCTGCCGCAGTTCCGGGTTTTGAATAATGGCGAAAGAGCAGCCGAGACCGGCAATGTTATAGGTTTTGCTGGGCGCCATCAGGGTAATGGTGCGTGCTGCGATGGCTTCGCTCAGCGAGGCGATCGGGGTGTGGACCAGACCGGGTTCGAGGATCAGGTCGCAATGGATTTCGTCCGAGCAGATGATCAGGTCATGTCTGACCACAATATCGGCCAGCGCTTCAAGTTCTTCGCGACGGTACAGGGTACCGCCGGGGTTGTGGGGGTTGCAGAACAGCAGCAGTCGCGTATCGGGTGTAATGGCGGCTTCCAGTGCTGCAAGGTCGAGCAGGGTGCGGTTGTTTTGGTTGCGAGTGAGCGGTACCTTGATCAGGGTGCGCTCGGACAGGCGCGGCGCGGACATGAATGGCGGATATACCGGTGCCGGGGTGATTACGGCGGAGTTGTTGTCGCCGACGCTGCGGCAGGCCAGATTTAACCCGCACACCAGGCCAGGTAGCCAGACCAGATCGTTTACCTCGATCGGCCAGTCATATAGTGCCTGCATGCGCTCGATGACCAGCCGGTTCAGTTCGGGGGGCGTACAGGTGTAGCCGAAGACGCCGTGATCGATACGTTGATGCAGTGCTTCGATCACGGGTTGGGGCGCCATGAAATCGGTATCCGCGACCCACATGGGGAGAATCTCGCGGTCGGCATATTTTTCCCATTTTTCACTGGATGTGGCGCGGCGATCGATCAGTTGGTCAAAACGGATAGCGTTCATCTCCTCGACTCCTTACTCGCGATAACATGTTGGGTATTGCGGCTTGATGATACAATAAGCCCATTTGTAGCTGCCGACCAATTGATCGATCCTCACGGCAGACTTATCCACATCCGGGCAGCTGGGGTCCGGACCCGACGGGAGTAGTGAGCATGAGCCGCAATGATGACCGCGTGATTATTTTCGATACCACCTTGCGTGACGGCGAACAGAGCCCGGGCGCGTCGATGACGCGTGATGAAAAGCTGCGTATCGCCAAGCAGTTGGAAAAGCTTCGTGTGGATGTGATCGAGGCGGGATTCGCGATTGCCAGTCCGGGCGACTTCGAATCGGTCAAAACCATTGCCGATACTATCAAGGACAGTACCGTATGCTCGCTTTCCCGTGCGCTGGATGCGGATATCGACCGTGCCGGTGAGGCGCTGCGCGGTGCCAACTCCGGTCGTATCCACACCTTTATCGCCACCTCGCCGATTCACATGCAGTACAAGTTGCAGATGGAACCGGATCAGGTCGTGGAAAACGCGGTACGCGCGGTTAAGCGTGCCCGTAATCTGATCGATGATGTGGAGTTTTCGCTGGAAGATGCCAGCCGCTCCGAACTGGACTTCATGTGCCGCATCATCGAGCAGGTGATCGATGCCGGTGCCCGCACCATCAACATCCCGGACACCGTCGGCTATGCCGTGCCCCAGGAGTACGGCAACACCATCGCTCAGCTGATCGCGCGCGTGCCCAACGCCGACAAGGCGATCTTCTCCGTGCACTGCCACAACGATCTGGGCCTGGCGGTGGCCAACTCGCTGGCGGCGGTCAATGCTGGTGCCCGTCAGGTGGAATGTACCATCAACGGCTTGGGTGAACGCGCCGGTAACGCCTCGCTGGAAGAGATCGTCATGGCGCTGCGCACCCGCGAAGACGTATTGGGCCTGAGCACCGGCATCGATACCACGCAGATCGTGCCGGCATCGCGTCTGGTGTCCAGCGTGACTGGTTTCCCGGTGCAGCCGAACAAGGCGATCGTGGGCGCCAACGCCTTCGCGCACGAGTCCGGCATTCACCAGGACGGCGTGCTCAAGCACCGCGAAACTTACGAAATCATGACCGCCGAGGATGTGGGCTGGAACACCAACCGCATGGTGCTGGGCAAGCTGTCCGGCCGCAACGCCTTCCGTACCCGCATGGAAGAGCTGGGCACCACTTTTGTGTCCGATGCCGAGCTGAATACGGCATTTTCCCGTTTCAAGGAGCTGGCGGACAAGAAGAGCGAAATCTTTGATGACGATCTGGTGGCGCTGGTCAGTGATGCCCGTGCTTCGGCCGATCACGAAAAATACCGCCTGAGCAGCCTGAATGTCACCTCACAGACCGGCGAGACACCGGTGGCCAGCCTGGTGGTGTCCGTGGACGGTGAAGAGCACTCGGTAGAGGCGTCTGGCAGCGGCCCCGTGGATGCGGCGTTCAAGGCGCTGGAACAACTGGCACATTCCGGTGCCAACCTGCAGCTGTACTCGGTGAACGCCATTACCAGTGGCACCGACTCTCAGGGTGAAGTGACCGTGCGATTGGAAAAGGCTGGTCGTATCGTGAATGGCCTGGGTGCCGATACGGATATTATCATCGCGTCTGCCAAGGCCTACATTCACGCCCTGAACATGCTGGATGCCAATATCCAGAAAGCGCATCCCCAGGTCTAAGAGCGTTCGATGTCGGTAGAGCTTCAGGAACAGCAGCGCCACCAGTGGCTGGACGCGATTGGCATTGATAGCTGGTTGCCCCGTCAGTCGCTGCCCGGTGCTGCGCCCTCACCCGCATGGGTGGCAGGGTTCACCTATCCGGAGGTAGAACCCTCCTGGCAGGCGGAAGCACCGGTCGAGGTGTCGGAGATGCCGGCCATGGCCGGAACACGCTCGGGCGGCAAGCGTATCGATACGGCGGCACTGCTGGCTCAGCCGTCGGCCTCGGCAGGACGTCCGCCCGAGACTGGGGTGTCCGAAATCACCAGGCCTGCCACTCAAGCTGTAGCCGCTGCCAGGCGTGTTGCGACTGCACGACCGGAACCGGCCCCGCGTTTCAAGCTGGCGTATCTGGTACGTGGTGATCTGCTGATTATTGATTCTCTGCCGCCGCACCAGGCGGAGGGGTTCAGTCGTCGTCATCGACGTTTGCTGCAGGGTATGACCAACGCCTTGGGTATGGCGACGACGGCAGAATTGTCGACGCCTTTCATGCTGCCCTGGCCCATGCTGGCCGGTAAAAATCTGGACCAGGGGCCGGAAGAGGCACGGCGGGCTGTTGCGCGCAAACTGAACAACACACTAGCCTTCAAACCCGAGATTTGCCGGGTGCTGCTGTTGGGCGAGGCGGCCTGTCATTGGGTGACTGATCAAGCCGAAGGTTTTGACGCTCTGCAGGGGCAGGTGTTGACGTTGAATGAGCGCTGCCAGGCCTTGGTGACATTGAGCCTGAGCGAGCTGCTGAGTCTCCCCGAGCGTAAAGCGGAAGCCTGGCGAGACTTGCAGCCGTTCAGGCGCACACCGAGGCCACACCATGACTGATATCTGTTCTCTGAATACCGCCGCTTTGTCCAGTGTGCAGACGCTCGATGAAAGCTGTTTTGCAGATGAGCCCTTTGCCTCGGCCTGGTGGCACAAGGCGGTTGATGAGCGGGGAGCTGCTGCCTGGCTGTGCTGGCGTGGTGAGCAACTGGCGGGTTACTGCCTGTTCAGTCGAGTACTGGATGAGGCTGAACTGTTGCGCGTCGCAACGGCACCGGCCGCACGCCGTCAGGGTGTTGGAATAGCGCTGTTGCAACACGCCGAGCAGGCGTTGCGGGCTGACGGGATCGAGCGTCTGTTGCTGGAGGTCAGGCAGTCCAACCGGTCGGCGCAGGCGCTGTACCAGAAGCTCGGCTGGCAGACGATTGCGCGGCGCAAGGATTATTATCCGCACCCGGACGGGTACGAGGATGCGTTGATTTATCAACGTACGTTGTGAAGTTCTATGTAGACTTGATTGAGTGAACCTGTGAGTCTGACTGAAGGATTGATCAGTGGTGGATGGCTCTGGGCTTCGGCCCTGTGCGCGGTATTGGCGCTGCTGCTGGCACTGAGATATGCCCCTTGGGGGGTGCTGATACGGGAGCGGCGGTTGCAGCATTTGCTGTTTGGCGCGACGGTCGCGTTGATGTCGATGTGGACGTTAAGGGCCGGGCTTTCGCCGGGACTGAGCATTCACTTTCTGGGTATGACAACGTTGACGCTAATGTTCGGCCTGGATCTGGCGATCATCTCGGGTACGCTGGCCATGCTGGGCATGACGCTGATCGGACAGGAAAGCTGGGATACCTTCAGTATCAACATACTCTGTTCGGTGGTTGTGCCGGCCCTGACCAGTTTGGGCGTGTTGCGTCTGGTGGAAGCGCGCCTGCCACACAATTTCTTTGTGTACCTGTTTCTGTGTGCCTTTTTCGGTGCCGGCATATCAACGGCCGTAGCCGGTCTGGTGATGGGCGTTCTGCTCTGGGCCGATGGTGTTTACAGCTGGACCCGGATCTATCTTGAGTATGTGCGTCTGTTGCCGCTGATCATGTTTCCGGAAGGCCTGCTCAACGGTATTATCATGACTGCCATGATGGTTTTCCATCCCGACTGGATCCGTACATTCGATGCCCGCCTTTATATCGATGAGCAGTAGCCAAACGAGGCCAGATTAGCGGCGTACCGGGTGTTTGGCCAGCTTGCGCTGCAGGGTGCGTCGATGCATGCCCAGTGCACGAGCTGTCGCCGAAATGTTGCCGTCATGCTCCTGCAGTACCTTGTGGATATGTTCCCATTCCAGACGATTGACCGACATTGGTGTGTCGGGGATTTCCGTTTCGGCTTCCTTTCCGACCGTGGTGTCGTCCAGTGCGCGTAAAATCTGGTCGGCATCGGCCGGTTTGGGCAGATAGTTGTCGGCTCCCGATTTGATTGCATCCACGGTGGTGGCGATGCTGGCATAGCCGGTCAGAACCAGAATCTTCATGTCCGGATTGAGTGCACGCAGCTCGGGGATGAGGGCGAGTCCTGAAGGACCCTCCATTTTCAGGTCGACGGTGGCATAGGTGGGTGGGCAGTCTTTTGCCTGTCTGAGGGCATCCGGCACGTCACGGGCTACGTTGACCTCCAGTCCGCGCCGTGTCATGGCCTTGGCCAGAACGCGGGTAAAGGTCGGGTCGTCGTCAACGATCAGCAGTTGCTTGGACATGTGGTGATTCCTTGGCATGAAAAGGTGTGACGGGCGGCAACAGTGGCAGGCTGACTTCGGTCAGCGTGCCGCCTTCCGGGTGATTGTACAGGCGAACTTCACCCTGATGACGGGCCAGCGTAGAAGTGGTCAGGAACAGACCAATACCGAGGCCGCGTCCTTTGGTCGTGACAAAGGGTTTGCCCAGCTGATCGGCCTGCTCCAGTGGCAGGCCGGGACCTCTATCCCGAATGTGCAGTTGTGCCTGGTCTGGGGTCGGGCTGAACAGCCGTATATTGATGTGCTCGGGGCAGGCGTCAGCGGCGTTGTTGAGCAGATTCAGCAACGCCTGACGCAGTGCCGTCGAGTCATCGATTCGGGCCTGATCGGGTGTGGCGAGAGTCAGCGTATAGCTGATGCCTGGACGCATCAGCGTCCACTCTTCGATCACGCTGTTCAGTAGCTGATCCGGTGCGATCGGTGCGGCTCGGTCTGGTTCGTCGCGCACCTTGAGGCTCAGCTGGCGCAAGCGCTGACTGCATAGCTGAACCTGCTCCTGCAGCAGGGCGATATCGTCCTGCAGGTCGGGTTCATTCGGGTAGTCGAGCGTCATTTCCTTCAGTGTTACCTGCATGGTGGCGAGCGGCGTACCCAGTTCATGCGCTGTACCGGCGGCCATGGTCGCCAGGGAAAGTAGTTGCTGATCCTGGATGTGTCGCTCCCGTTCCTGTTGCAGGGCGCGGGCCTGGGTTTCCAGTGAGCGCTGCATGCGGCTGATGAACCAGGTGACCAGAAGCACGGTAAACAGAAAATTCACCCACATGCCGATAATATGCAGATCAAACAGGTTAAGCAGCCGGTGCTGGTGGCTGTCACCGGGAACAATCAGGGGCTGAAAATGACGCAGCAGGATGCTGTAGAGCGCTACGACCATCAGGGCCATCAACAGGGTAAAGCGCTTTGGCAAGGTGGCCGCCGTGATCAGCAGCGGAACCAGCAGGGTAAAAATGAACGGATTGGTGGCACCACCGGACTGGTAGAGCAGACAGCCGTACAGCACCATATCGGCGCAGACCTGGCTGAACAGCTCCCAGTCGGTGACCGGAAGCGGCGAGTGCAGGCGGGCGAAGGTCATCAGGTTGAGCAACAGCAGGGCTGCCAGAACAGAACCCAGCAGCCAGGCATCCAGATTCAGATGCAGGATGAAGAGTGCGAAGATCAGCGCGCCACTGTGGACAAACAGCACCAGTGTGCGGATGTACGTCAGCTGCAGCAGAGATGCATGGTAGCCGTTCAGAAGATGTCTCCATTCAAGATCGGGGGAGAGCAGTATAGCCTTGTGCCGCTGCCGTACGGACTGCGACCGAGTGTCGCAGCATGATTGTCGCATATATGCAACTTGATAAACGCGTAAAGGATCAAACATACTAATACAGGATGTGCCGGTGTAAGCGTTTACGCAGACCCCGGCGGAATACTTCTGTACTAACAACCTGAGGGAGACAGTCCATAATGGCTGACAATAAAGATCCTATGATCCCCGATGGTGATGTCAATCCTATCGATACGGATTATCAGATCGGTCAGGATAACATTGTTGTCAACGTGGGCCCGTTTGGGCTTGATATCCATAACCGGGTCTTCGCGATCTCGGGCCTTGCCGTCATCGCGTTCGTTTTTTTGACACTGGCATTCCAGAACCAGGTTGAACCGCTGTTCAGCGGTTTGCGTGGCTGGCTGACCTCCAATTTGGACTGGTTCTTCATCAGTGCAGCCAACATCTTCGTGGTGCTGTGTCTGGTGCTGATTTTTACCCCGCTGGGCAAGGTGCGTCTGGGCGGCACGGAAGCCCAGCCCGATTATACCTACCTGGGCTGGTTCTCGATGCTGTTTGCGGCCGGCATGGGTATCGGGTTGATGTTTTTCGGTGTGTCCGAGCCTTTGTCGCATACGCTGAGCGCGTTTGGCGGTCCCAGCCTTGAAGAGGGGGTGAGAACTGACTGGGCGCCCCTGGGTGCAGCCCTTGATGACGTGGAGGCTGCCCGTCGTCTGGGTATGGCGGCTACCATTTACCACTGGGCTCTGCACCCCTGGGCCATTTATGCCGTAATGGCGTTGGGACTGGCACTGTTCTCGTTCAACAAGGGGCTGCCGCTGACCATTCGCTCGGTGTTCTATCCCTTGCTGGGTGAACGGGTCTGGGGCTGGCCGGGCCATATTATTGATATTCTGGCCGTGTTGGCCACGCTGTTTGGTCTGGCGACGTCGTTGGGCTATGGTGCCGCTCAGGCAACGTCTGGCCTGAACTATCTGTTTGGTATTCCCCTGGGTGATACCACACAGATACTGCTGGTTATCGGCATTACGGCCATTGCTCTGATCTCGGTGCTGGCCGGACTGGATGCGGGGGTCAAGCGGTTGTCCGAGATCAACATGATCCTGGCTGTCCTGTTGCTGGTCTTCGTGATTTTGGTTGGTCCGACCCTGCTGCTGCTGACCGGCTTTTTCGAGAGCCTCTGGGCGTACCTGAGTTATCTGCCCGAGCTGTCCAATCCGGTGGGTCGTGAAGATATCAATTACGTGTCTGGCTGGACGGCCTTTTACTGGGCCTGGTGGATCTCCTGGTGCCCGTTTGTCGGCATGTTTATCGCTCGGGTATCACGTGGTCGTACCGTCCGTGAGTTCCTGATTTCGGTGTTGCTGATTCCGTCCACTGCCTGTGTACTTTGGATGAGTGTTTTTGGCGGTACTGCCGTCAACCTGCACTTTGCCGAAGGTTACAGCGCGATCAAGGATGCCGCACTGCCGTTGCAGCTGTTCACCATGCTGGATGTGTTGCCGTTGGCGGAGATTACATCCTTTATTGCGATCGTGCTGGTCGTGGTGTTCTTTGTCACCTCGTCTGACTCCGGCTCGCTGGTGATCGACGTGATTGCAGCCGGCGGCAAGGTTGATGCACCAACCCCGCAGCGCGTGTTCTGGTGTACCTTCGAAGGACTGGTGGCTATTGCCCTGATCCTGGGGGGGGGCTTGGCCGCCTTGCAGGCGATGGCGGTTTCGACCGGTTTGCCGTTTACGCTGGTATTGTTGATGGCCGCGTTCTCGATGGTCAAAGGGCTGGCGTCCGAGCCAAGGCTCTGATACCTCCCATGTTGCTACGGGCGGAGTGGCGCAGGCCGCTCCGCCCGTTTTGATTCCTATACTGATGTGAGCTCAGTCGATGCAAGCGGAACATATAGAAATCGTGGATTTTCTGGGGCGGCACCAGCCCTTCAGCGAGTTGTCCGCAGAACAGCTGGCCCAAGTGGCGACCCAGGTCGAAATTGCGTATTTCAAGGCGGATAGCCGGATTCTGGAATTTGGTGAAGACATCCATGACTGGTACGTGATTCGCAGTGGTTCGGTGGAAATCTATCGCCGTAACGGCGATCTCTACAACCGTTTGAGCGAAGGGGGCTTTTTCGGTGAATTCGGTCTGCTGCGCAATGGCCGAGTGCGGTTTCCAATCGTGGCGCTGGAAGACACGCTGGTTTACCTGATTCCTGAAGCGGTATTCAATGAGCTGTTCGACAACAACGAGGCGTTTGCCGATATTGTCGAAGTGGAAGACCGGACGCGCCTGCGCCAGGCCGTGGCGCGACGCCGTGAAGATGCCAATGAACTGATGACGGCCAAGATCGATACCCTGATCAAACGCCCGGCCGTGACCTTGCCGATGAGTGCAACGGCACGGGATGCCGCCATCGGCATGAGCGAAGAGGGGGTCTCCTCTGTGCTGGTGTTGGATGAAACGAGTGATGAGACACAGGTCGCCGGTATTATTACCGACCGTGATCTGCGCAATCGTCTGGTGACGCCGGGGCTGAGTTTTGACACGCCCGCGACGGATATCATGACATCTGAACTGATTTCCGTTGAGCATAACCAGTTCGTGTTTGAAGCGATGCTGTTGATGTTGAGGCACAACGTGCATCATCTGCCGGTCCTGCGACGTCAGCAGCCGCTGGGTGTGGTCGCCATCTCCGATATTATCCGTTACGAATCGCAGAACAGCCTGTTTGTTGTCAGCAGTATCTTCCGTGCGCAAAGTGTAGAAGAGCTGGTGGCTTTGCGGACGGATGTCAGTGCGTGCTTCAGCCGCATGGTCAATGAAGACGCGAATTCGCAGATGATCGGGACTGCGATGTCCGTGATCGGCCGCAGTTTCAAACAGCGGCTGCTGGAACTGGGTGAAGAAAAACTGGGCCCGCCACCGGTTCCCTACTGTTTCCTGGCGCTTGGGTCCATGGCGCGGGAAGAGCAACTGATCGTGACTGACCAGGACAATGCCATGATCCTGGATAACCGATACGATCCCAAATTGCATAACGCCTATTTCAAGGATCTGGCCGCCTTTGTGTGCGACGGTCTGAATGCCTGTGGTTACAGTTACTGCACCGGTGACATCATGGCGACCAACTCCAAGTGGCGTCAGCCGCTGCGGGTCTGGGAGCAGTATTTCACCAACTGGATTGAAAAGCCGACGCCGGAGTTTCTGCTGAACAGTTCAATCTTCTTTGACCTGGAGGGCGTTTGGGGCGAGGTACGCTGGGCCGGCATGTTGAATGACCTGATTCGGCGCAAGGCGCAACGCAACCCGCGCTTCCTGGCCTGCATGGCGCGTAACGCGCTGCAGCGCACGCCGCCGCTGGGCTTCTTTAAGGATTTCGTGATGGAAACCGACGGACGGCACAGCAACTCGATTAACATGAAACGTCGCGGTACGGCCCCGCTGGCGGATCTGGTACGGGTTCACGCCCTGGCGATCGGGTCACGTGAGCACAACACCTTTGATCGGCTCAGGGATCTGATTGAAGCGGACGTCATGCCTCGCGGGCGGGGGCCCGACCTGCGCGATGCGCTGGAACTGATCGCCATGGTACGTATTCGACATCAGGCGCTGGACTTGGAAGCCGGCAATGAGCCGGATAATAATATCGAGCCGGAAAATCTGTCCGATTTTGAGCGCAAGAACCTGAAGGATGCGTTCCAGATTCTGTCCAACGCGCAGAAATTCCTGAAGTACCGTTATCAGCCGGGGCGCAGCAACTGATGTTTTACCTGGATCGGGACAAGCTGCAGAACGAACCGTCAATGGAAGAGCAGGATACGGTGATCAGTGACTGGCCTGAGCGCTTTAAAACCCTGGCGGAATCGGCCCGCTATCCGGCGCTGAAAGCCTTCTACAAGGCCGGAGTGGTCGCGCCCGATACGCCGCTGTCCGAGGTGCCCCTGGTGGCGATGGATTTCGAAACCACGGGACTGGATCCGCGCAAGGGCGGGATTGTCAGCATCGGGCTGGTGCCCATGACCATCAACCGTATTTACTGTGCCCAGGCCAAGCATCGGGTATTGAAGCCCAGAGCCACGCTGAGCAGTGAATCGGTGGTGGTGCATGGAATTACGCATTCGGAAATAGAATCGGCGCCTGATCTGAGCCGTATTCTTGACGAGCTGCTGGCCCAGCTGCAGGGCAAGATCGTGGTGGTTCATCACCGGGGGATTGAGCGGGGGTTCCTGAACGCGGCGCTCAAGGCACGGTTGCGCGAGGGGATTGAGTTTCCGGTCATCGATACCATGGAGCTGGAAGCGCGGTTGCACCGCAAAAAGCCACTGGGGTTCTGGGCGCGGTTGCTGGGGAAAAAGCCGGTCTCCATCCGGCTGGCGAAGAGCCGCGAGCGGTATAACCTGCCATACTACCGTCCACATCATGCGATGACGGATGCCATCGCCTGTGGCGAGTTATTGCTGGCCCAGGTGGCAGACCGTTTCGGGCCGGATACGCCGATATCGGAATTGTGGCGTTAGGGGACAGGCCTGCGGGCGTTTATTAGCTCAGCTATGGGTAGGGTTTGGGGACAGGTAACGGGACCTGTGAAAGCCGTTGTTTAAGCGGGTCTGATCAGCGAGAATAGGCCCTAATCCATGATCAACGGTACACACGGGGCGCAAGGCCCGGTCCCTGTCCAAAACATAAGACGCGAATTCATGTCCATTGCCCAGGAAGTATCCAAACGCCGTACCTTCGCCATCATTTCCCACCCCGATGCCGGTAAGACAACCATCACCGAAAAACTGTTGCTGCTGGGTCAGTTGATTCAGGTGGCAGGTACAGTCAAGGGGCGGGGCAGTGACCGCCATGCGACCTCTGACTGGATGAGCATGGAGCAGGAGCGAGGTATTTCCATTACCTCGTCGGTGATGCAGTTTCCGTATAACGAGCGCACGGTAAACCTGCTGGATACGCCGGGACACGAAGACTTCTCCGAGGATACCTATCGCACGCTGACCGCCGTGGATTCCGCCCTGATGGTGGTGGATGGTGCCAAGGGCGTCGAGGATCGGACCATCAAACTGATGGATGTTTGTCGCCTGCGTGACACGCCGATCTTCTCGTTCGTCAACAAGCTGGACCGTGACATTCGTGACCCGATCGAGCTGCTGGACGAAATTGAGGAGGTCCTCAAAATTGAAGCGGCGCCGATCAACTGGCCCATTGGTTCGGGCAAATGGTTCAAGGGCGTGTACAACCTGTATACCGACACCATTCACCTGTTTACCCCCGGACAGGGGCACAAGCTGCCGGAAGACAAGTGCATCCAGGGATTGGATTCCGATGAGGCGCGAGCTCTGTTGGAGGACGAATACGATGACTTCGTTGACGAAATCGAGCTGGTCAAGGGAGCATGCCACGAATGGGATCAGGAGGCCTATCTGGCCGGCAAGATGACCCCGGTGTTTTTCGGCACCGCACTGGGCAACTTTGGCGTCAAGGAAATGCTGGACAACTTTGTCGAGTGGGCACCGGCTCCACCGGTGCGTGCAACCGAAACCCGTGAGGTAGAGGCCGGTGAAGAAGCATTCAGCGGCTTCGTGTTCAAGATTCAGGCCAATATGGACCCGAAACACCGTGACCGTATCGCCTTTATGCGTATCTGTTCCGGTTCATATACCCGGGGCATGAAAATGAAGCATGTGCGTATCGGCAAGGATATCCGTATTGCCGACGCCGTGACCTTTATTGCCGGAGATCGCGAGAACGTAGAGGAAGCCTGGTCCGGCGATATTATCGGTTTGCACAATCACGGCACCATCCAGATTGGTGATACCTTTACCGCCGGAGAAACACTGAAATTCACCGGTATTCCGCACTTTGCACCGGAAATGTTCCGTCGTGTGCGTCCGACTGATCCGTTGAAAATGAAGCAGCTGCAGAAGGGGCTGCAGCAGCTGTCGGAGGAAGGGGCCGTACAGTTGTTCCAACCGCTCAAAAATAATGATCTGATTCTGGGTGCGGTGGGACAGCTGCAGTTTGATGTGGTGGTATTCCGTCTCAAGGATGAATACAAGGTCGAGTGCATTTACGAGCCGATCAGCGTACAGACCGCCCGCTGGGTGGAATGCGATGACCAGAAGATGCTGGATGACTTCCGTCGCAAGGGCTACGACAACCTGTCCATTGACGGTGCGGGGCTGCTGACCTATCTGGCGCCGACGCGGGTCAACCTGTCGTTGACCGAAGAGCGCTGGCCGGACATCCGTTTCCGCGCTACCCGCGAGCACTGATCTCTCTTGTCGGCACGGGCCGTTCGGGTCTGTGCCATACTGTTCCCATGTTGATCGATACCCACTGCCATCTGGACTTCCCTGTGTTTGCTGCCGATCGTCCGGGCGTGCTGGCACGCGCCCGCTTGGCGGGTGTGCAGCGGATGGTGGTGCCAGCAGTGGATGTGGATAACTTTCAGTCTGTGCTGGCCCTGTGTGCCGAAGCGTCCGACCTGTACCCGGCCCTCGGGCTGCACCCCTGTTTCTCACACGACGCCGAGCCGGATCTGGCTACGTTGACGGCGGCGCTTGTGGCCCATCCAGTGGTAGCGATCGGTGAAGCGGGACTGGATTATCGACCGGGACAGATGGCGGCCGATCGGCAGCGAGCCCTGCTTGAGCGCCAGTTGCAACTGGCCTGTCGGCATGAGTTGCCCCTGTTGTTGCATGTGGTCAAGGCGCATGATCAAGTGCTTGCCCTGCTGCGCCGTTACCGGCCGGAGCGGGGGGGCATCATCCATGCGTTTTCCGGCAGCGAGCAGCAGGCGCGTGCCTATGCGACCTTGGGGTTTAAACTGGGAATCGGCGGCATCATCACGCATACAAGGGCGCGCAAGCAGCGTCGTTTGGCCGCCGAATTGCCGTTGGAATGGCTGGTACTGGAAACCGATGCGCCGGATATGCCACTGGCGGATTACCGCGATCTTCCCAACGAACCGGCACGGGTGGCAGAAGTTGCAGCGGTGTTGGCAGAGCTGAGAGGGCTATCGGTGGCGGAGGTTATCCGGGTGACGGGCAGCACGGCGCAGCAGCTGCTGCGCCTCCCGCCTTACTGATAAATGCTGTGATAGGCCTTGTCCAGGGTTTCCCAGACGGTGCGGGTATGACGGTTGACCGGCACGCGGAAATAGCGGTTTTCACTGTCGACAGCGGTGCTGATATAGCTGTTGTCCGGCGGGGTCAGAATCATGCGAGCCAGGTCCGTCGGGTAATTGGGGCCCTGCACCGAGCGGCCGTAGATCTGCTCGATCGGTTTCAGCTGGCTGCGTACCGACACGATAGCAGTCAGGTCTTGGCAACGGGCACTTTCCCCCTGGCAGAAGAGGTAGTAGCGGGTATCCAGCGTATAAAATTCATTGACGCCGGGAGCCTCCTTCAGCGCGCCTGACAGGTTGACACATCCTCCCAGGGCCAGCATGGCGGCCAGTAGACCTAAACGCTTCATGGCAACGTCCTGTTTCGATCAGTGGATTTATGAGGTGCGAGTGTAGCAGAAAATCGAACGGCGTCTCAGGGGCGCGCGGCTCAGCCTAATCATCGCGTTTGTGTCCGCCACCATAGAGTTGCCGTTCTTCCAGCTCCAGATAGCGGAAGACAGTGTCGGTAGCCCGGTTGGCGGGCAGGTGATAGGTTGCCGGGCCTGATTGCTGTACGTCATACAGTTGCTCGGGCGGGGACAGCATCAGCTGGACCAGTTCTTCAACCGACCAGCCCCGAGCGGTCACCGGTATGCCATAGGCTTGAGCGATGCGGGGCTCGTTGTAGGAGGGGCCAATCAATTCCAGGTTCTGGCACTGACCACTGCTGCCTCGGCACAGGCGTGTTCCGTCCAGATCCAGCGTGTAAAAACGTGGTTGATCAAGGCTTGCGCAGCCGCCCAGCAGCAGAAGCAGGGCGGTGATGGGCATAATTCTCATCGTGCGGACCTCCGGTACAGAGACCGGTGCCTTCAGCACAAGTCTTCGTAGGGGTTATCGACTTTCAGCGAAATCGGATGGGCGTAGCCCGGCAGGCGGATTTCGTCGGCCGAAATCTGCAGGTCTTCGCCTGTGAGTACATTATAGTCGTAACGGTACACCGGGCGTGCCTCGCCGTTAATGGCCGACTGGTTGTAGGCTTCGGCCTGCTCGCGGACCTGCTCACGGCGCTTACGCCAGGCGTTCATCGCGGTGTCGCCATGACGTTTGCTCAGCATCTGTTCCACGATGTGCGGTGCCAGAATGGCGGCACTGGCGTTGTTGCCGCCAAATCCCTTGGCGTTGATCAGCACGGAGTCCATGCCCTGAGAGCCCACATTGAGGTGTTCCAGCGGCAGCTTCAGATTGGAGCTATGGACGTCCTCGGCGATTTCAGGAGTGGTGGTCAGGCCCGGTATGATGCCGTATTTCCATACGCCCAGTGAGGCGAACAGCTGATCGCCGCCTGCAGTGCCCTGAGAGTGCCCCAGGTAGGCCTTGACGGCACTGACCGGCCAGGCCGGGATGTTGAAGGCCTTGGCGGTTTCGTTGATTACGTGGGATTCGGTGACGCGGTTTTGCGGTGTGCTGGTACCGTGAGCCTGTACAAAACTGCGCTCACGCAGAGATTCTTCGCCGAGCAGGCTACTGATCAGTGAAGCGGCCTTGCCAAGCGTCATGTAGTTGCCGATACCCGGTGCCGAGATCGACTTCTTGTGACCGTCGGCGTGTACGAAAACATCGGCAACGGCGCCGTGGATGTCGGCACCCAGTTCCAGCGCCAGGTCGTCGCTCATCAGTACCAGAAACTGGCTGGATTCGCCCATGGTAAAGCCGCAGTTGTTGCCGAAAGGACGGCAGGCCTGGCGGTAGTGTTCTTCCGCCAGCTCGGTCAGCTTGTCCAGTGCCGCCAGCTGCTTGTCTTCGGCCAGGGCTCCCATGGCGCGGAAGCCTTCGATGATTTCCGGCGTCACCGGTGCATCACTGCCGCCAACCAGTACCAGCTTGCACTGGCCGCTGCGGATGGCGTCGACACCGCTTTTCATGTTGTACAGGAAGGTCGCGCAGGCGCCCAATGCTCCGCCGGTGGCACCTACATTGCCCAGCAGGTAGGCATTGATAAAGTCTGCCGGCATCTGGGCGTAGCCCAGTGGCATCTGTTTGGAGGTGGTACGTTTACCCAGTGCCGGAAACTTGGTCAGTCCGCCGAAACCGAGATCGTCCATTTGTCCGATCGAATTGCTGGCAAAAACCGCAATTTGGTCGGGCGCCAGACGGTCCAGAATACTGTCATAGTCAATGCCGACCGAGCGCAGGGCATCGGAAGCGGCATAGACGGCCATCTGCAGACCACGGGGGTGGTTGCGCGACTGGTACAGCTTGCCAGGTTCAAAACCGGTCGGTAGCATTCCTGCACTTTGTACCAGTGCGGTTTTGCTGTCCGGGAAAATCAGTTCACAGCTGCCGTCCACGGTCACTTCTGTTTGCCCGCCGCCGATATCTTCCAGTGTCCAGTTATCCGGAACGACGTGCGGCAGATGGCGGTTGCGCAGACGAAAACGCAGGGGCTCGTCGCCGCTTTTGGCAGTGGCCGGTCGATTGAACATGACCGTATTGATATCGAACCAGTCCGGGTGGATCCGGCGGATCAGGGTGTTGTCACGCACCTCTTGGGCAACGGCGTCAGCCAGGGCATTCCGGTCGGGGTAAAACTGTTCACCGACCCGGTAATGGCCGTCTTCGTGGGCGGCAATACCCGTCAGGGTTGCAAGGTCGGTGAGGGTTTCCTGTCGACTGCGAGGGTCCAACTGGTCGAGTACCAGCCGACGATAGCCATGATGAAAAGAGGAACGACCAGCGGGGCTGATACCACCAAAACCGACAATGACAGGCAGCTGAGACAAGAGTTACTCCTCGGGATGGTGATGCGAGTGACAGAAAAAGATAACAGCACATTTTATCGCCTGAGGGCAAAACTGACCAGCTCTGTACACTTTTTTAATCTCCGGATAGGTGGCTGTTTTCATCCAGGATTCAGCTACTCCGGGTTACATAGACTGCATTTTCCGGTATGTGCCGGAATTTGGGCAGGTGAATTCAGGAGAGCACATGAAAAAACTTATGTTGTCAGTCGTCATGGGGACCCTGGTGCTGGGGGGGTGTAGTACCCTGGATCCTTATACACAGGAGTCCAAAACATCCAACGCTGCCAAGGGGGCGGGCTTTGGTGCGCTGGCCGGCGCCGTACTGGGCGCGGCGGTTGCGGATAAGGGCGATCGCAACGAGGGTGCTCTGGCCGGTGCTGCCATAGGAGGAGCGCTTGGCGGTGGCGTCGGATACTACATGGATCGCCAGGAGATGGTATTGCGTCAGGAACTGGAAGGCTCCGGAGTGCGGGTGGAGCGTGTCGGTGAAGACATTCGCCTGATCATGCCGGGCAACATCACCTTTGCCACCGACAGCGACCGGGTTTCACCGTCCTTTTATTCGGTACTGGACTCGGTTGCAACGGTGTTGATCAAGTTTGACCAGACCCAGGTGGCGGTAGAGGGCTTTACGGATTCCACCGGTTCATTCGAACACAACCAGAAATTGTCAGAGCGCAGAGCCAATAGTGTGGCGCGTTATCTGTCTTCGGTCGGTGTTGACGGCCTGCGCCTGGATGCGCGCGGTTATGGTGAGCGTTATCCGATAGCCACGAATGATTCGGCTGCAGGGCGGGCTGCCAACCGTCGCGTTGAAGTGAAAATTCGCGGCACTCAGCGTTAAGGTTGCGGTCGGCGGAGGGCAACTGTCCGCCTTGCCAATACGCAAACAGGGCACCTGGTCAGGTGCCCTGTTTTTGTTCCGGCCGTTATGGGCGGTTAAAGATTTTCGCTTTCCTGCAGGCGTTCAAACTTGCCCAGCAGGCGCTGCAGACCCTGTTCGGTCTGTGAGCGTCCCTCTTCGAGCCCCTGTTTGGCCTGACGCAGTTCGCTGACTTCAAGACGCAGCAGTTCGACCTCTTCGATCAAGCTTTCAATTTTGGTTTCCAGTTCGGTAAAGAGTCCGCTCTGCATGATGTGTGCTCCTGTAGCGTATATCAAAGGGATCAAGACTAAGCCGCTTAATGCGCAATTACAATATCGTCCTGTTGAATGTTCAACGTTTCACTGTCCACGGCGAGGCGCCCCCGTGAAAAAACCGGTTGGGTGTGAGTAATGGTCAGGCTTTGTTCGGTATTGATAAGCTCGTGGACCGGGCGCATCTGGCTGTCGTAGTGGGTCAGGCGCCGGTAAACACTCAACCGGTCACCGGCCTTGAGACCGTCCAGACTGCCGGCGCTGATCCAGACGTCCCGGTTTTGGGTGCGGGTAATGCGAGCGGTGAAAGGTTCACAGGTCAGCTGTAGTTGAATATCGTTGCTGATGGCGCGGATCACCGCGCGTAGCTGTTGTCCGAAGGGTTGACGCCAGAATTCAGGGGTGCCGAAACCGACCTTTGCGTGACTGTCAGCATCCCAGTCGGCGCTCATATGGTAGCGCTGCTGGTGCTTGAGAGCACCGGTGAAGGCATCGTGGATAAACAGGTCCAAGACAAAATCCCGTTGCCGGTAGCCTGTTGTCGAGTCCATTTTGCGGTACAGGTCGACCAGTACGTTGGGTTCTCGTGGCTGCGTCGGATAGTGTGGCATCAGGCTGCGAATCACGCCGCTGACCAGATACTGTACCTGGTGCTGTTCACTGTTGTGCATCAGGCTGGTCAGAGAGCCTTCGGGCAACAGTCGCACGGGGGCCTGGGTCGGATCACCGATGATGTTCAGGCTGCCGGCATCCAGTGCGGAGAAGGTGCTGCTTTGGCGCAATTCGTAGGCGAGCAGGGTGGCCAGGCCCTGCTGAATATCATGCAGATAGCCGTTGTTGGCATCGGCCGGGTTTTCCAGCGGGAACTGGGTCAAGGCCAGGGATTTTCGATAGGCGATTTCGGGGCGGCTGTCTTTGCAGCCTTGGGCGATATCCACGTCGGCGATAATGCTGACCTGGAGCTGGCCGTCCCGGACCTGTTCGTTGATGACCCTGACGTTACTGACACGCCCCAGGGTGTTGAGGCGCAGGGTATCAATTTCCAGTGCACCGTTGTGAGCCTGGCGTGTGCCGCTGAGCCAGACGGATGCCTGAATCGAGGCCTGTTCCATCGCTCGCTGCAGAGCCTGCTGGCGTGACAGGCCGGGGTCTTCGACATTGTAAGGGGCCTGCCCCGTGGCTTCGACGGCCAGAGCGGAGACCCTGCCGGGCAGCAGAAGCAGTATCAGCAACATATAATGGAGCAGGGCAAAGGCAGACTGTTTCATACAGGATCATCCGGGCTGTCGGGCTAGGGGTCTCTGGATTGTAGCGGGGAAAAACACCATATTACAGGCTGTGGATCAGGATGGGTGGCGGGGGAATGAAAAGGGTGCTCCAGAAGCTGTTGTGGGGACTGTTGCTGCTGTTGCCAGGGTGGGTAGTTGCTACTGAAGCGGATGTGGCCCTGTTGCGGCAGCAGCTTGGCAGCCTGGGAGAGCGGCCGTCGGTTCAGGCGCTGGAGCGAACCTGGCAAAGTCTGCAGCAGTTGCCAACGGCAAAGCTGGTGGCGTTGAGCCGTCATGAAAGCAACAATTATTACGAGCAGGGCTGGTTTGAACTGGCGCGGGATGTCCGGGTTGCATCGGGACAGCCGCAACCGCAGCTGGAAGCCTGGCGGCAACGCTGGTTCCATCATCCGGCCATGCACTGGTTGCCACATTTGCAGACAAGCGCGGCAACGGCCAGCGTGCCGGTCGAGGCTCGGCGATTGGGCGTGCTGTTGCCGTTGACGGGTGAATTTGCAGAGCAGGGGCAGGAGGTGCTGGCAGGCGTGCGTGCTGCGCTGGAGCAGGATCGGCAGCGCGGGTTTGCGACTCCCCGGCTGCAGGTGTACGACAGCGCAACGGTGGAAAGTCTGCCTGCTTTTCTGAATACTCTGGTTGGTCAGGAGGCTCCCGATATTCTGGTCGGTCCTCTGCGCGCTGACCTGAGCCGGCAGTTGATGCTGGCGTATCGTCTGCCGATTCTGGCGCTGAACCGGGTGGGACAGGGCGCGTTTAATGGCTATCAGCTGGACCTGGCGTCCGATCAGGAGCTGCGCCAGTTGCTCGACCGTGTCTGGCAGGACGGACACCGTCGAGTGCTGCTGTTGGCACCGGAGCAGGAGCGTTGGGTTGAGCCGCTGCTGCAGGAACTTGAGCGGCTTGGCCGAGAGCGGGGGCTCGTGATTCAGGCCCGGATGCGTTACAGCGCGGCGCCTGCTCGGTTGCGTGAGCAGCTGGGCCGAGTCTTGAGTGCAGCTGCCAGTCGGCAGCGAGCGGAAGAGCCGGGGCAGCATGAGCCGCTGCTGAGGCAGGATATCGACGCGGTGCTGCTGATAGCCCGACCCGAGGAAGCCCGGCAGGTCAAGCCGATACTGGATTATCAGGGGGCATCCGGCTGGCCGGTTTATGCAGGGTCCTATCTGTTCTCGGGCAGGATCGACCCGGTGAGTGATCGGGATCTGGATGGTGTAGTGTTTTGCGATATGCCCTGGCGTCTGCGGCAATCATCGGGACAGATGCCGTCCAGCCGTTTCTTTGCGCTGGGGCTGGATGCCGGGTCGGTCTATCGGGCCTTGCCGACCATGAGCGCGGGGACGCCCGGGTACTTTGAGGGCGAAACCGGGCAGTTGCGTTTGACGGGTGGCCCCCGCCTGCAGAGAACCCTGTGGTGTGCCCGTTTTGCAGGGGGGAAGCCCCGAGTAGTCAGAGCAGCGCCCTGAAGCTGGTCAGCGTACCAGGTCGTTTACGGCTGGAACCTGACGGGCCTGAAGGACCAGCGCCAGGCTGGTTTCGCGGCCACTGTCGAGTATTAAGATCCATCCTCCCGTCTGTGTTGTGCTTGCGGGAGCGGTCTGTACGGCTGTCGGTTTATGGTAACTGAGCAGGTGGCCGGGTCTGATGCCCGCCTGTTGCCCTTGATCCAGCAACAGCAGATAACCGCCGGCTTGCTCATAGAGAGCGCTGAGAATACGGGCGTTGACCGGGGCAGGCGGGTACTGAATGTCCAGTGCCGGCTGCTTGTTCAGCGGCAGGACATACAGTCCTTGCAGTGACAGCGGTTGGTGGTCGATGACTCTCAGGCGAGAATGGCCCGACAGGGGCGGTACGCTGGTGGCGGTGCCCACTCGCATCAGTTTGAGGGAATCCTTGCCGGTCCCGCCCTGAGTCGGTTTGAACAGACCATAAAGCGCCCCGATGGCGGGTGACAGGGGCGGCAGTTCAAGATACAGGGCGTCGGGACCTGGATGAACGGCCTGGATGCGTTGCCGTGCGGAGGGCGCCCGAGTGTCCAGCAAACGATAGTCGGTACGGATGCGATCAAGGTGACCACTGCGTTGCAGGTCCTGTGCCATGAGCAGAGCTGCGCCGGTCTGTTGCGGCCGTGACGGGGACGAGAGCGCGACAGACGGCTGCTGGAGGGTGGGCTGAACGGAGGGCAGTTTTAGCTGCACGCCTACGTGCAGTTGCTGCGGTGTGCGGATATTCGGGTTCAGTGACCAGATCTCGCGCCAGCGTTGGCCATCTCCCAGTGTGTGTGCGGCGATGGATGACAGGGTGTCACCGGGTCGCACGGTATAGGTGTTGTCGGTGGGTATCGCCAGCGCTGGCGTGGTCGGCAACGCCAGCAGCACGGATAACACTCCGACCTGAAATGGTAACGCCCGCATACAGGCTCCTTGTGGCGATAACGAGCTGCGTGTCGCTCAGTAACGAGGGGCGAAGGTATGATCGTGATAGGCACCGCCAGGCGGCAGATGACCACCGGCAGCATGCCAGCGGCGAGCCTGTTCCAGTTGCTGTCGCATCTGGCTGCGGCTGATCTTCAGCGACATGGTGGTAACGGCCATGCCGTCCTCTTCAAACTCCTGTGCGGTAATGGCGGCACCCTGAACAAAGCTGTTGAGGTAGGTGCGCAGACGGTCGCGATCCGCGATGTAGTCGTTGACGCGGGTATCGCCCACGACGTGCAGGCCCGATACCTGCTCAGCCAGCTTGCGGTAGGCGTCGACCTCAGAGGCGCGCAGCGCCATAAGGCGGCGTTGGGCCAGATTTTCAAAGGTATTCTTGGGTGCGCCATAACCGGTAACATTGATGACCATGATGTCATCTGCAGCCGGCACGACCTGGGTGACAACACGTGTCTGCTGCACTGTTACGGGCGGCGGAACCGGCCGGGCCTCGTAGGTATGCGCCAGGCAGGGGTCACAGTAGGGCGAATAATGGGCGCAGCCCGCAAGAGTCAGTGCCAGGCCTGCTGTGGCGGATAGCTTAAAAAGGGTGTTCATAAGCCCAAAAATCCTTGTCGACGTCTGAGGTGGCCGTATCCGAACGGCATTGTGATCCTGTATCGGCAGATCAGCAGTGCTACTTTAGCAAAAAATGGCGACCGTGTTGTTTTCTCTTGGCGACAGCATCAATGCATATGCCTGTCCAGCTGGTCACAAATGGCCTGCTGCAGGTGGCGGCAAAGCTCGGGGTCACTGATGGGCTGGTTCTGGCTGTCGGTAATGAAAAAAAAGTCTTCCACCCGCTCGCCGATGCTGGATATCTTGGCTTTGCGCACTGAAATGTCATATTCGACAAAAATGCGGCCGATCCGTGCCAGCAGCCCCGGCCGGTCGGGGGTAATCACCTCCAGGATGGTCTGCTGCGAAGCCGGATCGTTGCTCAGCGTCAGTCGCGTGGGGGTGGTAAAGAGTTTCAACTGGCGTGGCACGCGGCGCTGAATGATTTCGGGATAGTCTTCAGGGTCATCCAATTCCTCGAGCAGGTGCTGTTGAATATGCGCCAGATACTCGGGGTTTTCGGACAGCGGCTGGTTGTCTTCGGCCAATACGGTGTAGGTGTTCAGCGAGCGGCCATGGTCCGTGAGAATGATGCGGGCATCCTGAATGTTCAGGTTGAGCTGATCCATGGCAGCAACGGTTGCCGGGAACAGCGTGGGCAGGTCTTCACTGTAGATGAAAATTTCGGTAGCCCCTTCGAATACCCGGTAGGAGGTCTTGCGGATCAGGATCAGCGGCAGCGGGCTGTCGCCATGTTCCAGGATCGCCCAGGTATGCCAGGCAATATTGTGGGCGTCCTCGCGCAGGAAATAGTCATCGCCGAGCAGTGACCAATGGTCCAGTACCGCCTGTTCGCGGATGCCCTTGCGGGCCAGCAGCAGCATCGCTTCATGCTGTACCTGCTCGATCCGGTCTTCCTTGTTAATCGGGTTTTCCAGGCCGCGCCGCAGTGCGCGCTTGGTTTCCATGTACAGGTGGCGCAATAGGGTGGCGCGCCAGTTGTTCCAGAGCGTGTTGTTGGTGGCATTGATGTCAGCTACGGTCAGGACATACAGATAGTCCAGGTGTACCAGGTCGCGGACTTCCATCGCAAAGCTGTGGATAACTTCCGGGTCGGAAATGTCACGGCGCTGGGCTGTCATCGACATTTTCAAATGGCTGCGTACCAGCCAGGCGACCAGGTGGGTATCCCACTTGCCCAAGTGGTGACGACGGCAGAAATCCACGACATCGTCCGCCCCCAGTTCGGAGTGGTCGCCGCCGCGTCCCTTGGCGATATCGTGGTAGAGCCCGGCGATGTACAGCAGCTCGATTTTGGGCAGCTGGTTGACGATGCGGTGCGCGATGGAAAACTGCTCACGGTACTCCGGATGGCGGAACTGCCGCATTTTCTGAATGACCTTCAGGGTATGGGCATCGACAGTGTAGATGTGGAACAGGTCGTGTTGCATCTGTCCCACGATTCTGCCGAACTCGGGCAGGTAGCGGCCGAGAATACCGTAGCGATTCATTCGTTTGAGCTCGGTCGAAACACCTTCGGGCGTACGCAGCAGCTCCATGAACAGGGAAGTGTTGCGAATATCATGGCGAAAGTCATCATCGATCAGGTGGCGATGATTGCGGACCAGGCGGATGGTGGAGGCGCGAACACCCTTGATGGCGGGATGCTGGGCCATCAGTACAAAGAGTTCCATGAGTGCGAACGGGTGGTGCTCAAACACCTTGTCGTAGACGGTTTCCAGGTAGTCGTTCCTGACCTGGAAGCGGTTGTTGAGCGGTCGTATGCTCTGTTCGTCGTCTACGCGCAGGATCGCTTCGTCGAAATGCTGCAGCAACATATCGTTGAACTCGGACATGGCCATGGCAATTCGGTAGTACTTGCTCATGAATTGCTCGACGGCCAGCGCGCCTTCCTGATCTTCGTAGCCGAAGTAGTCAGCCAGGGTACGTTGGTGATCAAACAACAAACGATCCTCGCGGCGCTTGCACAACATGTGCAGGGCGTAGCGGACTGTCCACAGGTAGAGCTCACCCTTGTTCAGAGTATCCAGTTCCGATTCGGTGACGAAATGGTGGGCGACCAGATCGCGGATGTAGGTGGTACCGAAATGGCGCTTGGCGACCCAGCCGATGGTTTGAATGTCCCGTAATCCGCCGGGAGAGGTCTTCAGGTTGGGTTCCAGGTTGTATTCGGTATTGTTGGTTTTTTCGTGGCGCTCTTTCTGCTCGATGAGCTTGGCCTTGAAAAATTCCTTGTCGGTCCAGGCACCTTCCGAGGTGACGCGATCGTACATCTCCTGTTGCAGGTCGGGGCTGCCGTGAATGGTGCGCGACTCGATCAGGTTGGTGGCGATGGTGATGTCGTTACGGGCTTCATCGTAGCATTGACTGATAGTCCGGACACTGGAGCCCAGATCGAGACGGATATCCCACAGCAGCGTCAGAAAGCCGCTGATGCTGTTTTGCCAGTCGGCCGGATCAACCTTGTCGAACAGCAGCAGGATATCCACATCGGAAAAGGGGTGCAGTTCGCCGCGGCCGTAGCCGCCAACGGCGACCAGAGATGCCTGCAGGGCAGGAGGCCAGGGAAACTGCAGCCAGGCCAGTTCCAGAATCTGGTCCATCATCCAGGCGCGTCCGTAGATCAGACGACGAATATCCTCGCCCTGGCGAAAGGCTGCATCCATGCGGGCCTGGGTGTCCTTGAGCGCCTGCTTGAGTACCTTCACGACCGGCTGTTTGCCGGCTGCAAGGTCGGCTTCCACCTCCCGGCGGTTAAAAAAATCGGGGATGGTGACGAGCATTTGAGGGGTACGTATCATGCAGGCGCTTCCGAAGTCAGTTGGACATTTCTTCCTTGCGCAGGGTCAGAATCTCGTAACCGTCAGCGGTGACGAGAACTTCATGCTCCCACTGCGCCGAAAGACGGCGGTCGGCGGTTTCAACGGTCCAGCCGTCGCGCTTGTTCAATTTTACCTGGCGCTTGCCGGCGTTGATCATCGGCTCGATGGTGAAAATCATGCCTTCCTCGAGGACTTCGCCGGTGCCGGCCTTGCCGTAATGCAGTACCTGGGGATCCTCGTGGAATTCGGCACCGATGCCATGGCCGCAGTACTCGCGTACCACCGAGTAATGCATGCTTTCGGCATGTTTCTGGATGACTTCACCAATGTCGCCCAGGCGCGCGCCTGGTTTTACCTGCTCAATCCCCTTGAACATGCACTCGCGGGTGACTTCGCACAGACGCTTGGCATGGGGAGCGACTTCGCCCACATAGAACATCTTGCTGGTGTCGCCGTGGTAGCCGTCCTTGATAACGGTGATATCAATATTAATGATGTCGCCGCTTTTCAGTTTCTTGTCGTTGGGAATGCCGTGGCAAACCACCTGGTTGATCGACGTGCAGATCGATTTGGGAAAGCCGTGGTAGTTCAGTGGTGCCGGCGTAGCGCCCTGTTCGTTGACGATGTAGTCGTGGCAGATCTGGTTCAGTTCGTTGGTGGTGACGCCCGGCTTGACGTAGGGCTCAATCATCTCCAGCACCTCGGCCGCGAGGCGGCCGGCGACGCGCATTTTTTCAATTTCTTCGGGGGTCTTGATCTTGATAGTCATAGGTACTCGGTTTGTCTGAACAGATGGGTTGGACGCACGCAAAGGGCGTGTAGAGTCAACTGAACACTTATTGTATCGAAAGCGGACCAAGGGTGCCAAAGCGAGCTTCAAAAAGGGGCTTTACTATGGTATAAATCGCGCTCCCGAAAGAGGCGCTCTTGCGGCTCTGAATTTTATCAACTGAAAACACACACGTATCGTCACATACGTCCAGGGTGCCGTTATGCGGTTGGGCGATGGGATATGTGGAGGTTATAACCCGTTAGAGGAAAGACCACAATGGCTAAAGTTTCAATGCGTGACCTGCTGAAGGCAGGTGTTCACTTCGGTCACCAGACTCGTTACTGGAACCCGAAAATGTCCAAGTTCATTTTCGGTGCGCGTAACAAGATCCATATCATCAACCTGGAGCACACTCTGCCGGCGCTGAATGACGCCCTGGATGTGGTTCAGAACATGGCCAGCAACAAGAACAAGATCATGTTCGTCGGCACCAAGCGTGCGGCGGCCAAGGTGATCAAAGAGGAAGCCTCTCGTGCAGGCATGCCTTATGTTAACCACCGCTGGTTGGGTGGTATGCTGACCAACTACAAGACCATCCGTCAGTCTATTCGTCGTCTGCGCGATCTGGAAGCCCAGTCTCAGGACGGTACTTTTGAAAAGCTGACCAAGAAAGAAGCTCTGATGCGTACCCGTGAAATGGAGAAGCTGGAGCTGTCTATCGGTGGTATCAAGGACATGGGCGGCCTGCCGGACGCGCTGTTCGTTATCGACGTTGACCATGAGCGTATCGCCATCAACGAAGCCAACAAGCTGGGTATCCCGGTTATCGGCGTTGTTGATACCAACAGCAACCCGGACGGTATCGATCACGTTATCCCGGGTAACGACGATGCTCTGCGCGCTATTCAGATCTACGTGAAATCCGTTGCGGATGCTTGCGTGGAAGGCGCTGCTGCCAACGCTGGCGACAAGGGCGAGTTCGTTGAAGTTGACGCTGAAGAAGCCGCTCAGTAATCGGGCTGACAACTTGATCCGATAGTCTTGACCGGATTTTGAAAGGGGGGCCTGGCTCCCCTTTTTTGAATTTGAATTAGAGCATTAATAGAGAGGAAAGCGACATGGCGAATATCTCTGCAGCGATGGTAAAAGAACTGCGTGAGCGTACCGGCCTGGGCATGATGGAGTGCAAAAAAGCACTGGTTGAAGCCGAAGGTGACATCGAGAAAGCGATCGACGATCTGCGCAAGTCTTCCGGTATGAAGGCTGCCAAAAAAGCCGGCCGTACCGCTGCTGACGGTGTGGTGGCTGTCAAAGTCGCTGACGACAACAGCTATGCCCTGGCTGTGGAAGTAAACTCCGAGACCGACTTCGTGGCTCGTGATGATAACTTCCTTGGCTTTGTTAACACCGTGCTGGAAAAAGCATTCGCTGACAAGCAGACCGACGTTGCCGCACTGATGGCTGGCGATCTGGAAGCGGCTCGTGAAGCGCTGGTACAGAAAATCGGTGAAAACATCACCGTTCGTCGTCTGATGCTGGTTGAAGGCACCAATGTTGATGCCTACGTGCACAGCACCAACCGTCTGGCTGCCATCGTCGCGCTGAACGCTGGTGAACCTGAAGTGGCACGTGATGTTGCCATGCACGTGACTGCGGTTAACCCGCGTGTTGCGCGTCCGGAAGACATGCCGGAAGAAGAGCTGCAGCGTGAAAAAGAAGTCATCATGGCGCAGCCTGACATGGACGGCAAGCCGCAGGAAATCAAAGAGAAAATGGCTGGCGGCCGTATCAAGAAATTCCTGGCTGAAAACAGCCTGGTCGAGCAGGCGTTCGTCAAGAACCCTGAGCAGACCGTTGGACAGATGACCAAGGCAGCGGGTGCGGAAGTGGTTTCTTTCGTCCGTGTTGCTGTTGGTGAAGGTATCGAAGTCGAGCATAAAGACTTCGCTGCTGAAGTTGCTGAACAGCTGAAAGGCTGATCCGGCAACTACCCCTCGACTGGGCATCATTCCATGCCCAGTCGCCTGCTTTCCTGCTACACTTTTTGCCATTTCGTCTGCGCGGAGACAAATCATGCCAGCCCCTGAAAAACAGTCCAGATACAAGCGGCTCCTGCTGAAACTGAGCGGTGAAGCTCTGATGGGAGATGAAAACTTCGGGATTGATCCCAAGGTTTTGAATCGTATGGCGCTCGAGATCGGGCAGCTGGTAGGGATCGGTGTTCAGGTTGGAATGGTGATCGGTGGTGGCAATCTGTTCCGTGGTGCGGCGCTGAGTGCAGCCGGCCTGGACCGGGTGACCGGTGACCATATGGGCATGTTGGCAACGGTAATGAACGCCCTGGCCATGCGTGATGCCCTGGAACGTTGTAATATCGCTACCCGCGTCATGTCGGCGATCCCGATGAGCGGTGTGGTAGACCAGTATGACCGCCGCAACGCCATGCGTTATCTGAACCAGGGCGATGTGGTTATTTTTGCTGCCGGTACCGGCAATCCTTTCTTTACCACCGATTCGGCCGCCTGTCTGCGCGGTATCGAGATCGAGGCGGATGTGGTGCTGAAAGCGACCAAAGTGGACGGGGTTTATACCGCTGACCCGGTCAAGGACCCGACCGCGACCCGCTACACGCGCCTGAGTTTTGATGAAGTACTGGACAAGCAGTTGGGCGTGATGGATATGACGGCGATCTGCCTGACCCGGGATCACAATATGCCGGTGCGCGTGTTCAATATGAACAAGCATGGTGCCCTGGTGAACCTGGTGGTCGGTGGTGACGAAGGAACTCTGATTGATAGCGGTTCAACAGCTGGAGAACACGATGATTAATGAAATTGTGAGCGATGCGGGCAGCCGCATGCAGAAAAGTGCTGATGCCCTGGTGGAGAACTTTAAGAAGATCCGTACCGGGCGAGCGCATCCGAGCATTCTGGATGCGGTTTCGGTTTCCTATTACGGCTCCGATGTGCCTATCCAGCAGGTTGCCAACATTTCGGTTGAAGATGCGCGCACACTGACCATCATCCCTTGGGAGAAAAAGGTGGTGGGCGATATCGAGAAGGCGATCATGAAATCGGACCTGGGCCTGAACCCGAGCACCAATGGTGACATCATCCGCGTTCCCATGCCACCGTTGACCGAAGAGACCCGTAAGGGGTACATCCGTCAGGCACGCAACGAAGCGGAAGGTGCGCGCGTGGCGATCCGTAATATTCGTCGGGATGCCAACGGCGATCTTAAGGATCTGTTGAAAGAAAAGGAAATCACTGAAGACGACAGCCGTCGCGGTGAAGATCAGGTACAGAAACTGACCGACAAGTTTGTTGCCGAGGTGGACAAGCTGCTCGCTCAGAAAGAATCGGACCTGATGGAAATCTAAACTGGCAAGCGGGACTTCGGTCCCGCAACGGATCTGCATGACTTCTGATCACCAACTGACTATTCCTCCGGGGCGGAGCCTGCCGCGCCACATCGCAATCATTATGGATGGCAACAACCGCTGGGCCAAAGAACGGCACCTGCCGGGGCTGGCCGGACACAAGGCGGGCGTTGATAGCGTGCGGGCGGTGATTGAAGGATGTGTGGAGCAAGGGGTTGAAGCCCTCACCCTGTTTGCGTTCAGCAGTGAAAACTGGAAGCGGCCGGCGCTGGAAGTGAAGGGGCTGATGCAGCTGTTTCTGCGCGCGCTTGAGAACGAAGTGCGCAAGCTGGCCCGGCATAACATTCGTCTGCGTATTATTGGCGACTTGAGCCGTTTCAGTCCGGAGCTTCAGTTGCGGATTCGTGAGGCCGAGGCGCGTACGGCCGAGAATACCGGGCTGGCGCTGAATATTGCTGCCAATTACGGTGGCCGCTGGGATGTCGTGCAAGTGGCGCGTCGACTGGCACAGCAATGTGCCGAAGGTGATCTGGATCCGGCCGATATCACCGAAGAACTGTTTAACGAACATATCTCGCTGGCTGAGTTGCCGCCACCGGATCTGTGTATCCGTACGGGCGGGGAGCAGCGGATCAGCAATTTTCTGATCTGGCAATTTGCCTATACCGAATTCTATTTCAGTGACCGCTTTTGGCCTGATTTTGACAAAAACGAACTGCTGAACGCGTTGCAATCGTTTTTGACTCGGGAGCGCCGATTCGGACGTACCAGCGAGCAGTTGGAGGCCGATCCGCGATGTTAAAACAGCGTGTGATAACCGCTTTGCTGTTGGCGCCCTTGGCGCTGGCGGCGTTGTTTCTGCTGCCTCAGGGCCCGTTTGAATGGGTTGTGGCGGCAGTTTTTCTGTATGGGGGCTGGGAGTGGGGCAATCTGTGCCGTTTGCGCCCCGCTGTGCGTGCCGTATATGTATTGGTGCTGGCGGCCCTGATGGTGCTGGTCAGTCAGCTGTCTCTGCTGCAGCCCTGGGTGCTGGGCGCGGCACTGGTGTTCTGGCCGTTGGCGCTGCTTTTGGTGCGCGGGTATCCGCAGTCGGCGAGCTGGTGTCGCAGTCGGCTCGGCCTGTTGATGGGGGCGCTGGTGCTGGTGCCGTCCTGGTATGCGCTGACGAACCTGCGCATGCAGGAGCAGGGTTTTGCTCTACTATTAATGTTGTTGATGCTGGTTTGGGGTGCTGATATTGGTGCCTATGCCGCAGGCAAGCTGTTTGGGCGCAACAAGCTGATGCCCGCTGTCAGTCCTGGCAAAACCCGTGAGGGGCTGCTGGGCGGGCTGGCGGCCTGTGTATTGATTGGCATCGGTTTCTCCATTGGACTGGAACTCGCGCCGATGGCATCGGTCTACTTGGTTTTGCTGTCGATATTGACCGGGCTGGTGTCGGTGCTGGGTGACCTGCTGGAGAGCCTGTTCAAGCGTGAGCGGGGCATCAAGGACAGTGGCAAGCTATTGCCGGGACATGGCGGTGTGCTGGATAGAATCGATAGCCTGACGGCAGCGGCCCCCGTATTTCTGGCCGGACTTTATTTCCTTCAAGGAGCCTGATTGAACTCATGGAGCTGCTGCAGACTCTGTTGGCCACGCTGGTGGCGCTTGGCGTGCTGGTTACCATCCATGAATGGGGACATTATTGGGTGGCGCGCCGTTGTGGCGTCAAGGTTCTGCGTTTCTCCGTCGGTTTTGGCAAGCCGTTGTGGATGCGAACCGCCGCTGATGGCACCGAATATGCCGTAGCCGCCATTCCGCTTGGCGGTTATGTGCGGATGCTGGATGAGCGCGAGGGCGATGTGCCTGAATCGCTGCGCGACCAGGCGTTCAACAACAAGCCCGTGCTGCAGCGGATCGCGATTGTGGCGGCAGGCCCGATTGTCAATCTGGTGTTTGCCGTGGTGGCTTACTGGTTCCTGTTCATGTCAGGGATCAGTGTGGTCGTGCCTGTTGTCGGAGGTATTACACAGAATTCACCTGCCGCGCAGGCCGGTGTTGAATCGGGCTATGAAATTCTGGAAGTGGATGGTCATAAAGTCCGTTCGTGGAGCGAAGTGAATTTGCGCCTGGCGGCGCGTGTTGGCGAAACGGGTAATATCGAGTTGCTGATGGGCGAAGCCCGGCGCGGATATGCTCACAGCTACCAGGTGGCAATCAACGAATGGCAGGTGGACCTGGAGCGTCAGTCGCCACTGGCAGCGTTGGGGCTGGAGCCTTGGCGACCGGATTTTCCGGCAGTGATCGGACAGCTGTTGCCGGATGGCGCGGCGGCGCGGGATGGTCTGCAAGTCGGTGACCGGGTGGTGGCTGCCAACGGCGAGCCGATCGAGGACTGGCTACACCTGGTCAGCCTGATTCGGAAGTCGCCGGAGCAAACGCTGCAATTGACGGTGGAGCGCGGCGGTGAGCAGGTCACTTTGACGCTGACTCCGGCCAGGCGCACGTTGGATGGCGGCCAGGTTCAGGGCTATGTCGGTGCCGGTGTGGCCGAGGTCGAGATTCCGGCCGCCATGCAGCGCACATTGAGCTATGGTCCGGTTGAGGCGTTGAGCAACGGTTTCCACAAGACGGGCCAGATGATCGGCCTGACTCTGGATTCGATCGGCAAGATGATTGCCGGTGTGATCTCGGTAAAAAACTTGAGTGGCCCGATAACCATTGCTAAAGTGGCGGGGACTTCAGCCGCCTCGGGGCTGGAATCATTTATCAGTTTTCTGGCCTATCTCAGTATCAGTCTGGGCGTGCTTAACCTGCTGCCGATACCGATGCTGGATGGAGGACATCTGCTGTATTACGTGGTCGAGCTGGTGCGCGGGCGCCCGGTGAGTGAGCAGGTGCAGATGCTGGGTCTCAGGATTGGGATGGCCTTGCTGTTCAGTCTGATGGCATTGGCAATCATCAATGACATCGCCCGGCTCTTTTGATCTGAGCCAGTTTTCCTATCAGTCAGCCATATAAACGTAAGAATTACTGCATGAAACGCAAGCTGGGTCTGTTTTTTGTATCGATGCTATGGATGGCGCAGGCGAAAGCTGCCGCGCTTCCGTTTGAAGTCAATGATATTCGTCTGGAGGGATTGCAACGGGTTGAACCCGGCATCGTATTTCGCAACTTCCCGGTTGCCGCGGGCGATGCGCTGACCCGAAATCAGCTGTCCGATGCCGTGCGAGAACTGTTCAAGTCCGGCTATTTCGCCGATGTGCAGGCCGAACGTGACGACGATGTGCTGGTGCTGAAACTGCAGGAACGTCCATCGGTTGCCCTGATTAACATCGAAGGTAATGATGTGATCAAGGAAGAAGACCTGCTCAACGGTCTGAAACAGTCCGGCCTGCAGGAGGGGGATGTCTTCCGACGTTCTGCGCTGGACCAGATCAGTCTGGATCTGCTGCGTGTCTATACTGCCCAGGGGCGTTACGGTGCAGATATTCGCACGGAAGTGGAGCCGTTGTCCGGCAACCGCGTGCAGCTGAATATCCATATCAATGAAGGCCAGGTGGCCATCATTCAGCATATCAATATTATCGGCAATACCGTGTTCAGCGATGAAGAGATCAAGGATCTGTTCGCACTGCAATTGCCGAACTTCTGGTCGTTCTACACCAAAAGCGACCGCTATGCGCGTGAGAAGATGACCGGTGACCTGGAGCGTTTGCGCTCTTTGTATCTGGACCGCGGTTATATCAACTTCAATATCGATTCGGCGCAGGTTTCCATTACCCCGGACAAGCAGCACGTATATATCACGGTCGGCATTACCGAAGGTGAACAGTACTCCGTGCGTGATGTCAGTGTGGCCGGTGAAATGGTCGTGCCTGCCGATGTGATGCAGCAGGCGTTGACCCTGGAGCCCGGTGCGGTGTTCTCGCGCAAGGATATGACTCAGAGTCAGGAAAAACTGGTTCGACTGCTGGGTGATGAGGGATACATGTTTGCCAACGTGAGCCCCGTGCCCGAGCCGCACAACGACAATACGGTCTCGATCAAGTACTTTGTGGAGCCGGGCAAGCGTACCTATGTACGTCGGATCAACATCAAGGGTAATACGCGTACCGGCGATGAAGTGATCCGCCGAGAGCTGGAACAGATGGAGGCCGGCGTTGCTTCCAGTCGGGATATTGAGCGTTCGAAGGTTCGTCTGGATAAGACCGGCTACTTCAAATCGGTCAATGTCGAAACGCGCCCGGTGCCGGGTACCGACGACCAGGTTGATCTGGAATACTCCATTGAAGAACAGCAGTCGGGACAGTTTTCGGCCAGTGTCGGTTTCTCGCAGAACGACGGCCTGATCCTGGACCTGGGGGTGCAGCAGGACAACTTCCTGGGCAGCGGCAAAAAAGTCGGCTTCAATATTTCCAACAGCTCGACCCGTACTGAATACAGCTTCAACTACCTTGACCCCTACTTCACGGTTGACGGTGTGAGCCGCGGTTTCAACGTGTACTACCGTGAACGAGACTACGAAAAGGACGACATCAGTTCCTATACGGCGGATGAGGCGGGTGCCGGTGTAACCTTTGGCTATCCGATCGATGATTACCAGCGCCTGAGCTTCAGCGGTGACCTTGAATTCATCAAGCTTAACACCTTTGAGGGCACGGCCCGAGAAGTGACCGAGTTCATCTCGGAAGAGGGCGACAGCTTCGTGAACTGGAAGCTGACGGCAGGCTGGAGCGACAACCGTTTGAACCGTGGTTTCTTCCCGACGCGCGGCTATGCTCAGGGTGCCAGCATCGAAATGGCGATCCCCGGCAGTGACCTGTCCTACGTTCGTGCGCAGTACAACAACAAGTGGTATCGACCGCTCAATGACGACGAGACCTGGGTCTTCAGCCTGCGTGGTCGTGCCGGATACGGCGACAGTCTGGGTGATAACCAGTTCCCGTTCTTCAAACACTTTTACGCGGGCGGTCTGAAAACCGTACGTGGCTATGCCAACAACTCACTGGGTCCTTTGGACTCGGGCGATCCGCGTGAACCGTATGAAGAGGGGGATCCGTTTGGTGGCAACCTGATGTTGACCGGTAGCGCCGAGCTGATTTTCCCGATGCCATTCCTGGACGACAAGAGTGCCTGGCGCAGCCTGGTATTCCTGGATGCGGGTAACGTCTATTCGACCGACTGTTACAGCACCCAGACCAACTGTTCGGGAGATGTGGACCTGGGCGATCTGCGTTACTCGGTGGGTCTGGGCATCAGCTGGCTGACGCCGATCGGTCCTTTGTCCGTATCCTTCGGCATGCCGCTGAATGACAAGGAAAATGATGATACCGAAGTGTTCCAGTTCGCGCTCGGTCAGACTTTCTAAGGAGATATGATGAAACGTTTTACTCGAGCCGCAACCTTGGCAGCGTTGATGTTTAGTGCTCCCGCCTGGGCGCAGAAAATTGCCGTCTTGAGCGTGGAAGAAGCGCTGCTGACCTCGAATGCAGCAGAAAGCTTCCGGGAAGAGTTGAAAAAAGAGTTCTCTGACGACGAAAAGCAGCTGGTTGAGTTGGAAAAACAGGCACGAGAACTGCGTGACAAGCTGCAAAAAAATGCCGGCCTGTCATCGGAAGAAGACCTCAAGCAGATGCGCCTGCAGTTTCAGAAGGCCTTTGCCGAGTTTCAGCGCCGTGGCCAGGGATTGCAGCAGCAGCGCGCGGAACGCGAGCAGGCGTTCATTGCCGAAATGCGACCGCGTCTGGATAAGGCCATCCGTGAGCTGATCGAGAAGGATCAGTTCGATATCGTGATCACCAAGCAAGCGACCGTGTATGCGGCCGACAGTGTTGATCTGACGGAACGTGTGACTGAACTGTTGAACAAGCAATAAGCCCATGAGTGTTTCCGCCTGTTATACCCTGGCAGAGCTTGCCGGCATTCTGGGCGGAACGCTCCAGGGTGATCCTGACCGCGAAATACGCTCGCTGGCGACGCTGCAGTCGGCCGGCGAGCATCAGCTGTCGTTCTTTGCCAATCCGCGCTATCTGCGTCAATTGCTGCACACATCGGCCGAAGCGGTACTGATTGCTCCGGCTCATCAGGCCGACTGTCCCAATGCTGCCATAATCGTTCCAGACCCTTACCTGGCCTTTGCCCGTGCCAGCCAGTTGTTCGACTGGCGACGCCCGGCCCGTGCGAGTATCCACCCGTCAGCGGTGATCGCCGAGGGTGTGCAGGTGCCGGTGGATGTGCAAATTGGTCCTCAGGCAGTGGTTGAAGCCGGAGTACAGCTGGGGCAAGCGGTTGTTATCGGACCCGGTACGGTCATTGGCGAGGGCTGCACTGTAGGGGATCGTTCACGTCTGGAGGCGAATGTAACGCTGTATCCGAATGTGCATCTGGGAGCCGATGTGCTGGTACACAGTGGTGCGGTACTGGGCAGTGACGGCTTTGGCTTCGCACCGACTCCTGATGGATGGGAAAAAATCTGCCAGCTGGGAGGGGTGGTTGTCGAGGATCGGGTTGAAGTGGGGGCGGGCGTCACCATCGACCGGGGTGCTCTGGATGATACCCGTATCGGAGCTGGCGTGAAGCTGGATAATCAGATTCAGATTGCCCATAACGTGGTAATTGGCCGCGATAGCGCAATTGCAGGCTGTACCGCAGTTGCGGGAAGCACTAAAATTGGCGAACGCTGCACGATTGCAGGAATGTCCGGGATTACGGGCCACCTCGAAATTGCCGACGATACGCATGTGACCGCCATGTCACTGGTCAGCAAGTCAATTCGTCAACCCGGTGTATACTCCTCGGGCACAGGTCTGGAACCGCATCAGCAGTGGAAGCGCAATGTGGTTCGTTTTCGTCAGCTCGATGAGCTGGCGCGTCGAGTGCGTACCCTCGAACAGGCTGTCGAACTATACTCTACAGAAGGTCAAAAAGATGATGGATGTTAAAGAGATCCGGAACTATCTGCCCCACCGCTATCCGTTTTTGCTGGTGGACCGGGTCTTGGCTCTGGAGCCAGGTGAGTCGATCACCGCAATCAAAAATGTAACCGTGAATGAGCCTTTCTTTAACGGACATTTTCCAGACTACCCGGTAATGCCGGGCGTACTGATTGTAGAGGCGATGGCACAGGCCGCCGGTATTCTGGGCTTCAAAACCATGGATAAGACACCGGAAGACGGTTCCATCTACTACTTTGTCGGTGCGGACAATCTGCGTTTCAAGCGTCCGGTTGTGCCGGGCGACCAGTTGCAGCTGGATGCGAAGGTGATTTCCGAGCGCCGCGGTATCTGGAAATTTGATGTGCGTGCCAGTGTTGACGGCGACACTGTCAGCAGCGCGACCATTTTGTGTGCTGATCGAAAGGTGTGACATTGATTCACCCGCAAGCCATTGTAGATCCCTCGGCCCGTTTGGCCGAGGACGTCGAAGTCGGCCCCTGGACTCTGATTGGACCGGATGTGGAGATCGGGGCGGGCACCCGCATCGCCTCGCACGTAGTGATCAAGGGGCCCACGCGTATTGGTGAAGGGAACCGGATTTTCCAGTTCGCCACGATTGGTGAGGATTGCCAGGACAAGAAATATGCCGGTGAACCCACACGTCTGGAGATTGGCGATCACAACGTGATTCGCGAAGGCTGTACCATCCATCGTGGTACTGTGCAGGATGAAGGAATCACGCGCATTGGCAGTCACAACCTGTTGATGGCCTATGCCCATGTTGCGCATGACTGCGTAATGGGCGACCACATCATTCTGGCCAACAATGCGGCGCTGGCAGGACATGTTCGTGTGGGTGATCATGCCATTCTGGGCGGCTTTACTGCTGTTCATCAATTCTGTCGTATCGGTGCCCATGTCATGTGTGGTGCCGGAACCGTGGTGTTGATGGATATCCCGGCCTACGTGATGGCAACGGGCAACAGTGCACGCCCCTATGGCATTAATCAGGAGGGTCTGCGCCGTCGGGGCTTCGATGCCGAGGCGGTCAGTGCCCTGCGCCGTGCCTACAAAATCATTTACCGCAAGGGGCTGACAGTGGATCTGGCATTGCAGGAGTTGCGAGCCATGGCGCAGACGCAGCCGGCGGTGCAATTGCTGATCGAATCGCTGGAAAGCTCTACCCGCGGCATCATTCGTTGAGGTCGATATGCAACCCCTTCGGATAGGGATAGTGGCGGGTGAAGCCTCTGGGGATATTCTGGGAGCGGGTCTGGTCAGGGCTCTGAAACAGCGTTATCCACAGGCCCGTTTTGAAGGGGTGGCGGGCGAGCTGATGCTCGCCGAGGGGTGCCAGTCGCTCTATCCCCTGGAGCGTCTGTCGGTGATGGGGCTGGTTGAAGTGTTGGGACGTCTACCCGAACTTCTGCGTGCCCGCAAACGTCTGATCCGTCACTTCATGGACAACCCGCCCGATGTATTCATCGGTATCGATGCGCCTGACTTTACGCTGGCAATGGAAAGGGCGCTCAAGGCTGCGGGCATTCCGACGGTGCACTATGTCAGTCCTTCCGTATGGGCCTGGAAGCGCAAGCGCATTTTCAAGATCAAACAGAGCACGGATCTGCTGCTGACGCTGTTTCCTTTCGAAGCGGAAGTCTATCGTCCAACGCAGCAAAACCTGCGCTTTGTCGGTCATCCGTTGGCCGATGTGATTCCCTCCCGGCTTGACCTGGACGCCGCCCGGCGGCAGTTCCGCACCGACGAAACGGTTGGCATGGTGGCTCTTCTGCCGGGGAGCCGTGGCAGTGAAATCAAATACCTGGCACGTCCATTCCTGGAAACGGCGCGCTGGCTGCAGCAGCGGCGGCCGGAGCTGACATTTGTACTGCCGGCAGCCAACGCCTATCGCTACGAGCAGCTGCAGCAGCTGATTGATAGTGCCTTCCCCGATGTGAGAGTGCAGCTGGTCCTGCAGCAATCACGGGAAGTCATGGCGGTGGCGGATGCAATTCTGATCGCTTCCGGTACGGCGACACTGGAAGCCTGTCTGCTGCAAAAACCGATGGTGGTGGCATATCGGATGGCCGGGCTGACCTATCGTATTTACTCGCGCATGATTAAAAGTCGCTGGATCTCTTTGCCCAATGTGTTGGCGGACGAGGAGATGGTGCCGGAGGTGCTGCAGCAGCAGGTCACGCCGGAGGTGATGGGGCCTTTGCTGCTGCGTGCCCTGGAAGATGAGCCGTATCGCAAGCGTCTGCGCCGAGTGTTCGGTATCCTGGGTGAACAGTTGCGCCAGAATGCGAGCGAGCGGGCGGCCGATGCCATTGTAGAACTGTTGGAGGCGCGCGATGCAGAGCGTTGAATTTGATTTTCGCCCGGATGGCCTGATCGTGGGCGTGGATGAAGTCGGGCGTGGTCCACTGATCGGTGATGTAGTCGCTGCTGCCGTGATACTGGACCCCGACAACCCGATCGAGGGGCTGGGGGATTCCAAGGCGATCAGCGAAAAACGGCGTGAGCGTCTCTATGATGAAATTCGCGAAAAGGCTCTGGGCTGGTGTATCGCTTCGGCCTCGCCTGCGGAGATCGATCAGCTGAATATACTGCATGCCACCATGCTGGCAATGCAGCGCGCGGTGGCGGGTTTGCACCTGACGCCCGACTATGCACTGATCGATGGCAACCGCTGCCCCGAGCTGTCCTGTCCGGCGGAGCCGGTCGTCAAGGGCGATGCGCGGGTCGCGGAAATTGGCGCGGCCTCGATTCTGGCCAAGGTGGCCCGTGACCGACAGATGATCGAACTGGATCGACGCTTTCCCGATTACGGTTTTGCCCGCCATAAGGGCTATCCCACGCCCGAGCATCTGGCCGCACTGGAGCAGCTGGGCGCTCTGCCTGAACACCGACGCAGTTTTCGCCCGGTAAAAGAGCGTCTGGCACGAGAAAACAATGTCTGATCCACGTTTTATTCACCTGCGGGTGCATTCCGAATATTCCCTGTTTGACGGTCTGGTGCGGATCAAGCCGTTGGTCGCGACAGCGGCGGCTCAACAGATGCCTGCGGTGGCGATTACCGATCAGACCAACCTCTTTGCTTTGATCAAGTTCTACAAGGCGGCCTTAGGTGCCGGAGTCAAGCCGATCTGTGGCGTCGACCTGTGGGTGCAAAATCCGACCGATCCGGAAGGGGAACCCTTCCGGCTGACCCTGCTGGTCAGCAATGGGCAGGGATATCGCAACCTGATGGAACTGGTGTCGCGGGCCTATGCCGAAGGACAGAATATTATTCCCGGGTGGGCGCTGGTCAAAAAAGAGTGGGTCAAGGAAAAGCCCGAAGGGCTGATCGCCTTGTCTGGTGCCCGTTTGGGAGAGGTCGGGCGAGCCCTGTTGGCGGGGCAGGCCGAGCATGCCAGGGCGGTTCTGGATGAGTGGCGGCAGGTCTTCCCCGACAGCTTCTACCTGGAAATTCAGCGCACCGGTCGGGCGGGGGATGAAGCGCTGGTTCATGCCAGTGTTGCCCTGGCTGGCGAAATGCAATGCCCGCTGGTGGCAACTAATGAGGTCATGTTCCTCAAGCAGGAAGACTTCGAGGCGCATGAAGCACGAGTCTGTATCAACCTGGGTCGAACGCTGGAGGATCCCCAGCGTCCCCGTAACTATTCGGATCAGCAGTATTTCCGTTCGATCGAAGAAATGACGGAGCTGTTCAGCGATATTCCCAGTGCGCTGGAGAATACCGTTGAAATAGCACGCCGCTGCAATATCGAGATCGAACTGGGCACCTATTACCTGCCGCGTTTCCCGGTTCCCGAAGGGATGCTGATGGATGATTTCTTCCGTCAGGCATCCTGGAGAGGGCTGGAAGAGCGTCTCGCGTTCCTGCTTGATCGTGACGCGCACGACTATCAGGAAAAGCGCAAGCCCTATGAAGAACGGCTGGAGTTTGAGCTGGATATCATTATCCAGATGGGCTTCCCGGGCTACTTCCTGATCGTAATGGACTTCATCAAGTGGGCCAAGGATAACGGCATACCGGTCGGGCCGGGACGAGGCTCGGGGGCCGGTTCGCTGGTTGCCTACGTGCTGAAAATCACGGACCTGGACCCACTGGAATACGACCTGCTGTTCGAACGTTTCCTTAACCCTGAACGTGTCTCCATGCCCGACTTCGATATCGACTTCTGCATGGACAACCGCGACAAGGTTATCGATTACGTGGCCCGTACTTACGGGCGCGATGCCGTTTCGCAGATCATCACCTACGGTACCATGGCCGCCAAGGCCGTGGTGCGCGATGTGGCCCGTGTGCAGGGCAAACCCTTCGGTCTGGCCGACCGTTTGTCGAAGCTGATTCCCTTTGAAGTCGGCATGACGCTGAACAAAGCCTGGGAAGAGGAGTCAGCCCTGCGTGATTTCGTCAATGGCAACGAAGAAGCCGAAGAAATCATGGAGATGGCCTACAAGCTGGAAGGGGTGACGCGCAACGTCGGCAAGCATGCCGGTGGCGTAGTGATCGCTCCGACCAAGCTGACCGACTTTGCCGCGACATACTGCGACGAGGAAGGCCAGGGGCTGGTCACCCAGTTCGACAAGAACGACGTTGAAGAAGCGGGCCTGGTCAAGTTTGACTTCCTGGGGCTGCGTACGCTGACCATCATTGATTGGGCGCTGGATACGATCAACCGCAAGCGTGCGCAGCAGGGTGAGGGGCCGTTGGAGATCGAGTCGATCGATCTGGAAGATGAGCCAACCTTCAAGCTGCTGCAGAGCGCCCAGACGACTGCCGTGTTCCAGCTGGAATCCAGCGGCATGAAAGATCTGATCCGACGCCTGTTGCCGAACCGTTTTGAGGATATTGTGGCGTTGGTGGCCCTGTTCCGGCCGGGGCCGCTGCAGTCGGGCATGGTTGACGACTTTATCAACCGAAAACATGGTCGTGCGCCGTTGGCGTGGCCACACCCGGATTATCAGCTGGACAGCCTGCAACCGGTATTGGAGCCTACCTACGGCATCATCCTGTATCAGGAACAGGTGATGCAGATTGCTCAGGTGATGGCGGGTTATACGCTGGGCGGCGCGGATATGCTGCGTCGCGCCATGGGCAAGAAAAAGCCCGAGGAAATGGCCAAGCAGCGGAAGGTCTTTCTGGAAGGGTGTGCCGGTCAGGGAATCGACAAGGATCTTGCCGGCAACATCTTCGACCTGGTGGAGAAATTTGCCGGTTACGGTTTCAACAAGTCGCACTCGGCAGCCTATGCGCTGGTGTCTTATCAGACCGCCTGGCTGAAGCAGCACTATCCGGCCGCCTTCATGGCGGCGGTTCTGTCGTCGGACATGCAGAATACCGACAAGGTGGTGATCTTCATCGAAGAATGCCGCCAGATGGGGCTGACCGTACGTCTCCCCAATGTCAATGACAGCGATTACATGTTCACCGTCAATGCTGCCGACGAGGTGGTATACGGCTTGGGCGCGGTCAAGGGGGTGGGTGAAGGTCCGGTGGACGCGATCATGGAAGCCCGCAAGGCTGGCCCGTTTAAGGACCTGTTCGATTTTTGTGAACGGGTCGGTGTGGGCAAGCTCAACAAACGCGTACTGGAAGCACTGGTGCGCTGTGGTGCCCTGGATAGTCTGGGGCCCTCCAGGGCGATTCTGTGGGATGCGATCGGTTCCGCCCTGAAGGCAGCGGACCAGAGTGCGCGCAACGCGGACGCGGGCATGATGGATATGTTCGGAGCCGTGGAAGCGGAAACGCCTTCGGACCCGTATGCCGAGTTTGGCAAGGCACGGGACTGGACGGACAAGGAGCGTCTGAAGGGTGAAAAGGATACGCTGGGGCTCTATGTGACCGGTCATCCGATCGACGAATACGAGACTGAGCTCAAGCACCTGGTCAGTCGCAAACTGATTGAGCTTCAGCCCAGTCGCGGCAGTCAGCAGAAAATGGCGGGGCTGGTGGTCGATCTGCGTCTGAAAAAGACCAAAAAGGGCGATAACCTGTGTTTCCTGACGCTGGATGACCGCAGTGCCCGGATGGAAGTGACCCTGTTTGGCGATACCTATGAAGAAGCGCGCAGCCTGATTAACAAGGATGTGGTGTTGGTAGTTGAGGGCGAAGTGGCCCAGGACGACTATAACGGTGGCCTGAAAGTGCGCTGCAGCAAGGTGTCGAGTATGGCCCAGGTACGTGCGCAGTCGGCGCGCTGTGTGGAAGTGAGCTGTGATCGCCGCCAGTTGAACCCGCAGCACCTGCGCCAGTTTAGCAATACTCTGAAGCAGAATCGCAGCCCACTGGTGAGTCTGGCGGTTACCCTGCGTTTCCGGCGCGAAGATGCCGAAGCGCGACTGTGGCTGGACAGTCAGTGGGCGGCGGCACCGACCGATGAACTGCTGTTGCAGCTCAAGGAGCAGTTCGGCAATGATGCTGTCCGGCTCTGTTACGAGTGAACAGGGTGGTGATCCGCGTCGCCAGACGGTAGAATCGTGCCAATATTTTTCGTGCCTTTGGGCCCCAAGTTACATAACAGAAGCAGACACGCATGAATCCGAACTACCTGGATTTCGAACAGCCGATTGCAGAGCTGGAAGCCAAAATCAGTGAGCTGCGCCATGTCAACGAGGACACGGCGGGGCTCAATTTGAGTGACGAGCTGGAAAACCTGCAGGAAAAAAGCCGCAGCCTGACCGAGTCGATCTTCAAGGATCTGTCGGCGTGGCAGATTTCCCAGATTGCCCGTCACCCTCAACGTCCCTATACCCTGGATTATATTCAGCATATCTTTGACGATTTTGATGAAATCCACGGCGATCGCCATTTTTCCGATGATCAGGCGATTGTTGGAGGTCTGGCCCGTCTTGACGGTCGTCCGGTGATGGTGATCGGTCATCAGAAGGGACGGGAAGTGAAGGAAAAGGTACGCCGCAACTTCGGCATGCCGCGCCCGGAAGGCTACCGCAAGGCCCTGCGCATGATGGAAATGGCCGAGCGCTTCAACCTGCCGGTGCTGACCTTTATCGATACGCCGGGGGCCTATCCCGGTATTGACGCTGAAGAGCGCGGGCAGTCCGAAGCGATCGCCTTTAACCTGGCCAAAATGTCTCAGCTCAACACGCCGATCATCTCCACCGTTATCGGCGAAGGTGGTTCGGGCGGAGCACTGGCGATCGGTGTCTGTGATGAATTGCTGATGCTGCAATATGGCACCTACTCGGTGATCTCGCCGGAAGGCTGTGCATCCATCCTGTGGAAAAGTGCCGAGCGTGCATCCGATGCTGCCAAGGCCATGGGGATTACGTCCGAACGTCTCCATGAACTGGGTCTGGTGGATCATGTGATTAACGAGCCCCTGGGTGGCGCGCACCGCGATCCCGAAACGATGGCTGCCAGCCTGAAGGCTTCGCTGGTGGATGCGCTGGATCGACTGTCGGGTCTGGAGAGCGATGAGCTGTTGGAGCGCCGTTACCAGCGTCTGATGTCCTATGGTGTCTTCGAAGACTGACCCTGAGGGGGCAGCCCCAGTGCTGCCCGAACTCTGCGCTACCCTGGCTGCCCGCCTGGCAGCCGAGCCTGATGTACGCCGCTGGGTGATTGCCTATAGCGGCGGTCTGGATTCCTCCCTGCTTCTTGAACTGTGCGCGCGTCTGGCGTTGCCGCAGCCGCTGCTGGCCGTGTATGTCGATCATCAGTTGCAAGCGGTGTCGGCAGATTGGGGTGAGCATTGTCGGCAGCATTGTCGGCGCCTGAATATCCCGTTGACGGTTGTGAAGGTATCGCCCGAGTCCTCTTCTGAAGCGGCGGCACGCAGTGCCCGCTATGCCGCCTTTGAAACACTGCTCGGCAAGGGTGATTGCCTGCTGCTGGCGCAACATGCTGATGACCAGGCTGAAACGCTGCTGCTGAGGCTGCTGAGAGGCGCGGGAGTGGCCGGCCTGTCGGGCATGCCTGAGCGACGCGGGCTGGGTCGGGGGACGCTGTTGCGGCCGTTGCTGGATCAGTCGCGCGCACGTCTTGAAATTGCGGCTGCCGAACAGGGGTTGGTGCCCATAATCGATCCTACCAATGCACAGGATCACTATGCTCGCAACTGGTTGCGCCTGCATGTATTACCGCTGCTGAAGGGGCGTTGGCCCGCCGTGTTACAGCGCTGTCTGGATACGACGGAGCTGATGCATGATGCTGATGTGTTGTTGCGCGAGCGTGCGGAGGAGGACTGGGCGCAGTGCCGACTGGGGGAATCAGGGCTCGACATTGAGCGGCTGAGGGCGCTGGGCCCTGAACGGCAGCGTAATCTGCTGCATTTCTGGTTGCACCGGCTGGCAGGGCAGCGTCTGAGTCGACAGCGGCTGCAGAATTTGCTGGATAGCATGTTGTCGGAGCGTGCCGATGCCGAGCCGGTCGAGTGCTTGAAGGGGCAGCAGCTCCGCCGTTATCGGCAGGGTCTGTACTTGCTGCCGGACCCCGTGCCGACGATTGAACCGGACACCAGGGTGTGGCTGCGGGCGGGACAGGCGCTGAATGTGCCGCATGGGCGACTTGGCTGGCAGCGTGCGGCTCGGGGGTTGCCGGACGGGCTGGAACTGCAATTGGCTTATCGGCAGGGTGGTGAGCGCTTGAGGCCGATGGGCCGAGGCGGATCGGTAACGCTCAAACAATTGCTGCAGGAAGCCGGAGTGCCGCCCTGGTTACGCCCGATTCATCCGGTCTTATGGTCGGATGGGCAGATTGTCGCCGTCCCCGGCCTTTGTCTGTGTGACCCGCACTGGGTTGAAAATGGCTGGTTGCCTCAATGGGACGCTTTTGGTTTGTCCTGAAGAGTGCTTTTTGCTAAGCTGCAACCCCATCTTGAGTACGTTTTATCCTCCCCAACATCTCGATCTGACAGGTTCCGCATGACGCGTTATATTTTCGTCACAGGCGGTGTTGTGTCCTCATTGGGCAAAGGCATCGCATCAGCTTCTCTGGCGGCTATTCTTGAGGCCCGTGGTCTCAAGGTCACCATGTTAAAGCTGGATCCGTATATCAACGTGGACCCGGGCACCATGAGTCCCTTCCAGCATGGTGAGGTGTTCGTGACCGACGACGGCGCCGAAACCGACCTGGATCTGGGGCACTATGAGCGCTTCATCCGCACCACCATGACGCGTCGCAACAACTTCACCACCGGCCGCGTGTATCAGCATGTGCTGAGCAAAGAGCGCCGTGGTGATTATCTGGGCGGTACCGTGCAGGTGATCCCGCACATCACCAACGAGATCAAGCGTCGCGTAATCGAAGGTGCAGGCGATGCTGACGTAGCACTGGTTGAAATCGGCGGTACGGTTGGTGACATCGAGTCTCTGCCGTTTCTGGAAGCCGTGCGTCAGCTGAAAGTGGAAGTGGGTGCTTCCCACGCCATGTTCATGCATTTGACTCTGGTGCCTTATATCGCCACGGCTGGTGAAACCAAAACCAAACCGACCCAGCACTCGGTGAAAGAGCTGCGCTCCATCGGTATCCAGCCGGATATTCTGGTGTGCCGTTCCGAGCGTCCGCTGGATGAATCATCGCGCAAGAAAGTGGCGATGTTCACCAACGTGGACGAGCGTGCGGTCATCTCATTACCGGATGCCGATACCATCTACAACATCCCGGCGATGTTGTGGGAACAGCATCTGGACGAGATCGTCACCGAACGTTTCCGAATCAACTGCAAGGCGGCAGACCTGAGCGAATGGAGCCGCGTGGCCGACGCTTTCATGAACCCGGAAGGCGAAGTGACCATCGCCATGGTCGGCAAGTACATGGAGCTGCTGGACGCTTACAAGTCTCTGATCGAAGCCATCTCCCATGCCGGTATCGCGCTGCGCAAGAAAGTGCGCATCGAATATATCGATTCCGAGCGTGTCGAGCGTGAAGGCAGCAAGATTCTGGAAGGCTACAGCGCCATTTTGGTACCGGGCGGCTTTGGCGAGCGGGGTGTTGAAGGCAAGATTGAAGCCGTGCGCTTTGCTCGTGAGAACAAGGTTCCTTACCTCGGAATTTGCCTGGGCATGCAGGTTGCGGTCATTGAATACGCACGCCATGTCGCGGGTCTGGCCGGTGCCAACTCGACCGAGTTCGACAAGCAGTCCGAGCATCCGGTCATTGGTCTGATTACCGAATGGACCGACCGCAGTGGTGAAGTGGAAGTGCGCGGTGAAAATTCGGATCTGGGCGGCACCATGCGCCTGGGTGCGCAGACCTGCCACCTGGCCGAAGGCTCTCAGGTTGCCGAGGCCTACGGCAGCACCGAAGTGCGTGAGCGCCACCGTCACCGTTATGAGGTGAATAACAACTATGTCTCATTGTTGGAAGAAGCCGGTCTGAAAATTACGGGCCGCTCGGTAGACGGTGAGCTGGTAGAGGTTGTGGAAGCGCCGGACCATCCCTGGTTCGTGGCGTGTCAGTTCCACCCCGAATTTACCTCTACGCCGCGTGACGGACATGGCCTGTTCACCGGATTTATCAAGGCCGCGCTGGCACGTCAGGCACAGGCGCAGCAGTAACCTTTATACGAGTTGATTGGAGACACCTACACAATGGCTCAAATTACGAATATCAAGGCACGCGAAGTTCTGGACTCTCGTGGTAACCCGACTGTTGAAGCGGATGTAATCCTGGCTTCAGGCGTGGTGGGAACGGCCTGTGCACCTTCAGGCGCATCCACCGGCTCCCGCGAAGCACTGGAACTGCGTGACGGCGACAAGTCCCGTTACCTGGGCAAGGGTGTGCAGCAGGCAGTTGCGGCGATCAATGGCCCGATCCGTGAAGCGTTGACCGGTCTGGAAGCGACGGATCAGCGTGCTCTGGATGACACCATGCTGGCGCTGGACGGTACCGAGAACAAGTCCAGCCTGGGTGCCAATGCCATACTGGCCGTGTCGCTGGCCGCTGCCAAGGCCGCTGCGACCGAGAAAGGCATTCCACTGTATGCGCACATCGCCGAGATCAATGGCACTGCCGGTCAGTTCTCCATGCCGGTTCCGATGATGAATATCCTCAACGGTGGCGAACATGCCGACAACAACGTCGACATCCAGGAGTTCATGGTTCAGCCGGTGAGCTTTGACAACTTCCAGGATGCGCTGCGTTGTGGTGCCGAGATTTTCCATGCGCTGAAATCCGTGCTCCAGGCACGTGGCCTGAACACTGCTGTAGGTGACGAGGGCGGTTTTGCACCGAACCTGGGCTCCAACGAAGAGGCGCTGGTCGTGATCAAGGAAGCGGTCGATAAGGCCGGCTACCAGTTGGGTACCGATGTCACCCTGGCACTGGACTGTGCGTCTTCCGAGTTCTACAAGGATGGCAAGTATGATCTGGCCGGTGAAGGCAAGGTGTTTGACGCCGAAGGTTTCGGAGACTACCTGGCGCAACTGTGCGAGAACTATCCGATCGTCTCCATCGAAGACGGTATGGATGAATCCGATTGGGACGGCTGGGCCAGCCTGACGCGCAAGATCGGCGACAAGGTACAGCTGGTCGGCGATGATCTGTTTGTCACCAACACCAAGATCCTGAAGGAAGGCATCGACAAGTCGATCGCCAACTCGATTCTGATCAAGTTCAACCAGATCGGTTCGTTGTCCGAAACACTGGATGCCATTCAGATGGCCAAGGATGCGGGTTATACGGTCGTGATTTCACACCGTTCCGGCGAGACCGAAGATACGACCATTGCCGATCTGGCGGTCGGTACGGCTGCGGGTCAGATCAAGACCGGTTCCCTGTGTCGCTCTGACCGTGTGGCCAAGTACAACCGTTTGCTGCGTATTGCCGAAGAGCTGGGCACTGATGCGGTTTATAACGGTCTGAAAGAGATCAAAGGTCAGGCCTGAGTCTTGAAAATATGTTAAAAAGGGGGCTTTAGGCCCCCTTTTTTGACCCTGGGCCCGTGACGAAGAGGGAAGCGCGTGTTCCGCTGGTTGTTGTTGATTTTGCTGGTTATGCTGGCCGGGCTGCAATATCGGCTCTGGTTTGGAGAGGCCAATTTGCGCCAGGTCTGGCAGCTGGAACAACAGATTCTGGATCAGCAGCAGGTCAATCAACAGCTGACCGAGCGTAACAAGCGCCTGGAAGCCGAAGTACAGGACCTCAAACGGGGCGTCAGTGCCCTGGAGGAGCGTGCCCGTAGTGAAATGGGCATGATTCGTGAAGGTGAAACCTTCTTTCAGTTAATTGAACCCGAGCCGGAGATCCCCCGACGTTGATTCCTGATCTTGCCTGTAGCTGGCTGTATGGAGAACCTTCAGCCAAGGCCGTACTGCGCACCACCGCCGATGACTTCCAGGTGTTTGAGCGCCTGCCCTTTGAACCGGATGGCGAGGGTGAGCACCTATTTCTTTATATCCGCAAAATCGGTGAGAATACCGATTGGGTCGCGCGGCAACTGGCACGCTTTTGTCAGGTCAGCCCCCGTGATGTGGGCTACGCGGGCAAAAAGGACCGGCACGCAGTGGCCGAGCAGTGGTTCAGCGTGAGGGTGCCTATCGGGCGAACTTTCAGCTGGTCTCTGTTCGGTGGTGATACTATCGAGGTGTTGAAAGCCGAGCGTCATAGTCGCAAGCTCCGCCTGGGGGCGTTGTCAGGCAATCGTTTCGTGATCCGGCTGCGCCAGGTGACGGACGGGGCGGCGCTGGCTGCACGTATCGAGCAGGTACGGCAGGGAGTGCCCAACTATTTCGGCGAGCAGCGTTTTGGGCGGGAAGGCGGCAATCTGTTGAAAGGCCAGGCGCTGCTGGCAGGTACATTGAAAGAACGCCAACGGCACAAAAAGGGGCTGTATATCTCGGCGCTGCGTTCCTGGCTGTTCAACCAGCTGATCAGTGCACGTATTGACCAGGGACTTTGGGACAGCATACTGCCTGGGGATGTACTCATGCTGAACGGCAGTCAAAGCTGTTTCATGGCCGGAGAAGAGGCAGACCTCCCCGAGCGGTTGGCTCGGGGTGATCTTCACCTGACCGGTCCCATGTGGGGGCGCGGCGAACTGATGACTCGGGATGAGGCACAGGCGTTTGAGATTGCGGCTCTGGCTCCCTGGCAGACAATTCGTGAAGGTTTGGAAGGGCTGGGCCTGAATCAGGAACGTCGGGCTTTGAGGCTGCTGCCTCGTGATTTGACGGCCGATGAAGAGGCAGAAGGACAGTGGCGGCTGGAATTTGAGCTGCCGGCGGGCTCTTTTGCTACCAGTGTATTGCGTGAACTTTGTCAGTGGCATAACGCCGCCAACGAGCAGACTTAATCAAGAAGAACGAACATGCTGACTCTGATCTCAAATGATGACGGTGTGTATGCACCGGGACTAGCGACTCTGGCGGAGCGCTTGGCACAGGACCATCAAACCTGTGTGGTGGCGCCGGATCGTAATCGCAGTGGTGCCAGCAACTCATTGACGCTGGACCGTCCCCTGGAAACCCATCTCCACAGCAGTGGCTATTATGGCATCAATGGTACCCCGACCGACTGTGTGCACTTGGGCGGTTCAGGGCTATTCACCGAGGGGCAAAAGCCGGACATCGTAGTGTCGGGCATCAATGCCGGTGCCAACCTGGGTGACGATGTGCTCTATTCGGGTACGGTGGCGGCCGCCACCGAAGGGCGTCATTGTCGATTGCCGCCGATAGCGGTTTCCATGCACAGCTTTTATCCACAGCATTATGAAACCGCTGCCGAGATTGTGGCGGTACTGGTTCGTCACCTGGAGACACTGGTGGTGGCGCCGAGAACAGTCCTGAATATCAATGTGCCCGACCTGCCGCTGGAGCAGATCAAGGGCATTCATGTAACGCGTCTTGGGCACCGTTACAGTGCCGAGCCTCCGGTACGGGTCGAAGACCCGCGTGGACGTGTTCGCTACTGGATTGCCGGTGCCGGTGCGGCCGCGGATGCTGAGCCGGGAACCGATTTCTATGCGGTCGAAAACGGCTTTGTATCGGTGACGCCGCTGCAGATCGATATGACCCATTATTCCGGCATGGACAACCTGGCAGGCTGGCTGGAGGGGCTGATGTGATCGACAGGGATCTGCAGGGTATCGGCATGACGTCCCGCCGTACCCGTGAACGTCTGGTGCAGCGGTTGCGCGAGCAGGGTATCGCCAATGAAGAGGTGCTGGCGACCCTGATCGAGACACCTCGGCATATCTTTATTGATGAAGCCCTGTCCCACCGGGCCTATGAAGATACGGCTCTGCCGATTGGCTACAATCAGACGATCTCGCAGCCCTATGTTGTCGCACGCATGACCGAACTGCTGCTGGAAGGTGGCCCGCTGGGCAAGGTGCTGGAAGTGGGCACGGGGACCGGTTATCAGACGGCCATACTGGCGCACCTGGTTGACCAGGTCTTCAGTATCGAGCGTATCCGGCCGTTACAGGAAAAGGCGCGTAAGCGGCTACAGCGACTTAAAATGCATAATGTCATGCTGCGGCATACGGATGGCAGCATGGGGTGGGCGGACCAGGCCCCCTTTGACGGCATCCTGGTCACGGCGGCCCCGCGAGAAGTTCCTGCCGAACTGCTGGAACAACTGGCTGTGGGCGGTCGTCTGGTTATCCCGGTGGGCGATGAGCATCAGACTCTGAAACGAGTGGTGCGGATCAATGAGGATGAGTACAAGACCGAAATTCTGGAAAGTGTCCGCTTTGTGCCCTTGCTGAGCGGCACGGTGCGTTAATTGATGAGGAAAGTGCGTGCGAAGTAAAAAGGACTATCTCCTGTTGTCGGGCAAGGGGATGATGATGGGCGCCGCTGATGCGGTACCCGGGGTATCCGGCGGAACTATTGCGTTCATTACCGGTATCTACGAGGAACTCATTGATACGCTCAAGCAGTTCAACCCTGAAGCGGTTCGTATTCTGTTCAGTGAAGGCTTTCTATCCTGCTGGCGCTATGTAAACGGCAGTTTCCTGCTGGCGCTGTTCAGCGGCGTGTTGTTGAGCCTGGTGTCGATCTCGCATCTGGTACTCTATCTGCTGGATACGTATCCGATTCTGCTGTGGTCGTTCTTTTTCGGCCTGATCCTGGCTTCAACCTGGAGTGTGGTACGGCATATTCGGGGCTGGAACAGCAATCTCATTGCCATGTTCATCAGTGGCGCAATGTTGGCTTATATCATTACGGAACAGGCACCGGGTGCGGTCGAACCGACCTTGATGATGGTATTTCTGTCCGGCATGATCGCTATCTGCGCCATGATATTGCCGGGTATCTCGGGCAGTTTCATTTTGTTGCTGATGGGCATGTACGCGCCAGTACTCGGCGCGATCAAGGGTCTGGAGTGGGCTACTCTGGGGCTGTTTGCCGGTGGTTGCGTGGTCGGCCTGCTGAGTTTTTCACGGGTGTTGAGCTGGGCTTTCCATCACCATCGCATGCTGACGCTGGCGTTGCTTGGCGGCTTCATGTTGGGCTCGCTGAACAAGGTATGGCCCTGGAAATACACACTGGCCTATACCATCAACCGGCATGGTGAAGAGGTGCCTTTGTTGCAGGATAATCTTTTGCCGGGTAGCTATGAAGTCCTGACGGGACTGAATGCCTGGTTCTGGCCTGCTGCGGCACTGATGTTATTGGGAGCGCTGCTGGGAGTGGTAATGGATCGCCGGCAGCACTGAAGAGGAGGCCCGAGTGCCCTATCGTCTGCTGCTTGTATTGACCTGCCTGAGCCTTTGGCTGGGGGGCTGCTCGACCGGTTACGCGCCGGTCAGCGAGCGCTCACTGAGCGGAGGGGCCAAGGAACCGGCCCCGAATACCTACCGGGTGAAGAAGGGCGACACCCTGTACTCCATTGCGTTTCGGTACGGGCTTGATTACCGTCAGGTTGCGCGTCTGAACGGTATCGATAAGCGTTATTTCATCTATCCGGGGCAGACATTGCGTTTGAAAGCCTCGGCTCCTGCGACGCAAACTGCGTCCCGTCCCGGGGCTCCTGCTACGCCTGCCAAACCCCCATCTTCGGGCCGTACGAACACCACCACCGCCAAACCGGCATCTGGCCGTGACGGCAAGGCTGAGCCCGCCGCTGGAGCGGTTCGCTGGCATTGGCCGCACTCCGGCAAGATCGTGCTGGCGTTTGGGCGTGGTCAACCGGCCAACAAGGGGATCGATATTGCCGGCCGCAAGGGCGAAGCGGTAAAAGCCGCGGCGCATGGCGAGGTTGTCTATGCCGGTAACGGCCTGCTGGGATATGGCAATATGGTGATTGTGAATCATGACAAGCGTTATCTGAGCGCATACGCACATAACAGTCGCATCTTTGTACGAGAGGGTGATAAGGTTAAAGCTGGTGAAAAAATAGCCGAAATAGGTAAGACCGGGGCAACGCGTTCGATGCTGCATTTCGAAATCCGTCGCGATGGCAACCCGGTTGATCCCTTGCGCTATTTGCCCAAGCGATAAGAACAATAATAAATACAACCTGCCGGGACGGGCGGTGGCCCTCCCGCAATCTGGGGGTGAAGACAATGGCAATCACAGGAAACGAGATCCGTTACTCTGCACACAGTCGCCAAAACGAACTGGATGACGAACGCGACCTGGCTGCCATGGATGACGACCGGGATGACGCAGCAGACAGCACGGATGACGACGAGACATCCGAACTGCCTGAATTTATCGACAGTGGCCGTGGGCGTGGTTCCATGGCGCACAAGGATCTGGTGAATGCGCGTTCGCTGGATGCAACCCAGTTATATCTGAATGAAATCGGCTTTTCGCCGTTGTTGACGGCGGAAGAAGAGGTGTATTTCTCCCGCCTGGCACTGAAGGGTGATGAAGCCGCCCGCAAACGCATGATCGAAAGCAATTTGCGCCTGGTGGTCAAAATTGCACGTCGATATATCAATCGAGGCCTCACTCTGCTGGACCTGATCGAGGAAGGGAACCTGGGGCTGATCCGTGCCGTGGAAAAATTCGATCCCGAACGCGGTTTCCGCTTCTCGACCTACGCAACCTGGTGGATTCGGCAGACCATTGAGCGGGCGATCATGAATCAGACCCGCACCATCCGGTTGCCGATCCATGTGGTCAAGGAGTTGAACGTGTATCTGCGGGCAGCACGTGAGCTGGCGCAGAAGCTGGATCATGAGCCAACAGCGGAGGAAATCGCTGAACTGGTCGACAAGCCGGTGGCCAGTGTTCAGCGCATGCTGGGTCTCAACGAACGGGTCAGCTCGGTGGACGTACCGGCCGGACAGGGGGCTGACAAGCCGCTGCTGGAAACCATTGCGGACCAGGAGACGGGCGACCCGGAAACGCTGCTGCAAAGCAACAATATCAGCGGCAACCTGAATCGCTGGCTGGAAATGCTGCCCGAGAAACATGCCGATGTGCTGTCGCGTCGTTTCGGTTTGCGCGGGTACGAGATGAGTACGCTAGAGCAGGTCGGGCAGGAGATCGGCCTGACCCGCGAGCGGGTGCGTCAAATACAGGTGGAGGCACTGCGCAAGTTGCGCGAGATCGTTGAGAAAAACGGTCTGACGGGCGAGGACCTGCTGCAGTAACAGGCCCCGCCTTCGACGGCAGCCGGATCAGCGTTCCAGATACTGGAGCTTGTCCGGCACGCCGTCCCATTTTTCCGCATCGGGCAAGGGTTCCTTGCGTTCGCTAATGTTGGGCCAGAGTTCGGCCAGTTCGGCATTCAGCTGGTAGAACCGGTCCTGTTCCGGACTGAGGTCGTCTTCGTGCAGAATGGCTTCGGCCGGGCATTCGGGCTCACACAGGCCGCAGTCGATACACTCGTCCGGGTGAATCACCAGAAAATTAGGCCCTTCGTAAAAACAGTCCACCGGGCAGACTTCGACGCAGTCGGTGTACTTGCAGCGGATGCAGTTGTCAGTGACGATGTAGGTCATCGCTCAGCCCCCCCATTGGCTTGGTTCCGAGTGCAGTATAGTGCCCCGCGGGCATTTTGATCAGACATTCAGCAGTGCCTTGAGTGCGTACAGCTGGTCCAGAGCCTGACGAGGTGTCAGTTCATCGGGGTCCAGTTCCTGCAATTGGCGTTCTGCCGCCGAGGGCTGATGGCTGACAAAAAGGTCGGCCTGCATCGGCTCTTCATTAACAGCAGTCGAGACTGGCGCCGGGTTACGGGTCACGACATCACCCTGGTCACGACTGTCCTGCTCCAGTACTACCAGTTTGTCCCGGGCATTGCGAATGACATCCGCCGGAATACCGGCCAGCTGGGCGACCTGAAGACCATAGCTCTGACTGGCCGGCCCATCCTGCACTTCGTGCATGAAAACAATATGATCGTTATGTTCCACCGCCGTCAGGTGTACGTTGGCCACGCCGCTCTCTCGCTCGGGCAGGTGGGTCAGTTCGAAGTAATGGGTCGCGAACAGGGTGAAGGCCTTGACGTCTCGGGCCAGAAATTCGGCACAGGACCAGGCCAGCGACAGGCCGTCAAAGGTACTGGTGCCGCGTCCCACCTCATCCATGAGTACCAGACTGCGGCTGCTGGCATTGTGCAGAATGTTGGCGGTTTCGGTCATTTCCACCATGAAGGTTGAGCGCCCTCCGGCCAGATCGTCGGATGAGCCCATACGGGTGAAAATACGATCGACAATGCCGATGGTAGCCGCCTCGGCCGGTACATAGCTGCCGATGTGCGCCAGTAGCGTAATCAGCGCAGCCTGGCGCATGTAGGTTGATTTACCACCCATGTTGGGGCCAGTGATGATCAGCATGTGCCGGTCGCGGTCCAGCGCCAGGTCGTTGGCGACAAAAGGGGATTCCATTACATGCTCAACCACGGGGTGGCGGCCGCGCTGGATATTCAGGCAGGGTTCGTCAACCAGTTGGGGGCGTTGATAATCCAGTGTTAATGCGCGTTCGGCCAGGGTGTTGAGAACGTCCAGCTCGGCCAAGGCGGCGGCGCACTCCTGCAGTGCCAGCAGCTGGGCAGCCAGCAGTTCCAGCAGTGCATCATAGAGCTGCTTTTCGCGGGCCAGAGCCTTGCTTTTGGCGCTGAGGGCCTTGTCTTCGAACGATTTGAGTTCGGGAGTTATGAAGCGTTCGGCATTTTTCAGGGTTTGCCGACGAATATACTCGGGCGGCATGTCTACGGCCTGGGCCTTGCTGACTTCAATGTAGTAACCGTGTACCCGGTTATATCCGACCTTGAGGGTGGCAATATCGGTACGGGCTCGCTCCCGTGCTTCCAGTTGCAGCAGGAAATCACCGGCATTTTCACTCAACCCTCTCAGCTCATCCAGCTCGGCGTCGTAACCGCCCGCAATAACGCCGCCATCGCGGATGACAACCGGTGGCGCATCAATGATGGCGCGGCTCAGCAGGTCGGCCTGTTCGGGAAAGGTTGTGATACTGGTTGCCAGCGCCCCGATACGGGGGGAATCGTTGCGTTGCAGCAGCTGCTGCAGGGCGGGCAGGGAGACCAGAGCATTGCGTAAACGTTCGAGGTCTCGGGGGCGTGCGGATCTCAATGCGATACGGGACAGGATACGTTCCATGTCCCCAATAAGCTTGAGCTGTTCGGCAATGTTGTCACTGCAGTCCGGAGTGAGTAGCCAGCGAATCGCATCCTGCCGTGCTTCCAGCGTGGAACGGTCACGTAGAGGACGGTGCAGCCAGCGCCGCAACAGGCGGCTTCCCATGGGAGTGCGACACTTATCCAGCACGGAAGCCAGAGTGTTGCTGCGTCCACCGGACAGATTCAGATCCAGCTCCAGGTTGCGTCGAGTGGATGCGTCCAGGATCACGGCTTCGTCGTGCTGCTCGACCTGCAGGCGACGAATGTGGGGCAAAGCGCTGCGCTGAGTGTCTCTTGCGTATTGCAGCAGGCAACCAGCTGCACAGATAGCCAGGCTCAAGTGCTCGCAGCCGAAGCCGCTCAAATCATGGGTGTTGAACTGTTCACACAGCAGACGCTCGGCGGTATCGGACTCGAACTCCCAGGGTGGGCGGGCATGGCTGCCGGGGCGCTTGCGAATGCTGTCGTGCAGGGCAGCCTCATCGGGGTACAGCAGCTCTGCAGGGCGCAAACGTTCCAGCTCCGCCTGCAGGGCGTTTTCGTCATCAACTTCGAACAGGCTGAAACGGCCCGAACTGATGTCGATCAGGGCCAGTCCGTACCGTTCACCCTGTTGTGCGATGCCCATCAGCAGGTTGTCCTGATGCTCGTCCAGCAGAGCTTCATCGCTGAGAGTGCCGGGCGTGACAATACGCACCACTTCGCGGGCGACAGGCCCCTTACTGGTAGCAGGGTCCCCGACCTGTTCGCAGATCACCACGGACTCCCCTGACTTGACGATGCGGGCAATATAGCCTTCCGCCGAGTGGTAGGGGATGCCAGCCATGGGGATAGGGTCGCCCGCCGATTTCCCGCGTGCGGTCAGGGATATGTCCAGCAGGGTGGCCGCTTTTTTTGCATCATCGTAGAACAGTTCGTAGAAGTCCCCCATACGGTAAAAAAGCAACTGGTCCGGGTGTTGGGCCTTGATGCGGAGATACTGCTGCATCATCGGCGTATGCATGCTCTCAGAGGGGGTTTTCTGCTTGCTTTTCTTCATCATAACTCATTGAAATAAAAGTAAACTTTTGAGTAAGCGTGTCTGTCAGTCACTCCGGGCAGCCCAACTGCCGTTTCGGGTTCCACGGCAGGAGTGGAGCAATGCCTGTGGCGGGAAGCGCTGGATGTGTTTGCCGAGAAAGCGAGACTCTCGAGCCAACAGGAAGGTCTTGTCATGACAGCGTCTCAGGGTAACAAACCGCTCCCTGCAAAAACAGTTGCCACGCAAATGGAACCGGTGAAATTCCATCCGGCTGGGAATGTGTTGTCGGCTGGCTGTTTTGAGCGGGTTGCTTGGGGGGTATCGTGAAGCAAAAAGTCCCCCTATCAGGTATCATTTTCCCTATGCACAATGATTGAGTGGCTATTGGAACTCGCGTTTGGAATGTGCTGTTCAACCTTATGGGTCGGGGCTGATGGAAATACTCAACGGAAAACGAGTTCTTGTCATTGATGATGTAGAGGCAGAACGCCTGCTGATTACCACCTATCTGCAACATCAGGGGTGTCGGGTGTACCATGCGCTGGATGGACTGGATGGGATCCACAAGGCTCGCTTGATTGTGCCGGATCTGGTGCTGATGGATGTTGATATGCCGCGATGTGACGGCTATTCAGCCTGTAAACTGCTGAATAACGACCCTGTTACTGCCGGTATTCCGGTGATATTCCTGTCTGCCTTTTCCGCTCCGAAGCAGCGTATTCAGGGGCTGCTGGCGGGTGGAGTCGATTTTATCGGCAAGCCCTTCGACTTTGACGAGGTGAGTCTGCGATTACAGGTACATTTGCGTTATCGGCAGCGCTCGGACGAACCGGGCGACGCTGCAATGACGGACGCCGTGGGCGGAGCAGAGGAAGTGCTCGTGCGCTCCGGCGAGGCGCATTTGAGCCATGTACTCTTCCATAGTGCCCGCATACATTTGTTGAGTAACCTGGACGAGGCGCCTAGCGTTCAGGATTTGGCACGTTTGGTCGGGACGAACGCCAAGCGTTTGAACACTGCCTTTAAAGAGTGTGCCGGGGCTACGGTATATGAATACCTGCGTGAAGAGCGGATGAAAGAAGCCTGGCAATTGCTGCGCAATACCGACACGTCGATCAATGACATTGCCGCTCAGGTCGGTTTTAGTAATGGTGCGAATTTCTCGACGGCTTTCCGCGAGCGATTTGGCTTGGCGCCGTCGAAATTCAGGTTGTCAGGACAGGGTTGCCCGATTGAATAATGGTGGCTGGCTGGCATCACTGTCGGGCAGGGGAAAGCCGGTAGTCTTCTTGTTGTGCTTGCTGTTCACTGCACCGGCAGGGGCTATTGATCATCTGAACCCAATGGCGGGGGAGATGGTTTATCTGCTTGCGCTGGCTGCTATTGTCACTGTGCTGGTGGTGCTATTGGCGCAGTTCGACGTGCGTTATGCATTGGTGGGCGCGTGGATGCTGGTGCTTTTCTGCTTGCTGGCGGAGTGGGGCGGCAATCTGTCCGCACTGTTGTTCGGCGCACGTGACGGGCCACCCAGAGACCTCTTTTATCTTGTTTTGCTGTTGGAAAAGCCGTTGTTCATCATACTGTCGACGGTATTGCTGGGGCTGAACCGACACCGTTTTTTTCGCCGCGTATCGGGTTTTGCCGTATCAGCCTTGTTGTTGACACCTCTGCTGATGCCTTTTATCAGTGATGACCATGTGCGTACGGCCGGATTGCTCCTGAGTGGCTTTTATATGGTGGTTTGGATTCTGCTGTTGCCGGTTGCGTCCGAATCGCAAGATCGTTGGCAGCGCTCGTTATTCGGACTGCTGATAGCCGGTTGGCTGACCACGCAGATCGTGACGGCGAAGCTGACGGTTGAGCGGCCTGATTCTACCGCGTTGATAGCCACGGCGGCCGTTGCCTATGCCGTGATCGTGCTGGGGCTGTTGCTGGTTTGCAGTCATCAGCGCCGCAGTTACGCCCGTTACCTGAAACAACGGCTGCGCCAAAAGGATCAGCAGGAACGTGAGTATCTGGAACGTATCGTTGCCGAACGTACGGACGAGTTGAGTCGGGCCTTAAGAGCGGCTCAGGTTGCCGATGCCGAGAAAAGCAACTTTCTCAGTCGGGTGTCGCATGATCTCAAGTCTCCGCTGACCTCCATCATGGGCTATGCTCAGCACCTGCGGGCCGAGCCGGACAAGGTTGGTGAAACGGGGTTGGCCATCTACAACAGTGCTCGGCATATGTTGAACATGGTGACTCGGTTGATTGACCATGCACGAGATGTTACGACCATTGAGCAAATCACCGGTGAAATCTACTTGCACGCTTTTCTCAACAGCCTGGAATATGAAGCCAGGATACTGGCGTATAAAAAGGGCAATCGTTTCACTATGACGATTGGAGAACTGGCGTGCTTGACCATTCGCAGTGACGAAACCTTTCTGCGGGAAATTCTTGTGAATCTGGTCGACAGTGGCTGTCGGCATACCCGTAATGGCGAGATTGACATGCAGGTCAGCAGTCACTTTGATCCGGCGACAGGGACGCTCTGGCTGACATGTGTGGTGACGGATAGCGGCAAGGGGTTGTCGCCCGAGGAGCTGTCGATCCTGACGGGACACTCGGTGTCGGTCGGTCTGCTGGAAGAGGCAGAGCCGGGGCTGTTTATCGTACATGACCTGGTCGGTAAGCTGGGGGGCAGGATTCGGTTACAGAATGAAAGCGGGATGGGCACTCGTGTGCAGATATCCTTGCCGGTGCACGTCGGAGAGGAGCAGGAGGATGCGGCATTGCTCAATATGCCCGAGCACATGCTGCCGGTATTTGATGCACAGGGGTATATGGCCTGGGTGGTGGACGATGCGGAAGCGATTCGTACGCTGATGGCACTGGAACTGGAGTCGCTCGGTTCTGAGGTACGTACATTCGCCTGTGCAGAAACAGCCATTGCGGCTCTATCCGAAACCGACAGGTTGCCGGATTTGGTGCTGACCGATTATTGCCTGCCGGGTCGCGACGGTGATGCAGTGTTGCAGGCCATGCGCACGGAAGGCACCTATATTCCGGTCATACTGCTGTCTGCGACCTGGGGGTTGCAGGCAGAGCAGAATCAACCGGGTGAAAAAGGCTACGATGCTTGCCTGGGTAAGCCCGTTGATCTGGTACGGCTGCGGCGTGTGATTGCGCGTGTGTTGTCACTGTCACTTGAAACGGTGCTGGGTAGCGGGCGTGATCGTCACTGTCCGGCCTGTAAGCAGCGCTATGACTTGAGTGCAGAAACCCTCGAAAAGATACATGCCTGGATTGAGCAGGGAGCCGTGACGGATCTGGTTGAATGGTGTGACGAAGTGCAGCGGGAGTTGCCGGAGTATATCGATTTGGCTCGGCAGATGCGCCGCCCGGCTGAAAGTGGCAATTTCGTGGAACTTCAGACATTGCTGGATACATGGGCTGGCGAGCATGCAGTATGCCAAGTGACGAGTACGGGTCTTTGAAGTTCTTGTCTCGGATCGGGTTGGCCTGTCTGTGGCTGCTGGTGGCGATGGTTGCCAGGGGAGAATCGTCGCAGGACTGGCCGGTGATCGAGTTGTCCGCAGTATCAAGTGATCATAACCTCGCGCTGGCCATGCAGGGGATGGAACCGGGGGCGAGCTGGGTGTCCGTACGGCAGCACCCTGAGTTGTTGGAAGCGCCTCGTCAGGCCTCTACGCTATGGTTGCGTGCTCGGCTGTCCAACTCGGGTGCGGAGCCGATAGAGTGTTGGCTGGAGTTTTTCCCTTGGAGTCTGCAGGCAATTAAGGTTTGGCAGCGTGACCCGCTGACCGGTGCGCAAATAGAACACCACAGTGTCGGTTTGGATACGCCTGTTTCGGTGCGTGATATCGCCAGAGTGAGGGCGCTGGTACCGGTATCGATTCCGGTCGGGCAACAGGTGGATTTTCTGGTTCAAATCGATTCCAGCAGTCGTCCTTTCCTGAAACTTACAAGCTGGGAGCCGGAACATTTTGAGCAGCAGGAACTGCAGCGCTATCGACTCCATTCGGTCTCTCTGGTCGTTATCCTGACGTTATTCGTGCTATTGCTGGCGCAACGTGATTTCAAGTACCTGCTGGTTGGCATCTGGATGCTGGCGCTGTTTGTGTGCGAATCGGAGAAAGAAGGCTATATCACCGCCCTGGTGTTAGGTGGGGCAACAGAGTATGCCGCCGAGTTGCGCTTTATCAGCAGCGCGGTAATCAAGGCACTGTTTATCGTTTTGTCGGTGTATATCCTCGGTTTGCATACGCACAGGGTGTGGCGTTGGGCACCGCCGGCTGTATTGGCGCTGACGTTGCTGTACTCGGTGTTGACCTTTGTGTTGGACACGGTCATATCCCTTTCGCTCTTGACAGGTCTCAGCTGCTTGCTGCTTGCTGTTTGGCCGTTTATGGTGCCGACAGCGCTGAAATATCATCAGCCCCGGCAAAAAACCTTATTGGCATTATTGGGGGGCGTGTGGGTCTGTCTCAGTGCTTTCTTCGTCATGTATTTTTTTGCGATTCGCTATACCGCCGAATTCGATATGCTGCGTATCGGGGTGGGTGCAGCAATCGTGCTTGGACTGCTGCTGACCTATGCACGGCATAAAAACGAACATGATTTCGTTTTGGAAAGACAGTTGCATGAGCGAGAGCACCAGGCTCGGCTTCGCCTTGAAGCCGTAGCGGCCGGGCGCACCCGTGCATTGCATGAAGCCTTGGTGGCGGCGCACAAGGCAGACGAAGCTAAAACGGCCTTTTTGGGGCGTGTGACGCATGATCTCAAGTCGCCGCTGAGCGCGATTTTTGGGTATGCTCGACTGCTGGAAGGGCAGTCAGAAACCGTTGCGCATAAGGGGCGGATTATCGACGATAGTGCTCGGCATATGCTGGTGGTTGTCGATCGTTTGATCAACTATGCCCAGGGTATCCGGGACATTGAGTGTCAGCCGTGTCCAGTTCACCTCCCCGCCTTTTTTGCCAGTCTGGAACATGTGGTCAGCATTCAGTTTTCCGACAAGTTGTTGGACTTCAGTGTGCGTCTGCAGCCGGAGGCAGAGTGTACGGTGATGGGCGATGCAACCCTGCTGCGGGAAGTGCTGTTCAACTTGTTGGAGAATGCATGTAAATACACGGAAGCCGGGAGCGTCAGACTGGACGTCGAGTTGCGAGAAACGTCGGTTCGGGATGGCGCCATTTTGGATATGACGGTCAGTGATACCGGCCATGGCATTAGTCTGCACGAGCAAAGCAGAGTGTTTGAGCCCTTTCACCGTGCGGCAAGTGAGCACAATATTCCAGGTTCGGGGCTGGGGCTGGCCATTGTCAAAGAGCTGGTGCACAAGATGGCCGGTGATATTTCACTGTATAGTAAGCTGGATGAGGGAACACGTATTACAGTTTTATTGCCGGTTAGAATTCTGCTTGGCAATGGTTGAATCAATCGTTTGAATTAATTGTTCGTTCCAGCAAAGCTTTGTGCCCTTCTGGCACAGGTTATCGCCCCCGCGTCCCCTTACAATACTGTTTTCTATTTCACACACAGCTCAGTGATCGGCCCTTATTCCGCCTGCCGTCCATTTCGTCCAGCAGGGTCAGTGTCGATTCGCTGAAGACTCCTCTATACATGCTGTTTGGCCTGACAAGGAGAGGCGAATTATGGACGCGGTAAAAGTTTGTTTGAAACCGGCACGACTGGCTCAATCAATAGCTACAGGGCTGGTTCTGCTGTTTGGTACACAAGCGAGTGCTGAAAGCCTGCAGTCGGTTGTGGCCGAAGCACTCGATAGCAACCCCGAAGTGCGTTTTGAGGCCGAGGCACTGAACGTGCTGCAGGCGGAAAAACGGAAAGAACGGGGCGGTTATCTGCCCAGCGTTGATCTGGATGTTTCGGTGGGCCAGGCGCGACGCGACTTTGACAAGCGTGGCTCTTATGACCGCAACTACGCGGAACTCTCAATCACGCAGATGCTGTTCGACGGTTTCAAAGTGCAGGGACGTGTAGATGAAGCCGAACATCAGATGCGCGAGCAGTATTATCGTTTGCGCGGTGAAGCCGAAGACAAAACACTGGAAGTCGCTCAGGCCTACCTGGATGTGAAACGCTATCGTTATCTGGCCGGCCTGGCGCAGGCGAATGTGGACAACCATGTTCGTGTGCGCAAGCAGGTGCATGAGCGTACCGAACGTGGTGTGGGCAATCGGGCCGACCTGTACCAGGCCGAAGGCCGTCTGGCGCTGGCACGTTCCAATCTGCGCACTGAATTGAGCAACCTGCAGAGTGTTACGGCGCGCTTCCAGCGTCTGGTAGGACGTGCACCGGGTGAATCCCTGCAGGCGGTACCGGAACTGGATGCGGGCATGCCGACCGCGCTGGAGCCTGTGCTGAACAGCGCTTTCGCCAACAATCCTTCCATCCATGCCGCCTTTGCCAATATTGATGCGGCTCGCTCGGCGCTGACAGTGGCTGAATCCACCAACTACCCCACGCTGGAGCTGGGTCTGAGTCATGGTATGTATCAGAACAACAACGGTTTTGATAATCGTACCGATCCGGATAGCTACGGCGATGAAAGCCTGGTAGAGCTGCGCATGCGATATAACATCTTCAATGGTGGCAGTGATCGTGCGACTCAGCGTGCTGCGCATCATCGTATTGGCCAGGCCGAAAGCATGCGAGATAAGGCCTGCGTTGATCTGCGTCAGACCGCTACCATTGCCTGGGCCGAGCAGGGCAACCTCAAGCAGAAACTGACATTGCTGCAGCAACACAAGGAATCCTCTTCCAATGTCGTGGAAGCCTATCGTCAGCAGTACGACATCGGGCGTCGCTCACTACTGGACGTGCTGGACTCCGAAAACGAAGCCTTTCAGGCCGAGCGCAGCTATGTTCAGGGTCAGTATGACCTGATGCTGACTCGCCTGCAGGTGCTCAACAGCATGGGCAGTCTGCTGGATACGTTGGATATGGCACCGGCCATGGCTGATATCACTGATATCGTACCGGAAGGGCAGGATGCACAGGATCTGCCTGTACAGTACTGCGCAGCGGTTTCCGATGCGCTGGTTCAGCTTGACGTGCGCTAATCATGACCGCCGGCATCGCCATGCATGACGACTCTCTGTGCCAGTGCCTTCAGTGGCTGGCACAGGCCAGTGGCAATCGCCGCACACGAGCGGCCCTGACAGAAGGGCTGCCGTTGCGGGGTGGGCAGTTGACACCGTCGCTGCTGCCGAGGGCTGCAGAGCGTGCCGGCATGCGCGCACGTCTGGTGCGCCAGCCGCTGGCGCGCCTGAATGGCCGCTGGCTACCCTGCATCCTGTTGCTGCAAGGCAATCGGGCCTGTGTGCTTGAGTATCTGGATTCGTCTACCGGCGAGGCACGGGTTCGTGTGCCCGAGCTGGGCATGGAGGTGCAAACCCTGACATGGGACGAATTGCAAGACGATTACGCGGGAGTGGTCGCCTATTGCCGACCGTTGCTGCAGCTGGGTGAGGTGGCAGCGGAAGAGGCGGCCAGTTCCGATAGCGGGCACTGGTTCTGGTCGGTCATCCGTGGCAATCGGCGTATCTATCGCGATGTTTTACTGGCGTCGCTGTGCGTCAACCTGTTCGCGCTGGCGCTGCCACTGTTTGTGATGAATGTTTATGACCGGGTCGTACCCAATCAGACAACCTCAACGCTGTGGGTATTGGCAGCAGGGGTTGGCATCGTGATTGTGGCCGACCTTGTCCTGCGCATGTTGCGTGGCTGGTTTATCGAGCTGGCCGCGGGGCGTGCCGATAACCGGCTGTCCGCACGGTTGATGGAACGGGTGCTGGGCATGCGCCTGGAGCATATGCCCACTTCCATCGGTGCCCTGGCGGGTAGTATTCAGGGGTTTGAAAGTGTGCGTGCTTTCTGTGGCAGCATGGTGGTGACGGCGCTGATTGACTTGCCGTTCTTCCTTCTGTTTCTCCTGATTATTTTGATTATTGCTCCCTTGATGGCGGTGCCCGTCGTCGTGGGGGCTCTGTTGCTGCTGTTGTATGCCCTGTCGGTACAGCAGCAGATGCGTCGCCTGGCGGATGTATCCGGGCAGGCGTCGGCACAGCGTACGGCGGGAGTGATTGAAAGCCTGAGCTGTTTGCCGTTGTTGAAAAGTCTCAATGCGACTGGCCGCATGCAGCGGCAATGGGAGCAGGCGACCCGCTTTCTGTCCGGAACCGGAAGCCGGCAGAGGCTGCTGGGTACCTCGGTCAGCATGGGCGCGGCCTGGGTGCAGCAGACTGTAGCGGTAAGCATGATCATCATTGGCGTGTATCTGGTAATAGATGGCCAGATGAGCCAGGGGGCGCTGATTGCGGCTTATATGCTCAGCTCCAGAGCGATGGCGCCGGTGTCACAGACGGCGGCGCTGCTGACCCAGTACCATCAGGCGGCTTCGGCGTTGAATATGCTGGATGAAGTGATGGAAACCCCGCAGGAGAGGAGTCCGGGGCAGCAATCGATCAGCCATGAAGGGCTGCGCGGTGAAATCGAATTCAGCAATGTGAGCTTTACCTACCCCGGTGAGGAGCGGGCGGCACTGAACGGTATTTCCCTGCGTATCAAGGCCGGTGAAAAGATCGGCATTATTGGTGCCGCCGGCTCCGGTAAAAGTACATTGGAAAAGCTGATTCTGGGCCTGTATCGCCCGACTCAGGGCAGCGTGCTGTTGGATGGCCTGAATCAGACCCAGCTGGACCCGGCTGAAGTGCGTCGCAGTATCGGTTACCTGCCGCAGGATCTGCAACTGATCAATGGCAGCGTATACGACAATGTCACCCTGGGCATGGATGATGTGGAGCCGCACCAGCTGCAGCAGGCGGTGCGCGTATCCGGTCTGGATACACTGATCGGACCCGAAGCGGATGGCTGGTCCCGTCAGGTTGGCGAGCAGGGACTGTCACTGTCCGGCGGGCAGCGACAAACACTGGCACTGGCGCGAGCGGTGTTGATGGATGCCCCCGTGCTGTTGCTGGACGAACCTGCCAGCGCAATGGATAGCATGATGGAACAGCATATCTGCCGGCAGCTCAAGGAGCATTGTCAGGACAAGACACTGTTGCTGATCACTCACCGCACCAGCCTGCTGCAGCTGGTCGATCGACTGGTGGTGATGGACAAGGGGAAGATTTTGGCAGACGGTCCCAAGCAGACCGTGCTTGATGCCTTGGCTCAGGGGCGTGTGAAGAGGGCGGCAGCATGAGCGAGCGCCGTCACGCGGAAGAAAAGGGCTTTGCCGGGCTGGAGCGGCTGGCCGCTCCGGGGCAGCGCTCCGGACGGATAGCAGGAGCGCTGATGCGTCCCTTGCTGAGCCGCCTGCCGCAGGACGCGCATGATTGGAGCAAGGAAGCGGAGTTCAGCATTGTTGAATCCAGAGAGCCGGGCGCGCGTGGTTTGTTGTACACCATTCTGATTGCCTTTGTCCTGTTGCTGGTCTGGTCGGCGATGGCCTCTATTGAAGAGGTGACGCGCGGGGAAGGCAAGGTGATTCCTGCACGGCAGCTGCAGATCGTACAGTCGCCGGATGGTGGCGTGGTGCGTGAGCTGCACGTGAGTGAAGGGGATAAGGTAGAAGCCGGTGACTTGCTGGTGAAAATCGACCCGACCCGCTTTGTGGCCAATTTTCAGGAAACCGAGGTGCGCATCTTTGCCCTGCAGGCAAAGGTCGAGCGTCTTAATGCGTTGCTGAATGACGAACACTGGCAACCGGAGCAGGGAGCAACGCCGGAACAACGGGCTGTCCTGCAACGTGAAAAGGCTTTCTTTGCCGAGAGCCTGAGTGAATATCAGCAGGGACAGGCTGTTGCCGGTGAGCAGCTTAGTCAGCAGCAACGCGGCTTGCAGGAAGCGCAGGCCAAGGTACGAGCCGCACGGCAGGAAGTACGCCTGTCGGGTCAGGAGCTGCGAGTGACGCGTCCCCTGCTGGAGTCCGGGGCAGTGTCCGAAGTGGATCTGCTGCGACTGGAACGCGACTTGGCTGCTGCATCAGGTGAATTGCGACGGGCCGAAGCTGAAACCGAACGTCAGCGCGCCGCTGTGGAAGAGGCGGAAGCGCGTATTGGTGAAACGCGCCATGCTGCACGTAACCGCTGGCGCACGGAGTTGAGTGATGCGTCTGCCGAGCTGAGTGGCCTAAAGGAAGGTGCCGTTGCCCTGGCGGACAGAGTCAAGGCTGCCGAGTTGCGGGCACCGGTCAGTGGAACCGTGCAGCGTGTGTTGTATAACACAACCGGTGGCGTAATCGGACAGGGTGATGCCGTGGTCGAAATCGTACCGGCGGATGATCGCCTGCTGGTCGAAGCCAAAATTGCGCCACGAGACATTGCCTTTCTGCGACCGGGCCTGCCTGCCACGATCAAATTGCATGCCTACGACTTTTCCATCTATGGCGGCATTCCTGCGGAGGTGCAGCACATCAGTGCCGACACCATCACGGACAAACGAGACAATACCTACTATCTGGTACGGGCCATTACCAATGAAAGGGCTCTGTCGGATGCGCTGGAAGTCATGCCGGGCATGACAGCACAGCTGGATATTATTACCGGAGAGCGCAGTGTGCTCTCTTACCTGCTTAAACCCATTTTACGTGCCAAAGCCAATGCTCTGGGTGAACGCTGACCGGAAGGAACCGGCTGATACCCGTTCAAGGCATACACAACAGTAAAGAGGCGGATATGAATACTGTAGCGACTGTGATCTCTGTGAGTGGTCTGGCATGGGTGCAAAATGCATCCGGTGAGCGTTACCTGTTGACACCTGGCGATCAGATACAGCCGGGTGAATCCCTGGTTACGACACCGACCACTCGTGTGGAACTGGACTTCGGGGGCCAGCAGTCACTGGCCTTTGTCGGCTCTGAGTTGAGCACAGACGCTGCTGTACAGTCTGTCGATATGCCCGTGATCGTGCTGCCGACACCGTCTTCTAATGACTCGGCCCCCAAAGGCGAAGTACTGTCCGACGGACATGGCTTTGTACAGCTGGTTAAAATTGCGGAAATTGTGGAAGCCGACGGCATTACGCCGCTGACGGTTGCCGCCATTCGTGAAGTACTGACGCCGCTGGCAATTGGATGGCCCGATGCGGATCCCTTGCTGGATGAAGAGCGCTACAACAGTGGCCGCGATTATGAAACCAAGCCGGCCGACCTGGTACCGCCGGTTGTTGAAGTGGAGCTGCTGGGAGCCGGTGAAGACGGCGTGTATAACGCCAATGAGATCGGTCCCGACGGTACCGTGACAGCCGAAGTGACGCTGAAACCGGGTACAGAAGTGGGCGATGATCTCAAGGTTACCGACCGGGACGGCAATGTCCTGTTGGAGCGTCCGGTGACCGAAGAAGACCTGGAAAAGGGTGTTCTGGTTGAAGTCCCGGTGCACCCGGACGACACTGAGGTAACCGTCAATGTCAAAGTGACCGATCCCGCCGGTAATACCGATGATGATACGGACACCAAACCGTTGGATGGTATTCCTCCGTCGGTCAGTGTTGAACTCAAGGGTGCCGGTGAAGATGGCGTTTACAACGCGGAAGAAATCGGTCCGGATGGATCAGTTACGGCGGACGTGACGTTGAATCCGGGTACTGAAGTGGGCGATACCCTTAAGGTGACCGACAAGGACGGCAATGTCCTGCTGGAGCGTCCGGTCACCGAAGAAGACCTGAACAACGGTGTGCGGGTTGAAGTACCGGTTTCCCCGGATGATAAGTACGTTACCGTGAACGCCAAGGTGACCGACCCGGCCGGTAACACGGATGATGACACCGATACCAAGCCGATCGACGGCAACATCCCTGCCGTCAGCGTCGAGCTGGAAGGCGCCGGCGATGACGGCATTTATGTTGCATCGGAAATCGGTCCGGACAACAGTGTCACTGCCAAGGTCACACTGGAACCGGGTACTGAAGTGGGTGATACCCTCAAGGTGACTGACAAGGACGGCAATGTTCTGTTGGAGCGCCCGGTAACCGAAGAAGACCTGAGCAATGGCGTACGGGTTGAAGTGCCGGTGTCACCGAACGACGAAGATGTGACCGTTCACGCCAAGGTGACCGATCCGGCCGGCAACACGGATGACGACAGCGATACCAAACCGATCGACAACGTGCCGCCCGCCGTCAGCGTCGAGCTGCAGGGAACCGGTGACGACGGCATCTACAACGAAGCCGAAATCGGTCCGGACGGCACGGTGACGGCTCAGGTGACGCTGGAGCCGGGCACCGAAGTGGGCGATACCCTCAAAGTGACTGACAAGGACGGTAAGGTTTTGCTGGAACGTCCGGTCACCGAAAATGACCTGCGTTACGGCGTTTCCGTTGAAGTCCCCGTTAAACCGGGGGATACAGACGTGACCGTGAACGCCAAGGTGACCGATCCGGCCGGCAACACGGATGACGACAGCGATACTAAACCGATCGACAACGTGCCGCCCGCCGTCAGCGTCGAACTGCAGGGTGCCGGTGATGATGGGATCTATAACGCTGATGAAATCGGTCCGGACAACAGTGTCACTGCTAAGGTCACACTGGAGCCGGGCACCGAAGTGGGGGATACCCTCACAGTGACCGACAAGGACGGTGAGGTTTTGCTGGAACGTCAGGTCACCGAAGATGATCTGACCAACGGTGTTCTGGTTGACGTGCCGGTATCACCGGGCGATGAGGATGTGACCGTGAACGCCAAGGTGAGCGATCCGGCCGGCAATACCGATGATGATACCGATATCAAACCCATCGATATGGTGCCGCCTGCCGTCAGCGTTGAATTGCAAGGCAGCGGTGACGACGGTATCTACAACGAAGCCGAAATCGGTCCGGACGGCACGGTGACGGCTCAGGTGACGCTGGAACCGGGCACCGAAGTGGGGGATACCCTCAGAGTGACCGACAAGGACGGTGAGATTTTGCTGGAACGTCAGGTCACCGAAGATGATCTGACCAACGGTGTTCTGGTTGAAGTTCCGGTTAAGCCGGGCGATGCGGATGTCACTGTTAACGCAAAAGTGACCGACCCGGCCGGCAACACGGATGACGATACCGACAACAAGCCGATTGATTGGCCGGTAACGGTTGATGTTCCGGTTGAGCAGCTTGTTGATCAGCCGGATGGCAATATTGCGGATCAGGTTGTCTTCGAAAGCGGTTTGAGCACAGGCTCGGCCCCCAATCCCGCCGATACTCAGGTGAAAAGTGACTTTACTCTGACTGCACCCGATGGTTTGGCGGATGACGGCGCCTTGACCATCAGTTACACCGATGCCAGTGGTGTTGCGCAGACTGAAGTACTGAGTAAGGCGGACGTGGAAGCACTGGGTACGGTCGGTAAAACCATTGCGACTCAGTATGGCGAGCTGGTGCTGAATGGTTATACCCTCGGCGAGGGGGGTGAAGTCACCATTGCTTATGACTATGTCCTGCAGCAGGCTCCGGGTATTGAGGGTGATGCTACTCAGGACAGCTTCACCTTTACCGCCACTGATGCTGACGGTGACAACAGCAGTGCCGATTTGAACATCAAAATCGTGGACGATGCGCCGTTGGCCAAAGACGACGCCAACCGCATCACTGAAGACGAAGTTTTGGTGACAGGCAACGTGATTGCCAACGGTTCGAGCGATGATGTGGCCGATATACAGGGCGCGGATGGTGCCACTGTCACCGGTATTACCAGCACCAACATGGCCGGTAATACCGCGAATGAAGAGAACGGTAATCTGGTCATCAAAGGTCAGTACGGTACTTTGACCATCATGCCTGACGGTCGCTACACCTATGAGTTGGACAATGCCAACACAGAGGTTAACGGGCTCAAGGATAACGATACGCTGGAAGAGGTGTTTAATTACACCCTCACCGACGCCGACAATGACCGCAGCACAGCCGATCTGACGATCACCATTGATGGCAACACCGATGGGGCGCCGGGGGTGGATGTCAAGGATCACAATGGGGTCGATGGCGGCGAGCACAGTATTGCCGAGAACGCGACCGTGCCAGTGAATGGTGAGTTCACGATCACCGCCCCTGACGGTTTGAAAAGCCTGCAATTGGGCGCAGAAACCCTGACACCTGAGCAGCTGGAAAATCTGGCCAGCAATCCGGTTACGATCAACGGCAGTGAGGGGCTTCTGACCCTGACCGGTTACGACCCGGTCACCGGTACCATCACCTACGAATATCAGCAAAACGGTACCAGCAAAGATCACACCTCCGGCGATAACAGCGTGCAGGACAGCTTTGCCATCACGGTAACCGACAAAAGTGGTGACTTTGCTGACAGCAGTCTGACCGTTGAGATCACCGATACAGCGCCTGTTGCCAACCCCGATACCAACAGCCTGACCGAAAATGATGCGAGTGTAGGCGGCAACGTAATCCTCGATGCAGGTACGGGGCAGGATGAGCTGGGTGCGGATGAAACCAGTGTGACCGGTGTGGTTGCCGGTACCGAAAACGGCGAAGTGGTCGGTCAGGTGGGCAGCAGTGTCAACGGCCAGTACGGCAGCCTGACACTGAATGCGGATGGTACGTACACCTACAACCTGGACAGCGACAACGCAGATGTGAATGCCCTGAAGGACGGCCAGACGCTGACCGATACCTTCAGCTATACCATCAAGGATGCCGATGGCGACTGGAGCACCACCACGGTCACCATCACCGTCAATGGCAAAACCGATGGTGAGCCGACCATTACCCCCGACGATGGCAATGGCACCGATAATCCGGGCAACAACACCACGCTTGGCCAGGTGACCGTGTATGAAAAGGGACTGGTCGACGGTGATCAGAGTCAGATCAACACCGGCAGCATCGCCATCAGCGCGGAAGATGGCCTCGCCAGCATAACCGTTCATGGTCGTGTGGTCAGTCTGTCCGAGTTGCAGAACCTTGGCTCCCAGCCGATCACGATTGAGACGCCCGAAGGTGAGCTGACCCTGACCGGATTTACGCCTGATGCAGACGTGGGCGGCGTGCCGACCGGTGGCTCGTTGACGTTCCGTTATGAACTGCAGAACGTGCAGAATACCCCTGCCGATCCGAATGACCCGAGTGTCGGGCGTCAGAACAGCGAAGTGCTGGAGCTTGAAGTCACGGATGCGGGCGGCGAGACCGGCACGGGACAGCTGGTTGTGAACATCATTGATGACACTCCTGACATCACGGCTGATAACACGCAGCTGGGCAGTGTAACTGTGGATGAAACGGCACTTGGTACGGAGGCAACAGGCGAGTTCGCAAATGCCTTTAAGCCTGATTTTGGTGCAGATGGCCCTGCAGCTGCCAACAGCGTTGTATATAGCCTTGAAATAGGCACTGTTAATCTAACCAACGTTATCGACATTGCTACCGGAAAACCCATCAAGCTGGTGCTTGAGAACGGAACGGTTAAAGGCTTAGTCGATAATGAAGGCGGCGCTGATAACGGTGAAACCGTCTTTACCATCACTGTAGATGCAAATGGCAAGGTCACTCTGACTCAGCAGCGTCCCATGAAGCATAGCGATGCTAGTGATCCAGATGATTCATTTACCCTGCCGTCAGACAGCATCAAGTTGACCGCTACAGTTGAAGATAAAGACGGCGACAATGCTTCAGCATCCATTAATATTGGCGGCAAGTTTGAGTTCAAGGACGATGGCCCTTCGGTTAACGGCGAGCCCGATAAAACAACTGTGGATGAAAAATATCTGTCCACCGGTAGTGAGGCCGGGCAGGGTTCAACCACTGTCACAGCAACACTGCCGGTAGATGCGGGTGAAGACGGTATCGGCAGCCTGACCTTTGCTGCTGATCAGACTGCCCTGCAAGATGCACTCGATGCTACAGGCAATACCGGTATTACCATTTCTGTTAATGGTCATGTACTGACGGCAACCAGAGCCGATGGTCAAGAGGTCTTTACCGTTACCTTGGATAAAGACACAGGCGAATATACCTTTGAACTGAAAGGGGCCTTGACTCACCCGTCGGCGGTTAGCGGTAATTTTGATCTTAGTTTTAACTATGAGATCAAAGACGCTGACGGCGATACCGCACCAGGCAAGTTTGAGGTGAATGTGATTGATGATGCGCCGAAATCGGACATTTCCATTACTACACCGGAAGATACCCCCTTCGGGCCCTTTACTACCTCTGCCGACTCCACTAAGGATAATGTCAGCCTTCAGAATGCCGATGGCACTGATGCGATTACCACTAACACTTTGCCCGATGGAGTGACGGCGATCCCAGCTGGCACCGCAGGCTACAACGTTGGTCATGGTGTTGTGGTGGTGGATGAAAACGGCAAGGTTATCTATCACCCGAACAAGGACTACAGTAACGACGGCAGTGAGGATAGCTTTAAGGTCACAGTGTCTAACGATGATGGAACTGACACTGTTACCAATGTGACCGTTAATGTGCTGCCAGTTTCCGACGCGCCGGATATTCCACATGGCAGCAATACCGGGGATGTGGATGCGGCGTCGGTCAATACGCTGGAAGATACTCCGGTTAAGCTTGAGCTGAAAACGCCGGTGATTACGGACGCTACGGACCAAAACGGCAGTGCCGTTGACACCGGTGACAACCCGGAACGTCTGGGGGCGATTACGCTGACGGTACAGTCGTCAGGGACACCGGCTGCAGTACCGACCCTGAGTACAACGAGTGATAGCGTTTCGTACACGGACCTGATTCCGAATGGCAGTGGTGGCTACACCATCGTGATTGTGGACGCTTCCGGCGCTATTGATACCAGCTTACATGTCAGCGACCTCCCATCGGGTGATTCGACTATCAACTACCTGACCCGGGCTGAATATGAAGCTATTCAGGCCAGTCCTGAGGCCGATCGCCATGAAAACTTCGATGTGGTGGTCAGCGTCGACAGCTTTGAGGTGGATGACAGCGGCGTCCAGCTTAGCGGTGTGCCGGGTGCCAACAACACCCAGACTATTACCGTGGATGTGCAGGCGGTGACTGACGCGCCTGAGATTTCACTGACTGAGGCCGGAAATACCGGGGCGACCAGCATCGCAGTGACTGAAGCATCTGGCGGAAATAACGGCAAAATCACCGTATCCATGGAAGAAGACGGCACCCTGAACTTGCAGGACGTGCTGGGAGAAACCCTCAAGGATACCGACGGCTCCGAGTCTTATTGGTACGACATTTCCGGACTGCCGGCAGGCACGGTTGTCACTATTAATGGCAAAAAATATACCGCTGACTCTGAAGGTAACATCAGTATGCCGGAAGCGGATTACATGAACACCAATAACGGCGGTAATCCGGGCTTCAGCATCAAGCTGCCGAAGGATTACTCAAACAGCACTGCGGATAAGGTCACCATCACGCTGAACACCCAAGACAGTGATAATGACAGTTCGGGTACGATCGCAACCGAGTCGGTGAGTGTAGATCTGGAGCTGCGTGTTTATGCCAAGCCGGATGACGTTAAACTCCAGAACCCTGATGCAACGCCGGAAGATACGGCGGTCGCTTTCCTCGACAAACTTGGGCTGAACGATACCGACGGCAGCGAGAGCATTACGCAGGTACGTATTACCGAACTACCGACCGAGGGTGGTACCTGGACATTGTACGACCACAATGGTGCCCCGGTAACTGTACCTGCCGGTGGGGATGCGTCTGGCGGCGGCCTGATACTGACTGTAGGTACTGGTGGTGAGTACACGCTGGATCAAATCAAGGAATTCACCCTGCAGCCTCCGGCGCACAGCTCTTCTGATGGCACCATCAAGGTGTATATCACCACCGAAGAGGATGGAGCCAATACCGCGTCCGGTAACCCGGAAAGCCAGGAGTGGGCACATGACTTGAACATAACGGTGACTCCGGTTGCCGAGGATGCGAACACCGATTCTGATGGCAGTAATGGTGTTGATGTCACCATTAACCCGAGTCATGAATACACCACCGCGGGCAACGAAGATGAGTTTATGTTGCTTGGCAAGGATGCGGGTTTCAGTCTCGAAACTGGCTGGAGCAACGAAGATGGAAAAGCTCCGAACGGAGAGGGGACCGGTGTCACCGGTGGTGACGGCAGCGAAGAGACCTTTGCGCTGTTAACGCCTTATGACGTGGTTGGCAACAATGCCCAGATCAACGAAACCGGCAACCCGCTGGATGGTTCTGTCTTCAGGTATTCAGATGGTACCAACACCTTTGAAGTGGTCTTTAATGGCGAGCCGGTGAAGATTCCGGTGGAATATCTGGATAGCCTTGAGTTTAAAGGGCCGGCTAACTTCAGCGGCGTGGTCAAAATCAAGGTTGAGGCAGGTACTGTCGATTACGACGAGGATACCGGTGCAGCAACGAACATGGCCGTATCCGGTGAGTCCTGGCTGACCAACGTGATTGTGCACCCTGTAGCGGATCAGGTCACCCTGAAGGTAAATGCCCGTATCACCACTGATGAAGATGTGCCGGTTGCGCTGAATATCAACCCCACCAGCAGTGACAGCGATGAAACTTTTAATGTCACTATCAGTGGTATTCCTGCCGGTGCCACCATCACTTATAACGGGGTGGAATATAGTGAGGCCAACGGCAATATCACCGGTGGTTCCCTGATCATTGAGGACTTTGACGCCAGCAAGCAGCCTACGCTGACACCGCCCAAAGACAGCAACGAGTCGATCAACCTGAAAGTCGAAGCGGTTTCCGTGGATACATTGACTTACATTGATAAAAATGGAGTTGAGGTCCACAGCCCGGTTGATGAATCACTCTCTCAGGAGCTGGATATCAATATCACGGTGCAGGGGGTACCCGATGAGCCGAAGTTGGAACTTGTTCAAGATAAGGTTTATGTCGAACAGGATCTCGACGATGCCGACGAGCCCAACCAGGTTGCTCTGAGTGACTTGATCACCTCCTTTGGCAGCGGTGAAACAACCGGTGATGGCTCTGAAACCGTTACCCTGCGCCTGAGCGGTCTGCCGGAAGGGTTTAATCTGGTCGGGGCCGGCAGTGTGCTGGGGGGCAGCGGCCCAGACCGGGTGTGGGTAATTGATGAAAACCAGCTGGGTAATGTAAAAATTACCCTGCCGCCCAACTACAGCGGCAGCGTGAGCTTTACCGCCCAGCCGGTGGTCACCGAAAACGATAATGACTCGGAAACCTTCTTTGATCCGGAAAACATTGGTTTTACCGTTACGCCTTCGCCTGAGGCGGATCTTAGTGTCAGCTCCAATCTGACAGAAGACACCATCGGCAAGTTGGATCTGAGTGCTGTGCATCAGAACGGTGATACCGACGAGTTTATTACCGAAGCTAAAATCAAGGCGGTGGATGGCTTTACCTTCTACAGCGATGCTGATGGTACGACCGAGCTGATTCCCGGTGCAGATGGTTACTATGTGTTCTCTGGCGCGGATGTGAACAGCGTGTATGTCAAGGCTGATGCCAACTTCAGCGGAACTCAACGACTTGAGGTTGAGTATTACAAGGTGACCGATCCGTCCACTGATGGCAATGTTGATGAAGTAACGGTGCAAAAGGGTACAGCGACTCATGATCTGATTGTCGGCGCGGTTACCGATAATATTGGAGCTGAGCTAAATACCATTACCGCGGTAGTAAGTGGTGAAGACAGTTTCAATTTTGATGACACAACCGGTACTGCCACTGTTAACGGCACCGGCAAGGTCACGGTTAAAGTGGATATCAGCCAGCAGGCCGATGCCAATGCCGGTAACAAGACCGATACCGACGGCAGTGAGCAGCTCACTCATATTGTCATTGATGGCGTGCCGCAGGGGGTGAATGTGGAAGGTGCGGTGCAAACCGCTCCGGGTCAGTGGCTGATAAATACCAGTGACAGCTTTAATGCCGATACGCTCACCAAGGATCTGGTGTTTAACGTGACCGGCCTGGCGGGTACTGGCACCAGTGCCATTACAGTGACCGGTTACAGCAAGGATACCGGTGCCAGCAGCCAGAAACAGGCGGAAATCAGCTTTAACCTCGATATTAATCAAGGACCTGGTCCGGATACCGAACTGCCTGATGTTGAGCTGAGTGATAAAAACACGGTGCAAACAGAGGACTCAGGGTTCTCACTGGCTGAGCAGGTGGTTGGTACCATCACCGGCGGAAATGTGGATAGTTATCAGATAACGGTGACCCTGCGTACCAGCCCGGATGATGATACCGTCTTCACGGATACCTCTGGTGATCTGCTGACGCGTACAGAAGTCACTGAAAACGGTGAAACCGTGGTGCTCTGGACCAAGTCTGTGGATGTGGCATCCGGTGACAATGCTGACACCAAACTGGCTGGTTTGCTGGATGAGATCAAGGTACTGGCACCGGAACATGCCAACAACAATAACCTGCCCGGTGGCCTGCCGCTGGATGTCACTGTATCGGTGCATGCCGATGGCCTGAGCAAGCAGGAGGAGCTGAAACCCAGTGTCAGCCTGACGCCGGCAACCGACGAAACAACGGTTACGGTGGCAGCGGCTCCGGCAGGCGAAGGTGAAGATATCAGCCTGAATATCAGCCTGGAAAACCTGCCTGATGGCGGTTTCTCCAACGTTGAGGGGGATATTCTGTATGTGCAGCTGGGTGATACCGGCCTTGCCGGTGAGTTACTGGATGCCGATGGCAACACGCTGAAACCGAATGATGTTACCGGTGTGTATGAAATCCCGCTGGAGGCCAACGGCCAGCCGCCGGCGCTGACGTTCCGTCCGGACTCTAATCAGCCCCATCAGACCGGCAGCCTGACAGTCAATGCCTGGGTAAATAACCAGGAAACCGGTGCCAGTAATATCATCAAGTCAGAAGGTAATGGCACCCTCATTATTGAAAAGAGTAACAGTGGTTTTGAAGCGACCATTACCGCTGAAGGTGATGAACAGACACAGGATCTGACAACGCCTGCACCCATTGAGCTCAATCTGGCAGGTCAGGGGCTGGTGGATACCGATGAAGTCATTGATGCCGCCTTTATTAACGGTCTGCCCCCGGGTTTTGTGGTGTATGTGGGTGCCGATGCAGCCACTGCCGGTCTTGCCAATAACGCCGGTAAAGACGCAAATGGCAATAACATCTGGTCGCTGCCTATTACCGACCCAAGTGGCCTGCCCGGTTACATTGCCGTGGTGCCGCCGAAAAACTGGAGCGGTACACTGGATGGTTTGAAGCTGACGGTGATGAGCGGTGAAAACGGTCTTGCGCCCACGCCAACCGAAATCGATTTTGACCTGGTGGTCAACCCGGTTGCGGACGGCATTACCCTGAATCCGACCCTGAGCTTTGGTGATGCAGGGGATGTGATCAAGCTGAACCTGAACGCGGCCATGAAGGACCCGGTAGCCAACGACTTGGGTGCCGTGGCTGATGCGCATGTCGAGCAGACCACGCTGCAGCTGACCGGTTTGCCGGATGGTGAAAAGGTTGTGTTCTACATCGGAGATGTGGAACTGGATGCCGGGCGAGTAACCTTTGCCGATGGTGCCCATACGCTGACCGGCTTGACTCAGGATGAGTTGGATAACCTGGGCATGCTGCATCTGGGAACAGAGGGCATCAATGATGTTGAGGTAACGGCCTGGACTCAGGAAGTCTCGGCTGTGGATGGAACCCCGGTGGGTGATGTTTCGGCTGAAACAACCGGCACAATCAAAATTAATGTGTCGGACAAGCTGCCGACCAACGGCGATGACGCCCTGTTGTGGACGGGGAAAGCCGTTGATGGCCGCGAGGGCAGTGACACCATTCAGCTTCGTTATACGGAGAATCTGGGTGACAGCGATTGGGGTTACCTCAGCAATGTCGAGGTGATTGATCTTGGCACGGAAGGCGCGAATGCGATTACCTCGCTGACGATCGAAGATGTGTTGTCGATCACGGACGACAACAACACGCTTCGTATTGCGGGCGATGCCGAGGACTCGCTGAGTCTCCTGGATGACGGTAGTACCTGGACCGAAGGTAGTACGGCAAACGGCTATACAACCTATACGGGAACAAGCAGCGCAGGGGACGTGTATCTGGAGGTATCCAGCAGCATTATCATCATCGACTGATGATTCAACGGGGGCGCTTAGGCGCCCCCGTTTACTTTGGGCTCTTGCCGCCGTGATGCCGCGAGGGTCTAATGGAGATGTGATTGGTCAATAGATGACAGCCTGCGTACTCGCGGCTTTGGAGTAATACAATGAAAAATCTGGCACAGAAGGTGGGAGAAACGTTGGCGGCCAAGGGAATGAAGCTGGCAACGGCGGAGTCCTGTACCGGCGGCTGGGTGGCTCAGGCCGTGACGGCCGTGCCTGGCAGTTCAGACTGGTTTGATTGTGGTTTTGTCTCCTATTCGAATACGGCCAAACAGAAGATGCTGGGGGTCGATGCGGAGGCGCTTAACACCAGTGGTGCGGTCAGCGAGCCGGTTGTTGCTCAAATGGCGGAGGGTGCGCTGCGTAACAGCGAGGCCGATATTGCGGTTGCCATCAGCGGCTATGCCGGCCCGGAAGGCGGCAGTGAAGACAAGCCGGTCGGGACGGTCTGGCTTGCCTGGGCCATTACCGGACATCCAACGGTGACCTGCCTGAGTTTCTTTACCGGCGATCGTGACGATATTCGTCTGCAGGCTGTGGAACAGGCGCTGGAAGGGGTTATGGCTTACCTGCCGGGTTAATCCTGACAGGAGGTTGCAATCTGATCAGGGTGTGGAATAATACTGTCCAGATATACAGTATATAACCCTCGGCCAATGAAAGGTTTCCCGATGGACGCAAACAGAAAAAAAGCGCTGGATGCAGCACTGTCACAGATTGAACGTCAGTTCGGCAAGGGTGCCGTCATGCGCATGGGGGATCAGCCCCGTGAAGCGATTCCCGCCGTTTCAACCGGTTCTCTGGGTCTGGATATTGCGTTGGGTATTGGCGGCCTGCCGTTTGGTCGAGTCGTCGAAATCTACGGTCCGGAATCCTCCGGTAAAACCACGTTGACGCTGCAGGTGATCGCCGAAGCACAGAAACAGGGTAAAACCTGTGCGTTTGTGGATGCCGAGCACGCGCTGGACCCGGTCTATGCCGAAAAGCTGGGGGTTGATGTCGACGCGCTGTTGGTGTCCCAGCCGGATACCGGTGAACAGGCACTGGAAATCACCGACATGCTGACGCGCTCGGGGGCGGTGGATGTCATCATCGTTGACTCGGTAGCGGCCCTGGTGCCCAAGGCCGAAATCGAAGGGGAGATGGGGGATTCCCACGTGGGTCTGCAGGCACGTCTGATGTCCCAGGCTCTGCGCAAACTGACGGGGAGCGTCAAGCAGTCCAACTGCCTGCTGGTATTCATCAACCAGATCCGTATGAAGATCGGCGTCATGTTCGGCAACCCTGAAACCACCACTGGCGGTAACGCGCTCAAGTTCTACGCCTCTGTGCGTCTGGATATTCGTCGTACCGGTGCAGTCAAGCAGGGTGACGAAGTGGTCGGTAACGAGACCCGTGTGAAAGTGGTCAAGAACAAGGTCTCTCCGCCGTTCCGTCAGGCCGAATTCCAGATTCTGTATGGACAGGGCATCTACCACATGGGCGAAGTGGTGGACCTGGGCGTGCAGCAGGGGCTGGTGGACAAGTCCGGTGCCTGGTATGCCTACAAGGGTGACAAGATCGGCCAGGGCAAGGCCAATGCTGCCAAGTATCTGGAAGATCATCCGGAGGTGGCGGAAGAGATTGAAAACGAAATTCGTGCCCGGTTGTTGAATGTGCCCAAGCCTAAAGAGAATGCGGCACAAACCGACGAAGCGGGACAGCTGGATCTCTGATCCGGCATGTTTTATCCACAGGGGCCTCAGGGGCCCCTGTTTTGTTTCAGAGGGAGAGCAATGGCCAGAGAACTGGAAACATCGACCGAAATACGCAGCGCGGCCATCGCGTTACTGGCCCGGCGAGAATACAGTCGCGCCGAGCTGGAACGAAAGCTGGGGGGGCGAGTGGCCGACCCTCGGATGCTGGAACAGGCGCTGGATCAATTGCAGGACGATGGCTACCAGAGCGATCGGCGTTTCACCGAGGTATTTGTGCGCAGTCGGCTGGGATCGGGATATGGACAGATGCGTATTCGTCAGGAACTGCAGCGCAAGGGCATTGACCGTGACAGCATTGAACGCGTGCTGGAAGAGCAGGAAATGGATAGCCGCCAATTGGCCTGTGAGTGTCATCAGCGCCGCTTCGGAGAGACCACATCGAGTAACCCTAAAGACTATGCCAGACGCATGCGTTTTCTGGTGAACAGGGGGTTTTCATTCGAGGATGCCCGTTATGCCATTATCCACGGTGCGGAAGCGCCCGATTGAAGCAAGTGGCCGGCGGCAAACGCGCGCGCAAAAGCTATCGTACATTTTTTGCCCGCGTTATATACTTGTCGGCTAATTTTTGCGTACAAATGTCCGCTTTTTAACAGCCAAAAAGCGGTCTGTCGTGCCAATCAGTACAGACGCAACGGACCTTATATGAACTACATGACAAGTGCGGAGATCCGCCAGGCATTTCTCGACTATTTCAATCGGCAGGGACATGAAATTGTCGCCTCCAGCCCGCTGATTCCGGGCAATGATCCGACGCTGCTGTTCACCAACGCGGGGATGGTGCAGTTCAAGGACGTCTTTCTGGGATCGGACAAGCGCCCTTACAGCCGCGCCACGACCTCTCAGCGCTGCGTACGTGCCGGCGGCAAGCATAATGACCTGGAAAATGTCGGCTACACCGCACGTCATCACACCTTCTTTGAAATGCTGGGCAATTTCAGTTTCGGAGACTACTTCAAGCGCGAAGCGATCAAGTTTGCCTGGGAGTTTCTGACTCAGCGCCTGGGACTGCCGGAAGAGCGTCTCTGGGTGACCGTGCATTACACCGATGACGAAGCCGAGAAAATCTGGAAAGAGGAGATGGGGGTCAGCCCCGAGCGTTTCTCCAAACTGGATGAAGATAACTTCTGGGCCATGGGAGATACTGGTCCCTGCGGCCCCTGTACCGAAATTTTCTTTGATCACGGGCCTGATGTGGCTGGTGGTCCTCCCGGCAGTCCGGATGAAGATGGCGACCGCTACATCGAAATCTGGAACCTGGTATTCATGCAGTACAACCGTTCCGCCGATGGCACCATGGAGCCGTTGGAGCGTCCGAGCATCGATACCGGCATGGGGCTGGAGCGTGTAGCGGCTGTCATGCAGGGCGTGCACAGCAACTACGAAATCGATCTGTTCCAGAATCTGCTCAAAGCCACGGCCAGCGTACTTGAACTGGATAACATCGACAGCAAGTCGTTGCGTGTCATTGCCGACCATATTCGTTCCAGCGCCTTCCTGATCACGGATGGTGTGGTGCCGTCGAATGAAGGCCGCGGCTATGTACTGCGTCGCATCATGCGTCGTGCCATTCGCCACGGCAACAAGCTGGGTGCCAAAGCGCCGTTCTTCCACCAGCTGGTGGCACCGCTGGTGAAGGAAATGGGCGATGCCTATCCCGAGTTGGCCAAAACCCAGGCCCAGATTGAGCGTATTCTGCTGAAAGAAGAGCAGCAGTTTGCCAAGACTCTGGACCACGGCATGCAGTTGCTGACCCAGGCCATTGCCGAGTTGGACGACAAGGTCATTCCGGGTGAAACCGTTTTTCGTCTGTACGATACCTACGGTTTTCCGGTGGATTTGACGGCGGACGTGGCGCGTGAACATGAATTGACGCTGGATATGGACGGTTTCGAACAGGCGATGGAAGCGCAGCGTCAGCGTGCACGCGCCTCTGGCCAGTTTGCGGTTGATTACAACGAACAGATCAAGCTGGAAGGCCGCACGGCCTTTACCGGCTATGAGCATCTGGAAGACCGTTCGAAAGTGGTGGCCCTGTACCGCGCGGGCGAGCAGGTGAATCAGCTGTCGGCGGGCGAAAGCGGTGTCATCGTGTTGAAGAACACGGCCTTTTACGCCGAGTCGGGTGGACAGGCCGGTGACAAGGGCGCGCTGCGCTGGGACCGTGGTCAGTTTGACGTGACCGACTGTACCAAGGAAAGCGGCCACCACCTGCATCATGGTTGTATGAGCGAGGGCCTGCTGCAGGTTGGCGATCAGGTCGTAACCGAAGTGGATTTGGCCAACCGTCAGGCAACAGCCCTGAACCACTCGGCGACTCACCTGTTGCATGCGGCGTTGCGTGAAGTACTGGGCGATCACGTTCAGCAGAAGGGCTCTTTGGTCAATGCCGAGCGCCTGCGTTTTGACTTCGCGCATTTTGAAGCGATGACCGATGAGCAGGTTGCCGCTGTTGAAACGCGGGTGAACGACCTGATTCGTGCCAACTCGGCGGTTGAAACCGAGCTGATGGAGCTGGAAGAGGCCAAAACCCGAGGCGCCATGGCGCTGTTCGGTGAAAAGTACGATGACGAAGTTCGCGTCCTGAGCATGGGCGACGGTTTCTCGGTCGAGCTGTGTGGCGGTACTCATGCCAAGCGTACCGGCGATATCGGCTTGCTGAAGGTTGTGGCCGAAAGCGGCATTGCATCCGGTGTACGTCGTATCGAGGCGGTGACCGGAGCCGGGGCACTCAGCTGGGTGAATGGCAGCGAGCGCGCATTGGGTGAGATCGCGGTCCTGGTGAAGGGGGGGCGTGACACGGTTCTGGACAAGGTACGGGGCCTGAACGAGCGTACCCGTCAGCTGGAAAAAGAGATTGAGCGCCTGACGGCCAAGCTGGCGAGTGCTCAGAGCGGTGACCTGCTGAGCCAGGTTCAGGACGTGAAGGGCGTCAAGGTCCTGGCAGCCCGTCTGGAAGGAATCGAACCCAAGGCGCTGCGCGACACGCTGGACCAGCTGAAGAGCAAGCTGGGCAGCGGGATTGTGGTACTGATGACCGCTCAGGGCGAGAAAGTCAGCGTGATTGCCGGTGTGACCAAGGATTTGACCGGTCAGGTGAAGGCTGGCGATCTGGTACGTGAACTGGCAGCACGGCTGGGCGGAAAAGGCGGTGGACGCCCTGACATGGCTCAGGGGGGCGGCACCGATGCGGCTGCGGTTCCTGCAGCGTTGGAGGCGGTGCCCGAATTGGTTGCGGCAAGCCTGTAAGTGAGACGGACGCTGCCGATGCTTCTGGTGTCGGCAGCCGAATGGAAGCTGAAAAATGGCGTTATACGTGCAAAAGTACGGTGGCACCTCGGTAGGCTCGGTGGAGCGTATCCAGGCGGTTGCCGAGAAAGTGAAAGGCTTTCGTCAGCAGGGACATGATGTTGTAGTGGTGGTGTCGGCCATGAGCGGAGAGACCAACCGTCTGATTGCCCTGGCTCAAGATATGCAAACACAGCCCGATCCACGGGAAATGGATGCGCTGGTCTCCACCGGAGAGCAGGTGACCATTGCGCTGTTGTGCATGGCTTTGAAAAAAATCGGCGTGGACGCGCGTTCCTACACCGGTGCCCAGGTACGTGTACTGACCGACAAGTACCACACCAAGGCCCGCATTCAGGATATTGAGACTGAGCGAGTACGCACGGACCTGGACCAGGGGCGTGTCGTGGTAGTGGCGGGTTTCCAGGGGGTGGATACCGACGGCAATATCACCACACTGGGACGTGGCGGCTCCGACACCACCGGTGTGGCGCTGGCAGCAGCTCTGAAGGCGGACGAGTGTCAGATCTATACCGATGTGGACGGTGTGTACACAACCGACCCACGGGTGGTTGAGGGGGCTCGGCGCCTGGAAAAGATTACCTTCGAAGAGATGCTGGAAATGGCCAGCCTGGGTTCGAAGGTACTGCAGATTCGCGCCGTTGAATTTGCAGGCAAGTACAAGGTCCCGCTGCGGGTGTTGTCCAGCTTCAAGGATGGCCCCGGCACACTGATTACGATAGAGGATGATGAAGCCGTGGAAAAGCCGGTTATCTCAGGTATTGCGTTCAACCGTGACGAGGCCAAACTGACCGTCATGGGAGTCCCGGATATTCCGGGTGTGGCTTCACGAATACTGGGGCCAATCAGCCGTGCCAATATTGAAGTCGACATGATAGTGCAAAATATCGCAGCCGATCACACAACAGACTTTACTTTTACCGTGCACAGGAACGATTATGATAAGGCACAAGGCGTGCTGCAGCAGGTCGTAAAAGAACTGGGCGCACGTGAGTCGGTCGGGAACAATAAGATCGCCAAAGTGTCGATTGTGGGTGTGGGAATGCGTTCTCATGCGGGAGTGGCCAGTAAGATGTTTGACGCCCTGGCAGCGGAAAACATCAATATCCAGATGATTTCCACCTCCGAAATCAAGGTATCGGTGGTGATTGCCGAAAAGTATCTGGAGCTGGCAGTGCGCGCGCTGCATTCGGCGTTTGACCTGGATGCATCTGATACAGTCAGCGAGTAACGACGGTATTGGATGACGGGGGCTAACAACTGTTCTATAGTACCGTCGAAGGCCCCCTCAAAGCGGTTTTGAGGTGCTTTTTATCCGCCCGTGGTAACCTGGATGTTCTGAGGACGTAGGGTGGTGTGGGTAGAAGAGTACTTCAGTAATCAGGAATTCAGCGCCCAACAGGATAACTTAAGGAGAGCCACACATGCTGATTCTAACCCGTCGTGTCGGTGAGACACTCATGGTTGGTGACGACGTCACCGTTACTGTACTCGGTGTCAAAGGTAATCAGGTCCGCATCGGCGTGAATGCGCCCAAGGATGTATCTGTGCATCGCGAAGAGATCTATCAGCGCATTCAGCGTGAAAAGTCACAAGACAACGAACAAGATTAATTTTTTTAAAATTTCTCTTTCCTTTTGAAAATCAGTCTTGTAACATATGCGCCGTTGTTGACAAGGTGAGTTGGCCGAGTGGCTGAAGGCGCGCCCCTGCTAAGGGCGTATACCGCAAGGTATCGAGGGTTCGAATCCCTCACTCACCGCCATTTTGATGTGCGCCCGTAGCTCAGCTGGATAGAGTACCTGGCTACGAACCAGGCGGTCAGAGGTTCGAATCCTCTCGGGCGCGCCATCCTCCCTCCTCAGATTTATATCGTCATCGCAAGCCGGACCTTTCGTCTGATTCTTAATATTCCGGAACTACCATGAAATTCATTGCCAAGCTGTTTCCTGAAATCACGATCAAAAGTCGTCCTGTGCGTCGCCGTTTAATTCAGCGTCTGCAAAGTAACCTGCAAATTCTGTTGAAGCGTCTGGATGCCGATATCAAGGTCAGCGGTTTCTGGGACAAGGTGGAAGTCAGCTTTGCCGGACAGAATGATGAACTGAGCCGGCAGATCGTTGATGAAATGCGCCGAGTGCCCGGTATCCAGAACTTTCTGGAAGTGCAGGAGTACCCGTTGGGCAACTTTGACGAGGCTTTCCAGTTGACCCGCGAGGCCTATGCCGAGCGGCTGAAGGGAAAGACCTTCAAAGTGCGTGTAAAGCGGACAGGACAGCATGACTTCACCTCGGTCGAGATGGAGCGCTATATCGGTGGCGGTCTGCGTCAGCACACGGAAGCGGCCGGTGTGGATGTGCGCCAGCCGGAAGTCTGGGTTGATCTGGAAGTGCGTGACAACAAGCTGTTTGTCGTGACTGCGAACCATAAGGGCCTGGGCGGCTATCCGCTGGGTACACAGGAAGACGTGCTGTCACTGATTTCGGGCGGCTTTGACTCGATAGTGGCCTCCTACATGACGATGCGTCGTGGCTGTAAAACGCATTTCCTGTTTTTCAATTTGGGTGGGCATGCGCATGAAATTGGCGTGAAGCAGGTGGCACTGTACCTGTGGAAGCGTTACGGCGCTTCGGCTCGAGTCAAATTCATCACGGTGCCCTTTGAAGAAGTTGTGGGCGAGATTCTGCAGTCGGTACATCATTCTCACATGGGGGTGGTGTTGAAGCGGATGATGATGCGAGCCGCCGATAAGGTGGCCGATCGTATGCAGCTGAATGCGCTGGTGACCGGTGAAAGCGTGGCTCAGGTATCAAGCCAGACGCTGCCGAACCTGCGCCTGATTGACGAGAGCTGTGAGCATCTGGTGCTGCGTCCACTGGTGACGATGGATAAGCCGGATATTATCGACATCACTCGTCAGATTGGTGCATTTGAGTTTGCCAGCGCCATGCCCGAGTTTTGCGGTGTCATTTCCGACAAGCCGACAACCTGTGCCCGTCGTGAGCGTGTCGAGGAAGAGGAAAGCCACTTTGACTTTGATGTTTTGGAGCGTGCTCTGGAGCAGACGGAAGTAATGCGGATTGATGAGATTGTGGAAAATCAAAATATCAATTCCGAGATTGAAGCGATGACGCGGGTGGGTGGACACCAGACTCTGATCGACATCCGCTCTCCGCGTGAGCAGGAGCGCAAGCCGCTGAATCTGCCGGGGTGTGATATTCGGGTTATGCCCTTTTATCAGTTGGCGTCCGAATTCCCGGTATTGCCGCAGGAGCGCGAGTATCTGCTGTATTGCGACAAGGGAGTCATGTCGCAAATGCATGCCCAGCATCTGCATGAGCTCGGCTATGAAAATGTGAAAGTGTTCCGTCCAGCCACTCTTTGAGTGGCTTTTTTATGCCCACTCTTTGTAAATTAGCCAAAAGGCTAATGTCTAATTGTTGTTTTAATCATCCCTATCTGTGCTAATGTCGACACTATTGTCGCAGTTGGCGTTGTCTGATTGGCAAAATGTAAAAAAATTACAGATTGTCGACAATCTTGCAATCGCCCCCTGAGTTTGCGGTAGAATAGATTCGTTCGATTATGCCGCTCCGACTGATAGCTTTTGTTGGGGACTGGTTTAGTCTGATCGCTTGTCTGTCTCCCGGCTCTGATACCAGGAGAGTTGAGTGCGGCCAAAAGCCGCTGGCAGACCCCAGGTTTCGATTTACAACAGGAGCACCCACAAGATGGATAATCTGTTCTCGGAAGGCCTTACTCTCATGGCTTTCGGCATGGGTTTCGTCTTCGTCTTTCTGACGTTGCTGGTGTTTGTCACCGGCATCATGTCGCGGCTGGTTACCCGTTATTTCCCGGAGCCGGTTGCTGCAGCACCCAAGTCTCGTCCCCAACCCGTTGCCGGCGCACCAGCAGACAACAATGATGAACTGGTTGCAGTCATCACTGCAGCGGTGCACAAGTACCGAGCCAAGTGACGCGGTGTACAACAAGAACTTCTGATAGGAAAGGCTAACTCATGTCCGACGTAAAAAAACCGCTAGGCATTACCGACGTCGTCCTGCGTGATGCGCATCAGTCTCTGTTTGCGACCCGCTTGCGGCTCGATGATATGCTGCCGATTGCCGAGAAACTGGACCAGGTTGGTTTCTGGTCTCTGGAAAGCTGGGGGGGGGCTACCTTCGACTCCTGCATTCGCTATCTGGGCGAAGATCCCTGGACTCGCATTCGCGAGCTGAAGGCGGTTATGCCGAATACGCGTCAGCAGATGCTGTTGCGCGGTCAGAACCTGCTGGGCTACCGTCATTACGCCGATGATGTTGTCGACAAATTTGTTGAGCGCGCCGCGACCAATGGGGTGGATGTGTTCCGCATCTTTGATGCGATGAACGACCCGCGTAACCTGGATCGTGCCATCAAGGCGGTGAAAAACTGTGGCAAGCATGCTCAGGGTACCATCTCCTATACCACCAGCCCGGTGCATACCATTGAAACCTGGGTCGATTACGCCAAGGCACTGGAAGACCTGGGGGCGGACTCCATCGCCATCAAGGATATGTCAGGTATTCTGACGCCGTACAACGCCTTTGATCTGATCTCCCGCCTGAAGGCGCAGACCGGTCTGGAAGTTCAGCTCCACGCCCACGCCACTGCGGGTTTGTCTGATATGACCATTCTGAAGGCTGTTGAAGCCGGTGTGGATCGTGTCGATACGGCCATTTCTTCCATGTCCATGACCTATGGTCATACCGCGACCGAATCTGTTGTGGCGGCGCTTGCGGGCACCGACCGTGATACCGGTCTGGACTTGAATGCGCTGGAAGAAATTGCCGCCTACTTCCGTGAGGTACGGAAAAAGTACGCCCGTTTCGAAGGTTCTCTGCGTGGTACCGACTCCCGTATCCTGGTCGCTCAGGTCCCGGGCGGCATGCTGACCAATATGGAAAGCCAGCTGAAAGAGCAGGGCGCTGCGGACAAGTTTGATGAAGTACTGGCCGAGATTCCGCGTGTGCGTGAAGATCTTGGCTATATCCCGCTGGTAACGCCGACTTCTCAGATCGTGGGTACCCAAGCGGTGATCAACGTCCTGATGGGCGAACGTTACAAGACCATTTCCAAGGAAGTACAGGGCATTCTGAAAGGTGAATACGGTGCAGCGCCGGCGCCTTACAATGCCGAACTCCAGGCTCGAGTCCTGGCAGGCAAGGAGCCTCTGACCTGCCGTCCGGCAGACCAGCTGCAGCCCGAAGTGGATAAGCTGACGACTGAGCTGAAGCAGCTGGCAACCGAAAAGGGAATCAAACTGGAGCAGGATGAGCTCGAAATTGACGACGTTCTGACCTACGCTCTGTTCCCGCAGATCGGCCTGAAATTCCTGCAAAACCGCGGTAACCCCGACGCCTTTGAACCTGTACCGACGCTTGAGGACGCACAATCCATGACAGCCAAGAAAAACAACGGACCGGAAGTCTACACCATCAATGTAAACGGCCAGAACTATGTGGTTCAGGTAACCGAGGGTGGTGATGTGTCCTCCATTCAGTCTGCGCCTGCTGCAGCACCGGCAGCTGCTCCGGCGGCAGGTTCCGGTGAGCCGGTCCCGGCTCCCCTGGCCGGTAATATCTGGAAGGTTCCGGTAGCGGCCGGTCAGGCGGTTCAGGAAGGTGATGTATTGGTGATCCTGGAAGCGATGAAGATGGAAACCGAAGTGCGTGCTGCACGTGCGGGTACCATCGTGTCGGTCGATGTTAAAGAGGGTGACGCCGTACAGGTCGGCGATGCCCTGGTGACTCTAGCCTAAGGTAAAGCCGCATGGATAAGCTACTTGATCTATGGCAGGCGTCGGGGATTTACAATATCTCCTTCGGCCAGCTGACCATGATGATCATCGGCATGGTGCTGCTCTACCTTGCAATTCGCAAGAACTTTGAGCCGCTCCTGCTGGTTCCGATCGGTTTCGGCGGTATTTTGGCCAACATCCCTGAAGCGGGGCTGGCCATGTCGGCGGTGGAAAATGCGCTGCATTTCGCCAAGCCAGAAGTGTTGCAGAGTCTGGCTGGTGTGCTGGGTGTCAACAGCACCGACGTGCAGGAGCTGGCACATGCCTACAACAACTCAAATGCCAGCATGCATGCGGCGGCGGGTTTGGCCGCTCAGGATGCCGGTTACAGCAATGGCATGTTGTATAACTTTTATACTGTTGCCATTGCCTCGGGCGCCGCACCGCTGATCATTTTCATGGGTGTGGGAGCCATGACGGACTTCGGTCCGTTGCTGGCTAACCCGAAGACTCTGTTTCTGGGGGCGGCGGCACAGTTCGGTATCTTTGCCACTGTGTTGGGCGCCGTGGCGCTGAGCAGTTTCGGCCTGATGGACTTCAGCATTCAGGATGCGGCCGCGATCGGGATCATTGGTGGAGCCGACGGCCCGACGGCAATTTATGTTGCCAGTCTGTTGGCACCGCACCTGCTGGGTGCGATCGCGGTAGCGGCCTACTCTTACATGGCCTTGGTACCGCTGATTCAGCCGCCGATCATGCGTGCTCTGACCACTGAGTCCGAGCGCAAGATCAGCATGAGTCAGCTGCGTCATGTGTCCAAGACCGAGAAGATCCTGTTCCCGATCCTGTTGCTGGTACTGGTGGCGCTGTTGCTGCCGGATGCCGCACCGCTGCTGGGCATGTTCTGCTTTGGTAACCTGATGCGTGAGTGTGGCGTGGTTGATCGTTTGAGCGATACGGCTCAGAATGCGTTGATCAACGTGGTGACCATTTTCCTGGGCCTGTCCGTGGGTTCCAAGCTGTCTGCAGACAAGTTCCTGGATGTTCAGACGCTGGGTATTCTGGTACTGGGCATTGTGGCTTTCGGTATCGGTACCGCTTGTGGCGTGCTGATGGCCAAAATGATGAACAAGATGCAGGGTGGCAATGCGATCAACCCGTTGATCGGTTCGGCCGGGGTCTCGGCCGTACCAATGGCGGCACGTGTTTCCAACAAGCTGGGGCTGGAAGCCAACCCGCAGAACTTCCTGCTGATGCATGCCATGGGGCCCAACGTGGCCGGTGTTATCGGTTCGGCAGTCGCGGCAGGCGTGATGATCAAGTTTGTGGGTTAACTCCCCGCCGATCCAACAAAACGGAGCCTGATGGCTCCGTTTTTCGTTAGCGGTTCAACAGGGCAGTAATGGCACCCAGGCAGTGCTTGATGGCCGTGTGGCTGTCCTGAACCCGTCCCAGAGTCAGCAGGCCTTCATACATGGGCAGCAGGGCCAGCGCGGCTTCGGTTTCAAAGCCCTCCTCTGCAAGCAAGCGCTCCAGAAATTCCAGCATCCATTGCATGTGTTCGGCAGCCAGTGCCCGGATGGGCGGGTTGGAGTACATGAATTCGGCCGCCGCGTTATTGAACAGGCAGCCGTTAAAGTCACTTTCTTCGCACATTCCGCGCAGGTCTCTGAAAAGGGCAAGGATACGCTCGACCCCGGTGCCGGCCAGTGCCTGGGCCTGGGCTTCGAGTGCCTGACGTACACGCAGGCTGGAGCGTTCCAGAACAGCAAGAATCAGGGCGTCCTTGGAGGGAAAATGTTTGTATAAAGTTGTCTTGGCCACACCGGATTCGGCCTGGATGAGGTCGATTCCGGTTGCGTGGAAGCCGCCTCGATAGAACAGCTGTTCGGCGGTGTCCAGGAGGAGGTCGCGTCTGGGCGTAGGCATGGTACTGGGCATCCGGGTGTGAATATGGCTAAAGGTAAAGGCAGACATCTTACCAGTTTCGGTAAAATGATTGACGCTACAGATCTGTACACTTATTATTAAGGGGTGTACAGATCTGTTTTTTTATTGAGAGATGAGGATATTCACGATGTCACGCATGCCTATGCTTTGCCCGGATACCGCTTGTGAGCAAGGGGCTCCCACGCTGGCGCAGATTCGTAAACAACTGGGTATGCTGCCCAACTTCTTTGCCGGCCTGGCCAACCATGGCGCTTCATTGAATGGCTATCTGGCGTTTGAAGAGCAGCTGTCCGAAAACAGTCGTCTGAGTCCGGCTCAGCGTGAAATGATTTCCCTGGCCGTAGCCAACGCCAATGGCTGTCACTACTGCGTCAGTGGGCATACCCTGTCGGCGAAGCATGTCGGCGTTGATGCAGAGGCCGCACGGCTGGCTCAGCAGGGCAAGGCCGTTGAGCCGAAGGATCAGGCCATTCTGGACTTTGCAATGGATCTGTTGGAACAGAAGGGACACTTATCGGATGAAAGCCTGACTGCGGCTCGCACTCTTGGGCTGGATGATGCGACCCTGGTGGAAATTACCAGCTGGGTGGGAATCAACAACTACAGCAATTGGATCAACAATTTGATCCAGCCGAAAATCGATTTTCCTGAAGTACCGCTGATCTGAGGGAAGTGGTTCTGGGCGGTTTAGAAACCGGCCAGAACCTCCAGGTGGGCTTGCACGCTGAATGCCAGAGGAACCGGGTTATAGCCGCCCTCCAGCACTGACACGATGCGCCCCTGGCAGTATTGATCGGCAAAGGTCTTGATAACCTGAGTCACCTGGCGGAAATCTTCTTCTTCCAGATTCAGGTCGGCCATGGGGTCTTCCTTGTGAGCATCGAACCCGGCCGAAATGAAAATCATGTCCGGCTTGTGTTCATGTAGAGCGGGCAGCCATTGTTCCTCAATGGCGCGATGGAAAATATGCGGCTCGGTATGAGCCGCAATCGGGCAGTTGACGATATTGGGGCGGTCAATCTCGTGGTAGCGCTCCGGGTAGTAGGGATGCTGGAAGGTCGAGCAAACCAGTACCTCGGGGCGGTCCTTGAAGATATCCACAGTGCCGTTGCAGTGGTGCACATCGAAGTCGAGGATGGCGACGCGCTGAATGCCGGGTTGCATCAAGGCGTGTGCCGCGCCGATTGCGATATTGTTGTACAGGCAAAAGCCCATGGCCAAGTTGTATTCGGCATGATGACCCGGCGGGCGTACGGCGCAGAAAGCGTTGTCGGCCTTGCCGGACAGAACCCGGTTGGTGGCGAGAATCACGCTGCCGGCTGCCAGGCTGGCTGCATGCAGTGATTCCGGACACATGGCGGTGTCGTCATCGGTATAGACCACCCCTTCCTGAGGCAGTTTGGCTTCCAGGCGTTTCTGATGCAGCTTGTGATGAGCCAGACTGATCTGCTCTTCTGTGACGGGAACAGCCGTGACCTGATCCAGCTGATCGATCAGGCCGGTGCGTTGCAGCACCTTGTTGATGGCCGCCAGCCGAATGGGGCTTTCCGGATGCTCCGGCCCCATGTTGTGAAGCATACAGTCCTTGTGCGTGATAAATGCCGTAGTCATAGCGCTAGCCTGCTCCTCTATTGTCGACATTCTAGAGGAAAAAAGGCTGACCGAGGCTTAGGCGAAGGTCTTAAATGCCATAAAACCCTGATCAGTGTATTGGTATTTGACCCCGGTCATGAACTTTGAAGACGGGGTCTTTTATAGTGGTCGGCACAGCATAGAACTGTCTTTGGCACCGGATCTCTCTCCCGATATCCGGTGTTTTTTTATCCCCTTCTTGTTCTTCTTGCCGCTTTCCATGCTCTGTATACTGGATATAACCTATAACAGTATCAGACTTCAGGGTGGACCGGCCACAGTGGCTTCTCGCACGATTGACTACTCCCACAAAAAGGTTCTGCTGATCGACAGCAGCGGTAACTTGCGCTCGACCATTTTTTATATGCTGCGCGAGCTGGGTGTACGCAACGTCAAGGCGGTAACGGTTAACGACAAGGTTTTGAGTCTGATTCGGGAAGAAGCTTTCGATGTCATTCTGATGGGGCACAACAGCAGTGATGCCGTAACCGGCCTGCAACTGCTGGAAGAAGCACGTTTTCGCGGTTTTATGCGGCCTACGGCAGGCTGGATTTTCATGACCAGCGATGCCTCACAGGCCGTGGTGTTGCATGCGATCGACAGCCGTCCGGATGATGTGTTGACGAGGCCATTCAGCATTGACGAGCTGAAGAGCCGGCTGGACCAATTGATATTGCGCAAGATCGCTTTGGCGCCTGTCGAGCAGGCGATGGAGGCGGGGGATCTGGAAGCGGCGGTGCAGGCGTGTGATGACCTGCCGCGTCAGGATGCCAATCGTGATGATGCGCGCTGTCTGAAAGCCGATCTGTTGCTGCGGTTGGGGCGGCCCGAGGAGGCCTACGCGGTGCTTGAACCCGCATTTTGGCAGACGCCGGACAAGGAGCTGGGACTGTGCATGGCGCAGGCGTTAATCGCGATGCAGCGTCTGGCGGAGGCACAAGATGTACTGGAAAGCCTGATCGAACAGTACCCTCTGTTGATAGCAGCCCACGATCTGCTTGCTCAGGTCTGCGAGCTGAGTGGTGACCTTGAGGGCGCACGCGATATCCTGCAACAGGCGACCAGCAAGGCTCCCTTGGGTATTCCGCGCCAAATGGAACTGGGCCGGGTGGCCACGCGAACCCATGTGCTTGAACTGGCGGAAGGAGCCTATCGCAAGTCGATAAATCTGGGGCGGCACAGTTGTTACCGTTCACCGGACCCCTATCTTAGGTTGGCCAATATCCGTCGCCTGGAGATGCAGGGAGCCGACTCGCGCCGACAGATTGAGCTGCGCAATGACCTGGACATGCAGCTGAACAGGGCCGAGCACGATTTTCCCAGTGATGCGGGCCTGAAGGTGAGGACGGCGCTGTTACGTGCCAGGGTGTGCCGGGACCAGGGCGAGCAGGCAGAGGAAAACCGATATCGGCAGGATGCCCAGCGTTACAACGCGGCGCTGGACCAGCCGCTTGAACTGGAGCACGAAGCGCGGATACTGTCCGGCGATCAGATGGTGCCAGTCGCAAGGACTCCGGAGAGTGGCAAGTCACCGGTTCAGCGTGACCATAACATGAGTGACAAGGTTAACCGGCTGGGGGTCAAGCATTATCTGGCTGGCAAGATGCCACAGGCCACCCGGTATTTCGGTTTGGCCATCGAATACAATCCGGGTAATGCAGCGGCACTGCTGAATCTGGCGCAACTCTTCCTTGAAGCAGCGCGTGATAGCGAGAAACGACGCGAACAGCGTTTGAAAATGGTGGAGCGCTATTTGCACCTGACGGCACGACTGCCGTTGGATACGGCCGAATCCTTGCGTCAGAGCCAGCTGGAGGCCTTCCTGGCTCAGCCTGTAGACAGCTTGCCAGCAGGCAGTCTGGGAGTTCTGTTGCGATAATGTTGAGCCAGTGGGTATAAAAAAACCCGCAAGGAAGGCCTTGCGGGTCTAAACAACAAACAACAGATTAGGCATCAACACCTGAAAGCGTCAAACGGTCTTGACCGTTCCCATATGACGAATCACATGGGCACCGACACGGTGACCACTGACAGCAATCTCGCCCTTCCAGCGCATCCAGGTCAGCAAATCACCAACCTGTTTGAACCAGCGGGCAAAAGCACCGGGGCCTTGCTCCTGAGAGCATTCGGTATAGCCCATAGCGACCAGTTCCAGGTGGATACGACGATCCTCGTTTGGAAAACCGGTATAGTGCTTTTTGTTCATAACAACACTCCCCAATATGTGTGTTAGACCTTAGTATTATACATAGCCCCCAAAGAGGGATCAATTGTTGAATCAATAGTCAACACTGTATTGCAAAAATCATTTCAACTTCTGATCAGGTACTCCTGGCATGCGATTACGACTGATCAGGCTGCTCCTCCTTGGGAGGCGGTTTGGCCAGATGTGCCTGCAGGTGCTCCAGAAACGCCTTCACCTTCTCCAGCGGGTATTTTCGACCCGAGTAGAACGCATACAGCACCAGGTCTTCGGGTTCGTCATCGAGTACAACACGAATCAGTGTTCCCGCGTCCAGTTCGGTTTGACAGGCATGTACGGGGAGCAGGGCAAATCCCAGTCCTTTCAAGGCGGCAGCCTTGGCCATATGACCGCTGTTGACCTTGTAGCCGGAGCGTACGGGCAGAGTTGGTGTCCGCTTGAATCGCCAGGGCATGCCCTGCAACACCGACAGGCTGGTAATGCAGGGGGCTTTGCTCAAGTCCGCCAGAGAGGCTGGCAAGGGTTGGCGCTCCAGCAGTCCCGGGGCGGCGACTACGCAGCTGGGCCAGCGCAGAATCTCACGGGCAACCCAGCCTGAATCGTCCAGTGGACCTCGTCCAAAGCGCAGCACCAGATCGAACCCGTCCAGCAGTCCTTCCGTTGGATTCAATTGAGTATCGCAGCTGAGCTGCACATGCGGATGGGTGAGGCAGAAGTCCGCGATGATGTCGGCCAGGAAAGGGAGGTCAGGGGTTATGATTTTCAGATGCCCGGACAGGCTGTCGCCATGCAGTGAAACCTCCTCCAGCGAATCCTTCATGGCCTGAATAAGCGGCGTGATGGAAGCATACAGCTGCTTGCCCCCGGCTGTCGGAATCATCTTGCGTGTCGTGCGCTCCAGCAAACGCACCTTGAGCTGTTGCTCCAGTAGCGCGACGTGACGGCTGACATTGGAGGTTGGCACCTGGAGCTGCTCTGCGGCTCGTTTGAAGCTCAACTGTTCGTAGACGGCCTGAAAGCTCAGTAACCAGCGTAATTCGATGTTATGAATCATGTATTCATTCGTTAAATGGGATTAATAACGCAATATTGGCCAATTTATCCTGAATAATGGATTTGTGACAATCGCCTCAACGATAAAATTCAGTTGAGGCAGAGTTCATGTGTGATCCGTATCGAATAGCTATTGTCGGGGCGGGAGTCGCCGGGATGGCGCTGGCGATACTGGCCAGCCGGCAGGGGTATAAGGTCAGTTTGTATGAGCGCGGCACTGAAGTATCTTCTATCGGTGCCGGCGTGACCTTGTGGCCCAATGCCATGTGGGTTATGCGACAAATGGGGCTGGAACAGGCGGTCAGACAGGAGGGAGGTGCACCGCGGTTCATGCGGCAGTTTGATTCACAGGGCAGGCAGCAGGGCGAGTTCGACATCAAGGCGGTCAATGCGTTGAGTGGCTTTCCCAGCATCACGATTTTGCGTCGTGACCTGATGCGGTTGCTGGCTGGTCGTTTGAGTAAACTGGGTGTCGAAATCCGCTTCGGTCAGAATGTGTCCCTGGAGTGCATCGACCGTCTGAAGCAGACGCATGATCTGGTGGTGGGTGCCGATGGTCGCATGAACTCGGTTGTGCGTCAGGCTTTGTACGGAGACAGGGTGCACCCTGTCTATCAGGGCTTCATCAATATTATCGGAATCAGCCGACGGGAAGAGAGCGGCATCGAGCCTGCCATTCATGAATACCGTGGTGCCGGAGAGCGTTTTGGTATTGTGCCGGTACACGCGGGGCTGTGTTATTGGGCTGGAGCCTGGGCAGCCCCTGTCGATAGGGAACGGCCTCTGGCGGACTGGTATCGAGAGCTGCGGCAGCGGTTCATGCATTGGCCAGATCCGGTACGGCAGGTGCTGGCTTCTCATGAGTCGGCATCACTCAATCGCATTTTCGTACATGATCTTGATCCTCTGCCCTATTGGCATCGGGACAATGTGCTGATTTTGGGCGATGCGGCGCACGCACCTTTGCCAACTTCAGGGCAGGGGGCTTGCCAGGCGTTGGAAGATGCCTGGCATCTGGTGCGTTTGTTGGCAGAGCAACAGGAGACGGCAAGGGTTTTGCAAATGTTTTATCAACAGCGCATCAGCAAGACAACCATGGCTCAGGCCATTGGGCGCCGGATAGCGGAGAGTCTTTTTTCGCAGCCGGGCGAGGTCCGGGCGGTGATGCCGAGCCCGTCTGCCGAGCAGCTCAATGAACTCTGGATGCAAGGGCTGGGCGGTGGATCGGCTACTGATTAATGCCCGGATGCAGAATGTTCAGCGGAATTCAAAATGTTCCTGATGAAAGCGGAGGGAGAATGCTCGGTTTTTCAGCCCTTGCCGCAGCGCCGTGGCCAGGCCCTTAGGCCCACAGAACCAGATGTCCACTTTTGCTGCCTGAATCTGCAATCGATCAGCGCTCAGGCGTTCTCCCTGTTGGCTGGCATGTACTTGTACGCTGACTGAGGGCAGCTGTTGCGCCAGCGCCTGTAGGCGTTCCACATTCGGGTCATCGACCGTGCTTTGCGTGCAGTAGTGCAGTGTGACGGAGGGAAAAAGGTGGTTTGCCTGGATCAGGCGGTTTTCCAGAGCGGCAAGAAACGGCGTGATTCCGACGCCACCGGCGATCCAGATTTGCTGGGCGCAGGTACGCCCTTTCTCGGGATTAAAGCACCCGTAGGGTCCCTCAACGGTGACAGTATTACCCGTCTGCAGCCGGTTTGGCAGAGTGCGGGTGTAATCCCCCAGTGCTTTAATGTGAAAACCGAGTTGGCCATCCTGTCGGTCTGCTGTTGTCAGTGTGAAAGGGTGTGCGCCTTCGGTGCGATTGAAGGTCACCAGGGCAAACTGCCCGGCGCGATGGCCGGGCCAGCGCCGGCCCATCTCGCACACGACTTCCGTAGTGGTATGGGAGAGTTGCCGTACTCTGTGTACCAGTCCCTGCCAGCGGCGGGCTTTGCCAATCCGGCCGCTCAGTGACAGCAGGCTGGCGGTGCTACCTGCGCCGATCAAAACGGCCATCAACCCGCCCGTAGGCTGTTGCCACCAGGTCAGCGGTGCCAGCAACAGGGAATGGGCGGCCAAGGCAAGGTAGATCGCTGGCATGAGGCGGTGCAGGTAGCGCCAGAAGCGGTAAGGTACCCAGCGAATCAGTGTTATGGCGACCAGCGCCAGCAGAAGATACAGGCCGGGTTCTCCCAGGTCTTCAACCAGGCCCTGAAGGCTGCCAAGCAAGCCTGAAAAGTCGGCTTCACGTAGACTGCGGTCCTTGCCAAACAGGGCCTTGATGACATCATCTGCCATTTCAATCAGCCAGTGAGTCAGTGCAAACACGGTCCCCAGAATACCGGTCCACTTGTGTAGGTGGTACTGCTTGTCCAGCCCACCCAAGGGGATCTCCAGCCATCGCGACCGCAGGGCCAGGAACATGGTAATGGACATGAAGTTGATGGCCAGAAAGCCGCTGAGCGTTAGAAAGTGCTCATAACTGAGACTCCATTGCCAGACGCCCAGTTGCAGGGCCAGGAGCGCCAAGAGACTCGTAATCAGGTATCGATTCGCCATGCAGAAGTTCCTCCGTAGATGGAGCTATTCTGCAGGGCGTAGCTGATATCAAGCTTAAAAACGGGAGGCGCGTTGCAGCGGATCGTCCGCTCACTGAAACTACCGGAATTACATTTTTATAAGTTTCTTGGGCGCAACAGACTTTATATGCTAAGGAGGGTGTTCACGCCGGTTAAATGCGAGGTGCTGTCATCCACGGATATGGATGCGGCTGGTCTTGAAACGCTGCATATTCTGTCGGGTTATCCCACATCCACCATCAAGCGCATCATGGATGACTTGCAGGAGCTGGATGACGTTGCTGCCCTGCTGATTGATTCGCTGCAGAGTGAGAAACAGCAGGGTGTGTGCGCGAGAGTCGACCATTCCTGGGAGTATGGTTTCGACAAGCCTTTTGCCATTGCCGCGATTGCTGTTCCGGTGCGGTTTGAAAGGCAGACCGTAGCTGCGTTGAGTCTTTATTGGGATGCCGCCCGGGTCAGAAGGAAGCCGAACTTCAACTTTCAAAGCTCTCTGCTCAATGCCGCCGGCAGAATTGAAGCGTTAATGGCCGAGCGCCACCGGTTGTACAAGAAAGTGGCGCTCGATCTGTCATGAACAGATATAGGTTCACACAAAGTGATTGGGGCTGGCGCCGTCACAGGCGCTGATCAATGCCTGGACAATAGATAGGACCTGCCGGGATCAACCAGGTAATGTCCCTTCATGGTGGTGCGACCGATCAGCATGCGAAACCCCATTGAATCGCGGTTGGTCAATGTCACTTCTGCGATGTGGGTGGCTGTGCCTATGGCAATTCGGGTCTCGATGACGTAGCGCATCTCGCTGTGTCCACCGGAATCACGCACCTCACGTTCATCCAGCAAGGGTGCTTCGCACTCGATTACCGTTTCTGAGTCCCGCTGCAGCGGGTGGAGCTTAAAACGTACCATCTTCACGCCACGAACCTCTGCCAGGCTGACATCAAAGGCATGTAAAGCAGAGGTTCTCGCGCCGGTGTCGACCTTTGCCTTGATCTTGGCGATTCCCAGATCAGGTAGCGAAACCCATTCTCGCCATCCAAGAGTTTTAGTCATTCCCGTCATTCCCGTTAGAGTCAGGGTTGGTTACTTCGGTATCCGGAAGGTCCATAATTTTTGGTCGGCGCCTGCGCTGTGTACGAGCCGGAACCATGCCGCGCATGGACTCGAGCTTGCCAAAACACAGCAATTTATCCCCAGGCTCCAAAAGCCGCTCCGCCTTGGGGTTGGGTATTACCTTGTTCCCGCGGTAAAGCGTCAAAACGTTCAGGTCTTTTGCTGACAAGTCGATATCGGATATGGTCTTGCCCACATATTCCGAGCCGTCAGGAACAAGGATTTCGCTGACCCCGTAGCCTTTGCTCACTGTCAGTCGCTGTCGAATGTCAATTTCAGGGAATTCAACCTGCGCCACTATATAGTCAATAATGGCGCCCGCGACGTCCAGCTGCGTACAGCTTTCAATACCTTCCAGTCCGGGGGAGGAATTGACCTCCATGATTTGTGGCCCGGTGGCGCTCTCCAGCATATCTACGCCCGCGACTCGCAAGCCCAGGATCTGCGCTGAGCGAATGGCTGCTTCCACATATTCTTCCGGAAGATCAACGGGTTCGGCGACACCGCCGCGGTGGACGTTGCTGCGGAACTCCTGGCCTTGGGCAACACGCCTCATCGCTGCAACGACGCGATCACCCACCACCAGGGCACGAATATCCCTGCCACGGCTTTCTGCGACAAATTTCTGAATCAAGACGTTTTGTTTCTGGCTCTGTAATAGCTCGATAATTGACTCGGCTGCCTTAACGGTATCGGCCAGTAAAACGCCTATGCCCTGTGTACCTTCGATGAGCTTGATAATGACGGGGGCTCCCCCCACGCGTTCGATAGCCGGCAGTACATCCCGTTTATCCCGTACAAAGGTGGTTTCGGGTATACCAATATGGTGACGTGCAAGAATTTGAAGGCTGCGCAATTTGTCGCGGGAGTTGGCAATGCCATGAGCCGTATTGGCGCAAAAGACGTCCATCTCCTGAAACTGCCGGACGACCGCTGTACCATAGTAGGTAATGGAAGCGCCGATTCTGGGCAACACGGCATCATAGTCACTGAGCTGTTTACCTCGGAAATATAAATCCGGGGCACCCCGCTTTAAGTCGATGGCAAACTTTAAAGTATCCAGTACTTTTACATTGATTCCCCGGTCTAACGCCGCCTCTTTCAAACGACGGGTGCTGTAGGATTTTAGAGATCGAGAGAGTATGGCCAGCTTCATGGTTATGTTCTCGGTTGTCGGGGGATGAAGGGATACCGGGGAGGAGCAAATTTGCCCTGAGGTCAGCATAGTTCAATGTTGGGTATGACACACCCTGATCGGTCTGGTTCCAAGTGTCTGCAGAGTGTCCATACGCGGCTTGGGAAGGTGTGATCAAGTCCGCGTCATGGGATAATGCTGACTGAACATGATCGAGGACGCATAAGATGGATCAGCAACTTACATTCGCGGACAGC